>NZ_JBIRQR010000003.1:0-1096073 GCF_044333295.1 Streptomyces sp. NPDC021019
ATCGCGGCCTCGGTCAGCTCCGGACGCCCGGTCGACTCACGCGGCGTCCGCGACGTCACCTTCGTCCCCGTCGCCGACTCACCGAAGACCACCGGCAGGGCCTCGACCGTACCGGCCGCCGGGGCCGGCTCGACGGGAGCCGAGTTCGGCTTCACCGTGATGACCGGAACACCCCTGGAAACCCGGGACCTGGTCGTGTAAGACGCGGCGAACACGGCCTGCGTCGCCACCACACCCTGGTCACCGGCCTCCAGATCGGTGGCATCGGTGATGATGCCGGAACCCACCCGCAGCGCGAGACGGGCGGCGACCTCCCTGCCCTCCGCAGAGGACACCACCAGCACCGCGACCGGCGACACCGCCTCGAACGCCGCCCGCAAGGCATCGACCTTCGGCACCACCGAAAAGTCCGCGAACTCCGGGGCATCCGAAGTCAGGACCTTCACCGCACCATGCTCACCCAGCACCGACGCGGCCGCCCCGGCACCGGCACCCAGCACCACGGCGACCGGATCACCGATCCGCCGGGCCAGCGTCAGCAGCTCCAGGGTGGGCTTGCGGACCGCACCGTCCACATGATCGACCAGAACAAGAACTTCAGCCATGACAACGCACTCCAGACGAGAAAGGACGAGAGAGACGAGAGAGAGGAACAGCGGGGAAGGACATGCGGACTAGATGAACTTCCGGCCCGCGAGGAACTCGGCGAGCTGCCTGCCCCCCTCACCCTCGTCCTTCACGATCGTGCCCGCCGTCCGCGCCGGACGCTCGGTGGCCGAATCGACCGCCGTCCACGCACCCGCCAGACCGACCTCGTCCGCCTCCAGACCCAGATCGTCCAGATCCCAGGACTCCACCGGCTTCTTCTTCGCCGCCATGATCCCCTTGAACGACGGGTAACGGGCCTCACCGGACTGGTCGGTCACCGACACCACCGCGGGAAGCGACGCCTCAAGCAGCTCGGACGCCGTGTCACCGTCACGCCGCCCCGTCACCACACCACCGTCCACCGCGACCTCCGACAGCAAAGTCACCTGAGGAACACCCAGCCGCTCCGCCAGCAACGCCGGCAGCACACCCATCACACCGTCCGTCGACGCCATCCCGCAGATCACCAGGTCGTACCCGGCCTTCTCCACAGCCCTCGCCAGCACCAGCGACGTACCCATCACATCACTGCCGTGCAGATCGTCGTCCTCGACGTGAACCGCCTTGTCCGCACCCATCGACAACGCCTTGCGCAACGCGTCCTTGGCATCCTCCGGACCCACCGTCACCACGGTGATCTCCGCATCGTCCGCCCCGTCAGCGATCCGCAACGCCTGCTCGACCGCGTACTCGTCCAGCTCCGACAACAGACCGTCGACATCCTCACGATCCAGCGTCAGGTCATCGGCGAAACGCCGGTCACCGGTCGCGTCGGGCACGTACTTCACACAGACAACGATCCTCAAGCTCACGCCGGCTCTCCTGCCTACCTGGGTGTGGTCCCACCTGGGTGTCATTCGTACTGATGGACAGATTATGGCACTCAGTACCCTCTGTAAAGGTACGCAGTGCCAAAATGCTCCTTCCGGTGCTACGTTTCGCCGCATGAGCGAGGCACGAGGACCCGAGAAGAAGGCACCCATGCGGGAGGTGCTCGCGCAGGCGGCCTTCCAGCTCTTCCTGGAGCGGGGCTTCGAACGGACGACCGTGGACGACATCGTGGCGCGGGCCGGTGTGGGCAGGCGCTCGTTCTTCCGGTACTTCCCGTCGAAGGAGGACGCGGTCTTCCCGGATCATGAGCGCTGCCTCGTCGAGATGACCGAGTTCCTGGCCGCCGTCGACGACGGCGACCCGGTCGGCGCGGTGTGCGACGCCGCCCGCATCGTGCTGCGGATGTACGCGGCCAACCCGGAGTTCTCCGTGCAGCGTTACCGCCTCACCCGGGAGGTGCCGGGGCTGCGTACGTACGAACTGTCGGTGGTGCGCCGTTACGAGCAGACCCTCGCCGGGCATCTGCGCGGCCGGTTCGGTAAGGGCGGGGACGGTGAGTTGAGGGCCGAGGTGATCGCCGCTTCGGTGGTCGCCGCGCACAACAACGGGCTTCGGCTGTGGCTGCGTTCGGGCGGCGAGGGCGACCCCGAGGCAGCCGTCGATCACGCGCTCGCTCTGGTGCGCGAGGTGTGGGGGCGGTCCGCGGCGGAGGCGGGCGCGCCGCCGCCGGAAGGGGGGAACGGGGGAGCGGAAGGGCTTCCGGGGCGTTCCGTGCCCGGCTCGAACGCGCCCCTTCCCGTGGCCCCCTCGTCCGCCGACTCCGTTCCCGCTTCCCTCTTTCCCGTCTCCGGTGACGGCGAGGTGATCGTGATGGTCGCGCGGAAGGGCACCCCGATGTGGCGTGTCGTGCAGCAGATCGAGGCGGCCGTCGGTGAGAACTGAATACCAATGGGCACTCAGTGCCTTTACTGTCCGGCACTGAGTGCCATATGGTGCGGACGCGCCCGCAGCGCAGGTGCGGCGCGTCCGAGTCGAGCGCAGGGGGTCGAGCCGTGTCCCAGACAGCGATGGGCACCGTCCAGAAGGCGCACGAGGAGTGCGGCCTCTCCTACAACCGCTGCCGC
The DNA here is from genome assembly GCF_044333295.1 of Streptomyces sp. NPDC021019. NCBI lineage: Bacteria > Bacillati > Actinomycetota > Actinomycetes > Kitasatosporales > Streptomycetaceae > Streptomyces > Streptomyces sp. NPDC021019. The sequence goes on from NZ_JBIRQR010000003.1 coordinate 2,604, forward strand.
TGGTGCGGCACCGCCTCGTTCCGGCGGCTGCTCTGCCCGGTGTGCGCGTCGAGCGAACTGGAGCCCGAACGCACCACCGGCCACGGAGTGGTCGTCCGGACCGCCGTGGTCCACCGCTACACCGAGGCGGCGCGCAACGAGTCCCTCGTGCGGTTCTCCGAGGGGTTCGTCTTCCGCTGCCGGATCGTGGGGGCGGCTCCGCACCTGGTGACGGTCGGCGCGCGCGTCCGGCCCGTTTCCGGGGACGAGCCGGAGACGGGCGAGGTGGTTCTGGAACTCTGTGAGCCGCCCGCACGGCGCGACTGGGTCTGAACGTCCCGGCCGGTCGGCCGGTCAGCCCAGCCGGTGGAGCATTTCGGCGGCCAACGGGGCGGAGGAGGAAGGGTTCTGACCGGTGATCAGGTTCCGGTCGGTGATCACGAACGGCGCCCAGGGCTCACCCTCCTGGAAGTCCGCGCCCAGCGCGACCAGCCGGTCCTGGAGCAACCACTTCGCCTTGTCCGCGAAGCCCGCCTGGGTCTCCTCGGCGTTGGTGAATCCGGTCAGCCGGTACCCGGCGAACGCGGATTTGCCATCGGGGCCGGTCGCGGCCAGCAGCGCCGCGGGACCGTGGCAGACCACACCGAGCGGCTTGCCCGAAGCCAGCACATGGGCGAGGAGCCGCCCGGAGACGGGATCCACCGCGAGGTCCTCCATCGGGCCGTGGCCACCGGGGTAGAAGACGGCGTCGTAGGCGTCCGGGTCGACGTCCTCCAGCGCGATCGGCCGCCGCAGCTCCTCGAACGCCTCAAGACCGGCCGCCACGGCGTCGGCGCCCTCCTGGCCGCCGTTGACCTCGGGCGCCAGGCTGCCGCGGTCCACGGTCGGGACGACGCCGCCCGGGGTGGCGACGACCACCTCGTGCCCGGCGCCGGTGAACGCCCGGTACGGAGCCACGGCCTCCTCGGCCCAGAAGCCCGTGGGGTGGGCCGTGCCGTCCGCCAGGTTCCAGTGGTCCGCACCGGACACCACGAAAAGGATCTTTGCCATGTCGTACATCTCCGTTGGTCGGGGTGGCTGACCAGGCCGACGGTAGGCCCGGTCGGGCCAGGATCCGCCTTCCGCTCACGTGTGCCGGAAAGAGGCTTCCGACGGGGCGGCGGCGATCGGCCGTCCGGCGTATCGCCTGCCCCCTCCGGACGCTCCGAACCATCCGGAGGGCTCCCGGCGCGCTCAGCCCCGGTGCGTCCCGGCCGCGCGGGCGACCAGCGCCTCCGCGTTGCCCGAGAGCCAGGCGGTTACCACGTCGGCGCGGAGCGGGAGGGCGGCCAGCTCATCGGCCAGCGGTCCCGTCGGTCCCGGATTGACCCAGGTCGAGGTGCCGAACAGGACCCGGTCGCGAGCCATCCCCCGGGCGTGGTGGAGCAGCGGCTCCCAGCCCGAGCCGGGCTTGGACATGTGCCGGGGCCGGTGCGAGGAGAACTCCAGGTAGACCCCCGGGTGACGGGCGGCGGTGAGCAGCATCTCCTGCACATCGGGCCAGCCCGCGTGCCCGGCGACGAGCAGCAGCTCGCGGTGGCGGCCCGCCAGCGCCTCGACCGTACGCCAGCTGCCCAGACCGCTGGGATGGCTCCGGGCGAAGTGGTGACCGGTGTGCAGCCAGACCGGCAGCCGCGCCGAGGCCGCGGCGTCCCAGACCGGGGCGAACCGCGGGTCGGCCGGGTCGGTGCCGTCCAGGAACGGGATGACGCACAGCCCGGTGGCCCCGGCCGCCAGCGATCGTTCCAGCTCCCGCAGCGCGGCGACGGGGTCGCGCAGGGAGATCCCGGCCCAGACGTGGATCCGGTCGCGTACCTCCCGTACGGTCTCCAGCAGCCACTCGTTGACCGTACGGCCGTCGGGCAGCCGTTCCGCCGAGCCCATGGCGAACTCGCCCGTCACGCCCTGCCGCTCCCGGTCCGCGAGATGCCCGGCCAGGTCGAAGGGCGGCCGGCCCGGCGGCAGGAGCACGTCGATCGCGTCCTGCCGGCGGACGGCGAGCGCGTCGCGGTACGCGGGGTGCGAGGCGCCGAAGTACCGGCAGAACGAGGCGGAGAAGACGTCCAGGTACTCAGGGGCGTTGTCGCCCAGACGGTTCAGGTACGCCCGCCAGCCCGCGTCGTCGTACACCAGTGAGCAGGCGTCCACGACCGGCGGGCGGGTCCGGACCCCGGGATCCGTCGCGGCGGTGGCCACCGCTGTTCCGTTGCCCGGTAGGGGGACGGACGACACGTTCACAGTCACTCCATCGGGAGGAGGAAGGAAAGGAGGAGGAGAAGAGGAGAAGGGGAACGGAGTAGAGGAACGGCGGAGGCGCGGGAGGAGGAACGGAGAGGGGGAACGGCTGTGCCGTGGGTGCGTCCGCCGAGACGTCCGGGCACGCGCCGGGCTCAGGAGGCGGCGCGTCGGGCCTCCCAGGCGGCCACCAGCGCCTCTGTCTGCTCCACGTACCCGTTGAACAGGCCGGCGAGCGAAGCCAGTCGGTCCCGGGCCTCGCCGCGCGCCACCGGGATCCCCGAGGTCAGCGTCTCGGTGAACTTGCGCATGTGGGCGTTGTTCACCAGCAGCAGGTGCTGGAGGTCGCCCACCGCCTCGTAGTCGATGCGCCTGCTGCCGGCCCTGGTGGACCGCCGTACGAGGGACCAGGCCTCCAACTGGCGGGCGGCCACGCTGAGCCCGCTCTTGGCCTGGCCGAGTTCCTGGGTCATGGTGTCGAGGTCCACCGGCTTGTTGCGCAGCAGGAGGTAGCCGAAGAGGCGGCCGGTGGCTTGTGGGAGACCCCAGCGCTCCATCAGCGAACCCATCGCGCTGATGAAGGCGGCCTCGGCGTCGCTGAAGCCGTCGGAGCCGGGCACCGGGAGGGCTCCCGCGTCGGGCGTGTCATCGTGGTCAGTCATGGTCTCGCTGGGGCTCAGGCCTTCAGGAAGGCGACGGTCAGCCGGTTGACCTCGTCGGGACGGTCCAGATTGGCGACATGTCCGGCACCGGGGATCACGTGGAACTCGCTGTGGGGATCGCGTTCGCTCCACCGTTCCATCGCCGAGCGGATGTTACCCGTGCTGTCGTGTTCACCGCAGATGAGAAGTTCGGGCTTCTCGACCCGGTAGTCGGGGGAGGGGTCGATCGCACGGGTCATGCCGTCCCAGGTGGTGAGGAAGGACCGCCTCCCGTTGGCCAGGAAGGTCTCGCGCAGGTACGTCCGGGCCCCGGGGTCCTCCGCCGAAGCCCTGGCCATCGACCGGGTCAGCCGACGGTAGGGCACCAACCGCATGAAGGCGCGGGAGAGCGCCAGGCCGCGCCGCTCGGCCCGGGTGATGGGCAGGGTGTTGGAAGTGGAGCCGATCACCACGAGCGCGGCGACCTCGTCGGGCCGTCGGCGCAGATACTCCTGCGCGATGTTGCCGCCCATCGACTGGCCCAGCAGCACCACGGGCCTGGGCATCCCCGCCGCGTCGAGCAGCGCTGCCAGGTCCCGCGCCGCGTAGACCGTACGGAATCTGCCGGTGCCCGAGGCGGAGGCCCCGTGGTAGCGCACGTCCCAGCGCAGGGTGCGATAGCCCGCGCCGACCAGAGCCGGGATCTGCGGATCGAACATGCGGTGGTCGGCCCCGGCGCCGTGGGTCAGCGCGATCCCCGGGCGGTCCGCCGCTCCGGCGGTCCAGTAGTGCAGCCGGGCGCCGGAGACGTCGATGCTGTGCGCCGTCTCCTCGACGCGGGCCCCGGTGGCGGTCCGGCTGTCGGGGCCGGTCATCGGGGGGCCTGCACGCCGGGGCCGACGGTGAGCGCGGGCAGGGGCGGTGTCGGAGGCGGCGAGGCCGCCGGGCGACGGTGTCGGAGTGTTTCGTTCATCAGAATCAGAATACTCTCTCCGTCGCAGCCGCAAAGAGAAGCGGTCCGGACGGGTCGCGGCAGCGGTGGCCGGGAGCCCCGTCCGGTCCGTGCCGGTGCGGCCAGAGGTTCCGGGCCGGTACCGGACGGGGCTCCCGGGACCGGTCAGGCGCCGGTGAAGCGGGGCGGCCGCTTCTCCGCGAACGCGGCCATCCCCTCCCGGGCGTCGGCCACCGTTGCGTGTGTCTTCAGGTGGTACGTGTCCTGGAGCCGCAGCCCGTACTCGGCCGGCTGCCCCCAGCTCCGCTCCCGCAACTCCTTGAACAGCCCCACCGAAGCGGTCGGCAGCGCCGCGAACCGGCTCGCCAGTGCGGCGAGTTCGCGGTCGAAATCCTCCGGTTCGCAGAGCCGGTCGAACAGTCCCAGGTGCACCGCCTCGGCCCCCGAGACCATCCGCCCGGTGAGGTAGATCTCCGTCGCCCGCGCCGGACCGGTCAGCCGGGACATCAGGACCACGTTCCCCACATGCCCGACCCCGGCCAGACAACTGCCGATCGAGGCACGGGTGTCCGCCAGCCGGAAGTCGGCGGCGCAGGCGATCTCCGCCCCGGCGCCCGCCGCCGCCCCGGTCAGCCCCACGACCACCGGCTTCGGCAGATGCAGGATCGCCTCGCAGACCCGCAGGTAGTGGGCGTCCGAGGTGATCGGGTCGAAGGGGGTGTCCGCCCGGTCGCCCAGCCGCCACCGCCGCACGCTCCCGACGTCGTCGCCCGCGCAGAACGCCCCGCCGCTCCCGGTGATCACGACCGTACGCACCCGGGGGTCGTCGCCCGCGCACATCAGACCGAGCAGCAGATGGCGGGAGAGCGTCAGGTCGAGGCTGTTGCGGCGGTGCGGCCGGTCCAGCGTCAGAGTGGCGACCCCGCCCTCCAGCGAGGCCCGCAGCGGTACGTCCTCCTTGGTGTCCACCCGGTCGGCGAAGTGCGCGAACGACTCGGTCGCCGCCCCCGCCCACTCGGCCGGGGGCTCCTGGCCCGCCCGCGATGCTTCCTGGCTCATACGATCTTCTCCCTGCGTATCCGGATGCCCGCGGCCTCGCGGTCCCACGTCCCCGCCACCACGCCCTCGGCGCGCAGCGTGTGCTTGGTCGGCTTGCCGGTGGGGGTCTTCGGGAGCTCGGGCAGCACCCGGATGTAGCGCGGCAGCATGAAGTGGGCCAGCCGCTCCCGCAGGAACTCCAGCAGCGCCGCCGGGTCGACCGGGGCCGAGGGGTCGCGGCCCGCCACCACCAGCAGCACCTCGTCCTCGCCCTCGTCGCCGGGCACCGCCACCGCCGCCGCCTCCAGCACCCCCGGGTGGGCCACCGCCTGCGCCTCCACCTCGAAGGAGGAGATGTTCTCGCCGCGCCGGCGGATGGCGTCCTTCTTGCGGTCCACGAAGACCAGCCCGCCGTCCGGGGCGCGGCGGAAGGTGTCCCCGGTGTGGAACCAGCCGTTGCGCCAGACGGCGGCCGTCTCGGCGGGCCGGCCGAGGTAGCCGCTGAGGAACGACCACGGACGGTCCGCGCGCAGCACCAGCTCGCCCGCCTCGCCGGCCGCCACCTCACGGTCGTGGTCGTCGACGACCCGCGCGGCGATGCCCGGCCGGGGCTCCCCGCAGTGCATCGGTACGCCGGGGTGCCGGTCCGGCGCGGAGAGCACCGGACACGACACCTCGGTCATGTTGAACAGCGCGCGGACCGGGACCCCGAACCGCTTGGAGAACTCCGTCGCCCCCTCGGTGAACGGGATGACGTAGGCCGCCCGCAGCGGGTGCGCGGTGTCCTGCGGCAGCGGCGGCTGCTTGAGCAGATAGGTCGCCATCACGCCGAGCAGCGTGCACAGGGTCGTCCCCGTCCGCCGGATCAGCGGCCAGAACTCGGCGGTGGTGAACGCGGGCACGACCGTCACCGAACCGCCGTGCACCAGCATCCCGTACGCGCCGATCGTGCCGCCGGCGTGGAACAGCGGCAGTTGCAGCAGATAGCGGTCCTCCGGCCCGGCCATGCCGTGGAAGGCGGCGGTACAACTGCTGTACAGGTGCGCGTAGGAGGAGACGACGCCCTTGGACGGGCCGGTCGTCCCGGAGGTGTAGATGACGGTCTGCGGGTCCCACGGCCGCGGCGCGGGCACCGGCTCGGCGAACTCCGCCCGGTCCGCGCGCAGTCCGGTCTCCACCCGGAAGCGCGTGGCCAGCCGCCCGGCGAGCGCCGCCACGTCCTGGGGCGCGTCCTCGGGCCCCGGCAGCAGGACCACCGTGCGCACCGCCCCCATACCGTCGTCCGACTCCTCCAGCCGGGTCGCCAGCGACGGCCGGCAGATCAGCACCTCGGCTCCGCTGTCGGCGATCACCTGACGCAGGATCGCGCCCCGGTAGGCGATGTTGAGCGGGACCAGGACCGCGCCCGCCAGGTTGACCCCGTACCAGGCGCGCAGGGCGTCGGGTCCGTTGGGCAGCCAGCTCAGCACCAGTTCGCCCGGGACGACGCCCAGCGCCTGGAGCGCGGCGGCCGTCTCCTCGGTCTCCCGGAGGGTGCGCGCGTACGTCCAGGTGCCACCGTCCGGCATCAGCGCGTACGGCGCCGTAGGCGTGGCCGCTGCCCGGCGCCTGAGCAGGGGGCCCAGCACGCACTGCTCCGCCGTGGGCACGGCGGCGGACGCCGGGTCGAGCACATCGTCGATCACGCGGACTCCCCGGTGCTCGTCGCGGGCAGGATCCGCAGCCGCAGCACGCTCTCGTACGGGCCTCCGTACCAGACCGACTGGCGGGCGGTGCGGCAGTGCTCCGCCTCGCCGACCGGGCCCGGGATGTTGGGGTGCCGGTCCAGATGGGGGAAGTTGCTGCTGGTGACGTGGACTCGCAGCCGATGCCCGGGGGCGAAGCGCCACGCGGTGTCCCCGAGCAGCAGATCGGCCTCGTAGGGCTCGTCCCGGGGGCCGTCCCCGCCGGCTTCCAGCCGGAGGCTGGCCTCGGCCACGAGCAGCGAACGCCCGTCCGGGTGTACGTCGGTGAGCTTGGCGACCACGGCGGTGGCGGACGCGTCCGAGCCGAAGCGGAGCCGCAGCCGCTGCCGGCCGACGACGTCCAGCGCCTCCGTGAGCGGTTCGGAGGTGTAGCAGAGCACGTCCGGCCTGCCCTCCAGATGCGCCTGGTTGAGCGGGCCCGCCGCCAGCCTGCCGAGCTGGAGCACCCGTCCGCCGTGCGAGGGCACCGGGTCCTCCGGGTCGTAGGTGAACGCGTCGTGGCCCGGGGCCTCCTGGGGCGGCGCGGGCAGCAGCCTGCCGCCCCCGTCGCCGTCGACCGGACCCGCCAGGTACCAGGGCGCGTCGACGGCCTCGGGCGGCGGCCAGCTCGCGGCCCGGTGCCAGGCGTCGTCGCCGAAGAGGAAGTACCGCACGTCCCCGCCGGAGTCCCGGCCCGTCGTCCCCCCGGCCGGCCGCAGATGGCGGTCGAAGAAGTCCAGGTGCAGATCGGCCAACCGCGCGCCCTGCGCCGAACCGTAGGGCCCCGTGTTCACCTCGCCCTGCACCTGAGGCAGTTGACCGGAGTGCACCCAGGGTCCGACGACCAGCTCGTGCCGTCCCGCCACCGGGTCCTGGGCGCGCATGGCGCGGTGCAGCTCGATCGTGCCGTGGGAGAACACGTCGTACCAGCCGCCGACCGAGAAGGTGGGCACACCGACCTCGCCGAGGTGGTAGTCGGCCACCGTCGCCACCCGCCCCGCGAAGATGTCCCGCAGCCGGCCGGGGAACCCCTCGAAGTCGAGGATGGTCGACAACGGCCAGCGGCGTAGCGGAACTTCGGGTGAGGTGAGCAGCTGCACGACCTCGGCGACGACCGCCCCGTCCACCGGGTCGCCCGCCGCCGCCCGGCGCTGCACCCACTCCAGCGCGGTCAGGCCGAGCCAGCTCGTGAGGTGGTCCAGCCGCAGGAAGCCGCCGAGCTGCTCGGCGTCGAAGGGGGCCGAGGTGGACATGGTGGGCGCGATGGCCCGCAGATGCGGCGGCTTCTCCATCGCGGCCAGCCACTGGACGATCGCCTGGTACGAGGTCCCCGCCATGGCCACGTTCCCGTCGCACCACGGCTGCCCGGCGGTCCACTCGACGGTGTCGTACCCGTCAGGCCCCTCCTGGGACCAGTCCAGCGGCGCCCACTCTCCCTCCGAGCCGAACCGGCCCCGGGTGTCCTGCACGACCGCCGCGTACCCCCGGTCCACGCACTGGGCCGGGGTGAGTGTGGCGAGACCCAGCGGGGACTTGCCGTACGGGGTGCGGAAGAGCACGGCGGGCGAGGCCGGTCCATCGGCGGCGCGCCACACATCGGCCCGCAACACCGTCCCGTCGCGCATCTCCACCGGCACGTCGTGTTCGATGAGGGTGGTCCTGCCCATCAGGGGGCCTCCTTGGCGTCCGGTCCGGCGCCCTCGGCGCGGGAGAGGGTCAGATGGCGGGTCATGGCGTCACCGGCGGCGGCCCGGCTCGCCGAGGGCTCGACGCGGATCAGCGGGCCGACGCTCATCCGGGCCGGACGGTCCAGCAGCCACCCGACGGTGTCCGCGATGTCCTCCGCGTCCAGCACCTCCTCCTCGGGCACCCCGAGGTCGGCGGGCCGGGCCGCGAGCCGGGTGGAGACCCAGCCCGGGGCGACGGTGACCGCGCGGATCCCGAGGTCGCGGTTCTCCTCGTGGATCAGTTCGGTCAGCCGGTGCACGGCGTGCTTGCTGACGCCGTAGCCGCCGCTGCCCGGCACCACCTCCGAGCCGACGCCGGAGCCGATGTTCACGACCCAGCCGAAGCCTCGCTCCCGCATGCCGGGCAGCACCTCGCGGGCCAGCAGGAACGGCACCGTGAGGTTCACCCGCAACTGCCGCTCCCAGTGCCGCTCCTCCGTCTCGTGGACGGCGGCCAGCCGGATGGCGCCCGCGCTGCACACCAGCAGCCCGACCGGCCCCAGCCCGGCGGCGGTGGCGGCGACCGCCTCGGCGGGGGCGCCCGGCTCGGCCAGGTCCAGGGCGAGCGACAGCGCGGTTCCCCCGGCCGCGCGGATCGACTCCGCGACCTCCTTCAACTCGGCCTCCCGCCGCCCGACCAGCGCCACGGCGCTGCCGCGTGTCGCCAGTCGGCGGGCGACGGCGGCCCCGATCCCGGACGAGGCGCCGGCGACGAGGGCGACCGGGGCGCCGCCATTCTCCGCGTCGGCGCTCACCGGTTCTCCACCTCCGTCAGCACCGGGAACGCGGGTTGCGGGGAGGCCGGTTCCGGGTAACCCGGCCGCAGCGGAGCCACGTCGCCGAGGCCGAAGCCGCCGTCCGCGCGCAGCACGGCGCCGGTCACCCGGGAGGCCGAGCCGCTCAGCAGGTAGCCGAGGACCGCCGCCACCTCGCGCGGGTCGCCGACCCGCCCGGCCGGTATCCGGCTGATCCAGCCGCGCCGGTGGTCGGGTCCCGCCGCGTCGCCCATCGGCGTCTCGATGATGCCCGGGGCCAGGCAGTTGGCGCGGATGCCGTGGCGGCCCACCGAGACGGCGAGGCAGCGGATGTACTGCGCCATCGCGGCCTTGCTCGCCCCGTAGTACTCCAGGCCCGCCACCGGGCTGAGCGTGGAGCTGACCGAGGAGACCCCGACCACCGCGCCGGGCGTCTTCTCGTCCCGCCAGCGGGCCGCCAGGTACTCGGTGACGGCGACGAAGCTGTGCAGGTTCACCGCGAAGGTCCGGGCGGCGGAAGCGGGATCGCCGCCGACCGGACTGAACCCCAGGTGCCCCGCCGCGTACAGCAGGGCGGTGACGCCGTCGGCCGCTTTCCAGGCCCGTTCGCCCAGGGAAGCGGCGTCCTCGGCGTCGGAGAGGTCGCAGCGCAGGGTCCAGGCCTGCCGGCCCCCGGCCTCGATCTCGGCGGCGACCTCCTCCAGCGCCTGCGTCCGGCGGGCGGCCAGGATCACGTCGGCCCCGCGTCCGGACAGGTGCAGGGCTGCGGCCCGGCCGATGCCGCTGCTCGCACCCGCCACCAGCACCTTGTGGCCCAGGAGGTCCTGGCCGGTCACCGGCTCCGGCGGCGGCTGCTCCCGCGGAGCACCGCGGCGCGGCGCGGGGGCGGTGGGCGGCGGGCCGGCGGGCAGGGACGGGATCTGGCCGAGGCCCGCGCCTCCGTCGACCGGCAGGGTCTCGCCGACCAGATACGAGCACCCCTCGGAGAGCAGGAAGGCGACGGCGGCCGCCACATCGGCGGCCGTGGTGGCCCGGCGCTGCACGAGATAGCGCAGCAGTCCGGCCTCGGCCACGGCGGACAGCCGGTGACCCAGGCCGGGGGAGTAGCCGGTGACCACGGTGTTGCCGTTGACGCCGCGCCCGGCCACCTCGGTGACCAGGTGCTGCCACCAGGCCCGGTCGGCGGCGAGCCGCGCGTACCGGTCGGGGTCGGTTCCGGCGTGCGTCTCGCCCGTCGCGTCGGTCACCAGGACGAGCCGTCCCCGGCCCGCCGCCGCCATCGCCAGTGCGGCGGCCCGGACACGTGCGCGCTCCAGCCCCGGCGAGGGGCCGGCGCCGTACGCCTCCTCGCCGAGCAGCAGCGCGCAGTAGGCGGCCGGGGCGGGGGCGCCGGAATCGGCGCGGTCGGTGTCCGGTGCCTCGGGGGCCGGAGCCTCCGGGGCGAGGCCGAGCGCGGTGAGCGCGTCGGAGAGGGCCCCGGCGGCAGGGCCGTCGCCCCCGGCGGCGTCGACGACCACGCGGGTGCTGACCGGCGCCCGCGACGGGTCTCCTCCGGAGGCCGTCCCGGGCCGTGTCGCCGTGCTGTGGACGTGGGTCATGGCAAGTCGCCGCCTTCGTATTCGATGACCATGCTCGTGGCGTCGCCGCCCGCCCCGGAGGCGAGCACCAGGGCGCTGTCGCCGCCGGTCGCCAGGCCCCCCGCGAGCACCGGATCGCCCGGCAGACCCGCGTACGGGACCAGGGTGTTGGCGCTGGGGGCGATACGGCCGTGGCGCAGCATGAGGAGGCTGCCGAGGAGTTTGACCAGGCCGCCGGTCCCGGCGACATGCCCGAAGACCGCCTCCTGGTTGGTCAGCCGCAGTTCGCCGCCGTACCCGGCCGCCTCCCTCACCCCGGCGAGCGCCTGGCACAGGTGGTCCTCGACGAACCGGTTGCCGTCCGCGTAGTCGTTGACGAACGCCAGGTCGCCCGGGCCGCGCCGGGCCGAAGCCAGCGTGGCCAGTACGTCGCCCACCACGTTGGCGGGAGGTCCGGTGGCGACGGTGGAGGGGCCGTTGGAGCGCGAGGTGCGCAGATGCGCGCGGTGCAGCAGCCCCGGGCGGTTCCCGGTCGCCGCCGGGTCCTCCAGGACGACGGCGAGCGCGCCCTCCCCGGTGGCGTTGCCGGTCTGGATCTCGTCGTGCGGCCGGACGTCGGCGGGGTCGTCGGAGAGCGAGGACGCGCGGTAGCCGCTGCGCCCGGTGTGGCTGGTGCCCGCCACGAAGACCGGGTCCACCGTGGTGTCCACGCCGACGACGATCGCGCGGTCGATGTCCCCGCACCGGAACATCTGCTGGACGAGGTGGAGGGTCCGCAGCGCCACATTGCAGGAGCCCGCCACGCTCAACGTCTGACACGGCAGTCGGAGGCCGGAGGCCACGGTGCCCACCACGCTGGGCGGGGTCCCGTTGAGCCAGTACTCCATGCCGAGGGCGGCGACCCCCTTGTCCCGGGCCAGGTCGTAGTAGCGCTCGGTCTCCGGGAACGCGAACTGGAGCGAGCAGGCGACGAGCGCGGTACGGTCCGGATCGAGGTCGTCCGAGCTCAGCCCGGCGTGCTCCAGCGCCCGGTGCACCGCACCCGTGGCCATCAGCCCGGCGCGTGAGGAGCGACGTATCTGCCGCTCCGACAGCGGGAGTTCGGCCTCCGGATCCCAGCCGTTCACGGTTCCGGCGATACGGAGGGGGAGCTCGGGGTGCGCGTACGGGGAGAGGCAGCTCGCCCCGTCGCGCACCACGCCCCAGAAGGTGTCCAGGTCGGTGCAGGCGCGGCCGTCCGGCCCCGGCAGGACGAACCCGGCGCCGGAAAGCCGCAGCAGGGGCAGCTCAGCGGACATCGCCACCTCCCAGCAGCAGTGCGCTGTTGACCCCGCCCACCTGGTAGTTGAAGCTCAGCGCCCGGTCGAAGCCCAGTGCGCGCGTCCTCGTTCCCGGGACCGGGTCGAAGGTACAGACGGGCGACGGGGTCACGCAGTTGGCCGTGGGGCAGACCTCTCCCTCGCGCATCATCATCAGCGTCAGCGCCGTGCCCAGATTGCCGAGCGGAGCACCGCTGTGCCCGAAGCACGCCTCCTGCGAACTCACCAGCACGTGCTCGGACTTCTCGCCCCACAGGGTACGGACGGCGTTGGACTCGATCCGGGTGAACAGCGCGTCGCCCTCGCCGCCCCCGTTCACGTAGGGAATCCGCCCCAGCGAGGTGTGGTCGCCCAGGGCGCGGCGGGCCGCCTCGGCCAGCCCCGTACCGCCGGTGTCGATGGCGACGGCGCTGTTCAGGCCTCCGCGCGTGGTGGCGTGGCCGAGGACCGCTCCGTGCGTCCGGGCGCCGCGGGCGGCGGCGTGTTCGCGGCTCTCCAGGATCAGGGTCACCGAGCCGTCGCCGTAGTTCATGCAGTCGCCCGCCGCGTCGTACGGGCGCATCGGCCGGTCGTGACGGGGAGCGGCCGGCGGATCGCTGTTGTGCCGCACCGCCACTCCCTCGCGCTCGACGACCTCCCGCAACCGGTGTCCGTGCAGCACCCGTTCGGTGTCGAAGCGGTCCACCCCGGTGACCACGACCAGGTCGCTCTGGCCCGAGGCGATCATCATGCGGGCGATGCCGAGCAGCACCGAGGAGGAGGCGCAGCCGCAGCTCACCGTGTAGTTGGCGCCGGTGGATCCCAGCAACGCGGCCTGGACGGGGCCGACATCGCTGGAGGTGCCCGCCACCAGGAGCCGTACGAAGAGGGACTTGGCGTCCGCCGGGCTGACCGTCGCCGGATCGGCGTCGTGCCACGCGCGGTAGCTGTCGTAGTTGCTGTCCACCCCGGCCCGGGCGGTCAGGACGTCCGCCCCCCGCAACTCGCCCGCCCCGTGGTCGAGTCCGGCGTCGGCGCAGGCCTCGGCCAGCGAGATCAGCCCGTAGAGGTGGACGTCGGCGTAGCTGCGCAGATAGCGGGCCGGTATGTCCGGCAGCAGCTCCCCGAACGCCTCGCGGGCGCCGCGTACGGTCCCGTGGTGGAAGCCGCCGCGCTCGACATGGCTGGTCCCGGTGGAGGCGGTCGCCCAGACCTGCTCGGCCGTGCGCACCGGCTCGTCGCCCGCCCCGGGCAGGCAGAAGCCCATCCCGGTGACCAGCGCGTCCCGGGGGCCGGCGGCCCAGGGGCGCGCCGCGGGACCCAGCAGCTGCTCCGGCAGGGGCGGTTCGCCCTTACCCGGACCGTACTCCTTGCTCACAGAGCCCCCGCGTCCACGTTGACGGCCTGTCCGGTCATCCCGCCGGAGAGGTCGGAGAGCAGGAACAGCACCTGGGCCGCGATCTCCTCGGGGCGCACCAGGCGGCGCAGGATGGTGCTGTTGACCGCGCGTTTGAGGTACCGCTCCCAGGTCAGGTCCGGGGGGCCGTGGTGCTTGGCGATGGCGGACATGAAGGCGTCGCCGTACCGTCCGCCGTCCGTGGCGGCGGGGCTGTCGGTGAGCCCGGGGCAGACCGCGTTGACCCGCACGCCGAAGGAGCCCAGCTCGGAGGCGAGCGCCTGCGTCATGCCGTTGAGCCCGAACTTCGAAGCGCAGTAGGAGGTGTTGGCGGGCAGCCCGCGCTTCCCGGCGATGGAGGAGACCATCACGATGTTGCCCTCGCGGCGCTCCATCATCCCCGGCACCACCGCACGGGCGACCCGGAAGGCCCCCAGCAGGTTGATGTCGAGGGTGGCCGTCCACTGCTCCTCGTCCTGGTCGCACAGGAACGCCTGGTTGCGGGCCTCGCCCGCGCAGTGCACCAGCCGGTCGATCGGGCCGAGCCGTTCCTCGGCCTCGCGGACGGCGGCGCGCACACTGGCGCCGTCGGTGAGGTCACCGGGGACCGCCACCGCCCGCCCCCCGTCCGCCTCGATCCGCTCGGCCAGCAGCCGGAGCTCCTTCTCGCTGCGGGCCATGAGCGCCACGCTGGAGCCGTGGGCGGCGAGCATCGTCGCCAGGACGGCGCCGATCCCGCTGCTGGCTCCGGTCAGAAAGGTGGTCCTGCCCTGGAGCAGGGTGGGTGCGAAGCCGCTGGTCATGCTGTTTTCTCCGCTTTCTCGGGGAGGTCCGCCGCCGCGGCCGTCGTACGCGTTGTGGGGGTCCGGCCGGCCGGGGGCAGGACGCGGGCGGGGAGTCCGCCCGCGTCGACCTCCAGCACGGTGCCGGTCACCGAGGGGTTGTCGGCGGCGAAGGCGACCGCCTCGGCCACGTCCCTCTCGTCGCACCAGCGGCGCAGCGGCACATGGCGCCGGAGGTCGGTCATGTAGGCCGCGTGCCGCTCGTTCGCCGCCGAACGGCGGCGCAGCGCCTCACCGTCGATGACGCCGGGAGCCACCGCGCTGACCCGGATGCCGTACTCGCCCAGCTCGGTCGCCCAGGTGCGGGTCAGCGCCTCCACCCCGGACTTGGCCGCGCAGTACGCCGACTGCCCGTACGCGCCGTGCCGGACCGTGGAGGAGATGTTGACGATCGCCCCGGGCGTGCCGGCGGTCAGCATCGCCTGCGCCGCGTGGCGGCCGACGAGGAAGGTGCCGGTGAGCAGGGACGTCACCACCCGCTCGAAGTCCTCCAGCGGGTGCGGGGAGAGCAGCGGCGGGCCGTCGCTCCGTTCCTTGACGCTCACCAGGCGGCGGGAGAAGTTGTTCCCCGCGTTGTTGACGCAGAGCCCGAGCGGCGGGGCGTCCTCGGCCAGCCGCTCGAAGAGTGCGGCCACCGACCGCTCGTCGGTGACGTCCGCCCGCACGGCGTGCAGGACGAGCCCGTCGTCGGCCGCCGCCTTCACCCCGGCGTCCAGGCTCTCCGGGTCGCGCCCGCAGATCACGGTGTGCCAGCCGACGGCGGCCAGATGGCGGGCGATGGCGGAGCCGAGGCCCCGGCTGCCGCCGGTGACCAGGGCGGTGCCGCGAACGCCGGTGCGCGGCACCGTTGTCGTTGTCTGCTCAGACACGGAAGAGCAGCCCTCCGTAGTACCAGCCCGAGCCCACCGTGGGCGTGTAGCAGAGGTCCCCGGCCTTCAGCCTGCCCTCGCGCGTCATCTCCGAGAGGACGATCGGTACCGAGGCGCTGCCGGTGTTCGCCCGGGTCTCGTAGTTGGTGACGAAGCGTTCCTCCGGGATGCCGAGACGCTCCCGTACGGCGGTGTGCAGCTGGCCCGTTCCCGGGTGCGGCACCACCCAGTCGATCTCGTCCATCTTCGTTCCCGAGCGGGCCAGCATCCGGGCGGCCAGATCGGCGTGGGAGTCGGCGGCGATGGAGACCAGCTCGCGGCTGCTCTTGATCCACCCGTTGGGCGGGTACACGGTGACCGTCTCGCGGCCGGAGCCGTCGCTGATCAGCAGCGAGTCCCACAGGCCGGCGCCCGGCCCGGCGCCGCGCGACACCACGGCCGCGCCGGCCGCGTCGCCCACGATCAGCTCGCCCTTGCTGCCCGGGCGCACCCGGCGCGAGAACCGCTCGCTGGAGACGACCAGCGCGTGGCGCCAGGTGGCGTGCGTACCGAGATGCGCCGCCGCCGTCTGGACCCCGTGCACGAACCCCGTACAGGCGCCGCACACGTCGAAGGCGAGCGCCCGGTCGGCGCCCAGCAGGTGCGCGGTGTGCGGGGCCCACTCGGGGACGAACTGGCGGTCCGTCCAGTTGCTGAGGATCAGCAGGTCCACCTCGTCGGCGGTGATGCCCGCCTGCTCCATGGCCGCACGGGCGGCGCGCACCCCCATGTACGCGGGGGTCTCCTCCTCGTCCGCCACATGGCGGCTGCGGACGTCGAGGCGGCCGATGACGGCTTCGTCCACCGCGTTGCCCGCGGGGGCCTCGGCGCTCTCGTTCTCCACCAGGAGACGTGGGTAGTAGTGCCCGAATCCGGACAGGCGCAGTCCGCTCTCGCGCCACAGGGAGGTCTCGTCGTCCATCTCTCGTCTTCCCGTACTGTGCGGTGGGGCCGGGGGACGCCCGGCGGCTGGGGAACCGGCCGGGCTCACGGAACGCGCAGGAGCATCGCGCCCCAGCTGAAGCCGCGGCCGATGCCGATCGTCGCGACGAGATCGCCGGAGCGGATCTTCCCGGAGCGGAGGTTCTCGGAGAGGCAGCTGGGGATGGAGACGCTGGAGGTGTTGCCGCGCTCCTGGATGTTGGTGAGGAGCTTCTCGCGCGGGATCTCCAGCGTCCGGCACACCTGGTTGATCATGTTCAGGTTGCCCTGGTGCGGCACGAACCAGTCGATGTCGTCCACCGTCAGGCCGTTGCGCTCCAGGATCTCCTGGCCCACGTGGGAGAGCAGCTTCGGCCCGACCGCGCCGACCTCCCGGCCGCGCATCAGCATCTTGTCGTTCTCGTCGATGTCGAAGGCGTCGAAGTACGAGCCGTCCGCGTGCAGCGCCACGTCCAGCAGCCCGTGTTCCTCGGTGTCCGCCGACCAGACCGCCGCGGCGGCCCCCGCTCCGAACAGCGCCGAGTAGCGGTAGTCGAAGTTCAGGATCGGACGCGGGTTCTCCGCGCAGACGACCAGCGCGTTGCGCATGCCGAGCGCCGGGAGCATCGCGGCGGCCGTCGCCGTGCCGTACATGAAGCCGGCGCAGGCCACCGAGGTGACGTCGAAGCAGGTGGCGTGGCGCAGCCCCACCTGCTTCTGGAGCGGCAGGGAGATGTCCATGTAGTTGTTGGTGGCGCTGGAGGGGTTGACCCGCGGCCGGGTGGTGGAGGTCGTGCCGATGACGAGGTCGATGTCGTCGGGCCCCAGACCGGCGGCGCTCAGGGCGTCGTCCACCGCCTTGGCCGCCATCTCCACCGCGCGTTCCTTCTCGTCGGCCGGCCAGTGGCGGCTGACGATCCCGGTGTTCTCGCGGATCCAGGCGTCGTCGATGCCCAGTGCCTCGATCTGCTCGAAGTGGGCGTTGGTGATCGGCTCGCCGGGGAAGTAGTGGCCGATCCCGGCGAGCCGCACGGGGGCGATCGCGGTGGGCGGCAGCGGGCGCAGATGCGCCGTCGCCGGGTCGGGGACGGTGTCGGCGGTGGTGGTCATCGGTAGAAGCCTTCCGGGTCCATGGTGCGCAGGAGGACGAGTTCTTCGGTGGTGACGGCCTTCTCGTCGGTCAGGAACCCGCTGACCCCGGTGGAGGCCTCGGGGAATTCCCAGCCGGTGAGGTCGCGAACCGCTGCCTCCGGCCCGTCGGGGAGGTCCTTCTCGGCGCGGCCGCGGCCCGGAACAGGCGGCAGCCAGCTCACCAGCTCGAAGGCGGCTCCGGCCTCGGCGCGGGTGAAGCGCCCGAACTGGCTGACCACGTCGCGGACCCGCAGGCCCGGGCTGGTGAGGTGGGCCAGCCGCGGTACGTAGCGGCGGGCCGAGGCGACCGCGATCACCACGCAGTCCACGGACGAGGCGATGTCGTTGGCCCCGCCGGAGCCGGTGATCCAGCGGCCGTCGGGCAGCAGCGTCGTGTTGATGTTGGCGTCCGGGTCGATCTCCGCGGCGGAGAGCACGCCCAGGCAGCGCGGGTTGGCGGCGACCGCGCCGCCCAGCGTCTCCGCGACGCCCGCCAGCATCTGCGAGCGCTCGGCGTGCCGTTGACTGAAGAGGAAGACGTCGCCGGGCTCGGGGTCCATCGACTGGAGCCCCAGCTCGGCGGCCACCCGCACCTGGACGCCGTCGCGCCCCAGCAGCCGGGCCGCCAGCCACGCGGACATGTGCGAGGTGCCGATCCCGGCGAGCAGGGTGTCGTAGCCGCGATCCCGGACCAGGTCCGCGATCGTGCGGGCGCCGAGCACGATGAGCTGTTCCTGCTCGGTGGGGGCGGCGTACCCGTCCACCGGGCTGCGGTCCTTCTCCGCGGCGACCGGGGCGCCGGGCGGCGCGGGGAACACCAGCGCGCCGCGGCGCGTACCGCCCAGCCGCTCCAGATAGTCGGAGTGGCTCCCCACCCCGCCGACCCACTTCTCGTACCAGGCGGCGGCGGCCTCCGGGTCCTTGCAGGCGGCCACGATGTCGGTGAGGAAGTCGTAGTCGTCCAGGTAGCCGTCGATCCCGGCCAGTCCACCCGTGCGCAGCGACTGCGGGTGGGCGCCGAGCGGTGCCTCGCACAGGCCGAGGACACGGGCGGCGGGGATCACCACCCGGTCCGGCATCGCGGCGATCACCTCGTCGTCGACGATCGCCTCCACGGAGGCGAGGACCCCCTCGGTGGCGGCGTAAGCGGCCCAGGCGCCCTCGCCCAGCGGGGGGCAGGCGACAACGTTGCCCCGGCGGTCGGCGGCGACACCGTGGAAGAGGGTGAAGCGCGGGCGCAGCGGGCTGAGCAGGGTGACGGTGCGCTCCGGGTCCTCGGGATGCGGCACCAGGTGGAGCTTGCCCTCCTTGCCGTGCCGGAGGTCGGTCTCGGCGAGCATCGAGCCGGTGGTGGCGAAGGGCTGGCCGAGCGCCCCGGCCATCAGCCGCTGGGTGTAGCTCAGCAGCGACCACATCTCCACCTCGAACGGCCGGCCATCGGCCAGCTCGCGGTAGAGGCGGTTGGGGCGCGGCGAGGGGTAGGTGTCGCCGACGAAGCCGGTGATCACCTTGCGTACGGCGCCGGAGAGCGCCAGCGCATGGGCGCTGGAGTGCACGGCGGTGGTGCTCACCGTCATGCTGCCGCTCCCGGCGAAGGCCCGGCACACCGCGTTCAGCAGGGCGTTGGGCCGCGACATCGTCGCCGCGGCGTGCACGTGGTCGCCCTCGCGGACGAAGCGGCGTACCAGGTCGTCGGGACCGGTGGCCAGGTAGGGGCCGGGGCGGGTACCGGCGGTGGAAGGGCGTTCGGGGGCTGTGGTCATGCGTGCTCCAGGGCCATGACGGAGGTCTGCGAGCCGAAGGCGAAGGACAGCGAGACCGCGAGGTCGATCTCGGTGTCGCGCGGCCCCTCGGCTACGTGGTCGTAGTCGCACTCGGGGTCCGGCGTGACGTGGTTGGCGGTCGGGGCCAGCCGCTGGTGATGGAGCATCAGCGAGGTGGCGGCGACGTTGATGATCCCGGCCATGCCGAACGTGTGGCCGTAGATGGGTTTGTTGGAGCCGTGCGGCGGCAGGCCCGCGTCGTCGTGGTGCGGCAGCAGACGGCGCAGGGCCCGGCTCTCGGCGATGTCGTTGTACCGGGTGGCGGTGCCGTGGCCGCAGACGTAGCCGATCTCCTCCGGCTTGCGCCCGGCGTCGTCGAGCACGCCCGCGACGACCGACGCGGTGACGTCCCCGACCAGGTCCATGCTGGTGGCGTGGTTGGCCTCGTTGAGGGCGCGGTGGCCCAGGATCCGTGCGTAGATCCGGGCGCCGCGCGCCCGCGCGGACGACTCGCGCTCCAGGCAGAGCGTCATGGCCCCCTCGCCCAGGGCGAATCCGCGCCGGTCGCGGTCGTAGGGGCGTACGGCGGTGGCGGGTTCGTCGCTTTCGGGCGAGAGCACCCCGTCCCCGAGCGCCAGGTAGCAGCGGGCGACCTCGGGGACGATCGGGAACTCGTGCCCACCGGCGAGGACGACGTCGGCACTGCCCGAACGCAGCTCGCGCAGTGCGAGGCCGATCGCGTGGTGGCCGCCGACACAGGCGCTGCTGACCGTGGTGACCAGGCCCTTGGCACCGACGCCGATGGCGGCGAGGGTGGCCGGGCAACCGGCCAGACCGCGGAACATGGCCGTCGCCCTGCCTCCGTAGGGGTTCTGCTCCGGGTCCGCCGTGATGGCCCCGGCCCACCAGGACAGCGGGCCGCGGGACGAGGACTGGACGATGCTCATGCGCTCCGGGGCGATCTGGCCCCGGGCGATCCCGGCGTCCTCGAGGGCGTCGCCCACGGCGGCCATGGTCGCCAGGATGTCGCGGTTGTACTTCGCGGCGTGCGCCGGCAGGAGGTCCGGCAGCCGGGCCTCGGTGTCGAAGGCGCCGAGCTGCGCGGCCGCGTGGACCGGCAGGCCGGCGGCGGCGAACGCCGGCGTCTCCAGCCGGCTCACCTGTGAGGTACCCGTGGAGACATGGCTCCAGAAGGAATGGACATCGGGGGTGCCGGGCAGCACGCATCCGATGCCGGTCAGCACGATGGGATCGGAGGGGTCCGGGGAAGGGGATCGGCTGCTGTCCATGGATCGAAACTAGCTGCCCATACATGAGCCTCGATATGGCCGTCAAGTACTCATGCGCCCTCAATGTGGTGACTGCCAGTACTCGAATATGCGACCCGGACGTCGACACCGTACGGTATGCGCGCCCGCACACACGGAAGCGGCCCGCCGCCTCCGTGAGGGAGGCGCCGGACCGCTGGGGGGTGGGTGCGGGCGCGTGGCTCAGGCGTTCTTGACGTCGCGTCGGTCCACGGCGTACGTACCGGCGGCGACGACCGCGGCGGAGAGGACCACCAGCAGCGCGACGCCGCCCCAGGGGACGCCGGTGAGCAGCGGGTCGCTGCCCAGCGCCCACTCCCACGGGGAGATGTTCGCCAGCGGCTCCAGGGCGTCGGACATCGGCGCGATGGCGTGCAGCAGGTACCCGACCACGAGCACACCGGCCGCCACGCCCAGCGCGGGGCCCCGCCCGAAGCCGAACCCGACGACGGCGTACGCGACCCCCGCGTGCGCCACGGCCAGCAGGCCGACGGTCAGCGTCACGGCCGCGACCCCGCCTCCGGAGACGTCCATGTCGAAGGAGAGGACCGAGCCGTACACCGACAGCCAGACCAGGATGCTGGTGAGGGCCAGGCCGAAGGTCACGCAGAGGAAGCGCACCAGAAAGACCGTGCGCCGGGCGACCGGCAGCGCGAGCAGCAGTTCCAGCCGCCCGGCCTCCTCGTCGCCGCCGGTCAGGGCGGCGGTCGCGGTCACGGCCATCAGGCCGAGGAGGAGGGGCAGCAGTACCGCGTACAGGTTCCCCTTGAGATAGCCGCTCGCGCTGCTGATCTGGTCGATTCCGAAGGCGGCGGCCATCTCCGGCGATATGCCGGAGGAGAAGTCCTCCAGGGCGCCGGACTCCTCCATCGAGGGCCAGGCGCCGACGACGGAGAGTGCGAGCAGGACCAGCGCGGCCGACCAGGCGATCAGGGTGCGCTTCTGGATCTGTACTCCGCGCCGGAAGATCTCCGAGCTGGGCGATGACATGTGTTTCCCTTCCGGCCGGCCCGAGGGAGCGGCCTTGGTGACTGAGACCCGTGGCGGGGGTGTCCGGCGATCGCTACCGCACCGGGTCGGCGGCCGGGGAGGGATCCTCGGCCCCGGTACTGGCCGGGGCGCCGGTCCGGTAGTACTCCAGGAACGCCTCCTCCAGGTCCGGTTCGGGCGCGGTGAGTGTCGTGATCCGGCGGCCCGCCAGGAACGTCAGCAGCGCGTCGGGCGAGCCGGCCCAGGCCAGGGAGACCTCCTGACCCTCCGGCCCGCGCCGCTCCACGTTCGACGCGCCCTCCAGGTCGGCCAGCGCGGCGAGCGGGACGTCCTCGCCCTCCGCGAAGGCGATGTGGAAACGCTGCGCGGCCCGGCGGCGCAGTTCCCGCGTCGGACCGGAGGCGGCGAGCCTGCCGCCCTGGACCACAGCGACCAGGTCGGCGACCCGCTCGACCTCGGAAAGGATGTGCGAGGAGAGCAGCACGCTCTGCCCGCCCGCCCGGGCCTCCTCGACGGTGGTGAGGAACACCTGCTGCATCAACGGGTCGAGCCCGTTGGTCGGTTCGTCGAGGATCAGCAGCTCCGGCCTGGCCATGAAGGCGCCGACCAGGCCGACCTTGCGGCGGTTGCCGGTGGACAGCCCACGCACCCGGCGGGACGGGTCGATGCCGAACCGCTGGACCAGCTCGTCCCGGTAGGCGGTGTCCGTCAGTCCTCGCAGCCGCCCCCAGGAGGTCAGGGTCTGACCGATGGTCAGCCGCTCGTCCAGGCGCAGTTCACCGGGCAGATAGCCGATGCGCCGCCGGACCTCGGGGTCGGTCGGGTTCTGGCCGAGCACCCGGACCTGGCCGGATGTGGGCCGGGAGAGGCCCATGAGCATACGGATCGTGGTGCTCTTGCCGGCTCCGTTGGGGCCCAGATATCCGTAGACCACGCCCTGGGGGACTGTCAGGTTCAGTCGGCTCAGCGCGGTGAAGTCACCGAACTTCTTGGTGACGTCGGTACATTCGATGAGAGGGGTCACGTCTCTTCTGCTCTCTCCTCGTGCGTCCACGGCTCGTGCGTCCACGGTCGGCCGGGGTCGTCCGGCGGGCATCGGGGTGGGGGATGGGGCGTCAGGTCTGCCGTACGGCACGGCCACTATATTCAGTGAATACTGAATCTAATCAACAACACTAACGTCGCAGCTCATCCACTGCAACGAAGCGCCTGCCGCCCGTGGCTCGAAGGCGTCGGCTTCCGAAGGGTGTCGCCGAACGGCCGCCCGGCGTGACCCGAACGAGAGCCCCTAGGAGGCGGGCGAGGGGTCCCGGTTGGCGGCGGACGCGGCCTGCCACCAGTAGCCGTTCTCCACGCCGAGAGCCGCTGTGCGATCCAGATGCCCGGAGTCCCGCAACAGCCGGACGCCCGCCTCCAGGAGCTCCGGGTCCCCGGCGGCCACCGAGGCCGCCAGCGCCTGCGCCTCGGCGAGAGCCCCGCCGTCGGGCACGGTGCGCTCCACCGCGCCCAGCCGTGCGAGTTCGTCCGCCCGCACGCGCTCCCCGGGGATCAGCAGCATCCGGGCGGCCACTCCGCGACCGGCCCTGCGCAGCAGCGAGTGGACCGCGCCGCCGCCCGGCACGGCTCCGATCCCGAGCTCCGGGAGGCCGAACAGCGCCCCCTCGCCCGCCACCACCAGGTCGCAGGCCAGAGCCAGTTCGAGGCCGCCGCCGAGCGCGTACCCCTCGACGGCCGCCACCACGGGAAAGGGGGCCTCGTGCAACGTCGCGAACACCGTACGGAAATGGGCCCGCCGCACCGCGCGGCGCGACAGGTCGCGCCACTCGGACTCGCGAGTGTCGGCGCCGCTGGAGAAGGTCCCGCCGGCACCGGTGAGCACCAGCGCCCCCGGCGCCTCCCCGTCCCGATCCGTCAGCTTCCGCAACTCGTGGTCGAGTCGCCCCAGCATCGCGGTGGACATCGCGTTGCGCTTGTGCGGCCGGTTCAGGGTGAGGGTGGCCACCCTCCCGTACCGCTCGACCAGCAGGGGGCTCGAATCCCCTTCGGCTGCTGTCGACTGTGTGGTCATCCGCAGGGCCTCAGCATTCTGAACAACTCCTTGCGTCCGGACACGCCCACCTTGTGGAAGACCCGGCTCGCGTAGTTCTTGACGGTCTGCTGGGTGAGGCACAGCTCATCCGCGATCTCCTCGTTCGAGCGTCGGCGGAGTAACAGGCCGAGGATCTCCTCCTCGCGTCCGCTCAGTTTCCACCTTCCGCCCGCTTCGGCGTGCCGGGGCATCGGCGCGCGCTCGGGCTCGTCGGCCCCCAGGTGCCAGAAGCCGCGCCCGCTCAGCACGTCGTGCAGCCCCTTGACGATGGACTCGGGCGGGCATGACTCGTGCACGAACCCGGCGGCCCCGCCCCTGATGCAGTCGACCACGCTGCGGGGGGTGTTGTCCCTGCTGTAGAGGATGACCCGGGTGCCGCTCCAGTACGCCAGATTGCCGAGCACCTCCTGCCACTGCTCGTACTCCACGAGCGCGACGTCGGGCCGACGTCCGGGAAGACTGCCGGCAGCGGTCGGGTGTGGACAGCCGCCCAGTACGGTGACGTCGGGATCGCCCCGGAACAGATCGAGAATCGCCTTGCGTATCAAAGGTGACGAGTGCAGGACCATCAGTCCGCGTCTGCCCGTCTCGGCCATACCAGAACCCCTCGTACTCCAACGGCGGCGGCTGGCGCCGCGTGTCGTTCGGCATGTTGTGAATGTGTTGAACCGCGTTCGCGCGATGGCGCCCTCCCGCCCGGTGGGAATCCGCTCCGGTGTGGCCCCGGGGCGTCGGGAAAGCGGGATGGCGGCGCCCGTCGGCGCACGACCCTCGTATTGTTGCCGGGATGCCGCCGTGTATTCAGGCGGGGGTGGAATTCCTCACCGGCGATTATTACTGGAGCGTAGATATCCTGCGTGAGAATGGGATTCCCGGTGCAAGACGCACCCGCTCCACGTTCGGTTCCACTTTCGCAGACCCTGGATTCCGGGGTTCGGTGTGCACGTTAAGACTCTGTGACATCCGTGGGAACACTGGGTCCGGGCGCGGGCGTCCTGACGCGGTGGCCGCAGCCGCACCGGATCGCGGTGGCGCGGCGGGAAAGGCTGCCTGGTCCGGCAGGGATGACGTAACCCCGAGGGGTTAGCTGGCTGAGGCACGGCTTCCCCCCTGTAGTGCGTTCCAGCTCGGTGGCCGCTCAGGGCCGTGCGGGGTGAACCAATACGAGAGTTGGGACCCCGAATCCAGGCCAACAGTAACCGTAGAGCCTTCGCTTGTCACGTAGTGGGTTTTTTCCCGGGGTCAAGAATATGCGGTGGAAATTGACACATCCTTTGTTCAGTTTGCACTTTGCGGACACTGTCCGGCATCCGGCCCTGCGTCGGAGATGTCCGCATTCACCCGGGCGGCGATGGCTTGTCCGGTCGTGCTTAGCTGGAGCCATGATCGATGACTTCCTGTACGGGACCGCCGGGTACCCCGGACCGCCGACCGAGGTCGAGGCCGCCGTGCGCGCCGCCGCCGCGGCCGAGATCATGCCTCGCCACCGGAAGCTCGCCGCCCACGAGATCATCGAGAAGAACGGCCCGCACGATCTGGTCACCGCCGCCGACCGGATGGCCGAGGCACACCTCACCGCCGCCCTCACCGAACTCCTGCCCGGATCGGTCGTCGTCGGAGAGGAGGCCGTGCACGCCGACCCGGCGGTCTACGACGCCCTCGGCGGCGACGCCCCGGTCTGGATCGTCGACCCGGTCGACGGCACCCGCCAGTTCGTCCGGGGCGAGGCGGGCTTCTGCACCCTGGTCGCCCTCGCCCTCCACGGCGAGGTGCACGCCTCCTGGACGTACGCACCGGTCAGGGGCGAGATGGCCATCGCCGTGCGAGGCCGCGGCGCCACCCTCAACGGGGCGCCGATACGCTCCGGGTCGCCCGCCCCCGGCGCCGTGCTGAACGTGGCGATGTCGCACCCCGACTACACCGACGAGGTCCAGAAGCGGGCGCTGCTGGGCCTGCGCACCGAAGGCGTCGCGGCCCGCCCCTGCGGTTCGGCCGGACTCGAGTACCTCGCCGTCGCCCGCGGCGCCCTGGACGCCATCGCCTTCAACTGGGAGTACGCCTGGGACCACGCCGCGGGCCTGCTCCTGGTCACCGAGGCGGGCGGCGCCCAGTCGACCCTGTCCGGCGCCCCGTTCCGTATCGCCGGCGGCAATGACCTGCCGTTCACGGCCGCCCGCGACGAGGCCACCGTCCAGCGCGTCCTGGCCGCCCTGCGCACGGACGGCTGACCCGCCCGGGCGAACCGGGGGCACCCGCCTCCGCACGGTCGGTGGCGGCGAATATCCTGGAGGTCCGACTGCCGGCCGACGAAGGAGTCCCAAGGTGCCGTCGATGCTCGATGCGGTCGTGGTGGGCGCGGGGCCCAACGGACTGACCGCCGCGGCCGAACTGGCCCGCCGGGGCCTGGACGTGGAGATCCACGAGACGCACGACACGGTCGGCGGGGGAGCCCGCACCGAGGAGCTGACCCTCCCGGGGTTCCGGCACGACCCCTGTTCCGCCGTGCACCCCCTCGCGATCGGTTCACCCGCGTTCCGGGCGATGCCCCTGGCCCGGCACGGCCTGGAGTGGCTGCACCCCGAGGTCGACCTCGCCCACCCCTTCCCGGACGGCACCGCCGCCGTGCTCACCCGCTCCGTCGGCGAGAGCGCGATGTCGCTGGGAGCCGCCGACGCCGGGGCCTACCGCCGCCTCATGGCCCCCTTCCTCGGCCGCTGGGACACCCTGGCCGCCGACTTCCTGCGCACCCCCTGGGACGGCCTGCCCCGCGACCCCTACCGGCTGGCCCGCTTCGGTCTGCTCGGCCTCCAGCCCGCCACCTGGGTCTCCCGCCGCTTCGCCGACGAGAAGGCCCGCGGCCTCTTCGCCGGGCTCGCCGCCCACGCCATAGCCCCCACCAGCGGATTCGCCACCTCGGCCATCGCCCTAGTCTTCGCCCTCGCCGCCCATGAGAACGGCTGGCCGGTGCCGCGCGGCGGCTCCCAGGCCATCTCCGACGCCCTCGCCTCGTACCTCCGCGAACAGGGCGGCACGGTTCGCACCGGCAGCGAGGTCAAGCGCCTGGACGAACTCCCGCCCGCCCGCGCCTACATCTTCGACACCTCACCCTCCGCCCTCGCCCGGATCGCGGGCCTGGGCTCCGCGTACCACCGCTACCGCTACGGCGCCTCCGCCTTCAAGATCGACTACGCCCTGTCGGGCCCCGTCCCCTGGACCGCGTCCGAGGCCCGCCGCGCGGGTACCGTCCACATCGGCCCCGACGCCGGAACCATCGACACCGCGCTGAAGGCGGCCGTCGAGGGCCGCGACCCGAGCGTCCCCTTCCTCATCACCGCCCAGCCCAGCCTGACCGACCCTTCCCGGGCCCCCGAGGGGCGCCACGTCTTCTGGGTGTACGGGCACGTCCCGGCAGGATGGGAGGGCGACGCGACCGACGTCATCGAACGCCAACTGGAGCGTTTCGCCCCCGGGTTCCGCGACCTGGTGCTCGCCCGCGCCCTCGCGGGACCGCCCCAACTCGCCGCGCGCAACGCCAACTACGTCGGCGGCGACATCGCGTGCGGAGCCTTCGCCGGCCTCCAGACGCTGATCCGCCCCAAGCTCGCCCGCGTCCCCTACGCCACCGCGCACCCCGCGGTCTTCCTCTGCTCCTCGGCCACCCCGCCCGGACCCGGGGTCCACGGCATGTCCGGCCACCACGCCGCCAGGGCCGTATGGCGAAGGCTGCGGGCCTCCTCCTGAACGGACCGGGCGGCGAAGGCCCCCGGCGCGGGGCATGATGTCCGCATGAGCACCTCTGTCTCCCCCGCCGTACGCCTGGTCCGCGGCGACATCACCGATCAGTCCGTCGATGTCATCGTCAACGCGGCGAACTCCTCGCTGCTCGGCGGCGGCGGAGTCGACGGCGCCATCCACCGGCGCGGCGGTCCCGACATCCTCGCCGCCTGCCGTGAGTTGCGCGCCTCGCACTACGGAAAGGGACTGCCCACCGGGCAGGCCGTCGCCACCACCGCCGGACGCCTCGACGCCCGGTGGATCGTGCACACGGTCGGCCCGGTCTTCTCCGGCGCCCAGGACCGCTCCGCCCTGCTCGCCTCCTGCTACCGCGAATCCCTGCGGCTGGCGGCCGAGTTGGGGGCCAGGTCCATCGCGTTCCCGGCGATCTCCACCGGCATCTACGGCTGGCCGATGGACGACGGGGCCAGGATCGCCGTACGCACGGTCCTGGCGGAGACCGTGGAGCCGGTGGAAGAGGTGCGCTTTGTCCTCTTCGACGCCCACGCGTACGTGGAGTTCGAGGAAGTCCTCGCGATGCGCTGAGACCGCGTTCCCGGCCCGGGAGGGTTCGGTCGCCTGTCGGATTTCCGCGCGAGGGCCCTGTCGGATTTCCGCCAGCCAAGCCCCTGACCGGTGCACCATCCTGGATCCATGCACACCGACACCGAGCGCTGCGTGCGGGCCGTCCAGTCCAAGGACGCCCGCTTCGACGGCTGGTTCTTCACCGCCGTCCTCACCACCCGGATCTACTGCCGTCCCAGCTGCCCCGTCGTGCCGCCCAAGGTCCGCAACATGACCTTCTACCCCAGCGCCGCCGCCTGCCAGCAGGCCGGATTCCGGGCCTGCAAGCGGTGTCGCCCCGACACCAGCCCCGGCTCCCCCGAGTGGAACGCCCGCGCCGACTCGGTCGCCCGCGCCATGCGCCTGATCCGGGACGGGGTCGTCGACCGCGAGGGCGTGCCCGGGCTCGCCTCCCGGCTCGGCTACTCCGCACGGCAGATCGAACGCCAACTGCTCGCCGAGCTGGGGGCCGGCCCGCTCGCCCTGGCCCGCGCCCAGCGGGCGCAGACCGCCCGTCTCCTCATCGAGACGACCGCGCTGCCCATGGCCCAGGTCGCCTTCGCCGCCGGCTTCTCCTCGATCCGCACCTTCAACGAGACGGTCCGCGAGGTCTTCGGCCTGGCCCCCGGCGAACTGCGCACCCGGGCCGCCCGAGGCCCCCGCCCCGCCGCCGTACCGGGTGTCATCGCGCTCCGCCTCCCGTACCGGGCCCCGCTCAACCCCAGCAACCTCTTCGGCCACCTCGCCGCTACCGCCGTCCCCGGCGTGGAGGAGTGGCGGGACGGCGCGTACCGCCGCACCCTCGCCCTCCCGTACGGGCACGGCGTCGTCGCCCTGAGCCCGGGGCCCGACCACATCGCCTGCCGGCTCTCCCTCACCGACCCCCGCGACCTCACCCGGGCCATCAGCCGCTGCCGCTGGCTCCTCGACCTGGACGCGGACCCGGTCGCCGTCGACGCCCAGCTGCGCGCCGATCCGCTGCTCGCCCCGCTGGTCGAGGCGGGACCCGGCCGCCGGGTGCCCCGCACGGTGGACGGGGCGGAGTTCGCCGTACGCGCGGTGCTCGGCCAGCAGGTCTCCACCGCCGCCGCCCGCACCCACGCCGCCCGGCTGGTCACCGCCCACGGCGTCCCGGTCGAGGACCCCGAAGGCGGGCTGACGCATCTCTTCCCGACCCCGGAGGCGCTGGCGGGACTCGACCCGGAGGCCCTGGCCCTGCCGCGCACCCGCCGCACCACCCTCACCACCCTCGTCGCCGCCCTCGCGGAGGACCGGCTCCGGCTCGACACCGACACCGACTGGGAGCGGGCCCGCGCCGAACTGGCCTCCCTGCCCGGCTTCGGCCCCTGGACGGTCGAGTCCATCGCCATGAGGGCCCTCGGCGACCCCGACGCCTTCCTCCCCACCGACCTCGGCATCCGCCGGGCGGCCGAGCGGCTCGGCCTGCCGGCCACCCCCGCCGCCCTCACCGCCAGGGCCGCCGACTGGCGCCCCTGGCGGGCGTACGCCGTGCAGTACCTCTGGACGGTGGACGACCACCCCATCAACCACCTGCCCGCCTGACGCCTGACGCCGACAAGGACACTCCATGACCCCGACCAGCACCACCCCCACCTCACCGGTGACCAAGCAGCACACGGACCTCGACAGCCCCTACGGCCCGCTCACGCTCGTCGCCACCGACGGCGTCCTCTCCGCCCTCTACATGACCGACCAGCGCCACCGGCCGCCCCAGGAGACCTTCGGCGACCCGGATCCGGAGCCCTTCGCCGAGACGATCCAGCAGCTCACCGAGTACTTCGCCGGCCACCGCACCACCTTCGACCTCCCGCTGAACCTCGCGGGCACGCCGTTCCAGCGGAGCGTGTGGGCGGAGCTGCTGAAGATCCCGTACGGCGAGACCCGTACGTACGGCGAGCTTGCCGAGGAGCTGGGAAAACCGGGCGCCTCGCGGGCGGTCGGACTGGCCAACGGCAAGAACCCCGTCGGAATCATCGTGCCGTGCCACCGGGTGGTCGGAGCCTCCGGGAGCCTCACCGGCTACGGCGGTGGCCTGGACCGCAAGCAGCGGCTGCTCGCCTTCGAGAGCGGAGGGACGGAGGACGGGGTGCAGCCACTCTTCTGAGAGCGGGCGGGGCGTGCCGAAGGCGGCACGCCCCGCCCGGGCCCCGGCCGCTTGCCCCGCGCCTCCGGGCGACGACCGGAGCCGGACGACAGGGCCTGGCGCTCCTCAGCCGGTGAAGATCTCCACGGCCGTCCAGACGGCGAGGCCCAGCATGCAGATCCCGCCGATGCGCTGCACGGTCTTCAGCGGTACGCGCTTCGCGATGAACCGGCCCGCCAGCAGCGCCAGCGCCGACACGGACATCAGGGCCGCGGCCGCACCGATCGCCGTGGACCAGGTGCCGTTGCTCGCCGCGAGGTTGGCGGTGGTGATCTGCGTGAGATCGCCCCACTCGCTGATGAAGACCGCCATGAACGCGGTCGTGTAGACCGGCCAGAACCCGGTCACGGTCTTCACCTCGGCGTCCTCGTCGTCGTCCCCGCCGCTGCCGCGCAGCAGCATGAACGCGCCGAACGCGAAGAGCGAGGCCGAGACGAGCTTGACGATCCACTCGGGCAGCAGCCCGATGAGGCTGCCCGCACCGACGGCGATGGCGACGTGCACGACGAACGCGGACGAGGTGCCGAACCACACGTAGAGGGGCCGCATCCGCGTGCCCATGGCCAGCGACGCGAACATCGTCTTGTCGGGGAGCTCCGCGAGGAAGATCAGCCCGAAGGCGGTGATGATCGCCAGAGGGTCGAGGTGCATTCCGGGTGGCTTTCTGTTCGAGCCGGGCCCCGGATCTTCGCGAAGCGCCGCTCGGGCTTTTCGGAGGACCACTCGGCCCGGCATGACGGCTCCGCCCACAGGGCGTGGACGTGTCATACAGGACCGAAGGTCTCGCCCGCCCGTGGCAGTCCTTCGCAGGACACACGAGCCCGGCCACCGGGAACCCGGAGGTTCCAGTATGTCGACGACCGGTTTGCGGGGCTACTCCCCTTCGCAGCGGTCAACACTACCCCACCCGGCCGGAGACGGGGTCTGGTGTTCGAACGGCGTGCGCCTCGGTAGCATCGTGATGATCACCCGACCTGTGGTGGTCCGCCGCCGATCCGACTCCACCCCACCGCGACGGGAAGTGCCCCTCATGAGCCGCCGCTCCCGCAAGGACGCGCCCGCCCAGGGCGCCCCCCGGCCCACCGTCAGCGTCTGCCGGGGCTGCTGCTGCGGCACGGAGAAGATCCCGGGCGTCGACCACCCGGCCCAGCTGCGTCGGCTGCGCACCGGCCTGGAGGGCGCCGCGACCGTACGGGCGGTCGAGTGCCTGGACGCCTGCGAGCAGGGCAACGTCATCGTCGTGCAGCCCTCCGCCGAGGGCCGCCGCGCCGGGGGCCGGCCGGTCTGGCTGGGCCTGGTCAACGACGAGCATGCCGAGCAGGACATCGTGGCCTGGGCTGCGGAGGGCGGCCCGGGGCTCGCCGACGCCCCGGACATCCTCGACCTCTACGTCTTCCAGCCCTCGCGCCGGGTCCGGGCGGGTCTGGGCGACTGAGAGGTCTGGCGCGCCCGTTCGCTGAGCCGTGCGTGACGGATCTGGTCGGTCCGAGTCGGCCTCCCCGGGCGGTCACCGCACGCGGCGGCGTGCCCAGCGACCGGCGTCGGCCCGCGGGCCGGGCCCGTGGAGCCCGGTCAGCCGTCCGAGCCGCTCAGCCCGGCCAGCAGCTTCGGCAGCGAGACACCGATCGGCTCCCGGACGATCTCGTCGGCGAGTTCGTCGTACGGGGTCGGCTCCGCGTTCACCACGACCAATCGGGCCCCGTGCCCGGCCGCGATCCCGACGAGCGAAGCGGCGGGCCGCACCTGCAGTGACGAACCGACCGTCACGAACACCTCGCACGCCTCGGCGATCGCCATCGCGTCGGCGAGCACCTGCGGGTCCAGCCGTTCGCCGAACATCACCGTCGCCGGCTTGAGGATCCCGCCGCACGCCGTGCACGCCGGGTCGGCCTCGCCCGCCTCGACCCGCTCCAGGGCCCCGGCCATCGAGGACGGGGCGTGGCAGCGCGTGCGGACCACCCGGTGCGCGGTGCCGTGGAGTTCGAGGACCTTGCGGTCGGGCAGGCCGGCCCGCTGGTGCAACCCGTCGATGTTCTGCGTGATCACCCTGACCGGCACGCCGGACCGCTCCAGCTCCGCGACCGCCCGGTGGGCGGCGTTCGGCTCGGGCTTCCGGAGGGCGGCATCGCGGCGCATCAGCCACGAGCGGCGGCGGATCGCGGGGTGGGACAAGCAGAAGTCGTAGGTGACGAGCTTCTCCGCCTCCGGATCCGTGCGCCACACTCCGTTGGGCCCCCGGTAGTCCGGAATGCCGGAGTCGGGGGAGACGCCGGCACCGCTGAGGATCGCGACGAGAGCCATGCGGGTGAGCCCAGAGAATCGGCGACCCGGCGTGCGAGCGCATTACGCCGGTGTAAAGTCCGCGCATGGCCAAGGTGACCGTCAGTCTGGATGCCGAACTCGTCGTCGAAGTGATGGTGCTCGCGGGGGTCGGCAATCCTCAGGACGCCGTCGAACTCGTGGTGCGCGACTACATCGCGCGCGGCCACCGTACGGAGGCCCTGGTCGCCGACCGCGAGGGGACGGTGCGCGACGTGGAGATCAAGCCCGAGGCGCAGCAGGGCTGATCGCCGGGCACGGGGCAGGACCGAGCACCGCTGATCGCCCGTACGGGCTGGGCCGGCCGACCGCCTTCGCGCCCTACGCGACCGGCTCGCCGTCCTCCAGCTCCACTGTCCCGGCGCCGGACCTCAGTACCTCCAGCGCCGCCCGGACCCTGCTCCCGAGCGTGCCGAGCAGAAAGCCGTCCAGATCGTCGGGCGCCACCAGTCGCCAGGACAGCAGCTCCTCCTCCTGGAGCCGGACCGCCGCCAGCTGGTCCGCCGTGAGCACCCCGCCGTCGTACACGTACGCCACGATCGGCGGGCGGCCGGCGCCCCGCACCCAGTCCACCGCGAGCAGCCGTCCCGGCGCCACGTCGAGGCCGATCTCCTCCGCCGTCTCGCGTCGCGCTGCCTGCCGGGGCCCCTCACCCGCATCCGACTCGACGGACCCACCGGGCAGCGCCCAGCCCTCGCGGTAGTTCGGCTCGACGAGGAGGAGCCGTCCCTCCGCGTCACGGAAGAGGGAGGCGGCGCCGGACAGGACCCGGGGGAGCCCGGCGATGTACGTGGCGTAGTCGGCATCGGGAGTCGTCACGGCCGACAGCGTAGTGGCGTGGGCCGGACCGCACCGCCGTGGACGGCCATGGGCAGATCAGGGGGTGTGCGGATAGGGTCGGGGCGGCGCGACTGCCTGTTCGAAAGCAAGGGATGCAAGGTGACGGACGGAGCAGATGTGGAGACCGCCCGCGTGCTCGTGGCGGCGGACAAGTTCAAGGGCTCGCTCACGGCCGTGCAGGTCGCGGAGCGGGTGACGGCCGGGCTGCGGCGCGTCGTCCCCGGCGTGCGGGTGGAGACCCTGCCGGTCGCGGACGGCGGCGACGGTACGGTCGCGGCGGCGGTGGCCGCCGGATTCGAGCGCCGCGAGGCGCGCGTGACCGGCCCTCTCGGGGACCCGGTGACGGCGGGGTACGCGCTGCGCGGGTCCACCGCCGTGGTGGAGATGGCTGAGGCCTCGGGCCTCCAGCACCTGCCCGACGGGGTGTTCGCCCCGCTCACGGCCACCACGTACGGCTCGGGCGAGCTGCTGCTGGCGGCCCTGGAGGCAGGGGCGACGACGATCGTGTTCGGGGTCGGCGGCAGCGCCACCACGGACGGCGGCGCGGGCATGCTCGCCGCGCTCGGAGCCCGTTTCCTGGACGCGGACGGCAAGCCGGTGGGCCCCGGCGGCGGCCCTCTCGCGGAGCTGGCCGAGGCCGATCTCGCGGGGCTCGACCCCCGGCTGGCGGGCATCGACCTGGTCCTGGCCAGCGACGTGGACAACCCGCTGACGGGGCCCAAGGGAGCGCCCGAGGTGTACGGCCGCCAGAAGGGCGCGAGCGAGGAGGACATCGCGGTCCTCGACGCGGCCCTGGCGCACTACGCCTCGATCCTGGGCCCGGACACGGCGGCCCTGCCCGGCGCGGGCGCGGCCGGGGGCATCGGCTACGGAGCGCTCGTCGCCCTCGGCGCCCGCTTCCGCCCCGGCATCGAGGTGATGCTCGACGTGCTCGGCTTCGCCCCCGCGCTCGCCCGCGCCACCCTGGTCATCACGGGCGAGGGCTCGCTGGACGAGCAGACGCTGCACGGCAAGGCGCCGGCCGGGGTCGCCGCCGCCGCCCGCGCGGCCGGGATCGAGGTCGTCGCGGTCTGCGGCCGGCTCGCCCTGCCCCCGGAGTCCCTGGAGAGGGCGGGCATCCGCCGCGCCTACGCCCTGGCGGAACTGGAACCGGACCCGGCGGTGTCCATGGCCCAGGCAGGGCCGCTGCTGGAGCGGGCGGCGGAGTCGATCGCCCGGGACTTCCTGCTGCGCTGACGCGAAGCGGTCGTCCGCGGTTCGCGGATCACAGTTCGCGGATCTCGGTTCGCGGATCAGGCGTACGGAGATGAGGCGTACGAGGAGAGCACAGGGAGGGGGCCCGGGGACAGACGCCGGGCCCCCTCCCGCACACCGGGCCATCGCTCCCGCACCACGCCCCCGCCTCACGGCGGTGCCGACGACAGCCTCAGTACGTCCAGCGCCAGCACCAGGTCGACCAGCTCACGCGGCCGGGACAGCGAGCGCGCGGTCAACCGCTCCAGCCGCCGCAGCCGGTTGAACACCGTGTTGCGATGACACCGCAGTCGTACCGCGGCCCGCCCCACCGAACCCTCGCACTCCAGCCACACCTCCAGCGTCCCCACCAGCACCGCACGCTCCGCCGGAACCAGCGCCAGCAGCGGGCCGAACACCTCCGCGAGGAGCCGGGCCGACAGCTCCGGGCCGCTCACCAGCAGGGCCGTCGGCAGTCGCTCGTCGAGCCGGACGACCTCCCGGCTGCCGGGCGCGCACGTCAGCAGCGCCGTGCCCGCGAGACCCCGCGCCGAGCCCAACTGCCCGGGCGATCCCACCACCGGACTCATGCCTCCCGGCCCCGCACCGTGCTCCCCGAGCCGCGCCACCGCCCCGGCCGGCCCCGCCGCCCCCAGCAGCACCACCGCGACGTCCCCGTTCCCCGCGCCGCACCACCACCAGCGCGCCCCGTCCCCGTCCGGGCCCTCCGCCACCGCGGCCTCCGGCACGGGTGTGCTCAGCACCACCACCGCGTAACGCCCCCGTTCCGGCAGCCCCAGGCCGCGCGCCGCACGCTCCACCAGGTCCGGCGGCGTCCCACCCGCCAGCAGCGGGCCGAGCAGCGCTCCGTACCGCGTCCCACGCCGCATCCGCCGCTCCGTCCCCCGGGCCCGGGCGTCCCTGATGACCGCTGAGGATGCCAGCGGCCGGGCGGGCGGGCGCCCGCACGTCACCGCGTCTGTGCGCGTGCACAACGAAGCCCTTCGTTCGCTGGTCGCCCGCATCGGGTCGGCCCCGCGCCGTGGACGCACGTCCCGCCCGGTGCTGGTCTGTGGCACCACACACGACGCCACGCCTTCACCGACGAGCACGACAGGTGAACACGGGACGACAAGGCGGAAGGAGGAGGACGCATGGCAACGCTAGAGATCCGCGCGCTGTCCGTCGGCTACGGCCCGGTCCGGGCGCTGCGCGACATCTCCGTCGATGTGCCGGACGGCGGGATCACCGCCGTACTCG
The DNA here is from genome assembly GCF_044333295.1 of Streptomyces sp. NPDC021019. Lineage (NCBI taxonomy): Bacteria > Bacillati > Actinomycetota > Actinomycetes > Kitasatosporales > Streptomycetaceae > Streptomyces > Streptomyces sp. NPDC021019. The sequence goes on from NZ_JBIRQR010000003.1 coordinate 38,070, forward strand.
GCGGCAACGGCGCGGGCAAGACCACGCTGCTGCGGGCCGTGTCGCGGACCCTCGGCTTCCACCGCGGGACGGGCACCGGAACCATCCGGTTCGACGGCCGCCCCCTGGAGGGGCTCCGGCCCGCCCAGGTGGTGGCCGCCGGGGTGGTCCAGGTGCCGGAGGGCCGGCAGGTCTTCGCCCGGATGACGGTGGCCGACAACCTGCGGGCCGGAGCCCTCGGGGCACGCGGCGGGCGCAGGGCGACGGGCGCCGCGCTGGCCCGGGTCCACGAGCTGTTCCCGGTGCTCGCCGACCGCGCCCACCAACGGGCCGGGCTGCTGTCCGGCGGCGAGCAGCAGATGCTGGCGATGGGCCGCGCCCTGATGGCGGGACCCCGGCTGCTCCTGCTGGACGAGCCCTCGCTCGGCCTCGCCCCGCTGATGGCGGCCAGGATCGCCGAGACCGTGCAGGAGATCAACGCGGCCGGCACCTCCGTCATGCTCGTCGAGCAGAACGCGGCGATCGCCCTGCGGCTCGCCTCCACGGCGTACGTCCTCGACGTCGGCGAGGTCGCCCTGTCCGGGCCCGCCGGCGAACTCGCCGCGTCCGACGAGGTCCGCCGCCGCTACCTCGGTGTCGTCGACGAGGACGCGGCGGCGGACGCCGACCCGGCCGCCCGGAACCGCCGTACCCTGAGCAGGTGGTCCGCGTGACCACCACCGCCACGGACCCCGCGCACAGCACGACCGCCGCGCTCGCCGTCGAGGACGTCACCGTCCGCTTCTCCGGGCTCACGGCCCTCGACAGCGTCTCGTTCACCGTCGAACCCGGCAGTGTGCACGCCGTCATCGGGCCCAACGGCGCGGGCAAGTCCACCTGCTTCAACGTCCTGTCCGGCGTCTACCGCGCCACCTCCGGACACGTCCGCCTCGGCGACATCCACCTCACCGGACTCCCGCCGCACACCATCGCGGGCCTCGGGGTCGCGCGCACCTTCCAGAACCTGGCGCTGCCGCCGCACGCGACCGTCGCCGACAGCCTCCTGCTCGGCCGCCACCGGCTGACGCGCTCCGGGTTTCTCGCCACCGGCCTGCGGCTGCCCTCCGCGGCCCGCGAGGAACGACGCCACCGCGACCGGGTCCGGGAGATCGCCGAATTCATCGGCCTGGCGAAGGAGTTGGAGCGCCCGGCCGGATCACTGCCGTACGGACAGCAGAAGCTCGTCGAGCTGGGCCGCGCCCTGTGCATGGAGCCGAAGGTCCTGCTGCTGGACGAACCGATCGCCGGGATGACCGCGGACGAGCGCCGCCGCACCGCGGCCGTCGTGGCCGACGTGCGCGACAGCCTCGGCATCTCCATCGTGCTGGTCGAGCACGACATGGGGGTGGTGATGCGGCTCGCGGACGCGGTGACCGTACTCGACTTCGGACGACGGATAGCCGGGGGCACCCCCGCCGAGGTCCAGAACGACCCGGCCGTCGTCCAGGCCTACTTGGGAGCACCTCAATGACCACGTTCGTCGAACTCCTCCTCGGCGGCCTGTCGATCGGCTCGGTCTACGCACTCATCGCGCTCGGGTTCGTCGTCATCTTCAAAGCCACCGAAGTCGTCAACTTCGCCCACGCGTCCCTGCTGTTGGCCGGCGGCTACGTCACCGCCGTGCTCCACGACGACATCGGGTTCTGGCCCGCGCTGCTCGTCGGGACCGCGGGGGCGGCGACCGTCGGGGCGGGCATCGAGTTCTTCGTGATGCGCCGCTACCGGGGCAGCGACCAGAGCGTCCTGGCGATCGTCACCATCGGCGTCGACATCCTCCTGATCACCGAACTCACCCGCCGGATGGGCACGGACGTGCTCGCCCTCGGAGACCCCTGGGGCAACGAGGTCGTCTCGGTCGGCGGCATCACCCTCGCCCAGACCCGGATCGCCGCGTTCCTCGCCGCCGGACTGCTGATCACGGTGTTCCTGCTCGCCTTCCGCTACACCTCGTGGGGCGTGTCGATGCGGGCCGCCGCCGAGAACCCGCAGACGGCGGCGCTCATGGGCATCAGGCTGGGGCGGGTCTCGCTCGCCGCGTGGGCGGTCGCCGGAGCGCTCGCCGCCGTCGCAGCCCTCTTCCTCACCGTGTTCCCGACCCCGGGCCTGGAGCGCGCCACCTCGCTCGCCGCGCTCAAGGCTTTCCCCGCCGCGATCCTCGGCGGCCTCGACTCCACCACCGGGGCGCTCGCCGGGGGACTGATCGTCGGCGTCACCGAGTCGCTCGCCACCGGCTACCAGAGCGACCTCGCCTTCCTCGGCCGGGGCATCGGCGATCTGGCGCCCTACCTGGTGATGGTGGCGGTGCTGCTCATTCGGCCCGCGGGACTCTTCGGCACGAAGGAGCTGGCCCGTGTCTGACACCACCGCCGAAGCCGCCCCCGCTCCCGAAGCCCCTGCCGCGCCGGCCCCCGCACCCACCCGCGCCGAAAGCCTCACCGAACGACTGCGCAGGCCCCGTACGTACGCCGTCCTCATCGGCTCCCTCCTGCTCCTCGTCCTCCCCTTCTACCTGGACCGCTTCTGGCTCCAGGCCGGACTCTTCGCGATGGCGGCGGCGATCGGCGCCATCGGGCTCAACATGCTCACCGGCGCCACCGGGCAGCTCTCCATGGGCCACGCGTTCTTCCTCGCGGTCGGCGCGTACGGCTACTGCGTCCTGGCGGGCGAGAGCAGTACCGAGAACGGGCACACGCTGACCGGACTCGGGCTGCCCACCTGGCTGGCCGCGGTCCTCGCCGTGCTGCTCGCCGGAGCGGCGGGCGGGCTCTTCAGCCCCATAGCCGGCCGGCTGCGCGGCGCGTACCTCGGCATCGCGACCCTCGCGCTGATCTTCATCGGGCAGCACGTCCTGTTCAACGCGGGCTCGCTGACCGGCGGTTACAACGGCCGGGCCGTACCGCCGCTGTCGCTGTTCGGCTTCACCTTCGACGACACCGAAGTCGTGGTCGCCGCCGTGCCGTTCGGCTCCTCGGAGAAGCTCTGGTACGTGGGCCTGGCCGCGCTCCTGCTCAGCGCGCTGTTCGCCCGGGGGGTGCTGCGCGGCAGGCCCGGCCGGGCGATGAACGCCATCCGCGACCACCGGATCGCGGCCGGGGTGATGGGCGTGCCGGTGGCCCGCTACCGGGCCGGCGTCTTCGTCCTGTCCTCGATGTACGCGGGCCTCGCGGGCGTCCTGCTCGCCCTGGTCTTCCAGCGGACCGTGCCCGAGTACTTCGGCATGATCCTCTCCCTCGAATACCTCGCCATGATCGTCATCGGCGGGCTGGGCAGCGTCGCCGGAGCCGTGATCGGCGCCGCCTTCGTCACCCTGCTCCCGCAGGTGTTCACGCACTACAGCGACTCCCTGCCGCTCGTCTCCGCCCCCGGCACGGGCGGGCTGGCACCCGGTGAGGCGTCCCGCTATCTGTACGGCGCCGCGGTGGTCGCGGTGGTCCTGTTCCTGCCCGGTGGGCTCGCCCGCCTGGGCCTCGCCCGCGCGAAGAAGCCCGCGGCTCCGAAGAATCCAGGGGAGAAGTCATGAAACTCAGAGTGCTCACGGCCGTGGTCGCGACGACCCTCGCCGTCACCCTCGTCGGGTGCAGCGGAAAGGCGGCCGACGGAAAGGCGGCCGAGGAGGGCGAGGGCGGGATCAAGACGGGGCCCGGGGTCTCCTCCTCGACGATCTCCCTCGGCGCGCTGACCGACATGACCGGCGTCTACGCCTCGCTGGGCAAGAGCGTCACCCAGGCGCAGCAGCTGTGGGTCAAGCAGACGAACGACGAGGGCGGCATCTGCGACCGGAAGATCGAACTGACGGTCCGCGACCACGGATACGATCCGCAGAAGGCGATCGCCGCGTACACCGAGCTGGAGCCGGAGGTGGTGGGCTTCGCCCAGTTCATCGGCTCCCCGTTCGTCGCCGCCGTCGAGCAGCGCATCGACGGTCAGGACAAGGGCCTCGTGCTGCCGCAGGCCTGGTCGGCCAATCTGCTGGGCTCCCCGTACGTCCGGGTCATCGGCGCCACCTACGACGTCGAGACGATCAACCTCATCGACTATCTCCTCGCCGAGAAGCGCATCGCCAAGGGCGACAAGATCGGCCATGTGTACTTCGAGGGCGACTACGGCGAGAACGCGCTCGTCGGCTCGGAGCACGCGGCGAAGGAGTCCGGCCTCACCGTCGTCGAGCAGAAGATCAAGCCGACCGACAACGACATGACGGCCCAGGTCGCCGCCCTCAAGCAGGCCGGGGTCAAGGCCGTGATCGTCAGCGCGGGCCCGCGCCAGGCGGCCTCGCTCGTCGGCGTCGCGGCGGCCACCGGCTTCGACGTCCCGGTCGTCGGCAACAACTCGGCCTTCGCCCCCCAGCTGTTGAAGACCCAGGCGGGCCCCGCACTGCTCAAGGACTACTACGTCGCCGCCTCCACACTGCCCATCGGCGACCCGGGCGACGGCCCCGCCAAACTCGCGAAGGAGTACGCCGCCCAGTACCCGAAGGACGTGCTCGACAACGGCGTCGTCGCCGGTTACACGGCGGCCTCCCTGTTCGGCGAGGCGCTGTCGAAGGCCTGTGACGACAAGGACCTCACCCGCGAGGGCATCGACAAGGCGCTGCTCACGATCAAGGGGTACGGGAGCGAGTTCGGAGTGTCGCACGACTTCTCGGACCCGAAGGCCCCGTCCACCCGGGAGAGCGTCATCATGAAACCGGACGCGGGCGCCGCCGGCGGGCTGAAGGTGGTCCGGCCCGCCGAGGTCGCCGCGGCGGCGGAGTCCTTCACCGCCGGTTCCTGAGCCCCGCCGGGAGGCCTGGCCGGAGGTTGCCCGGTCAGACCTCCCGGCCGTCCATCCCGATGTACCGGAAGCGCCCCCGCTCCACGCGGTAGACGAAGACCCCGGTCCCGGTGTACATCCCGTTGGCGGGCTCGAAGGCGTAGCTCTTGGACACCCCCTTGTACGAGGTCGTCCGCAGTGCGGGCAGCAGGTCCTGGCGGCTGATCCGCTCCCGGCCCAGCCCCCGCGCACAGGCGGCGATCAGCCCGACCGCGTCGTACGCCTCCGCCGCGAACAGCGGCGGCGCACTGCCGAAGCGTCTGCGGTAGGCGGCGGCGAACGGATGCACCGAGGGCACGGAAGCCGGGTCGGCGGCCGTCGAGACGACCAGCCAGCCCGCCGCGTCCTCGCCGGCCTCCGCCAGGAACCGGGGGTCGTGCACGGCCTGGGTGCCGATCCTCGGTCCGAGGAACCCGGCCCTGGTCAGCGCTTTGGCGAACCGTCCCGCATCCCGCCACCCACCTCCGTACACCACCGCCCCCGGCCGCTTCGCGGCGATCCGCTCCGCCTCCGTGCCGAGGTCGCGCGTGCCCTGCCGTACGGTCTCCGCGAGCACCGTGCGTCCGTTGCCGCGCAGGCCGGCGTCGAGGAAGCGGGTGGTCTGCCGGCCGTACTCCGTGCCGTCGTCGACCAGCGCGATCCGGTCGATCTCGTACGCCCCCAGGAACTGGGCCACCGGCAGCATCTGCATGTCGTTGCGCGGCCGGGCGCACAGGAAGATCCGGTTCAGATGACGGATGTCCCCGTCGACCACGCTGAGCAACGGCAGCGCCGCCTCGTCGTACGCGACCAGCGCCTCCCGCGCCGCGTCCGTGCCGGTCGCGCCCAGGGCGGCCACCAGCAGCGGGTCCTCGGCGAACCGGCGCACCGCCGCCCTGGCCCGCTCCTCGTCGCCCCCGTCGTCGACCGTGGTCAGCCGCAGGGTGAACGGGGCGTCCCGCTGCGCGTTGTGCTCCGCGACCGCGAGCCGCGCCGCCCGGTCCTGTCCCTTGCCCAGGGCCGCCGCCGGGCCGCTGAGGTCGGCCTGGAGCCCGATGCGCAGCTCCGGGCGGGCCGTCTTCCCGTCGTCTCCCCCGCCCCCGCCGCCCGAAATCCCGCCGCCCGAGTCCTCGCGGTCGCCGGAGGAGACCAGCCACGCGGCGGTGCCGCCCGTCGCCGCGAGCGCCGCGCCGCCGACGACGTACGCGAGGAATCGGCGACGGGCGGGGGAGACCGGGATGGTGGGGGTGTCCCGGCCGCCGGATCCGGTCCCCGCCCCGGTGCCCGTTCCCGGGTTCATGCCCGTGCCCGGGGCCGGGCCCGTGTCCGGGCCGCCCGTCGCGCCGGCGTCCAGGCTCGTCGCGTCGATGCCGGGCAGGGCGAGCATCCGCGCCGAGCGCTCGGCGATCAGATGGGTGACCGGACCGGGCAGCCAACTGCCGCCCGACACGTCCTCGGCGAACGCCCGTTGGATGTCCGCCGCCGCGGGACGGCTCCCGGGGTCCTTGGACAGGCACGACTCGACGACGGGAAGCAGCCCGGGCGGCAGCGCGCTCAGGTCCGCCGTGTCGTGCACGGTGCGGAACAGCATCGCCTCCACCGGGCCGCTGCCGAACGGCCGCCCGCCCGTGGCGGCGTACACCAGGACGCAGCCCAGCGAGAAGACGTCGCTCGCCGGTCCGATCCGCCGTCCCTGCGCCTGCTCGGGCGAGAGGAAGCCGGGGGAGCCGACGATCACGTCCGTCGCCGTGAGGACGGTGTCGTCCAGGGCCCGCGCGATCCCGAAGTCGATCAGCCGGGGCCCGTCCAGGCCCAGCAGGACGTTGCCGGGCTTGACGTCCCGGTGCACGAGCCCCGCCGCGTGGACGGCGTCCAGCGCCTCCGCGAGCATCGAGCCCAATGCCCGCACCCCGCGTTCCGGCAGCGGCCCCCCGCCGCCGACCGCCTCGCTCAGGGCGGGCCCGGGCACGAACTCGGTGGCCAGCCACGGGGCGGGCGCCTCGGTGTCGGCGTCGACCACCGGCACCGCCCACCGGTTGCGCACCTGCCGGGCGATGGCCACCTCCCGCCGGAAACGGGCGCGGAAGGCCGCGTCGTCGGCGTACTCCGCGCGGATCAGCTTGATCGCCACCAACGCGCCGCCGGGCGACCGGCCCAGCAGCACCACGCCCATGCCCCCGGCGCCGAGCCGGCCGAGGACGCGGTACCCGGCGATCCGCGCCGGGTCGGTGGGACGGAGCGGTTCCATCAGGGGTCAGTGCCTTTCGTCCGGGCGCGCGGTCACTTCAGTCACTTCAGCTCCAGCTCGACGCGGTAGAGCACCTTGGCGCCGCCCTCGGCGGCGATCCGCAGCAGGTCGCTGTTCTGGTAGCCCTTCGCGCCCTTGACCGACACGGCCGTCGTCACCGGCCCTATCCGGGACTTGGTCCACACGTAGTCCTGGATCCCGCCCGACTCCGGGCCGGTGTACTTGCCCGCCTCGAACAGCGAGGCGTCCGCGTTGCGCACGTCCTTCTGATCGAACCGGAGCGACATCAGACCGCTGAGGCGCTGGCCGTCGCCCAGTTCCTGCTGGGGGCAGCGGAAGCTCTCCTGGACGGTGTCCTCGATCTCCTTCTCCGCGCCCGCCACGCTCCGGTGCACGGTCACGGTCACCGCCCCCTGGACCCGGCCCTTGCCGTCCCGCGCCGGGATGTCGAGCCGCCGCGTGAAGCTGTCCAGGACACCGGGCGGCAGAGCGGAGCGGGTCCAGACGCAGGAGTCGGGGAGCACGGGCCAGCTGCCGCCGCTCTCGTAGGGGGTGTGTCGGACCATCCCGGCCGTCCAGTCGGCCTCCCCGAGTGCGGCGTCGCGGGTCAGCTTCCGTGCCTGGGCCGCGCTCTTCGGGACCCGCGCCGGGTTCGGTGTGAACTCGTAGGCACTGGGCAGCGCCCCCGGCAGCGTGGACTTCCGCGCCCCCGGCTTCCCCGTCGCCCCCGACTTCTCGCCGTCCGCCGCCCGGCCGCCCTGCTTCGCCGATCCGCTCGGTTTCGGGTCCGGTCCGCCCCCGCCCTTCGACGCCGACCCGCCGCACCCGGCCAGCAGCACCCCCGCCGCCGCGACCGCCGCCACGCGTGTCCCCACCAGCATCAGCTTCATCATCGGACCCCCCTGGTCCTCCGCTCCGCGCCCTGGCCGAATCGTCCGGGCGTCGTCAGCGAGGCGATCCTAGAAGCGGGCCGCGCCACGGTGACGGGGAGCCGCTACTCATCCGGTCGGTGCGACGGCTCAGCCGACAGCGGGGTTTCGTCTCTGGCGCACCGGCGCGCGGGATGGTATGCGCCGGACATGAAGGACGACCGGCATTGGCCGGATCTCCACCGCCGACACGCGGGGGAAGCCCGTCCCGGCGCGGCGCCGGTGGGGGCTCCGGCTTCCGACGGCCGCTCTTCAGGGCTTCATGATCGGCGCAAAATTGGTCTGGACCACATGGAGGAGCCGGTGATTAGCTCGTTCCGGACTCCGCGCCCCCGGGCCGGGGCCGCCGGCTTCCGAACATGTCCTGCCGAGTCCTGCTGAGGGGATCCATCCGTGATCGACATCGTGGCGGTACTCAGGGCCGAGGACGCCGCTCTGGACTTCCTCTCCGTGATCGGCGGCCAGGAAGGCGAGGTCCACGTCCTGTGCGGCGACACCGGCGAGCGCCTGGTGCTCCCGGCGGGCCGGCCGCTCGCCGAGCGGCTCGACGCCCTGGGCCCCTTGGTCGGGCCGCTCGACGAGCACGCCGCCTCGCCCGGCCCCGAGGCCCTGGCGGCCCTCGTCGAGGCCTCGGCCCAGGGCGGCCCGGCCCGCCTCTGGACCCACTCGCCCGCCGACACCCGGCGCAGCCGCGGCCGTCTCGGCCGCGACGCCGCCGACGCAGCCGGGGAACGGCCCGTCAAGCACGCCGTCGGCCACTCGCCCTACCTCCAGTTCATCAGCGACCTGGACCGGCCCCTGGACCGGGTCGTGGTCGCCGCCAAGCTCGGCTTCGTCAACCGGCACTGCGGACACCTGCTGCGCGCCGCCTCGGAGGAGCACGTCGTCCGGACCGGGCGGGTCCACGCCACCGAACGCTTCTTCGCGGCCGGACCCGACGAACGCGAGCGGCTGTTCGCGCTCATGGCCAGCCTCGACGAGGAGGCCGCCTCGGTGCCCGACCCCTGGGAATTCGCCACCTCCGCCTACGAGGCGGAGCGGCTGGACGCCACCGTCGCGTGGATCGCCGGCCACAGCCCGCCCGGCAGCGGCCCCCTCGTCGAGGTCGGGGCCTGCGAAGGGGCCCTCACCGCCCGGCTCGTGGACAAGGGCTTCACCGTCCACGCGACCGAACCCAACCCGGTCTTCCGCCACCGGCTGTCCGCCCACGCCGGGGACACCGCGCACATCCACGCGGAGTCCCTGGAGGACCTGGCCGCCCGCCGGGAAACCCCGGGCGCGGCCTACCTCCTGATCGAGATGCTGTACTACGGCCAGGATCTCGCCCTGCTCGACCGCCTCCCCGCCGACCTGGTCTTCGTCGCCCTGGAACCGGAGACCCTCGCCGCCCGGCTGACCCCCTGGCTGGAGCACACCCCGCACTGGGAGAAGGCCGACGAGACGCCGCTCGTCGCGCCGGCGCTGGAGGCCGTCTGCGGCGGCCGTGCCTATCTCAGCAAGCGCGGCAGCATCGGCGTCCTGCTGCGGCGCACCGGCGTCTGACGGAGTCCGCGATGTACGACGCCTGCGTGGGGCTCGGTTACCACTGCGAGTCGACCTACCAGCTCCGCCGGATCACGGGCGTCGAGCGGGCCCACTTCTTCGACTGGCTGGACCTCGACCTCATCGCCGTCAAGGAGACCATCGAGGCGGACTTCGCCAACGTCCTCCGCCCCGGAATGGGCGAACCCTTCAGCGACGGCGCCTGTGTGCGGGACCGGGGCTCGAACATCCGCTTCTTCCACGAGTTCCACGCCCCGGAGGGCGCCCCGCTGACCCCGGCGCTCATCGCCGAGCAGCATCCGGCGGTCCGGGCCAAGTTCACCTACCTCGCCAACCGCTGGCGAGCCCTGACCGCCTCCCCGTCGCGCGTCCTGTACGTCCACCAGGACGCGTTCGACGAGAGCGGCGTCCCCGAACTGGCCGACCTCCACCGGTTGCTGCGCGCCCGCTACCCGGACCACGACTTCGATCTGCTGTGGCTGCGCCGTACGCCCCCGAAGAACGCCGACGCACTCCCGCCCGGCGTCCTGTGGGGCACGGTCGCCCTCAGCCCGGACCGCTGGGAGGGCGACGACGTCGCCTGGGACACCGCCCTGGCCCCGCTGGACATCCCCCGCCGCACCCCGGGGACCTGAACACCCGCCCGCCGAGCCGCCCGAACACTCCGGAGGAACCGTGCCCATCTCCGCAACCCCGCCCTGGCGCACCGTCGTCGTCTCACCGCACTTCGACGACGCCGCCCTCGCTGGACATCCCCCGCCGCACCCCGGGGACCTGAACACCCGCCCGCCGAGCCGCCCGAACACTCCGGAGGAACCGTGCCCATCTCCGCAACCCCGCCCTGGCGCACCGTCGTCGTCTCACCGCACTTCGACGACGCCGCCCTCTCCCTCACGGGACTGCTCCCCGCTCTCCCCGGCCCCCTCGCGGTGGTCACCGTCCACGGCGGCTCCCCGGCCCCCGGCCTGCCGGTCTCGGGGTGGGACGCCCTCTGCGGGTTCAGCTCCGCCGTCGAGGCGTACCGAGTGCGGCGGGCCGAGGACGCCCGCTCCTGCGAGCTCCTCGGGGCCGAGCAGGTCCTCGTCGACCACCCCGACGGCCCGTACGTCGGCGAGGGCGACGAGCCCGCCGGCCTCGACGCCCTGCTGCGCTCGCTGGCCCCCGGCACCCGAGTGCTCGTACCGCTCGCCACCAACCAGCCGGACCACGAGGCGGTCCGGCTGCGCACCCAGCGTGTCCTCGCCGCGGCCGGGGCCCCCGAGCCCTGGGTCTACGCCGACCTGCCCTACACCGGACACCTTCCCGAGTGGGGCACCCCCGGGGCGGGCGAGGCACTGGCCGCGAGCGAGGACTGGGGGCCCGCCTACCAGGAGCTGAGCCGCACCCACCGGCTCACCGTCCGCCATGAGCTGGTGCTCTCCGACGAGCAGTGGGCGGCCAAGCGCGAGGCGGTCCTGTGCTATGCCTCCCAGCTCGCCGCGCTCGCCCCCGTACACGGAGCGGTCCTGTCCCGGACGGGCCCGCTGCGCGCCGAGCTGATCTGGAGCCTGGAGCCCCGCGACGACGAGTGACGCGGACGCCGGGAACGCACGAGCGCCCGGAACGCCTGAGCGCACCGGGAAGGCACAAGGCCCGGCGCCGCATCGGCACCGGGGACGCACGAGGGCCCCGGATGCCGGGGAGCATCCGGGGCCCTCGCCCTGGTTCACGTATCCGCCGCTACGGCAGCTGTGCCGCCCGCGCCTCGCGCCGGTTGTCACGGAACGTGTTCACCCGTCGCGCCGTGGCGAACAGCGGGATCACCGCGCCGAGCACCACCTGGAGCGCGCAGCCGGTCTGGAGCAGCAGCTGGCCACCGGGCGCGTCGAACGCCCACGCGGCGAGCAGCCCCATCGCGGCCACGATCCAGCCGAGCATCGCCACCGCGAGGACGCCCCGCGGCTTGGGGTACTCCACCCGGCTCACCATCAGCCACGCCACACCGACGATCGCCAGCAGGGTGAGCGGGAAGGGCAGCTCCAGGAGCACGATCGAGACGACCGTCAGCGCGCCGAAGGGGCTCGGCATGCCCTGGAACATGCCGTCCTTCAGCGTCACGCAGGAGAATCTCGCGAGCCTGAGCACCACCGCCAGCAGCACGACGATCGCCGCCAGTGCCGACACCCGCTGATGGGCGTCGTCGGCGACCATGCCGTACACGAGCACGAAGTAGGCCGGCGCGAGCCCGAAGCTGATGAGGTCCGAGAGGTTGTCCAGCTCGGCGCCCATCGGCGAGGAGCGCAGCTTGCGCGCCACGAGACCGTCGAACAGGTCGAAGATCGCGGCCATCAGCATCAGGATCACGGCGGTGGCGGCCGAGTGCCGGGCCATGCCCGTCTCGTCGCTGCCCGTGAGGTGCGGGATCAGGATGCCCGTGGTGGTGAAGTACACCGCCATGAACCCGCACGTCGCGTTACCGAGCGTGAGCGTGTCCGCTATCGACAGCCGCATGGAGAGCGGCATGTCCTCCGCGCCGTCGACGTCGTTCTCGTCGTCGGCCTCCGGCACCCAGCCGGCCTTGGTATCAGGATCAATCACGGTCAATTCGAGTCACCCCCGCGGTGGTGGCCTGACCGACCTCGACCGCGACATCGATACCCTCCGGGAGGTAGATGTCCACGCGCGAGCCGAAGCGGATCAGGCCGATGCGCTCGCCCTGCTCCACCTTCGTGCCCTCGGGGAGGTACGGCACGATCCGGCGGGCGACCGCACCCGCGATCTGCACCATCTCGATGTCGCCGAGCTCGGTGTCGAAGTGCCAGACAACGCGCTCGTTGTTCTCGCTCTCCTTGTTGAACGCCGGAACGAAGCCGCCCGGGATGTGCTCGACCGACGTCACGGTGCCCGCCAGCGGAGCGCGGTTGACGTGGACGTTGAGCGGGCTCATGAAGATCGCGACGCGGGTGCGCCCGTCCTTCCACGGCATGATGCTCTGCACCACACCGTCGGCCGGGGAGATGACCCGGCCGTCAGTGATCTCGCGCTCGGGGTCACGGAAGAACCACAGCATGCCCGCCGCGAGCGCGGTGGTGGGCACGGCCACTGCCGCCCAGCGTCCCGACTTGCGGGCGCGGGCCAGGCTGAGGGCTGCGGTGGCGACGGTCGGCAGGAGCCACGGCGATGCTCCGCGGGCGATGCGGACCCCGCCGCGGGATGCGGAGGAAGTGCTGTCGGGCATGAATGACCTTCGTAGCGGATGATGCCGCGCTGGCAACGGGGGACGGCGGCTTTCCGGCGATGCTATCGGTTGCCGGGCGCAACTGGGCAAGCCAGCAGCCGAGTCGGACGGCGGAAAGGGACCCGCCGAGGGTGACCCGGTGTGATGTTCTTCGCCACCAAATCACCTCGAAAGGGACAATCAGCCCTGGAATCGGTACTCCTCCAAGAGGCGCCGGCCAATGATCATTTTCTGGATCTCGGCGGTACCTTCACCGATCAGCAGCATCGGTGCCTCACGGTAGAGGCGCTCGATCTCGTACTCCTTGGAGAAGCCGTAACCGCCGTGGATACGGAAGGCGTCCTCGACGACTTCCTTGCAGTACTCGGAGGCGAGGTACTTCGCCATCCCTGCCTCCAGGTCGTTTCGTTCCCCGGAGTCCTTTTTGCGTGCCGCATTGACCATCATCGCATGAGCGGCTTCGACCTTGGTGGCCATTTCGGCCAGTTTGAACTGGATCGCCTGGTGCTGGGCGATCGGTTTGCCGAAGGTGTGGCGCTGCTGCGCGTACGAAACGCCCAGCTCAAATGCACGTTGTGCGACCCCGCAACCACGCGCGGCGACATTCACCCGGCCGACCTCGACGCCGTCCATCATTTGGTAAAACCCTCGGCCGGTCGTGCCCCCCAGGACACGATTGGCCGGAATGCGCAGGTCGTCCATGATGAGCTCGGTCGTGTCGACGCCCTTGTAGCCCATCTTGTCGATCTTTCCGGGGATGGTCAGGCCGGACCGGACCTCTCCGAAGCCGGGCTCCTTCTCGATGAGGAAGGTCGTCATCGACTTGTGGGGCGCGGTGCCCTCCGGGTGGCCTTCGTCACTTCGGCAGAGTACGGCCACCAGATTCGATGTTCCGCCGTTCGTCAGCCACATCTTCTGGCCGTTGAGAACGTATGCGTCGCCGTCCCTGACACCCTTCGACGAGATCGCCGAGACATCGGAGCCGAGCGCCGGCTCCGACATCGAGAAGGCCCCGCGCACCTCGCCCAGCGCCATCCGCGGCAGGAAGGTGTCCTTCTGTTCCTGCGTGCCGTGCTGTTTGAGCATGTAGGCCACGATGAAATGCGTGTTGATGATGCCCGAGACACTCATCCAGCCGCGCGCGATCTCCTCCACGCACAGCGCGTAGGTGAGCAGCGACTCACCCAGACCCCCGTACTCCTCGGGGATCATCAGCCCGAACAGGCCGAGTTCCTTCAGCCCCTCGACGATCTCCGTGGGGTACTCGTCGCGGTGCTCCAGCCGGGTCGCGACCGGAATGATCTCCTTGTCGACGAAATCCCGGACCGTGGCGAGGATTTCCCGCTGGATGTCGTTCAGACCGGCGGTCTGGGCGAGTCGCGTCATGGCTGCTTCTCCTGTGGCTTCACGCGGACGGCCTTAAGGCTGCACACGGTTACTTGGCGGGCGTCGGGCGGCCGGGCTGCTCTCCGCCGCGCTCCTTGATGTACGTCTCGGTCGGGACCATCACCTTGCGGCGGAACACGCAGACGACGGTGCCGTCCTGCTTGTAGCCCCTGGTCTCCACGTACACGATGCCGCGGTCGTTCCTGGACTTCGACGGCGTCTTGTCCAGCACGGTCGTCTCGCCGTAGATCGTGTCGCCGTGGAAGGTCGGCGCGATGTGCTTCAGCGATTCGACCTCCAGGTTGGCGATGGCCTTTCCGGAGACGTCCGGCACCGACATGCCGAGCAGCAGTGAGTAGACGTAGTTGCCGACGACGACGTTCTTCCCGAAGTCGGTCGTGCTCTCCGCGTAGTTGCTGTCCATGTGCAGCGGGTGGTGATTCATGGTCAGCAGACAGAAGAGGTGGTCGTCGTATTCCGTGACCGTTTTTCCGGGCCAGTGCTTGTAGACAGCACCGACCTCGAACTCCTCAAAGGTGCGTCCGAACTGCATGATCAGGCCTCCGGGGCTTCGAACTTCGAGGTGCGCCGCATTCCCGCGGCCCGGCCCTTGCCCGCGATGACGAGCGCCATCTTGCGGCTGGCCTCGTCGATCATCTCGTCGCCGAGCATCGCGGAGCCCTTCTTGCCGCCCTCCTCGGAGGTGCACCAGTCGTAGGCGTCGAGAATCAGCTCGGCGTGGTCGTAGTCCTCCTGCGAGGGCGAGAACACCTCGTTCGCCGCGTCGACCTGACCCGGGTGCAGCACCCACTTGCCGTCGAAGCCGAGGGCGGCGGCGCGGCCGGCCACCTCCCGGTAGGCGTCCACGTCACGGATCTGGAGGAACGGGCCGTCGATCGCCTGGAGGTCGTGCGTACGGGCCGCCATCAGGATGCGCATCAGGATGTAGTGGTAGGCGTCCGCCGGGTAGCCCGGCGGCTGCTGGCCGACGACCAGGGTCTTCATGTTGATCGAGGCCATGAAGTCCGCCGGACCGAAGATCAGCGTCTCCAGACGGGGCGAGGCGGCGGCGATGTCGTCGATGTTCACCAGACCCTTGGCGTTCTCGATCTGCGCCTCGATGCCGATCCTCCCGACCTCGAAGCCCATCGTCTTCTCGATCTGGGTCAGCAGCAGGTCCAGCGCCACGATCTGCTGGGCGTCCTGGACCTTCGGCAGCATGATGCAGTCGAGGTTCGGCCCCGCGCCCTCGACGACCGTGATGATGTCCCGGTACGTCCAGTGCGTCGTCCAGTCGTTGACCCGCACGACCCGGGTCTTGCCGCTCCAGTCACCGTTGTTCAGCGCGTCCACGATGGTGTGGCGCGCGCCCTCCTTGGCGAGCGGCGCGCAGGCGTCCTCCAGGTCCAGGAAGACCTGGTCGGCCGGGAGGCCCTGGGCCTTCTCCAGGAAGCGCGGGTTGGAGCCCGGCACGGCCAGGCACGAACGGCGGGGGCGCAGCCGGTTCACGGGGACGGTGGGCGTGGTCATGCGGGGACCTCCAGAGGGTCGAGCTTGTTCGCTTTCCGGATCTCGTCGACGATACGGCCGATGATCTCGGTGATGCCGAAGTCCTTCGGGGTGAAGACGGCGGCCACACCGGCTTCGAGGAGCGCGGCGGCGTCGGCCGGCGGGATGATGCCGCCCGCGATCACCGGGATGTCCGGGGCCCCGGCCTCGCGCAGGCGGTGCAGGACGTCGGGGACCAGCTCGGCGTGCGAGCCGGAGAGGATCGACAGGCCCACGCAGTGCACGTCCTCGGCGATGGCCGCGTCGGTGATCTGCTCGGGGGTCAATCGGATGCCCTGGTAGACGACCTCGAACCCGGCGTCCCTGGCCCGTACGGCGATCTGCTCGGCCCCGTTGGAGTGCCCGTCCAGGCCCGGCTTGCCGACCAGCAGCCGCAGCCGCCCCGCGCCCAGGTCGGCGGCGGTGCGGGTGACCTTCTCACGGACCAGGGCGAGCGTGCTGCCCGGCTCGGCGGTGACGGCCACCGGGGCCGAGGAGACTCCGGTCGGCGCGCGGAACTCGCCGAAGACGTCCCGCAGCGCCCAGGACCACTCGCCGGTGGTGACGCCCGCGCGGGCGCACTCGACTGTGGCCTCCATCATGTTCTCGGTGCCGGCGGCGGCCTTCTTCAGCGCGGCCAGCGCCTCGGAGGCGCGCGTCTCGTCGCGGTTGTCCCGCCACTCGTGCAGGGCGGCCACGACCCGGGCCTCGTTCTCGGGGTCGACCGTCATGATCGCGCCGTCGAGGTCGGCGGTGAGCGGGTTGGGCTCGGTGGACTCGTAGATGTTGACGCCGACGATCTTCTCCTCGCCGCCCTCGATCCGGGCCCGTCGCGCCGCGTGCGAGGAGACCAGCTCCGACTTGAGGTAGCCGGACTCGACGGCCGCCATCGCGCCGCCCATCTGCTCGATCCGGTCGATCTCGGCCAGTGACTCCTCGACCAGCGAGTCCACCTTGGCCTCGATGACGTGCGAACCGGCGAAGATGTCCTCGTACTCCAGCAGATCGCTCTCGTGCGCCAGCACCTGCTGGATGCGCAGCGACCACTGCTGGTCCCAGGGGCGGGGAAGCCCCAACGCCTCGTTCCAGGCCGGCAGCTGCACGGCGCGGGCGCGGGCGTCCTTGGAGAGGGTGACGGCCAGCATCTCCAGGACGATGCGCTGGACGTTGTTCTCCGGCTGCGCCTCGGTCAGACCGAGGGAGTTGACCTGGACGCCGTAGCGGAAGCGCCGCTGCTTGGGATCGGCGATGCCGTACCGCTCGCGGGTGACGCGGTCCCAGATGCGGCCGAAGGCGCGCATCTTGCACATCTCCTCGATGAAGCGGACGCCTGCGTTCACGAAGAACGAGATCCGGGCGACCACGTCCCCGAACTTCTCCTCGGGCACCTGGCCCGAGTCGCGGACCGCGTCGAGCACCGCGACGGCGGTCGACATGGCGTACGCGATCTCCTGGACCGGGGTGGCCCCCGCCTCCTGGAGGTGGTAGCTGCAGATGTTGATCGGGTTCCACTTGGGGATGCGGTCGACCGTGTACGTGATCATGTCCGTGGTCAACCGCAGCGAGGGGACCGGCGGGAAGACGTGCGTCCCGCGCGAGAGGTACTCCTTCACGATGTCGTTCTGCGTGGTCCCCTGGAGCCTGTCGGGGTCGGCCCCCTGCTCCTCCGCGACCACCTGGTAGAGCGCCAGCAGCCACATGGCGGTCGCGTTGATCGTCATCGAGGTGTTCATCTGCTCCAGGGGGATGTCCTGGAACAGTCGCCGCATGTCACCGAGGTGCGAGACGGGAACACCGACACGGCCCACCTCGCCGCGGGCGAGGATGTGGTCCGGGTCGTAGCCGGTCTGCGTGGGCAGATCGAAGGCGACCGAGAGACCCGTCTGGCCCTTGGCGAGGTTGCGGCGGTACAGCTCGTTGGAGGCCTCGGCGGTCGAGTGACCGGCGTACGTCCGCATGAGCCAGGGCCGGTCCTTCTGACGTTCGTTCATCACAGAACCTCAGACGTTGCGGAAGCGGTTGATGGCGTCGATGTGCTGCTCGCGCATGTCCTGGTCGCGGACGCCCAGGCCCTCGCGGGGGGCCAGGGCGAGGACGCCGACCTTGCCCTGGTGCAGATTGCGGTGGACGTCGTACGCGGCCTGTCCGGTGTCTTCCAGGGAGTAGACCTTGGAGAGCGTCGGGTGGATCTTCCCCTTGGCGATGAGGCGGTTGGCCTCCCAGGCCTCGCGGTAGTTGGCGAAGTGGGAGCCGATGATCCGCTTGAGCGACATCCACAGGTAGCGGTTGTCGTACTCGTGGTTGTAGCCCGAGGTCGAGGCGCAGGTGACGATCGTGCCGCCCTTGCGGGTGACGTAGACGCTCGCGCCGAAGGTCTCGCGGCCGGGGTGCTCGAAGACGATGTCGACGTCCTCGCCGCCGGTCAGCTCGCGGATGCGCTTGCCGAGCCGCTTCCACTCCTTGGGGTCCTGGGTGTGCTCGTCCTTCCAGAACCTGTAGCCCTCGGCGTTGCGGTCGATGACCGCGTCCGCGCCCATGGCGCGGCAGATGGCGGCCTTCTCCGGGCTGGAGACGACACAGATCGGGTTGGCGCCGCCGGCCAGGGCGAACTGGGTGGCGTAGGAGCCGAGTCCACCGCTGGCGCCCCAGATCAGCACGTTGTCGCCCTGCTTCATGCCCGCGCCGTTGCGCGAGACGAGCTGGCGGTACGCGGTCGAGTTGACCAGGCCCGGGGACGCGGCCTCCTCCCAGCTGAGGTGCTGGGGCTTGGGCATCAGCTGGTTGGACTTGACGAGCGCGATCTCGGCGAGCCCGCCGAAGTTGGTCTCGAAGCCCCAGATCCGCTGCTCGGGGTCGAGCATCGTGTCGTTGTGGCCGTCGGACGACTCCAGCTCCACCGAAAGACAGTGCGCGACGACCTCGTCGCCCGGATTCCAGGCGTTCACGCCGGGCCCGGTGCGCAGGACGACGCCCGCCAGGTCGGAGCCGATGACGTGGTACGGAAGGTCGTGGCGCTTGGTCAGCTCGCTGAGTCGCCCGTAGCGCTCCAGGAAGCCGAACGTCGACACCGGCTCGAAGATCGAGGTCCAGACGGAGTTGTAGTTCACCGAACTGGCCATCACGGCGACGAGGGCCTCGCCGGGGCCGAGTTCGGGGACCGGGACGTCGTCCAGGTGGATCGACTTGCGCGGGTCCTTGTCACGGGTTTCGAGCCCCGCGAACATCTCCGCCTCGTCCTTGTGCACGGTGATCGCGCGGTAGGACTCGGGGAGGGACAGGGCCGCGAAGTCCGCGGCGGTGCTGTCCTGCGATTGGATCGCGTCCAGGATTTCCTTCACGGTGTTGCCTCCGGTGATGCGGCGTCGAGGGAACGCTTGAGGGGCCCTGCTGGCAGGGGAGTGCGGTGTGGAGGTGTTGCCGTCGGTTCGGCGGGTGGAGCTCGGCTTTGCCCGGTGGAGCAGAAGGGTGCCTGTGACGCAGGCGTCCGGGCGCGCAGCGCGGTGGTTGCGGGGACAGCCGGCGTACGTGTGAGGTCTCAGCACGCCGGCCGCCCGGACACCTTCAACGTATGGCACTCCGTGACACCTGGCAAGGCACCCAGTGCCAGCAATTTCTCTCAGTTGTCATCCTGTGGGCACGCATGAGCAACACGATGGGCGTTGTGCGACGTTCTGTCCTCCCGGCGGGCGGCTATCGGGCCGGGCGGTACACATACGGCGTCGTCGTGCCGAGCGCCACGAAGCCGAGGCGGGTCAGGATCGGGGCCGACATGTCCGTCGCGTCGACCTGGAGGTAGCGGTAGCCGCGCTCGGCGGCCACGGACGCCCGATGGGCGACCAGGGCCCGGTACAGGCCCCTGCCGCGCCACTCGGCGACCGTTCCGCCGCCCCAGAGCCCGGCGAAGCCCGTGCCCGGGTACAGCTCCATACGGGCCGAGCTGACCGGCTCTCCGCCGGCCATCGCCACCAGGGCCACGAAGTCGTCCGGAGCCCGCTCCAACCGCGTCAGCACCTGGTGCCGCAACCGGCCCGCGTCCGTGCCGAACGCCCGCTCGTGGGCCAGCGCCATCAGCTCGGCCCCGGCCGCGTCGGTCACCGGGCGCAGGACGACGCCCTCGGGCAGCCCGGCCCCGGGCAGGGAGGTCAGCGCCTCGACCGGGGCGACCAGCAGGGTCTCCGGCGGATCCGGTAGGAATCCGGCCGCCCGCAGCCGGTCGCCCAGGTCGGCGGGCCGGTCGTGGGAGTAGAGCTTCCACTCGAATTCGGCGTGGCCGAGCGCGGTGTAGTGCTCGATCTGGGCTCTGATCGCCGCGTCGGCCTCTCCGGCGTCCAGTTCGGGGTCCGACCAGACGATCCCGTTCCAGTCGTCGGGGCCGCCGACCTGACGTACCAGCGGCCCGGCCCGCTCCACCTCTACCCCGGGGCCCTCTGGGCGGGCGTGTTCCCGCATCGTGCGGTCGTACAGGTCACGTACTTCGTCGGTTCGCATCCGCGCACCTCAGCACAGCGGCGATCGGCGAACCAGTGGATTTCGGCCGTCCTCGCGAGGAACGGCTCCGGTCGACGCGTCAGAGGGCCTGCTCGGGGCAGGCGAGTCCGAGTAATTGATCTTGAACTGGCAGAGAGGCAGGGGTGGGGCACCGATGGCGATACCGATCCGCAGACGGAGTACCCGGGAGCGACGCGCTTCTTTCGATCTCCGACGCACCGCCTTCGGGTTCGCCCTGTGCGCGCTGGTCCTCGCGGGCGGCGGCATGGCGCTGCGGGCCGCGTGGCGCAGCGCCGGGCTCCCCCCGGTCGCCGCGGTACTGGCGGCCGTCCTGGCTCTCGCGGCTGCCGTCGTGGTGCTGCGCCGCCGGCGGGCGCGCCGGGTCGCGGCGGCGGTCACGGAGGCGGCGTACGAGATCGTCGACGCGGGACTCGCGGAGTTGGACGCCGCGGAAGCGGCTCGCGGCCAGGCCCCTCCGGAGCCATCGGAGCACGCCGACCGGGTCGACCACACTGATCTGGACCCTTACGGCTTCGAGGAGGCCGTGGCCGAGCTCTGCCGACGCGACGGCTGCGCGGACGCCGAGGTGGTGGGCGGCGCGGGCGACCTCGGCGCGGACGTCCTGGCGACCACCCCGGACGGCCGCCGCCTGGTCGTCCAGTGCAAGCGCTACGGACCTACGAACCGGGCCGGCTCCCAGGAGCTCCAGCGCTTCGGCGGCACCTGCTACGCGGTGCACGAGGCGGATGTCGCGCTCGTCGTCTCCACCGGCGGCTTCACCGAGCCCGCGCTCGACTACGCGGAGCGGTGCGCCATTCTCTGCTACGGCCCCGAGGAGCTGACGGCCTGGAGCGACGGCGTCGCACCCCCACCCTGGGAGGTGGCGGTGGTCCTCGCCGAGGGGCCGTCCGCCGGGCTCAGCGAACCTTGAGCGCCTGCTGGATCGTCCGCATGACCTCGTCCAGGGAAGCGTCGGTGCGCGCCACCGCGACGAGCACCTCGCCGTCCGCGGCCACCGTCGCGGCCGGGGCCCGATCGGGCTCGGCCCCGGCGGTCCGGCCCGCTCCGATGCCCGTGCCGAAGGTGTCGCGAACGATGGCGAAGGCGCGGTCGAGCTGGGCCTCCACATCGCCCTGCCCGCCCGCCCGCAGCCAGCGGCGCAGCACATGGTTGTGCGCGGTGACCACGGCGGACGCGGCGACCTCCGCGAGCAGCGGGTCGTCGTTGCCCACATGGTGGTCGTGCTCGTCGAAGTGGCCCAGGAGATAGCGGGTGAACAGCCGCTCGTAGCGGGCCACCGACGCGATCTCGGCCTCCCGGAGGGTCGGCACCTCACGGGTCAGTTTGTACCGGGCCACGGAGACGGCGGGCTTGGCCGCGTACATCTTCATGACTTCCTTGATGCCCCGGCAGACGGTGTCGAGCGGGTGCTCGTGCGCGGGGGCGGCGTTCAGGACGGCCTCGGCCCTGACGAGGGTGTCGTCGTGGTCCGGGAAGATGGCCTCTTCCTTGGAGCGGAAGTGGCGGAAAAAGGTCCGCCGGGCGACGCCCGCGGCACCCGCGATCTCGTCGACGGTGGTCGCCTCGTAGCCCTTCGTCGCGAAGAGCTCCATCGCGGCGGCGGCCAGCTCACGGCGCATCTTGAGCCGTTGGGCGGCGGCGCGCGTCCCCGCGGTGGTGGTCTCCGGGGGGTCGGTCGCGGCGGTGGCACGGGGTGACTTGGCGGGCTGGGACATGGCATGAACGTAACGCATCGGTGCAGGAGAGCGCGCCTGCGGGGGCGGATCGCCGGAGGGTCCCAGCAGCCCGCCCCACCCGGCTCCCGGGTCAGCGACGGGCATATTCGCGGAAGCCGCGCCCCGTCTTGCGGCCGAGGCACCCCGCGGCGACCAGGTGCTCCAGCAGAGGCGCGGGGGCCAGGCCCGGATCGCGGAACTCCTTGTGCAGCACCTTCTCGATGGCCAGCGAGACGTCCAGGCCGACCACGTCGAGCAGTTCGAACGGGCCCATCGGGTAGCCGCCGCCCAGCTTCATCGCCGCGTCGATGTCGTCCAGCGAGGCGTAGTGCTGCTCGACCATCTTGATCGCGTTGTTGAGGTACGGGAACAGCAGCGCGTTCACGATGAACCCGGCCCGGTCCCCGCAGTCCACCGGGTGCTTGCGGATCCTCGCGCACACCGAGCGGACCGTGGCGTGCACGTCGTCGGCGGTCAGGACGGTACGGACCACCTCGACCAGCTTCATCGCGGGCGCCGGGTTGAAGAAGTGCATCCCGATCACGTCCTCGGGGCGCGCGGTCGCCCGGGCGATGGCGACGACCGGCAGCGAGGAGGTGGTGGTGGCGAGGACCGCGCCCGGCCGGCAGACCTTGTCCAGCGCGGCGAACAGCTGCCGCTTGATCTCCAGGTCCTCGGCGACCGCCTCGACGGCGAGGTCGACCTCGGCGAACGCGTCCAGCGAACCGGCCGCCGTGATCCGCGCCAGCGTCTCGTCCCGGGCCTCGGGGGTGAGCCGCCCCTTGGCCACCGAGCGCTCCAGCGACTTCGCGATCCGGCCCCTGGCGATGTCGGCCTTCTCCTGCGACCTGGCCGCCAGCACCACGTCGTAACCGGCCTTCGCGAACACCTCCGCGATCCCGGAGGCCATCGTCCCGGAGCCCGCGACGCCGACGGACGCCACATCGCGCCCGGCCCCGGAGGCGGCGTCCGCCGCCGGGGTCAGCGCGTCGGGCACCACGTCCTGGCCGCCCGGGGCGTCGTACGTGTAGAAGCCGCGCCCGGCCTTGCGGCCGGTCAGGCCCGCGCTGCTGAGCTGGCCGAGGACGGGCGCCGGGGCGTGCAGCCGGTCGTGGGACTCGGCGTACATGGCCTCCAGAACGGTGCGGGCGGTGTCGACGCCGATCAGGTCCAGCAGGGCGAGGGGCCCCATCGGGAGCCCGCAGCCCAGCTTCATCGCGGCGTCGATGTCCTCGCGGGAGGCGTAGTTCGCCTCGTACATCGCGGCCGCCTGGTTGAGGTAGCCGAAGAGCAGCCCGTCCGCCACGAACCCGGGCCGGTCGCCGACCGCGACGGGCTCCTTGCCCAGCTCCCGGGCGAGCGCGGTGACGGCCTCGACGGCCGGCGGCGCGGTCAGCACCGAGGAGACCACCTCGACCAGCTTCATCGCGGGCGCCGGGTTGAAGAAGTGCAGGCCGAGGACGCGCTCGGGGTACTGGGACTCGGCGGCCAGCCGGGTCACCGACAGAGCGTTGGTGCCGGTGGCGAGGATCGCGGTGGGGGAGACGATCGCGTCGAGCTCCCGGAACACCTGCTGCTTGATCTCGTACGTCTCGGGCACCACCTCGATGACCAGTTCGGCATCGGCGGCGGTGCGCAGGTCGTCGGACGTACGGAACCGGGCCAGCGCGTCGGTCCGCTCCTGCTCGGTGATCCGGCCTCGGCGCACGGCCCGCGCGGTGGACGCTTCGAGGGAGGCGACGGCCGAGAGGGCGGCCGCCTCACTGATGTCGATGCCGATGACCTCGCGGCCCGCCAGGGCCAGGACCTCGGCGATGCCGGTGCCCATGGTGCCGAGGCCGACGACGGCGAAGGTGGAGAGAGAGGTGTCCATCAGGGGACTCCAGGGTGAGTGACGACTGGGGGAGCACGGAACGCGCTGCGACGAGGGAGCGGCGCGTGGCGTACGGAAGCTGCGTGTCGTGGAGCACGGGGCCGTCGCGTGGTGAGCGCGCCCGGCCGTGGGAGTGACGGACCCTGTCCCGGGGTCACGTCGCACGGAGAAGCCGAACCGACAAGCTCTCCGGATGGCTGCGTCACCAGGCCACCGGAGCCTGCGGGGGGTGTGTCCCGCTCAGATGAGAGTAACTGGCGAGTAACGAGCGCGCCACCCCTGGATCCTTGTGCGCTGGACCACATGAACTCGCCGATGCCGCTCCGTACGGAGCGTGTCCGTCGATACGCTGAGTGTCATGGATGAGGAGTTCCGTTCACTCATGGACCGGCTGGAGCCCGAGGCGGCCGGGTCGCCGCAGTACGCCCGGCTCGTCGCCGCCGAGGACCCCGAGGAGCTGGCCCGGGTCCTCGTGGAGCCGCACCGCCCCCTCTGGGCCCGCGAGATAGCCGCCTTCCGGCTCGGCTGCGCGGGCGACCGGCGGGCCTTCGAGGCGCTGGTGCTGCTGCTCAACCACCGCGACCCCGAACGCTGCGTCTCCGCCGCCCACGCCCTGGCGCGGCTGGACGACCCCCGCACGCCGAGGGCGGCCGCCGCCCTCGCCACCAACGCCCTGCGCACCGCCTACGCCCTGCACCCCGTGCGCCTGCTGAGCGACCTGCGGGCCCCCGAGTCGGTCCCCGCCCTGGTCGCCACCCTCCAGCGCCTGCTGGCCCCCGGCGAGCCGCACTGGCGCGTCGCCCTCGCCTGCGTCGAGGGTCTCGGCCGCCTCGCCGACGAACAGGCCCGCCCGGTCCTCACGGCGGCCCTGCCGCACCCGCGCCTCGGCACGGCCGCGGCGGAGGCGCTCAGGCGGTTGCCGGGGGAGTGAGCGTGCGGGCGGCGACCGCACGCGCACCCGGTCTCGCCGGCGAGCGGGCGGTCCGGTCCGCTCAGCGGCGGAAGCCCAGCAGGCCGTGCAGTCGGCTGCCCTTGCTGTTGTCCACCGACTGGGCCGCCGCCTTCTCGGCCGGCAGCGGCTTCGGGTCCGGGAGGGCGGCGCAGACCGCGTCCGCCTCGCCCCGGCCGCGCGGGACGGTGCCGTCGGTGAGGTACGCCGCCAGGTGCTCGTCCAGGCAGTCGCTGCCGCTCAGCGTGATGCCGTGGTTGCCGCCGCCCTCCTCCACCACGAGGCTGGAACCCTTGAGCTTGCGGTGCATGCTGACCGCGCCGCCGTACGGGGTCGCCGCGTCGTCCGTGGCCTGGAGGATGAGCGCCGGGGGCAGCTGACGGTTGTGCACCGGGACCGGCTTCAGCGGCGCCACCGGCCAGCTCGCGCACGGCGCGTTGTACCAGGTGTTGTTCCAGGTCATGAACGGCGCCTTCCTGTGGATCCGGCGGCTGTCGTTGCGCCAGGTGCTCCAGTGCTCGGGCCAGCCGGCGTCCCGGCACTGGACTGCCGTGTAGACGGAGTAGCCGTTGTCGCCGCTCGCGTCCACCGCGCCGAAGTTCTCGTACACCTCGACCAGCGCCTCGGCGTCCCGGTTCTTCGCGTACGCGGCGAACGCCTCGGCGAGGTAGGGCCAGTAGCCGTTGTAGTACCCGCCGGGGACGAAGGTGTCCTCCAGCTCGCTCGCGCCCACCGTGCCGCCCGCCGGCTCCCGCGCCACGTCCGCCCGCATCCGGTACCAGGCGGCCTCGACCTCGGCCGGGTCGCCGCCCAGGCCGTACGCGGCGTCGTTCTTCGCGACCCAGGCGGCGAACGCCTTGTGGCGGTCGTCGAACGCGTGGTTCTGGCCGAGGTTGCCCTCGTACCAGACGTCGTCCGGGTCGACGACCGAGTCCAGGACCAGACGGCGTACGCGCTCCGGGTACAGCTTGGCGTAGACCGCGCCGAGGTAGGTGCCGTAGGAGTAGCCGAAGTAGTTGATCTGCCGGGAGCCGAGCGCCCGGCGGATCACGTCGAGGTCCTTGGCGGCGCTGACCGTGTCCATGTACGGCAGCACGTCGCCGTGCTTCTCGCCGCAGGCCCGCGCGAAGGACTCGGCCCGGTCGCGGTTGATCCGCTCCGAGCGGGCGGAGTCCGGCACCGTGTCGGGGCGCACCGGATCGAAGTGCCCCGGCAGGCAGTTCAGCGCCGGGGTGCTCCTGCCGACCCCCCGCGGGTCAAAACCGATCACGTCGTACTGGGCCGCGACCTTCTTCGGCAGCGAGGACGCCACGAACCCGGCCATCGACAGGCCGCTGCCGCCGGGGCCGCCCGGGTTGACCAGCAGCGGGCCCTGGAAGGTCCTCGCGGTGTGCGGGACACGGGACAGGGCGAGCGTGATCTGACGGCCCGACGGGCGGCGGTGGTCCAGCGGGGCCTTGACCTTCGCGCACTGGAGCGTCGGATAGCTGTCGGTCGGACAGTCCGTCCACTTCGGCTTCGGGGCGGGCGGCGGGCTCGCCGCGGTGGCGGCAGCCGGCGCGGGCGCGGCGGTCAGCAGACCGGCGACGGTCGCGCCGACGGCGACCAGAATTCCTGCACGTTTCGTCATGGGGCCTCCCGGGGTGACGGGACGCGGCGCCGGATCACCGGTCCCCGCCGCATGCTCCCCGAATACCGCTGCGGAAGGGCCTGTTCCGCGCGGAGTCGCCCCGTACGGTCACGCCATCGGCCCTGCGGGCGGTCGCCCGGGCTCCGCCACGGACCTCACAGCAGGGTCAGCTGGGTGGGGCCCGGTTCCGGTGTGCCGGCCGGAGTCGGCCCCGGGCCGATCCGCCGGGCCTCGCCCCGGTGCCCCGGGCCGATCCCGAACTCGTCCGCCAGCTCGTGCACCTGACGCGTGATCCGGCGCTGGTACCAGGTGGGGGCGTACGCCCCGTCCGCGTACATCCGCTCGTAGCGCCCCACCAGCCGCGGATGGTGCTGCCCCAGCCAGTGCAGGTACCACTCGCGTGCGCCGGGGCGCAGATGAAGCACCAGCGGGGTCACCGAGGCCGCCCCCGCGTCCGCGATGGCGGCGACGGTGGCGCGCAGCTGCTCCGGGCGGTCGCCCAGAAAGGGGATGACCGGGGCCATCAGGACCGAGCAGCCGATCCCCGCGTCGGTGAGCGCGCGTACCACGTCCAGTCGGCGTTCGGGGGAGGGGGTGCCCGGTTCGACCGTCCGCCACAGTTCCCGGTCGGTGAAGCCCACGGAGACCGAGACGCCTACCTCGGCGACGTCCGCGGCCTGCCGCAGCAGCTCCAGGTCCCGCAGGATCAGGGTCCCCTTGGTCAGGATGGAGAAGGGGTTCGCCCGGTCGCGCAGGGCGGTGATGATGCCCGGCATGAGCCGGTACCGGCCTTCCGCCCTCTGGTAACAGTCGACGTTCGTGCCCATGGCGACGTGCTCGCCCCGCCAGTGCCGGGAGGCCAGCTCCCGCTGGAGCAGTTCGGCGGCGTTGACCTTGACGACGATCTGGGAGTCGAAGCCGATGCCGGTGTCCAGGTCCAGATAGCTGTGGGTCTTGCGGGCGAAGCAGTACACACAGGCGTGCGTACAGCCCCGGTACGGGTTCACCGTCCATTCGAACGGCATCCGCGAGGCGCCGGGCACCCGGTTCAGGATCGAACGGGCCCGGATCTCGTGGAAGGTGATGCCCCGGAATTCCGGGGTGTCGAACGTGCGCGTGGTCACCGCGTCCGCGGCGAAGAGCGCGCTGTTCCCGGCCGTCGAGTTCTTCTCGACCAGATTGTCCCAGCGCATGGACGCCTCCTCGGTAGCACTCCCCGCAGAATAGAACACTTGTTCCCTTGATCGTGCGGGGCACCGCCCCACGGCTACCGTGTCGCCTCTGAGGACCCGCTGTATCCGACCGACCGGGAGCCCCGACCATGGCCAGCAAGTTCACCGAACTCGCGATCGACTGCGCGGATCCCGTCGGCCTCGCCCGGTTCTGGTGCTCGGTCCTCGACTACGAGGTGCGGGCCGAGGACGCGGAGGAAGGCGTCGTCACCATCGGCCCGCCCGGGGCGCGTGAGGGGGCGGACCGCCCCGGCCCCGTACCGCCGGTGCTCACCTTCGCGCGGGTGCCCGAGGGCAGGAGCGCCAAGAACCGGCTCCACATCGACGTCAGTCCCAGCGACCGGGAACAGGGCGACGAGGTCCGCCGACTGCTCGGCCTGGGCGCCCGCCGCGCCGACATCGGCCAGGGCGACGCGAGCTGGGTCGTGCTCACCGACCCGGAGGGCAACGAGTTCTGCGTCCTCGGGGGCCGCCGCCCCTGACCTCGGACGGCCCCGATTTTGAGCGGCTGCGCCCGAGGTGGTTGGCTCAGCCCACCACCGAACAACCGAGTGCTGGAGGAACAGCCATGGCGCAGGTCGAGGCCACGACGGAGCGGATCATCGCGGCGGACGCAGAGGACGTGTTCGACGCGCTGGCCGACTACAAGGACGTCCGCGGCAAGGTGCTGACCGGGCACTTCAGCGAGTACGAGGTCCGGGAGGGCGGCGACGGCGAGGGCAGCCTCGTGCACTGGAAGCTCCAGGCGACCAGCAAGCGCGTCCGTGACTGCCTGGTGGAGGTCAGCGAGCCGACCGACGGGCAGCTCGTCGAGAAGGACCGCAACTCCTCCATGGTCACCACGTGGACCGTCACCCCGGCCGGTGAGGGGAAGTCCAAGGCCGTCGTGACCACGGTCTGGGACGGCGCCGGCGGCATCGGCGGGTTCTTCGAGCGGACCTTCGCGCCCAAGGGCCTCGGCCGGATCTACGACGAGCTCCTCCAGAACCTCGCCACCGAGGTCGAGAAGTAGGCCCGACCGGCCGGGAGGTGTTCCGACTCCTCCTCGCCGCACCGGAGGCCGGACGACGTCCGGCCTCCGCGGGACGATCGGCCTCACCGGAACGGGTGGTTTTCCGGGGCGGCCGGTTGTGCGCCGTAGCACCTCCCACCGGCGCATAAGCCCTCCGTGCGCGCCGCGTACGCCCCTCGTCACGTTTGCCCTGCCTTGCCGCGCGGTGCGAGAAATGGGCGGCGCAGGTGCGACGAGGGGAGCGTTACGTGGTGGGCGGTATCACGCTGGTGAAGGACGAGCCGGACGGTTCGGGGCCGGACGGCCCGACGACGCGGGACGGCGCGGCGGCCACGGTCGAACTGCCCGCCGCGCCGCCCCCGCCACCCCCTCCGGCGGGGCCCGGCCCGGACACGGCGGAGATCAGCCCCCGCAAGGTCCGCATGGTCTTCCTCGGGCTGATGCTCACCCTGCTGCTCGCGGCGCTCGACCAGATGATCGTCGCCACCGCCCTGCCGAAGATCGTCGGTGAGCTGCACGGCCTGGAGAAGATGTCCTGGGCGGTCACCGCCTACCTCCTCGCCTCCACCATCGTCCTGCCGCTCTACGGCAAGCTCGGTGACCTCTTCGGCCGCAAAGGCGTCTTCCAGTTCGCCATCGTGGTCTTCATCATCGGCTCCGCCCTCGCGGGCTGGTCGCGCACCATGGACGAGCTGATCGCCTTCCGCGCCCTTCAGGGCATCGGCGGCGGCGGTCTCATGATCGGCGTCCAGGCGATCATCGCGGACATCGTCCCGGCCCGCGAGCGCGGCCGCTACATGGGCCTCATCGGCGCGGTCTTCGGCCTCGCCTCGGTCGCCGGCCCCCTGCTCGGCGGGTTCTTCACCGACCACGCCTCCTGGCGCTGGTGCTTCTACATCAACGTCCCCTTCGGCCTGGTCACCCTGGCCGTCATCGCCGTCGTCCTCAAACTGCCCAGACCCACCGTCCGGCCCCGGCTCGACGTCCTGGGCGCGGTGCTCCTGGCCGTCGCCTCCACCTGCCTGGTGCTGGTCACCAGTTGGGGCGGCACCGAGTACGCCTGGGGCTCGCGCACCATCCTGGGACTCGCGGCGGGCGCGATCGTCACGACGGTGCTCTTCGTCGCCGCCGAACACCGGGCCGCGGAACCGATCATTCCGCTGCGGCTGTTCCGCGACTCCGTCTTCAACGTCACCGGTCTGGTCGGCGCGGTGGTCGGCATCGCGCTGTTCGGGGCGGCCAGTTACCTCCCGACCTACCTCCAGATGGTCGACGGGGTCAGCGCCACCGAGTCCGGGCTGCTCATGCTCCCGATGATGATGGGCATCGTCGGCGGTTCCATCGTCTCCGGGCAGCTCATCACCCGCACCGGCCGCTACCGGATCTACCCGATCATCGGCAGCGCCGTCTCGGTGGTCGGCATGTGGCTGCTGTCCCTGTTGGAGGCGGACACCTCCCCCCTGGCGTACAGCTTCTACCAGGCCGTCCTCGGCGCCGGCATCGGACTGGTCATGTCCGTTCTCGTGCTCGCCGTGCAGAACTCCGTACGCCCCTCGGACCTCGGCACCGCGACCAGTGCCAACAACTACTTCCGGCAGATCGGCGGCAGCGTCGGGGCCGCGATCTTCGGCACGCTGTTCGCCGGGCGGCTCTCCGACGCGCTCGGAGTGCGCCTGCCCGCCGGTGCGGAGCTGCCCGATCCCGAGTCGATCACCCCGCAGATCGTCCACGCGATGGAGCCCGCGCTGCGCGACGCCTACATCCAGGCGTACGTCGACGCGATGCCGCGCATCTTCCTGTACCTCGTGCCGGTGCTCGTGCTCGGCCTCGTCCTCGCCTTCTTCCTCAAGGAGAAACCGCTGGTGTCCCACCACAGCCCCGAAGCCGCCGCCGAGGCCATGACCTCCCCGATTCCCGCCGCCCGCGCCGACTCCGGCCGACCCGTCTCCGGTTACCTCTCCGGCGTCCCGGTCCACGGGAGCGTCCAGCACCCCGACGGCACCACCGTCCCCCGCGCCGCCCTCACCCTCATCGACGTCCAGGGGCGGCAGGTCGGGCGCGGGGGCAGCGGCGAGGACGGGCGGTACGCGCTGAGCGTCCCCGGCGCCGGCTCCTACGTCCTGATCGCCGCCGCGGGCGGACACCAGCCGCAGGCCGTCAGCGTCACCGTGGGCGAGCGTCCCGTCGAGCTGGACGTGGTGCTCGGCGGCGCCGGACGCCTCGCCGGATCCGTCCTCACCCCCGACGGGGCCCCCGTACGCGACGCCGCCGTCACCCTGACCGACGTACGCGGCGAGGTCGTCGCCTCCACCCGTACCGGTCACGAGGGCGGCTATGTCATCGGCGAACTGGTCGCCGGCGAGTACACCCTCGCCGCCAGCGCCCCCGCCTTCCGCCCCGCCGCCCTCCCGGTCAGTGTGCAGGCCGCCCGGGAGACCCGGCAGGACATCGAGCTGGCGGGCGGGGCCGTCCTGCGCGGTGTCGTCCGGGCCACCGGCGGACGCCCCGTCGAGGACGCCCGGGTCACCCTGCTCGACGCGGCGGGCAACGTGGTGGACACCCTCACCACCGGACCGGACGGATCGTTCCGGTTCGTCGACCTGTCGTCCGGCGAGTACACCGTGATCGCCGCCGGATACCCCCCGGTCGCCACCGTCCTCCAGGTCGCGGGCGGCGGCCGCACCGAACGCGATCTCCAACTCGGCCACGAGGACTGAGACCTACGGACCGAGACGTGCGGGACCGAGACCTAGGGGACCGAGACCTACGGGACCGACACGTGCGGGGGACGGGCCGAGCACCCGGGGCCGATCAGGTCCCGGGGATTCAGCACCCGGCCGGCTCCCGCAGCGGGTCCTCCCGCACCAGCCGCAGCAGCGCCCGGGCCCCCGGGCTCAGGCTCCGCGCCGCCGGAAGCACCACCACGCTCTCGTACACCGGCCGACGGGCGCCCGTCAGCTCCACGGCGACCAAACGGGCCGCCTCCGGCTTGCGGGAGAAGTGGTGCGGCACCACCGCGATCCCCAGCCCCTCCTGCACCAGCTCCAGCAGGCTGTGCACATCGTTGACCTCCAGACCCACCGTCCGGCGTACCCCCGCCGCCGCGAACGCCTGGTCGGCGGCCCGCCGGGGACCCCAGTCCGGATGGAAGTCGATGAACGACGACCCCGGCAGCTCCTCCCACCCCAGCTCCGGCCGCCCGGCGAACGCGTGCCCCGCCGCGCACAGCAGCACCATCGGCTCCCGGGCCAGCGGCACCAACTCCCCGCGCCACTCCGCCGGGCTCACCGTCGCGGCGAACGCCAGGTCGAGGCGCCCGCCGGCCACGCCGTCCAGCAGGCTGCTGGTGCCCTCCTGCCGCAGCCTCAGCTCCAGCTGCGGATGTTCCCGGTGGAACGCCGCCAGCAGCCGCGCCGGGCTCACCCCCGCCACGCACTGCTCGACCCCGACCGTCAGCGTCCCGCGCAGCAGCCCCCGTACGGCGTCGACCGCGTCCCGCGCCGCCCGCGCGCCCGCCAGCGTGCGCTCCGCCTCCACCAGCAGCGCCCGCCCGGCCTCGGTGAGCCGGACCGTGCGCGTGGTGCGGCTGAACAAAGGGGTCCGCAGCTCCTGTTCCAGCGCCCGTACGGAGGCGGAGAGCCCGGACTGGGACAGGGCGAGGCGCTCGGCGGCGCGGGTGAAGTGCCGCTCCTCGGCCACGGCGACGAAGTGCTCCAGCTGACGCAGTTCCATGATTGAGCAACGTAGGCGATGAATCCGAGCGGAATCTCCTGTTGGACTGCTGGATCCATCTGCGGAAGCCTGGACCGGGTGCGCGCCGGTCCCGGCGCGCCACCCCCGTACCCCACCCGCGGAGCCCGTATGTACCTCCCGTCCGCCGACCGCTACTCCGCCATGCCCTACCGGCGCACCGGACGCAGCGGTCTGAAGCTGCCCGCGCTCTCCCTCGGCCTCTGGCACAACTTCGGAGGCGACCGGGCGCCCGAGGCGCAGGGCGCCATCCTGCGCCGCGCCTTCGACCTCGGCATCACCCACTTCGACCTGGCCAACAACTACGGTCCGCCGCCCGGCTCCGCCGAACTCACCCTGGGCCGGGCCCTGGCGACCGACTTCGCCCGTCTGCGCGACGAGATCGTCATCTCCACCAAGGCCGGCTACCACATGTGGGACGGGCCGTACGGGGAGTGGGGCTCGCGGAAGTACCTGCGCTCCTCGCTCGACCAGAGCCTGAAGCGCCTGGGTGTCGAGTACGTCGACATCTTCTACTCCCACCGGCCCGACCCCGAGACCCCGCTCGAAGAGACCATGGGCGCGCTCGACTCCGCCGTACGGCAGGGCAAGGCGCTGTACGTCGGACTGTCCAACTACTCCGCCGCGCGGACCCGGGAGGCCGCCGCGATCCTCCAGGACCTCGGCACCCCGCTCCTCATCCACCAGCCCCGCTACTCGATGCTCGACCGCCGGATCGAGGACGACGGGCTGCCGGATGTCCTCGACGAGCTGGGCTCCGGATCCATCGCCTACTCGCCGCTGGAGCAGGGGATTCTGACCGACCGCTATCTGAACGGCATTCCGGCCGGGTCCCGGGCGGCGGGCGCCAGCCCCTTCCTGAGCGCCGAGTCCGTCACCCCGCAGCTGGTGGAGCGGCTGCGCGCGCTGGACGCGCTGGCGAAGGAGCGCGGCCAGTCGCTCGCGCAGCTGGCCCTGGCGTGGGTGCTGCGCGGCGGCCGGCTCACCTCCGCCGTCGTCGGCGCGAGCAGCGTCGCGCAGCTGGAGGACAGCGTCGAGGCCGTGCGGAACCTGGACTTCACCGAGGGCGAGCTGTCCCGGATCGAGGAGCTGCTGCGGGACGCGAAGACGGGCTGACGACGTCAGGCGCGCGAGGGCGGTACGGCCGGAGAGGGCCGTACCGCCGACGAGGCCGGCAGGACGTGCGCGGCGCGGACGGTGCCGCTCAGCCGAAGACCGGGCTCTCGGTCGCGTAGAGGAAGCGGGTCCGGGCGCGGTCGAGGAAGTTCTCCTCGTCCGCCGCGATGGTGGTGGTGTAGGTGTCGGAGGTGAACCAGCGGGTGGCGTCTTCGACGGTGTCGACCCACACCTCGGCGACACCGTCGTAGAGAGCGGTGCTGATGCCGGGGATCTCGTCGTCGGTGGGCAGCAGTTGGACGTAGCGCCGGACCGGGACCTCTCCGCCGGGCAGGGTCGAGAGCAGAGGGGTGTGCTTCTGCGTCCAGTAGTCCACGAACTCGTCGTGGGAGAGGTCCGACCGCCGGGTCAGGAAGATGCTGAGCTTGATCACAGGGGGACCCTTCGAGGCCGAAATTGACTTGCCTGGGCAAGTAATAAGATAGCCGGTGCGACTTGCCTGGTCAACAAAAAACTGTTGCCTAGGCAAGTGAAATGTGTGCGTGGTCGACAGCGGTCGGCCAAAGCCGCGGCTGCTCAGGCCGTGGCCACGGTGGGTCCGGTGTGCGAGGGCGCCGTTCTGACCGCGATCAGGGCGACGTCGTCCGCGCCGCCCCCGGCCATGCCTTCCAGGATCTCGTCGCAGAACGTCGTGAGTGGCTCGCGGGCCAGGGCCGCCGCGTGCTGCCGCAGGCGCGCCAGCCCCCGGCCCAG
Source organism: Streptomyces sp. NPDC021019 (assembly GCF_044333295.1). Taxonomy (NCBI): domain Bacteria; kingdom Bacillati; phylum Actinomycetota; class Actinomycetes; order Kitasatosporales; family Streptomycetaceae; genus Streptomyces; species Streptomyces sp. NPDC021019. Next base: position 72,288 of record NZ_JBIRQR010000003.1, read on the forward strand.
GTCCTCCTCGCGCCGCTCGACGAGGCCGTCCGTGAAGAGCAGCACCGTCGAGTCGGGCGGCAGGGTGTCGGTGGCGGCGGTGCGATGGACCTCGGGCTCCACTCCGAGCATGACGCTGCGGCCACCGGTGAGGAAGCGGGTCTCTCCGTCGTGCGTCACGAGCAAGGGGGCGGGGTGGCCCGCGACCGCGTAGTGCAGCAGCCACGGCTCGTCCGCGCTCATCCGCTCGATCAGTGCGTAGACGCAGGTCAGCGTCTGGTGGGGATAGAGGATGTGATGGGCGGCGTCCAGCCGGGCGAGGATCTTGCCGGGCGGTTCCTTGCGGTCGCAGGCGATGCCGCGCAGCATGTTGCGGGTCTGGCTCATCATGACCGCGGCCCGCAGGTCGTGCCCCGCGATGTCGCCGATGATCAGCGTCATCGCTCCGTCCGGCAGCACGAAGGCGTCGTACCAGTCGCCACCGACGCGCGCGGTGGTGCTCGCGGGCTGGTACCGGGCGACCACGTCGAGCGGCCCGTCCGTGGGCAGTTCCGGCAGCAGGGAGCGCTGCAACCGCTCGGCCGTGTGCTGGGCCTCGGCGTGCAGGCGGGCGTTGTCGACGGCCAGTGCCACGCGGTGGGCGAGGTCCTCGACGAGGGAGAGGGTGTCCTCGGTCAGGCGGACTTCCCTGCGCGTACGGGCCAGCGTCAGCACGCCGAACACCTGCCGCCGCGCTCTCAGCGGGGCGACGACCGCCGTATCGGCCGCGAGCCGCTCGAAAAGCTGCTTCTCCCGGAGGCACAGGGGGTCGTCCTCGTCCTGCGGCGGGGGAAAGTCCGTGAGGAGTACGGGCCCCACACCGAGCAGCGCTCGGGCGACCGAGGCCGCCGACCCATCGGCCGGAGGCAGCAGCCCCTCGTCCAGGCCCGGGGACGTCACATCGGCGTCCCGGTGCTCGACGACGATCCTGCGCAGCCGTCCGTGGTCGTCCAGCAGATCGACCGCGCACCAGTCGGCGAGGCCGGGAACGAGCGTGCGGCAGAGTCGACGGAGCCCCTGGTCCACTTCGAGCGTGCTGGAAAGGGCCTCAGCCGCGTTGATGAGCAGCGTGAGCCGGTCGAGGGCGTGCTGGACCTCCTCGTCGACCTCGAAGCGGTCCGAGCGGTCCGTGTCCCCTACCGTGCCGGACCCGTCCTGAGGCGGGGCGCCCGCGTCGTCCTGCTTCGCGCACATACTGGTTCCTCGCCCTTCTCGCACATGACGCCGGGGACGTGAGTCGTCAGGTCCCTCTCAGTCTTCAGTACGCGGGGGCTACGGGCATGCGGGGCATCGGGGTCCCACACGGTCCGCGGGCGGCCGGCGCTCCAGGTCCTCGGCGGAGCCGGGCCGGGCCCCGGCACCCGACGAGGGCCACCGGCGGGAGCGGCGATGTGAGCGACGACGCCAGCGCCGGCGGCGCACCGGCAGGACCGCTGGAGGGACCTTCGGCGGACTGGACCTCTGACGGGCCGCCCCTCCCTGGCCCGCGCCGCTCACGGCGCGTACGGTGTGGCGGCATGAAGATCCTCATCAGCGCGGACATGGAAGGCGCCACCGGAGTGACCTGGCCGGCCGACGTGCTGCCGGGGACGCCCCAGTGGGAGCGCTGCCGGTCGATGTTCACCTCCGACGTGAACGCGGCCGCGCTCGGCTTCTACGACGGCGGCGCCGACGAGGTCCTGGTCAACGAAGCCCACTGGTCGATGCGCAATCTGCTGCTGGAGCACATGGACGAACGCGTCCAGATGCTCACCGGCAAGCACAAGTCCCTGTCCATGGTCGAGGGCATCCAGCACGGCGACGTGGACGCGGTCGCCTTCGTCGGCTACCACACCGGAGCCGGCACGGAGGGCGTCCTCGCCCACACCTACCTCGCCAACTCCATCACCGGCGTCTGGCTCGACGGGGCCCGCGCGAGCGAGGGGCTGCTCAACGCGCAGGTCGCCGCCGAGTACGGCGTGCCCGTCGTCCTCGTCACCGGCGACGACCTGACCTGCGTGGATGCCGAGGGGTACGCCCCCGACGCCCGGAAGGTCGCCGTCAAGGACCACGTATCCCGCTACGCCGCTGTGTGCCGCACCCCGGCCCGTACCGCCGCCGACATCAGGGCGGCGGCGAAGACCGCCTGTGCCCTCGCGGGGCGTCGGGACCCCGTCACCGGGAAGACGTTCACCATCGAGCTGGAGTTCGACGCCGAACATCTGGCGGCCGCGGCGACCGTCGTCCCCGGCGTGGCGCCGAGCGGGGAGAGGCGCGTCGCCTACACCAGCGCGACGATGTACGAAGGAATTCGCACGTTCAAGGCGGTGACGACGATCGTGTCGGCCGCTGTGGAGGAACAGTATGGCTGAGGCCCCCGACCTGCTCGGACCCGTGGACCGGCAGGCGCTCGACGAGGTGGTGACGTTCACCTCCGAACTCATCCGCATCGACACCACCAACCGGGGTGGCGGCGACTGCCGGGAGCGGCCGGCCGCCGAGTACGTCGCGGAGCGGCTCTCCGGCGCCGGAATCGAGCCGACGCTGCTGGAGCGGACCCCCGGCCGGACCAACGTGGTCGCCCGGATCCCCGGCACCGACCCGTCGGCCGACGCGCTGCTCGTCCACGGCCACCTCGACGTGGTGCCCGCCGAGCCCGCCGACTGGAGCGTGCACCCCTTCTCCGGCGAGGTGAGTGACGGGGTCGTGTGGGGGAGGGGCGCCGTCGACATGAAGAACATGGACGCGATGGTCCTCTCCGTCGTACGGGGCTGGGCCCGCGAGGGCTTCCGCCCCCGGCGCGACATCGTCATCGCGTACACCGCCGACGAGGAGGACAGCGCCGCCGACGGCTCCGGCTTCCTCGCCGATCAGCATCCGGAGCTGTTCGAGGGCTGCACGGAGGGCATCAGCGAGTCGGGGGCCTTCACCTTCCACGCGGGCCACGGTCTCTCGCTGTACCCGATCGCGGCGGGCGAGCGCGGCACCGGCTGGCTGAAACTGACCGCCGAGGGCCGGGCCGGGCACGGCTCCAAGGTCAACCGGGAGAACGCGGTGAGCACCCTGGCCGCCGCCGTCGCCCGGATCGGCCAGCACGAGTGGCCCATCCGCCTCACCCCGACCGTCCGCGCCGCGATCACCGAGATCGCCGCCCTGCACGGCATCACCGCCGATCTGGACGACCCCGGCTTCGACGTCGCCCAACTCCTCGGCAAGCTCGGCCCGGCCGCGTCCCTGGTCGAGAACACCGTCCGCAACAGCAGCAACCCGACGATGCTGGAAGCCGGTTACAAGGTCAACGTCATCCCCGGCCACGCCGCCGCCTTCATCGACGGGCGCATGGTCCCCGGCGGCGACGAGGAGTTCCACGCCACCCTGGACCGGCTCACCGGCCCGTCGGTCTCCTGGGAGTTCTACCACCGTGAGACGGCCCTGGAGGCCCCCGTGGACTCCCCGACGTACGCCAAGCTGCGCGCCGCCGTCGAGCGGTTCGACCCGGACGCGCACACCGTCCCGTACTGCATGTCGGGCGGCACCGACGCCAAGCAGTTCTCCCGCCTCGGCATCACCGGCTACGGCTTCACCCCGCTGAAGCTGCCCGTCGGCTTCGACTACCAGCGGCTCTTCCACGGCGTCGACGAGCGTGTTCCCGTCGACGCCCTCCACTTCGGCGTCCGCGTGCTCGACCACTACCTGCGCACCGCCTGACCGCCTGCCGACCCGATCCGCGCCCCGGGGGGACCGACCTACGTGAACACCGTGACAGCAGCCCCGTACGGAACCTGGCCGTCGCCGGTCGACGCGGCACTCGCCGCCTCGCACGACGGCCGCCCCGACCACCTCGGCACCGTGGGGGACGAGGTGTGGTGGACCGAGCCGCGCCCCGCCGAGGACGGCCGGCGCGCACTGATGCGCCGCCGCGCCGACGGCACCACCGCCCCCGTGCTGCCCGCCCCCTGGAACGCCCGCAGCCGGGTGATCGAGTACGGCGGACAGCCCTGGGCGGGCACCGTGCGCGAGAACGGCGAACTCCTCGTGGTGTTCGTCCACTTCACCGACCAGCGGCTGTACGCCTACGCCCCCGACGGGCCCGGCGGGCCGTGGCCGCTCACCCCCGTCTCGGACGTCGGCGGCGGGCTGCGCTGGGTGGACCCGCAGGTCCGACCGGAACACGGGGCGGCGGGCGAGGTCTGGTGCGTGCTGGAGGAGTTCACCGGGCCCGCGCCCACCGACGTACGGCGCGTCGTCGCCGCCGTACCGCTCGACGGCTCGGCGGCCGGCGACCGGGCGGCGGTCCGTGAACTCTCCGACGACCGACACCGGTTCGTCACCGGCCCCAAGGTCTCCCACGACGGGCGGCGGGCGGCCTGGATCGCCTGGGACCACCCCCGGATGCCGTGGGACGGCACGGTGGTCATGCTGGCGGACATCGACGACACGGGCGGGTTCACCGGCGTACGGCCTCTCGTCGGCGACCTCGACGAATCGGTCTGCCAGGTGGAGTGGGACCGCGACGGCAGCCTCCTGTTCGTCTCCGACCTCGCCGACTGGTGGGAGCTCCAGCGCATCCGCCCCGACGCGCCTCCCGGCGGCGCGGTCCCCAGCAGCCGCCTCCTGCCGCCCCGGGGCGAGGAGTTCGGCGGTCCGCTCTGGAAGATCGGGCTGCGCTGGTTCCATCCGCTGGACAACGGGCTGATCGCCGTCCTGCACGGCAGGGGCGACATGCGGCTCGGCATCCTCGACCCGGAGACCGGTGAACTCGCCGATGTACCGGGCCCCTGGACCTCCTGGGCCGACACGCTCGCCGTCCACGGCAGCCGGGTCGTCGGCGTCGCGGCGAGCCCCCGCAGCGGGCCCGAGGTCGTCGAGCTGGACACCGCGACCGGACACACCCGCGTCATCGGCGCACCCCACCACGACATGGTCGACCCGGCGTACTACCCGGTGCCCGAGGACCGCACCTTCACCGGCCCCGACGGCCGCGAGATCCACGCCCACATCTACCCGCCGCACAGTCCCGGCCGCACCGGACCCGAGGGCGAGAAACCCCCGTACGTCGTCTGGGCGCACGGCGGGCCCACCGGCCACGCCCCGCTCGTCCTCGACCTGGAGATCGCCTACTTCACGTCGCGCGGCATCGGCGTTGCCGAGGTCAACTACGGCGGCTCCACCGGCTACGGCCGCGGCTACCGGGAACTCCTGCGCGGCCAGTGGGGCGTGGTCGACGTGGCCGACTGCGCGGCCGTCGCCTCGGCCCTCGTCGAGGAGGGCGCCGCCGACCCGGAGAAGCTCGCCATCCGGGGCGGCAGCGCGGGTGGCTGGACCACCGCCGCATCGCTGACCAGCACGGACCTCTACGCCTGCGGGACGATCCTCTACCCGATCCTGGATCTCGAAGGGTGGGCCACGGACGGGACCCACGACTTCGAGTCGCAGTACCTGGAGTCCCTGGTCGGCCCGTTCGCCGAGGTGCCCGAGCGCTACCGGGAGCGCTCACCGCTCCACCGCGCCGACCGGCTGAACACCCCCTTCCTGTTGCTCCAAGGCCTGGACGACGTGATCTGCCCGCCCGCCCAGTGCGAGCGATTCCTCGCCGCCCTCGCCGGCCGGGGCGTCGCCCACGCCTACATCGCCTTCGAGGGGGAGAGCCACGGCTTCCGGCGCGTGGAGACCCTGGTCCGCGCACTGGAAGCCGAACTCTCCCTCTACACGCAGACGTTCGGTATCGGTCGTCCCGACGTGCCGCCCCTGGAGCTGACCACGTGACCCGCGCGGACCGAGGTCCGGCCATGCCCCTCGCCCGGCCGCCCCGGCTGCGCCGCGGCTCCCGGGTCGCCGTCGTCGCCCCCAGCGGCCCCGTCCCCGCCGACCGGCTGGAGGAGGGCCTGGCCGTCCTCCGCGACTGGGGCCTCGAACCCGTCGTCGGTGCCCATGTCCTCACGGCACACGCGGAGTTGGACTACCTCGCCGGGCCGGACGCGGGCCGCGCGGAGGACCTTCAGCAGGCGTGGTGCGACCCGTCCGTGGAGGCCGTGCTGTGCGCCCGGGGCGGCTACGGCGCCCACCGGATGGTCGACCTGGTCGACTGGTCGGCGGTCCGGGCCGCCGGGCCCAAGGCGTTCGTCGGCTACAGCGACATCACGGTGCTGCACGAGGCGCTCGCCCTGCGGGCCGGGTTCGCCACCCTGCACGGGCCGATGGTCGCCACCGAGACGTTCCTCGGGGACGCGGCGACCCGTGAGCACCTGCGCGCCACGCTCTTCGCCCCGGAGACCGTCGCCACCCTCGGCCTGGAGTCGGCCGGGGCCCTGGTCCCCGGCCGGGCGCGGGGCGTCCTGTACGGCGGCTGCGTCAGCCTGCTCGCCGCGGGAGCCGGCGCCCCGGGCGGCCGGGTCCACTCCCGCGGCGGACTGCTGGTGATCGAGGACACCGGGGAGGAGCCCTACCGGCTGGACGGCATCCTCACCCGGCTCCTCCGGTCCGGGGCCCTGGACGGAGTCGCCGGGGTGGCCTGCGGTTCCTGGCAGGAGTGCGGCCCGTACGAGAAGATCCGCGCCGTCCTTGCCGACCGGCTCGGCCCGCTGGGCATACCCGTGGTCGAGGAGCTGGGCTTTGGGCACGGTCCCACCGCGCTGACGATACCCCTGGGTGTTCCCGCGGTGCTCGACGCACCGGCGGGCGGCGGCCGTTGCACGCTGACCGTCGAGACCCCCGCCCTGCGCTGAGCCCCTCGGTTCCTCCGCGGCTGTTCGCGCCCGCGCCGCTGTCCGCGCGGGCGCGAGGATGTGTGCGTCCTTCCGCGGAACGTGAACACCCGTCAAGAACCGCTGACCGACACGTTGACACGGTGACGAGCTGTGTCACAGCATGAGCGCGACCCAGTACTTACCGGTCGGTAAGCAGTCCTCGGTGTGGAGGTCTTCGTGTCAGGTGCTGTTTCCGGAGTGCGCGGCCGGCTCGTGGCGGTCGCCGGGGCGGCCCTCGTCGCCCCCCTCGTCCTCGCCGGCCCGGCCCGCGCCGAGGCCGGCCCGTACACCGTCACCCCGCTGGAGTTCACCGTCGAGGCGGGCGACCGCACCTGCACGGTGGACGCCGACCTCTACCGGCCCGCCGGGGCCGACGCGGACAGCCCCGCCCCCGCGGTCCTCGCCACCAACGGCTTCGGCGGCAGCAAGTCCGACGGCTCCACCGACGCCATCGGCAAGGCCTTCGCCGAGCGCGGCTACGTCGGGCTCGTCTACTCGGGCCTCGGCTTCGGCGGGTCCGGCTGCCTGATCACCCTCGACGACCCCGCCATCGACGGAAAGGCCGCGAGCGAACTCCTCGACTTCCTCGGGGGAGTCCGCGCGGCCGACGACGGAACCGAGGCCGACTTCGTCACCAGGGACGCCGACGGCGACCCGCGGGTCGGCATGATCGGCGGCTCCTACGGCGGCGCGATCCAGCTGGCGACCGCCGCTGTCGACCCCCGGGTCGACGCCCTCGTCCCGCTGATCACCTGGAACGACCTCGGCTACGCACTGGCCCCCAACAACACCGGGGCGCGCACCGGCGTCACCTCCGACACCCCCGGCGTCTTCAAGTGGCAGTGGACCAACGGCTTCTACCTGATCGGCGAGGGCCAGCCGCTCCTCAACCCGAGCCTGGACCCCTCCCGCGTCAACCGGCTGGACTGCCTGCACTTCGCCACCCGCGCCTGCGAGACCATCCGGCTGCTCAACTCCGGCCGCTACCCCGCCGGCCGCACCCAGGAGATGCTCGCCTACGCGCGCGGCGTCTCGCCCGTCTCGTACCTCGACCGGGTCAAGGCCCCCACGCTCGTCGTCCAGGGTCAGGCCGACAGCCTCTTCAACCTCAACGAGGCCACCGCCACCTACCGGACGCTCAAGGCGCAGGGCACCGAGACCAAGATGATCTGGCAGTCCTGGGGACACAGCGGCGGCCAGGTTCCCGGCGAACTCGACCTGAGCCGGGGCAACCTGGAGACCAGCCACGTCGGCCGACGGGTACTGGCCTGGTTCGACCGCTACCTCCACCGGAAGACGGACACCGACACCGGGCCCGCCTTCTCCTACTACCGCGACTGGCGGAGCGGCTACGGCTCCGCCGCCGACGTCCCCGCCCTCTCCCGGTCCCTGTACCTCTCCGGCGACGGAAAACTCGTCGACAACCGCTCCGAGGTGGCGCGCGGCAGCCGTCAGTACACCAACTGGCTCGTACCGACGAGCCACTCCGAGAGCTCCATCGCCCCGCTGATCGGACTGCCCGACCCCGAGCCGTACGACACCAGGGGCACCTACCTCGGGTGGCGCGGCGAGCCCCTCACCGAGCCCCTCGACGTCGTCGGCTCGCCACGGGCCACCCTGAAGGTTCTCTCGCCGAAGGCGGAACGGGTCCAGAACAGCGGTGACGCCTCCGACAAGCTCGTCCTGTTCGCCAAGGTCTACGACGTCGCCCCCGACGGCAGCCGTACGCTGGTGAACCGGCTCGTCTCGCCGGTCCGGGTCCCCGACGTCACCCGGCCCTTCACGGTGGAGCTGCCCGGCATCGTCCACCGGTACGAGAAGGGGCACCGCCTGGAGTTCGTGATCGCCGCCAGCGACACCGCCTACTTCGGCAACCGGGGCGTCAAGCCCGTCACCGTCGTCCACGCCCCCGAGGACACCGGCGTACTGGAACTCCCGGTCGTCCCGGCCGGCTGACGCCCGTCACCCCGTTCACCCGAACGGCCGTACAGCACCGCCCCCCGAACCCGGCAGCCCGACATGCTGGGACCCCGGGGGCGGTCGCGTGCACGACGGGCGGGCCGGACGGCGAGAAGCGAGCGGAAGGGCCGGAACATGAGCCCCAAGGACGTATCGAGCGGCAGCGCGCGCGGCACCGGGTGGCTCACCCCGGGGCGCGTCGTGGTCGCCGTGGTGGTCGTGCTCGTCATCGTGTTCATCTGCGTGAACACGAACGATGTCACCATCCGGGTGCTGATCCCCGAGGTGACGATGCCCCTGTGGTTCGCGCTGCTGGCCATGTTCCTGATCGGCCTCGGCTGCGGCGGCTACCTCTTCCGCCGGAAGGGCAAGTGACAGCAACTGCACATCGCTTTCCTCCCGCACGGTGACATTTCCTGACGGCCCCGGGCCATCGCGGCGAGGACGGGCCCCATCCGCACGATCGTGTCGCCTGTCGCCTGTCGCCTGTCGCCTGTCGCCTGTCGCCTGTCGCCTGACGACCCGGCCCCGGCCGTGCGGGGCCCCGGGGCGGGCCCGAGCCCGCGATAATCCGGCCGACGGGCCTCTGGCCCCTGCGGCCACCTGCGTGTTCCATGGTCACCGGGGGCGCCCGGACCTGCGGCGGCCCGCCGCGAGGGAACGAGGGTGCCTTGGCCACGACCGTACGACGTGCCGTACTGAACCTGCCCGCAGCGCCGATCGGGCCGGAGAACCCGCTCCCGCCGCTGCGGACGCCCGCCCCGCCACCCGTGCTCGACCCCCGGGAACGGGCGGGCCTGCCCCGCGACATGGCCCGGCAACTGGGCCACCGGCCGCTGCGCACCGTACTGCCCACCCGGCTGCTCGACGGCTACGGGCGTGAGCGCACCCCCACCGACATCGACGCCGTCGTCATCGAGAACGCCAGGCTGCGCGTCACCGTGCTGCCCGGACTCGGCGGCCGGATCCACTCCCTGCACCACAAGCCCACCGGTCGCGAACTGCTCCACCGCAACCCGGTCCTCCAGCCCGCCGCCTTCGCCCTCAACGGGGCCTGGTTCTCCGGCGGGATCGAGTGGAACATCGGCGCCACCGGCCACACGACCCTGTCCTGCGCACCGCTCCACGCCGCGCTGGTGCCCGCCCCGGACGGCTCCACGATGGTCCGGCTCTGGGAATGGGAGCGACTGCGCGACCTGCCCTTCCAGGTGGACCTCTGGCTCCCCGACGACTCCGACTTCCTCCACGTCGGCGTGCGGATACGCAACCCGCACGAACAGCCCGCACCGGTCTACTGGTGGTCCAACACCGCCGTCCCGGAGACCCCGGGCACCCGCGTACTGGCCCCGGCCGACGAGGCCTGGCACTTCGGCTACGACCACGCACTCACCCGGGTCGGCGTCCCGGAGTCGGGCGGCCTCGACCACACCTATCCGCTGCGCTCCGAGTACCCCGCCGACCACTTCTACGAGCTGCCCGACGGCGATCGGCGCTGGATCGCCGCGCTCGACGAGGACGGTCACGGGCTCGCCCAGACCTCCACCGGCCTGCTGCGCGGCCGCAAACTGTTCCGCTGGGGGCACGGGAGGGGCGGCCGCCGCTGGCAGGAGTGGCTGAACGGGCCCGGGGGCGGCGGCTACGCGGAGATCCAGGCCGGGCTGTCCCGCACCCAGCTGGAGCACGTCCCGCTGGAGGCGGGCGCCGCGTTCAGCTGGCTGGAGTCCTACGGTCCGCTCTCCGCCGACCCGGCCGCCGTGCACGGCCGGGACTGGGCCGCGGCCACCGAAGAGGCCGCCGCACGGCTGGAGGAAGCTCTCCCGCGCGGCGCGGTGGACGAGGCGTACGCGGCCTGGCTGCCGCACGCCGACGCCGAACCGGGCGAGGTGCTCGCCACCGGCTCCGGCTGGGGCGCGCTGGAGGTGCTGCGGGGCGGCCACCGGCTGCCCGGCACCCCGTTCCCCTCCTCCGCCATCGGCGCCCAGCAGGCCCCCTGGCGGGAGCTGCTGGAGCACGGCACCCTGCCGAAGGCGGCCCCGAACGGCATACCCGGACCGACACCGGTCGCGCCGCCCTGGCGCGACATGCTGGAGACCGCCGACGCCGACCCGCACACCGAATACCATCTCGGCATCGCGCAGTGGCACGCGGACGACCGGGCCCAGGCCGTCCGCAGCTGGGAACGCGGCCTGGAGCGCGGCCCCGTGCCGCGCTGGCCGCTGCTGCGCTGCCTCGCCGTCGCCGCCGAGGAGAGCGGCAGGCCGGACCACGCCGCCGAGCTGTACGCCGAGGCCTTCGCGGACCTCGGGGCCCCCGGAGCGGAGGACCTCACGGCGTCGGCGGAGGGCACGGCCCTCCTCGTCGCCCTGGCCCGCGAGACCGTCGAGGCGCACCTGTCGGCCGCCCGGCCCGGGAAGGCCCGCGCGCTGCTGGCCGGGCTGCCGGGAGAGATCCGCGAGCGCGGGCGCTTCCGGCTGCTCCTCGCCCGGATCCTGGTCGCCGAGGGCGACACCGGGGCGGCCCGGGAGATCTTCGACGCCGGATTCGAGGTCGCCGACCTGCGCGAAGGGGCCGGAATCCTCGGCGAGCTGTGGGCGTCCGTCAGCGACGAACCGCTGCCGGACGCCTACGACTTCCGCATGCGCCCGCCCCAGGAGTGACGACGCGCCCCGGGCGGCCGGTCAGACGGCGACGTTGCGGTCCACGTACTCGAAGACCGAGCCGTCCGGGTGCAGCGCGATGAGGTTGCGGCCCGCCGGGGTCGGCACAGGTCCCGCGATGACCCGCGCGCCCGCCCGGGTCAGCGCCGCGTTGGCCTCGTCGACGTCCTTGACGGCGATGGTCGCGCCCACCTTGCGCAGCACCTCCAGCTCCGACTCGGGCCCGCTCATCAACAAGAAGCAGCCGATCGCGGCCACCGACACCCCACCGCGCTCGAAGCGCAGGGCCGACGTGCCCGTCAGCCCCTCGTAGAAGGCCACCGAGGCCTCCAGGTCGTCGACGCAGATACGCAGCGTGGTTCCGAGGATCTCCATGCATACGAGGGTAGTTGGCGGCCGCCGCCGGCGTGATCGGTTCCGGGCGGGCCGGGCCCCCTCCTCCTCACCGTCCCTCCTCACTCCACCCGGTACCCCCTCACCCCACGACGCCCCTCTTCACCTCACGCCCGGCAGAGCACCTCGCCGTGCGGGACCATGAACCAGCCGTCGCCCTCCTCGCCCCAGGAACGCCACGCCCCGGCGATGGCCGTGAGCTGCTCGGCGCTCGCGTGCCCGCCCCGCACCGCCAGCTCGGCGTAGACCGAGTCCGTCGTACGGTCCGCCCACAGGCCGCTCCACCAGGCGCGGCTCTCCGGGGTGGCGAAGCACCAGGCGGCCGCCGTGGGGGTGATGTCGGTGAACCCGGCCCGCCGGGCCCAGGAGAGGAGCCTGCGGCCGGCGTCGGGCTCGCCGCCGTTGCCGCGGGCCACCCGGCCGTACACCTCCAGCCACTCGCCCAGACCGGGGGCCTCCGGATACCAGGTCATGGCCGCGTAGTCGCTGTCCCGCGCCGCGACCAGCCCGCCGGGCCGGCAGACGCGCCGCATCTCGCGCAGCGCCTGGACGGGGTCGCCCACGTGCTGGAGCACCTGATGGGCGTGGACCACGTCGAACGAGTCGTCGGGGAAGTCCAGGGCGTGGACGTCGGCAACCGCGAACCCGACGTTGTCCAGGCCTCGTTCGGCTGCCACCGCGGCGGCCTGGCCGAGGATGTCCTCGGCTGTGTCCACCGCGGTTACCCGGCCCGGGGCGACCAGTGCGGCCAGATCGGCCGTGATGGTCCCGGGGCCGCAGCCGACGTCCAGCACGGCCAGTCCGGGGCGGAGTTCGTCGAGGAGGTACGCCGCCGAGTTGGCGGCGGTCCGCCAGCGGTGCGAGCGCAGGACCGACTCGTGGTGGCCGTGCGTGTACACGGCGGTCTCCTTCGGCATGGCGTTGCTTCCTCTCCCGAAAAAACTCCGCGCCGACGGGCGCGGCGACAGGAACCACCGTACGCCGTCATGTCGCATGATGAGATGGGCGTCTTGCCATGTGGGCAGATGGTGAGAGGTGCCCGAGGGGTCGGCCTGGTCCCGCCCGGGGGAGGGCGTGGGTGGTCAGACCGGCATCGGGCAGTAGACGGTCAGCGCCTCCGGCAGCTTGTCGATCGTCAGCTCCGTTCCGGAGTGGGCCACTTCACCGTCGTACGCGTACGGAGTCCCCGGCGTGAGGCCGCCGATCCGCACCCGGCGCCGCCGCACGGCGGCATGGGCGGGGGAGCGGGTCAGCGGTCCCGCCACCGCCGCGGCCAGCAGACGCAACGCGGGCGTCCGGCCGCCGTGCACCACCCGGACGTCCAGCAGCCCGTCCGCCAGGTTGTGGCGGCGCCCCGGTGCGGGGCCCACCCGCTGGAAGAGTCCGTTGCCGACGAAGAGCAGCCACAACGGTCGCCTGCGTCCCTGGAGTTCGGCCTCCAGTGGGCGCCGGCCGCGCAGCACGTGGAACGCCGCGAGCACGCCGGCCGGCCAGCCGCCGATCCGCGGCGACCAGTGCTCCCGGGTCCGCACCAGTTCCGGATAGACGCCCAGCGAGAAGGCGTTGAGAAAATACCCGTCCGCACCGTCCGCACCCCTGGGCCCCGGCCGGAAGCGGCCGAGGTCGGCCCGGATGGCGTCGCCCGCGGTGAGGGCGGCGGCGGTGTCGTGGACGGTCTCTATGCCCAGGTCGTAGGCGAAGTGGTTCAGCGTGCCGCCGGGGAAGACGGCCAGGGGCAACCCGTGCGTCGCCGCCACCGAGGCCGCCAGATTCACCGTGCCGTCACCTCCGCAGACACCCAGTGCCCGGCCCCGGCCCGCCGCCTTCTCGAGCGCGGCCGACAACTCCGCGGGAGGCACCTCCACCACCTCCGCGGCCGGCAGCGCCTCGCGCACCAGCGACGCGGTCGCGGTGGCCGTGCCCGACTCCTGGTTCACCACCACGACGAGGTCCTTCCCGGCGGGCAGCGCCGGGGCCTCGCCCGGCGGACGGCCGGGGGCGGGCAGCTGGCCCCGGGTGGGCACGACCCCGCGCAGCGCGAACGCGGCCCCTACGCCGAGCGCCGCACCCGCCACCACATCGCTCGGATAGTGCACCCCGGTGTAGACGCGGGAGGCGGCCACGGCGAGCGCGACCGGGGCCACGACCGCGCCCCAGCCCTTGGACTCCAGGGCCACCCCGGTGGCGAAGGCCGCCGCCGACGCCGCGTGGCCCGAGGGGAAGGAGGTGGTGATCGGCTGCCGCTTGAGCCGCCGCACCACCGGCACCAGGTCCGCTATCGGCCGCTCGCGGCGCACCGCGCCCTTGCCGACCGTGTTGATCGCCACCGAGGCCACGGCGAGGGACGCCACCCCGCGCAGCGCGGCCCGGCGTGAGCGCGCACTGCTGCCGAGGGCAGCGATCCCGGCCGCGGCCCCGAACCAGAGCAGCCCGTGGTTGGCGCTCAGGCTCAGCTTCGGCAGCAGCGGATCGGCGCCCGGCCAGTGCCGGTCCGCGACGCTCCGGAAGACGGCCAGGTCCCGCTCCTGCAGCCAGCCGCGCAACCGGGCGACGGCGGGAGCGGTGGTGTTGACAGTGGCGGGTGAGGTTCTCGGGGAGGACATGAATCAGCGCATACCCGGCCGGGCCACGCCGAACCAGCAGGCGCGCTGAGGCCCTCGCCACGCCGCCACCGACCGGCGGAACGGTCCACGCGGCGACGGCCCCCGGAGCGGTCGCGCGACTGGGCGGGCGGGCCGCCCGGAACCTCCGTATAAAGAGGCCGGGGGCCGGGTCGACATAACGAGCCGGGGGCTGTCGGCATAAAGTCGACAAAGAAGCCAGAGGGGCGTCGACCGGGGAAGGCGAGGACCGTCGACCCGGAGAACGCGACCGGAGCACTCGGATCGGGACCGGGACCCCGAGCCCCGGAACCCCGGCCCGGATCGGAGCCGGCCCCGGAGCCGGCCCCGATGTTCCGGAGGCGCGGCGGAGACGTCGGAAACTCCGCGGAGGCGGAGCGAGGAAGCGAAGCGAAGAGCGGCGGAGGAGGGCCGGATGCACGGAACCGAGGACCACGCACCCGCGCACGAGGACCACGGCCCCGTCCGCTACGGGCCGCCCGCCCCCGACCCCGGCCTCCCGGTCCTCCCGGAACTGGCCGCCGTCCTCGCCGCCGCCTCCACCCTGACCCGCCCGGAACCCCCCGGCGGAGGGGCCCGGCTGCGCGAGGCGGCCCGCGGCTACTGGGACCGGCGCGGGCTGCACGGCACGGCGGGCGGCATCGCCGCCGCCCCCGGCGCCCAGCCGCTCCTCCTGTCCCTGATCGGCGCCCACGGCGGTGACGTCCTCATGCCGCGCCCCTGCCCGGCCGCCTGGATGCCGCAGGCCCGCCTGCTGGGCCGTCCCGCCTACCACGTGCCGACCCCGGCCGAATGCGGCGGCGTGCCCGACCCGTACGCCCTGCTGGAGACCGTCCGCCGGGTCCGTGCGGAGGGCGGCCGGCCGAAACTGCTGCTGCTCTCCTTCGTGGACGACCCCACGGCCACCGTCGCCCCGCCCGAGCTGGTCCACGAGGCGTGCGAGGCGGCGGTCGGCGAAGGGCTGCACATCATCAGCGACGAGACCTGGCGCGACACCGTGCACCGGCCCCGCGACACCGTCCTGCTCAGCCCCGCCGAGATGTGCCCGGACGACGTCACGGTGATCACCGACCTGTCCGGAGCCCTCATGCCGGCCGCCTGGCCGGTCGCCGTCGCCCGTTTCCCGGACACCGCCCGGGCCGCCGTCCGGCACGCCCGCGCCCTGGACATCCTCACCGCGCTCGGCGCCCTCGTCGCGACTCCGGTCGCCCACGCGGCCGCCCACGCCCTGGGGGAGCCGGAGTCCGTGCGCGAGCGGATCCGGAGCGCCGCGGCGCTCCAGGCCGAGGTCGCCGCCGCCGCCCACCGTGCGGTCCTCGGCTCCGGCGCGCTGGCCCGCCCCCCGCAGGCGGGCCGTCACCTCTACGCCGACCTCGGGCCGCTGCGCCCGCGGCTGGCGGGCGTGGGCATCACGGACTCCGTGGAGCTGGAGGAGTACCTCACCGAACGGCTCGGTGCACCGGCCCCCGGCGGACACCGCTTCGGGGACGAGCTGGGGGCCCTGCGCGTACGCCTGGGTACCGGACCGCTGCTCGGCGCCACGCCGGAGCAGCAGACGGAGTCCCTCACCGCGGCCGAGCCCCTGGAGCTCGCGCATGTGGCCCGGGCGCTGGACAGCTTCGCGGCGGTGTTCGGCGCGCTGCGCTGAGCGCGGCCGGGCCCTGTCGTCCGTCGAGGTCCCGTCGCCGAAGGCCGGCGACGGGACCTCGACGACAGGACGGCCTACGACGGCTCGGGGCCGAACCGCGACCGCAGCCTGCGCCACACCGCCGGGGCCCCGCTGATCAGCAACGTCAGGGCGACCGCCGCGACCACCCCCTGCCACGGCTCCGGGAACAGCGAACCGCCCAGGATGCCGATCAACTGGTACGTCGCCGCCCAGGCGAGGCAGGCCGGAACATCGCCCCGGGCGAACCGCCGCAACGGCATCCTGCCCAGCAGGCACGCCAGCATCACCGGGATCCGCCCGGCCGGCACCAGACGGGACAGCACCAGCACCGCCCCGCCGTGCTCCGCCAGCTTCTCCTGCGCCTGGGCCAGCCGCTCCGGCGCGGCCCGGCGGGTGATCGCCCCCAGCCACTTCGAGCCGTTCCGCGACCGGACCCCGCGCTGCCCCAGCCAGTACAGGCAGACGTCCCCGAGGAACGCGGCGGTCGACGCCGTCAGGAACACGAAGAGCAGGGTGAGCGGCGACGTCTGGTGGAAGGCCACCACCGCCGCCGAACTCACCAGCGCCCCCGTCGGCACCACGGGCACCAAGGACCCCAGCGCCACCAGGGCGAACAGCGTCGGATAGCCGACCGCCTGCTGGGTCGACTCGGTGGGCAGTTCCCGCACCACCTGCTGGATCTCCTGGATCACGGACCGGCCTCCGTTCTGACGCTTTCGCCGTGTCCCAGCAGATGCACCGTCACCTCGGGCGCACGCTTCGCCGCGTGCCGTACGAACTCGTCGCCCGGCGCGTGGAACTCGTGCGGGCGCACCCCGTCCAGACCGATCGGCCAGTACGTGCCGTAGTGCACCGGCACCGCTGACGTCGGCGCCAGACGAGTCAGCGCCTCGGCGGCGCGGGCCGGGTCCAGATGGCTGTGCCCCAGGAAGGGGCCCCAACCGCCCACCGGCAGCAGTGCCACGTCCACCGGTCCCACCGCCTCCGCCATCCCGTCGAAGAGCCCGGTGTCCCCGGCGAAGTAGGTCCGGGCCTCGCCTTCGACCACATAGCCGAGCGCCGGCGCTCGGTGCGGCCCGAGCGGCAGCCGCCGCCCGTCGTGCAGAGCGGGGACCGCCCGCACCCGCACGTCGCCGACGCGTACCGTCTCGCCCGGTCCCACCTCGGTGACGTGCAGCTGTCGCATCCGCCGCAGCGCCCGCAGACCCGGCACGGCCGCGATCGCGCCGCTCGGCACGACCAGTCGGCTGCCGGGAGCCAGCCGGGCCAGTGACGGCAGATGGAGATGGTCGGAGTGCAGATGGGAGACCAGCACCACCTCGGCGACCGCGGCCTGCGGTGGCGGTACCTCGCCCCGGCGGCGGCGCAGATGCGCGAAGCGCCGTACGAACAGGGGGTCGGTCAGCACCCGCACCCCCGAGTCCTCGATCGTGCAGGTGGCATGACCCCACCAGGTGATCTCCACCGGCGCCTCGGCCTCCTCGTTCGATCCTCGTGATCAGTGATCAGTGATCAGCGATCAGTGATCAGTGATCCGTGTGCTCCGCGGTCGGTGGTCCGTGAATCCCTGACTCCGGTGCGGCGCGGCGCGGCCGTACCCGCCCGCGCTGCCGGTACGAGCCTATGCGCCCCCCGTGCCGTCCCGACGGCCCTCGGAGGCTCCCACCGAAGCCGCTGGCCGGCCCCGGCGCTGTGAAAAGCTGAAGGTCGGGCTTCGGACGACCGGGGCCCGGAGCGGAGGGCAAGAGGTGGACCGGCGTGGGTGACGGGAAGTGGCGTACGGCGGGCAGAGCCCTGATGCGGGTGGTCGCGGTCTGGGCGGTGTCCACCCTCACCATGCTCGTGCTGGCCGGAGCCCTGCCCGACTTCCAG
The DNA here is from genome assembly GCF_044333295.1 of Streptomyces sp. NPDC021019. Classification (NCBI taxonomy): domain Bacteria; kingdom Bacillati; phylum Actinomycetota; class Actinomycetes; order Kitasatosporales; family Streptomycetaceae; genus Streptomyces; species Streptomyces sp. NPDC021019. Next base: position 90,202 of record NZ_JBIRQR010000003.1, read on the forward strand.
CTGGAGGCCGACGACGGCGACACCATCACCAGGACGGCCTTCACCGCCGCCTGGGGCGCGGGCGCCTTCGGCCTCCTGTCGGCCCTGGTCTGGCCCGTCCTCGTGCGGGCCCTGCTCATCGTGCCCGCGCTCGTCCTGGGCGCCCTGGTCTTCTTCCTCAACGGCTCGCTGCTGCTGATAGCTCTGCGCCTCATCCCGGACGGGCGCGGCGACGCCAACCCGGAGACGGCGGTCGTCGTCGCCGCCGTGATGTCAGCCGTCGCCTCCGCCACCTCCACCGCACTCGCCGTCCGTGACGACGAGGCCTACCGCCGACGGCTGTCCCGGCTCGCCGACCGGCGGCGCCGGCGCGGCCGCTCCCCGGGCCCGCCGGAACCGGGCCGCGACGGACCGCCCGGCACGGTCTTCCTCCAGCTCGACGGTGTCGGCCACGACGTTCTGGTGAAGGCCGCGGCCGACGGGCTCATGCCGACCGTCGCCGGCTGGCTCGACGACCCGTCCGGACACCGGCTCACCCCCTGGCGCACCGACTGGTCCAGCCAGACCGGCGCCAGCCAGCTCGCCATCCTGCACGGCAGCAACCACGACGTGCCCGCGTTCCGCTGGTACGAGAAGGAGACCCGCACCGTCATGGTCTCCAGCCGTCCCGCGAGCGCCCTCGAAATGCAACGCCGGGCCATCGAGCGCACCCGCGACGGCGGTCTGCTCACCGTCGACGGCGCGAGCCGGGGCAACCTCTTCAGCGGCGGAGCCGGACAGCTCGCCCTGGTCCTCTCGATGGCCGCCCGGCGCGGCAAGGGCCGCCGCTCCCGCGCCGGATACTTCGCCTACTTCTCCGACCCGGCCAACGCCACCCGTACGGCCCTGTCCTTCGTCGCCGAGGTCCTCCGCGAGATCGGCCAGTCGACCCGGGCCCGCGCACTGAAGGTCGCACCGCGGATCAAGCGCGGCGGGTTCTACCCCTTCATCCGCGCGTTCGCGACCGTCGTGGAGCGCGACGTGGTCGTCGCCGCCGTACTCGGCGACATGTTCGCCGGACGCACCGCCGTCTACGCCGACCTCGTCGCCTACGACGAGGTCGCCCACCACTCGGGGCCCCACAGCCGCGACGCGGAGAAGGTCCTCGTACGCCTCGACCGGTCCCTGGCGCTGATCGCCAAGATCGCCGACCACACCCCGCGCGCCTACCGGATCGTGCTTCTCTCCGACCACGGCCAGAGCCCCGGGGAGACGTTCGCCGGGAAGTACGGGCTCACGCTCAAGGACCTCGTCCGGGCGGGCTGCGGGCTGCCCGTGTCCCGCCGGGCCCAGCGCACCCGCAGCGCCTCCGAGGCCCGCGACGCGGTGCGGATCGCCCTGCACCGTCCCGTCGAGGGGCAGGAGGCCGAGCACCCGGCCAAGCTCTCCGACCCGATCGTGCTGGCCTCCGGCAACCTCGGGCTGATCTCCTTCCCCGACATCGAGGGCCGCGCCTCCCGCGAACAGATCGAGCGCCGCCACCCGGCGCTGCTCTCGACGCTCGCCAACCATCCGGGGATCGGGTTCCTCCTCGTCCGCACCGGGGAACACGGCTCCGTGGTGCTCGGGCCCGGCGGGGCCGAAGTACCCGTCGCCGAACTGACCGACGGTGAGGGGCCGCTCGCGGTCTTCGGCGTGGGGGCGGCCGCCGCCGTACGGCGCACCGACACCTTTCCGCACGTCGCCGACGTGATGGTCAACTCCATGTACGACCCCGCCACCGGGACCGTGCACGCCTTCGAGGAGCAGATCGGTTCGCACGGCGGCCTCGGCGGCGAACAGTCCCGGCCGTTCCTGCTCTGGCCGCGCGCGCTGACGGACCCGCTCGACATCGTGGCCGCCGAGACCGCGGAGGGCGCACCCGCGCCGCCGGGCGGCGGGCTGGTGGGCGCGGAGGCGGTGCACCGGGTGCTGACCCGCTGGCTCCAGGAGTTCTCCGGGCCCCAGGTACCGGTGCGGGCCGAGGGCTTCGGCGGGGCGGGCCGGGCGGACGAGCCGTTCCCGGGCGATGCCCCGGTGCAGGAAGCGCCGGGTACGACGGCCTGACCGGCGGACCGTCCTCCGACAGGCCGCTTCTTCGGCGGGGGAGTCGCTCATTGCTCGATGCGCTCTCCGACAAGCCGACCGCCGCCGGATCAGGCCGCCTGCCGCCCGGTCAGGCCGACTGCCGTCGTACCAGTGTCGGCGGGAAGAGCACGGAGGGCGAGGGGCCGCCCGGTTCGCCGATCTGCTTCAGCAGCAGCCGGGCCATCTCCGCGGCCATCTCCTCCACCGGCTGCCGCACCGTGGTCAGGGGCGGGTCGCAGGCGGCCGCCGCGCTGCTGTCGTCGAAGCCGACCACCGCCACGTCGGACGGCACGTCGCGCCCCGCCCGGAGCAGGACCGGGAGCGCGCCCAGGGCCATCAGGTCGGAGGCGATGAACACCCCGTCGAGGTCGGGGCGGTCCGCCAGCAGCCGCCGCATCGCCGCGGCCCCGCCCCGATGCGTGAAGTCCCCCTCGGCACAGGCCACGTCCTCGATGCCGTGGGCGGCGACGGCCTCCAGGAAACCGGTCAGCCGCACCTGCCCCGCCGGCATGTCCTGGGGTCCCGAGACGGTGCCGATGCGGCGTCGCCCCAGCGCGGCCAGGTGGTCGGCCGCCAGCCGCGCCCCGGCGTGCTGGTCCACCTCCACATAGGCCAGCGGGGACGAACGGTGAGGACGGCCCGCGAGTACGGCGGGCATCCTGGTGTCCTGGAGCAGCCCGGGGAGCGGGTCGTCTGCGTGCGTGGTGATCAGCACGACCCCGTCGACATGACCGTGGCGCAGATAGGAGAGCAACTGGCCCCGGGACGCCTCGTCGTCGGCCAGCATCACGACCATCTGGATGCCCGCGGGGCGCAGCACCTCCAGCAGCCCGCTGACGACCCGCCCGAAGTACGGGTCCGAGAACATCCGGCCGACGAACGGCTCGGACATCGGCCGCCGTTCCCGCTCCGAGACCACGAGGGCCACCGAGTCGGTGCGCCGCGTCACCAGCGAGCGGGCGGCGCGGTTGGGCACGTAACCGGTGGTCGCCACCGCCTCCTCGACCACGGTGCGCAGGGCGGGGTCAACGGTGGTCGCCCCGTTGATCACCCGGGACACCGTCGCCCGCGACACACCGGCCACGGCCGCCACGTCCTCCAAGGTCGCGGGGCGTACGGGCTGCGGCACTTCGGCTGTCATGCCGCTCTTTATACCCGCAGGCCGGCCGCCCCGTTCCGCCGAGGGCCCGCACTGTGCGCGGCAGCCGTTCCAGCTCGGCGAGGAAGGTGTCGCGCGCCGTCACGAGGGCGTGGGCACCGGAGCCGGATGCGTGGACGCCCCGCTCCAGGGAGGCCGTCGCGCTCTCCCGGGATCGGGGCGGGGAGAGCGGACGCGGGCGTTGTCAGTGGTGGGCGGAAGAATGGTGGCCATGACGAACTCAGCTGCTGTGCTCGCCGATGCCGCCGCCTATGCCGCCGCGGTGGAAGAGGCCTCCCTCGCCGCCGCCGCGTACTACGCCACGGGCGAGAGCGCGCTGGACGACGACGCCTACGACCGGCTGGCGCGCGGAATAGCCGCGTACGAGGCGGACCACCCGCAGGAGGTGCTCGCCGACTCGCCGACGGGCAAGGTCGCGGGCGGGGCCGCCGTCGGCGACGTGCCGCACACGGTGCCCATGCTCTCGCTCGACAACGTGTTCTCGGCCGAGCAGTTCGTGACCTGGACCGCGTCGCTGGAGCGGCGGATCGGCCGGCCGGTGACCGCGTGGAGCGTGGAGCCGAAGCTCGACGGCCTGGCGGTCGCCGCGCGCTACCGGGACGGCCGGTTCGAGCGCCTGGTCACCCGGGGCGACGGAACGGCCGGCGAGGACGTCTCGCACGCGGCCGGTGCCGTCGTCGGCCTGCCGGAGCGACTGGCCGCCCCGGTCACCATCGAGGTGCGCGGCGAGATCCTCATGACGAACGAGCAGTTCGAACAGGGCAACGCGATCCGTACGGAACACGGCGGCGCCCCCTTCGCCAACCCGCGCAACGGGGCCGCCGGCACCCTGCGCGCCAAGGACCGCGCCTACCGGGTGGAGACGACCTTCTTCGCCTACGGCGCGCTGCCGCTGCCCGGTTCCGGGGAGGTCGCCGGGACCCTCGCCGAACTGCCCCACAGCGAGATCCTGGCGTACGTCGCCGAGCTCGGCGTGCACACGGCCGCGGGCACCGACGTCGCGCCGCTCCGGGCCACCACGGTCGAGGAGGTCCAGGCTCGGGTGGACGCGACAGGCGCCTTGCGTGCCTCGCTGCCGTTCGGCATCGACGGGATCGTGATCAAGGCCGATCTGGCGGCCGACCAGCGCGAGGCCGGCTCCGGCACCCGCGCGCCCCGCTGGGCCATCGCCTACAAGCTGCCCGCCGTGGAGAAGATCACCCGCCTGCTGGCCGTCGAGTGGAACGTCGGGCGCACGGGCATCATCGCGCCGCGCGCCGTCCTGGAACCCGTGGAGATCGACGGCTCCACCGTCGGTTACGCCACCCTGCACAACCCGGCCGACATCACCCGCCGCGACCTGCGGCTGGGGGACCAGGTCATGGTCTACAAGGCCGGCGACATCATCCCGCGCATCGAGGCCCCCGTGGTGCACCTGCGCACCGGCGACGAGACACCCATCGCCTTCCCCGAGTGCTGCCCGCAGTGCGGCTCCGACATCGACACGAGCGAGCAGCGCTGGCGCTGCACCCGAGGCCGTGACTGCCGCCTGGTCGCCTCCGTCTCGTACGCGGCGGGGCGCGATCAGCTCGACATCGAGGGCCTCGGCTCCACACGGGTCGTCCAGCTCGTCGACGCGGGCCTCGTCGCGGACTTCGCGGACCTGTTCACTCTGGAGCGGGAGCAGTTGCTCGCCCTCGACCGGATGGGCGAGACCTCTACGGACAACCTCCTGGCGGCCATCGAAACCGCCCGGAGCAGGCCGCTGTCCCGAGTCTTCTGCGCCCTGGGCGTACGGGGCACGGGGCGTTCCATGTCGCGTCGCATCGCACGCTATTTCGCCACGATGGACCGGATCGTCGCCGCCGACGCGGAAACGCTCCAGCGGGTCGACGGCATCGGCAAGGAGAAGGCGGCCGCGGTGGTCGCCGAGCTGCTGGAGCTGGCGCCGCTGATCGACAAGCTCGTCGCTGCCGGGGTGTCCATGACGGAGCCGGGGGCCACCCCGCCTCCGGAGCCGGGGACGGAGGAGGCGGCCGCGGCGGCAGGCGCGGACGCGGAGGCCGGTGGCGAGGCCGGAACGGGTTCCGCGCTGCCCCTGGCGGGGATGACCGTGGTGGTCACGGGCGCGATGTCCGGAGCGCTGGAGAAGCTGTCGCGCAACCAGATGAACGAGCTGATCGAGCGGGCCGGCGGCAAGTCGTCCTCCAGCGTCTCCAAGCGCACCAGTCTGCTTGTGGCCGGGGAGAAGGCCGGATCCAAGCGGACCAAGGCGGAGGACCTAGAGGTCCGGATCGCGGTGCCGGAGGAGTTCGCGGAGCTGGTCGGCGCCTTCCTGCCGGCGGGGGAGGAGGCCTGAGCCGGCCGGCTGCCGTGAGCGCCGCGCTGGTGCGCCTGTGAATCAGCGAGGAAGTGGCGTTCCACCACCCCGTATTGCATAGTGAGGGCTCGGTCGTGCCTCGCTATCAGCGGGGCCGACGGGTGCGTGGGCGGCTGCGATGGGCGGCCGAGGGTGAGGGACGATGCGTTCTGTGCACGACGGACAGCGACCGGGTCGCGCCGTTCCGCCGTCGTCCGAGGACGCCGGTACGGGCCGAAGGCCTCCCGTCCTCGGCGGACCTGGAGCACTCGACGGGCTTCACGGGCTTCACGGGCCCTACGCACCTGACCGGGTGGAACCCGCCCGGACCGCCCCCGCCCCGACCGCCCCCGCCCCGACCGCTGCTCTCGCGACCACTCCGGTCCCGGCCGTTCGCGGCCCGCTCACTTCCGCGCCCGGCGAGTGGCGAGGGCCGCTCCGCCCGGGTGCGGGCCCATGGGGGAAGGGCCCCGGACCGCTTCGTGACGGGAGCGGTGCCGGGGCGTTCGGGGCGGGGCGTTCCCGCGGGGGGCTCCGGACACGCCACCAGCAGTTGCGCGCCCCGGGCACCCAGGGCGCACCGGGTGTTCCCCCGGCCGCCCGGGGGCTGGCTCTGGACCTGGGCAGCTCCCGCACCCGGGCCTGGGTGCCAGGCCGGGGACTGGTTGTCGACGCGTTCCCCGGCTCCGGTTCCCACGGGGGCGACGAGCGGCCGGTCCGGCGCGGGCGCATCGTCGACCCCGAGTCCTGCGGCCGGCTGCTCGGCCGCATCGCCGACGCGGCCCTGGGGCCCGACCGCAGCGACAGCGTGATTGTTCTCAGCCATCCCGTGCTCGCCGGGGCCGATCACCGCACCGCCGCGCGCGCCCTGCTCGCCGGGCTCGGGACGTCGCGCGTCCTGGTCCTCAGCAGCGCCAGGGCCGCCGCCGCGTACGCCGGACCGAGGGAGACGGGCCCCCTTCTCGTCGTCGACATGGGAGCCGAGCTGACCGAGGTCACGCTCCTCGTCAACGGCCTGGTGGCCGACGCCCGGCAGGCCGAGAGCGGACTCGACGACCTCGGCCGCCTCGATCCGGCGACGTTGCCGGCCGTCCTCGTCCGCACGGTGCTCGACATGATCACGTCCATGTGGCGGCACGACCGGCACGGCGCGATCCGCGGAGCCCTGCGCAAGGGCCCCGTGCTCGCGGGCGGAGGCGCGCTGCGAGCCGATGTCACCGATCGCATCGCCCGCTGCCTCGGCACCCGGGTGCGCCTGGCCGACGACCCGTCGACCACGGTCGTCCGCGGCGCCGGACAGATCCTCAGCTCCGTGCTTCGCCATCCGACGGTGTCACCCGAGCGACTCGGCCGACCGAGGTGACGCGGCCCCCGGGACCTTCCCGGCCGAACGCGTCGCAGGTGCGGTCTCTGCTGGCCACGCTGGTCCTCACCGTCCTCACCCTGGTCGGCGGCGCCGCCTCGGCCACCGGTGCCGCGCTCGCCCCGCCGGCTTCCCGGAGCCTCGCGCCCGTCGGCACCGTCGCCTCGGCACCCACCGCACCGCAGCCCCGGCACGCCGGGCACGACTCCCGGCCCGGCGTCGGGCAGCACGCCGGGCACGACTCCCGGTATCGCGTCGGGCGCTTCGGCGGATCCGACCGCTGGGGGCCGGACCGCGTGAGCGGGGTCGTGACCGAGGCGTACACGGGTGCGGGAGCGGGTGTGGTGGCGCGGGCCGGGCACGAGCAGCCCAGGGCTGCGGCCGATCCGGCGCAGGCCCCCCGGGCGGGCACCGGCCGGGCGTACCTGCTTCTTCACGCGCCGCCGCCGCCGCACGACGCGCTGACGCCCGCTCCACCGGGGGCGGCCGAGCCGCGCGCCGGCGTACAGCATGTCGTCGCGGATCCCTCCGACGTACCCGGCGGCCGCAGGGGCGCGCTCCCCGACGTGCGGGGGCCTCCTCCGGGCAGGACCACCGGTCCCACGACCGGTCATCCGTCCTGCTCTGCCGATCCGGCGCCGCGTCCTCACTGAGGTGAGGGCGCTCGGCGCCCCACCGGAGGATTCTCATGACTCGCGCCACCACGGTGCGAGCGGTTCTGGCTGTCGCCGTCCTGCTCGTCTCCGTCTACATCAGCCTGACCATGTCGCCCAGACTCGGCCTCGATCTCCAGGGCGGCACCCGTATCGTGCTCCAGGCCCGGGACACCGCCACCGTCGAGGCGGACCGGGAGACCACCGACCGCACCCTGGAGGTGCTGCGGCAGCGCATCGACTCGCTGGGCGTCTCCGAGCCGACCCTCACCCGGTCCGGCGAGGACCGGATCATCGTCGAACTGCCCGACGTCCAGGATCCGCGCCAGGCCGCCGAAGTGATCGGCCGGACGGCCCAGCTCACCTTCCACGCGGTCGAGGGCCCGGCGGCCGAGGAACCGGACGAGAAGCCCGCGGGCTCCGACCCCACGGCCGACCCGGGCTCCACCGCAGACGCCGACCGGCTGACCCTCCCCGACGAGCAGGGCCGCGAACTCGCCCTCGGCCCCGCCCGCCTCTCCGGAGCGGGCGTCGAGGATGCCACCGCGGGCTTCGACGCGCAGGGCGGTGCGGGCTGGAGCGTCTCGCTCGAATTCCGCAAGGACGCCGGTCAGGACTGGAAGAAGCTGACCGGCGAAGCCGCCTGCCATCCCGCCGGGGACGACCGCCGCAGGGTCGCCATCGTCCTCGACGAGAAGGTCATCTCCTCGCCGCAGGTCGACCCCTCGGTCGGCTGCCGGGTCGGACTGCCGTCCGGGGCCACCCAGATCACCGGCTCGTTCAGCGCGGACGAGGCCCGGGACCTGGCGCTGCTCATCAAGGGCGGGGCGCTTCCCGTGCCCGTCGAGATCGTCGAGCAGCGGACCGTCGGCCCGACGCTCGGCGCGGCGGCCATCGACGCGAGCGCCCGGGCGGCGCTCATCGGCGCAGCCGCCACCGCACTCTTCATCACGGTCGTCTACCGACTCTTCGGCGCGCTGGCCGCCGTGGCGCTGGCCGCGTACGGGGTGATCTCCTACGCCGCGCTCGTCGCTCTCGGTGTCACGCTGACGCTCCCCGGGCTCGCCGGATTCGTCCTCGCGATCGGGATGGCGGTCGACGCGAACGTCCTGGTCTTCGAACGGGCCAGGGAGGAGTGCGCCGAACGGCCGAAACGCTCCCTGCGCTCCGTGCTGGCCACCGGATTCACGAAGGCGTGGAGCGCGGTCGCCGACTCCAACGCGACCACCCTGATCGCGGCCGGACTGCTCTTCTTCCTGGGCTCGGGCCCGGTCAAGGGCTTCGGGGTCACGCTCGCCATCGGGGTCATCGCCTCGATGTTCTCCGCGCTGGTCATCGCCCGCGCGCTCACCGAGATCGCCGCGAGCACCCGCTTCGTCAGCGACTACCGGGGCGTCAACGGCATCGCGCGCCCCGGCGCCGTGCGGACCTGGCTGGTCCGCAAGGATCCGAAGCTCTTCCGGAAACCGGTTCGCTGGCTCCTCGTCTCGGCCGCCCTGGTCGCCGTCGCGGTGGCCGGGATCGTGGTGCGCGGCGTCGATCTGGGCGTGGAGTTCACCGGGGGCCGGCTGATGGAGTACTCCACCAGCCGACCGGTCGACGTCGAGACCGCCCGGGGCACGCTCGCCGCCGCCGGGTTCGGGGACGCCGAGGTCACCACGGCCGGGGACGGCGACCTGTCCGTACGCACCGGGAAGCTCGACAACGACGGCGAACACGCCCTGCGGACCGCCCTCGCCGAGGAAGGCGGCGAGACGACGAAGGTACGGGACGAGCTGATCGGCCCGAGCCTCGGCGACGAACTGCGGCGCAACGCCCTGATCGCCCTGGGGGTGGCCGTCGCCGTTCAGCTGGCCTACTTGGCGGTCCGGTTCCGCTGGACGTTCGCCGTGGCCTCCGTGGGGGCCATGGTGCACGACGTGATCCTCGTGGTGGGGGCCTTCGCCTGGCTGGGGCGGCCGGTGGACGGCATCTTCCTGGCCGCCCTGCTCACCGTGATCGGCTACTCGGTCAACGACTCGGTAGTGGTCTTCGACCGGGTACGGGAGACGTGGGGGGCGAACCGGCGGACACCGCTGGACGTCATCGCCCGCCGGGCCGTCCTCCAGACCGTTCCGCGCACGGTGAACACCGGGGTGGGCGCCCTGTTCATCCTGGCCGCCCTCGCGGTGCTGGGCGGCGACTCGCTCGCCGACTTCGCGCTCGCCCTGCTCATCGGCATCTGTGTCGGCACATGGTCCTCGGTGTTCACCGCCGTACCCGGAGCCCTCGTCCTGGAACGGAACGCCAAGACCCCGCCCCCCACCTCCGGGAAGGGGAAGGCGAAGGGCTCGGCGCGCGGGCGCGCGGGCGCGTCCCGGCGCGATCCGCTCGACAACGGCGCGCGCGTCTGAGGTGATCGCGCGCTCCGGCGCCACGACCGGCCGCCCGGCCGGTCGTGGCGCCAGGGTCCGAGGGGGCAGGGTCAGGACGGGATGTGGGCGTGCAGATAGGCGGCCGTCTCCCGGTCGGCGGGGAGGAACGTCTCGATGGCCAGCTCGGCCACCGTCACGTCCATCGGCGTGTTGAACGTCGCGATCGACGACACGAACGACAGGACCCGGCCTCCGTGCTCGAGCAGCATCGGCAGTGCGAACGCGGCGGAGCGCTCCCGCGTACCGCCCGCACCGTCGGTGCGACGGCCCGCGTCGGCCGCCCGTGCGGGGACCGGATAGGCGGCCACCTCGTCGTACAGCGCACGCAGCTGCGGCGAGCGCACGAGGGCGATCTGGCGGTCCATCTGCGCCAGCAGGTCCGCCCGCCACTCCGGGAGGTTCACGATGCGCGGGGCGAGCCCCTCCGGGTGGAGGGTGAGCCGCATGGCGTTCACCGGCGGGGTCAGTAGCTTCTCGGGCACCCCTTCGAGCAGCAGGGCGATCCCCCGGTTGGCCGCCACCACCCCGTAGGTGCCGTCCACCACGAGCGCCGGATACGGCTCGTAGGCCGCGAGCAACTGGTCGAGGCTCTCACGGAGGGAGGCCATCGCGGGGTCGTCGAGCGGCGTCTGCGCGTAGCGGGGTGCGTAACCGGCCACCACCAGAAGGGCGTTGCGTTCACGGACCGGGACGTTCAGCTCCTCGGCCAGCCGCAGGACCATGTCCTCACTGGGCCGGGAGCGGCCCGTTTCGATGAACGAGATGTGGCGGGCCGAGGAGTCCGCGCGCAGGGCCAGCTCCAGTTGGCTGATGCGCCGCTGTTCCCGCCAGTCCCGCAGCAGCGGCCCTACTCCCGTGTCGGGCAAGACAGTCGTCATGCCAAGACCGTAACGTCACCGGCGGGCCGGGGCCGGTACGGGCCGCCCCGGCCCGCTGTGACGCATGCGCGCCGATCCGCCGAGACCCACGGGAGCCGTTCCATGAGCACAGAGCCGCTGTCGCCGACCGAGATCGACCGTCGGCTGGAGAGCCTGTCCGGCTGGGCGCTGGAAGGAGACCGGATCACCCGGACCTTCCGGCTGCCCTCCCACTTCGCCGCCGCCGCGCTGACGGTCCACATCGCGCGGATCCAGGACGAGCTGAACCATCACTCCGACCTGACGCTCGGGTACAACACGGTGTCCCTCTCCGTCCACACGCACGACGCGGGAGGCGCGGTCACCGAGAAGGACTTCGCGCTCGCCGCCCGGGTGGCGAGCGCCGCGCCGGCCCACGGGGCCGAATAGTCCCACGGGCGGAACAGCCCGGCGCGGCCGATCAGCCCCCGGGGCGCTACAGCGGTGGGCTGCTCGGCCCCGGCCCCCGCCCGGGGCTCAGGCCACCGTGCCGAACCTCGGGTGCGCGCCGAGCCACCGCGCGTAGCTCGGGCTGCGCGACACCGCCTCGGCGTAGGCCGCGCGGGTCGCTCCGGCCACCGTTCCCGCCGCGGCGTCCGCGGCGGCGGAGTGCGGGTGCCAGCCCACCAGATGACGCCAGCTGAGCGGCGCGCCGGCCAGCGGTCTGGTCACCAGGCCGGGCGCCGGCGGGAACGTCGCCCGGCACAGTCCTATCGCCCGCCCGACCTGCACCAGATGGACGACGGACGAGGTGTCCGTCTCGTAGACCGACACCGGGGTGAACCCCGATCGCGCGCAGGCCGCGGTGAAGCAGTCGGCGAAGCAGCCTTCGCCGGGCACGTCCGCCCAGCACTCGTCCGCGAGAGCCGCCAGCTCCAGCTCCGTTTCCCCGGCCAGGGAGTGATCCTCCGGCAGCATCACGAAGACCGGGTCCACCCCGACGACCTCCCAGACCAGCCGGTCCGCCAGGGGCGGCGGGCTCTCGCCGCACGTTCCGATCAGCGCGAAGTCCAGCCGGCCGTCGATCACCAGCGAGGAGATCTCGCCGACCGACCACGAGGTGTACGTCGACACCGGCACCGACGGGTGGGCGGCGGCCATCCGGTCCACCAGGCCGCCGAGCAGCGGACCGTGTGTGCCGCCCAGCCGGAACCGGTCGAGGGACCCCGCGGCATTGGCGAACCGCACCGCCTCCGCCTGGAGTTCACTGACCGCGGGCAGCACCACCCGGGCCCGCCCCAGCACCAGTTCGCCGAGCGGGGTGGCCCGCGCCCCGGTGTGGTCGCGGTCGAACAGAGCGCCGCCCAGGGCCTTCTCGATCCGCCGCAGCTGGGCGCTGAGGGCAGGCTGGGCAAGCCCCAGGGCGGCGGCGGCCTTGGTGAGGCTGCCCGTGTCGGCAATGGCACGGACCGTTCGCAGATGGCGCAACTCGAGCTCCATAAGGGCAAGTTATGGGCCCAGGGGCACCCCGGCAATATGTGCGCTCCGCCTACCGTTCGGTCGGTGTACACGGGATGTACTCCGCAGGCCCGGTCGGCGGGGTGCGGCGTTCCGGTTCAGCCGTGCCAGGCGCCGTCGTGGGAGACCCGGAGACGAAGCCGGAGAAGTTCCTCGGCTTCCGTCCCAGGACCCGCTTCACGTCCTCCCTCGCCGCGTGGTGGCCGTCCGGCGGCGCCGCGAACCGGTCGGCCAGGAGTTCCCACATCCGGGCCGCCCCCTCGAACTCCGCCGACGGGCACCTCGATTTGCCGGACCGGCAAAGAAGATTGCCGGGCGGCCGTCGTTCGGAGAGGCTGATCCCATGAGCAGCCACGCCGGTCACGGCCACCACGACGCGCACGCACCTGCCACGCCCGTACATGCCCACGGATCGGGCGGCGACCCTGCGACGGACATCGACTGGGACGTCCTGGGACCCCTGCTGGAACAGGAGGCCGAACTCAACGGCGCGCAGTACGAGGAGGCGGCCCGCTGGATCGCCGCCCTGCCCACCGCGCCGAAGGTCCGCCGGGTCCTGGACATCGGCAGCGGCCCCGGCGTCGTCTCCTGCCTGCTGGCCGAGGTCTTCCCGGAGGCCGAAGTGGTGGCGGTGGACGCGACGCCCGCCCTCCTGGAGCGAGCGGAGAACCGCGCGCGGCGCCTCGGCGCTATCGACCGCTTCCGGACCCTGGAGGCCGAACTTCCCGCGGACTTCGACAGGCTGGGCGAGGCTGATCTGATCTGGGCGGGCAACTCCCTGCACCATCTCGGCGACCAGCGCGCCGCTCTGGCAGGCTTCGCCGGGCTCCTGCGGTCCGGCGGCACGGTCGCGCTCGTCGAGGGCGGCCTGCCCACCAGGCGGCTGCCCCGCGACATCGGCATCGGAGAGCCCGGCCTGGAGGCCCGTATGGGCGCGGCCGCCGCCACGCGCTTCCAGCACATGCGGTCCGAGCTCCCGGGGGCGAAGCGGGAGACCGAGGACTGGAGCGCGCTCTTCACCGCGGTCGGCCTCGTCCCGCAGGGCACCCGGAGCTTCCTCCTCGACCTGCCCGCACCGCTCTCGGGTCCCGCCCGCGACCATGTCGTCGCGAGCGTCACCCGCGAGCGGGAGGTACTGGGCGAGCTGCTGTCGGCCGAGGACCGCGCGGTACTGGACCGGCTCCTGGACCCCGAGGACCCCGAAGGCCTTCACCACCGCCCCGACGTCCACCTGCTCACCGCCCGCACGGTCCACCTCGGCCGCCGCGACTGAACCGGCGACGTCGTCCGGGGCTACCCGGCTGCCTTACGACACCGGCTCCAACTGCCACCACTGGAAGGGGGAGTCGGTGTCCTCCCACTGCTGGATCGTGCCGCCGTCCTCGGTGGAACGGTCCGCGACCTCCATGACGAGCCCGCTGATGAAACTCACCAGGGTCACCGTTCCGGGCGCCTCGGCGTGCTGCTCGATCAGCCATTCCTGGGCGCCGAAGTTGTTGGCCTTCCACTGCTGGACGCGGGTGCCGTTCGACGTATCGGCATTGGCGACGTCCAGCCGCTTCCCGCTGTGCTCGTTGACCAGGTGGAAGAGGGCTGCACCCTCGTGCACCGGGGCCAGCCGCCACACCTGCGCGGCCGTCCCGTCGTCCTCGCCCTGCTGAACCCGGGCCCCACTGCCCTTGGCCGCGCCGTACACCTCCAGCACCAGCTTGCTGCCGACGTTGCGCAGGCGGTACGGACCCGCCTCGACGACGGGCGCGAGTTCGCCGCTCATGTTCCCTGTCTCCCCGATTCGACCTCTGTACCGCTGTGCTGCCGCCGGCGCACCGGCTGACGACGGCACCCCACCGAGACCGGTGAGGGCGCCGTCGGCCGGACGCTCAGGCGCCGACGTTGAACTCCGCCGGGTCGGGGCCGAGCCGCTTGCCCTCGTCCAGGGCCGCGAAGGCGGCGAGGTCGTCGGCGTCCAGTTCGAAGCCGAACACGTCGAGGTTCTCCTTGATCCGCGACGGGGTCACGGACTTCGGGATCACGATGTTGCCGGTCTGCAGATGCCAGCGCAGCACCGCCTGGGCGGGTGTACGGCCGTGCTTCCGGGCGATGGCGACGACCGTCGGCACCTCCAGCAGGCCCTTGCCCTGGCCCAGCGGCGACCACGCCTCGGTGGCGATGCCGTGCTCGGCGTGGAAGGCGCGGAGCTCGCTCTGCTGGAGCTGCGGGTGCAGCTCGATCTGGTTGACGGCCGGCACCACGGAGGTCTCGGCGAGCAGTCGCTTCAGGTGTTCGCGAGGGAAGTTCGACACGCCGATGGCCTTCGCGCGGCCGTCGGCGAGGATCTTCTCGAACGCCTTGTACGTGTCGGTGTACGCGTCCTTCGCGGGGACCGGCCAGTGGATCAGGTACAGGTCGACGTAGTCGAGGCCGAGCTTGTCCAGCGAGGCGTCGAAGGCGCGCAGGGTGCTGTCGTGGCCCTGCTCGCTGTTCCACAGCTTCGTGGTGACGAAGAGCTCGTCACGGGCGACGCCGGAGGCGGTGATGGCCTTGCCGGTACCGGTCTCGTTCTCGTAGATCGCGGCGGTGTCGATGCTCCGGTACCCGGTCTCGATGGCCGTGGCGACCGCCTTCTCCGCCTCGTCGTCCGGTACCTGCCAGACACCGAAACCGAGCTGCGGCATGTCGAGGCCGTTGTTGAGGGGGATGGAGGGGACCTGGCTCACGAGCGATCGATCCTAACGTCGTCGGTTGATAACTCCCCACGACAACGACCGGACGGGCCAGAGCATTCCCGCCCCCTTCCGGCAGCCTCGATCGTGCCGCCGTGCCGCCGCCGGGTCAGTGGTACAGCGCGTCGACCTCGACCGCGTACGCCGTCTCGATCGCCTTGCGCTTCAGCTTCAGCGAGGGCGTCAGGAGCCCCGTCTCCTCGGTGAACGGATGGGCCAGGATCCGGAACGTACGGATGGACTCGGCCTGGGACACCGCCGTGTTGGCGGCCACCACCGCCCTGCGGACCTCCATCTCCAGGTCCGGGTCCCGCACCAGGTCGGCCGGGCCGAGCGGGGTGCGGCCCTGCATCGACAGCCAGTGGTCCACGGATTCCTGGTCGACGGTGACGAGCGCCGCGATGTACGGACGGTCGTTGCCGACGACGATGCACTGCGCCACCAGCGGATGCGCCCGTACGCGTTCCTCCAGACCGGCCGGCGAGACGCTCTTGCCGCCCGAGGTCACCAGGATCTCCTTCTTCCGCCCGGTGATCGTCAGATAGCCGTCCTCGTCCAGCGCACCGAGATCCCCGGTGGCGAGCCAGCCGTCCCGCAGCACCGCCCGGGTGGCCCCCGGGTTGCCCAGGTAGCCGGAGAACACGTTCGGCCCGTGCACCCACACCTCGCCGTCGTCCGCGATGTGCACCGACGTCCCCGGAATCGGCTGCCCGACCGTTCCGTACCGGGTGCGCTCGGGAGGGTTCGCCGTCGCCGCGGCGGTCGACTCGGTCAGCCCGTACCCCTCGAAGACGCTCACCCCGGCGCCCGCGAAGAACAGCCCGAGCCGGCGGTCCATGCCCGAACCGCCCGACATCGCGTGCCGCACCCGGCCGCCCATCGCGTCGCGGACCTTCTTGTAGACGACCTTGTCGAAGAACTGGTGCTGCATCCGCAGCCCGGCCGAGGGACCGGGACCCTCCCCGAACGCCTTCTGCTCCATGGCCTCGGCGTACTTCACCGCGATGTCGACGGCCTTGTCGAACGGCCCGGCCCTGCCCTCCGCCTCGGCCTTGCGGCGGGCCCCGTTGAACACCTTCTCGAAGATGTACGGCACCGCCAGGATGAACGTCGGCCGGAACGTCACCAGGTCCGGCATCAGCGCGTTCGCGGACAGCTCCGGCTGGTGGCCGAGCTTGACCCGGCCGCGGACCGCGGCGATCTCGACCATCCGCCCGAAGACATGGGCCAGCGGCAGGAAGAGGAGGGTGGCGGCCTCGTCGCCGGGCTTGGAGTGGAACACCGGCTCCCAGCGCGTGACCATCGTGTCGCTCTCGAACATGAAGCTCGCGTGGGTGATCACACACCCCTTGGGGCGGCCCGTCGTCCCCGAGGTGTAGATGACGGTCGCCACGGAGTCGGGCGTCACCGCGCGCCGGTGCCGCTGCACCACCTCGTCGTCGATGTCCGCACCCGCCCCGAACAGCTCGTCCACCGCTCCGGCGTCCAACTGCCACAGCCGCTTCAGTCGCGGCAGCCGGTCGATCACCGAGCCGACGGTCATCGCGTGGTCCTCGTGTTCGACCATCACCGCCACCACCTCGGCGTCGTGCAGCATCCACAGGACCTGCTCGGCGGAGGAGGTCGGGTAGATCGGCACCGACTGGGCCCCGACGGTCCAGAGCGCGAAGTCGAAGAGCGTCCACTCGAAGCGCGTACGGGACATCAGAGCGACCCGGTCGCCGAACCGCACCCCGTGCGCGATCAGTCCCTTGGCCAGGGCCAGCACCTGATCGCGGAAGTCCGCAGAGGTCACATCACGCCACTGGCCCCCGGCGTCCTTGCGACCGAGCGCGACGCGGTGCGGATCGTCCTCCGCGTAGTCGAAGACCACGTCGGCCAGACCGCCGACCTGAGGTGCCGCCGGCATGGGTGGGACAGTGAAATCGCGCAATGACATGCTCCTCGTGGCGCTCCGCACAGCGCCGCGACGCTACCCCAAGCGGGGGCCCGGCGGGAGAGGCCCGGGCCCTTCGGACACCGTGTCATCCGCCCAGGTCAACCGTCGAAATCCGGCCAGATGGGCAAGGCTCGGGCTCCGGCCGGCCCAGTTCTGACTGAGGGGTAAGCGGCTCGCGCCGGAATCTCCACCGAATCCGACCGCTGCGACCACGACCACCACGACCCCCGCGAAGACCGCCGAGATCGCCGCTCCCGCGATCCCGGGCCGTCCGGGGACCCGGCGGATTCGGATTCCGCTTCCGAGGCGTTGCCGGACCCGCCGGTTACGGTGAGCCGGTAGCCGGTAGCCGGTAGCCGGTAGCCGGTAGCCGGTAGCCGGCAGCCGACAGCGAGGAAGTGCCATGAGTGATGAGCCCGGTGCACCCGCCGACGACTTTCCGCACGGGGCGGGCAATCCGGCCCGGCGCGCCCTGCGGGCGGCGGGCTACACCAGCCTCGCCCGGCTCACGACCGTGACCGCGGCGGAGGTGCTCGCGCTGCACGGGGTCGGCCCGAAGGCGATCAGGGCCCTCCGCGAGGCGCTGGCCGCGGAGGGCCTGGCCTTCGCGGGGGAGTGAGGCCCGTATCCCCCGGGCCTCCCCGCACCGGACCCCACCCGCGTCTCAGCCCCGGCGTACCGCCGCCCCCAGCGCGATCCGGTGCTCACCGGCGTACACGTTCATCGACGGGCCGCGCAGGAAGCCGACCAGCGTCAGCCCGCTCTCCGCCGCCAGGTCCACGGCCAGTGACGACGGCGCCGAAACCGCCGCGAGCACCGGGATCCCCGCCATCACGGCCTTCTGTGCCAGCTCGAACGAGGCCCGCCCCGACACCAGCAGAACGGCCCGGGACAGCGGCAGCCGGTGGTCCGTCAGCGCCCGGCCCACCAGCTTGTCGACCGCGTTGTGCCGGCCGACGTCCTCGCGGACGTCCAGCAACTCGCCTTCCTCGGAGAAGAGCGCGGCGCCATGCAGGCCACCTGTCCGGTCGAACACCCGTTGCGCGGACCGCAGCCGGTCCGGGAGGGCGGACAGCAGTTCCGGGGTGACCCGCACCGGAGGAGCGTCGGCCACGGGGTGCCGGGTCGTGGTGCGTACCGCGTCCAGGCTGGCCTTGCCGCACAGGCCGCACGAGGAAGTGGTGTAGACGTTCCGCTCCAGCGTGATGTCGGGGACGCGGACCCCGGGCGCGAGCTTGACGTCCACCACGTTGTAGCTGTTCCCCTCGTCCGCCGTCGCCCCGGCGCAGTACACGATCGACCGCACCTCGTCCCCCTCGGCGATCACCCCCTCGCTGACGAGGAAGCCGGCCGCCAGCGCGAAATCGTCGCCCGGCGTGCGCATGGTGATGGCCAGGGGCCGGCCGTTGAGGCGGATCTCCAGAGGTTCCTCCGCCACCAGGGTGTCCGCGCGGGAGGAGACGGCACCGTCCCGGATGCGGAGGGTGCGGCGGCGTTCGGTGGCCCGTCCCATGGGTGTGAATCCCGATTCTGTCCGTGTGCGATGGCTTCTGTCCCGATGGGCGAAGCCGGAACCCGACCCCGTCATTGTCCGGCATCCGCACCTGCGTGTCGCAGTCACCGCCCCAGCACGCTGACCAGGCTGTTGTCAACGCTCCAACGTGTGGGCCGGATTCCTGTGGGATCACGTGCCCCCGTACCCGGCGGTAGCGACCAAGACTGGACGTTTCCTGCCCTACCCGACGATGGGAACCCGTATGACCGGCTCACGTGTCGTGGCGCTCGGCCACTACCAGCCCGCCAAGGTGCTCACGAACGACGATCTGGCGGCCATGGTCGACACGAGCGACGAGTGGATCACCAGCCGGGTCGGTATCAAGACCCGCCACGTGGGTGGCCCGGACGAGCCGGTGGACGAGATGGCCGCGCACGCGGGAGCCAAGGCGCTGGCCACGGCCGGTCTGGTGCCCTCGGATGTCGATCTGGTCCTCGTCGCCACCTCCACCGCGATCGACCGGTCCCCGAGCATGGCGGCGCGGGTCGCGGCACGGCTGGGCATGGGCTCGCCGGCGGTGATGGACATCAACGTGGTGTGCTCCGGCTTCACGCACGCGCTGGCCACCGCCGACCACGCGATCCGGGCCGGTGCGGCGACCCGGGCGTTGGTCATCGGCGCCGACAAGATGGCCGACATCGCGGACTGGACCGACCGCTCCACCTGCGTCCTGCTCGGCGACGGCGCGGGAGCGGCGGTGGTCATCGCCGACCCGACGGCCCCCGACACCCCGGAGGGGCCCGGCATCGGACCGGTCCTGTGGGGCTCCGTGCCGGAGATGGGCAACGCGGTCCGGATCGAGGGGACGCCGCCGCGCTTCGCGCAGGAGGGCCAGTCGGTCTACCGCTGGGCCACCACCCAGCTCCCCCCGATCGCCCGCCGGGTCTGCGAGAAGGCCGGCGTCGCCCCGGAGGATCTGGCGGCCGTCGTCCTGCATCAGGCCAACCTGCGGATCATCGAGCCGGTCGCCCGCAAGATCGGCGCGGTCAACGCCGTCATCGCCCGGGACGTGGTGGACTCCGGCAACACCTCGGCCGCCTCCATCCCGATGGCGCTGTCCAAACTGGTCGAGCGCGGCGAGGTCGCCTCCGGCGCGCCGGTCCTCCTCTTCGGCTTCGGCGGAAACCTCTCCTACGCGGGCCAGGTCATCCGCTGTCCCTGACCGTCCGCCGCCCCTGACACCTCGCGCGGCGCCCGACTCCCAGCACGGCGCCCGACTCCTACCGCGGCGCCTGCGTGAGCTCCGACCGAGAACCTTTGTCCTGAGTGTGGAGAAAGTTGGAGCGGATTCCTGCGCAACTTCTTCCCACTCCGGGAAAGCGCTGCTACGTTCCCCTCGAAAGCCCGACGGACTGGCCGATGTGGCGGGGAGGGACGCGTGAGACGCATGACGGCACGACCCGCGAACGCGCATCAGGCGCGGCTGCTCCGACTGCTGCGCGACGGGGGCCCCAACTCCCGTGCGCAACTGGGTGATCAGGTCGAGCTGTCGCGCTCGAAGCTCGCCGTCGAGGTGGACCGACTGCTGGACACCGGCCTGGTGGTGGCCGACGGACTCGCCGCATCGCGCGGCGGGCGCCGCTCGCACAACATCCGGCTCGCTCCCGAACTGCGGTTCCTCGGGGTCGACATCGGCGCCACCTCGATCGACGTGGCCGTCACCAACGCGGAGCTGGAGGTCCTGGGACACCTCAACCACCCGATGGACGTGCGCGAGGGCCCGGTCGCCGTCTTCGAACAGGTGCTGTCGCTGGCCGCCAAGCTGCGGGCCTCCGGGCTCGCCGAGGGTTTCGACGGCGCGGGCATCGGGGTCCCCGGCCCCGTCCGCTTCCCCGAGGGCGTGCCCGTCGCGCCGCCGATCATGCCGGGCTGGGACGGTTTCCCGGTCCGCGAGGCGCTCAGCCAGGAGCTGGGCTGCCCCGTCATGGTCGACAACGACGTGAACCTCATGGCGATGGGGGAGCAGCACGCGGGCGTGGCCCGCTCCGTGGGCGACTACCTCTGCGTCAAGATCGGTACGGGCATCGGCTGCGGCATCGTCGTCGGCGGTGAGGTCTACCGCGGTACGACCGGCAGCGCAGGGGACATCGGGCACATCCAGGTGGACCCGGACGGCCGGGCCTGTGCCTGCGGCAACAAGGGCTGCCTGGAGGCACACTTCAGCGGCGCCGCCCTCGCCCGGGACGCGGAGGACGCGGCCCGTGAGGGCCGCTCGCCCGAGCTCGCCGCCCGGCTGGAGGCGGCGGGCCGCCTCACCGCCGCCGACGTGGCGGCGGCCGCCGCCGCCGGTGACGCCGCCGCGCTCGACCTGATCCGCGAAGGCGGCAATCGGCTCGGCCAGGTGATCGCGAGCCTGGTCAGCTTCTTCAATCCCGGTCTGGTGGTGATCGGCGGCGGGGTCACCGGCCTCGGCCACAACCTCCTCGCCAGTGTCCGCACCCAGGTCTACAAGCAGTCCCTGCCCCTCGCCACCGGCAATCTCCCCATCGTGCTGGGTGAGTTGGGGCCCACCGCCGGAGTGATCGGCGCAGCCCGGCTCATCAGCGACCATCTGTTCTCACCGGCCTGACCACAGGGCCGTACGCACCACCGCATTGGTCAGGTACCCGGCCTCAGCCAGGTACTAGTCAGGTACTCGTCCGTACGCGCACGTCAGGTACCAGTCAGCAGCCGTTCGCGGTGCCGCCGGCTCCACGGCACCTCCAGCCCTGCGCCCTGTCCGCTCACCGGCCCTCCCCGGCCCCTCGGCACCGCCCGAGCAGGGGAGACCCCATTCGCCGAGGGGATTCGTCATGGCACCAGAACCACCCCTGCTCACCATGTCCGGCATCACCAAGCTCTTCCCGGGCGTCCGCGCCCTGGACGGCGTCGACCTGGAGGTCCAGGCCGGCGAGGTCCACTGCCTCCTCGGCCAGAACGGCGCGGGCAAGTCCACCCTCATCAAGGTGCTCGCCGGAGCCCACCAGCCCAACGACGGCGAGATCACCTGGCGCGGCGATACCGTCCAGCTCAAGTCGCCGATCGCGGCAATGCGCCTGGGCATCGCGACCATCTACCAGGAACTCGACCTGGTCGAGGGCCTGTCGGTCGCCGAGAACGTCTTCCTCGGCCACGAGCCGACCAGCGCCGGCTTCATCGTCCGTACGGGGGAGGGGCGTTCCGCCGCGAAAGCGCTCCTGGCGCGTCTCGGGCACCCGGAGATCGACCCCGCCCGGCACGTCGGGGACCTCTCCGCCGCCCAGCAGCAGATCGTCTCCATGGCCAGGGCCCTCTCCCACGACGTCCGGCTCATCGTGATGGACGAACCCTCCGCCGCCCTCGACCCCGACGAGGTCGACAACCTCTTCCGGATCGTCGACGGCCTCACCGCCGACGGGGTGGCCGTCGTGTACATCTCGCACCGCCTGGAGGAGATCCGGCGCATCGGCGACCGGGTCACCGTCATCAAGGACGGCAGGACCGTGGCCGTCGGGCTGCCCGCCGCCGACACACCCACCCGCGACATCGTTGCCATGATGACCGGCCGGGACGTCGCCTATGTCTTCCCGCCGCGCCCGGAAGGGTCGGCCGCCGCCACCACCGAACCCGTACTCCGCGTCCAAGGCCTCTCCCGCAAGGGTGAGTTCGCCCCCGTCGACCTGGAGCTGAGGCCCGGCGAGATCGTCGGCCTCGCCGGACTCGTCGGCTCGGGACGCTCCGAGATCCTGGAGACCGTCTACGGAGCCCGTAAGCCGTCCACCGGGACCGTCACCGTCGCCGGGAAACAGCTCCGCCCCGGCAGTGTCCGCGCCGCCGTCGCCGCGGGCATCGGCCTCGCGCCCGAGGAACGCAAGGCGCAGGCCCTGCTCATGACCGAGTCGGTCACCCGTAACGTCTCGGTCTCCTCCCTCTCCCGCTTCGCCCGGATCGGCTGGATCGACCGGGGCGGGGAGCGGAAGGCCGCGCGGAGCGCCACCCGCGAACTGCAGATGCGGCCCGACAATCCGGATGCCGCCGTCCGCACCCTCTCCGGCGGCAACCAGCAGAAGGCAGTCCTCGCCCGCTGGCTGCTGCGCGGCTGCCGGGTCCTGCTGCTGGACGAACCCACCCGTGGCGTCGACGTCGGCGCGCGCGCCGAGCTCTACGCCGTGATCCGCCGGCTGGCCGACGAAGGCCTCGCCGTACTGCTCGTCTCCAGCGAAGTGCCCGAAGTCCTGGGCCTCGCCGACCGGGTGCTGGTGCTCCGCGAGGGCCACGTGGTCCACACGGCCCCCGCCCAGGAGCTCGACGAGCACCGCGTACTCGACCTCGTGATGGAAGGGAGCCCGACGCCATGACACAGCCCGCCCCGTCGGCGCAGCACAACGGGCCGGACAAGGGGACCCTCACCGGCCCCTCCGACACACCGCCCTCGAAGTCGGGCGGTGGCATGCCGGCCCTCGGTCTGCGGCTGGACGTCCGGATCCTGTCCCTGCTCGGCGTCCTGGCCGCCCTGGTCCTGGTCGGTGGCATCACCGAACCGGACGCGTTCCTGGACACCGGGAACCTCCAGCTGATCCTGACCCAGGCGTCCGTCATCGGCGTCGTCACGGTCGGGATGACCTTCGTCATCATCAGCGGCGGCATCGACCTCTCCGTCGGCGCCATGGTCGCCCTCGCCTCGGTGTGGGCGACGACCCTGGCCACCCAGGAGTACGGCTTCGCGGGCATCGCGTTCACCGCGGTCATCGTCGGCCTCGCCGCCGGACTCGTGAACGGCGTCCTCATCGCGTACGGGGGAATGGTCCCCTTCATCGCGACGCTCGCCATGCTCGCCTCGGCGCGCGGACTCGCCCTCCAGATCACCGACGGCAAGACGCAGATCGTCACCGTGGACTCGGTCCTGGACCTCGGCCTGCCCGACTCCTACATTCTCGGCATCCCGCCGCTGGTCATCATGTTCGCCGTGGTCACCGTCGTCGGCTGGCTCATCCTCAACCGGACCACCTTCGGCCGCCGCACCGTCGCCGTCGGCGGCAACGCGGAGGCCGCCCGGCTCGCCGGGATCGACGTCCGCCGCCAGCGCCTCTACCTCTACCTGCTGTCCGGGCTGTGCTGCGGCATCGCCGCCTTCATGCTGATCGTGCTCGCCGGCTCCGGCCAGAACACCAACGGCAACCTGTACGAGCTCGACGCCATCGCCGCCGCGATCATCGGCGGGACCCTGCTCAGCGGCGGCCGGGGCACCATCGTCGGCTCCGTCCTCGGCGTCCTGATCTTCACCACGATCACCAACATCTTCGCTCTCAACAACCTCCAGAGCGATGTCCAGCAGATCGCCAAGGGCGCCATCATCGTCGCCGCCGTCCTCGTCCAGCGCCGCACCATGCGCGGCAGGGAAACCTGAGCACCCCGCGCACCCCGGCCCCTGAACGCCCCGCACCCCGCACCTCGTACGCACCCACCGGATGAAGGGTCAGACCGTCATGCCAGAAACCAGCCGCAGAGGGCTGCTGTTCGGAACCGCCGCCGTCTCCGCGGGCGCGCTCCTCACCGCGTGTACCAGCAACGAGCCCAAGAAGACCGAGCCCGCCGGCAACAGCGCCCCCGCCGACGACAAGCCGGGCAAGGCCGTCACCATCGGCTTCGCCGGACCGCAGGCCGACCACGGCTGGCTCAACGCGATCAACGTGAACGCCAAATCCCGCGCGGAGACGTACTCCGACGTCACCCTGGAGACCACCGAGGGCTCCAACGACACCGCCGCCCAGATCGGCCAGGTCAAGACCCTCATCAACAAGAAGGTCGACGTCCTCGTCGTGCTCCCCGCCGACGGCAAGGCTCTCACCCAGGTCGGCCTGGAGGCCATGAGGGCGGGCATCCCCGTCGTCAACCTGGACCGCGTCTTCGCCTCCCCGCAGGCCTACCGCTGCTGGGTCGGCGGCGACAACTACGGCATGGGCCTCAACGCCGGTCACTACATCGGCGAACAACTCAAGGACAAGCCGAACGCCAAGGTCGTCGAGCTCGCCGGGATCGACAACCTGGAGCTGACCAAGCAGCGCAGCCAGGGCTTCGCCGACGCCCTCAAGAACTACTCCAACATCAAACCGGTGGCCCGTCAGGCCGCCGACTTCACTGTCGAGTCCGGCCAGGCCAAGATGGCTCAACTCCTCCAGGCGCAGAAGCAGTTCGACGCCCTGTGGAACCACGACGACGACCAGGGCGTCGGCGCGCTCCGCGCCATCGAGCAGGCGGGCCGGGACGAGTTCATCATGGTCGGCGGCGCCGGCGCCAAGTCCGCGATGGACGCCATCAAGGCCGACGACTCGGTCATCAAGGCCACCGTCCTCTACCCGCCGACGATGGCCGCGTCCGCGATCGACCTGGCACGGGCGCTGGGTCAGAGCAAGGGCGTCAGCGGTCTCTCCGAGATGGAGATCCCGACCTCCCTGACCCTGTACTCCGCGGTCGTGACGAAGGACAACATCGACCAGTACCTGCCGACGGGCTTCAACTGACCGGGACTCCGGGGGGTGCTCGGAGCGCATCCCCCGGCCCGTTACCGCACACCGATGAGGAGGAAGTCCGCATGGCCCGTAGTCAAGAGACGGAAACGCAAGCCCCAGCATCTTCGCCGCAGGACGCGCCGGGAACGCTCGGGGTCGGCATGGTCGGATACGCGTTCATGGGCGCCGCCCACTCGCAGGGGTGGCGCACCGCGGGACACGTCTTCGACCTGCCCCTGCGACCCGCTCTCGCCGCGATCTGCGGACGCGACCGCGCGGCCGTCGACGCCGCCGCGGCCCGGCACGGCTGGGCGGCCGCGGAGACCGACTGGCGGGCCCTGATCGCCCGGGACGATGTCCAGCTGATCGACATCTGCACCCCCGGCGACAGCCATGCGGAGATCGCCATCGCCGCCCTGGAGGCGGGCAAGCACGTCCTGTGCGAGAAGCCGCTCGCCAACACCGTCGCCGAGGCGGAGGCGATGGTCCGCGCCGCCGAGGCGGCCTCCGCCCGCGGGCAGGTGGCGATGGTGGGCTTCAACTACCGCAAAGTGCCCGCGATCTCCTTCGCCCGGCAGCTCATCGCCGAGGGCCGGCTCGGTCCGCTGCGCCATGTGCGGGCCACCTATCTCCAGGACTGGCTGGTGGACCCGGCCTCACCGCTCACCTGGCGGCTCAAGCGGGAGCACGCCGGGTCCGGCGCGCTCGGGGACCTCGGCGCCCACATCGTCGACCTCGCCCAGTACCTTTCGGGCGAACTGCTCACCGGAGTGTCCGCCGTGGCCGAGACGTTCGTGCGGGAGAGGCCCCTGCTCGCCGGGGCGTCCGCAGGGCTCTCGGGCAGCGCCGACACGGTGGAGCGGGGCGAGGTGACCGTGGATGACGCGGCGATCTTCACCGGGCGCCTCGCCTCCGGCGCACTGGCCTCCTTCGAGGCGACCCGGATGGCGGCGGGACGCAAGAACGCCCTGCGTCTGGAGATCAACGGGGAGCTGGGCTCCCTCGCCTTCGACCTGGAACGGCTCAACGAGCTGTCCTTCCACGACCACACCGAACCCGCCGCCACCGCGGGCTTCCGCCGCATCCTCGTCACCGAACCCGAGCACCCGTACCTGGAGGCCTGGTGGCCCCCGGGCCACGCCCTCGGCTACGAGCACACCTTCGTCCACCAGGCCCGCGACGTGGTGAACACGATCGCCGCAGGCGTTCCTCCCGTACCGTCGTTCGCGGACGGGCTCCAGGTGCAGCGGGTCCTCGCCGCCGTGGAGGAGAGCGCCGCAAAGAACTCCGTCCACACCCCGGTCCCGTCCTCGGACCTCAGGAGGTAGCCGCCCATGCCCCGCCCCTTCACCCTGTTCACCGGCCAGTGGGCCGACCTCCCGTTGGAGGAGGTCTGCAAGCACGCCCGGGACTTCGGCTACGACGGGCTCGAACTCGCCTGCTGGGGAGACCACTTCGAGGTCGACAAGGCGCTGGCCGACCCCGGATACCTGGACACCAGGCACCAACTGCTCGACAAGTACGGGCTGAAGTGCTTCGCGATCTCCAACCATCTGGTCGGCCAGGCCGTCTGCGACCACCCGATCGACGAACGCCACCAGGGCATCCTGCCCGCCCGCATCTGGGGCGACGGCGAGCCCGAAGGTGTACGGCAGCGGGCCGCGGCCGAGATCGCGGACACCGCCCGGGCCGCCGCCGCCTTCGGGGTGGACACGGTCATCGGGTTCACCGGCTCCTCGATCTGGCACCTCGTCGCGATGTTCCCGCCCGTCCCGCCGCACATGATCGAGCGGGGCTACGAGGACTTCGCCGAGCGCTGGAACCCGATCCTGGACGTCTTCGACGCCGAGGGGGTGCGCTTCGCCCACGAGGTGCACCCGAGCGAGATCGCGTACGACTACTGGACCACCAAGCGCGCCCTGGAAGCGGTGGACCACCGGCCCGCGTTCGGGCTGAACTTCGACCCGAGCCACTTCGTCTGGCAGGACCTGGACCCGGTCAACTTCCTCTACGACTTCCGCGACCGGATCTACCATGTGGACTGCAAGGAGGCCCGCAAGCGCCTCGACGGCCGCAACGGCCGCCTCGGCTCGCATCTGCCGTGGGGCGACCCCCGGCGCGGCTGGGACTTCGTCTCCGCCGGTCACGGTGACGTGCCGTGGGAGGACGTCTTCCGGATGCTCCGGTCCATCGGCTACGAGGGACCGGTCTCCGTGGAGTGGGAGGACGCCGGCATGGACCGGCTGACCGGCGCCCCGGAAGCGCTCGCCAGCCTCAAGCGCTTCGACTTCGACCCGCCGTCGGCCTCCTTCGACGCGGCCTTCGGCGGCGGCGAGTAGGACGCCCGGCCAAGCCCCGGGGTGCGATCCGTTACACGGCTCCCCGCCCCCGGGGCTGCCTCGCCCTGCCCGGAAACCCCTTTGTCCTGGCGGAAGAAGAAGTTCGACTTACCTCTCGCACAAGGGCTTTCCGTCGAGGACGAACAGGTCTACCGTCCATTTCGTGTACACGACATGACTCGCGTCACCGGGGTCGCTCCCGTCCCCGGTGACGCATGCGCGGCAGTCCCCGCGCGGCACGGCACGGCTACACCCGCCCGTACAACCGGCACTCTCCGGAGGACCTACGTGCACAGAACCAGAAAGCGGCTCCTGGCCCGGACCCGCGTCCGTAAATCGCTCGCGCTGTTCACCGGCGGCCTGCTCGCCGCCGCCACCCTGACCCTCGGCTCCGCCCCCGGCGCCACCGCCCACCCGGGACACCCCGGGCACGAGGAGCCCCTGGCGGAGGACTTCCAGCAAGTCACCCTGGCCAAGGGCGCCGAGGAGACCGGCGAGCCCATGTCGCTCGCCGTCCTCCCCGACCGCAGCGTGCTGCACACCTCCCGCAACGGCGAGCTGCGGATCACCGACAGCGCCGGGAACACCAAGATCTCCGGCACCCTCCCCGTGTACACGCACGACGAGGAAGGCCTCCAAGGCGTCGGTGTCGACCCCGACTTCGCCGAGAACCGCGCGATCTACCTCTTCTACGCACCGCCGATGGACACCCCCTCGGGCGACGCCCCGGAGACCGGCACCGCGGCCGACTTCGCGAAGTTCGAGGGAGTCAACCGGCTCTCCCGCTTCGTCCTCAACGAGGACGGCACCCTCGACACCGCCAGTGAGAAGAAGGTCCTGGACGTCGCCACCTCACGCGGCATGTGCTGCCACGTCGGCGGCGACATCGACTTCGACGCCGAGGGCAACCTCTACCTCTCCACCGGCGACGACACCAACCCGTTCGCCTCCGACGGCTTCACCCCGATCGACGAACGCCCCGACCGCAACCCGGCGTTCGACGCCCGCCGCACCTCGGGCAACACCAACGACCTGCGTGGCAAGATCCTGCGCATCAAGGTCGCCGAGGACGGCTCGTACGCCATTCCGGAGGGGAACCTCTTCGCACCCGGGACGGACAAGACGCGCCCCGAGATCTACGCGATGGGCTTCCGCAACCCCTTCCGCTTCTCCGTGGACCAGGCCACCGGCATCGTGTACGTCGGCGACTACGGCCCGGACGCCGGCGCGGCCGACCCCAAGCGCGGACCCGCCGGCAAGGTCGAGTTCGCCCGTGTGACGAAGGCCGCCAACTTCGGCTGGCCGTTCTGCGTCGGCGACAACGAGCCCTACATCGACTACGACTTCGGCACCAAGGCATCCGGCGCCGCCTTCGACTGCGCCGCCCCGAAGAACGAGTCGCCGCACAACACCGGGCTCGTCGACCTGCCGCCGGCCGAGGCCGCGTGGATCCCGTACGACGGTGGCTCCGTGCCCGAGTTCGGCACCGGCTCCGAGTCGCCGATGGGCGGGCCCGTCTACCGTTACGACGCGGACCTCGACTCCCCGGTGAAGTTCCCCGAGGCCTACGACGGCGACTTCTTCGCCGGTGAGTTCGGCCGCCAGTGGATCAAGCGCATCGAGCAGGACGCCGACGGCGGCGTCCAGTCCATCAACGACGTCCCCTGGTCCGGCACGCAGATCATGGATATGGCCTTCGGCCCGGACGGGGCCCTGTACGTCCTCGACTACGGCCTCGCCTGGTTCGGCGGCGACGAGAACTCCGCGCTCTACCGCATCGAGAACGCCACCGGAGGCCGCTCGCCCATCGCCGAGGCCGCGGCGAACAAGACCTCCGGCACCGCGCCCCTGAAGGTGAAGTTCTCCTCGGCCGGCACGGCCGACGGCGACGACGACCCGCTCACCTACGCCTGGGACTTCGGTGACGGCGGAAAGTCCACCGCCGCCAACCCGACGTACACGTACAAGAAGAACGGCACCTACACCGCCACCCTCACCGCCAAGGACCCGACCGGCCGCACCGGCTCCGCCAGCGTCCATGTCACCGTCGGCAACACCGCCCCGACCGTGAAGCTGGAACTCCCCGAGGACGGACAGCTCTTCGAGTTCGGTGACGCCGTGCCGTTCAAGGTGAACGTCAGCGACCCGGAGGACGGGACCATCGACTGCACCGAGGTCGAGGTCAAGTTCACCCTGGGCCACGACAGCCACGGCCACGACATCACCACCGAGCACGGCTGCGAGGGCACCATCAAGACCGCCATGGAAGGCGGCCACGACCCCAACGCCAACATCTACGGCGGCATCTCGGCCTCCTACACCGACCACGGCGGTGGCGGCCAGGCCAAGCTGACCGGCAAGGACGCCGCCCGGCTCCAGCCCAAGCACCGCCAGGCCGAGCACTTCGACGCCTCATCCGGCGTCACCACCCCGGCCAAATCCAGCGCGCACGGCGGCAAGACCGTCGGCGACATCCACAACGACGACTGGATCTCCTTCAAGACGTACGTCCTGGGCGGTACCACCAAGCTCACCGCCCGCGTCTCGTCGGCCGGTTCGGGCGGCTTCCTGGAAGTGCGCACCGGATCGCCCACCGGCAAGATCCTCGGCTCGGGACCCGTCCCGGTGACCGGCAGCTGGGACACCTTCCAGGACATCGACATCCCGCTGCGCGGGGCGCCCAAGAAGCAGACCGAACTCTTCCTGGTCTTCAAGGGCGGCGACGGAGCGCTCTACGACGTCGACGACTTCGAACTGTCCAACACCCCCGTCGACAGGACCGCCAAGCGCGTCCTGGTCTTCTCCAAGACCGCCGGCTTCCGCCACGACTCGATCCCCACGGGCATCGCGGCCCTGAAGGAGATCGGCAAGGACACCAACATCACGGTCGACTCCACCGAGTCCGCCGCCCAGTTCACCACCAGCAACCTGGCCCGCTACGACGCCGTCGCGTTCCTCTCCACCACCGGTGACGTCCTCAACGCCGAGCAGCAGAAGGCGTTCGAGAACTACGTCGCCACCGGTGGCGGCTACGTCGGCATCCACGCGGCGGCCGACACCGAGTACGACTGGGAGTTCTACGGGGGCCTCGTCGGCGCCTACTTCGACTCCCACCCGCAGATCCAGCCCGCCACCGTCCGCGTGGAGGACCACGACCACCCCGCCACCGCCCACCTGGACGAGGAGTGGGAGCGCACCGACGAGTGGTACAACTACGGCACCAACCCCCGGGACAAGGCCAAGGTCCTCGCCACACTCGACGAGACCACCTACACCGGCGGGAACATGAAGGGCGATCACCCGATCTCCTGGTGCCAGACCTACGAGGGCGGCCGCTCCTTCTACACCGGCCTCGGCCACACCAAGGAGTCCTACGCCGAGCCGGCCTTCCGCAGCCACGTGCTGGGCGGCCTGCGCTACGCCACCGGCCAGGTCAAGGCCGACTGCAAGCCGGACAAGGACTACCGGCCCATCTTCAACGGCAAGACGCTGGAAGGCTGGAAGCAGGCGGGCCCGGGGAAGTTCTCCGTCAGTGACGGAGCCCTGCACTCCGAGGGCGGCATGGGTCTGCTCACCTACCAGGCCAAGGAGCTGAAGTCGTACTCGCTGAAGCTCGACTGGAAGATGACCGGCGACGACAACTCCGGCATCTTCGTGGGCTTCCCGGAGTCCGACGACCCGTGGTCGGCGGTCAACAACGGGTATGAGATACAGATCGACGCCACCGACGCCGCCGACCGCACCACCGGCGCCGTCTACACCTTCAAGTCCGCCAACATCAAGGCCCGTGACCGCGTCCTGCGGCCGCCGGGACAGTGGAACAGCTACGAGATCAAGGTGCAGGGCGAACGTCTGCAGATCTTCCTCAACGGAGCGAAGATCAACGACTTCACCAACACCGACCCGGCCCGCAGTCTGAAGGACGGCTACATCGGCCTCCAGAACCACGGAGCCGACGACCAGGTGTCCTTCCGCAACATCCAACTGAAGGAGCTGCCCTCGCAGTAGGGCGGCCGCCTCTGCCGACGACGGGCGGGGGAAGCACCCGCCTTCCCCCGCCCGACGTCCTCCACCCCCGACATCCCCCAGGGAGGCAGCCCGTGACCGCACGCGCCGATCGTCAAGGCCGAACCGACGCCCCAGGCCGCAACGACGCTCCGAGCCCCTCGGAGGCCACCGGCCCCGACGGAGCCGCGGGCCGCACCGGCGTCTGGTTCATCGGAGCACGCGGCTCCGTGGCGACCACCGCCACCGCGGGCTGCGCCGCCATCGCCGCGGGCCTGCACCCGCCGACCGGCATGGTCACCGAGACGCCCCCCTTCGCCGACAGCGGCCTCCCCGCCCTGACCAGCCTGGTCTTCGGCGGCCACGACACCCTCGACTGCCCGCTCGCCAAGCGGGCCGAGGCCCTGGCCGACGGCGGTGTACTGTCCTACGCACTGCCCTCCGCCGTACGCGCCGACCTCGACGCCGCCGACGCCGAGATCCGCCCCGGCGGACCGCTCCCCGGCGACACCCGCACCGACCAGGAGCTCATCGCCGCCTTCGCCGCCGACCTCACCGGCTTCGCCCACCGCCACGGTCTGGCCCGCACCGTCGTCGTCAACGTCGCCTCCACCGAACCCGCGCCAGGACCCGACGACACCCGGCTGCCCGCCAGCTCGCTCTACGCGGCCGCCGCCCTGCGGGCCGGCTGCTCCTACGCCAACTTCACCCCGTCCACCGGCCTGCGCACCCCCGCGCTCACCGACACCGTCGCCTCCAGCGGACTTCCCCACGCCGGACGCGACGGCAAAACCGGCCAGACGCTGCTGCGTTCCGTACTCGCCCCGATGTTTCTCCAGCGCGCCCTCGCCGTACGGGCATGGTCCGGGTCCAACCTGTTGGGCGGCGGGGACGGGGCGGCGCTGGCCGATCCGGCGGCCGCCGCCGCCAAGAACGCCGGCAAGGAGCGCGTCCTCGCCGACACCTTCGGCGCCGCACCCGAGGGCGAGGTGCACATCGACGACGTGCCCGCGATGGGGGACTGGAAGACCGCCTGGGACCACATCGCCTTCGACGGCTTCCTCGGCTCCCGCATGATCCTCCAGACCATCTGGCAGGGCTGCGACTCCGCGCTCGCGGCCCCCCTGGTCCTGGACCTGGCACGGCTGCTCGCCCGCGCCCACGAGAAGGGGATCACCGGCCCCCTGCCGGAGCTCGGCTTCTACTTCAAGGACCCGGACGGCGGCACGTCGGCGGCGCTCGCCGAGCAGTACGCCACCTTGCTCACCTTCGCCGAGCGGCTGCGGGACCAGGCGTGAGGTGGCGACGGAACGCCCTCCGGGCCGCTCTGGCCTCGGCCCTGCCGGTACTCCCGGCCGGGCGCGCGAACGGTGTCGCACACGGCGTGGCAACGACCGCCGTGACCGATGATCGTCTGTCCGGTGCCGGCGGGACTGCGCCCGCACCGGACAGGCCCGAACCTCCCACCACGGGCCGGAACGGGGAACGGGGCGCGGACGCCGGCCCGGGCCGGCCCGGCCGGACAGCCGACCGGGGCGCGCCCCGGGAGCGCCTGCGGGCCTGGGCGGAACTGCTGCGGGTCTCCGCACTGTTCTCCGTGCCCGGGGACGCCCTGGCGGGCGCGGCGGCGGTGGGCCGCCGCCCCGGCCGGGGCACGGCCCTGGCGATGGGTGCGTCCTTGTGCCTGTACGAGGCCGGGATGGCCCTCAACGACTGGGCCGACCGCGACGAGGACGCCGTGGACCGCCCGCACCGCCCGATCCCCTCGGGCCGGATCAGCCCGGTGGCGGCCCTGGGCGCGGCCGGGGTGCTGACCGCCGCGGGCCTCGCCCTGGCGGCCCGCGCCGGCCGCCCCGCGCTGACCGTCGCCACGGGCCTGGCCGCCACGGTCTGGGCCTACGACCTGTACCTGAAGCACACGAAGGCGGGCCCGGCGGCCATGGCGGCGGCCCGCTCACTGGACCTGCTGCTGGGCGCGACGGCCACGGCGACGGGCGTACGCGCGCCGGGCGGCACCCGTTCACCCGACAACGTTGCCGCAGCGGCACACCGCGGCCGGCCCGCATGCCTGCCCGCGCTGCCCGCCGCCCTGGTGCTCGGGGCCCACACCTACGGCGTCACCGCCGTATCGCGCCACGAGACGCAGGGCGGCTCCACCGGCGCCCCGCCCGCGGTGCTGGCCACGACGACGGCACTCGCGGCAGCGGTGCTGCGGGAGTCCTGGGGACGGGCCCCCGACCGGCCCGGTACGGCGAGGGCGGACGCCGACGCCGGCCCCGTCGCGCGGCGTCTCGACACAGGCCCGCTCGGAAAGGTCACCGACCCCGTCCGGCTCCTGGTCATCGCGCTCACCGGCGCCTACCTCCGTACCGCAGGCCCACCCCTTCTGCACGCCGCGCTCAACCCGTCCCCGCCCCTGACCCAGCGCGCGGTCGGCGGAGGCATCCGGGCCATGATCCCGCTCCAGGCAGCACTCGCCGCCCGCGCCGGGGCACCCGTCACCGGTCTCGCCGTCATGGGCCTGGTCCCCCTCGCCCGCAGCCTCTCCCGGAAGGTGAGCCCCACATGACCCTCCACCTCGGATACGGCACCAACGGGCTCACCGACCTCCGCCTCGACGACGCCCTCGGCCTGCTCGCCGACCTCGGCTACGAAGGCGTCGGCCTGACCCTCGACCACATGCATCTGGACCCCATGGCCCCGGACCTCACCGACCGCACCCGCCAGGTCCGCCGCAGGCTCACCTCCCTCGGCCTCCGGGTCACCGTGGAGACCGGTGCCCGCTATGTCCTGGACCCGCGCCGCAAGCACGGTCCCTCCCTCCTCGACCCGGACCCCGACGCCCGGGCCGCCCGCACCGCGCTGCTGGTCCGCGCCGTCGACGTGGCCGCCGAACTCGGCGCGCCCGCCGTCCACTGCTTCAGTGGCGTCACCCCGCCCGGCACCTCGGCGGACACCGCGTGGAAACGGCTCACCGAAGCGCTCGCCCCCGTCATCGAAGCCGCCGACCGGTCCGGCGTTCCCCTCGCCATCGAGCCCGAACCCGGTCACCTCCTCGCCACCCTCGCCGACTTCCACCACCTGCGCGGCCTCCTCGGCGACCCGGGACCGCTCGGCCTCACCCTCGACATCGGCCACTGCCAGTGTCTGGAGGAGATGACACCCCTGGAGTGCGTCGAGGATTCCGCCCCCTGGCTCCGGCACGTCCAGATCGAGGACATGCGGCGCGGAGTCCACGAACACCTCCCGTTCGGCGAGGGGGAGATCGACTTTCCGCCCGTGCTCGCCGCCCTGGCCGCATCGGACTACCGGGGCCTCACCGTCGTCGAGCTGCCCCGCCACTCCCACGCCGGCCCCGAGCTGGCCCGCACCTCGATCGACTTCCTGCGCGACGCCCTGACACGCGGCACCGGGCCCCAGGGAGGCGTCCCGTGCTGAAGTCCCGCGAGGAACTCGACGCCGAACTCGGCGGAGCCGCCCGGGCCTGGCTCGACGAGGCCCTGGCCGAAGCGGCCCACGACGCGGCCACGCCCGACGCCCCCGGCCGGGAGGCGGCCGGCCCGTACACCTCCCCGCCCTGGGAGCTGCGCTACGCCGCCGCCGGCCGACACTGCGGCCTTGAGCACGCCGACTCCGTACGCTCCCTCCTGCTCATCCAGGCACGCGCCACGCTGCCCTCCGTCACCCGGCTCTACGAACAGGGCACCGCCGCCGAACGCCGCGCCGTCCTGCTCACCCTGCACCGCCTCGACCTCGGCTCCACCGCGCTCCCACTCGTCGAGGACGCCCTGCGCGCCAACGACACCCGGCTGGTCGCCGCGGCCGTCGGTCCCTACGCCGCCGACCACCTGGACACCCACGCCTGGCGGCACGCCGTACTCAAGTGCCTGTTCACCGAGGTGCCGGTCGCGGCCGTCGCCCGGCTCGGCGAGCGGGCCCGTGGAGACGCCGAACTCGCCCGTATGCTCGGCGACTTCGCCGCCGAACGCACCGCCGCGGGCCGCGCCGTCCCCGAGGACCTGCGCACGGTCCTCGACCTCACCGCCGCGGCCGACGAAGGCGCCCACCCGGCCCCGCCGACCGCGACTCCCGCAGCCCCCGCCCCCACGGAGGAGTCCTGATGCGCATCTTCGACCCCCACATCCACATGACCTCCCGCACCACCGACGACTATCAGGCGATGTACGACGCGGGCGTCCGCGCGCTCGTCGAACCCTCCTTCTGGCTCGGCCAGCCCCGCACCTCGCCCGCCAGCTTCTTCGACTACTTCGACGCGCTCCTCGGCTGGGAGCCCTTCCGCGCCTCCCAGTACGGCATCGCGCACCACTGCACGCTCGCCCTCAATCCCAAGGAGGCGAACGACCCCCGCTGCACCCCCGTCCTGGACGCGCTGCCCCGCTACCTCGTGAAGGACGGCGTCGTCGCCGTCGGCGAGATCGGCTACGACTCCATGACCCCGGCCGAGGACCACGCCCTCGCGGCCCAGCTCCAGCTCGCCGCCGACCACGGGCTGCCCGCCCTCGTCCACACCCCGCACCGCGACAAGCTCGCCGGTCTGCACCGCACCATCGACGTCGTCCGCGAATCGAACCTCCCCCCGGAGCACGTTCTCCTCGATCACCTCAATGAGACAACGGTAAAGGCCGCCACTGACAGCGGCTGCTGGGCCGGCTTCTCCATCTACCCGGACACCAAGATGGACGAGGACCGGATGGTCACCATCCTCCGGAACCACGGCACCGAGAAGATGATCGTCAACTCGGCCGCCGACTGGGGAAGGAGCGACCCCCTCAAGACCCGCAAGGTCGCCGACGCCATGCTGAAGGCCGGCTTCACCGAGGACGACGTCGACCAGGTGCTGTGGCGCAACCCGGTCGCCTTCTACGGCCAGAGCGGCCGCCTCCAACTCGACGTCCCGGCCCCCGATCCACTCCACGAGGGCAACTCCATCCTGCGCGGCGGGGAGTGAGGCGGCCATGCGCTTCCGCCACCCCGACGGCTCGACCGTCCACCTGGCGTACTGCACCAACGTCCACCCCGCCGAGACCCTGGACGGCGTCCGCGCCCAGCTCCGCGACCACTGCGAACCCGTCCGCCGCCGACTCGGCCGGGACCGGCTCGGCATCGGCCTCTGGCTCGCCCGCGACGCGGCCCGCGCCCTGATCAACGACCCCGCCGAACTCCGCGCCCTGCGCGCCGAACTCGACAGCCGCGGCCTCGAAGTGGTCACCCTCAACGGCTTCCCCTACGAAGGGTTCGGCGCCGACGAGGTCAAGTACCGCGTCTACCGGCCGGACTGGACCGAACCGGAGCGTCTGGCCCACACCACCGACCTCGCCCGCCTCCTGGCCGCCCTCCTCCCGGACGACGCCACCGAAGGCACCATCTCCACCCTGCCGCTCGCCTGGCGCACCCCCTACGACGGCGACCCCGAGGCGGCCCGCACCGCACGCTCCGCCCTCACCACACTCGCCCAGCGCCTCGACGCCCTGGCCGAGATGACCGGCAAGTCCATCCGCGTCGGCCTGGAACCGGAACCGGGCTGCACGGTCGAGACCACCGCCGACGCCATCGCCCCGCTCACCGACGTGGCCCACGACCGTATCGGGATCTGCGTCGACACCTGCCACCTCGCCACCTCCTTCGAGGACCCCGGCACCGCACTCGACGCCCTGGCCGCCGCCGGCATCCGCGTCGTCAAGTCCCAGCTCTCCGCCGCCCTGCACGCCGACCACCCCCACCTGCCCGAGGTCCGCAGCGCGCTCGCCGCGTTCGCCGAACCCCGCTTCCTGCACCAGACCCGCACCAGCACCGCCGCCGGACTGCGCGGCACCGACGACCTGGACGAAGCCGTCACCGGCCGGGCGCTCCCGGACAGCACCCCCTGGCGCGCCCACTTCCACGTACCGCTCCACGCACCCCCGGCGCCCCCGCTGACCTCGACGCTGCCCGTGCTCCGCGACACGCTCGCCCGGCTCGTCGGCGGGCCCGTGCCCCTGACCCGGCACCTGGAGGTGGAGACGTACACCTGGCAGGCGCTGCCCGCCGAACTGCGCCCCCGCACCCGCACCCAGCTCGCCGACGGCATCGCCGCCGAACTCACCCTCGCCCGCGACCTCCTGGTCGACCTCGGCCTCAAGGAACTGCCATGAGCGCTCCCGAACCCGGCACGGAAACCGCACCGGAGACCGGCGGTCCCACCCCCCTCCTGGTCCTCGACGTCGTCGGCCTCACCCCGCAGCTCCTGGCCCACATGCCGAACCTCCGGGCCATGGGGGAGCGGGGCGCGAAGGCACCGCTCTCCACCGTCCTGCCGGCCGTCACCTGCGCCGCCCAGTCGACCTTCCTCACCGGAACGATGCCCGCCGAACACGGCATCGTCGCCAACGGCTGGTACTTCCGCGAGCTCGGCGACGTCCTGCTCTGGCGCCAGCACAACGGGCTCGTCGAGGGCGACAAGCTGTGGGACGCGGCCCGCCGCGCCCACCCCGGTTACACCGTCGCCAACATCTGCTGGTGGTACGCCATGGGCGCCGACACCGACTGGACGGTCACCCCGCGCCCCGTCTACTACGCCGACGGCCGCAAGGAACCCGACTGCTACACCAGGCCCCCCGCCCTGCACGACGAACTCACCGAAAAGCTCGGCACCTTCCCCCTCTTCCACTTCTGGGGCCCCGGCGCCGACCTCGTCTCCTCCCAGTGGATCATCGACGCCACCCGCCACATCATCGCCACCCGCACCCCCGACCTCGCCCTCTGCTACCTGCCCCACCTCGACTACGACCTCCAGCGCCACGGCCCCGACGACCCGCGCTCCCACCGGGCCGCCGCCGACCTCGACCGGGCCATCGCCCCGCTCCTGGCCGACGCCCGTGCCGAGGGGCGTACCGTCGTCGCGCTCTCCGAATACGGCATCACCCGCGTCGACCGCCCCGTCGACATCAACCGGGCCCTGCGCCGGGCGGGACTTCTGGAGGTCCACACCCAGGACGGCATGGAATACCTGGACCCGATGGCCTCCCGGGCCTTCGCCGTCGCCGACCACCAGCTCGCCCACGTCTACGTACGCCGCCCCGAGGACCTGGAAGCGACCCGGGCGGCCCTCGCGGACCTTCCCGGCATCGAGCAACTCCTCGACGACCAGGGCAAGAAGGCGCACCACCTGGACCACCCCCGCTCCGGCGAACTGGTCGCCGTCGCGGAGAAGGACGCCTGGTTCACGTACTACTACTGGCTCGACGACGCCCGCGCCCCCGACTTCGCCCAGCTCGTCGAGATCCACCGCAAACCCGGCTACGACCCCGTCGAGCTCTTCATGGACCCCCAGGACCCCTACGTCCGGGTCAAGGCCGTCTCGGCGGTCGCCCGCAAGAAGCTCGGCATGCGCTACCGCATGGCGGTCGTCCCCCTGGACCCCTCACCTATTCGCGGCAGCCACGGCCGCCTCCCCGAGAGCGACGACGAAGGTCCGCTCATCCTCTGCTCCACCCCCCACGCTCTCACCGACCGGGTCAGGGCCACCGAAGTGAAGTCCCTGCTCCTCCAACTTGCCGGACTGCACTGACATTCCCCGTCACGCGCCCGGCACCGCACCACTCACCCCGTCAGGCCAGCAAGGGAGACACCCGAACATGAGCCGCACCTCCAAGGACACCGAACTCGCCCGCAGACTGAGCCGCCGCAACATCCTCGGTGTCGCCGCCGGAGCCACCGCCGCCACCATCATCGGCACGGCGAGCGCCCAGGCCGACAGCCGCGACCGAGGCCAGGGACACGGCAACGGCCACGGCCATGACCACGGGCACGGGCACGGCAAGGGCAAGCCCGTCCTGCCGCCCGGCCGCCTCGGCATCCAGCTCTACAGCCTCCGCGACCAGATCTCCACGCTGGGCTTCGCGCCGGTCTTCGCCGAACTGGAGAAGTACGGCTACGACGAGATCGAACTCGCGGGCTACACCCAGGGCTCGGCCGGTCCCATCACCCTGGCCCAGCTCAAGCGGCTGGCCCGGGACCACGGCCTCAACCCGATCGGCAGCCACGTCGGCTACTACGACGACAACAACCCCGGCGCGTACACCTTCGCCCAGAACCTGGAGAAGGTCCTCGACGACGCCCAGGCGCTCGGCCTCAAGCACATCGGCACGGCCTCGGGCCCGTTCCGCTACGGCTCCACGGTCGACGGCTGGAAGCGGGCGGCCGAGGAGTTCAACACCTACGGGGCGGCCGCCCGCAGGCGCGGCATGAAGTTCTACCAGCACAACCACGCCGAGGAGTTCTCCTTCGCGACCGACAAGCCGAACGTGCGCCTCTACGACGTCCTGCTCGCCGAGACCGACCCGGACCTCGTCTACCTGGAGCTGGACATCTACTGGGCCTACTGCGCCCAGTTCCGCTTCAGCAAGCGCGTGGACGGCAGCCCTGCCCCGCTCGACCCGCTGAAGTACGTCCTGAAGCACCCGGACCGCTACCCGCTCTTCCACGTCAAGGACGGGGTCCGCGACGAGACGACCCGCGACGGCTACCGCATGTCGGACGTGGGCGACGGGGACATCGACTACAGGACGTTCCTGTCCGAGGTCACCCAGCGCACCCACCGCGGCCGGACCTACCACCACTGGCAGGCGGAGCACGACAACCCGGTCGAGTCGCTCGCGTTCGCCCGCAAGTCGAGCGAGCACCTGCACTCCCTGCGCGAGGGCCGCTGCGCCGACTGATGCGTGAAGGCCGGGCCGCCGAGTTCCTCCGGCGGCCCGGTCGCACCGCTCACCACGGCCCGGCCCTACCCGATGCCCTGCCGGTCGGGCAGCAGGGCGAACTCCCGGTCGGCGGCCACCGCCACCGTGCGCTCCACGGTCTGGACGAGCAGCGCACGATGCCTGACCAGCGACTTCTTCCGCTGCTCGGGGACGAGCAGCAGCAGGTCGTCCAGCCCCGCCATGAGCCGGCGCGTCACCTGGGGACTGCCAACGACACACCACCGGATCTCCTCGAAGGCGAGGTCGACCAGGTCGTCCCACTCCGGACCGTCCTGCACCAGTCGTACCCGCCCGTCCCGGTCCCGGTGGTGGACGGGACGGCGCCGAGCGGCAGGTGCGCCACGGCCGCGAGGAACTGCACGATCCGGTCCAGGCACTGCACGGCGGTGGTCGGATCGTTCACGGACGTCGACAGGGCCCGCAGCGCGATGTCCGCGAGCTGTCGCAGCCCGAACGCCAGATCCTGGTGCAGAGTCCGCTCCACCGAGACGGAGACCGCGTACCGCAGCCGGCGCGGCGGCGGCACGGACCCGCCGTGGACGGCGAGCACCGGCGTCCCCGGCACCACGAAGTCCCCGACGCGGGGAATGAGCCGCAGCACGACGTCCTGCCGCCGCGCGGCCCGGACCAGCCGCGCCGTGTTCACGTCCCGCAGCACCCCGGCCCGCCCCTCGTGCAGCACCCGCGCGGTCTCCGGCCCCGGCTCGTCATCGCCCCGCGGCCCCCTCGGCATCCGGCCCAGCACCCGGAACGAGTCGCGCGCGATCCTGTCCACGACCGGCCCCACCTGCATCAGCCGCAGCGTCGCGCTCACGTAGACGACGAAGAGCAGCAGGCTCAGCCCGAGCATCACCAGGATGAGCAGGCTCTGCACCAACGGGACCGAGACCACCCGGCGCGGATCGCTCTCGCTCTCGTACGAGGAGAGCACCAGCAGTGAGAAGAGGAACGTCGCCAGGAACACCGTCAGCGTGAGCTTGCTGATCCGGCTCCTGACGAAGATCCGCACCACCCGGGGCGTCAGCTGGCCGCTCGCCATCTGCACCGCCACCAGCGAGATGCTGAACACGACGCCGATGAAGGTCATCATCGCCGAGCTGATCGTGGTGACGATCGTCTTCGCGTCCTGGGAGAACGCCATCAGCTCGCCCAGCTCCTCGTACGCCTCCTCCCGCTGGAGCAGCGTGACGATCGCGTCGTCCAGTTCGGTGGCGATCAACCACAGCACGAACACGCAGACGAACCCCATGATCGGGGCGGACCAGAACGTGTCGCGCAGATGCTCGCGCAGAGGGGACAGCGGGCGGGGCCGGCGGTAGCCGCGATCACTCATGGACGCGAAGGTAGCCCCGGAACCTCCGAGGACCGGGGAGGCCGAGCTCCCACCGGCACGCGCACCGCACTGACCACCGGATATGCAGGTGAAGGGCGCGCCGAACCCCTGGTATTGTTTTCCATGTCGCCGCGGGGAACACACCGCGAACGACAGACACCTTGTCCGGGTGGCGGAATGGCAGACGCGCTAGCTTGAGGTGCTAGTGCCCTTTATCGGGCGTGGGGGTTCAAGTCCCCCCTCGGACACCAGTACCAGGGGGACGTTCACGAGATCGTCCCGAAGCGTTCACGAATTACCGGTTCGAGTCATGTGACTCACCGGTATTTCGTCGTTCCTGGGGCCTTCGGGTCTCGTGATCGGCTCGGTGAGGGGTGAGCGGTGGCGGTCCAGGTACTGCGCCTCCCACCTGCGGAAACAGGACATGCCTGCGCGACGGCTGGTAGCCGTGACGCAGGGGTCCGGGTTTTCGGCTCGCGGGTGCCACCGCTCAACAGCGGTGCGCGTTGCAAACCGTCACGCTTGTTCTCACGTGGCGCTGCCGATCGGCGGAGAAGGGGACCCGGCCACGCCCAGTGGCCGGTTCTTTGGTAGTACCGACGCATGGGTATTGAGCGGTTCATCGGTATCGACCTCGCATGGGCGCAGGGCGGAGCCCGTACCAGGCCCAACGAGACCGGCGTAGCCGCCATCGACGGTCGCGGCGTGGTGATCGACTGCGGCTGGACCTTCGGGCTCGAAGAGACGATGGCATGGCTTGCCAAGACAGTCGCTGGCGGATCGGCCCTGGCCTTTGTCGATGCCCCGCTGGTCGTTGACAATCCGACTGGCCAGCGGCCCTGCGAGCGGGAAGTCGGTCAGCGGTACGGCCGGTGGAAGGTGAGCGCGAACAGCACCAACCAGAGCTCTCCCCGCCGGGGCGGAGTGATGCTGCGAGAGTTGCTGCAGGAGTCCGGCTGGGCCTACGACGACGGTAGGGGCGGACCGCCGACGGGCGGGCTGGTCGTCTCCGAGTGCTATCCCTATACGACCTTGGTCGGCGCGTCCGAGTTGGGCTACGACCAGGAACGCCCCACCTACAAGCGCCGGCCGGCGCGAGTGCCGACGGCGCAGTGGCGAGCGGTCCGGGCGGAGGAGTGCGACAAGCTCATCGCGCGTATGGCGGGTCTGGCCACCGCCGATCCGCCCCTCCTGCTCCCCTCCCACCTGCTGTCCCGTCGGCTGATCGAGGAGCCCTCACCTCAGCTCGCAGCCGACTACAAGCATCGGGAAGACCTCATCGACGCGCTGCTCTGTGCGTGGACGGCCGCGCTGTGGTCCCGGCACGGACTGGCGCGCTGCCAAGTCCTGGGAGCGGACAGCCTCGTACCCCTCGGATCTGCTCCCACCATCATCGCGCCGGCCCGCCTCGAGCAGATGTGTGGCGGGGCGAGCTGAGCCGAAGGGAGACAGCCGTTCAC
This sequence comes from Streptomyces sp. NPDC021019, assembly GCF_044333295.1. Taxonomy (NCBI): domain Bacteria; kingdom Bacillati; phylum Actinomycetota; class Actinomycetes; order Kitasatosporales; family Streptomycetaceae; genus Streptomyces; species Streptomyces sp. NPDC021019. The sequence continues at coordinate 133,148 of NZ_JBIRQR010000003.1, forward strand.
CGGGGCGGCGCGCATGGTGCTCGATCCCTGATGGGTGCCCTTCTCTCTTCACGTTCCCTCTGCGAACAACCGCCGGATCAACTCCGGATAGAGCAGGCCCACTTCGGCCAGAATCTTCCTCAAGGCCTCGGGTGCGCCCGCTGGGAGTGGGGCCGGGGCGCCGATGCGGCCGGGCACCGCGGAAAGGTCGCCACCGCTGAACCGTGATTCCGGTGTGCCCGGGGGACGCACATCGTAGGTGCGCCAGACGCGCGCCGGGGGATTCAGGAGGACCAGGTGGGGGGCCGCCCATGCGACGAACGCCCAGCGGTTCCTGCTCCGGGCCCGGACGAGCACGCCGCTCGGGTGGTGCCGCCCGAGTCGGTCGGCGGCTCGGGACACGACGGGGACCGGGTTGCCGAAGGAGCCTGTGATCTCCCAGAGTCCGTCCTCGTACGAGGCCTCCCAGCCCGCCGCGGAGAGCTCCTCGACAACCTCCGCGTGGGGGTCGTCCTCCTGAGCCCGGGCAATGAGCCGTTCGACCTCGCTCCAGGGCGCGACGCGGGCGAGCGCCTGCTCCGGCAGGATCATCAGATCCTCCACCTGAGCGGGCTCGGCGCGCGCGACCATGTCCTTACTGCTTTGCCACGCGCGGGCGGCCAGCACATCGTGCTCACCGCCTCCGGTAAAGGTGGCGTCCTGGCTGAGGAGCGTCATCACCACGGCCGCGACCGCGTCCAGCCGCCGCCGGGTCTCGGGTGGAGCCTGCTGGTCCGCCTCGCCAGGTCTGTCATGGGAACCGAGTGCCTCAAGAAGACCGCTGAGGCCGTCGCGCCAGCTCTGGTCGTTCTCGGCCCAGACACCTGCGGCCAGGAGTCGGACATACAGGTTCGCTACGACCAGCCGTACCGGTACTGGCGCTGCGGGCGATTCGCCAGAGGCGGCGAGCGCCTCCACCCAGCGTCGGATCCAGGTGCGGCAGCGGACCCGCTGGTCGGGCGGAATGTGGGGAGCAACAGCCACGCTCGCGGTGAGAGGCTCCTCGTCCTCTGCTCCGTCCTCAGACGCCATTTCGTCCTCTGCGGCCCCGCCGGTGACCGCCGACACGACCCACCGTGACGACGGTGCCTGCGGCAGGCCGAACTGCAACGGACCGAACGCCAGATCGGTCAGCGGTGCCCCGATCATCCGACGGCAGTCCGCGACGTAAGCATCCCAGCGGTCGACCCCGCTCGAGGCGACCGAGCTTGCCCCGGCACCGGTCGCCGGGCTCACCCGAGGCGCGGACGTTCCGGCGGTGAGTTCGCGCAGGCGCAGCAGATCGGTCTCGAAGCGGCGTGCGGCACGTTCGTCGGCGAACAGCACCTGCGCCGTGTAGTCATATCGCAGGCGGGGCCCGCTGTCGGCTCCGTCGCGGCGTGCGCAGTGCACAGGGCTGTAGACGAAGACAACGGGCGACTCGACGGCGCTGCCGTCCGGCTGGACACAGGTGGCGCGAATCGCAGCGCCCGGGACCTCGGGCTGCGGGAAGGAACAGGCCAATGCCCCTGGAGGGATGGAGCCGATCTCCGTCCACGAGCCTGGCGAACCGTCGGGAGACGTGCTGATCGCAACGGGTGTCGGCCGGCCACGGGCCAGGGAGACATGTAGGCCCTCACTGTCCGTTTTCGCCCCGAGAAGGACGAGTGCTTGACAGTTGGAGGTGAAAGGCCGGATGGTGCGGCCCACCAGGCTTGCGAGCGGAGCGATGCGCCCTTCTTCGGGGAGCAGCGGCATTGTGTCGGCGGCGAGTACGGCGAGCTCGCAGTTGCCGCCGTCCCTGGTACTGGTAGACAGCGCGGCGCGGGTGAGGTTGGGGCTCCCGGTGAGCGCGTAGCGTCGGCCGCCGGTCTGCCATTCGACGAATTTGCCGTGGCGCATCCGCGTCTCATCGAGGAGTCGGATCTGCGAGGAGGAGCCACTGAGGGCCTCCTTGATCGTTTCGGCGTCGTAACTCGACCAGCGAGGCTGGATGCCGAGGGTGACACGTCGTGGTACCAAGCGGTGGACGAGCGCGCTCAAGGCATGGCCGGCCTCGTCGATGAACGGGGCGTACGCGTGCAGTTCATCAACAGGGCCGAACGGTAGTTGGTCCAAAAGGCTTTGACGGAGATTGTGCAGCAGCCGGGGACCGGCTTCCGGTCCAGCAGGAGCATGGACATGCCGTTCGGTCAGGAGAGCGGCCAGTTCTGCGAGGTGACGTGCCGACCAGGGTGCCAGGTTCACGGCAGAGGGCAGTTCGTCCAACCAGTCGGCGAGGTCGGCCAGTAGCGCGTGCGATTCGTCTTCCTCGGCTTCCACCACGGTCCACAGTTCGTCGTTGGCACCCCAACCGGACAGTGTCGGGTTACCCGAGCCCACTGCCAGTCGGCAGGCGTGTTCGCCGACCAGAAGCACGACCTTGGGGTGGAAGGCGCCACGACAGGTGGCCAGGCCGTGCAGATAGCTGCGGCCGGCCATGCGCACGTCGACCGGATCGTGGAGCCCTTGGGCTGCGTCACCGATCACCGCGATGCGGGCGCCCAGGCCACGTGCGACGGGTATGGCGACCTTCTCCAGGAAGGGAAGATCGACCGTGAATCCCACGAAAAGTGCTTCGTGCAGTGCTTGCCGATCGTTACGTTCGGCCCATTCGCGCAACAGCGTGACGGGGGAGGCGAACCGGGTGTGCCGTACCGCGCTCACCGGTCCGTCTCCAGGATCCGCCGGCCGCTCTCTGTGACGGTGTAACAGTCGTCTTGAACGGCGAAGAGCCCCAGCTGCTCCGCAAGGAATCCCAATTGGGGGATACGTGTGCCGATGTCGGAGTCTCCTTCGTCACCCGTCTTGAAGTACCGCTCGTTGCGAAGATGCAGTCGGGAGAAGATCTTCAGCCCGCCCGTCGTCGGGTCGGTGCGCAGCTTCGCGAGGGCGACTCTGCGGGACTGGGCAAGCATGTCGTCGACCAGCCGGGAAGCCAGATCGCGCACCGGCCGGTCGATGTAGTCGTTGATGAGCCCGTCGATCCAAGTCGGGTCGAGGAACTCGGCCGAGCGCCGTTGCCGGCCCAGGAAGACGGCACGTACGTCGTCGGGCAGATGCCCTTCCCGGGACCGCAGCGCACCCACGATCAGGAGTCGCACATTCGTCATCGGGGCGTCGCCGCCCTGTACCAGGAGCCCCCCTTCGACCGGCATCAACTGGCCGGTCGCGTTCTTGAGTGGGGGCAGGTCGCTCAGCATCCTCCGCACATCCCCATCCGGGGACTGTTGTGCCAGCCAGTCGCGCAATTCCTCGGCCGACCGGTCGGCTGCGCCGTCCTTGGACCCGATATCGGAGACCAGCGCTGACCACAGCCGACGCCAGGCGCCGACGGAATAGTGACGCAGCAGCGTTCCCCGCCACCCCGCTGTCTCAGGAATCGCCGCTAGGACCGGATCAGTGGTCATCTCCTCGCCGAAGGCCACGGCGGAGCGCAGAGTCTCCTGATACCCGTGGCCGTCATGGCCGCGGAGATCGATCGCCCGGGCGAGGACACGGAGGGTTGCGCGCCGGGTGCGGTCGGACGCCTCCCAATCCTCCGGTACGTGGGCTCCTCCGGCACCGGTGGCGGTCAACACCTCCGTCAGCCACTCCTGCTCGGCCGGACAGGGGACGTCGAGAGCGGCCTGCCCCGCCGTCTCCAGGTCCTCGAAGGACACGACTTCTCGCGCCGCAAGAGAGAGCAGCGGGGCGAAGAGCTCCTTGACGGCGGCAGGACACGCGTGCCGTCCGGGCCTGAGTGCTCCCTCCTGGACATCCACCGTGCCGAGCACCATGGCGGGCCCGCCGTACTGATCCCAAAAACCCCAGCGGCGGGGCGAGTACGACTGGTTCAGCTGCTCCTCGTCGGCAGCTCGCGCGAGTTCCAATTCCTCTGCGCAGAAACGCCGTACCCGATCGACCCCATGAGCGGACCATGTCGCGTGGATCTCCGCCTGATGCTGCTGGAGCGCCGCCAGCAGCACCTCGCCTCGGCGGACCAATCGGCGGCACGCGGTGAATTCCAAGGCGTTCTGTTCGGCATGCGCCGCGATCGCCGCATACATCGAGTGGTAACGGACATACCGGGTCACCGTGGACACTCCGGGAACCAACCGGTCCACTGCCCGCATGACCGGGCCTTCCACCGCCAGGGGATACCGCCCCGACCGCACACCCAATCCGTCGAGTGCCCATGCCGGCCCACGGATATCCGCTGTCACTTGCCACCCCTTGTCGGCTGCCGGAGCGTTGCATCAGCAGCAGTCACCTGACCCTGCCTCAGGGTAAATGCTGATGCCGGACGGGAGAGCAGTACCGGCGACTGGATTCTGGAGTTGCCGGGACGCGCCCGATCCCGCCTCAAGACCGTCCGATACTTGGCTTTCGGTAACGCCCGGGTCCAGAGCGGCGCTGGCGCAGGCGACCGATGGACCTATCCCACGGGCAAGCGATGAAAGACAGCGCAGCGACGGGCTCCGCCATGCCGTCCGCATCGACGCGCACGTGCTCAGCCTCGCTCCAGCTCACGCCGCCCGTGCGAGCTATGGGTGCCCGCGGTTCGCTTCCGCCGTCACTGCGCGTCGTAACGTCCGGGCTCGTCCTCAGCGGGGCTCGTAAGCCTTCGGCAGATGCATACCGCGGTCGGTCATGATCCGGCGGACCCGGTTCGGGTAGTCGGAGATGATGCCGTCGATGCCCATGTCCATGAGCGCTGCGATGGTGGCCGGGTCGTTGCAGGTCCACGGGATGACTTTCAAGCCCCGCGCGTGAGCCTTGGTGATCATGGCCTTGTCGGGGTAGAAGCGGAAACCGGGGTCGCCGATCTTCCCGTTCTGCGGGAAGCCGTAGTTGGGTGACAGTGCCGTGACGCCCTCGATGGAAGCAGCCGCGTCCACGAAGTCGCCGCCGAAGTCGTCGACGTCGATGCCACCGAGCCACGGGGAGGCACCGGGCTTTCCCACCTGGAGGAAGTCGTAGTTGGTCAGGGCCACCAGCGGCCAGCGGGGAGCGAGCCGGTGCATCGCCCGCAGAGAACCCCAGTCGAAGGACTGGATCGTCACCTGCTTCGCCACCCCCGAGCGCTTGATCTCCTCGAACACGCGGCGGACGAACAGCTCGCGCGGTGCGGTTTCCCCAGGCGCACCGGCCTCGACCTTGGTCTCCACGTTGAGGGTGACCTTGTGGGCCTTGTAGCGCTTGACGAGGTGCAGGACGTCCCTGAGCTCGACCATCCGGAAGTCCTTGACGACCTCCTGGTCCGGGTGTCCGGGGAGCTGCTGGAATCCGCAGTCCAGGGTCTTGACCTGCCTCAGCGTGAGGTCCTTGATGAGCTTGCCGACATAGGGGTACAGGGCGTCGCCCGGCGTGACCGGTGCGGTGTCACGGCACTTCTGGGCGCTCACCTTGCGGTCGTGGGTGACGACGACCTTGGAGTCCTTGGTGAGCTGGGTATCCAGTTCCAGGGTGCTGACACCGAGGTGCAGCGCCTTGCCGAAGCCCTCCAGGGACCCTTCCGTCGTCATGCCGAGCCCACCCCGGTGCGCCTGCAGGTCGAAGTGCTTCTTCTGGTGCGACGCCTTCTCGGGGCTGTCGGCGGTTGCCGCGCGGGCGGTGACCGGAGCGGTGACCGGCGCGGCGAGCAACGGCGCCAGCACCAGGCTCAGCAGAACACGACGCAGGGACATCAGAAGCCTCTCTTCAGTCGTTCTACACTTCCGCCCGAGAAGGTAGGCGAGGGAGCGAACGCGACAGCCATCCGACTCCGACCCGGACGTGAACAGTGGCCTGCCAATCCAAGTCGGTACGACCGGCGCCGCGGTCAGAGGCGTCGACGGTATGAAGAGGCTTGTTGAGCGGGCGGGAGCCAGTGCATCCGGTGTCCGACCGGGTTGCGGGTGCGGGTGCGGGCGGGGCGCTGGTTCATCACGGGTGGAGGCGGACGGGCAGTCTGGCCAGTTTCCAGGAGTTGGGGGTCGCTTCACGGACCAGTTCGTCCGGGGTGACGGCCAGAGCGAGACCGGGGAAGCGGTCCCACAGCGCGGTCCAGGCGACTTGGGCCTCCAGGAGGGCGAGGTGGTCGCCGATGCAGCGGTGGGGGCCGTGGCCGAAGCCGACGTGCGGGGAGCTGTGGCGGGTGATGTCGAGGCGATCGGGATCGAGGTGGGCACGGGGGTCGCGGTCGGCGGCGGCCAGGACCGGCAGGACCGCCTCGCCTCGACGGATCGGGCACTGCCTCAGGCGGAGGTCTTCCGTTGCGTAGCGGGGCAGGGCGCGGGGGCTGGGGCCGCTCCAGCGCATGAGTTCGTTGGCGGCGGCGGGTGCCAGGGTGGGGTCGTCGCGCAGCAGGGCGAGCTGGCCGGGGTGGGTGAGCAGGGCGGCGATGCCGTTGGCGATGAAGCCGGCGGTGGTGGTGTGTCCGGCGAAGACGATGTTGAGGATCAGCGCGACGTTCTCGGTAGGGGTGAGAGGGGCGCCGTGGGGGGCGAGCAGGGCGGAGATGAGGTCGTCGCCGGGGCAAGCACGGTGGTGGTCGACGAGCGTGTGCGCGGAGGTGATCAGGGCGTGCAGGGCATCGCCCAGGGCGGTGCCGGTGGTTCCGTCGGTGATCACGCCGCCCCAGGCGGACCAGTTCGGGCGCTCGGATCCGGGGACGCCGACGAGCTCGCAGATGACGGTGAGCGGCAGGGGGTGGGCGAGGTGGGGGATCAGGTCGACGACGCCGTCCGGGTCGGTGTGGGCCGGAAGGGCGTCGAGGAGGGCGTGGGTGATGTCTTCGACGCGGGGGCGCAGGCGGTTGACGCGGCCCGCGGTGAAGGCCCGGACGACCCTGCGGCGCAGGCGGAGATGTTCGGGCCCGTCGGTACCGAACAGGGAGGTGCGCAGGTACTTCGCGTCCTCGGGGCGAGCACCGCGGGCGCACCACAACTGCTCGATGCGGTGGCCGGGTTCGGCACCGGGCACGCGGGCGGGATCGGCGACGAAGCAGGGATCGGACAGCACCCGGCGCACATCGGTGTAACGGGTCGCCACCCACATCGGTTCCACCCCGGGCATCACACCGCGGACCAGCGGCGCCCGTTCGCGCACCGGGGAGAACGCGTGGACCGGATCGCGCATCAGTTGCGGATCAAGCAGGTCGATCGTCTCGGCCGCGACATGCGTGCCGGCATCGGCGTCACGCTCGGGTGCGGCGGCTCTGGCGGCCTCGTCCTGCACGGGAGCCGTGGTCGGTTCGGCGTTGGTCTCTTCCGTCATGGACACACTTTTCCTCGAATATCGCGTCGAGCGTCCCGCGGCCTGAGAACAGGCTGTCCCTTGACTCGGTGCCGTACTGGCGATCACTTCTCGCTGGTGCGGCACCCGCATTCTGACGCCTCCGACGGCGCTGTTCCGAAGCAGTTGCCGTGCGGGCAGCAGGGCGACCGCGTCGACGGCTCGATGGTCTGCTCGATCGCCTCGTCAGTCAGGCGGCCTGGGGCGTCCCCCAGTGGGAGTCAGTCGGCGAGGGCGAACAGCCTCACTGTGCCCGCCCGGCGGACGGGACAACAAGGCAGCTTCGGCCGGGTTACTCCGATCGTGTACATGGCGGACGCCAAACCCTCCCGCTCACTGCGGCCGCGGGGGGGCTGCGCGCGCACGCCGCCCGGCTCACGACCGACCCGGCGGCGGGGGCACGGGGCTACTTCACGGTGCGATCACGAACTCGCCGCAGGCGAACGCACCTGCGCCGGCACTTTCGGTCCCCGGTCCGCAGCGGGCGGATACGGCTTTCCCCACCACCGTGCTGCGGAGCCCGCTGTTCCGGACGGTTTCGTCGGATCTCAGTTCGGCGGAACCGCCGCCGCCGGGAGGCCCATCGGGGTGGAGGTGTGGACCGACCAGCCGTTCAACATCTGTGGACGTATCTGGAGGTCCGTGACGCGGCGAGGGCCGCGTTGCTGGCCCTGGATTACACGGACGACGCGGCGGCCGGCGACATGCGGTTCACCCTCGCCGGGATGCTGTCCGACATGGACCGGTGGCTCACCGGCATCAAGGGAGACCCCGGCGGCGACGCCCCCATCGAGAAGATCGTCCGGCACCGGCCGCAGGGCCTCACGGACGCCTGCTGGACCCGTGGCATCGGCGCGAAGAAGATCGAGGAGCCCCAGGTCGAGGGCATCAACAACACCGAGTGCAACACGCTCTACCCGGTGTGGACGTCGCCGCGGATGGTCGCCGGAGCCGACGTGGCCAACGACATCGTGAAGTGCCGCAAGCGCCCCGTGACCCGCGGCGACTGCCAAGTCCCGGTCACCGACGGCCAGTTCGCGGAGCTACAGGCGATCTTCCCTACGGGTGTCTGCGACTGGTCCCAGCCCGGAGCTGGGCAGCAGGGCCTCGCCGGCACCTGGCTCGACTTCGACCCGACGTGACCCTCTGACACGACACGACACGACACGACACGACACGACACGACACGACACGAAGGGGAGGGCCTGGGCGGGTCTCCCCGACCTACCGTAGGCCCCGACGGGGCTCGGTGGCGCGATGCCGCACCCGGCAACGCCTCTGGCGGCTTCCCTCCCTCCCGCACCGCCCCTCCCGGACCCCAGCCCTCTCCCGTCACGATCCGGTCTCGGACGCGGGAGGGGGGCTTGTTTTTGGTTGTGGAATCGATTCCAATCGTCCGTGTAATCGATTCCATGGCGTCGAGCGACTGGTTCGCCACCGGTCGGCGCAAGAGTTTCGAGGTGTACGGAAACCACAAGGAGGTGGTCCGGACATGGCGGGCATCAAGGATGTCGCGGCCGAGGCGGGTGTGTCCGCCGCCACGGTGTCGCGCGTGCTGAACAGCCATCCGTCCGTCAGCGAAGAGGCGCGTACCCGCGTCCTCGCCGCCGTCGGGGCGCTCGGCTACCGGCCCAACGCGGTCGCCCGCTCACTGCGCACCGCGCAGACCCGCACCCTCGGCCTGGTCATCAGCGATGTGCTCAACCCGTACTTCACCGAGTTGGCCCGCTTCGTCGAGGAGGAGGCCCGCGCGCTCGGCTACAGCGTCATCATCGGCAACGCCGACGAGCGGCCCGAGCTCCAGGACCACCACATCCGCACGCTCATCGACCGCAGGATCGACGGTCTGCTCGTCTCGCCCGCCGACGGGGGCTCCCCACTGATGCGGGACGTCGCCCTGAGCGGCACCCCGATGGTCTTCGTCGACCGCTGGATCCCCGGCATCGACGTACCCGTCGTCCGGGCCGACGGTACAGGGGCGGTCAAGGACCTCGTCGCGCATCTGCACGGCCGCGGTCACCGTCGGCTCGCCATCATCGCCGGGCCCGCTGCCACCACCACCGGCAACGAGCGCGTCGAGGCCTTCCGGGACGCGATGCGCGGGCTCGGGCTCGCCCTGCCCGACGCCTATATCGGCCAGGGCGACTTCCAGGCGGCCAGCGGCCGCCGGGCCACCGAGCGCTTCCTCGCCCTGGCCGAGCCGCCCGAGGTCGTGTTCGCCGCGGACAACCTGATGGCGCTCGGCGCGCTGGACGCGATCCGGGCCCGAGGGCTGCGGGTCCCCGACGACATCGCGCTCGCCGCCTTCGACGACATCCCGTGGTTCGTCCACACGGACCCGCCGATCACCGCCATCGCCCAGCCGACCGCCGACCTCGCGCGGGCCGCCGTGCGCGCGCTGGCCGACCGGATCGAAGGACGGACCCCCCAGTCCGTCACCCTGCCCGCCCGCCTCGTCGTACGCCGCTCGTGCGGCGGGGCCGCACCGAACCAGAGGAGCGACCGGTGACCGCACCGGAGAAGCCACGGGTGACCGCACCGGACGAGTTGCTGCGCATCGAGGGTCTGCGCAAGACCTTCCCCGGCGTGGTGGCCCTCGACAACGTCGACTTCGACCTCCGCAGAGGCGAAGTGCACGTCCTGCTCGGCGAGAACGGCGCAGGGAAGAGCACCCTCATCAAGATGCTCTCCGGCGCCTACCGCCCCGACCGCGGCCGCATCCTGGCCGAAGGCCGTGAGGTCCGCATCGAGGGCGCGCAGGACGCCGAACGGCTCGGGATCGCCACCATCTACCAGGAGTTCAACCTCGTCCCCGACCTCACCGTCGCCGAGAACATCTTCCTGGGCCGCCAGCCGCGCCGCTACGGGCTCGTCGACCACCGCCGGATGCGCGAGGACGCGGCAGAGCTGCTGCGCCGGGTCGGCGTCAACGTGCGACCCGACGCCAAGGTCCGTGAACTGGGCATCGCCCGGCTCCAGATGGTGGAGATCGCCAAGGCGCTCAGCCTGGAGGCCCGCGTCCTGATCATGGACGAGCCGACCGCGGTGCTCACCTCCGAGGAGGTCGACAAGCTCTTCGCGATCGTCCGCCAACTGCGCGAGGACGGCGTCGGGATCGTCTTCATCACCCACCACCTGGAGGAGATCGCCGCACTCGGCGACCGCGTCACCGTCCTCCGCGACGGCCGCAGCATCGACCAGGTCCCCGCGTCGACCCCCGAGGACGAACTCGTCCAGCTCATGGTGGGCCGGAGCATCGAACAGCAGTATCCGCGCGAACGCCCCGACACCGGCGACGCGTTGCTTTCGGTGCGCGGACTCACCCGCCACGGCGTCTTCCACGACGTCAGCTTCGACGTGCACGCGGGCGAGGTCGTCGGCCTCGCCGGACTCGTCGGCGCCGGGCGTACTGAGGTGGCGCGCGCCGTCTTCGGGGCCGACCCCTACGACGCGGGCACCGTCGACGTACGCGGCGAGCGCCTGGTCCGGCACGACGTGCCCGCCGCGATGGGCGCCGGCATCGGACTCGTACCGGAGGACCGCAAGGGCCAGGGCCTGGTCCTCGACGCCTCCGTGCAGGAGAACCTCGGCCTGGTCACCCTGCGCTCCGCGACCCGCTCCGGGCTCGTGGACCTCAAGGGGCAGCGCACGGCCGCCGCCCGCATCGCCCAGCAGCTCGGCGTCCGCATGTCCGGCCTCGGCCAGCACGTGCGCACCCTCTCCGGCGGCAACCAGCAGAAGGTCGTCATCGGGAAGTGGCTGCTGGCCGACACCCGGGTCCTCATCCTCGACGAACCCACCCGGGGCATCGACGTCGGCGCCAAGGTCGAGATCTACCAGCTCATCAACGAGCTGACCGCCTCCGGACACGCCGTCCTGATGATCTCCAGCGATCTGCCGGAGGTCCTCGGCATGAGCGACCGGGTGCTCGTCATGGCCCAGGGCCGGATCGCCGGTGAACTCCCCGCCGACGAGGCCACCCAGGACTCCGTCATGGCCCTCGCCGTCGGCACCCCGGCCGCGGCCCAGGACCCCACCCCCACCCCCACCGACGTACCGACGTCCACCGGACATCCCGCACCGAAGAAGGAAGAGGAGGGCCCCCGTGGCCACTGAGACAGCCAAGAGTGACGCGGGAACGGGCGGCGGAGGCTCCGTGCTACGCCGGGTCCTGCTCGACAACGGCGCGCTCAGCGCCCTGGTCGTCCTGGTGGTGGCGATGTCGCTGCTCTCCGGCGACTTCCTGACCACCCAGAACCTGCTGAACGTCGGCGTCCAGGCGGCCGTCACCGCCATCCTCGCGTTCGGCGTCACCTTCGTCATCGTCTCGGCGGGCATCGACCTGTCCGTCGGTTCGGTGGCGGCCCTGTCCGCGACGGTCCTCGCCTGGTCGGCGACATCGGCCGGCGTGCCGGTCGTGCTGGCCGTGGTCCTCGCGATCGTCACGGGCATCGCCTGTGGCTTCGTGAACGGAGCCCTCGTCTCGTACGGCAAACTCCCGCCGTTCATCGCGACGTTGGCGATGCTCTCGATCGCCCGCGGCCTCTCCCTCGTCATCTCGCAGGGCAGTCCGATCGCCTTCCCCGACTCCGTCTCGGTGCTCGGCGACACCCTCGGCGGGTGGCTCCCCGTACCGGTCCTCGTGATGATCGCGATGGGCCTGGTCACCGCACTGATCCTCGGCCGCACGTTCATCGGCCGCTCGATGTACGCCATCGGCGGCAACGAGGAGGCGGCCCGGCTCTCCGGGCTCCGCGTCAAGCGCCAGAAGATCGTCATCTACGCGCTGTCCGGCCTCTTCGCCGCCGTCGCGGGCATCGTCCTGGCCTCGCGCCTCGTCTCCGCCCAGCCGCAGGCCGCCCAGGGGTACGAACTCGACGCCATCGCCGCGGTCGTCATCGGCGGGGCGAGCCTGGCCGGCGGTGTCGGCAAGGCGTCCGGCACCCTGATCGGCGCGCTCATCCTCGCCGTCCTCCGCAACGGTCTCAACCTCCTCTCCGTGTCGGCGTTCTGGCAGCAGGTCGTCATCGGCGTCGTCATCGCGCTCGCCGTCCTGCTGGACACCCTGCGCCGCAAGGCCGGTTCGGGAGCGGCCTCCTCCGCGGGCACCGCCCCCGGCGCGCCCGGGGCCGGACGCAAGGGAGCGCTCAAACTGGCCGGCGCGGCACTCTGCGTCGCCGTAGTCGTCGGCGCGGTCTCCTTCTTCAACTCCGGCTCGTCCGGCGGCACGACGAAGGTCGGCATGTCGCTCTCCACGCTGAACAACCCCTTCTTCGTGCAGATGAAGGAAGGCGCACAGGCGGAGGCGGAGAAGGCAGGCATCGACCTCACCGTCACCGACGCCCAGAACGACGCCTCCCAGCAGGCCAACCAGCTCCAGAACTTCACCAGTTCCGGCGTCTCCTCGATCATCGTCAACCCGGTGGACTCGGACGCCGTCGGCCCGGGCGTCCGCAGCGCCAACAAGGCGGACATCCCCGTCATCGCCGCCGACCGCGGCGTCAACAAGGCGGAGACCGCGACGCTCGTCGCCTCGGACAACGTGGCGGGCGGCAAGCTCGCCGCCGACGCACTGGCCGACAAGCTCGGCGGCAAGGGCAGCATCGTCATCCTCCAGGGCACGGCGGGTACCTCCGCCAGCCGCGAGCGCGGGGCCGGTTTCACCGAGGGACTCAAGGCGTACCCGGGCATCAAGGTGGTCGCCAAGCAGCCCGCGGACTTCGACCGCACCAAGGGCCTCGACGTCATGACCAACCTCATCCAGTCGCACCCCGGCGTCACCGGCGTCTTCGCCGAGAACGACGAGATGGCGCTCGGCGCGGCCAAGGCGCTCGGCGGCAAGGCCGGGAAGTCCGTCTCGGTCGTCGGCTTCGACGGAACCCCGGACGGGCTGAAGGCGGTCGAGGCCGGCACGCTCTACGCTTCGGTGGCCCAACAGCCCGCCGAACTGGGCAAGATCGCGGTGCGGAACGCCGTGAAGGCCGCGAAGGACGAGAAGGTCGAGAGCACGGTGAAGGTTCCGGTCAAGGTGGTCACCCGGGAGAACGTCGCCGACTTCTCCTGACCGCCGCCCGGCGCGTGAACCGGCCCGACCGCCGCCCGGCGCGTGAACCGGCCCGACCGCCACCCGGCTCGTGAACCAGTCTGTTGGACGCGGCTCGTGAACCGGCCTGTTGAAACAGGCGCGTGAACCAGCCCGTCCGCCAACCGGCTTGTGAACCAGCCCGTCGAACCCCGCTAGTGAACCGGCCTGTTGGCCCCGGACCCGCGAAAGCAGGAAGCACGCACATGCACGACAACGCCCCCGACGACCGGCACCGGTACGACCTGCTGGTCGTCGGGTCGGCCAACGCCGACCTGGTGATCGGCGTCGAGCGCCGCCCCGCGCCCGGCGAGACGGTCCTCGGCTCCGACCTCGCCGTCCACCCCGGCGGCAAGGGCGCCAACCAGTCGCTGGCCGCCGCCCGCCTCGGCGCCAGGACCGCCCTCCTCGCTCGGGTCGGCGACGACGACCACGGACGCCTCCTGCTGGTGAGCCAGCGCGCGGCGGGCGTGGACACGGACGGCGTGCTGGTGGGCGGGGCCCCCACCGGCGTCGCCCTGATCACCGTCGACCCGTCGGGTGACAACAGCATCGTGGTCTCCCCGGGAGCCAACGGCCGCCTCACCCCCGAGGACGTCCGGGCGGCGGCCCCGCTGCTGGCCGCCGCCCGGGTCATTTCCGTACAGCTGGAGATCCCGCTCGACACGGTGGCCGAGACGGTACGCGGCCGGGGGCCGGAGACCCGGCTCGTCCTCAACCCGTCCCCGCCCGCCCCGCTCCCCGAGGAGGTGCTCGCCGCCTGCGATCCGCTGGTGGTCAACGAGCACGAGGCGCGGTACATCCTCGGCGACGGGGCGGGGGAGTCCCCGCACGACTGGGCGCCGGCGCTGCTCGCGCTCGGCCCGCGCTCGGTCGTCATCACCCTCGGCGCGGCCGGGGCCCTGGTGGCGGACAGCCGGACCGAATCCCTGGACCACCTGGTCAGCCCGAAGGTCGATGCCCTCGACACGACCGGTGCCGGAGACGCCTTCACGGCGGCCCTGGCCTGGCGTCTGGGCCGTGGCGACGACCTGCGGGAGGCGGCGGCCTTCGCGGTCAGGGTGGGCGCGGCGGCGGTCACGGCGCGGGGGGCGCAGGAGTCGTTCCCGACGCTGGAGGAGGTCGACGCGCTGTGAAGAAGTCGGGCATCCTCAATCGCCACCTGGCGGGCGCGATCGCCGAACTCGGCCATGGCGACGGCGTCCTGGTCTGCGACGCCGGCATGCCGATCCCACCCGGCCCCCGCGTGATCGACCTGGCCTTCCGCGCCGGGACCCCGTCGTTCGCCGAGGTACTGGACGGCCTGCTCGACGAGCTGGTCGTGGAGGGCGCGACGGCCGCGCAGGAGATCCGTGACGCCAACCCGGAGGCCGCGGCGCTCCTGGACGGGCACTTCCCCTGGCTCGAAGTTGTCCCCCACGACGAGCTCAAGGCGCTCACGGCGGAGGCCCGCCTGGTCGTCCGGACGGGGGAGGCCCGGCCGTACGCGAACGTACTGCTGAGGTGCGGGGTCTTCTTCTGAGCGAGCACTCGCGGTCCGGGCCGATCTGACGGCGGTACGAGAGCGGGCGCGCCCCCGCGTGGGGCGCGTCGTGTGCTAGGCATGTCCGCATGTCTTCTCCAGCCCCTCTGCCACACGTGGACCTCACGGCCACGCAGTGGCGACTCCTGGGCGAGTTGGTCTCCGCAGCCCTCCCCGACCCGTCCCGCAGTGTCGACAGCACGGCCGCCGCGGCGGCGGCGCGCGGCCTCGACCCCGGACTGCTGACGGCCGATGCCGCGCTCCTCACCTGGATGAAGCTGGCCGCACACAGCGGCGAACAGCTGACGGCGACCGACCTCGGGGCCGCCCTCCACTACCGGCGCCTTCAGGAGTTGCTGGAGCTCCGGTTGAGCGAGGTGGTCCGGTACGCGGCAGCCAACGAGCCGGCGGCGCCGCGGTTCGCGCGGAACGTTCGTCGCCTCGCCGAGGGCTCCCTGCCGTTCGCGGACGCCATGAGGGAGTTCCGGCGCACGGTGTGAGCCAGGGGCGGGTCTACTCGCTGCGCAGGTCCGTGAAGAGGCTGTCGGTAGGGGGATGGCGCGGCTTCCGGTCGCTCTCCCGACCGAGCAGGACACCAGCCCCGGTCAGTTCGTCACGGGTGGAGACGGGCCCCGCCAGAATCTCGGCGAGAAGCTCCCTCTGCGCCGGGGCCAGATCGGTGAGACGGCGTAGTACGGAGAGAAGATCGAGCAGCTCTTCCGTCCACTCGGTCGGCCAGTTCTCCACGTGCAGATCGTCCAACGGGCTCGTCCTCTTGCTGGTCGGCTTCGCCTTCCGGTAGCCGAACCACTTGTTCACGATCCTCATGCCGCCCACGTGGTAGGTCCAGACGGCTTCGGGCACGGGTGTGAACGTCCCGTTGTCCAGGTGCAGTGCCAGGGTCTCCGCGTCGTGCCGGACACGGTCCGGGACGACGCGGCCGATGTTGGTCTCGTAGCGGACCTGCCGCGGATCCCCCGAGGGAAACCGTACGTCGCCGAAGGGGCGGCCGGCCCCTGGATCGGCGCACCGTTCTCCGCACGTCGACGCCCACAGGATCTCGGCCCCGAGCGCCGTCGCCCGGCGCCACAGTTCCGCGTCCCGGGTCAGTGGCAGACGTACGCCCGGGGTGAGCAGCTCCTCCGCGAAGTGCTCGGTGAAGGCGCTGTGCGCGGTGACGGCGACGATGCAGGCGCACAGGTCTGCCGGACTCACCGGTCCCGAGCCCGTACTGCGTGAGAGATGGGACAGCAGGCCCGCCGGGACGTTGGGCGTACCGTCGGGGTGCAGGAGCGGCATCACGCGGCCGCCGCGGCCGTTGAAGTGGTGTGTGTCCGGTACGAGGTGGGTTGCCACGACCGCCGGGCCCGAGTCGATCTCATGCGACGACTGCTGGTTGAGGAAGAGCTGATCGCGCTGAACCGATGCCCAGAGACCTGGCCGCGGGTAGTCGATCACCCGGTTGTCGGCGATCAGCCACTGCCGGTCGAAGCTTCGCAGGGAGACGCGCGTCAGCTCCGGGCGGGTGTCGGTCTCGTTGCCGACCGTGCGGGGACGGTCGGGAAATCCGGGCAGTGGTTCGCGTCTGCTGTTCAGGTCGCGGTCGCGGGTCTCCTTGAACAGCACGGACTTGTCCGCTCGGTCCGTCTCGCGCACCAGCCTCGCCCACCGGCGCCGCAGGGTCTCCGCCGAGGGGCTGCTGACCCAGGAGCGGTTCGCCTTGATTCCGGGACTGCCCCATGGCAGAAGGTCGTTGAGGGCGGGAAAGTCCTGCCAGCCGGATGACGTCAGCGGCGTGAACGGAAGCACACCCTCGGCGTGGGTGTCCCTCCACCCGTCGTCGTCCAGCCGGATGTCGCGCAGCTGCCGAAACTTCTCGTCGCGGCTGCCGGCCACGGCACGGTAGTGCACCCGCGTCCGACGGCTGCTGCCCGTCCCGTCCGCCTCCGCGGCTCTCCGGACGAAGACACAGATGGCGAGGGGCTGGGCGACGCCGGGAAAGACGCGGGTGGCGACATCGGCGCGGTGTCCTTCGGGCGAGAGGTTGATGACCCAGCCCTCGTCGCAGGTCCGGCGCAGATAGCTGCGCATGCCCCGCCCGCCCGGGCCCGTGGTCCATCCGGACGGGGTGATGAAGCAGACGACGCCATGCCGGTCGTCCTGGTGCGCGTCGAACACCTTCCACGTCGCCCAGCGCCAGAAGTAGATGTACATGTTCTTGAGCACGTGCTCGTAGCGGCCGTTGCCCGGCAGCCGGAACCCGTCCAGCAGCGGCGCGTCCTGGCCGTGGTCGTGCTTCTCCACCCAGCCGCCGCGGTTCTCGGCCTTGTCGTCGTAGGGCGGATTGCCGATGACGACATTGACCGGCGTGCTGGCCTTGATCCTGTTGGCGTGGCGCCGGGATGCGGCCAACGCGTCGTAGGACAGGTACTCCTCCTCGATGAAGGGGTTGTCGAGGGTGTCGGTGACGAAGAGGCTGAGGCCGCCCTCGGGCAGCGCTGATCCGTGGCGTTTCAGCAGGTCCGACGTGCGCAGCTCGGCCACGGCGTAGGGGCCCATCTGGAGCTCGAAGCCGCAGAGGCGGGTGGCGAGGCGCGATATGGCGTCCGCGGCCATGGCCGGGCCGGAGCGGTCCGCGGCCTGCTCGGCCACCCGGTCGATGATGGTGTGCAGATACGTCCCCGTGCCCATGGCCGGGTCCACGATGCGTACGTCTTCCTCACCGAAACCGGCGTGCTGCGCGAGGCGGGTGCGCAGCACGTCCTCCGTGAGACGAACCATCTCCTCCACCACCTGATGCGGTGTGTAGTACGAGCCGCTCCGCTGCCGCAGTGCGGGGTCGTACACGGTGAGGAAGTGTTCGTAGAGATGGAGGTAGGCGTCCCGGTTTCCGGCCCTGATCGCAGGCCAGTCCACCTTGGCGATCGTCCGCTGCAAGAGATCGAGCGTCACGCTGAAACGCTCGTTGACGTTGTCGGTGAGGAGTTGGAGTGCCCGGCCCATGAGCGCGTGATCCGCGTTGAGGCCACGGCCGACCTCGTGCAGCCCGACGTCTTCCAGGAGGAGGTCCTCCGAGCGGGCGAGGAGCAGCGCGAAGGTGACCGCCTGGGCGTAGCCGTCGGCGAAGGTGGCGTTGTCGGCGGAGGGGAAGAGCAGCCGCCGCCACTCGTTCTTGAGGCCGGTGAACGGCCTGGCACGCAGGTCGTCGTCGGGGGCCGACGACGTGGCCTCGGCTGCCAGCTGTTCCAGCACGGCCGAGCGCAGGAGCCTGCACAGCGGGGCGAGATGCTGCACCAGACGGGAGACGTTGGAGATGCGGGGAGGCTTCCAGTTGAGGAACATGCTCAACAGGGCGTCGAAAGCCGCCGGATTGCCGGGAGCCAGGCGGTCTCCCGCGTTCCGGAGCGTGCCGGTGAAGCGGACGGTCTCGCCCAGCTGGCGTCCTTCGCGGAACAGACGCCACTCCGTTCCGTTGGAGTAGAGCAGGTTGGGCAGGTTCCGGAGTTTCTCCCACTGTGCGCGGTTCGCCTTGTTGAAGGTGTCCGGATCCACTGACAGCCCGGGCTTCTTGAGTTCGATGTAGCCCGTCAGTTCGCCGCCGGCCCGGACGGCGTAGTCGGGGCGGACACCGAGGTCGGCGATGCGGTACTCGTCGTGCCAGGTGACTTCGTGTTGATCGTGCCGTTCGCCGACCGCCCGCAGCAGATTCTCGAGCGGTCCACGGATTACGGCTTCCTCGCTGCCGCCACCGGACAACTTGGTCTTCGACTGACGGCCGAACTCCGCTACGGCGGCCAGAAGCCAACCGTAATGCCCCTCTGACATATTCCCCCCGGGTCGCGTCAGACGAGCCTAGCTACGCATGGTGCGCAGCGGAAGACGGTCTGTTACCAGGGGGGTTGAGGGGGGCGCCGGGACTGAGGGGACGGTGATGCGGGACGGACACCGCTCACACTCCGGCCTCCACCAGGAAGGCGCTGGGTTCCCCGGTCCACGACACGTACAGGTCGTCCCGTGCCCGCGTGCAGGCCACGAAGAGCAGGCAGCGTTCCGCCAGCAGGTCGGCGGCGTGCTGAAGGCGGTCGACCTCGACCGGCGTCACCGCCTTGGCGAACGGGAGGGCGCCGGCGCTCGCGCCGATGACCGCGACGCAACGGAACTCCAGCCCCTTGAAGGCATGCATGGTGCCGACCTGGACGGCGTCCGCCGCCGCGGCCGTGTCGCCCCGCAGACGAGCCGCGGGAATGCCGGCCTGGCTGAGCCGCTCCACCGCCTTGTCGCCGTTCTTGTTGAACCGGGCGCTGACCCCGATCTCGCCTGCGGCGATTCCGCTGTCGAGCCAGCCGCGCACCCGCTCCACGAGTCCGTCCAGTTCCGCTGCCTCCGACGCGGCTCCGAGCATCTCGGGCCGTGTGCCGTGCAGGGACGAGCGGTAGCCCAGCAGGGTCTCGTTCCGCGCGTCGTCGGCCAGCTGTTCGAAGGGCCGTCCGACCAGCAGTGCCGTCGACCAGCTGAGGATCTCGTGCGTGGAGCGATAGTTCTTGCGCATCTTCGTCGAGCGTCCGGCGACCCTCACCCCGACGGCCTTGAGCGAGACCTTCGAGTCGTAGATCCGTTGGTGCGGATCGCCCGCGATGAACAGGTCGTCCGGCCGGGACGGGGCGGCAGCCCGCAGCAGCCGCCACTGCACGGGATGCAGATCCTGCGCCTCGTCCACGACGACGTGCCGGTAGCGCGGGCCACCGGACTCCAGCAGATCCGCTGCCTCCGCACAGGTACCGAGATAGGTGCGCCGTCCGTCGGCTGCCAGCCGGCCGGTGAACTCCTGGATCGTGCGCCACACCGGTGCGCGCGAGGCGATGGGCAGGGCACTGCCGCGCCCCCGCCGCTCGCAGCTCTCGTACTCCTCCAGGGTGCGCAGATTCTGCGCCAGGACGACGTGCTTGTACTCCTGGGCCAGGAACCGCCCTGTCCCCGAGAAGGCGGTCGCCCGCGCGGCCTGCCCCCACCGCGTCTCCTCCTCGCCGCCTCGCAGGGGCCGTCGCGACGTGGACACCACGCGCCCCGCGAACGCGTCGACGGTCATGATGTCGACGCGGTCGCGCAGGGCCTCGTCCTCCACCAGGGCGGCCAGCCCGTTGCGCAGGGCGGCCACGAGCGTGTTCGTGTACGTGGTCAGCAGGATGCGGTCGCCGTCGCGCAGGTGCCCCAGCAGATGCCGTACCCGATGCAGCGCGACGACGGTCTTCCCGGTGCCCGGGCCACCGGTGACCTGGGCGGGGCCGGAGTACGAAGCCCGGTAGGCGATCCGGTGCTGGGAGGGGTGGAGGAACACCCGCCAGGCCGCGAACGGCTTGTCCAGGATGTCCCGCAACTCCTCGGAGGCGGTCACCAGCGCGATGCGGGTTCGGGTGCGGTGAATGGCCGTGGCGAAGTCGTCCGTGTCCACCGGAGCGTCACCTGGCACCACCTGGGCGAGGCTGACGGAGACGACGTCCCGCCACACCTCCTCCACACTGAACCCCGCCGCCAGGTACTCCAGCACCTCCCGCTGGTCCTGCGGGAAGTAGGGGGCGAAGACCTCCAGCTGTTCGGCATCGGTCAGCGCACGGGCCTGACGCAGCGTGGTCGCGTCGATGCCCAGGGCCGCGAGGTCTCCGTCGGACACCTTCGCGAACAGCCGCTGATCGGCAGCGGGCGCGATCCGCTCGTAGGCGGGCGTGAGTTCGTCCAGCATGGCGATGTCCCGGATCTCCACCGCCCGGGTGACGGTGTTGATGCTCGCCTTCTGCTTGATCGCCCAGTCGATCGCCTTGTCGTGCGGCATCACCCGGAGCAGAACGTACGTGTCACCGCTGGCGGGCGCGAGCACGACGCCCCGCGTCCCCTGATCGATGCGGATGGTGCGGATGTGCGGATCGCGGGCGCGCTTCAGAGACTCCAGCTTCAGCCCCGGGTCCTTGAACAACTGGTCGAGCGTGAGTCGCTCGAACTTCTCCCAGGCGTCGAACACCCCTTGTTTGACCGTCCCTTGAAGCTTGGCGAGCTGGGAACAGAAGCCGATGTCGAACGCGAGGTGGGGCATGGGTGAACTCTCCCGAGGTGCGGGCGGAACGGAGCGAACGGGTGGGGCAGGGGCGAACGACAGCAGACCGGGTACTCAGCCCGTCGGGCCGTCGAGGTCGAGACGTATCAGAGCCAGCGCCTCGGCGACCTCCTCCGTCATCTCGTCGTCGGAGCCGAACACCAGACACAGATCGTCGTACAGGGGAGCCAGGATCCGCGCGGCCTCGGACGCCAGCCCCTGGGCGAGCAGCAGCATCCCGATGTCGCGACGGAGCTCGACCGCCTCGTCGCTCACGTCTCCGTCCACGGCGCGGACGACCTCCAGGACACCGCGCAGCGAGGCCAGCGCGTCGGTCACCTGTCCGAGCTCGCCCCGACACCGGGCCGCCTGCGCACGGCAGCCGCGGGCCCGCTCCCCGGTGGGCCCGCCGGTCCGCCCATAGGCGTCGGCAAGAGCCTCGAACTCGGGCAGCGCGGCCCGGAAGTCCCCGCCGAGCAGCTGGATCGCGGCGCGCTGCCGCCGCAGGTCCAGCACCTTCCTGCTCTCCTCTCCGAGAGCCCGGGCGGCGGGCCCGATCATCTCTCCGAGTACTTCGGCGGCCTGGGCGTACCGCTCCTCCTCCAGCAGGGCGTCGGAGTGCTGGTAGGCCTCCTCGATCTCCGCGCGAAGCTGTTCCGGTACGGCGACGGGCCCGGCGGCTGCGATGCCCGGGCTCACGGCGGTCGGCGCAGGGCGGTCGCCCTCACCGGCGCGGGCCCGCGGTGCGTACGGATTCCGGAAGATCCCGGTCGGGTCGGGCGCACCGTCCCAGTGCGCCGCACCGGGCGAGGGCTTCTGGCCGGGCGGCGGCAGGAAGGGACGCAGCCGATCGTACACCTCCTGCACATCGGCGGGCCGGGACTCCGGCGCCTTGAGCAGCAGACGCAGCACGAGGTCCTCAAGCTCGGCGGGCACGTCGGGTCGCAGCGCCCGCAGCGGGGTGGGCGCCGCGTTGACGTGCTGGGACATCACCACGTACTCACTGCCGCCCGTGAACAGCAGGCTTCCGCAGAGGAGTTCATGAAGGATGCAGCCGAGGGCGTAAAGGTCGGTCTGCGTACTGGTGCGCCCGCCCCGTACCTGCTCCGGCGCCATGTACTGGTAGGTCCCGATCGGGGTGCCGGTGGCGGTCAGCTTGGTGACGTCGCTCCGGAGGATCGCCGCGATCCCGAAGTCCAGGACCTTCACGGTCCCGTCCCGGGCGACCAGAATGTTGCCCGGCTTCAGGTCGCGGTGGATGACCGGCACCTCATGCGCGTACGACAGCACGGTGGCGACCTGCGCGGCGACGGCGACCGCCCAGCTGACCGGCAGCGGACGTTCCGGGTGGATGTACGAGGACAGTGCCACCCCGTCGACCAGCTCCATGACCAGGTACAGCCGCTCGTACGAGTCGTCCAGCACCGCGTCGTACACCTGGGGTACCCCGGGATGCCTGATCTTCGCGGTGATGCGCGCCTCGCGACGGAAGCGCTTCGCGAACTCCTCGGCCAACTGCGGCGAGCCGAGGACGGCCTGCTGTCGGATCAGCTTCACGGCGACAGGCCGGTCGAGCACGGCGTCGTAGCCGCGCCACACATCCCCCATGCCGCCGCTGTCGAGCCCCTCCAGCAGTTCGTACCGACCGGCGATCGCCTGTTGTGACACCGTTCCCCCGGGCTTGTGCGGATGCGGTCGACGTGCACGGGGCCGACCACGACGTGGTTGGGGACGAGTCTCGCCGGTGGGAGTGTGCCAGGTCCACCGGCGGCACGGGGCGAGGGACGAGCCGTCTTGTTCCGGTCAACGGAGTGGCTCGTTAGTGCTGCTCAGGGCGGTGCGGCCGCCCTGTCGGCTACGGAAGGCGCACGGTCGGAGAAGAAAGTTCTGGCAGATCTCGGTGACCGGAGCTAGGCTCCCCGCGATGACTCTCTCCCTGAACAGATTGGGGGACCCGTCCGCGCAAGGTGAGTGCTGATGCTCACTTCGACCGCGAACCGGGATTCCTACCCGTCTCCTCCCTCCTCCCCGTCCTTCTGGCCGCGCGTGCGCGAGTTCGCCGTGCCGGCCCCGATGATCGAGACTGCGACCGCCCGCCGTGAGGCCGGGGACTGGGCAGGAGCGTGCGCCGCAGCAGGCGTCGATATCGATTTCCGCCTCCGGTCCGTGGTGCGCGGCCACGGCTCGAAACTCGCCGCCCGCATCCGGGCGGACCTTCGCCATCTGGCTCCTGACCTGCTGCGCTGGCACATGCCGCGCATCGCCCCGCACGGGCTGCTGCGCCCGGGGCTGACGATCGAACTGGCCCGCTACGACCCACCGGAGCGCGACGGCCCGCGCCCCCTGCACCTGGTCGTCCGGACCCCGCCCGCCTGGGCGGACGCCGGGCAGCGGATCAGCCTCGCACTGTGGGACGGGTCGCACACCGAACCGGGCGCCCGCCGTCACCCTCACCCACGTCCGAACCGGCGCTTCCGCCTCGACCTGCACCGCCACCTGTGGGATGCGCGCAGGGCCGATGAGCTACGGATCCGTTGCGGTCTCGACGACCTGCCGTCCGCCGAAGCCGCCGAAGCCGTTGACCCGGAACCGTGGGGCGCCGTCCCGCCGGACCGACGCTGCGCCGTCGACCGTTGGGCGGCGGAGGCGGCGATCCTGCTCCGCGCCGAGGGGCAGGGGCCGGGCAGAGCGGTCAGCGTGCGGCTGGGCGGCCGACGCCGGCTTCTCCTGCGACTGGAGGCCGGCGCGGACGGTCGGGGGACGCCTGTCGCGCGGGTCGCGGAGGCGGCCCCGGACCCGGGCGCGTCCACACCACCGGTGCTGCCCGACGCGGCGACCTGGGTGCTGCCCGACCTCGATCTGCTCCGAACCGGGGAGATCGAGGCCGGTCAGCTGCACCCGCTGGTCGCGCGGGCCCTCGTCCCGGGCCTGCCGCCGCCTGCTCCGACATCGGCTCGCCCGGATGGCGGTGACCGGACGGGAGCGTCGCGCCTCGTGGAATGCCGGGGGGCGCAGCACCGGATCGGCCTCGTCGAAGGGGTTCTCGCGCCGCTGGACCACGACCCGGCCGAGGTCCGCCGCGAAGAGCTCTTGGTCGCCCTGACCGGTACTCCGCTGCCCTGCCTCCAGGCCATCGACGAGGCGCACCGGCGGCCGGACTGCCTCACCGGTGTGCGCGAACGCCTCGACCACGGCGACATCGCCGGTGCGCTGGCCGTCGTCGAGGGGCTGCTCGGCCCTGGGGCGTTGCTGCGCGAAGGTCCTCTGCGGGACGAGCTGGAGGCCGCCGCGCAACGGCGGATCACCTACGGGCTGTTCCGGGCCGATCTGCTCGGTCCCGGACCTGTCCGCCACCGCTCCGACGCCCGCCGACCCGTCGACCCCCGTCCTCGTCGGGCCCGACGCCCGCGCCACACAGCTGTCGGCTGACCCCGGGCCTGCCGGTCCTGTCAGCTCCCGCGCCGTGACCGTCCTGGCCCAACCCCGCACCCACCCCTGCTCATTCGCCCTCTCTCCTACCCTCAGGTGATCACTCATGCTCACGAGCACTCCGTCCGCCGCGCCCGCGTCCGCGCCCGCGTCCGCGCCCGCGCTCGCGCCCGCGCCCGCACCCGTGTCCAGGGGCTCTGCTCCCATCTCCCAACTCGCTGTCGCCGACGCGCTGATGAGCCTGCTCCGCGACACCGCCACCGAACCGCGCCCCGACACCCAGCTGGAGGCGCTGACCCTGGCGGTCTCCGCCGACCTGCCCGTGCTGCTGTGGGGTGAGCCGGGGATCGGCAAGACCGCGGCGCTCACCCAGCTCGCCGCCTCCCTGGACCTGCCGCTCACCACGGTCATCGCCAGCGTCCACGAGCCGTCCGACTTCTCCGGACTGCCCATCGTCGGCGACGACCCCGCCGAACAGGGCGTGCCGATGGCCCCGCCGGACTGGGCCGTCCGCCTCGTACGGGCCGGGCGCGGACTGCTGTTCCTCGACGAGCTCTCCACCGCACCGCCCGCCGTTCAGGCGGCGCTCCTCCGCCTCGTACTGGAGCGGCGGATCGGAGCGCTGCAACTCCCGCCCGGCGTACGGATCGTGGCCGCCGCCAACCCGCGCTCCTCGGCGGCCGACGGCTGGGAGCTGAGCCCGCCGCTCGCCAACCGCTTCGTCCACCTCCAGTGGACCCACGACCACGAGGTCGTCGTACGCGGCCTCGCCGGCACCTGGCCCCGCGCGACCCTGCCCCGCCTCGACCCCGACAAGCTGCCCGAGGCGGTGGACTTCGCCCGGCGCGCGGTGTGCGGGCTCCTCTCCGCCCGCCCCACCCTCGTCCACCGGCTGCCCACGACGGAGACGCGCCGGGGCGGCCCGTGGCCCTCGCCGCGCAGCTGGGACATGACGCTGGGCCTCATCGCCTTCGCGACCGCCGCCGGATCCTCCCGGGACGTGCTGTCCTTGCTGGTCAGGGGGACGGTGGGGGACGGGCCGGGTCTTGAACTGCTGGCGAGCCTGGACCGGATGGACCTTCCGGACCCCGAGGACCTCCTCGCCGACCCGGCGGGCGCCGTCCTGCCCGAGCGCGGCGATCTCCGGCAGGCCGCGCTGGACGGGGTCGTCGCGGCGGTCCGTACCCGCCCGGACAGGGCCCGCTGGGACGCGGCGTGGGCGCTGCTCGTCCGGGCACTGGAGGACGGAGCCCCGGATCTGGTGGTCGTCCCGGCGACGACCCTCGCCGCGCTGCGCCAGGAGGACTGGGACGTACCGGCCTCCATCGAACAGCTCGCGGGCGTCGTGTCCCTGTCCGGGCGCGCGGACAGGGCAGCCGCCCGGGTCACGGCGAAGGCGAAGACGAAGGCGACGGCGGGCCGATGACGACGACGGACGCGCCGAGCGCGCTCGACCTGGACAGACTCTTCGCCGCCCGCCTCCAGGCAGCCCGGGTCCGCCCCTACCTGGCGACCGCGCTGTTCGCCCTGCACACCGTGGAGTCACGGCAGGTCCCGACCATGGCCGTCGACCGGTACTGGCGGTGCTACGTCTCGCCGTCCTTCGTAGCCCGTACCCCCGTCGAGGAGTTGGCCGGGGTGTGGGTCCACGAGGTGTCGCACCTGTTGCGCGACCACCACGGCCGCAGCGACCGGGTCGCCCGGCAGCGCGGACTGACCGGCCCGGGGGAGCGGCTGCGGATGAACATCGCCGCCGACTGCGAGATCAACGACGACGTGTACGGCGACGGCCTGGCCAGCCCGAAGGGCATCGTCTACCCGTCGACGCTGCACCTGCGACCCGGCGAGCTGATGGAGGACTACCTGTACCAGTTCCGCCTCGGCTCCCGCACCCAGGACCTCGCCTGGCTGGACTGCGGAAGCGGCGCCGACGGACTGGAGAGGGAATGGGACGTGGGGCCCGACGGCGCGCACGGGCTCAGCGCCCATGAACAGGACGCGGTCCGCTTCCGGGTGGCGCAGGGCATCACGGGCCGGCCGGGGAACGCCTCGAAGGGGTGGAAGCGGTGGGCGGAGGAGGTGTTCCATCCGCCGCAGCCCTGGCGGGATCTGCTGGGCGCCGCCGTACGTTCGGCCGCCTCGGGGCCCGGTGCGGGGGAGGACTACACCTACGGCCGCCCGTCGCGGCGCTCCACCGGACTGCCCGGCGTCGTCCTGCCGAGCCTCCGCCGCCAACCGCCCCGGGTCTCCGTCGTCATCGACACCTCCGGTTCGGTCAGCGACGCCGAACTGGGCAGCGCCCTCCTGGAGGTCGCCGCCATCTCCCGCGCGGTGGGCGGCCGCCGCGACCTGGTCACCGTCCTCGCCTGCGACGCGGCGACCCGGGTCGTCCACCCGCTGTGCCAGGCCGAGGGCATCCCGCTGGTGGGAGGTGGCGGCACGGATCTGCGTACGGGCTTCGCGAAGGCGCTCCGGTCCCATCCCCGCCCCGACGCCATCGTGATCCTGACCGACGGACAGACCCCCTGGCCGACCGCGCAACCGGCGTGCCGGACCGTCGTCGGCCTGTTCCCGAGGGACCACAGGCGCCGCACCTGGGACGAGGACAACCCGGACTACGTCCCCCGTCGGCCGCCGGCGTGGGCGCGGGTGGTGGAGATCGGTTAGCAGCGAGGCCTTCCGCGCCGCCGGGGACAGGGCGGGTGGGGCGGTCAGGAGAGGAGAGCGATGATCAGACGCCCAGGGATCAGGTACAGCGTGACAACCGTGCTGCCCAGAAGGATCGGCAGGCCGACGAGAATACAGAGAGGCAGCCAGACCGGGGCCCAGGAACTCACCACCTTGCCTTCGCCGTCCGTGCCCGGCAGATGCCAGACGGACCGGAGCGGCACGGGCTTCCCGGTTCTGCTCCCCGCCGCCCGCGGGTACTCACGCTGTCGGCCAGAAGCGTCGGTGACCACGTAGACGTGCTGGTGAGCCCCGTGCGGACTGACCGCCGATCGCGCGAAAGTCGCCTGCGTCCGATGGCCACGGCGCATCAGCGCCCACAGGTCGACTGCGGCACTCGCGACGACAACACCCGAGAGAGCGGCCAACTGGCCGGAGGCCCCTACAACGATGACGGCGACGAAGGCTCCTGGCCCGTCGCCTGCGGCTGCCAGGGCGACCGCGTAGCCGATGAGCAGCGCGAGCAGCCCGATCGCCCACGGAAGGGGCAGGTCGTCGGCAGGGCGCGGCGGCAGGCTGTCGACCTCTTCGGCCGAGGTGGGATTCCCGCTGGGCGGATGGGGCGAACCCGCGCGGAGCCGTACAGCGTCGGCCGCGCACACGACGATGAGGCGTTTCGCACCGCCGTCGGGGGCCCACCTGACCTCGACGGTCGCCTGCCCGTGCCGGGAGTCGAAGAAGCAGGGCGGCAGCCGCTGGGGCAGCGGCTCGCCGGCGACACGGGCCTCCAGGTCCACCAGAGAGCTCATGCCCTGCTGCAACAACTGGGGAACGCGCTTCACCTGCTTGCGGCGGTGCAAGGCCCTGGAGGCCGCGTCGTACGCGTCGAGGGCGCGTGCCCAGTCGTCCACCGCCTTCGACGGTGTTCCGGGATCGCCCGGCGCGAAGCTGTGCTCGGCCAACAGCTCGCCGAAGGCCGTCACTTCGGCTTCCAGTTCCCGCTCACGATCTCTTCGCCCGGTCCTACGCATCTTCGGCCCCCTTCGCCCCATGATGGCTCTTGGAGCTTAGGCGCTACGCGTGTCGGGGCGCGTCGGCTTCTCCCCCGTTGAGTTTCGCCGGCGTTGCCGCAGTCGGCGCCTCTGTCGGCCGCGCACGCATGCGTTTCGGACCGGATCAGACAGGTCGGACGTCGAGCGAGGCCCACACGGTCTTCCCGGGGCCGGCGGTGCGGGGGAACCAGCCCCAGTCGTCGGCCAGGGCGGCGACGAGGAGCAGCCCTCGGCCGCCCTCCTGGTCGTCGGCCGACGAGTCGTTCGGCACGGGGAGGCGCTCGCCCCTGGTGTCGGTGACCTCTACGCGTACGGTCGCGTCCTCGGCGGAGAGCCGGAGGTGGAAGTCACGTCCCGGCACGAGGCCGTGACTGGCGGCGTTGGCGCTGAGCTCCGCCACGATCAGCGTCAACGCGTCGTGGGCGTCACTCCCGTACGGGACGCCCCAGGCGTCGAGCCGTTCGCCGGCCAGGTGTCGGGCGAGGCGGGCGCCGCGAGGCGTGGAGCTGAACCGCATCGCGAAGTGGTGCCAGGTGAAGCGGGGTTGGGTGGGCCGCGCGATACGTACGGGGAGGGGTGAAGGGTTGCTGGTCATGCCTCCACGGTGACGACTCGTGGCGTAGCGTGACCAGAGGTGACGCGCCGTCGTGAGGTGGTTGTACGCGGCGACGCGCGGTGTGTACGCACGTGGGACAGGCGGTGGCGGGAATGGCGCAGGACGACGATGCGGGCGGCACGGGGAGCGTGGCGGGCCCGGAGCCCGGAGCGCGGCCCGAGGACGAGCCGGGGTCCGGGGTGATGGTCGCGTTCGGGCGGCAGTTGAAGCTCTTGCGGCTGCGGGCGGGTCTGGACCGGACGGAGTTCGGCAACCGGGTGGGCTACGCGGCCCAGTCGGTGGCCTCCTTCGAGCAGGGCCGACGGATCCCGCAGCCGGGGTTCATCGACCAGGCGGACCCGGTGCTGGACGCCGGGGGGTTGCTGCTGGCGCTGAAGGAGGAGGTGGCGCGGGCGCAGTATCCGGCGTTCTTCCGGGATGCGGCGCGGTTGGAGGCGAAAGCGGTGGCGCTGTGTGTGTATGCCCTCTACGCCGTCCCCGGACTGCTGCAAACAGCGGACTATGCCCGAGCGGGCTTTCGCATGGAGCGGCCATTGCTGGACGACGAGGCGGTCGAGCAGGGCGTTTCGGCTCGACTGGCGAGGCAGGAGGTCTACGACCGCCGCCCCGCACCGTTGCTGAGCTTCATCCTGGACGAGGGGGTACTCCGCAGGCCGATCGGCGGTAAGGCGGTCCTTCGCGCCCAGTTGGAGCAGATCATTCGCATTGGCGAGAAGCGCAACGTCGAGATCCAGGTCATGCCGTTCGACCGAGAGGACCATGCCGCGCTGGGCGGCCCCTTCACTCTGATCGACAACGTCCAGGGGCAGCGCATTGCCTATGCTGAGGTGCAAGGTGAGAGCCGTCTCTACACGGCCCGAACCATGGTGCGTGACCTCGAAGCCCGCTATGGCATCATCCGGTCTCAGGCACTCACTCCACGTGAGTCCTTGGAGTTCATCAGGAAGCTACTGGGAGAGCTATGACCGTCCAACGTTCCGTGTCGGCCCTACCTGAGTTTGCGTGGACCAAGAGCAGTCACAGCACGGGCAATGGCGGCGAATGCGTTGAGGTCGCCTCCTCCAACATGCAGGTGCACGTGCGGGATTCAAAGCAGCTCAGTGGTCCTGTCCTGACTGTGGGACCCGGTGCTTGGAACGGATTCGTTGGCTTCGTGACGGGCTGAGGCCACATACGTGGGGCCCCACCGCAACGCCCGTACGGCGCGCGGCGGGGCCCTGCCAGGTAAGGGCGACTACTCGTCCACGCCCTCGTCGCGGCGGATCATCCGCCAGGCCGCCCGACGGGCGCTGCGGTCCAGGTTGGACCGGAAGCTCTTGTCGGGGCCGAAGTACTGACGTCCCATGCCGGCGGTCGATTCGATGTGGTCGGCCATCTTGTCGGCGAAGACCTTGTCGAAGACCTTGCCGAAGTTGTTCTCGTCGTTGACGACGGCGGCGGCCCGTACCTTGCCCTCGGCCATCGCCTCGTTGAACGGCTTCCGCACGTCCTCCTCGGTGAAGTCCGTCCCGAACTTGGCGTTGAACTTGTCGATCAGCTCGGACAGCAGTGACTTCTCGGCCTCCGCCGCACCTCCCGTCCCGTCCCCGAAGCCCTTCAACTCGGCGGCGCCTTCAGGCGCGAGGGAGACATCGTGCTCGCCGGTCTTCTCGACCCGCAGGTGGCTGAGGTCGATCTCACCGATGTCGACGCCACCGTCGGCCCGGCGGGGGAGCCGGTTGAGGAGGTAGCGCCCGTACAGGTGCAGGCGTTCCAGCTCGGCGTCGCGGTAGGGCACGATCTGGGCGAGGAAGCCGTACTTGCGTACGTAGTCGTTGAGATCGGCGCGGAAGTCCTCCGCCGTCTCCACGTCGTCCTCCTCCTCGCTCTCCAGGAGCGGAGTGAAGCGGGCGACGGCTGGGGAGAGGAGCCGGTACAACTCGGCGTGCAGCTTCTCCCACTTGGCCTGTGATCCGGCCGCCTTCTCCTTCGCCTCGAAGTACGCGGCGGCGAACGCGTCCATCTCCGGTTCCGAGATGATCGGCGCCGACATGACCCGGCTCTGCGCGGTGTAGAGCAGGTTCGGGTCGGAGGGGAGCGTCATCGCCTCCTCGAAGTACGGGCGGAAAGCGTCCTGGATATCCTCGGCCTCGTTGGCGAAGTCCAATACCGCGAGGTCTGCCTGGGTCTTCCGCTCGGCCGTGCGGTTGAGGCGGGAGAGAGTCTGCACGGCGGAGATACCGGTCAGCTTCTTGTTGACGTACATCGTCGTCAGCAGCGGCTGGTCGAAGCCGGTCTGGTATTTTTCGGCGACCACCAGGATCTTGTACTCCTGCTGGCCCCGCCCGCCCGCGTTCACCGCCTTGTCGTCGGCACGGGTGTACGCGAACGCCTTGGGCAGCGCGCCCTCCGAGATCCCGCCGTTCTCCTTCGGCTCGGTCGTCTCCTCGCCGTCGATGGTGAGCGATCCGGAGAACGCGACGAGCACGCCCAGGTCCGGGTACTTGGTGTCGTAGTCCCGGTCCTTGATGTAGCTCTTGATGGCCCGGGCCATCTGCGCGGCCGAGTCCCGTGAAGCCGTGACCACCATGGACTTGGCCCGCCCGCCGAGCCGGCCGCGGGAGTGGGCGAGGAAGTGCTCGACGATCACCTGGGCGTGCTGGGAGACGGTGTGCTCGTGAGTGAGCGCGTACCGGGCGAGCAGGCCGTTCGCCTTCGCGGGGTCGACCTCCCGTTCGTCCGGGTTCTGGTTCACCAGCTTCCAGTACGTGTTGTACGTGACGTAGTTCCGCAGCGGGTCGAGGATGA
Source organism: Streptomyces sp. NPDC021019 (assembly GCF_044333295.1). Taxonomy (NCBI): domain Bacteria; kingdom Bacillati; phylum Actinomycetota; class Actinomycetes; order Kitasatosporales; family Streptomycetaceae; genus Streptomyces; species Streptomyces sp. NPDC021019. The sequence continues at coordinate 164,681 of NZ_JBIRQR010000003.1, forward strand.
AGCCTTCCTCGATGGCCTGGCGCATGGAGTACGTGTGGAAGGGCCGGTAGACCGCCTTGCCGTCCACGGTGTGTTCCGTGCCGAAGAGTTCGAGCGTCTTGGCCTTCGGGGTGGCGGTGAACGCGAAGTAGGAGAGGTTCGCGGCCCGCGAGCGCTCGATGGCCTTCTTCTTGAGCTTTTCGTCGACCGTGACGGCGGTCGTGCCCTGGTCCTCCGAGTCGGAGTCCAGACCGAGGCCCCGGAGCGCTGCCCGTACGGCGGTGGCGGCGTCGCCCGACTGCGAGGAATGCGCCTCGTCCACGATGATCGCGAAGCTGGTGCCGGTCAGCTCGGTCGGGTTGCGCTTGATGTAGTCCAGCAGCGCGGGGAACGAGTGCAGCGTGACCGTGACGATCTTGCCGGTGTCGCGGGAGAGGGCGCGGGCGAGCTGCTCGCTCTTGGCCCCGTGCTTCTCGTCGACCTTGACGACCAGGCCCTCGGTCTGCGAGAAGCTGCCGACGGTTTCGCGGAGCTGGGCGTCCAGGTTGCGGCGGTCGGTGATCACGATGACCTTGTCGAAGACCGGAGCCCCCGGCTTGACTCGTCCGGCCGCCAGCGCTTCGGTGTCGAGGGTGCGCGGGTCGGTGTCGGCGTGCAGGTCGCTCAGGCGGTGGGCGAGCCAGCCGATGGTGTTGGACTTCCCGGAACCGGCCGAGGCCATGACGAGGTAGTTCTGCCCGACGCCATGGGTGGCGGCGTGGGTGGTCAGCCGCTTGACCACGTCCCACTGGTGGAAGCGCGGGAAGATCGTCGTCTTTGTGGTGCCCCCACCGGGCGTCTTGCTCTTCTGCTGGTGCACGAACCGCTGGATCAGGTCGAGCCAGTTGTCCCGCGCCCAGACCTGTTCCCACAGGTAGGAGGTGGCGTACGTGCCGTACGCGGTCGGGTCCGGGTTCCCGGCTCCGCCGGGCTGGCCGGCGCCGTTGGAACCGGTGTTGAACGGCAGGAAGCGGGTGTTCTTGCCCCGGAGCTGGGTGGCGACGAAGACGAGGTCCGGGTCGACGGCGAAGTTGGCGATGGCCCGGCGCGTGAAGATCAGCTCGGTGGGGTCGCGGTCGGTGCGGTACTGCTCCTTGGCGTCCTCGACACCCTGCCGGGTGAGCGGGTTCTTCAGCTCGGCGGTGGCGAGGGGGATGCCGTTGAGGAACAGGGTCAGGTCGAGCTTGTTGCCCCAGTCGGCCTGCTTGGTGGCGTAGACGAGTTCGCGTACGACGGTGAGGCGGTTGGCCTGGTAGCCGTCGAGGACGGAGTCGGCGGCTACCAGATTCGGCTTGAAGTAGGCCACGCGGAGGCGGACGCCCCGGTCCTTGACGCCGTTGCGGAGGACGGTGAGCAGGCCGTCGTCGCTGATGGCCCGGTCGAGACGCTGGGCGAAGCCGCGCTGGGCCTCGTTGACGTTGTTGCCGTAGACGGCGAGGAGGTCGTTCCACTCGTCGATCTGCGTCTCGCCGATGAACGTGAACAGCTCGTTGGTGTCCAGGCCGAGGTCGGCCCGGTAGTCCTCGGGCCGCGCCTCGCGCCAGCCGCGCTCGGACATGGCGGCGACTATGGCCTCGCCGAAGGCGGACTCGTGGTGGATGGCAGCCATACCTACACTCCGTCCGTTACGTTGCGGCCGCTGGCGGTGGAGACGTCGAACTGGCCTGTCACGGCGGCGGTGATGAGGGCTTGGCGGCGCTCGGCGATCGTTGCAATCTGCCGATGCAGTGCATCTTGGAGGCTGCTGAGTTTGAATCGCTCTGAAGAGATCCACTCAACGAGCTCGCTTTGCTGGTCGATCGGTGGAACCGGGAGGAGGATGTGATTCATCTCCTCTTGTGTGATCTTTTCACGCGTGGCGCCACTCATGCATAGTTGGCGATCGAATACATTGAGGATCTCTGCAAGGAGCTGACCATTAATCCCGGTTGGCCTCAATACATGGGCGTGATTGTTTACCCAGATCTTTCCATCAATAAAAAATGAGACTTCGAGTTCGGGGTTCCCTAGTTGAGCTCCGTCCTCGCCTAGCAGAACGAGTTGCTCATCGAATAGGTAATCATCAATGTGGTCAACGACGCGACTCGCCCCGTAGTAAGGGTAGGGGCCCTGGCGAGAAGCGCGTTCCTCTGCGCTTAGGGGAACTCTCTTTCCGTCGAGGCATTGTGTAACGTATCGGAGGGGTGTGAGTTTCCAGTCAGCGGGGCATTGAGGCAACCAGCTCAAGCCTGTGCTCTCTGTGACAGTACTTCTTAGCCCTTGCATGAGTACCTCTCGAACCAGACTGAACCTCCTACTTCGCAGAAGCGTCAGTTGCTCTTTCCGAAGGGTAGTCAGTCGATCGAGTGGGGTGGTCTCGATGTCGAGGAAATCTGCGATCCGGCGCTGCTCGCCTAGTGGTGGCAACGGAACCTGAACAGAAGATACTTGCGTCTCACTAACCGATGGGACTGGGCCAGGATTGGTAATTCTCTTCATGTCGAGCAAGGTCATCAGGTAACGCCAAAATCGTACGTCCCCCGAGTGCGGTTCAAATCCTCGAACGTTATCGTCCACGATGCAGGGTCGACCGGTGATACGTCGCTGATTCAGGAGTAGGGCCGCCCCCGCTCGTGGATAGAGGATGCAACCCTGTGGTAGCACGCGGGCCCCCAGGCGGCTGGCCACGTCCAAGCTAACCCAATTATTGGCGGTAGAAATGACGCCGCTCTTATCGGCAAGAGAGAAGTCGGATACTTTAATAAAGGGGATCTTCCCGCTCTCGTTTCCTTGAAATGCGTGAGGGAAAGTGGTTCCCATGTGGAAACGCCCGACTCGGCCAAGCGTCGTCGTCTGCCACCTGCGACCTAGTTGTCCCAGCCAGTCAATCGACGGAACTGTACTACGAGAGTGTGAGTTCACTTAGTCACCTTGCCCAGCAGTGCCTGAATTTCCGCCTCAAGCGCCTTCAGTTCCGCATCGATCTCCGCCAAGGGGCGCGGGGGCTCATACACATAGAAGTGCCGCGTGAACGGAATCTCGTACCCCACCTTCGTCTTCGTGTGGTCGATCCACGCGTCCGGCACATGCGGGTGCACCTCCCGCTTCAGATGCTCCTCCACGTCCTCACCCAACGGCACGTTCTCGTAGTCCCGCAGCTCACTGTCCGGCTCCTTCTGCCCCTTCGCCATCTGGACCTCGCCCCCCGGGTCCCGCACCCCTACTGCCTCCCGCAATGCCTTGCTGAATGGTGCCCCGCTCGGCCAGGTCGTGCCGGCCGCAACCGCCGCGTCCTTCAGCGCAACCCACGCCTCGGATTTCGTCGCCCAGGACCGGGGGCCCTCCATCGCCCTGAAGGCGTCCACCAACGCCGACGCGTTCGGCAGCTTCTGGACCACCTTCGACGCCTCGACCGCCGCCAGTGTCTCCTCCGTCAGCTCGAACCGCAGCTTCAACGGTCGCTCCACCGTGATCCGCTGGTAGCCGAAGGCCGTGTTGTCGAAGACCTTCACCTTGCCGTGCAGCGGGTGCTCCGCGTTCGCCGCAGCCGCCACCGCGTCCCCGTACAACCGCGTGATGTCGCCGATGTGGTTCGGCTTGCTGCCCGACCCGTCGCCCAGTTCTTTGCGCTTGTCGCCCAGCGACTTCCGCATCTTGACCCACTGGTCGCGCGCGTCCAGCAGCACCACCTTGCCCTTGTGCTCGGCGTCCTTCCGGTTGGTCAGGATCCAGAAGTACGTGGAGATGCCCGTGTTGTAGAAGAGCTGGTCCGGCAGGGCGACGATCGCCTCCAGCCAGTCGTTCTCCAGGATCCAGCGGCGGATCTCTGACTCACCCGAGCCGGCCGCGCCCGTGAAGAGCGGGGAGCCGTTGAAGACGATCGCGATGCGCGAGCCGCCCCCGCCCTTCGCGTCCACCGGCTTCATCTTCGAGATCATGTGCTGGAGGAAGAGCAGCGAGCCGTCGTTGATGCGCGGCAGGCCCGCGCCGAAGCGGCCGGAGTCGCCGAGGTTCGTGTGCTCGTACTCGACGTCCTCCTTCACCTTCTTCCACTCCACGCCGAACGGCGGGTTCGCCAGCAGGTAGTCGAACTTCTCGCGCTGGTGGCCGTCGTCCGAGAACGAGTTGCCGAACGCGATGTTCTCCGGGTCCTGCCCCTTGATCATCAGGTCGGACCGGCAGATCGCCCACGACTCCGGGTTGAGCTCCTGCCCGTACACCTCCACCGTGGCGTCCGGGTTCAGCGCCTTGATGTGCTCCTCGGCCGCGCTCAGCATCCCGCCCGTGCCGCACGCCGGGTCCATGACCGTGCGCACCACGCCCGGCAGGCTCAGGGCGTCGCCGTCCGGGGCGATCAGCAGGTTGACCATCAGCCGGATGACCTCGCGCGGGGTGAAGTGCTCACCCGCGGTCTCGTTGGACTGCTCCGCGAAGCGGCGGATCAGCTCCTCGAAGATGTAGCCCATGTTGTGGTTGGACACGACCTCGGGGCGCAGGTCCAGGTCCGTGAACTTGCCGATCACCTGGTAGAGCAGGTTCGCGCTGTCCAGCTTCTTGATCTGCTGCGCGAACTCGTACTTGTCCAGGACCTCGGTCGCGTTCTCCGAGAACGAACCGACGTACACCTGAAGGTTCTTCGCCGCGTTCTGCGGGTCGGCGGCGATCATCTTCAGTGTCAGCGCGCTCTTGTTGTAGAACGAGTGGCCCGACGCCTTCCGCAGGAAGTAGTCCCCGTCGATCTCCTGGCTCTCGTACAGGGCCGCAGTCTCGGCGACCTTCTGCCTCGTCGGCTCCAGTACGCACTCCAGGCGGCGCAGCACCGTGAACGGAAGGATGACCTTTCCGTAGTCGGACTGCTTGTAGTCGCCGCGCAGGAGGTCGGCGACGGACCAGGCGTGGTTCGCCAGCTCCGTGTGCTTGCTGCTGTTCAAGGGGTTCCCCGGATTCCTTTCGGACCCCCGCCCCCACCGGGACGAGTGCGTACAAGTGTGGTCGGTACGTGACGTTCGTGGTGCCGATTCAGGCCGAAGCGTCGGATGCGTGCGTAGGTGTGCCGGCGTTCGACGGGCCGTCCGCCCCCGGCGGCGGAAGTAGTCCGCCCCCTGTCAGCCCGCCCGCCAGCAGCCCCGCCGTTCGCTCGGCCAGTTCCGTGGCGTGCCGTGCCTCCGCCCGTAGCTCGTTCACGCGGCGGAAGGCCTCGCCGTAGCGGCGCTGCTCCTCCAGCGGCAGGAGCGGTACGCGCAGCCGGCCCGGGCTGACGTGCACGATCGTGCTGCCGGTCGACGCCGCGGCGATGTTCTCCTCCGCACCCAGGAAACCGGCGAGGAACCAGGCGTCGAGCCGCGACGGATCGGGCCGGAACAGATGGACCTGGGGACCGAGCAACGCGCCTTCGTCCGCCTCGTCCGCCACGCGGGCCATCGCCCCGCCGCCGCCCGCTACCGCGCGTACGACCACGTCGCCCACCGCGACCACCGGCGTCGACTCCGTACGCAGCCCCGTCGGGTCGCCGGTCGGCCCCGTGCCCCGGGCGATGTCCATGCCCGTGAGCACGGCGAGCGCCGGGACGGAGGGATCGGGCTCCCGCGTCTCCGGCGCGCTACGGAGCAGGGTGAGCGCACCGCCCCTGGCCAGGTCCGCCGCCGTGGCCGTACGCCACTCGCGGGGCGACCGGCCGGGCGCGGCTCGCCAGTCGGCCGAGCGCGCCGCCTCGCCCAGCAATTCCGTCCGGGCGATGAGGCGGCGTCGGGCCTCGTCGGCTTCCCGGGCCAGCTCCGCCGGTTCGACGTCGGTCCGGGCGACCAGCACATGCCGGGCGGGGGAGAGGTCGACGACATCGTCGAGCAGGTCGACCACCGGGACCGCGCGCGCTGTGCCCGGCTCGTCGACGAACTCGTCCGGAGCCTCGGTGAACGCCTCCCAATGGGTCAGCGCGGTCTCCGACAGTACGGACCAGTCCAACGTGGGGCGGCCGGCCCGGGAGGAGCCCGAGTTCGGGCCTCCGCCACGTCTGCCCGTGCCCGTCACGCCGGAAGGGCGGTCGTCGCCGGGGTGGCCCGTCACCGCGGCCTCCGTCGTGTCGACGAACAGCACCGACTTGCGCTCGGGGCCCGCCGGTTCGGGGCGTTGCAGCACCCAGATCTGGAGGCCCACGTGGAAGGGGGCCGCCGTGCCGGGCGGCAGGGCCACGACGGCCCGTACGGCTCCGCTGCGTACGAGGTCCATCCGTACGCGTCGGCCCGACGCCCGGGACGCCGTGGCCGGAGGGAGGATCATGACCGCGTGGCCGCCCGGCTCCAGGTGCGCGAGCGCGTGCTGGACCCAGGCCAGCTCCGACTCGGCGCGCGGCGGCACACCGTAGGCCCAGCGCGGGTCGTAGGCCAGCTCGTCGTGACCCCAGTCCCGGTCCCCGTAGGGCGGGTTGCACACGACCGCGTCCGCGGTGAGCCGCTCGAAGGCGTCGGCGCGGAGGCTGTCCCCGATGCGTACGGTGACCGCCGCCTGCGGAGCCGCCAGCATCACGGCGACCGCGCTGCGCCGGGCCTGCACGGGGACGCTGTCCTGGCCGTACAGCTCGCTCGCGCCCCGCCGGGACGCCGCCGCGAGCAGGGAGCCGCTACCGCAGGCAGGGTCGAGCACGCGGACGGGCCGGCCGGGAACCAGCCGGGCCACGAGATCCGCGAGCCGCACCGGGGTCATGTACGTGCCACTCGCGGCCGTGTCCTCCAGCTCGCGCTCCGCCAGGACGCCGAGGGCCGCCTCGCCGCCCTCGTCCCGTACGCACAGGGCGAGGGCCCGCAGCGCCGCTGTGTCCTCCGGTGAGAAGCGGACAGCTTCCGGGCCGGGGACGCTGTCGGCGAGCCGGGCGGCCGAGCCGTCCGCGTGGGTGACGAGGTCGGCGTCCGGCAGCTCGGCCAGCGCGGTCAGCTCATCCGGAGAGCGGTGAGCCGCGGCGAGTACGAGCGGGAGCAGCCTCGCCACCGCGACGCTGCCCCGGGGGTGCAGGCGCAAGGTGGTGCGCAACTCCTCCAGGGCGTTGGTCGCTCCCGCATGGCCACGCGCGGCCAGCCAGGTCCGTACCGCCGGCAGGTCGTACAGCGGGCTGCTCTCGTTGCCTCCCGTCGGCGCCGGGAAATCGTCGTGCCGACGTCGCCAGTTGCTGACGGTGGCGCGCGTGACTCCCGCGATGCGGGAGATCTCGGCCGCCGTCACCTGTGCGGATGGCTGGGGCATGGCGGAAGACCCGGACCTCTCGGTTGCGAACGAAGCGGACGACGGTGAACGACCGGTCGGCGACTCCCGCGGTCAGTGGCCGTTGCTGCTGAACAGCTCACAATCTACATCAGTCAGTAAACGCGTCAAGCTGTTTGACAGTGCTTTCAGGTGAGTGCTTAGGTTGAGATGCTTCCGCAGTGGGGGCATCCATCCCAGGGGGAATCGCCATGCGCATCACCATGCCGACCGCGGTCATCGAGGGGACCCAGCTCACCGTCATGCCGTTCCGGGCGGACGCGGTGATCGGGACCATGTCCGTACCGACGCTCGTCCAGCTCGTTCCGTCGCCCCGCCGCGAGGAGGACGTGAAGACACTGAAGGCCGCGTCCGGGGCCGTGCGCCGCCACGCCGAACTGCGGTCGCTGGTCCAGCGGGCGCTGAAGTCCACGCAGAAGGGGAAGAACGTCGGCTCGTACGCCGAGTACATCGCCGACGGCGTCAAGGGGGAGCTGGGCGCGGGCTGGTCCACCCCGCCCATCACGTTCTGGCACGCGGGACCGCTCGCCGCCCTCAGCGACGAACTGGTGGCCGGCACCGGACTGCGGACCCTGACCATCACGCCCGGCACCTCGATCGTCGCCATCGACGGCGAGACGCAGACGACCGCCTGGCACGAGCTGTACGACGACCCGGAGCGCTTCGGCCTCACGTACGCCGAACTCGCCGCCGTGCGCATCCCCTTCGAGCTGTACGTGGACCTGTCCGTGGCCGATGCCCGGCAGATCTTCTACGACCGGAACGTGCAGGGTGTCGTGGTGGCCAAGAACCTGGCCATGTCGATGGACCAGCGCGACTTCGCCACGCGCCTCGCCCACCGTGTCGCCGACGCCGTCAAGGTCGAGATCGACGACAGGATCGTGTCGTTCGCCAAGCTGGTCAACGCGAGCAAGCGCCAGGTGGGAAAGACCGACCCCGAGGTGATCACCCTTTCCGCGCTCCGGGCCCTCGTGATCACGTCGATCTACGGGCGCGGTGGCCTCTCGCGCTCGGCGGAGACCGTGCACGAGGACGAGCTGCCCGCCGGGTCGGACGCCCAGCAGGTGGAAGCATGCGTCCTGCCGCTGCTCGCGGGTCTGATCTCCGGCCACAGCGCCCATTTCCTTGCGCGGAGCGCCCTCACCGCCCCGGCCGTGCTTGCCGGGCTGGGCATTGCGGTGCACCACACCACGCCCTGGGCCGAGCCGTCGAACGCGCTCGGCGCCGACCAGCTGAACCGGCTGCTGTCCGACATCCGGTGGGAGCGGGACGCCCGCTACTGGGACGGGGTGGCGGCGAAGGCGGGCGCCTCCGGGCGGCTCAACTTCAGCGGTGGGGTCAAGGACTCCGGAGGGCGCGTCGCCGACGCGATCCTCTACCCGGCCACGGAGACCGGGCGCCGGATCCGCGGCCGGTGACCGTCCACCCCCGCCTGCCTGTCGCACGGATCGTCGTCGCCCCGCCAGGCACTGTGCCCGCGTGTCGGTGGACGACGCGTCCCAGCGGCCTTCCCCCTGTTGTCGCATCACCACGACCTGGAGCCCACACATGAACTCGCACCCGCCCGACCAGCCCGACCAGCACGCGCCCCGGGGACCGCTCGGTGGACACCCCGATCAGCGCGGCCGGCCCACCACGCCCTGGGGAGCGCCTCCGCAGGGGGCTCTGCCCGATCCCTCCGCCCCGCGGAAGCCGTCGCGAGGCAAGGCATGGGTGACCCATGGAGCCGTCGGCGCCGTCGCCCTGTTCCTCGGCGTCGGCATCGGCATCTCGGACGACGAGGCCCGGGCAGAGGCCTCGGACGCCGGTCCCACTCCGAGGATCACCGTGACCAAGACCGTGACCAAGGAGGTGGAGGTTCCCGGCCCGGAGGTCACCGTCACGAAGACGGCCACCGTCACCGCCAAGCCGCCGAAGCCGCCGAAGCCGCCGAAGCCCAAGGGGCCGCCCACCACCGTGGGCGGGGACGGCGAATACCTGGTGGGAAAGGAGATGCGCGCCGGGACCTACAGGACGAGCGGCCCCGGTGAGTCCTTCGGGTGCTACTGGGAGCGGGCGAGGAACTCCAGCGGGGAGTTCGACGCCATCATCGCCAACGGCAACCTGGAAGGCAGCGGGCGGGTCACCGTCAACAAGGGGGAGATCTTCAAGTCCACCGGTTGCCAGGACTGGAAGAAGGCCGGCTGAGCACCTCCACCAGCTCCGCCAGCGCCCCGGCCATCATGTCGAGCCCCGGCCCCGCCGGGCCGCCCGGCTCGCTCATGTACGTGTCGCGGCGGATCTCGATCATCAGCGCGGTGACCCGGCGGTCCGTTCCGTAGTGCCGGAGAGGGACGTACGTACCCGCGAACGGGGTGTCGTGTCCGAGACCGTCGTGGCCGACTCGGCTCCCGAACGCCGCCTCCGCCGCCGCGAGAAGCTCCGGCGGGGTGTGGAACGGGTCAGTGCCCAGGCAGACGGGCGGGCGGGGGCCGGCGCCGTGGAGTTCGTAGGGGAGGGGCACGGTCGGGTACGAGTGGACGTCGATGATCACCGCCCGGCCGGCGGCGGCGATGCGCGCCTCGACCGCCGCCGTCATCGCGGCGGCGTACGGGTGGAAGTACGCCTCCAGCAAGGGATCCGGGTCCGCCTCCGGCGGGCGGAGCCGTTCGCGGTGGGTGGTGCGGGTGTAGACGGCGCCCATGCCGACGGCGAGCATCTCCTCCCGCTCGTCCGGGAAGCGTTCCGGGTCGACGACCAGCCGGGACAGGTTGTTGACGAAGCGCCACGGGGCGGCCGGGGCGATCACCGTCGCCGCGGCCGCCAGTTCGGCGGTGTGGGCGTCGGTGATGTGGTCGAGCTCGCGCTCCAGGGCGGCATCGTCCAACGTGATCCCTTCGCGTACTTCTCGCGGGATGCGGCGGGACCCGTGCGGGACGTGCAGGAGGACCGGTGAGTCGGCGGCTCCCGGGATGAGGGTGAACGGCTGCGGATCACTCACGGGTGACTCCTTCGAGGTGTTTCGTTCGTTCCCGCACCAGCATCCCGGACCGCCCCGGGAAGGCATCGGGGGGCCTCCCGTTCTTCTGGCAGGCCGTCAGCGCGCCCCGCCAGCCGCTACCGTTGATCCTCGCGATCGGTCGTGGCGGTGCCCGGGAGGGGCGCACCGGGCGAACCGGCGGGGAGCAGGGGGCGCACCGCATGCTGGATCCCATATCGATGGCCGCCATCACGGCGGTCCTCGGCGCCGTCGGTTCGGGCGTGGCGAGCGAGGCCGGCAAGTGGGCCTGGGAGACCGCGGGCGGGCTGGTGCGGCGGATGGCCGGACGCGAGGTCGCCGCGCCGACCCGGCCCGAGGAACGGGACGCCGTGGCGCGGATCGTCCACGACAGTGTGCGGAGCGACCCCGAACTGGCCCGCACCTGGAGCGCCTTCGCTCGGACGGTACGGACCACGGGAACAACGGTCGGGCGGCCCCGACTGCCCTCCTCCGTACGCTTCTTCACGGACCGGAAGGGGGCGATGAGACTGCTCGACCGCGAGGCGGGCCGCAAGGCGGACGGACGCCCCCGGGTCGCCCTTCTGTACGGGGACGACTCCATGGGCACCAGCGCCCTGGCCGTGCACTGGGGCTGGCGGGCGGAAAGCCTGTTCCCGGACGGGCAGCTCTACGTGGACCTCGGCCGCCGGGGCACGGGCAGTGCCCGCACGGCCGGCAGCGCCCTGCGGGAACTGCTGCTCCGGCTCGGGCTGGGCGACGAGCGGATCCTGCCCTCGGAGGCGGAGCGCATCGACGCCTTCCGCCGAGTCGTCGCGGACCGCAAACTGCTCCTGGTCCTCGACCACGCCCGGTCCGCCGCGCAGATCGCACCGCTGCTCACCTCCGCTCCCTCCGTCCTCACCCTGGTCGTGGCCCGGCGACCGCTCTCCGGTCTCGACGCGTCTCCGGTGCCCGTGGGGCCCCTCAGCGACCGGGACGCGGCGCGCCTGCTCACCAAGATCGTGGGCAAGCAGGTCATGCGCTCCGCCCGCGCGGCTCTCCCCGCCGTTCTGGCACGGTGCGGCGGATCGCCGTACGCCCTGCGCGTCGCAGCGCCCCGGCTCCTCGATCCCGGGCCGCTCACCGCGGCCCTGCCGCCCCCACTGCCCCAGGGCGAACCGACGGACGAACCGACCGACGAACCGACGGGAGGCCTCACCATGAGCGACAGCGACCCGGTGCGTACGGCCGCGGAGGACGCCTACCGGCTGTTGCGGCCGGACGCCGCCCGGCTGTACCGCCTCATGGGGCTGCGACAGTGGCCCGCCTTCGACGCGGAGGCCGCGGCGCGGGTCGCGGGCATCGACGTCGACGCCGCCGAGGAACTGCTCGGCGGGCTGGCCGACGTACTGCTGCTGGAGCACACGGACAACGGGCGCTACCGCTACCGGCCGTCCGTACGCGCCCACGCCGAGGAAGCGGCGTTCCGCCACGAGGGCATCGCAGGCTGCTCGGCGGCCACGACCCGCGCGGTCGAGCACTACCTGCGGCTGTCGGTGACGGCGGCGCGGGCCGCACTCCCGGAGAGCTGGCGGGTGCCGGACGCCCTGGCGGACGGACCGGACGGCGCCTACGCCGGGCGCGGTGACGCCGTGGCGCGTCTCGCCGCCGAACTGCCCAACCTCGTCGAAGCCGTCGCGACCGCCGAGGAGTTCGGACAGCCGGACACGGTGCTGACTCTCTGCCGCGCCCTGTGGCCGCTCCAGCTCAAAGCGGGCCACCACGAGGCGGTGCTGCCGGCTCTGCGGATCGGGGCGGCCGTCGCCGACGCGCAGGTCCCCGGCAGTCGGACCGCAGGCGCACTTCACGTACAACTCGCCCACACGTTGGGTGAGTTGCAGCTCGGGGACGAGGCCGGTGCGGAAGCGGCGGCGGCCGCACGCGACGAGCGGGCGGCGGGGCACACCCGCGGCCTGGCCTCGGCCATCGAGATCCTGGGGCTGCTGCGACTGCGGCAGTGGCGCTTCGCCGACGCGTACGACTGCTTCGACGAGGCGTACGCCGTCCTCGACGGCATCGGGCCCGAGGACGAGGGCGCGGCGGACGTGCCCCGGGCGCGGGCTCTGCTGGAACGCCACAGGGGCCGGGCCCTGCGGGGGCTCGGGCGGCTGGACGAGGCCCAGGAGCACGTGCGGCGCGCCCTGGCCTTCTTCCGGGCGAACGGCGAGGCGTACAACACCGCACGGGCTCTCACGGACCTCGCCGAGATCCTGCTCGCCGGTGAGGAGCCCACAGCGGCGCTGCCGTTGACCGACGAGGCGATCAGGATCCTGTCCGAGGAGAACGCCGACCAGCACGTGGAGTATCTGCGTCGCCTGCGTGAGCGCTGCTCCGGTCCGCAGGAGTAGGCGAGGGGCGCAGCCGCGTTCCGCCCGGCGCCGGCCCGTCCGCCTCGGCCGTGACCGCCACGTGGTGGGCGGTGCTGCCCGTACGGACGGTCAGACCGTCCGCGACCAGAGCGGCCAGGGTCCCGCCCGCCGCGAGCCAGGCGTGCACCGCCGACGCGTACACCGCCGGGTCCGCGTCGGCTTCCGGCCCTCCGGTCAGCCGGAGCAGGGCCCCGCCACGGGTCCGGACGACGCAGGACGAGGGTCCGGTGACGTAGGCCGCCAGTGCGCAGTGCGCGTGCCGGTCCAGTACCTCGGCGACCCATCGGCCGGGCGGGCCGAACCGCGGGTCGTCCGGAGCCCCGTCCCGGAAGACGACGTCGGCCAGGCTGAGCTGCCCCGGATCGCGGGTGTCCTCATGGACGGCCAGATGGGCGTCCCCCGCCCCGTCGGGCTCCCGGGCGGGATCGGCGTACCGGGTCACGACGACCTCCGGCCCCGCGAGGCAGCGCGTCAGCACGTACAGGGGAGCCGTACGAAGGGCGGGTTCCGGGTCCGGCAGCGGCAGCGGCAGGAGCAGGGCGGGGCCCGGCGGCTCGGGGGCGGCCATCAGCTCGTAGAAGGCCCGCCTCAGCCGTACCGCCGCCTCGCCGGGCACGGAGGAGGTGAAGCGCGTCGGACCCGGCTGCGGGACGTGGCTTTCGACCAGCGCGTCCAGTTGGCCGCGCAGGGGCGCCCGCGCGTCGAGTCCGGGCGCGGTCCGGATGAAGTCGGCGATGGGCGCGTCGGGATCGAGGCTCCCCAGGGGTGCCGCTCCGAGGAGTACGGGGGTGCCGAGCGCCGCGGCGTAATAGGTGACGGAACCGTGGTCCCCGATGACGACGTCGGCCGCGAGCAGCGCCTGACGCCAGTCCGCCAGCGGGTCGATCAGCGCCAGACCGGCTCGCCTGGCCCGGTCCAGCCAGGCCCTGATCTGGCCGGAGCCGTGACCGTGCCAGATGTTGGGATGGAGGACGGCGGCGATGCGGTACTCGTCGGCGGGAAGCTCCGACGCGAGCCGAGGAAGCAGCGCGGGCAGTGTGTCGTCACCGCCCCCGTCCTCGCCGGCGACTCCGTCCCCGTCGCCGTCGCCCAGCAGCGACTGGGGGCCCCAGGTGGAGTTGAGCAGTACGAGCCGCTGCCCACGCCCCACGCCGAGCGCCCTGCGAAACCGGTCGCGGTAAGGACGTGCCGCCAGGATCCGGTCGAAGCAGGGGTCGCCCCCGAGCACGGCGGTGGGCAGTGCTTCAGGGCAGGCGGCGGCCAGTCGGTCGAACTGCTCGGGGTGGGAGAGGACGAGTGCGTCGGCGAGAGGGACACCGTCCGCGAGGAGCCAGTCCGGCGCGAGTCCGAAGACCGGGGGAGGCGCATCCTGAGACGGGGCCGCCTCCGCATCGGTGCTTGGTGTCGCCAGTCTTTTGGTGTAGCCGATACCGTGCGAAAGTATGAGCAACGACCCCTGGATCGCACCGAGTTCGCCGCCGAAGCTGGCCGAGATCGCAAGGTCCACCGGTGTCGCGAGGGCCTGTTCCCACGGCAGTACGGGCACCCCCGTGTCCGCGAGCAGTTCCGCGACGCCGGACCGGAAGGCCGAGGACCCCGTGCAGGTGGCGAGGAGCTGCACCCCGAGGTCGTCGTGGAACAGCGGCAGGACGTCGAGCAGCCGGGTCGCCGAGGTGACGTTGTGCACGACGAGCAGTACGCGACGGCAGCGCACCCGCGTGGCCCAGCGGGCCGCGTCGTCCCCGACCGGCACCCGTATCCACTGGTCCCGCTCCTCGTCCATACCGGCCCTCTCGCGCTCCCGGACACAAGCGCTGGCCACGATATATCGGCAGGGTCCGGGCGACGCGCCGTCCCCCTCCCGCGACGAGCGGAGGGGACGGCGAGGTCGGGGCGCGGTTACCGGCCGGAGCCGATCACCGGGTAGTGGTCGGAGAGGTTCGTGTACGTGTAGTCCTTGCCCCAGCTGGACACCGTCCAGGGGGCGCTCTCCTCCTTGATCACGTCGTTCTTCCAGCCCGCCGGCTTGGCGTGGCCCGTGCGGTGCAGGACGTGGTCCAGGTCCTCACGCGGGTCGTCGGGGTAGCGCTCGGAGGCTATGGAGTTGTCGCGGGTGTCGAAGGAGTACGGGTGGCCCGTCCGGGTCTCCGGTGCGCTCAGGCCCGCGTCGGAGAGGAACGAGGCGAACTCGGCCGAGTGCCCGTCGACGTTGAAGTCGCCCGCCACGACCACCTGTTCCGAGGCCGGGATGTTCTTCGCGTCCAGGAACGCGTCCATCTGCTGGAACTGCCGGCTGCGCGTCTCTGCCGCCTGGCCCGCCGAGCAGCCGGGGTCGGTCGACTGGGCGTGCGTGCCGACGACGTGGACCCGGGCTCCGTCGACGTTCAGCACCGTGTAGGCGAAGCCCTTGTTCGAGAACCAGTCGCCGCCGCAGGCGTCCTTGAAGACGAACTGCTCCTTGCGCACGATCGGCCACTTGCTCAGGATCGTGACGCCGCCGTCCTCCGGCGTCGTCGCCGCGTACGAGCCGCCCGTCGCGTCCCAGCCGCTCTTGCTCCGGCCGACCACCGGGGTCCGGTACGGGTACTGGGACGCGGAGTTCCGCAGCAGCGCGTCGGAGGCCCCGTTGTCGAAGGCCTCCTGGATCACCACGACGTCATTGCCCTGGAAGAACGACGTCTTCGGGATCTCGGCCGCTCGGTGGTCCTGGCCCCAGTTGGGGTACAGGGTCTTGCTGAAGAGGAACGCGTTGTACGAGAGCACCCGCAGTGACGGGGTCTCGGCAGCGGCCGCCTGCGGCGCGTTCACGGCGAGGGTGACGGTGGCGAGGGTGGCGGACAGGGCCACGCCGGTCAGGCGGCGGAACGCGGTGTTCGGCACGAGGTCTCCTGTGGTCGAGTGGGGGGCGTACCGGTCGACCCCATCCAAGCAGCGGGAGTTACCCGCGGGTAGACATCGGGTGGCACGAGTCTGTCCGGCCGGCTGCCATCCGTCGAGCCGACGCCACATGTGGTCCGTCGCTCGCGGGATTCCCGTGGCGGCGGACCGTTTCAGGCGAGGGCGCCGTACACGATGAGGTTGTCGACCGTATGACCGTCCGCGTCGAACTCGCCGTCGCAGGTGATGAGCCGCAGCGTGCTGTCCTTCGTCGGGCCGTAGACCTTGTCGGTGGGGAACGCCTTCTTGCTGACCGCTTCCTTTCCGGTGACCGTGTAGCGCAGGGTCTTCCCCGCCCCGTCGCGGACCAGGACCTCGGCGCCGTCGCGGATGTTCTTGAGGTCGTGGAACACGGCACGGCCGAAGCGGGTGTCGTTGTGGCCGATCAGAACGGCGGGCCCCGGCGTGCCGGGCACGGAACCGCCGCTGTACCAGCCGGCCGTCATGCCCTTCTCCGCGGGCGGGACCTCGACCGTGCCGTCCGGGTTGAGCCCCAGCTCCATGAGAGTGCTCTGTATGCCGATCGACGGGATGGAGACGTGGGCGGGAGCCGGCTGTTCACGCTCGCCCGTCCTGGACGGCTCGGTCGATCCGGTCGATCCGGATGCCGTCTCGCCCTGAGCGGAAGAGGCCGATGCGGAGGGCGCGCCTGCTGCGGCGGACGAGGCCGAGACGGAGGGCTCGGCGGACGAGCAACCCGCCAGAGCGGCGCAGGCCGCCAGGGCGGTCAGTAGAGCGGCGGTCCGCCGGAAGCGGTGGGGCGACGTACAGGACGGCACAGAGGACTCCGGGATCGGGACGGGACGGGGCGGCGGGGCAGGGTGGCGGGCCGGTGCGCGGGCGTGGCGCCGCCCCGGTGTGGGGGCGGCGCCACGGTCAGCTGTGGTGAGCGGTGCGGGTCAGCCGTTGAGGCCGGCCGCCGAGCGGCGGCGCAGCACGATCGTGCCCACGCCGGCGAGCAGGGCGGTCCCGGCCACCGAACCGGCCAGCACCGCGGTGCTGTTGTCACCGCTCCCGGCGGGGCGCTCACCCGCGGCGACACCGCCGCGCGGGGTGACCACCGGGGCGGCCTCCTTCGCCGCGGGCGCGGGCGCGGGGCCCTCGCCCGCCGCCACGCCGCCGCGCGGTGTCACCGCCGGCCGGGCGCCGTCCTTCGCGGCGTCATCGGCGGCCTTGCGCTCGGACAGGTCGACCACGGGGGGCTTGCTCTCGGAGAGATCGACGACGGGGGGCTTGCTCTCGGACAGGTCGGCCACGGTGGGCTCCGACGGCTTCGGGGAGGCGTCGGCGAAGGCGGCGGCGGACGGGACCAGCACCGCGCCGGCCGCGACGGCGGCCAGGACGGCGGCCCGCAGGGTACGACGAGAGGGGAAAACGGTCATACGGATGGCTCCATTCCAGAGTCGGCCCCGTGACGGTCCCGGATGACGTTCGCACCGGGAACGAGGCATGCCGCCAGGCTGGCGTGGAGATATGAAGAAGCTGTCAGAGCGCTGTGGTCATCCCATCAGGGGCCGGACGGCGTGGTTCCGGGCAGTCGAAGGACGAACGTCGACCCCTCGCCCTCGACGCTCGTCGCTTCCACCGTGCCGCCGTGGGCCTCGACCAGTTTGCGGACGATGGCGAGGCCCAGGCCGCTGCCGCCCGTACGGCGGCTGCGGGACTTCTCCGCGCGCCAGAACCGGTCGAAGACATGGGGCAGGTTGTCGGACGGGATGCCGGAACCGGTGTCCGCCACCTCGACCAGCACCGCCCCGTCACCCTCGTCGGAGGCGTACGCGCGCAGCGTCACCCGCCCGCCCTCCGGAGTGTGCCGCACGGCGTTGGACACCAGGTTGCCCACCACCTGGCGGAGCCTGACCGGATCGGCGCGCAGGGCCGGCCCCGGGGCGGTGCCCGTGACGGCGAGGGTGACGCCCGCGGTCTCCGCCCGCGCCTGGTGGGCGGCGGCGACCTGGCTCAGCAGCTCGTGGGCCTCCACGGGTTCGGGGTGCAGCCGCAGCACACCGGCGTCGGCGGCGGCCAGGTCCTGGAGGTCGTCGATGATGTGCTGGAGCAGCACCGCCTCCTCCAGCAGCGAGGAGACGAACGCCGGGTCGGGGTCGGCGAGCCCGTCCTGGGCGGCCTCCAGCCAGCCCCGGATGTTGCTCAGCGGGGTGCGCAGCTCATGGGCGACGTCGCTCACCATGGCCCTGCGCTGCTCCTCCAGCCGCGCCCGGTGCGCGGACATGTCGTTGAACGCGGCGGCGAGCCGGCCGACCTCGTCGTCCCCCGAGACGGGCACCGACTCCGGCCGCTCCCCGTCGCGCATACGCTGCGCGGCGCCGGTCAGGGCGTGCAGCGGGCGCACCAGCCGGGCTCCGGCGAATACCGAAGCGCCCACGGTGAGGGCCAGCACGAGCGCCGCCGCCCCGGCGATCCTGGCCGTGTTCGCGGGGGACAGATCGAACCCGGGCAGCGTCGTGCCGCCCTCGTCACCGATGAAGAGGAGGGCGGGGGAGGCCACGTACGAGCTGAGCTGTTCGCTCCGGGCCGTGCCCACACAGGACGCGATGGCCCGGTCGTTCTCCCCGGTGCGTTCCGGCGTCACGACGGACGGCTCGGCGTCCTCCGCTGGGGCGTCGCTCGGCACAGGCACAGGCACAGGTGCGGGCTCCGGCAATAGCGGCCCGGGTTCGCCCGGCCGCGGAGCGGTCTCGGGTGCCAGGGACACCCGTGCCGGGTCACCCCAGGACAGGTCGCTGTTCAGCCGTACGCCCTCGCGGCCCTGGCGCTTCAGGCAGGCGTCGGCCAGCTCGGTGAGCGCGTCGAGCGCCTTCCGTTCGGAAGAGGTGGGTGTGTCCAGAGCGGCGAGATCACAACGCGTGCCCAGGGCGCGTTCGGGGTCGTTGCCCACGATCTGCACCCGGGGGCGGCCGCTCGGGCCGACCACCACGTCCGAGGCGATGCCCGCCCGGTTCAGGCACTCCACCTTGCTGTCGGCGGTCCGCCGCAACGCCTTGCCGTCCGCCGCCGACAGCCGGAACGGCCCCACTGCCCGGGGGTCGATGCGGTCGGCCGCCGTGCCCTGCCCGTCGGTCCCGCGCGCCGCCAGAACGGTGTCCACGGACAACGGATCGACCACGGCGGACGCCTGCGGCGGGAGCGCCGGCGCGGTCGCCGCCGTGGCGGAGTCCGCCAGCCGCTGCCTGCCCTGTGTGGTCAGGGCGACCCGGCGGCCCGACTCGCGGGCCAGTTCGCGCACCGTCGCACCGACCCCGTCCCAGGTCGGATTGCCGGCGGCGTACTCCAGCAGGGTGTCGTAGATCCGGGCGTCCGCGGTGAGGTTCCGCCCCTGCTCCTGCTTGATCGCCCCCGACGTGGTCTGCACGGCGATCCAGGCGGTGGCCGCCACCGAACACGCGGCCACCAGCGCCGAAACGGCGAGCAGCCGCCCCAGCAGGCTCCGGCGCAGCGGCAGCCGCGCCCGGCCCGGAGTCTCCCGTCGGCCCTCGCGCCGCCCGCGTCGGCCGGCGCTCCTGCCGTCCTCGCCCGTCCCGCGCCCGGCCACCCCGTCGTCGCCGTCGCGCACCCTACGCACGCCGGACCGCCTTCGCCGGATCGGTGAGCTTGTAGCCGACGCCGAACACGGTGAGCAGGCGCTCCGGACGCCGCGGGGTCCGCTCGATCTTCTTGCGCAGGTTCATGACGTGCACGTCGACGGTCCGGGCGCTGATGTAGCGGTCGAACCCGTGGAGCTCCTCCAGCAGCCGCTGACGGCTGAACACCCGGTCCGGTCCCGCTGCCAGGGCCGCCAGGATCCGGAACTCGCCCGGGGTGCACTCCACCGCCCCGCCGCCCACGGACACCTCGTGCCGCGCCGGGTCGACCATGAGGGCGCCGACCCGCAGAACCGGGTCCTCGTCCACCGGCTCGGGGGCGGCGGTGCGCCGGGTGCGCCGCAACAGGGTGCGGACGCGGGCCATCAGCTCGCGCGGACTGTAGGGCTTGGTCATGTAGTCGTCGGCGCCGAGGTCGAGACCGAGCAGGAGGTCGTCCTCGGTCGAGCGGGCGGTCAGCATGAGCACCGGCAGCTCGCGGTTCTCGGACCGCAGCACCCGCACCACGTCGAGGCCGTCGGCCCGGGGCATCATCACATCGAGGACGAGCAGGTCGGGTTCCTGGTGCCGTACGGCGTCGAGCGCGGCGAGGCCGTCGCCCACGATCCGTACGGCGTGTCCTTCCCGTTCCAGATAGCGGCGTACGAGCTCGGCCTGTTTCTCGTCGTCCTCGGCAACTATGACGTCAGCGCACACGCCCCGATCGTAGAGCGGTGGGATATCGGTGCGAGCCCGGGGCGGCGCCCGTACCGTCCACATCGCGGACGCGCCCCCGACCGGGACCGACGGCCGCAGGTGCCCGGCCGAGCCCCGCCGCGATGCCGACCTTGTGATCAAAGGCATGCGGATGTCAGGCGAAGAACGGGCGGAACGTGAGGTCGAAACGTTGGGAGTTCGGGCGAAAATGAGCACGAACAGCTCCGGTGGCGCACGCAACCTCCTTATAGTGGTGCCGCGTTGATCGTATGGTCGCAACGCGCGAAGCCGCCGCCCCTGGAGCCCGTACGATGACGAACCCCTCGTCCGCCACGCCCGCGTCCACGGCCGGCGCCGGCGGAGGCTGCCCCGTGGGCGCCGGCACGGGCGCCGTCGTGCTCGGCGGGCCCGGCTTCCCCACCGAGCCGCAGGAGCTCTACCGGTCCATGCGGCGCGACCACGGGCCCGTCGTCCCCGTCGAGCTGCCCGGCGGCTTTCCCGCCTGGCTGGTGATCGGCTACCGGGAACTCCACCAGGTCACCAGCGACGGGGAACTCTTCCCCCGGGACGTCTCTCTGTGGAACCAGTGGGGACGCGTCCCCGCCGACTGGCCTCTGCTGCCCATGGTGGGCACCCCCATGCCGTCCATCTACTTCACCGCCGGAGCCGAGCACCGCCGGCACGTCGACATGGTCGTACCTGCTCTCGAAGGGGCGGACGCCTTCGAGATCCGGCAGCACTGCGAGCAGTTGGCCGACCGCCTGATCGACGCCGTCTGCCCCCGGGGCACCGCCGACCTCGTCGCCGAGTTCGCCGAGCCGCTGCCCGTCCTCGTGCTCGCCCGGCTCGTCGGCTTCCCCGACGGCGAGGGGGCCGACATCGCGCGGGTGCTCAAGGACCTCGCCGACGGCGGCCCCGGCGCGCAGAAGGCGCACCTGAGCTTCGGTGAGCACATGCGGCGGCTCGTGGCGGCGAAGCGGGCCCGGCCCGGCGACGACGTGACCTCCCGGATGCTCGCCCACCCCGAACCGTTCACGGACGAGGAGTACGCCCTCGACCTGATGGCCATCACGGCCGCCGGCCACCTGACCACCGCCGACTGGATCAGCAACTCCACCCGGCTGATGCTCACCGAGGACCAGTTCGCCGACGCCCTGTCCGGCGGCCGGCACAGTGTCGGCGAGGCCATGAACGAGGTGCTCTGGGAGGACGGCCCCACCCAGATCCTGGCCGGCCGCTGGGCCGCGCGCGACGCCCGGCTCGGTGGACGGAACATCGCCCGCGGCGACATGCTGCTCCTCGGCCTCGGCGCGGCCAACGCCGACCCGCACATCCGGCAGCAGGTCACCGCCTCCGCCGTCCGCTCCGGGCAGGGCGGCAACAGTGCGCACCTGGCCTTCAGCCACGGCGAGTACCGCTGTCCCTTCCCCGCCCAGGAGATCGCCGAGATCATCGCCCGTACCGGCATCGAGGTGCTGCTGGACCGGCTGCCCGACCTCGAACTTGCCGTCCCCGCCGCCGAACTGGTCCGCCGGCCGTCCGCGTTCCTGCGCGGGACGATCGCCCT
Source organism: Streptomyces sp. NPDC021019 (assembly GCF_044333295.1). Taxonomy (NCBI): domain Bacteria; kingdom Bacillati; phylum Actinomycetota; class Actinomycetes; order Kitasatosporales; family Streptomycetaceae; genus Streptomyces; species Streptomyces sp. NPDC021019. Next base: position 186,116 of record NZ_JBIRQR010000003.1, read on the forward strand.
GCCCGTCCGCTTCACTCCCGTACGCACGACAGGAGACGCGTTGTGAACTGCCCGCACACCGCCGCCGCGCCGGCCGACCGGGGCGCCGGGACCGTCGTCATCGACCCCATGGTCCAGGACCTGGACGGCGAGACCGCACGGCTGCGCGACGCCGGGGTCCTCGCCCGGATCGACCTGCTCGGCGTACCGGCCTGGACGGTCACCCGGCACGCCGAGGCACGTCAACTCCTCCTCGACCCGCGGCTGGTGAAGGACATCGACGCCTGGGGCCTCTGGCAGAGCGGCGCGGTGACCCACGCGTGGCCGCTGATCGGCATGATCGACGCCGGGCGCTCCATGTTCACCGTCGACGGGGCCGAACACCGGCGGCTGCGCACCAAGACCTCGCAGGCGCTCACCCCCCGCCGACTGGAGGCGATCCGCCCGGAGATCGAGAAGTTCACCCAGGAGCTGCTGGACGCCCTCGACGCCGCGCGGGGGGACGACGGGGTCGTCGACCTGAAGGCGGTCTTCGCCCAGCCGCTGCCGATGCGGGTGGTGGGCATGCTCATGGGCGTGGACGAGTCCCAGCACGCCATGCTGACCAGGCAGTACAAGGCGTTCTTCTCCATGCTCACCCCGCAGGACGAACGCCTCGCGTTGCTCGCCGAGTTGGACGTCTTCTACACCGACCTCGTACGGGAGAAGACGGCCCGGCCCACGGACGACCTCACCAGCGCGCTGATCCTGGCCGAGGAGGGCGGCGAGCCACTCACCGAGGAGGAGGTGGTGGGCAACCTCAAGGCCATGGTCGCCGCCGGGCACGAGACCACCATCGGTCTCGTCCTCAACGCCGTACGCGCCCTCCTCTCCCACCCCGACCAGCTGCGCATGGTGCTCACCGGAGAGGCCGGCTGGGACGCGGTGATCGAGGAGACGCTGCGCTGGGACACCCCCACCACCCACCTGCTGATGCGGTTCGCCACCGAGGACATCACCGTCGGCGACGACGTGATCCGCAAGGGCGAGGGAGTCGTCGTCTCCTATCGGGCGATCGGACGCGACATCGAGCAACACGGCCCCGACGCCGACGCCTTCGACATCACCCGGCCCACCCGGAACCGCCACATGACCTTCGGCCACGGCCCGCACATCTGCCCCGGGGCGGCCCTGTCGCGCGTCGAGGCGGGCATCGCCCTGCCCGCTCTGTTCACGCGTTTCCCCGGACTCCGTCTCGCCGTCCCGGACGAGGAGATCACCAAGCTTCCGGTGATGACGCAGAACGACATGACCGCCTTCCCGGTCCTCCTGGACTGACGGCGAAGCCGGGAGGCGGAGGACGGGGGCGGACGGGAGGGGGCCGTCGTCGAGGCCGACATGACCCGGTTCAGCACCGTGTACGCCGCCGACCCCGACCGCGCCTTGGACGTGGTGCTCCGGTCGGCGGGCCCCGGCGGCCCGGTCCGCGAGCGGGACCTGGCATTTCGGCGGGACCACCCCAACGGACGCGCGTCCAGGGGCTCGGGCAGCTCCCCGAACCGGGCCACAGGGGCGCGCGAAGATCCTGGTTGCCGAAGAAATCGGTCGTGGTAACTTCGCTTTCAGCCACGCGAGTTGGACCGACTCGGCGGGGGGATGGTCGGCGATGAACGCTGTCCCGCACGGGCACCCGGGCCCGGACCTGGTGCAGACCCTGGTCGACGCGCTGACCCTGCTCGAATGTGTCAAGGACCGGACTCAGCGCGGAGAGTTCGTGGAGACGGTGGCGTACAGACTCGGCGTCGAACTGACCTACCCGGACAGCACGCCCCGGGTCGCCATGACGCATCTGGTCCGCAAGGTGATCCACCGGCCCGGCGGCCCCGAGGCGCTCGTCTACGCGGTCCGCACCGTCTCCGGCCCGGACGAGGCCGAGCGGATCGCCGCCGAGGCGGGTATCCGGACCGGCACCGGCCGACCGGGGCCCTGGCTCGCGCCCGTCTTCGCCGAGGACATAGTCCGGCAGGCGCGCCGGCTGCTCGTCGAGGCGAAGGACATCGACCCAGGCCGCCTCGCCGCCCTCCTCGGCGACGAACTGCCCGGAGATCTGCCGGACCACGGAACACCGGCCGAACTCCTCGACCACGCGCTGGACATGACCGCACGCCCCGACGGTCTCCCCGCAGCCGTCGTCCTCGTCGAAGCGGCCGCCGCCCTGTCGGCCGAGCAGGGCACAGCGCTGCGCCGGTGGGCGGACCGCTGGGCGGAGGCGGAGGGCCCCGCCGCGCCGGCCGGCGACGCCCGGGCGGCGGTCGCCGGGGCGCAGGAGGCGCTCGCCGACTGCCGGCGGCGCCTGGAGCGGCCCGCCGCCCCCGACCCGACGGTGCCCCGGTGTCTGGTGGTCATGGTCGAACCGGCCCGGGACGGTTCACCGGACGTCTTCGTCCGGCACTGGCTCAACAAGGTCCCGGGTTACTGGCGGCCGGAGCAGGGCGTCATGGAGACCGTCACCCTCAACACCCTGGCCGGAGCGGTCGAGCGCGCCGCGTCGAGCGGGGTGAGGCGCTATGGGCCGAGACCCCGAAGGGGCACGCGGGGCAGCCGGAGCCGGGCGGCCGGGCAGGGAAGGCGGAGGGCGGTGGGGGGGCCGGTCCACGTCGAGTTCCTGCTCCCCTTCGACCTGCTGAACCACGACATGGCCCGCCGGCGACGCCGGGCAGTTGCGCCGCTGGCAGGCCCGCTGGGACGATGGAAGCCAAAGCGCCGGAAGCACGCGTCGTCCGTTCGGGCCAGCCGAGGATCATGGGCAACGTACCGCCCAAGAACCCCAACTTCACCGGCCGCGAGTCCCTTCTCGCCGCGGTGGAGCGGCAGCTGACCGAGGACGAGACGACGGCGGTCCTCCCGCACGCGCTGCACGGCCTCGGCGGCGTGGGCACATCGCAGATCGCGGTGGAGTACGTCTACCGTCACAGCGGGGAGTACATCGACATCTGGTGGATTCCCGCCGAGCAGGAGAGCCTGATCCTGGCCGCGCTCGCCGAGCTGGCGGCCGGCCTCGGCCTGGAGGTCGGGCCGCAGGCGAACACCGCCGTCCCCGCCGTCCGCGAGGCCCTGCGTACCGGCAAGCCCTTGGACAACTGGCTGCTGGTCTTCGACAACGCCGAGGACATCGAGTCGGTGCGCTCGTACTTCCCCAACGGCGGACCGGGAAAGATCGTCGTCACCTCGCGCAACCGGGAGTGGGAGCGGGTCGCCACCCCCCTCAGCGTGGACGTCTTCGACCGCGAGGAGAGCATCGCCCTGCTCCAACGCCGGGCCCGCGGACTGAGCACCCATGACGCGGGCCGGCTCGCCGAGGCGCTCGGCGATCTGCCCCTGGCCGTCGAGCAGGCCGGCGCCTGGCACGCCGCCACCGGCATGCCGGTCGACGAGTACCTCCGACTGCTCGACGAACGCCGCCCTGGGATCCTCGAACTGGCCCCGTCCCCGGACTACCCGCTGCCCGTCGCCGCGGTCTGGACATCTCGGGTCATCTGCCCGGGCTTCTCCACGGGGCGTACGCCTTCGTCGGCGTCGCCGGATTCTGGCGGGACCGGATCGGGGACCGGGCGGCCGATCCGCTGGGCCTGGCACCCTTCCGGTTCGCGCTCCGCCGCCTCCAGACCCGTACGGTCCTGCGGACCCTGGCGACCCGCGCCGCGCTCACCGGGCCCGGCCGCCGGCCACCGGGTCGAGTGGGCTGCGCAATCTGCGGTGCGCGGACGAGGAGCGCGCCGGCCTGGGCGCGGCGCTGCGCACGGGGGCTCCGCCGCCGCCCCTGGGACAGCCCCTGCTCGTCCCGGCCTCGGAACGTACCCACTGGCAGGACGTGCGGGGCGCGCTGTACCTCCGCCCGGACAGCGCGCTGGACGTCACCGTCGCCGACATCGGGCCGCGCGCCGCGTCGGTCGCCGCTCCGGACGCCGCGTCGGTCACCGTCGCCCGCGGCGTGCGCCCCCGGGCCACGCCACCGGTCCGCGCGGATGTGCTGTTGATCCGGGGGGAGTCCGCCGCAGCGCGAGAGGCGTACCGCGAGCGCTGGGCCGAGGCGCCGGGGGATCCCCATCCGCTGGCGGGCTGGCTGCTGGCGCACACGGCGCTCCACCCCGGCCACCGGCGGCTCCTCGCCCGTCCGGAGCGGTTCGCCGCCGCCGCCGCGGCGGAGGGGCCGGAGGTGTGGGAGCACGCTGCCCACCGGCTGGCTGCCGCACCACCACCCGTCTGACGAGCACCTGGCCGCCCGCACGGAGGGGCCGGGAGCCACTCGGGGAGGCCTGCGCGCGTGAGGCGCGTCACTCTGCGTGAAATTCTCGGCATACATTCTGCCGGACCGGGGAGGGGTCCAGGCCGCTGGTGCGGCCGTACCCCGGTTCACCGCACAGCACGCCCCGGCCGAACCGGAGGGGGTATTTCAGGCACGGAAGGCAAAAATCGACATGTCGGCGCTCAATACCATCCACATCGACGGCACCTGGCGGGCCGCCGGATCAGGCGCGACGCGCGAGGTCATCGACCCCGCCGACGCCACGGTCCTGGCCGTCGTCGCGGAGGGCGGGGCGGAGGACGCCGACGCGGCGATCGCGGCGGCGCGGCGCGCCTTCGACGACGGCCCCTGGCCGCACAAGCCGGTCGCCGAGCGGGCCGGCCTGCTGCGCCGGGTCGCCGAGCTGCTCCAGCGTGACCGCGAGGAGATCGCGATCACCGAGAGCCGTGACACCGGCAAGACCCTCGAAGAGGGCCGGGTCGACGTCGACGACGTGACGAACGCCTTCCGCTACTTCGCCGACCTCGTGATGAACGAGAGCGGCGGCCGGGTCGTCGACGCGGGCGACCCCGAGGTCCACAGCATCGTCGTCCACGAGCCCGTCGGCGTCTGCGCCCTGATCGCCCCCTGGAACTACCCCCTCCTCCAGGCCAGCTGGAAGATCGCCCCGGCCCTCGCCGCAGGCAACACCTTCGTGCTCAAACCCAGCGAGGTCACCCCGCTCTCCACCGTCCACCTGATCCGGCTGCTCGCCGAGGCCGGTCTGCCCGACGGCGCGGCCAACCTCGTCACCGGCGCGGGCGACCCGGTGGGCGCGCGCCTCTCCGAGCATCCGGACGTGGACCTGGTCTCCTTCACCGGCGGCCTCGCCAGCGGTACGAAGGTGGCCCAGGCCGCCGCGCCGACCGTGAAGAAGGTCGCCCTGGAGCTCGGCGGCAAGAACCCCAACGTGGTCTTCGCCGACGCCTGCGCAACCGACGAGGGCTTCGACACCGCCGTGGACCAGGCCCTGAACGCCGCGTTCTTCCACAGCGGCCAGGTCTGCTCCGCCGGGGCCCGCCTGATCATCCAGGACAGCGTCAGCGAGCGGTTCGTCACCGAGCTGGCCCGCCGCGCCGACGCCATCCGCCTCGGCCGGGGCACCTTCGACGGCGTCGAGTGCGGCCCCCTCGTCTCCGCCCAGCAGCTCGCCAAGGTCGAGGCGTACGTCGCCTCCGCCCGGGAGGAGGGCGCGATCGTCCGGGCCGGCGGCGAACGCCCGGCCCCCAGCGACGTACGGCCCGAGGGCGGCTACTTCTACCGGCCGACCGTCCTCGACGGCTGCCACCGCGAGATGCGGGTGGTCCGCGAGGAGACCTTCGGTCCGATCCTCACCGTCGAGACCTTCCGTACCGAGGAAGAGGCCATCACGCTGGCCAACGACACCGACTACGGCCTCGCCGGCGCCGTCTGGACGACCGACGCGGGCCGGGCCCGCCGGGTCGCCGGACGGCTGCGCCACGGCACCGTCTGGATCAACGACTACCACCCCTACCTGCCGCAGGCCGAGTGGGGCGGCTTCGGGAAGTCCGGCACGGGACGCGAGCTCGGCCCGACGGGGCTCGCCGAGTACCGCGAGTCCAAGCACATCTACCAGAACCTGAACCCGCGCCCCCAGCGCTGGTTCGCCGGCTGACGCCTGCGGGGGCCCCGGAGACACCCGACCCGGTGCCCCGCCCGGCTGTTCGCAGCACCACGCACACGCACGAACCTTGCAGAAGGAGCAGTGACCGATGCCTTCCACCCCCCGCAGCACCGCAGTCCCCGACGGCCCCGCGGCCGACTACGTGATCATCGGCGGCGGCACCGCCGGATCGGTCATCGCCTCCCGGCTCACGGAGGACCCCGACGTCACCGTCACCGTCATCGAGGGCGGCCCCACCGACATCGACCGCGACGACGTGCTGACCCTGCGCCGCTGGCTCGGCCTGCTCGGCGGCGACCTCGACTACGACTACCCCACCACCGAGCAGCCGCGCGGCAACTCCCACATCCGGCACAGCCGGGCCCGGGTCCTCGGCGGCTGCTCCTCGCACAACACCCTGATCAGCTTCAAGCCGCTGCCCGGCGACTGGGACGAGTGGGCCGAGGCGGGCGCCGAGGGCTGGGGCGCGGCCGCGATGGACCCGTACTTCGCCAAGCTGCGCAACAACATCGTCCCGGTCGACGAGAAGGACCGCAACGCCATCGCCCGCGACTTCGTCGACGCCGCACAGGCGGCGGCCGGGGTGCCGCGCGTGGACAGCTTCAACAGCAAGCCGTTCCACGAGGGCGTCGGCTTCTTCGACCTCGCCTACCACCCCGAGAACAACAAGCGCTCCTCCGCCTCGGTCGCCTACCTCCACCCGCACATCGAGGCCGGCGACCGCCCCAACCTGCGGATCCTCCTGGAGACGTGGGCCTACCGGCTGGAGTTCGACGGCACCCGCGCCACCGGCGTACACGTGCGGACGAAGGACGGCGAGGAGATCCTGCTGCGCGCCGCCCGTGAGGTCATCGTCTGCGCGGGCGCGGTGGACACACCCCGGCTGCTGCTGCACTCCGGAATCGGTCCGCGCGAGGACCTGGCGGCACTGGGCATCGACGTACGCCACGACCTCCCCGGCGTCGGCGAGAACCTGCTCGACCACCCCGAGTCCGTCATCGTCTGGGAGACCGACGGGCCCATCCCGGAGAACTCCGCGATGGACTCCGACGCGGGACTCTTCGTCCGCCGCGACCCCGAATCCCGGGGCCCGGACCTGATGTTCCACTTCTACCAGATCCCGTTCACCGACAACCCGGAGCGGCTCGGCTACGAGAAGCCCGAGCACGGGGTGTCGATGACGCCGAACATCCCCAAGCCGCGCAGCCGGGGCCGCCTCTACCTCACGAGCGCCGACCCCGAGGTCAAGCCGGCCCTGGACTTCCGCTACTTCACCGACGAGGACGACCACGACGGTCGCACCCTGGTCGACGGCATCAAGCTCGCCCGTGAGATAGCGGCCACCGAACCGCTGGCCCACTGGCTGAAGCGCGAGGTCTGCCCCGGGCCCGAGGTCACCTCGGACGAGGACATCAGCGAGTACGCCCGTAAGGTCGCCCACACCGTCTACCACCCGGCCGGCACCTGCCGGATGGGCGCGGCCGACGACCAGCAGGCCGTCGTGGACCCGCAGTTGCGCATCCGGGGCCTGGAGGGCATCCGGATCGCCGACGCCTCCGTCTTCCCGACCATGCCGGCCGTCAACCCGATGATCGGGGTCCTGATGGTCGGCGAGAAGTGCGCCGAACTCCTCGCGGACCGGGCGCGTGACAGCGCGCCGGCCACCAGCACCAGCACCGGAGGCGATGTCCGATGACCGGAACCGAGACCCTCAAGGCCACCGGGCCCGCGGGGAACGCCGCGTCGGCCGGGAGCACGGCGACCCCCGTGTTCGCCGTGCGCGACCTCTGGAAGGTCTTCGGCCCCAGGGCCGACCGGATCCCCGGCGGCGAGCACGCCGCGCTCCCGCCCGCCGAACTGCGTGCCGCCACCGGCTGCACCGCCGCCGTGCGCGACGTCTCCTTCGACGTCCGCAAGGGCGAGGTCTTCGTCGTCATGGGCCTGTCGGGCTCCGGCAAGTCGACCCTCGTACGCTGTCTGACCCGGCTGATCGAGCCCACCAGCGGCACCATCGCCATCGACGGCGAGGACGTCCTGGCGATGGACCGCTCCCGGCTGCGCGAACTGCGCCGCCACCGCGCCGCGATGGTCTTCCAGCACTTCGGACTGCTCCCGCACCGCACGGTGTTGGACAACGTCGCCTACGGCCTGGAGATCCAGGGCCTGAGCAGGGCCGAACGCCGTTCCAAGGCAGCGGAGTTGGTGGCGAAGGTCGGTCTCGCGGGTCTGGAGGGCCGCCGCCCGTCGCAGCTCTCCGGCGGCCAGCAGCAGCGCGTCGGCCTCGCCCGCGCGCTCGCCGTCGACCCGTCCGTCCTCCTGTTCGACGAGCCGTTCAGCGCGCTGGACCCGCTGATCCGCCGCGAGATGCAGGACGAGGTGGTCCGGCTGCACCGCGAGGAGGGCCGCACCATGGTCTTCATCACCCACGACCTCAGCGAGGCACTGCGCCTCGGCACCCGGATCGCGCTGATGCGCGACGGCGGCATCGTCCAGCTCGGCACCCCCGAGGAGATCGTGGGCTCGCCGGCGGACGACTACGTGCGCGAGTTCGTCCGCGACGTGCCGCGCGAGCAGGTCCTCACCGTCGCCACGGCCATGCGGCCCGCGCTCGCCGGGGAGAGCGAGCGCGGCCCGGCCGTACGCCCCGGGGCCACCGTGTACGAGGCCATCGAAGCCGTCTCCCGCTCCGGCGACCCCGCCGCGCGGGTGATGGACGGCGGTCGGCTCGTCGGCGTCGTCGACCACGCGTGCCTGCTCGACGTCGTCGCGGGAACGACCGGAACCGGCCACGCGACCGCCTCTGCCACCAGCGCCCCGGACACCCCCGCCGGCCCCGACGCGCCGGACGGCTCCCGCGAGGTGACCCTCTGATGGCCACCGCCCAGGCCACCCCGGCCCGGCCCGCGCGAGCGGGCGCGCGTCGGGGACTCCTGGCCGTACTCCGCGACCGCCCGGCAGCGGCCAAGCTCCTGCTGCTCGCTCTCGTCGCCGCCGTCGCCGTCCCCCTCGTGCACGGCCGCTGGGGCGGCGGCGTCTGGCCCGACGCGCTGACCGCCGACCTCTCCGCGCCGCTCGGCGACGTGACGGACTGGATCGTCTCCCACCGCGACAGCCATCCGCTGTTCCTCTACTTCTTCGGCCACATCAGCAACGCCGTCGTGCTCTCCGTACGCGGGGTCTACCTGGTCCTCCTGGCCCTCGGCTGGGCCGGCGTCACCGTGTTCGCCGCCGCCGTCGCCTGGCGCGTCGCGGGGATCCGGCTCGCCCTCACCGCGGCCGTCTCGTTCCTGGTCTGCGGGCTGCTCGGCATGTGGGTGCCGACCATGCAGACGCTCGCGCTGATGGCCGTCGCCGTCCTCGCCTCCGTCGTACTCGGACTGCTCCTCGGTCTGGCGGCCGGCCTGTCCGACCGCACCTTCCGCGTCCTGCGCCCGGTGCTCGACACCATGCAGGTGCTGCCCGCCTTCGCGTATCTGCTCCCCGTGGTGCTGGTCTTCGGCATCGGGGTTCCCGGAGCCGTCCTCGCCACCGTCGTCTACGCGGCTCCGCCGATGGCCCGGCTCACCGCGCTCGGCCTGCGCGGCGCGGACGCCGGCGTGATGGAGGCCGTCGCCTCGCTCGGCGCGACCGGACGGCAGCGGCTGCTGAGCGCCCGGCTCCCGCTGGCCCGCAAGGAACTCCTCCTCGGCCTGAACCAGACCATCATGATGGCGCTCTCCATGGCCGTCATCGCCTCCGTGATCGGCGCGGGCGGCCTCGGCGACCGGGTCTACCAGGCCCTGTCGTCCGTGGACGTCGGCGCCGCGCTCGCGGCGGGCATCCCGATCGTGCTGCTGGCCGTCGTCCTGGACCGTACGACGGAGGCGGCCGGCCGCCGCATCGGCGCCGAGCCCACCGGCCCGGCCCTGCTGCGCGGTTGGCGCGGCTGGTCCCTTGCCGCCGTGGTCACCGCGGCCGTCGCCGTCGTCGGACGGGCCACCGACGGCCGGGTCTGGCCCGAGGACGTGACCGTGGCCGTCGCCGGACCGGTCAACACCGCCAAGGACTGGATGGTCGACCACCTCTACACCGGGGTGCCCGTCGTCGGCGGCACCGCCGACCTCGCCTCCCACTTCACCAGCGGCGTCCTCAACCCGCTGCGCAGCGGGCTCACCGGCCTGCCCTGGTGGTCGGTGCTGCTGATCGTCGCCGCCCTAGCCTGGACCATCGGCACCTGGCGCACCGCCGCCACCGCCGTCCTCGCCATGGCCGCGATCGGCGTACTCGGCGTCTGGGAACCCTCGATGGACACCCTCAGCCAGGTGCTCGCCGCCGTCGCCGTCACCCTGGTCCTCGGCTTCGGCGTCGCCGTCGGCGCGGCCCGCAGCGAACGCCTGGAACGGCTGCTGCGACCGGTCCTGGACGTCTTCCAGACCATGCCGCAGTTCGTCTACCTGATCCCCGTCGTCGCCCTCTTCGGCGTCGGACGCGCCCCCGCGGCCGCTGCCGCGGTGATCTACGCGCTGCCCGCCGTCATCCGCATCACCACCCAGGGCCTGCGGGGCGTCGACCCGGCGGCCATGGAGTGCGCCCGCTCGCTCGGCGCGACCCCCGGCCAGCAACTGCGCCAGGTCCAGATCCCGCTGGCCAGGCCCTCCCTGCTGCTCGCCGTCAACCAGGCGGTCGTCCTGGTCCTCGCCGTCGTCATCATCGGCGGACTCGTCGGATCGGGTGCGCTCGGCTACGAGGTCGTCCTCGGCCTCGCCCAGGGAGACCTGGCCACCGGCCTCGTCGCCGGAGCGGCGATCGTCTGCCTCGGTCTGATGCTCGACCGGGTCACCCAGCCCACCACCCGCCGCCAGCGACAGGAGAGCTGAGATGAACCGCTCCCGCCCCCGCCTGCTCGTGGCGCTCGCCTCGGCCGGGGCCCTGCTGGCCACGGCCGGTTGCGGCGCCGCCGACATGACCAAGCAGGCCTCGCCCTTCGCGGCCCCCGCCGGAGTCAAGACGGTCACGCTCTCCGTCCAGTCCTGGGTCGGCGCCCAGGCGAACGTCGCCGTGGCGGAGCAGCTCCTCAAGGAGAAGCTCGGCTACCGCGTCGACCTCGTCCAGACCGACGAGGTCCCCGCCTGGGACGCCCTCAGCCAGGGCCGCGTCGACGCGATCCTGGAGGACTGGGGCCACCCGGACCAGGAGAAGCTGTACGTCGACGAGAAGAAGACCATCGTCCGGGGCGGCGACCTCGGGGTCACCGGCCACATCGGCTGGTACGTGCCGAAGTACTGGGCGGACGAGCACCCCGACGTCACGGACTGGAAGAACCTCGACAAGTACGCCGAGGAGCTCAGGACCGCCGAGAGCGGCGGCAAGGGCCAGCTGATGGACGGCTCGCCCTCCTACGTCACCAACGACGTGGCCCTGGTGAAGAACCTGGACCTGGACTACAAGGTGGTCTTCGCCGGCTCCGAAGCGGCCCAGATCACCCAGATCCAGCAGTTCGCCAAGGAGAAGAAGCCCTTCCTCAGCTACTGGTACCAGCCGCAGTGGCTGTTCAACGAGGTGCCGATGGTCGAGGTGAAGCTCCCCGAGTACACCGACGCGTGCGCCGCCAAGGACCCGGCGGACATCGACTGCGCGTACCCGACGACGCCGCTGCAGAAGTTCCTCAACGCCGATTTCGCCGAGCGCGGCGGCGAGGCGTCCGCGTTCCTGAAGAAGTTCCACTGGTCGGAGAAGGACCAGAACGAGGTCTCCGAGATGATCGCCTCGCAGAAGCTCGCGCCCCAGGAGGCGGCGAAGCGCTGGATCGAGCGCCACCCGGACGTCTGGAAGAAGTGGCTGCCGCAGGACTGACACCGCCCGGCGCCCGGCTCCCCTGCCGCGGGGTCGGGCGCCGACTTCTTCCGCCGGCCCCGCTACCGCGCCCGGACCGTCGCCAGCACGTCCCGGTCCGGCTGGAGCGTCAGCCCCGTCAGCGGCGTGATCTCGCCCGGGTCCACGTCCAGGGTGAAACGACGGGCCAGCACGGCGAGGAGGAGGACGGACTCCACCATCGCGAAGCGCGTGCCGATGCAGACCCGGGGCCCCCCGCCGAACGGGAACCACGCGTACTCCGGGATCTCGTCCCCGTCCTCGGCGCCCCAGCGCTCGGGCCGGAACTCCTCCGGCTCGGGGAACCACCGTGCGTCGCGGTGCGTGGCCCACTGGCTGCTCCACACCCGGGTGCCCTCCTCCACCGGCAGGCCCCCGATCGTCGCGCCCTCCTTCGCGATCCCGGTGATCAGCCAGACCGCCGGGAACAGCCGCAGCGTCTCCTTCACCACGGCCTGGGCGTATTCGAGTCGTGCGTAGTCCTCGATGCCGGGCTCCCGGTCCCCGAGCACCCGGTCCAGCTCCTCGGCGAGCGCGTCCCGGACGCGGGGATTGCGGGCGAGCAGATACCACGCCCACACCAGCGTCGTACTCGTCGTCTCATGGCCGCCGATGTACAGCGTGACCGCCTCGTCCCGGATCTCCTCGTCGCTGAGGCGCGTCCCGCTCTCGTCGACCGCGGTGAGCAACCGGCTGAGCAGATCAGGGCGTTCCTCCTCGCCGTCCCGGTGCCGGGCGACCACCCGGCGCACCTCGGCGTCGATGACGGCGGCGGCCTTCCCGATCCGCGTCCGGCCCGGGGTCGGCACCCAGTCCGGCAGCAGTGCGCCGAGCCCGGCGAACTCCTTGCCGATCTCCATCTGGGCGACGTCCATCGCCCTGCCCATCGCCTCGGAGTCCGCGGGGGTGTCCACCCCGAAGATCGTGCGTACCGCGATCTTCTGGGTCAGCGCGGACATCTCCCGCTTGACGTCGACCCGTTGGCCGTCCGCCCACCGGTCCGCCAGCTCCACCGCACAGTCCGCCATCGTGGTCGCGTACGACGTGACCTGCTTGGGCCGCACGGAGGGCTGCACCAGCGAGCGCTTGCGCCGCCAGTCCCGGCCCCGTGCCACGAGCATCCCGTTGCCCAGCACCGTACGGAACGCGATACCGAGCTTCGGCTGGTCGAAGGTGCGCTCCGTCTCGGTGAGCAACTCTCCCACCAGCTCCGGGTCGGCGAGGAAGACGCACCGATTGCGTCCGAACCGCCAGCGCACCAGGTCCCCGTGGCTACGCAGGAGTTCGAAGAAGGCAAGGGGGTTCTTGCCGAACTGCGGCAGATTCCCCACGAGCGGCAGCCCCTTGGGCCCCGGCACGAACGCATGGCCGCGAGGCTGGGTGTCGCGTGCCGGGCCGGTCTGCGTGGACATCGAGGAACTCCGCTCCCTGGGGCGCGCCACGGCCGGCGCGCGACTGTTCGAGCTCATCGAACAGGATGGGGGCGGCGCTCCACCAGGGCGACGGCCGGCGTGGCCGGAATCCGTCAGGCGCCCTGCCGTGCCGACTGGTTGAGGGCAGCCGTCGGGCCCGCGCTCCCGGAGTCGGGCACCACGACGACCTGGTGCTCGTCCTCGTACACGACCCTGCCGGGATCCGCCGACTCCAGCCGCTCGCACGGCACCCCGTGCGCGGCCAGCAGCGCGAGATAGCCGGGGATCCGGTCCAGCAGATGGGTCGCCGTCCCCTTGAACCAGGCCGCCGCCCCCGGGTTCGGCCCGGGGTCGTACACCGCGGGGTCGACCCGGGAGGGGTCGGCGTAGGCGGCGTCGTACCAGTCGTTCGCCGCCCGCCAGAAGCGGTGCTGCTCCTCGGTCAGGCGGCCCTCCCGGGCCAGGCCGTTGGCCAGCGCGAAGATGCCGGGGAAGTGGCCACGGGGGCTCCGTCCGGTGCTCTGGAACCGTACGTACCTCGTCGTCCCGCTCATCCCCGTTTCCCTCCGCCGCGGCCGGTGAAGGGTTCAGCTTAGGTCCGGGTCGGAGGGGACGGCTCAGAGGCCGACGATCAGCTGGATGCAGACGATCTTGACCAGGATGGCGAGCGCGAACAGCGTCGAATAGCCGTTGTTGATCCGGGTGTCGCTCGCCCGGCTGTTGGCGTACGCCACGATCGCCGGGTTGCCGACGTAGCCCGACAGCAGCCCCATGGTCCGCTCCCGGCTCTGCCCCAGCGCCTTCGCGACCAGCACCATCAGGGCGTAGCTGACGACCGCGCCGATCGCCAGCACGGCAGCCAGCTTCAGCCCGAAGAGGGAGAAGGCGTTCTCCCGGAACGAGTAGCCCGAGGTGAGCCCCACGACGGCGAGGAAGAGCAGCAGCCCGATCTGTCGCAGGGTGAGGTTCGCGCGGGTCGGCAGGGTCCACACCAGGGGGCCGGTGCGCCGGCGCCGGCCGAGGATCATCCCCATCACCAGAGGTCCCGCCCCGGTGCCCAGGGCGAGCGTGGTGGAGCCCAGGGTGAGGGAGGGGATGCCGACGAGGAAGCCCAGGGTGAGACCCAGGCCCAGGCTGACCGCGCTGACCTCGCTGACCTTCGCCTCGGTGTCCCCGAGGTAGGTGGTGACCTCGCCCGTCCGCTCGCGCGGCATGACCACCCGCACCCGGTCGTCGAGCTGGAGCAGCAGGTCGTCGTGGGCGAGCATGTCGAAGTCGCCGCGCCGTACCCGGCTGACGACGGCCCCGTACCTCTCGCCCAGCCCGAGCTCCCCGACGGTGTGCCCGGCCAGGTCCGGGTTGGTGAGCAGGACCCGCCGGTAGTCCACCGCGCTGCGGTCGTCCAGCAGATGGCGCGGGGCGAGGGCCCCGAGCGCGTCCGTCGCCGCCCGTACGTCGTCCTCGCCGCCGACCAGGACGACCTGGTCGCCGGGGGACAGGCGGCCCAGCCCCCGGGCGACCCGGGTCACGCCGTCGGCGGGACGGTACTCGCTGGCCAGTACCCGGTGCGCGGCGACGCCGGGTACGTCCGTCCAGCTCAGGTTCCGGGCCACCTGGACCGTACGGGTGACGAGGGTGGCCGGCAGGCCCGAGTCGGGGTCCCGGCGGGCGGTCCAGTGGCGGCGGGCCGCGATCGCCGAGACGAACATGATCGTGATGACGACGGCGAGCGGGTAGCCGATGGCGTACCCCACGGCGGGCTGCGTCGGGTCCTCGGAGGCGTCCTGGGCGGCGGCGAGGCCCGGGGTGGTGGTGCCGATGCCCGCGTATCCGCCCGCGAGGAACGGCCCCTCGATGCCGAACCAGCGATGTCCGGCGAAGCCGACCACCGCCGCGGTGAGGGCCAGGGCCACCACGGCTCCGGCCATGACCGGGAGCTGGCCGCGCAGTTCACGGAAGAACGCGGGGCCCGATTCCAGGCCGACCGTGTACACGTACAGGGCCAGGCCCAGCGCCGAGACCCCGGCCGGCACGGCGGCGGCGATGTCCTCGTCGAGCGCCCCGACGAGGAGGCCGACGAACAGGACTCCGGCCGCGCCGAGCCGGACCGGGCCGAAGCGCACCAGGCCGAGCAGCGCGCCGAGCGTGATCACGGCGAACACCGCCACCCACGGATTGTCCGCGAAGAACTGCCACACCGGCCGTGCCTCCCCGACCTCGAAGATCCCGCCCCTGTCGGGGGCCAGGATCCGCGAGGCCGGAGAAGGCCGCCACCCGGGGAGGGGCGGCAGCGTCCCTCAGGCGCCGGGCGGTACGTGGGCCGGCCGGCCCCGGCCCCGCGTCAGCGAGTAGCCGAACACGGCCGCCAGCGCGGCGAGCGCGCCGCCGCCCACGGTCCACAGCCAGCGGTCGGTCCACCAGCCCGACGCCCAGCCGTCCTCCGGCTCACCGGCGGACGGCACCCGCGTGGCGGCCGAAGCGCCCGCGTCACCCGCCGGGACGACCGAGACGCCCGGCACCAGCGGCTCGGCGAGCGCGCCGTCCACGTCGTGCGCCCCGCCCTGCTCCTTGGAGACCGCCTTCACCTCGACGCCGACCGGCAGCCCGAGGTCGGCGGCCGGCAGGTCCACCACCGTGAGGCGGATGTAGTAGCTGCCGGGCAGCGGGTCGCTCGCCCACGGCTCGGACCAGGACCGCACGGTCCGCAGCACGCAGGACAGCTCGACGGAGGCCGCGTCGGCCACAGCCTTCCTGGTCTGGTGTCCGTACATGCAGGCCTGGCGGCGGCGCAGCCCGTCGTACACATCGATCTGCCAGGTGGACGTGGAGCTCCGGGCGCTCTCCGGCAGCTTCACCGTGGCCTCGACGGTGGGCCGCTGACCGGCGTCGGCCGGGAACACCCAGTACAGGTAGTCGCCCGCCGAGGCCTGGGCGGTGCCCGTCTGTCCCTGCTCCAGTGCGGTGGCCGTACGGAACGTGGTCCCGGCCTCGGTGGGGCCCGCTCCGCCGTCGGCGGGGCTCGCGCTCGCCGACGGGTCGTCGGCCACGGCCGCGCCCGCCGAGGTGAGCAGGGTCAGTCCGGCGAGCAGCGCTCCGGTCAGCGCGCGTCGGGCGCCGTGGGTACGGCGAGGTGTGGTGCGCATCAGTTGGTCCTCCATACGGCGACGCGCCAGCGCGAGATCCAGCCGGTCAGCAGGCCCGCGACCAGTCCGGTCAGGACGAGCACGCCGAGCAGCCACCAGCCGCGGCCCAGCCCGAAGGCGGCCACGTCGGAGGCGTTGTCCGGGCCGTCCACCAGATCCACGGTCAGCTCGACCGGCAGGCCGGGGGACCGCTTCACCGAGGCGGGCGCGGAGAAGGAGTGGGCGAGCTGGAGGCAGACGGTCTCGGCGGCGGGCTTGCCGTCGCCGTCGTCGCCGTCCTCCACCTCGGGCTTCGGGTAGCGCAGCCCGGACGAGATCACGTCGGTGCGGCCGGTCCCGGCCTCGGAGCCCCGGACGATCTCCCGTCCGTGCACGGTGACCGCCCGCAGCAGCACCCCGTAGTCGTCGTCGACGGCGCGGTCGGCCGCCACGCTCGCCGAGGCGCGCAGCTCCTGACCGGGCAGCACGTCGACGCGGTACCAGCGGTGCTGGGCGATCTCCGCGCGGTCGGTGTAGAGACCCGGTTTCAGCTCGGGCGCCGCGGAGCAGCTCCTGGCCCCCTCGGTCGCCACCGGGATGACGACGGGCTCGGCGGCCCGGTCCACCAACTGCTTCACGCGGCCGGAGAGTTCTTCCTTGTGCTGGACGGCGGTGTACGTGCCGCCGGTGGCCTCGGCGATGCAGGTCAGCTGCTGGCGGATCTTGGCGTTGGGCACCAGGCCCAGCGTGTCCACGACCAGGTGGGTGCCGCGGGCGGCGATCTCCCGGGCCACCTCGCACGGGTCGAGCGGGCCGCAGGTGTCCTCGCCGTCCGTGATGAGCACGATCCGGCGCGAACCGTCCCCGCCCTCCAGGTCGTCGGCCGCGCCGAGCAGGGCCGGGCCGATCGGGGTGAAGCCGGTCGGAGCGAGGGTGGCGACCGCGGCCTTGGCCTCGGTGCGGTCCAGCGGGCCGACCGGGTAGAGCTGCTTGGTGTCCTTGCAGCCGACCTTGCGGTCCTCGCCCGGGTAGTCGGCGCCGAGCGTCCGGATGCCGAGGTGCACCTCCTCGGGCGCCGCGTCCAGGACGTCGTTGAACGCCTGCTTGGCGGCGGCCATCCGGGACTGGCCGTCGATGTCGCGGGTCCGCATCGAGCCGCTGACGTCGAGCACCAGCTCGACCTTGGGGGAGGGGGCGGCGGGGGCTTCGTCTGCGGCGGCGGGGATCGCGGTGCCGAACCCGGCGGCCAGGGTGGCGAGCGCTATGCCCACCCCGGTCGTCAGCCGTTTTCTAGTGATCATCGCCGGATCTTATGGAAAATCAGTTCGTATTCCCAACCGGGTCCCTTGGGCCCGCTGCCGGTGCTCGGCGACGCCGTTCGCGGCATGCGGATCTTGCCTATGCTGCGGCCATGGGGATGGATCTCACGTTGTTCATGGCGGACTGGGGGTGGCTGGGCACCGTCCCCGACGAGAACCGGATCGGGCTGTTGGAGGACGTGGCCTGGCCGGAGGAGCTCGACGACTCGTACGACCTCACGCGCGGGCGCGGCGACGGCTGGCGCCGCCCCCCGGGCCCGGCGTCGGCGTGGTGCGCCGTGTACGGCTTCACCACCACCGGCGCTCATGCGCCGCATGCCCGTGCTGGCGCCGCGTGGGCGGATACCGGTTGCTCGTCGACGCTTCGGTGCGTGAGCCGATGGACACCTTTCTCAACGGTCTGCTCCGGGACGCGGATCCGGCCTCTTCCGGTGGTGGGGCGTTCTTTCCGACCGACTCCGCCGATCGCCGGCACGTCCTGCTGGCCTGCCCGCCGGAGGCGGTCTCGGCCAAGGCCCGGGCCTGGGAGCGGACGAAGCCGCTTCTGGAGGAGTTGAGAGCGCCGTTCGCCGCCGAGTGCGAGGGCTGGGCGGGCCGCCCGGACACCTTCGAGGGTTTCGTCGCGCTGCTCCGTGAATGGGGCGAAGTGACGACGACGGCCGCCCGCCGCGGCTGGGGCCTGGTGGGTCTTCCCTAGGGTCTGTCTGACCATTCCCGTCGTTGCCCGCAGGGCGGCCGCGCGGCGTCAGGTGCGTGCTCCTGGCGGCCAGCCACCCATCAGCCGTGGGAACGACGCTGCGACTCAATACACCTAGGGCCTGTCTGACAAATGATCACCTGGCCGCTTCGCGGAGCCAGAGGATCAGGGAGGCCAGGACGACTCCCGCGCGGTACCGGTTCGCGAGCTTGTCGAACCTGGTTGCGATCGCGCGGAACTGTTTGAGGCGAGCGAAGCATCGGTCGACCACGTTGCGGTCGCGATAGATCTCCGTGGCGAAGACGGGTGGCCGACCACCGCGGCGCCCCCGGCGCCGACGGTTGGCCACCTGGTCGCGGCGCTCGGGGATCGTGGCAGCGATACCCCGACGCCTCAGCAGATGACGGATGGCCCTGCTGGAATACGCCTTATCACCCAGCACACGGTCCGGTGTCGTGCGCGGACGGCCCGTGCCGGCCCGAGGAGTGCGACCCCATTGAGGACATCGGCGAACGCTGTGGCGTCGTTGACGTTTCCGGGTGTGAGCACAATCGACAGCGGCAGCCCCCGGCCGTCGACGGCGAGATGGACCTTGGTGGTCAACCCGCCCCGAGACCGACCGAGTGCCTGGCACGCCTGCGAGCGGCCCGGATTCGGGTAGGTCGCGCCCAGGGGGCCCGGTCCGCAGCCGCCACAGCACGCCGTTGACCACCTGCCGGTGATCACGCCACGGACGGCCGCGTCCGTCCACCTGCGGCAACAGGGGCTCTATTCGCCCCAATGCCGCATCCGTCAACTCACCTCGACCCGCCACAAGATCAATTATCAGACCGGCTATAGAGTCCTGCCCGTGGCAAATCATCAGGACGACACCAGGACGGCCTACGACGGTGTCGTCGAGCTGTACGCATCGCTGTTCGCAAACCGGCTGGAGACACAGCCTTTCTCCCGGGCCATGATCGGCACCTTCGCCGAACTGGTGCGCGCGACGGGCAACCCGCGGGCAGCGGACGTCGGGTGCGGGCCCGGACATCTGACAGCCATGCTGCACGAACTGGGCCTGGACGCCTTCGGACTCGACCTTGCCCCCGGCATGGTCGTCCACGCCCGGCAGGCCCATCCGGCGCTGCGCTTCCAAGAGGCGCGGATGGAATCCCTGCCGATCGAGGACGGCGCGCTCGGCGGCGTGCTGGCCCACTACTCGATGATCCACACCCCTCCGGGGGAGCTGCCGGAGCTACTCTCCGAACAGGTACGCGTCCTGGCGCCGGATGGCCTGCTCCTGGTCTCCTTCTTCGGGACCGACGGACAAGAACCGGTTCGCTTCAACCACAAAGTGGCGCCCGCCTACAGCTGGCCGGCAGATAGCCTCGCCGAACTGCTGGCCGATGCCGGTCTCGATCCCTTCGCCCGGCTGCTCCACGATCCGGCCTCTGAACGGGGTTTCCTCGACGCGCACCTGCTGGCCCGCCGCTCGTAGGTCCTGCCCGGCAATACCCGCCAGATGTCGGCGCATATCCGGGCTGCCAGCTCGACGGACGCTCGCTGGTCCGACGGGAATTGTCAGACAGGTCCTACGGCGTGCTCGACCCGTCGCCCGGCGTGGAACGGTCGAACGCGCCGCCGGCGGCGGCCAGGACCGTCGTGGTCGCGGCCTGGGCGGGCAGCTGCGGATCGGGAGCGGTCCGCAGGAGTACCAACTGGTGGTAGAGCGGTGCGGTGGAGGCGATCAGCAGACGCCGCGCGTCGGTGTGCGACGGGAGTTCGCCGCGTTCGACGGCGCGCTCGACGATGATCTCGCAGCGCGCGTACCGGTCCTCCCACAGCCGCCGCTGGGCGTCGGCGGCCCGCGCCGAGCGGAACGAGGCGGCCATCAGTGCCTGGGGGATCGACGGCCGCACGACCAGGGACTCCTGGATCTCGTCGTTGAGGGCCGTCAGGTCGCCGCGCAGGGAGCCGGTGTCCGCGGGCGCCCAGTCGTCCTCGCCCGCCGCGTCGAGGACATCGGCGAGCAGGCCCCCGACGTCCTCCCAGCGCCGGTAGACCGTGGTCCGGTGGACGCCGGCGCGGGCCGCGACGCCCTCCATCGTCAGCCCCTCGTAACCGTGCGCGCCGAGCTCGGCGCGCACCGCGTCGAGCACCTGGGCGCGGACGCGCGCGGTGCGGCCACCCGGTCGGCGGCCCGGCGGCGTGGCGGCGCGGGCAGGCTCCGGCGGGCCGCCCGCCGGTTCGGTCATCGGGAATCCGGTTGCCCGGCGGTGTGCGTCATGGCACCATCTTAAAGCAACATATGTCGCACTAGTGGAGTCGTCGATGCTCTTCCGAAGCTTTCCCCCGGCCTCGCGGTCCGCCGCCACCGCTCCGTCCACGACAGCTCCGGAGTCGCCCGTATGCCTGCACAGATCACCGCACTCGCCGTCAGCAAGGCCTTCGCCGGCAGGCCCGTCCTCGACTCGGTGAGCTGCTCGCTCGCACCGGGCGAGCGCACCGGCATCGTCGGTGAGAACGGCTCGGGCAAGACCACCCTGCTCCGGCTGCTCGCCGGGCGGGACCGCCCCGACGAGGGGCGCGTCGTCCTGCAAGCCGACGGTGGCGTCGGCTACCTCGCCCAGGACGAGGCCCTGGCCGCCGATATGACGGCCCAGCAGGTCATCGACCGCGCGCTGGGCGACCTTCGGGCGACCGAGGCGCGGATGCGCCGCCTGGAGGCGGCGATGACCGACGGCGACACGTCGGCGCTCGACGCCTACGGCGAGGCCGTCTCCGCCTTCGAGCTGCGCGGCGGCTACGAAGCCGACGCCCGGCTGGAGCGCGCCCTGCACGGCCTCGGCCTGGGACAGGTGGACCGCGCCGCGACCCTGGGCGCCCTCTCCGGCGGCGAACGGGCCCGGCTCCGCCTGGCCGCGGTGCTGGCGGCCGCCCCGGAGGTGCTGCTCCTCGACGAGCCGACCAACCATCTGGACGAGTCAGCCCTCACCTGGCTGGAGGAGCACCTGCGCGGCCGCCGCGGTACCACCGTGACCGTCTCCCACGACCGCCGCTTCCTCGAACACACCGCCACGAGCCTCCTGGAGGTGGACGGGGACCGGCACGGCGTCGTCCGGTACGGCGATGGCTACGCCGGCTACCTCGCGGAGAAGGCGGCGGCACGACAGCGCTGGGTCCGGCACCACGACCGCTGGCGCCAGGAGGTCGACCGGACGCGCGAATCGGCCGCCGTCACCGCCCGCAGGGTGGCCCCGGGGCGGCCGATGAAGGACGGCGACAAACTCTCCTACAACCAGGCCGGAGCCCGGGTGCAGCAGTCCCTGGCCGGCCGGGTCCGCAATGCCCAGGAACGGCTGAACCGCCTGCTGGCCGACCCGGTGGCGGCCCCGCCGGACCCGTTGAGCTTCTCGCCCGTACTGCGCGCCGGACAGCTGTCCGGCACCGTGCTCGACGCCGCCGGAGTCTCCGTCGCGGGCAGGCTCGACCCGATCGACCTGACGGTCCGGGCGGGCGAGCACCTGCTGATCACGGGCGACAACGGCGCGGGCAAGACCACCCTGCTGCGCGTCCTCGCCGGAGACCTGACCCCCGACCGGGGCCACGTCGTCAGACGCGGCCGGGTCGGCTACCTCCCCCAGGACCCGGCACCCGGTTCGGCACCCGAGACGCTGCTGGCCGCCTACGCCCGGGGGCTCACCGGGGAGGCGGACGAGCACGCCGAACGGCTTCTGGCCCTCGGGCTGTTCGACCGTACCCGGCTGACGGTGCCCGTCGCACGGCTCTCCACCGGTCAGCGGCAGCGGCTCGCGCTGGCGCGGCTGGTCAGCATGCCCGCCGACGTCCTGCTGCTCGACGAGCCCACCAACCACCTCTCTCCCGCCCTCGCCGAGGAGTTGGAGACCGCCCTGGCCGGTTTCGCCGGCACGGTCGTGCTCGTCAGCCACGACCGGCTGCTCCGGAGCCGCTGGCGGGGCGCCCGGCTTGCGCTGCGGGCCGCCCGGGTGCCCGCGCTCAGGGGCTGAGGCCCCGCACCCCCTACCCGAAGCGAGTGATCATCCTTGTCCCCACGCCGCTCCCACATCGCGATGATCGGCATCCCGATCGTCAGCCACGTCCTGCCCGGCCTCGGCATCGTCCGTGAGCTGGTGGCCCGCGGCCACCGGGTCACCTACGCCAACGACCCGTTCGTGGCGGACCGGATCGAGGCCACCGGGGCCGAACTCGTGCCCTGTACCTCCCTGTTGCCGGTCGCCGACAACACCTGGCCGACCGACCCCGTCGCCGCGATGAACCTCTTCCTGGACGAGGCGATGCAGGCACTGCCCCAACTGCACGCCGCCTACGACCACGACCCGGCGGACCTGTACCTGTACGACATCGGCGCCTACGCCGCCCGCGCCCTCGCCGAATCACAGGGACGGCCCCTCGTGCAACTGTCCCCGTCGTTCGTGGCCTGGGAGGGGTACGACGAAGAGGTCGCGGCACACCTGCGGGGGCTGCCCGGCACCCCCGCGCACCGGGAGAGATTCGGGCGCTGGCTCGCCGGCTGCGGGGCGGCCACCCTCGACGTGGACGCCTTCTCCGGCCCTCCCTCACGGGCCCTCGCGCTCATCCCCGAGGCCATGCAGCCCAGCGCCGACAGAGTCGACACCGGCCGGGTGACCTTCGTCGGGCCCTGTTTCGACGCCCGGGCCGACACCGGCCGGTGGACTCGGCCGGAGGGCGCGGAGAACGTCCTGCTGATCTCCCTCGGCTCGGCGTACACGCACCGGCCGGAGTTCTACCGCCAGTGTCTCGCGGCGTACGGAGACCTGCCCGGCTGGCACGTCGTGCTCCAGATCGGCAGGCACACCGACCCAGGCGAGCTCGGCGGCATCCCGCCCAACGTCGAAGTGCACCCGTGGGTCCCGCAGCGGGCGATCCTGGAACAGGCGGACGCCTTCGTCACCCACGCCGGCATGGGCGGCTGCGGCGACGGACTCCTCGCGGGCGTCCCGATGGTCGCCGTACCGCAGGGCGCCGAACAGTTCATGAACGCGGACCGCCTGGTGGAGCTGGGCGTCGCCCGCCGCATCGACACCCCGGATGCCACGGCCGAGACCCTGCGGGCGGCCCTGAACGACCTGGTCACCGATCCGGAAACCGCCCGCCGGTCCGCGCGGTTGCGCGCGGCCGCCCGGAGCGAGGGCGGCACGCCTCGCGCCGTCGGTCTCATCGAGGAGCTGGTGGGCCGGTCGCCAGGGGGCGTCAGGGGCCGGTGAGCAGGGGCTCGGAGGCCCGCTCCAGGACCGAGGTGACGCGCTCCCAGGTCTCCATGTCCCTTTTCACCGGCGACAGCTGATGATCCGTCCCGGACCGTTGCCAGGCCGTCGCCAGCGCCACCGGGTCGCCGCCGCCCGCCGCCGAGGCGGCGAGCGCCGCCGCGCCGAGGGCGACCAGCTCCCCGCTGCCCGGGATGACGAGCGGCCGGCCGGAGAGCCGGCGCACCGTCTCCACCCACGTCCGCCCCTGCGCCCCGCCGCCGATCAGGCGCAGCGGGCGGGCGGCGACCTCGGGTGCGTGCGGGTCGAGACCGCACGCCGACAGGAGTCCGTCCATGGCCCGCAGCACGGTGACGGCCGCGCCCTCGTAGGCGGCGCCCAGTAGTTGCTGCCGGGTGGTCTCGTGGCGCAACCCGGTCAGCAGCCCGGAGGCGGTCGGCAGGTCGGGGGTCCGTTCGCCGTCGAGGTAGGGGAGCAGGACGGCGTGGCCGCCGGGCGTCGCGTCCTCGCGGTCCAGGCCGAGCAGGGCGGCCACCTTGTCCACGGCGAGCGTGCAGTTCAGGGTGCAGGCCAGCGGGAGGTACGTGCCGTCGGCGGCGGCGAACCCGTTCAGCGCGGTCGACGCGGGCCGGGTGCGGGAAGCGGCGAACACCGTGCCGGAGGTGCCCAGGCTGAGGGCCGGGTGGTCCAGCAGCCCGTCGCCACCCAGCCCGAGGCCCACGGCGGCGCTCATGTTGTCGCCGGTGCCGGCCGCCACCGCGACGCCCGCGGGCAGCCCGAGCGCTCGCGCCGCCGCCTCGGTGAGCGAGCCGATCCGGGTCGCCCCGGTGGGGGCGACCTCCGGGAGCAGCGCCGCGTCCAGGCCGAGCAGCTCCAGCAGGTCGGGGTCGTAGGCGCCGGTGGCGGTGGAGTACCAGCCGCTGCCCGAGGCGTCCCCGGGGTCGGTGGCGGCGACGCCCGCGAGGCGTTCGGTCAGGAAGTCGTGGGGGAGCCGGACCGCCGCCGCGTTCGCGGCGCTCGCGGGGTCCGTCTCGCGCAACCACTGCCACTTGGACGCGGTGATCGAGGCGACCGGCACGGACCCCGTCCGTTCCGTCCAGGCCCCGGGTCCGCCGAACGCGTCGGTGAGCGCGGCGGCCTGCGGCGCGGAGCGGGTGTCGTTCCACAGCAGCGCGGGGCGGAGCGGCCGGCCCGCCCCGTCCAGGACGACGAGCCCGTGCTGCTGCCCGGCGACCGCGATGCCGGTGACCGCGCGGGCGGGGAGGCCGGACTCCTTCAGCCCGGCGGCCACCGCCTCGCACAGGGCCCGCCACCAGATCTCCGGATCGCTCTCCCGGGCCCCGGCCTCGCCGGTGACCACGTGCGGGGCGCGCCCCACGGCGAGCCGCGCGCCGGTCGCCGCGTCGATGAAGGCGGCCTTGGTGGACTGGGTCGAGCTGTCCACGCCGATGACGACGGCGGGTGACGGCATGGGGAGCCTCTTTCGCACGGGACGGCCTGTTCATTTGGCTGGGACACGAACAAATTACGGGATGGCCGCCGCCCTGCACAGGGGGTGCGGGTCGGCTTCGCCCGGCAGGGGGGTTCCCTGGTCGAGGGGTGGTGTGCTTGATTAGTCATGACACTGAACAAATAGGGGTGCCGGGCTGGTGGCCGGGCGTCCCGACGGCAGGCGAAGGCGGTCGGACGACGATGACGGAACGCTTCACCCCCACCCCCGAGGACAAGTTCAGCTTCGGCCTGTGGACCGTGGGCTGGCAGGGCCGGGACCCCTTCGGCGACGCCACCCGCGCGGCCATCGACCCCGTGGAGTCGGTGCGGCGGCTCGCGGAGCTGGGCGCCTGGGGGGTGACCTTCCACGACGACGACCTGATCCCCTTCGGGGCGCCGGAGGCCGAGCGCGACCGGATCGTCAAGCGCTTCCGTACGGCGGTCGACGACAGCGGGCTCGTCGTGCCCATGGTGACGACGAACCTCTTCACCCACCCCGTCTTCAAGGACGGCGGATTCACCGCCAACGACCGTGGCGTACGCCGCTACGCACTCCGCAAGACCCTGCGCAACATCGACCTCGCCGTCGAGCTGGGCGCGACGACCTTCGTGGCGTGGGGCGGCCGCGAGGGGGCCGAGTCCGGCGGGGCGAAGGACGTCCGCCTCGCCCTCCACCGGATGAAGGAGGCCTTCGACCTGCTCGGCGAGTACGTCGTCGAGCAGGGTTACGACCTCCGCTTCGCCATCGAGCCCAAGCCGAACGAGCCGCGCGGCGACATCCTGCTGCCCACCATCGGCCACGCCCTGGCCTTCATCGAGCGCCTGGAGCGCCCCGAACTGGTCGGCGTCAACCCGGAGACCGGACACGAACAGATGGCCGGGCTCAACTTCCCGCACGGCATCGCCCAGGCCATGTGGGCGGACAAGCTCTTCCATATCGACCTCAACGGCCAGTCCGGCATCAAGTACGACCAGGACCTGCGCTTCGGCGCGGGCGATCTGCGCCAGGCGTTCTGGCTCGTCGACCTGCTGGAGAGCGGCTACGAAGGCCCCCGCCACTTCGACTTCAAGCCCCCGCGCACCGAGGACTACGACGGGGTCTGGGCCTCCGCCGCGGGCTGCATGCGCAACTACCTCATCCTCAAGGAGCGGGCCGCAGCCTTCCGCGCCGACCCCGAGGTACGGGCGGCCCTGCGCGCGTCCCGCCTGGACGAACTGGCGCGCCCCACCGCCGGCGAGGGACTGGCCGGCCTGCTCGCCGACCGCGGCGCGTACGAGGACTTCGACGTGGACGCCGCCGCGGAACGGGGCATGGCCTTCGAGGCACTGGACCAGCTCGCCATGGACCACCTGCTCTCCGTGCGCTGACCCGCACCGGCCCGGCCCGCGCCGGCCCGGCCCACCGGCCGAGCCGGGGCCGTCCGGGCCCGGCTCAGCCGCCGGACGGCTCCGCGTACGCGACCGGGTCGTCCAGCACGTCCTGCACCACGAGCGCCGCCGCGCCCCGCGCCGCGTCGCCCGCCACCGACGACGCCCGGAGCCGGCCGCTGCCCGGGGACCAGAGCCCCGACACCACCCGGCCGGTCAGCTCCTCGTCGGCGGGCGGCGCCAGCCACGGCATCAGCCCCCGGTATATCCCGCCGAGCACCACCGCGTCCGGGTCGATCAGGTTCACCGCGCCCGACAGAACCCGGCCCAGCATCCGGCCCGCCTCACCGACCGCGGCCACCGCCCGCGGGTCCCCGGCGCCCGCGCGCCGCTCCAGCTCCAGCACCCCGGAAGCGCCGCCCGGGCCCTCGATCCCGGCCGCTCGCAGCAGCGCCGCCTGGCCGGCGTACTGCTCCAGACACCCCCGCGAACCGCACCGGCACTCCGGCCCCGCCGGATCCACCACGACATGCCCGATCTCCCCGGCGAAACCGTGCGCACCGCGCAGCAGCTCGCCGCCCAGGACGAGTGCGCCGCCGACCCCGATCTCCCCGGTCAGATAGAGGAAGCTCCGCACATCTCCCAGTCCGCCGAACCACAGCTCGGCCAGTGCCGCGAGATTGGCCTCGTTCTCCGAGACGGCCGGCAGCGCCGGGTGGCCGGGGCGCAGCGCGGCCAGCGCCTCGGCGAACAGCTCCTGCGCCGGGATCTCGTTCCAGCCGAGGTTCGGGGCCTGCCGTACCGACCCGCCGGAGACGAGACCGGGCAGGGCCAGCGCCGCGCCCACCGGGCGCAACTCCTGCTCGTACGCCGACTCCAGGGTCCGCGCGGCGATCCGGGCCGCCCGGGCCAGGGCCTCCTCGGCGGGCGCGCCCCGGTTGTCGAGGTGCTCGGTCTGCCGGACCCTGCCGGTGCCCGCCAGGTCGACCACGCACACCGAGACGTAATCGATGTTGATCTCCACGCCGAGCCCGGCCGGGCCGGTCCTGGCCACCTTGAGCGCGGTGCCGGGGCGGCCTGCCTGCCCGCTGAACGTCTTGCCCGACTCGGTGAGGAACCCGCTGTCCATCAGCTGCTCGACGAGCGAGGACACCGCGGCCCGGGTCAGCCCGACCCGAGCGGCCACTCCGGCCCGGGTCGCCTCGCCCCGCTCGCCCTCGTCCCGTACGGCGCGGAGCACCAGGCTCAGATTGTGCCGCCGCACGGTGTCCTTGTCGGCCTTGGGCCCCAGCGGAGTGAGGATGCTCTTCATATCGTCGCCGAGCCTATGCGATGCGAGGCTCCTGGCGGGGGTGCGGGAACGGGCGGTATCGCGGAAGCGGAGGGGGAGGTGTCACGGAAGAGGGGGCCGTTCCGGCCGTCCGGCCCGAACCGCCCCCTCCGATCGCGCTCGGCTCAGGGCTTGGCGCCCCGGTCCTTCAGCATGTTCGCCATCAGGCCGATCTCCGACTGCTGGCCGCTGACCATGCCCGCCGCCAGATCCCGGATGGCGTCCGTCTTCGCCGCACCGGCGGCCGCCTGCGCCATGTCCGCACCGGCGATGTGGTGCACGGTCATCAGCCGCAGGAACAGCACCTCGGCCTTCTCGCCCTTCGCAGCCGTGAGGGCCGCCAGCTCCGCGTCGGTGGCCATGCCCGGCATCAACGACCCGTCGTCGGTCGGTGTGAGGGTGTGTCCCATCCACTCCATCGGCGGCCCGGCCGCGCTCTTGGGCAGCCCCCACAGCTCCAGCCAGCCCAGCATCATGCCGCGCTGGTTGGCCTGGGTGTTGATGATGTCGTACGCGAGACGCCGCACGTCCTCGTCGTCGGTGCGGTCCCGCACGATGAACGACATCTCGACCGCCTGCTGGTGGTGGATGGCCATGTCCCGGGCGAAGCCCGCGTCCACGGAGTCCTCCGCCGGGGCGGACCGCGCCGCCGAGGACGCCCCGGACGGGGAGGCCGCGGAGGGGCGTACGACCATCAGCGCCACCAGCCCCAGCGCCAGGAGCAGCACGGCGGCCCCCGCGAGGACCATCCGACGCATGGAGCCGGAAGGCGTCAGCGCCGTCACTTGTCCAGCCCGCCGGTGCAGGCGGCCCCCGGCTCAGGGGTCTGCGGGCCCTGCACGTACTTGGTGAAGAACTGCGCGACCCGGTCGTCGGTGGCGTTCTTGACCGTCACCTGCTTGCCCCACGCGCTGAGCATGATCGGGTCCTTCTGGTCCTTGACCGGGCTCATCAGGGAGTACGGAGTCGACTTGACCTTCTTGGTCAGCGCCTCGACGTCGGAGTCCGGGGCCTTGTCGTTGTACGTGACCCAGACCGCACCGTGCTCCAGCGAGTGCACGGCGTTCTCCTTCGGTATCTCGTCGGTGTAGACGTCGGCGTTGCAGTTCATCCAGACCTGGTTGTGGTCGCCGCCGACGGGCGGGTTCATCGGGTAGTCGACCTTGGCCGTCACGTGCTCCCGTCCCAGGTCGTCCCAGCTGCGCTCGCCGGTGACCGGCGAGGTCTTGGCCTGCTCCTCCTTCTTGTCCTTCTCGTTCGCCTGCGACATCAGATAGCCGCCCCCGGCGACCAGGGCGGCGACCACGGCCACCGACGCGCTGATGGTGATGACGCGGACCCGCCGCTCGCGGGCGCGCTCCTTGCGGCGCGCCTCCTCGAGCTTGGCGCGACGCGCTGAGGCCGGGTTGTTCTGGTTCTTGGCGGAAGCCATGGGGAGTCCTCGTCGTTCAACGATGCATACAGGCGATGCATGAAGGGGAAGGGGTGCGGGGCAGGCGAAGAACCGCTCCCGGTGACCTGCGCCGGGGCGCGGCGGGAGAGCGGACCCGGCCTCTAGATCCGCTGGACCTGAAGGCGTAGTTGATCGACGGAACGCACACCGTCGTGCGCGGGACCCCGGATGGCCGCCGCACCGGTGAGCGGGGTGGCGGGGACGAAGGTCACGGGCGAGGTAACGGTGACGGGGGCGGAGGACGCCGGAAGCACGACGGCCGCCGTGTGTGTCGAGCCCCCGTGGCACGACGTCCCGAGGCCGCGGTCCGCGGGAGAGGCCAGGACGACCGGCTCGAAGGTGGCGTCGGGCGTCGGGGTGAAAGCGCGGACGGCACTCGCCCCGGCAGCGCCCGAGGCCACCGGGGCGCCGGCTGACGAGGCGGTGACCGAGCAGCAGAAGAGCATGGCCAGGAGGAAGAACACCCAGCCCAGGGCGAGGGGCGTGCGGGAGCGGTACCGCTGCCGGTCCGTCCGCGTGCTCACCCTGGTCATCGCCCGTCATCGTAGTGGGTGCATGAAGATTCAAAGAATATGGGTCGCGCTGTCCGCGGGACAGTGTGCCCGAGTCGCCGCCGCTCGAACAGAGCCCCGATGGCGCACTAGTGATTTACCGGTGTAATACCTGTTAACGTTTTTGAGTGACCGATACATCTGCCTGTTCGGGGCGGCCCTCCCTCCGGGCCCTCCCGCTGACCTCGGCCCTCCGGCTCTCGCGGCCGTCGGACACCTGGTTCAAGCCCGCCCTCAGCGTGGTCGTCGCCTCCGCCGCCCCCCAGCTGACGCTCCTGGCCATCGGCCGGCTCGACCTCGTGATGTACACCATGGCCGGTTCGCTGTGCGCGCTCTACGGTCACGGCCTGCCGTACGCCCGGCGGGCCGGGGCCGTCGCGGGCGTGGTGCTCGGCATGGCGGCCTCGCTCGCCGTCTCCCTGGTCACCGCGTCGCTCACCGGATCGACCGCCGTGCTCATCGCGGTCGGGGCGCTGCTCGCCGCCGCCCAGAAGGCGCTGTGCGACGCCACCCGGATCGGACCGCCCGGCCATGTGATCTTCACCTTCGTCAGCTCAGCCGCCCTCTTCGCACCGCAGCGCCCGGAGCAGATCCCCGGCCACCTCGCCCTGACCCTCGGCGCGGGCGCGTTCGCCTGGCTGGTCGCCGTCGCCCCTGCCCTGGTCCGTCGCGAGGGGCCCGAACGCCGGGCCGTCGCCCGGGCCCTGGAGGCCGCGGCCGCGCGTGCCGCCGACCCCGGCCCCCGTACCCGCGACGCGGCGGCCGCCGCCGTGCACGCCGCCTGGCAGTGCCTGCTCGCCTCCGGCCGCCCCACCCTCGTACGCCGGTCGCTGGAACGCCTGGTGGTGCACGCCGAGGCGGCCTTCGCGGCCCCGCGCCCCGGGGGTGGGAACGTGGACGCGGACCGGCTGCGCGCCTGGGCCGCCCTGACCCGGGCCCGGGGCCCGGTGCCCACCCCGCCGCCGGCCCCCGGAACCGCCGACGAGCTGTACGGGATCGACGCGGAGCGCGCCGCCGGGCGGGCCCCCGAGGGACGCCGGGCTGCCCGACGCGCCCTGCTCCGCCGCCTCGGCCCGGGGTCGCCGCTGCTGCCGGTCGCCGTCCGCACCCTGGCGGGCTGCGCGCTCGCCGGATACCTCTGCGCCGCGCTCGGCGTCGGACGCCCCTACTGGGCGATCGTCACCGCCGCCTCCCTCTACCAGGCCAACATCACCCTCTCGTGGAACCGGGCCCTCCAGCGCACCCTCGGCAACCTCCTGGGCGTGCTCGTCTTCGCCGCCGCCCTGCCCGTGTCCCGGATCAGCCCGCTCGCCCTCGTCTGCTGCTGCCTCTTCTTCGGCTTCGCCGCCGAGGCCCTCATCACCCGCAACTACTGGCTCGGCTCCGTCGCGGTGACCCCGATGGCCCTGCTGATCCTGGAGTTCGGCGGCGCCCATCCGGCCGGGGAGCTCATCGGCGACCGGGTCCTGGACACCGTCCTCGGAGCGGGCGTTGGCTTTCTGGCCGCGACGCTGGTCACCAACCGGCGGGCGGCGGGGCGCGTCGAGCGGGCGCTCGACGCCCTTGACCGGGCCCGCGCCGACGCCGAACGGGCCGGAGCCGACCCCGGGGCGGCGCCCGCGACACGGGACCGGGCGCGCCGGACGCTCACCGCGAGCCTCGTCGAGCTGCGCGAGGCCGGCGACACGGCCGCGGGCGAATGGTGGCAGCGCGCCCTGCCCGAGCAGCGCCTTCTCGCGGCCGAGCGGGCCGGACACCGTACGCTCGCCGCGACAGCACAACGGCGGGGGCCCGGGGGCGGTACGCCTCCCGCGGCCCACGCCCCTTCGATCGGAGCGGAGTGACCGACGACATCGTTGCCTCGGTGGTCCGGCAGTGGCAGGCCGTCAACCCCGGGCTCGACACCGGACCGATGGA
Source organism: Streptomyces sp. NPDC021019 (assembly GCF_044333295.1). Taxonomy (NCBI): domain Bacteria; kingdom Bacillati; phylum Actinomycetota; class Actinomycetes; order Kitasatosporales; family Streptomycetaceae; genus Streptomyces; species Streptomyces sp. NPDC021019. The sequence continues at coordinate 217,823 of NZ_JBIRQR010000003.1, forward strand.
GATCATCGGCCGGATCAACCGCTGTGCCGCCCTGCTCCAGCAGGCGGAGGACGCCCCCTTGCGTTCCGCCGGACTGACCCGCGCCGAATTCGACCTCCTCGGCGCCGTACGCAGGACGGACCGGGAGCTCACCCCCGGCGAACTGGCCCGCGAGACCTTCTCCTCCGGAGCGGCCGTCACCAAGCGGCTGCGCGCCCTCCAGGACCGCGCCCTGGTCGAGCGCCGGGGCGACACCCGCGACCGGAGGGTCGCCCATGTCCGGCTCACCGAAGAGGGCCGGGCCCTGGTCGACCGGATCCTGCCCGAACAGCTCGCCTACGAACGCGCGGTACTCGCCGGTCTCGACGGCGGCGCGCACGACGAACTCGCCTCCAGGCTGGGCGAGTTGCTCGTCCAGTTGGAAGGGCGGCTCGGCGGATCCCGGCGCTGAACCGGCGGTCCGGCCCTGGGTCTTCGCGGCCGCGTCAGCGCGGCGATTTCGCGCGTCACTCGCTCGTCGGTCAGGAATCTGCACCTTTCGATCCGGTTCGATCACCTGTGTCGTTGTCCTGTTCTGCCCGATGAAAGCTGCTCAAGTGAGGGCGATTTGCCCTAAAAGAACAGCTTTACCCGGTATTGAATCCGTAGGCCTTCGCCACCCGGAGGCCCCCAAGGGGGCAATTTCGGCCACAATTACGCACCGCATGCGCTCCGCAGCGCAGCGTGCAAAAACTGGCGAGTGTATTCCTCTCGGAGAGCTTCCGCAGGGGGTTGGGTGAATATGCCGAAGCACTGTTCTGATCTGGCTAAGCTCACGCGCAGTGAAGTCGAGTTGAGATGAATTCGAGCACTTGTTCCTGAGTCTCCGCTCGCGTGCGCATACATCCCGGAATCAACCGCCAGAGGGTTTTAGATGGTCCGTGTTGAATCACCGCCGACCGACAGAGAAGTTCCCGTCGTCCGCGTAGTCCTGCTGCCTGTGGCCCTGCTCCTCGGCGCCACCGCCGCCGGCTCGGCCGTGGTCGCACCGGCCGCGCGGATAGCAGTCGCCGTGTGCGGCGCGATCGCCACGCTCGTGGTCGCCGTACTCACCGTGGCGCTGCACCGCCGCCGACGCGCCATGCGCGTCCAGCGCGCGGAGTACGAACAGCGCATCGCCTACCTGGAACACCGCATCCACTCGCACGACGCCGAGACGGTACGGCTCACCAAGGAAGTCATGCCCGCCGCCATCCGGCGGCTGCGCGTGGGCAATTCGCCCGAAGAAGTGATGCGCGACATCGTCGACGCGGACGCGGCCAACCGGCATCTGCCCAAGGCGCTGCGCGAGCAGGTCTACCAGGTCCTCGAAGTCATCGACAACGAGGAGGCGCGGCGTGACTCCGCTCAGCGCGCCTTCGTCAGCGTCGCCCGCCGCGTCCAGGCGATCGTGAACCGCCAGGCCAGCGAACTGCGGGAGATGGAGAACCACTACGGGCGCAACCCCGAGGTCTTCGACGACCTGCTGCGCATCGACCACGGCACCGCGCTGATCGGCCGCCTCGCCGACTCCATCGCCGTGCTGGGCGGCGCCCGCCCGAGCCGCCAGTGGCCCAAGCCCGTACCGCTGTTCAGCGTGTTGCGCGGCGCGATGTCCCGCATCCTGGAGTACCAGCGCGTCGATCTGCACTCGATCGCCAAGGTGGCCATCGTCGGCACCTCGGTCGAACCGCTCATCCACGCCTGCGCCGAACTCCTCGACAACGCGACCCGCTACTCGCCGCCCCAGACCCGGGTGCACGTCACCGCGGTCGAGGTGCAGACCGGTATCGCCATCGAGATCGAGGACGGCGGCGTCAGCCTCAGCGAGGAGGCCCGCGCCCGCGCCGAGAACATGCTCGCCCAGGCGCAGGCCGGCATCAACATGAACGACCTCGGGGAGTCCCCGCGCCTCGGCATGGCCGTCGTCGGCAGGCTCTCCCGGATGTACCAGCTCCAGGTGTCGCTGCGTCAGTCGGCCTACGGCGGCGTCCGCGCCGTTCTCATCGTGCCGCGGGACATGATCACCACCGGTCCCGCCCCGGGCATCGCCCACGGCATCGGCGCCACCTCGCGGCCCACCAGCTCCCTGGACATGTCACAGCTCCAGCACGTGGTGCCGCCGCCCGGCAAGCGCAAGTCCAAGCCCGCCGCCACCGGCCCCGTGCCCTCCGTGGCCGCACCGGTCTCCACCGGAGCCCCTGCGGCCACGTCGCACCAGGCCCCTCCCGCGGCTGCCATGGAGGACGACCTTCCCGTGGTCACCGAGTGGACCGAGAACGGGCTGCCGCAGCGCCGCAGCCGGGGCCGCGCCCCGCTCGGCTCGCACAACCTCCCGCAGCAGCCCCCACCGCCACCCGCCCCCGCCAACGGGTTCCACCCCGGCGCGGACCAGGGCGCGGACGACGGACGCGGCGAGGAGAAGCCCCCCGGCCTCTGGCTGGAGGCCTTCACCAAGGCTGTCAACGGCGTACCGCAGGAACGAAAGCACGGCGAAGACTCCGATGACGTGTGGGACAAGGGAGACCTGAAGTGATCCAGCAGCGGGGAAACATGGACTGGATGCTCAAGGAACTGGCCGACGACGTTCCGAGCATTCACCAGATCGTGGTGCTCTCGTCGGACGGTCTGCGCATCGCGATGCACGGCGGCGACCCCGACGTCGCCGACCGGCTCGCGGCGGCCTGCGCCGGACTCCAGAGCCTGGCCGCCGCCGTGGCCACCGAGATCCCGTACAGCGACGGCCTCATGAAGCTCGTGGTCATCGAGGTGACGGGCGGGTTCTTCTACCTGATGGCGGCCGGGACCGGCGCCTATCTCGCGGTGCTGGCCGGCGAGACCGTCGACGCCGGACTCGTCGGGGCCCGGATGCGGGACATGGTCGTGCGGATCGGAGCCCACCTGACCAGCCCGCCCCGCCACGGCGGGCAGTCCGGATGAGTGGTCCTCGACGAGAACGCCGCAAGGCCGACCCGGACCTGCACGATCCGGAACGGCTGTACGTGATCACCGGCGATCTCGACGACAGCGAACGGTCCGCGCTCGACCTGGTCACGATGGTCGTCGCGAAGGCGGAGCCCTCGCCGACCTTCCAGCCCGAGCAGGCGGCCATCCTGCGGCTCTGCCAGGCGCCGTTGTCCGTCGCCGAGATCTCGGCCTACCTCAGCCTGCCGTTCAGCGTGGTCACCTCGCTCCTGAGCGATCTCCTCGCGACCGATCTCATCCAGTCGCGTGCGCCGATCGTCCGTGCCACGCTCCCCGACAGGTCCCTCCTCGAAGCGGTGATGCATGGACTTCAGAAGCTCTGACACGATCACCGGACCCCGCAGCGAGGACGTCCTTCCCACCACGGCGACCGCCGCGGTGAAGGTCGTGATCGTCGGCGGGTTCGGCGTCGGCAAGACGACCATGGTCGGCTCGGTGAGCGAGATCCGGCCGCTGACGACCGAAGAGACCATGACCCAGGCCGGCGTCGGCGTGGACGACAACGCCGGGGTGGAGACGAAGACCGCCACCACGGTCGCCATGGACTTCGGACGGATCAGCCTCAGCGAGGAACTGATCCTCTACCTGTTCGGCACCCCCGGCCAGGAACGCTTCTGGTTCCTCTGGAACGGCCTCTTCGAGGGCGCCCTCGGCGCGGTCGTCCTCATCGACACGAGACGGCTGGAAGTCAGCTTCGACGTCATCGGCCGGCTGGAGGAGCGCGGCGTGCCCTTCGTGGTGGCCGTGAACACCTTCCCCGACGCGCCGCACCACCCGGTCGAGGCCCTGCGCCGAGCCCTCGACCTGCCGGACGAGGTCCCGATGATCGACTGCGACGCCCGGCTGCGGGTCTCCAGCCGCGACGTGCTGATGACCCTGATGCGCTATCTGCACAGCCTGGCCGTCCCCCTCGCCTGACACCGAACCTCCTTCGGGACAGAACCGGTCCGCCCGGATCCACGCCCGGATCCACGACCGGGGGCGCGCGCCAATCCCGCGGCGCCCGCCCCCGGCCCGCTCCGGCCGGGCCGCGAACCGGCGACCCGTCCCGCCCATCTGCGCACCAGCCCTGGAATCCTGATCCCTGGAGCCCCTGTGACAAGCCCCTTCCACCACGAACCCGGCGCCGTGCCCCCGCCCCAGTGCCCGGCCCACAACCTCGACATCGGCCCCGGCGGCCTGCGCCGGCTCTACGGCCCCGAGGCGGAGAACAACCCGGCGGGCCTCTACGACAAACTCCGCGCCGAACACGGCACGGTCGCCCCGATCCTGCTCCACGGCGACGTTCCCGCCTGGCTCGTCCTCGGCCACAGCGAGAACCTCCACGTCACCCGTACGCCCTCCCAGTTCTCCCGGGACTCGCGGCGCTGGCGGGCCCTCCAGGACGGCAGCGTCGCCCCGGACCACCCGCTCGCCCCGATCTTCACCTGGCAGCCCGTCTGCGTGTTCGCCGACGGCGCCAAGCACGAACGGCAGCGCGGCGCGGTCACCGACAGCATGGAGCGCATCGACACCCGTGGGGTGCGACGGCACATCAACCGCTTCAGTAACCGCCTCGTCAACGACTTCTGCGAGAAGGGCACCGCCGACCTGGTCAGCCAGTTCGCGGAGCATCTGCCGATGATGGTGGTGTGCGCGATCTTCGGCATGCCGGAGGAGTACGACGAGCGCCTCGTCCAGGCGGCCCGGGACATGACGCGCGGCACCGAGACCGCCGTGGCCAGCAACGCCCACGTCGTGTCCGTGCTGACGCGCCTGGTCGAGCGCCGCCGCGCCGAATCCGCGCCGGACCTGGCGTCCTGGCTCGTCGAGCACCCCGCGTCGATGACCGACACCGAGGTCATCGAGCACCTGCGCCTCGTCATGATCGCCGCCTACGAGTCCACCGCCAACCTCATCGCCAACGTGCTGCGCATGGTCCTCATCGACCCGCGTTTCCGCGCCCGGCTCAGCGGCGGGCACATGACCGTCCCCGAGGCGGTCGAGCAGACCCTGTGGGACGAGCCGCCGTTCACCGCCGTGTTCGGCCGCTGGGCGGTCGGTGACACGGAGCTGGGCGGCCAGCAGATCAAGGCGGGCGACGCCCTGCTCGTCGGGATCGCCCCGGCCAACACCGACCCCACCGTCCGCCCGGACCTGACCGCCGACATGAGCGGCAACCGCGCCCACCTCGCCTTCAGCGGCGGCCCCCACGAGTGCCCGGGACAGGACATCGGCCGGGCCATCGCCGACGTCGGGGTCGACGCCCTCCTGATGCGCCTGCCGGACCTGGAGCTCGGTGTCGGGGAGAGCGAGTTGCGCTGGGTCGGCAACATCATGTCCCGTCACCTGGTCGAACTGCCGGTGAGGTTCGCCCCCAGTCCGCAGCAGAAGCTGGACGCCGACCCGCTCTCGGTGATGGCCCGCGCCGCCCGCCCGGCCGACGCCTGGGAGATCTCCTCCCCGGCCAGGCAGGTCCCCGAGCCCCGGCACGAGGCGACCGTGGCGCAGCCCGCCCACGCCCCGGGCGCCACACCCGCCCACGCCCCGGGCACCACTCCCGCTCCCGCTCCCGCCCCGGCCGCACCCCTCGTGACCGAACCGGCCCCTTCCCCCGAGCCGGCTCCGGTGGCGACGATCCCGCAGCAGCGCAGGCCGGCCGCCCCCGCCCGGCTCTGGCAGGCCGTCGTCCGCTGGTGGAGCGGCTACTGACACGCCGTCCCACCCCGCCCGGCCGCGGCGGCCCCGGATCACGCCCACGGGCCCGGGGCCGCCGCGTCGCGCTCGGCGGCCATGGGCGCGGGCAGCGCCGGTGAGCCCGGACCTGCCCGTACCATCGAGCAGCGTGAAGCTGACAATTCTTGGCGGTGGCGGATTCCGGGTGCCTCTCGTGTACGGGGCCCTCCTCGGTGATCACGCCGAGGGCCGCGTCTCCGGGGTCACGCTGTACGACACCGACGCCGACCGGCTCACCGCCGTCGCCCGCGTGCTGGAGGAACAGGGGCGGGGTATCGCGGACGCCCCCGCCGTCGTCGCCACCACGGAGCTCGACGAGGCGCTGCGCGGCGCCGACTTCGTCTTCTCCGCCATCCGGGTCGGCGGGCTGGCCGGACGCGCCGCCGACGAACGGGTGGCCCTCGACGAAGGGGTCCTCGGCCAGGAGACCGTCGGCGCCGGCGGCATCGCGTACGGGCTGCGCACCGTCCCCGTCGCCCTCGACCTCGCCCGCCGCATCGCCCGCCTCGCCCCGCACGCCTGGGTCATCAACTTCACCAACCCGGCGGGGCTCGTCACCGAGGCCATGGCCCGGTACCTGGGAGACCGGGTCATCGGGATCTGTGACTCGCCGGTCGGTCTCGGGCGGCGCGCCGCCCGCGTCCTGGGCGCCGACCCGGACCGGGCCTGGATCGACTACGCCGGGCTCAACCACCTCGGGTGGGTCCGAGGGCTGTACGTGGACGGGCGGGACGAACTGCCCCGGCTGCTCGCCGACCCGAAGCTGCTGGTGTCCTTCGAGGAGGGCCGTCTCTTCGGCGCGGACCTTCTCCGGTCGCTGGGCGCGATCCCCAACGAGTACCTGCACTACTACTACTTCAACCGGGAAGCCGTACGCGCGTACCAGGAGGCCGAACAGACCCGGGGCGCCTTCCTCCGGGACGAGCAGGAGGGCTTCTACGCCCGCATGCGGGAGCCCGGCACCCCCGCCCTGGCCACCTGGGACCGCACCCGCGCCGAACGCGAGGCGACGTACATGGCGGAGAACCGCGAGGTCGCCGGGGCGGGGGAGCGGGAGGAGGGCGACCTGGAGTCCGGCGGCTACGAACGGGTCGCGCTCGCCCTGATGCGGGCCGTCGCCCGCAACGAACGCACCTCGTTGATCCTCAACGTCCGTAACCGCGGCGCCCTCTCGGTCCTGGACGCGGACGCCGTCGTCGAGGTGCCCTGCCTCGTCGACGCCAACGGGGCCCATCCGGTGGCCGTCTCCCCCCTCCCGAACCACGCGGTCGGCCTCGTCACCGCCGTGAAGGCCGTGGAGCGGGCGGTGCTGGAGGCGGCGGAGAGCGGGTCCCGCGCGGCGGCCGTCCAGGCGTTCGCGCTGCACCCGCTGGTCGACTCCGTGGCAGTGGCCCGGCGGCTGCTCGACCGGTACGCCGAGGTCCACCCGGGGCTCGCGTACCTCGACCGGCCCTGACGCCGCGGGGCCCGCGTCGGAACGGGACGGGCCCGACCTGACCGGGCCCGGCTCGTTCCGACGCGGGCCCCGCCGCCCGGTCGCCAGGAGGACTACGGCGCTGACACGACGCTCGGCCTGCCGGCCGTGGCCCAGCTCGGCGTCACCCCGGTGACCTGGCAGACCATCAGGAAGAGCGGAATGGGCGGGGTGTACGGAGTGAGGCCCTCCGGAGAGTGGATCAGCCGGGGCCGCCCGCCGGGCACGTCCGCGTCACGCGCGTACGTCACCTGCTCGGGCCAGTCGAGATCCAGGTCGGAGCCGGCCGGGACGATCCACCACCAGCGGTCCGCGTCGGCGAAGACGCATCCGGTGCGCGGCAGATGGGACATGAGGCGGTAGCCGTGCCGGGCGGGCACCCCGACCGCGTCACATCCCAGGGTGGTCGACATCGAGGCCGGCAGAACCAGCCGCACCCGGCCGCCGCCACGGGCCTGCTCGGGCGTCCGGGCCCGGTGTGCCGAGCGCAGCCTGGCCAGCGCGTTCTTCAGCATGGCCGCTCCGTGCCGGACGGCTGCTCCGCGTCGGCCGCCAGCTCCGCCCAGACGATGCGTCCGGAGGCGTCCTGGGCGTCGTGCGAGCCCCAGGCGCTGCTCATCGCGTCGACCAGGAGCAGACCGCGGCCGTGCTCGTCGTCGGACGAACGGCGCAGGCGCGGACCGTCGGGCTGGTGCCCCTGGTCCTGCACGGCTATCCGCAGTCGTCTGCCGCGTCGGCTCAGCTCGCACACCACCCGGGTGCTCGCGGTGTGCACGACGGCGTTGGTCACCAGCTCGGAGACGATGAGGACAGCCGCGTCACCGGTGTCACGGCCCAGCTTCCAGGCGTCCGTCCGGGCTCGCGTCAGCTCGCGCGCACCGGCCACCGACTCGGGGTGCGCCGGCAGCGCGAAGCAGTAACGGAGCGCCTCCGTCCCGGGACTGAGGTCCATGAGCCGGGGGATGAGCGCACTGCCAGGTGCCACGACCGATTCCTCACAGTGGGGGCTGCGTCACGCTTCGTTCCCCGGGTGATCGGGGGCGGGCGTGACTGAGCGAACTGGTTCGGGAGTCAACTCTCCCCCTGACGATGACACTTGGCAAGAGGCACTCTGAAATTTTCAGAGTGACTGTGTCGTTGGGGGCGCACGCATGGCACACTGCTCGCAAAACAGCGCATGGGGAGGTCTGAAGTGAGCGAACCGCGGTCCGCCCCGACCGTGGGCCAGGTCGTTCTCGGCAAGCGCCTGCAAGATCTGCGCGAGCGGGTCGGCCTGACCCGCGACCAGGCGGCGAAGGTGCTCAGGGTCGCCCCGGCGACGATACGCAGAATGGAAACGGCCGAGGTCGGGCTGAAGATCCCCTATGTCCAGCTGCTGCTGAAGGCGTACGGCATCGCCGACCAGGAGGCCGACGCCTTCGTCGACCTGGCCGAGGAGGCGAACAAGCCGGGCTGGTGGCAGCGTTTCCACGACGTCCTGCCCGACTGGTTCAGCATGTACGTCAGCCTGGAGGGCGCGGCGAGCCTGCTGCGCACGTACGAGCCGCACTTCGTGCCCGGACTCCTCCAGACCGAGGACTACGCACGTTCCGTGATGCGGACCGGAGCGGTCGGCCAGACCCGGCCCGAGGACATCGAGCGCCATGTGGCGCTACGGATGGAGCGCCAGTCCCTGCTGGCCAAGGAGGACGCCCCCCGACTGTGGGCGATCATGGACGAGACCGTCCTGCGGCGACCCGTCGGCAGTGCGCAGGCGATGCGCGGGCAGATCGACAAACTGCTCGAAGCCACGGAGCTTCCCCACGTCACGCTCCAGATAGCGGAGTTCGCCACCGGCCACCACCCGGGAACCTACGGACCGTTCGTCCTCTTCCGGTTCGCCGTCCCCGAACTCCCCGACATGGTCTACAGCGAGTACCTGACCGGAGCCGTCTACTTCGACGCCCGACCCGAGGTGGCCTCCTATCTCGAAGTCATGGACCGCATGGCGGCTCAGGCCGCGACTGCACAACGCACGAAGGAAATCCTCCGGGACTTCCGCAAGGAGCTGTGATGAACCACATATACAACGGCATGCCCGCCGGTGACCTCGGCTCCGAAGGCTGGTACAAGCCGTGGAGCGGCGGGAACGGCGGCAACTGCGTCGAGGCCATGAAGCTCGCCGACGGGCGGGTCGCCGTACGCCAGTCCGCCGACCCGGACGGCCCCGCGCTCATCTACTCCAACGGCGAGATCGCCGCGTTCATCCAGGGAGCCAAGGCAGGCCAGGCCGACTTCCTGCTCACCTGAGACCGTCCCCACCTCTCTGTACGGACACCCGACCACGGAGCGCGTCATGACCGGGCAAGAACCCCACTCCCTCGAGATCGACACCAGCAAGCCGCATCCGGCCCGGATGTACGACTGGTTCCTCGGCGGCAAGGACAACTACCCGGTCGACGAACGGATGGCGCGACAGCTGCTCGCCCTGGACGCACGGGGCCGTGACATGGCGCGGGTCAACCGGGCGTTCATGCACCGGGTCACGCGTCGGCTCGCCGAGAGCGGGGTGCGCCAGTTCCTGGACATCGGCACCGGCATACCCACCGAGCCGAACCTCCACCAGATCGCCCAGCGGACCGCCCCCGACGCGCGCGTCGTCTACTGCGACAACGACCCGATCGTGCTCGCCCACGCGGCGGCGCTGCTCCGCTCCACGCCCGAGGGCGCCACCGAGTACATCCAGGCCGACGCCCGCAGGCCGGAGACCATCCTGGCGGAGGCCGGCAAGGTCCTGGACTTCGACGAGCCGATCGCCCTGTCGATGCTGGCCCTGCTGCACTTCATCGACGACGAGGACGGCGCGGGCGAACTGGTCGACAAGCTGGTCGAGCAGCTTCCCTCCGGCAGCTATCTCGTGCTCTCGCACACCACCGGCGACTTCAACCCGGAGGGCGCCGCGCAGGCACGGGCCATGTACAAGGCGCGCGGGATGACGCTGCGTCCCCGCAGCCGCGCCGAACTCACGGCGTTCTTCGACGGTCTCGAACTTGTCGAGCCGGGCGTCTCGCTCTCCGCCGACTGGCATCCGGAGCTCGGAGAGGTCATCGACGTCCCGGGCGACGAGCCGATCCCCGGCTACGCCGGCGTGGCCCGCAAACCCTGAGCCGGCCGCCACGCGTCACAATGAACCCATGTCACGACGCACCTCCCGGCCGCGCGGGCCCGCCGCCGCGCGGATCACCCCCGCCTCCCCGTGCCCCTGCGGCCTGCCCGCCGCCTACGGGGAGTGCTGCGGCCGCTTCCACTCCGGCAGCGCCGCCGCGCCGACCTGCGAGGCACTGATGCGCTCCCGGTACGCGGCCTTCGTCGTCCGGGACGCGGCGTACCTGCTGCGCACCTGGCACCCCGGGACCCGGCCGCCCGGCGTCGACTTCGACCCCGCGACGCGCTGGACGGGGCTGGACATCCTGGACGCCACCGAGGGCAGCGCCTTCCACTCCACCGGGACGGTCACCTTCCGCGCCCACTACACCGACGACGGCCGCCCCGACTCCCTCCACGAGAAGAGCCGCTTCGTCCGGCACGAGGGCGCCTGGGTCTACACGACGGCGGTCTTCGTCGACTGAGCCCGCCCGTGCGGCGGTGGCCGCGACCGGGAGCGGGCCCGGGCCTCAGGCCGGGGCCCCCACCCGCCGCGAGCCGCCGGGACCGGCCGCCGGGGACAGCTCCTGGGCCAGGTCCTCCGCCAGCAGCCGTTTGGCGATCACGTCCACGGTGGCGCGGAGCTGACGGTCGTCGGGGCGGGCGCCGTCCTCGGCCAGGCGCTCGTTGAGCCAGTGGCCCCAGGCGTCGGAGATCACCGCGGCCTCGCGCCGGCCCGCCGCCGTGTGCGAGAAGATCCGGCCGTCGCCCGTGAGATAGCCCTCCTCGATCATCCGGTCGAAGACGGGCACCAGCACCTCCGGCGGGATGCGGTGCCGGGCCGCGATCAGCCCGAGGCCCGCGTGGCCGACCATCCTGGTGAAGAGGTCCACCTGCATCACCGCCCAGGCCCCCGCCATGTCTAGGCGGGTGTCGGACTCGGCGGTGATCCGCCGGGCGGTGTCCGGGCCCGCGCCGTGCAGGATCGTGGCCACGGAGTACTCCAGGACCTTCGCCGAGTCCCCGCTGCCCGGCTGCGCGAAGCCCTCACCCATGTCCGTCGACCCGAGCCGGGCCGAGTCCCGCAGCTTCACCTCTTTCAGGAACAGGGCGACGACGAAGCCGATCAGCGCGACGGGCACCGTCCACAGGAACACGGTGTGCAGGGTGTCCGCGTAGGCCAGGGCCAGCGGTTCCGACTGGGCGGCGGGCAGGGCGTGCAGCGCCTGCGGGCTCTGCGAGGCGCCGGCCAGCACCGCCGGGTCGCCGCCCGCCGCCACCGCCCGCGCGACGCCGTCGGTGAGGTTCGGCTTCAGCGCGTTGGCGTAGATGGTGCCGAACACCGCCGTGCCGAACGCGCTGCCCAGAGTGCGGAAGAACGTCACGCCCGACGTGGCCGTGCCCAGGTCCTCGTAGTCGACGGTGTTCTGCACGGCGATCGTCAGCACCTGCATCGCCAGCCCGATGCCGAGCCCCAGCACCACCATGTAGAGCGACTCCAGCCAGACGCCGGTCCCCGGCCCCATCCGGGACAGCAGGAACAGCCCGGCCGCCATGACCAGCGTCCCCACGATCGGGAACACCCGGTAGCGGCCCGTCTTGCTCACCACGTTGCCGCTGAAGATCGAGGCGACCAGCAGACCGACGACCAGCGGCAGCGTCCGCACCCCCGAGAGCGTCGCCGAGTCCCCGTCCACGTACTGGAGATAGGTCGGCAGGAAGATCATCGAGCCGAGCATCGCGAAGCCCACGATGAAGCTGAGGATCGAGCAGACCGTGAAGACCGGATTCCGGAACAGCCGCATCGGCAGCATCGGCTCCTTCGCCCGTGTCTCCACCACGCAGAACAGGGCCAGGGCGATCAACCCGCCGACGAACAGGCCGATGATCATGGGCGAGCCCCAGGCGTACTCGTTCCCGCCCCAGCTCGTCGCCAGGATCAGCGCGCTCGCCCCGACGGTGACCAGCGCGATCCCGGCGTAGTCGATGACCGGCCGGCCGGCGGCCTTCACCGACGGAATGTTCCGGGCGGCGGCGATCACCACCGCGATGGCGATCGGCACGTTGACGTAGAACGCCCAGCGCCAGGTCAGATGGTCGGTGAAGAGTCCGCCGAGCAGCGGCCCGATCACGGTCGAGATGCCGAACACCGCTCCGATCGCGCCCTGGTACTTGCCCCGTTCGCGCAGCGGGATCACGTCCGCGATCAGTGCCATCGACGTGACCATGAGGCCGCCCGCGCCGATGCCCTGCATACCGCGCCAGAGGATCAGCAGCAGCATGTCCGACGCGAGGCCGCACAGGAACGAACCCGTGATGAAGATGATCGCCGAGACCTGGAAGACCAGCTTCCGCCCGAACAGGTCGCCGAACTTGCCGACCAGGACGGTGGCCACCGTCTCCGCCAGCAGATAGGCGGTGACCACCCACGACATGTGCGCGGCCCCGCCCAGCTCCGAGACGATCGTCGGCAGGGCCGTGCCCACGATCGTCTGGTCCAGGGCCGCGAGCAGCATGCCCAGCACGATCGTCGCGAAGACGATGTTGCGCCGCCGCCGGTCGAGGACGGGCGGCGGCGCGGCGGCACTCTGCGCGGCGGGAGCTTGCTCGCTGGCAGTGGTCACCTCTGCACCCTCACATCGGCCCCACGCCCCCGCATGCGGGGGCGGTCCGGACGGGGGTGGTCAGCGGGGCAGCGAGGCGATCGACGTCTTCAGCCGCGCCACGAACGCCTCGCGGACGTCGTCGCCGACCCGGTCCAGCGACAGATACGGATTGAGGTCCTCCAGCTCGACGAGCAGCAGCGCGCCGTCCTCCGTGCGGCAGGCGTCGACCCGCTGGATCCCGTGCGTGAGGGAGTTCCAGGCGATGAAGCGCTGGGCGAACTCCAGGTCCGCCGCGCTCGCCGCGTACGGCTCCAGCATCCAGCGCCGTTCCGGGTCGGGTGCGTACAGCGCGTACTGGAAGTCGTGGTCGACGAAGTAGAAGGACACCTCATGGCGGAAGTCGATGCGCGGCTGGACCAGGAGCGAGCCCTCGGCCGCCCGCTCCAGCTCGGTGGCCGCCTCCGCCGCCGTGGCGAAACGCAGCCCGACCGAGTCCGCACCCAGCTTCGGTTTGACGACGTACCGGGAGACATCGGGCAGCCGCGCCAGATCCGCCGCTCGGTCCACCGTGGGGATGACCGGCAACCCGGCCCGGTCCATCTCGACCAGATACTCCTTGCCCGCCATGTCACCACGCCCGTCCAGCGGGTTGTAGACCGGCGTCCGCAGCTCCCTGGCCCGGGAGCGATACGCGTCGTACGCCTCCCGGTGGTGCAGCACCGGCCCGCTGTTGCGGACGAGCACCGTGTCGAAGCCCTCCAGCAGCGCGGCCGCGTCCCGGGGGTGGCAGAGAGCGACGTCGAACGACTCGCGCAGCCGGGAGCCGAGGTAGATGTCCTCGTCGCAGTAGCGGCGGCCGCGGGCCTCGTACGCGAGATCGGTGACGAGCAGGAGGGACGGGCGGCGTGCGCCGGCGGGTGACGCGGCGGTCATGAGGTTCTCCCGGGGGCAGGACGCGGACGGACGATCACTATCGCCGACGCCCGGCAGGGCCCGCGGAGCGGGTGGTTCCTCTGCGTCCGAGGCCGGCCCGCCCGCCCCCTTGCCCGCATGAGCCCGCCCGGATGCCCTTGCGCCCGGGCCCTCGCCGCTTCCGGTGGCAGTCCGCGGCCCCGCGGTCAGACAGCGTCCGTGGATCCGCCCCGTACGGCCGCCACCCACTCGACGAGCAGCCGCTCGTACTCCCGGCGACCCTCGGGCGAGACCACACCGCCGTCGGCGACCAGAGCGCGGATCTCCGCGTTCAGCTCAACCATCGGGCGGGCAGGCGTCGGCTCGGTCGAAGTGGAGGTCATGTGAAGAGGCTAGTGGCAGGGAGACCGGAGAGGCACCGGTCGAACGTGTGGGGCCCACCACGGGCACCGTTCGTCGTCGGTCCCGAGACGGCGCCGACGCGCTGTCGTCCTGTGGGGCGACGCTCTCCACACCGTCGTCACCGATCGCCGCGCATCGTCACGACCGGACGATCCGAACCGTGTTGCCGCACGTCGGCGGCGTGTGGCGCGGCCTCGGCGCTGTTGCGTACACGTCCCGACGCGCTCGGTGACGATCTCCGTCCGGCCCGGCCCGACGGAGAATTGCACGGCTCCGTTCCCCGTCGGTGTACGCGTTCAGGGCGACGAGGATCACACCGATTCCGCGCGGTTCAGGCCCGGATCAGGGGTGGTGAGGGGTGAGGGGCGGTCAGCCGGGTGAGCCCGGGAGCACGGCGAGTCCCGGGTGGTGCGCGGCCAGCATCTTGTTGGCGCGGGCCAGATCGGACAGGGCCAGTTCGCGGTCGGCCTGGTCCTCGATGCCGAGCCGGGGGCCGCGGAACCTGCGTACCTCGCGGGCCGCGCAGTCGGCGTCGAACTCCGCCTGGAGGATGTGCGGCGGAATGCACGAACCGATCAGCGCGGCGACCCGGTCCGGGATCGGCACGGGGACGAGGAGGTGCGAGGCGGTCATGGGGCGTTCCCTCTCGGATGGTTGGCCAGGAGGCGGTGCACGGGCCTGTCGCCTGATGGGCGGCAGGTTCCCTCCTGTGTACGGGACGCGGTTCCGGGTTTCTCGTCGGATACGTCTCCGTGTCGCAACCGTTTGGGACTGACCGTCTATTTCGCCTTACGCGCCGGTAAGTTGACCCGCCGCGCCGAACGTGATCCGGATCAGGGGGATGTGCCCGTGGTGCGGGAACGCAGCCGCAACGCGCGCAGCACCGCCTCGGTGGCGAAACGTCTCTCGGGATCGACGAGTTGGTCACCGAAGATGGTCTCCAGGCTCCGCATGCGGTAGCGCACGGTCTGCGGGTGGACATCCAGCAGTGCGCCCATCTGGGCCGCGGTGCCCCGGGTGTCGAGCCAGATCCGGAGCGTCTCGACCAGCCGGTCGCGGCGGGTGGCGCTGATCCCCGCGACGGCGGCAAGCTCCCGCCGGGCGAGCTGGTCCAGCAGGGCGGGGTCGGACAGCAGCCACAGGGTGGTGAGGTGGTCCTCGCAGTGGATCAGCGGTGCGTCGTCGATCACGCCCGAGTCGACGAGCTCCAGGACCCGGCGGGCCCAGCGGATCGACTCGCAGGCCAGCGCCGTGGGTACGGTCAGCCCGATCGCCGCGCGGCCGGCCGGCAGGGCCTGTTCCAGCATGGATCTTCGTGCGTCGTCCAGTGCTCCGGGGATGAGCAGGTGGGGCTGCGGGGCGCTGAGATCGACGAGGAGGTCGCGGTCCGCGCTGAGCCGGTCCAGTTCCGCCGGGGCGCGGACGGCGATCAGCGTGACCTCTTCCGGCAGCGCCCACCCGACCTGCTCGGACAGGTCCGCGATGGCGCTGCCGGGGGTCGGGCGCCCGGAGAGAATGAGGTGGAGCAGTCGGCGGCGCAACGCCTCGCTGTGCTCGCCCGACTGCGACTGCACCTCCTGGAACCCCTCACGGGAAAGCGATTCCAGTTCGTCGACGTAGGCGAAGAGCGCGTCGGCGAAGCTCAGCATCAGGGTCGGGGACAGGTGGTAGCTCTGCCCGACCTTCTTCGCCCGCCGCAGGGCCACCCGTGCACCCAGCCGGTAGGCCCCCTGGAGGGTGTCCATGGTCCGGCCCTCGTACGCCTCGAACCTTCCGAAGCGCCGGCACATGTCGTCGCGGAGCGTGGTGGGGGAGGAGGGCTCGGCCACCAGATCGACGAAGGAGGCGAGGCTCTGCTCCACGCCCACCCGGATGGCCTGCCCGTTCGGGCCGTCGAGCAGTCGGGCGTATTCCGGATAGGCCCGGGTGACCTCCACGCCGATTTCCTTGATGAGGCTGGGCAGTTCGGGCCGCATGATCGCCGCGAATTCCTGGGGGAGCGGCCCCAACGGGTCGTCGGTATCCAACGGCTGTATGAGATGTGGCATGACAGGTCCCCTTGCTCTCGGCGCCCGGTGGTGGGGTGAGGCGGTGGGGGGAAAGCGCTCCCACGAACCGACAGGTGCGTACCAAGTTCGCGACGAAGATAGACCAACGAACAGGCACTGCACACCACTTGGGCAAGATCGAAGTGCAGGGGGCACACATCCCGGCCGCACTGTGCGACTTCCGTGCAGGTCGGGCGGCACTACGCGCTTTCGGACAATGAATTTCGGCCGCGTGCTCCGGCGGTGACAACAAAGCCGTTCCGCTGCCCGGAAACGTTCTCGGCGTGATGTCCGTGGTGTCGGTCGATCCCTGTGGTGAACGGGTGCGCAAGCGGCTCACCACGGCGAATGTGGGTGGGTGGCCACTCCGTGGTGGGCATTTTCGGCCGAGTGGCTGATTTGTACGCCATCCGTGAGTGAGGGGAGGCGGGGCGTCAGCCGCCCCCGTCTCCGTGGGGCCGCGTACGCACGGCACGCGGGCTTCCGGTCGCGGCTGCGCAATTCTCTGCGCCCGAGTGCGCATTCCTTGACAAGGGGGTGGTGTCCCGATGCTCATTTCCGGATCAAAAAAAGTGCGATACAAAGAATCTTAGACGGACGGATTGTGTCGCCTGGTTTCCCGCGAGTAACATCACGCCTCGATCAATTCGGTCACGAAATCTGCCCGAAATTTGATGCTCCGATCCTCCGCCCCGGGCCCACCCGAGGTTCCAACACCGTCGAGAAGTCGTCGCGGTGCGGGCTCGTATTGCGGAACCGCTCAACTTCGTGCACGAGGCCGCGCCACGGCGGCCGACAGAGGGGACGACATGAGATCCGTTTCCAATCGAACCCGCGTAGGTGTGCTCGCGGCGTTCACGGCATTCAGTGCTCTGCTCTCCACCGGCTCGGCCACCGCCGCCACCCAGCTCAACGGCGACTGGGCGCCCTTCGACCGCTGTCCGGTCGACGCGGCCCCCATGCTGGCCGCGGACGGCCTCACCACCATCGCGACCTGCATAGCGTCGAGCTCGGCCACCGGAACCATCACGCTGGGCAAGACGAAGGTCTCCACCGGCGACACCGATCTGCAGCTCGGAGTCATCCAGCGCCCCGGCGGCGCCGCCTCCCTGGTGGCCCCTCCCGAGGGGGCGCTGACCGCGGATCCGGCGGAGATCCCCGGCGGGCTGATCGGACTCATGTGTCCCAGCGGAATTCCGCTGGTATCGGCAATCTGCCGTCAGTTGACGGACAACAGTCTCAACCGGGTGACGGCCACCATCGAACCGGCCGGAGCGCCACGCGACTTCGATATGAGCGCGGCATTCTCCACCGGTGATCCCATTCTCACCATCCCGGTCCGCATCCACCTCAAGAATCCGTTCCTCGGTGACAAGTGCTACATCGGGACCACTTCCGACCCGGTGCTCCTGAAACCCCGCAACGTGACGGCGCCGAGCCTCTCACTGCAGCGGTTCTCGGCCGATGGCACCCCGAACGACGACGAGGGCGAGATGGGGCGCTACACCTTCGACGGCGCCGACCAGGGGGATGCCACGTTCGCCGTTCCCGGGGCCAGCGGCTGCGGTGCCGGGCTCCTGGACTGGGCGGTGAATCTCAAGACCGGTCTCCCGTCCGCCGCCGGAAAGAACAGCGTGACGCTCGACGCCACCACGACGTACTTCGGCAGCCCCTACGACCCCGCCGGCCTCGCGCCGAACGAGGGCAGGAAGTTGTCCGAGTTCTGGCACTCCGCGAAGCGGTAGCCGCGGTCCCGTTCCGCCGGGCCCACCCTGACGGCGAGTGACGCCGAGTACCGAGGAGGTGATGAGCGACCCTCCCTCCCCATTCCCTGTCCGCGCACCTCGACATGAGCCGGTGCCGTGGACCCGCCCAGTGCCGCACCGTCCGGCACGGCGAGCAACCGAGCAAGCGCCTCTCCAGTCACGTTCAGTCGAATCCCCAACGGGACGAGAAAAGGGAGTACCCCCATGTTCAAGCGAACCGGAGTCCTGACCGCGATCGGTGCCGCCGCGGCATCCGTCGTCCTGGCGGCCCCGTCGGCCGTCGCCGCGCCGACCAGCTGGACGATCAGCCCCACCGGCGCCTTCAACGGCAGCGCCGGCGTGACCGTCCTGACCGACAACAACGGCAACAAGATCCAGTGTGCGACGTCCGCAGCCTCGGGCTCGGCGCCGACCTCTCCGGTCGCCGGGAGCCCGGCCAAGCTCGCGTCGATCTCGGGGATCTCGTTCAACTCGCCGTGCACCGGGCCGTTCAGCTCGACGTGGACGGTGACCACCACGCCGCCGTGGGAGATCTGGGGCCTGAACTACGCGGCGGGCGCCGGCACCAACTCCACGGGCCAGGTGACCGGTGAGATCAGAGCGATCAAGGCGAAGGTGTCCGGGAACAGCGTCCTCGGCCCGTGCACCTTCGACGTGACCGGCAAGGTCGCGGCCAAGTACAACAACCCGAGCGCGGGCGGCAGCAACGGGACGCTGAACACCGCGGGCGGCGGGCTCACCCTCTCCATCGCCAACAAGACCGGCGGCGGCTGCGGCATCGTCGGCACCACCGCCAGCTTCCAGGGGCTGTACACCATCGTGAACGCGGCTACGGGCAAGTCCCCGGTCATCAGCGGGTGACCCACCGCCGATGACGTCCCGTACCTGAGCGTCGTGCCCGGCCGTGCGCACCCGACGGCCGGGCACGACCGCGAGCGGTGCGCGCTGAGAGGTGTCGGCGGAGCCGCACAGGCCGCTCCGTCGGCCGGAGCCGCGCGTACCGCTCCACCGCACCGGCCGGGCGCCCCCCGTTCCCGCGCACTCGCCGACAAGGGCGCGGCCGTGGATTGTCACCGGCTGCCAAAGTCCGGGCGCCCGTGATCCGATCGGAAGCGCGGCCCTTCCCAGGCGTCGTCGGCGTGCGTACCGTACCCGTCGGTAGGAGGGGCCGTATCCCTGTCCGGACGACGTACGGCTGAGCCCGGCCGACGTAGCACCGAAGCCCGCCCGACGTCGGTCCGAACTCCGCTCGACGTAGCACCGAAGCCCGCCCGACGTCGGTCCGAACTCCGCTCGACGTACCACCGAAGCCCGCCCGACGTCCGTTCGAAATCCGCTCGACATCCGCCCACAGGGGCTGTTGCCGAGAAGTGGACCCGCTGTCCGTACTCGTCCCTGGGTCCCCGCGCGCCGGAAGGACACATCCGTATGACCGTCGATGCACGCGCCGCAGCGAGACGACCGATCCACTGGGCCGTGGGCGGGGCGCTCGTCGTCGCCACCGCTCTCGTCCCCAGCGCCGAGTCGGCCGCCGCGGAACAGACCTCGGAGGTCGCGCTCCGCTACGCCTGCCCGTTCCCCTCCGGGCCCGAGGAAGTGGACGTCGTCGTCTCGGCGGTGCTCCCCACCTCGGTCCGCACGGGCGAGGTGATCCGCCCGTCCCAGGTCTCCGTCGAGGTGAACCTGGATCCCACGGCGCTCGCCCGGTTCGGGGAGCTGGACGCCGCCACCCTGTCGGCCGTCGCGCGGCTCACCGTCCGCAACACCGTCGGCGACCGGTCCGCCGACGCCTCCTGGCAGGATCTGACCGCTCCGCCCGTCGTCCTGCCCGGGCCCGACGGGGGCGGCCTGGCCCTGACCGCGACCGGTGACGTGCCGACGGTCTCCTTCGGCAGCCCCGGTCGCGCGACGCTGGCCCCCGCCGAGCTCGCCCTCTCCCTGTCCTCGCTCACCGCCGCCGACGAGCCGACCACGCCCCCCGGGCTCGACGTCACCTGCGAACCCGCCCCGGGCCAGGAACCCGAACTCGCCGCCATCACCGTCCGCGGCGCCAGCGGCCCCACGACCCCCGCTCCGCAGCCGTCGGCGAGCGCCCCGGCACCGGGCCCGGCCCCCACCCGGCCGGCCGAGGGCCTGTCGCCCGGCGCCCGGAAGAAGATCGACGCCCTCACCGACGAACGGCTCGCGGCCCTGGACGGCGAGGACCCGGGCAGCTGCCCGATCGAGATCCCGCCCGAGTGGGTGATGACCACCGCCGAGACCTACGCGGCCGGCTACGCCAACGCCGCCAAGCTGGACGGCGCGGCGGCGCTGGGGCCCGCGTTCATGAAGGTGGTGCTCAACAAGCGCTACATCAACGACTCCTGCGCCTCGACCGTCGACGTCAGCTCGGAGGTGAACTTCGACTACCAGGGGCGCCGGCAACTCCCCCCGACGAAGGCCACGTTCCTCAGCTACGGGTTCATGCCGACGACCGCGACCATGACGCTGGAGCAGGTCGGCCCGCCGGCCGCCATCCACACCCACACGGTCACCAACACGCCCACCTACCCGGAGGAGACGACCGTCACGGCCCAGCTCGTGATGCGGCTCTCCGACGTCGAGGTGAACGGCGTCCCCCTGGACGTGGGCGCCGACTGCCGCACGGCACGCCCCTTCGAGCAGGTGCTGAGAGGGTACGGCCAGAGCTATCCGCCGGCCGGCTACCTCGTGGCGACCGGCGGCAGTCTGACCGGGTACGCCCACATCCCGCCGTTCGAGGGCTGCGGTGTGGGGGAGGACCTCGACCCGATCTTCACCTCGGCCATCTCCAGCCCGGGCAAGAAGGCCGACAACTACACCAAGATGACACAGGCGCCCCTGTGCGTGGCCACGAACCCGGAAGGGCCGGACTGCCCCCCGAGGGTGCCGAAGCCCGAGCGCTGACCCGGACACCTCCGAGCGCTGACCCGAACGCCCAGAGCCCTTCCGGTCTCCCGACCGGAAGGGCTCTTTCCTGCCCACCGGCCGGCGTGCGATTCCTCATCATCCGACAGGTTTGGTTCGAGAATTGCTCACGCGTCGACAATTCTTCGCCCCGCGTGAATTCTCGCCGAGGAAAGTCTGTACCCAGTATTGCGAAGTCAGGTTACCGGCCCGTAGCGTCCCAGACGTGCCGACCGAATCCGGCTGCGTGCCTGTTCGGCGGGCGCACCGGGGCCCGGTTCGCTCCGCTCCGGTCCAGGGGAGCCCCGGACCGAACGCCCACTGCCTGCGCAGATTTCGACAAGGACGGGAATCGGCCTTGTCACTGATTGACAAGTGCTCCATTCTCAGCCCCGCGTTCGCCGATCTTCGCTGTTCAACGGCTTGCCCTGGCGGTTTCGGCGGACATAACGTGCGCCCCCTGGTGCATGTGTGACGAGCCGCCATCGCTTTTCTCAGAGCCGGAGCGCCAATCGATGAACACGTTCACCGCAACTTCGAGGGAGGGCCGATGGGAATCGAAGTAGTCGTCGAGGGCCTGACGAAGTCCTTCGGCAAGCAGAACATCTGGCAGGACGTCAGCCTCACCCTGCCCGCCGGTGAAGTGAGCGTCATGCTCGGTCCTTCCGGGACCGGAAAGACCGTCTTCCTGAAATCCATCATCGGGCTGCTCAAGCCCGAACAGGGACACGTCCTCATCAACGGCGTCGACATGGTGAACAGCTCCGAGCGCGACATCATGGAGACCCGGAAGCTCTTCGGCCTCATGTTCCAGGACGGTGCCCTCTTCGGCTCGATGTCGCTCTTCGACAACATCGCCTTCCCGTTGCGCGAGCACACCCGCAAGAAGGAATCCGAGATCCGCCGCATCGTCATGGAGCGCATCGACATCGTCGGGCTCCTCGGCGCCGAGGGAAAGCTGCCGGGCGAGATATCCGGCGGCATGCGCAAGCGCGCCGGCCTCGCCCGCGCCCTGGTCCTGGACCCGCAGATCATCCTCTGCGACGAGCCGGACTCCGGCCTCGACCCGGTCCGCACCGCCTACCTGTCGCAACTCCTCATCGACCTCAACGCCCAGATCGACGCGACGATGCTCATCGTCACCCACAACCTCGACATCGCGGCGACCGTCCCCGACAACATGGGCATGCTGTTCTGCCGCAACCTCGTCACCTTCGGCCCCCGCGAGGTGCTGCTCACCAGCGACACCCCGGTCGTCTCCCAGTTCCTCGCCGGACGCCGCGAAGGCCCCATCGGCATGTCCGAGGAGAAGGACGCCGCCACGCTCGCCGCCGAGCAGCAGGCCGACGCCACCCCGCCCCGCACCGGACCCCGCGCCGTCGTCCCCCAGCTGGAGCCGTCGCCCGGGATGCCCGTACGCCAGGGTGCGCTGCGCCGCCGGGAGCGGGTCATGTCGATGATGGGCCAGCTGCCGGAGGCCGCCCGTACGGCGATCCTCGACAGCTACGCCCCGGCCGCGGGAGGTGCGCGCGCGTGACCGCCCCGATGCCGGTGCGGCCGCCCGAGCCGCCCGAGAATCCCCCGCCGCCCTCCGACCCCGGGGCGACCGCCCCGTCCGCGCCCGAGCAACGGCGGCCCTCCCGGCTCCTCGCCCCGCTCCGTGAGACCGGGAAGCTCTTCGCGCTCGCCGTCGCGGTGGTCCGGGCGATCTTCCGCCGCCCCTTCCAGGTGCGCGAGTTCATCGAGCAGTTCTGGTTCGTCGCGAGCGTCACGATCCTGCCCGCCGCCCTCGTCTCCATCCCGTTCGGCGCGGTCATCGCCCTCCAGGTCGGCTCCCTCACCCAGCAGCTAGGCGCCCAGTCCTTCACCGGCGGCGCCAGCGTGCTGGCCGTGATCCAGCAGGCCAGCCCGATCATCGTGGCGCTGCTGATCTCCGGAGCCGCCGGATCCGCGATCTGCGCCGACCTCGGCTCCCGCAAGATCCGCGAGGAACTGGACGCGATGGAGGTCATGGGCGTCTCACCCGTCCAGCGCCTCGTCGTCCCCCGGGTGCTCGCCACCATGCTCGTCGCCGTCCTGCTCAACGGGCTGATCTCCGTGGTCGGCACCCTCGGCGGCTACTTCTTCAACGTGATCATGCAGGACGGCACCCCGGGCGCGTACCTCGCGAGCTTCTCCGCCCTCGCCCAGCTGCCCGACCTCTACATCAGCGAGTTCAAGGCCCTGATCTTCGGCTTCATCGCGGGCATCGTCGCCGCCTACCGGGGCCTCAACCCGCGCGGCGGCCCCAAGGGCGTCGGCGACGCGGTCAACCAGTCCGTCGTCATCACCTTCATGCTGCTGTTCTTCGTGAACATGGTCCTCACGGCGATCTACCTCCAGATCGTCCCCGCGAAGGGGAGCTGACCCATGGCGATGCTCAGCTGGCTCGACCGATCGGGCGACCAACTCACCTTCTACGTCAAGGCACTCGTCTGGATCCCGCGCACCCTGCGCCGCTATCTGCGGGAGGTGCAGCGGCTGCTGGCCGAGGTCGCCTTCGGCAGCGGCGGACTCGGCGTCATCGGCGGCACGATCGGCGTGATGGTCGCCATGACCCTGTTCACCGGCACCGTGGTCGGACTCCAGGGCTACGCGGCCCTCAACCAGATCGGCACCTCGGCGTTCACCGGGTTCATCTCCGCCTACTTCAACACCCGGGAGATCGCCCCCCTGGTCGCCGGCCTCGCCCTCTCCGCCACCGTCGGCGCGGGCTTCACCGCCCAGCTCGGCGCGATGCGGATCAACGAGGAGGTCGACGCCCTGGAGGCGATGGGCGTCCGCTCCATGCCCTACCTCGTCACCACCCGGATCATCGCCGGAGTCGTCGCGATCGTCCCGCTGTACGCGATCGGGCTGCTCTCCTCGTACGTCGCCTCCCGCTGGATCACCATCTTCTTCAACGGGCAGTCGGCGGGCACCTACGACCACTACTTCCATCTCTTCCTCTCTCCCGAGGACGTGCTGCTGTCGGTGCTCAAGGTGCTGATCTTCAGCGTGCTGGTGATCCTCGCCCACTGCTACTACGGCTTCCACGCCACCGGCGGACCGGCCGGCGTGGGCGTGGCGGTCGGCCGGTCGGTGCGCAACGCCATCGTCCTCATCAGCGTCACCGACTTCTTCCTCTCGCTCGCCATCTGGGGCGCCACGACGACGGTGAAGGTGGCCGGCTGATGCGCACCTCCAGCACCCGCACGGTCCGCCGACGCCTGGCCGGAGTCACCTTCCTGGCGGTGCCCGCCGTCCTGGTGTGGGTCTCGGTCTCCGTGTACGAGAAGGACTTCACCGACGACGCCACGGTCACCGTCCGCACCGGAGCGGTCGGCAACGAGATGCACGACAACGCCGACGTGAAGCTGCGCGGTGTCGTCATCGGGCAGGTCCGTTCCATCGCCACCGACGGCGACGGCGCCCGTCTCACCCTGGCCATCGACCGGGACAAGCTCGATCAGGTGCCCGCCGACGTCACCGCCCAGATGCTGCCCACCACCCTCTTCGGCGCACGGTTCGTCGCGCTCGTCCCGCCCCGCGTCCCCACGGGCACCACCCTGCGGGCCGGGGCGGTCATCCCGCAGGACCGCTCCAGCAACGCCATCGAGCTGGAGCAGGTCCTGGACAACGTCCTGCCGCTGCTGACCGCCGTGAAGCCCGAGAAGCTCTCCGCCACCCTCAACGCCGTCTCCCAGGCGCTGGAGGGACGGGGGACGCGCCTCGGCGAGACGCTGACCACGCTGGACGGCCACCTGAAGAAGTTCAACCCCCAACTCCCCACCCTCAACGCCGACATCAAGGAACTCGTCAAGGTGAGCACGCTGTACGCGGACGCCGCGCCGGACGTTCTCGACGCGCTGACCGACGCCACGGTCACCAGCTCCACGCTTGCCGACCAGGAGGCGCGGCTGGCCGGGCTCTACGGCACCACCACAGCCGCCGCGCGGGACACGACCTCCTTCCTGCGGGAGAACAAGGACAACCTGATCCGGCTCTCCGCCGCCGGCCGCCCCTCCCTCGAACTCCTCGCCGAATACGCCGAGTCGTTCCCCTGCACGCTGCGCACCATGGCCGGCTTCGTGCCCGCCATGGACAAGGCGCTGGGCAAGGGAACCGACCGACCGGGGCTGCATGTGTCGATCAAGTCCGTGCCCTCCAAGGGCAAATACGTCCCCGGCAAGGACACCCCGGTCTACAGCGCGAGCGGCGGGCCCGCCTGCTACTCGGTGCCGTACGTCGGCAAGCGCGCCCCGACCGCCGACACCCGCCGGGTCACCGACGTCACCGCGCCCCCGGCGGACGCGGGCGACGCCGCCGACACCGGGCTCGGACTGCCCAACTCGCCGCAGGAGTCCCGGCTCGTCAACGAACTGGTCGCCCCCTCGCTCAAAGCCCGGCCGGGAGACCTGGCCGACTGGAGCAGCGTGCTCATCGGCCCGGCCTTCCGCGGTGCGGAGGTGAAGCTCAAGTGAAACGCCGCTCGCTCGCGGGACCGATCACCAAGTCCCTCGTCTTCATCGTCGTCACCGTGCTGGCCACCACCGTCCTAGGGCTCTCCATCGCCAACACCGGCGTCGGGGACACCACCACGTACAGGGCGCGGTTCACCGACGCCACCGGGCTCATCCCCGGCGACAGCGTCCGGATCGCCGGAGTCAAGGTCGGCCAGGTCGAATCCGTGAAGGTCGCCGACCGGCGGGTCGCCGAGGTCGCCTTCGCCGTACGCAAGGGGCGCACCCTCCCCGCCTCGGTGACGGCGTCCATCAAGTACCTCAACATGGTCGGCCAGCGGTACGTCGACCTCGACCGGGGCCCCGGACCCGTCGGCCGGGCCTTCGCGCCCGGCGACACCATCCCGCTCTCCCGCACCACCCCGGCGCTCGACCTCACCCAGCTCTTCAACGGCTTCCAGCCCCTCTTCGAAGGGCTGTCCCCGCCCGACGTCAACCAGCTCGCCGACTCCATCGTCCAGGTGCTCCAGGGCGAGGGCGGCACCGTCGACAGCATCCTGCGGCACGTCGGCTCGCTCACCACCACCGTCGCCGCGAAGGACAAGGTGATCGGCGAGGTGATCAAGAACCTCAACACGGTCCTCAAGACGGTCAACGACCGGGAGGCCGGCTTCGACGACCTCGTCGTCACCCTGGAGAAGCTCGTCACCGGATTCTCCGGCGACCGCAAACCCCTGGGGGAGGCCATCACCGCGATGGGCGCGCTCACCACCGTCACCGCCGACCTCTTCCAGGACGGCAGGAAGCCGCTCAAGGACGATATCCGCCAACTCGGGCGCCTCAGCGACCAGTTGGAGAAGGGTACTCCGCAGATCGAGAACTTCCTGGAGAAGACCCCGGCCAAGATGGCGGCCATCAGCCGGCTGACGTCCTACGGATCGTGGCTCAACCTCTACCTCTGCGAAGCGAAGGTCAGCGGCGTCACCCACGACGACGGCAGCAAACCGCCGGGCGGCATCGCGATCACCCAACCGAGGTGCCTGGCATGAGAATCACCCCCGTCCGGGAACGCAACCCGGTCTCCGTCGCCGTCGTCGGACTCCTCGTCCTGACTTTGCTCGGCCTCGCCGCCTGGCGCGCCGACTCCCTGCCCTTCGTCCAGGGCGGCACCTCCTACAGCGCCGACTTCACCGAATCCGCCGGACTCACCGACGGCGACGAGGTGCGGATCGCCGGAGTGAAGGTCGGCGAGGTCACCGGCGTCTCCCTCGACGGCGCGAAGGTCCGCGTCGACTTCCGGGTGAGAGGCGCCTGGATCGGCGACTCCTCCACCGTGGGCATCGCCGTCAAGACCCTGCTCGGCGAGAAGTACCTCGCCGTCGACCCCCTCGGCGACGCCCCGCAGAACCCCGGCTCCCGCATCACCGCGAGCCGCACCACCTCCCCGTACGACGTCACCCAGGCGTTCAACGGCCTCGGCGAGACCATCGGGGAGATCGACACCGAACAGCTCGCCAAGAGCTTCGAGACGATCTCCGCCACCTTCAAGGACTCCCCGCCGCACGTCCGCAGCGCCGCCGACGGGCTCTCCGCCCTCTCCCGTACGGTCTCCGAACGCGACGCCCAGCTCGCCACCCTGCTCCGCAACAGCAAGAAGCTCACCAAGACCCTCGCCGGGAAGAAGAGCAGCTTCGAAACGCTCCTGGAGGACGGGAACCTGCTGCTCGGCGAGATCCAGGCCCGCCGCGACTCCATCCACCTGCTGCTCACCGGCACCCGCGACCTCGGCACCCAGCTCACCGGACTCGTCCGGGACAACGACAAGCAGCTCGGGCCGACCCTGGAGTCCCTCGGCCGGGTCACCGCCGTCCTCGTCAAGAACCGCAAGAGCCTCGACAAGGTCCTCGCGATGACCGGCTCCTACAGCCGGCTCGTCGGCAACACCCTCGGCAGCGGGCGCTGGTTCGACAACTACGTCTGCGGAGTCGTGCCCAAGAACTACCTCCCCGCCGGCACACCCCCGGCGACCGGCTGCATGCCACCCCGGCAGCAAGGAGGCCGCTGACATGAGACGCACCCGCATCACCGGCATCACCGCCGGACTCGCCCTCGTCGTCGTCGCGGCCGCCACCGGCGTGAGCGCCCTGGAGGAGGACGGCAAGACCACCGTCACCGCCTACTTCGAACGCGCCACCGGCGTCTACGCCGGATCCGACCTGCGGATCCTCGGCGTCAAGGTCGGGACCGTCGCCTCCGTCGAGCCCCGCGGCGAGGAGGTGAAGGTCGTGCTGCGCCTCGACCACGGCATCGACGTCCCCGAGGACGCCCACGCCGTCGTCGTCGCCCCCAGCCTCGTCGCCGACCGTTACGTCCAGCTCGCCCCGGCCTACGACGGCGGCCCCCGGCTCGCCGACGACGCGGTCCTGCCCGCCGCCCGCAACGCCACCCCCGTCGAGGTGGACGAGCTGTACGCCTCCATCACCGAGCTCTCCACCGCCCTCGGCCCGAACGGCGCCAACGCCGACGGGGCGCTCGCCCGGCTCCTGGACACCGGGGCGAAGAACCTCGACGGCAACGGCAAGGCCATCGGCGACTCCATCGAACAGTTCGGCAAGGCCACCAAGACGCTCGACAAGTCCAGCGGTGACCTGTTCGACACCCTGGCCCACCTCCAGACCTTCACCACCATGCTCAAGGAGAACGACGGCAACGTCCGCAGCGCCGAGCAGCAGCTGAACACGGTCACCTCCTTCCTCGCCGACGACAAGAAGAACCTCAGCGCGGCCCTCAAGGAACTCGGCACCGCCCTCGGCCAGGTCAAGACCTTCATCGCCAAGAACCGCGGCGCGCTCAAGAAGAACGTCGAGGCGCTGGTGCCCGTCACCCAGGCGCTCGTCGACCAGCGCGCCTCGCTCGCCGAGGCGATGGACACCCTCCCGCTCGCCGCGGGCAACGTCCTCAACGCCTACGACCCCGCCAACCGCACCCTCAACGGGCGCACCAACCTCAACGAACTGTCCATGGGGGGACCGCTCGTCGACCCCGGGGCCGCCTCCGCCGCCGGCCGGCTCACCGGCCTCGCCCCCGTCGACGCGACCCGCCGCGAGGCCCTTCCCGTCCTGCCGCTCCCGGAGGTCGGCACGGTCTACGGCACCCCCGAGAAGCACCCCGGCGAGCAGCCCGGCAAGCAGAAGGGAGCGCGACGATGAACGACGACGTCCGGCGCAGACCCGTCGTACGGGCCGCCGTCGCGGCCGTGTCCCTCCTCGCCACCGGTGCGCTGATCGCCCTGGTCGTGGTCCGCCCCGACGGCCCCTCCTTCACCGGCATCGAGCAGATCCCGCTGCCCGGCGGCGCGGAACTCGGTGACCGGCCGTACGAGGTCACCGCCGAGTTCGGCGACGTCCTCAGCCTGGCGCCGCAGTCCTCGGTCAAGGTCAACGACGTGGCCGTGGGGCGCGTCACCAAGATCGCGCTGGCCCCGGACGGCTGGCGGGCCCGGGTCACCATGCGGGTCAACGGGAAGATCAAGCTCCCCGCCAACTCCTACGCCCGCCTCGAACAGTCCAGCCTGCTCGGCGAGAAGTTCATCCAGCTCGCCCCGCCCCCCGAGGGCACCGCACGCGGTTCGCTCGCCGCCGGCGGCCGCATCCCGCACTCCCGCACCAACCGGAACCCGGAGGTCGAAGAGGTCTTCGGGGCCCTGTCCCTGCTCCTCAACGGGGGCGGCGTCAACCAGCTCAAGACCATCACCACCGAACTCAACAAGGCGCTCGCCGGGCAGGAGCCGCAGATCCGCTCCATGCTCAACCGGGTCGACACCCTCGTGACCAACCTGGACGGGAACAAGGGCGACATCACCAGGGCCCTGGACGGCGTCAACCGCCTCGCCGCCACCCTCGCCACCCGCAAGCAGGACGTCGGCACGGTACTCACCGGGCTCAGTCCCGGACTCAAGGTCCTGGAGAAGCAGCGCGGTTCACTGCTGACCATGCTGCGCTCCCTCGACACCCTCTCCACCGTGGCCGTCGACACGATCAACCGGAGCAAAGCCGACATGATCGCCGACCTCAAGGCGCTCGCCCCGACCCTCGAGGCGCTCGCCGACTCCGGCCAGGACCTCCCCGACTCCCTCCAGGTGCTGCTGACCTACCCCTTCACGGACGAGGTGCTCCGCGGCGTCAAGGGCGACTACCTCAACGTCTACCTGGACGTGACGGCCCTGCCCGGTACGCAGATCATCCCCGCCCTCACCCCCGATCCCCCCGGCATCCCGCCGCTGCCCCCGGCCGAGGGCGTGGGCGCGGCGGCCCGGGGTGCGCTGCCCCTGCCCCTGCCGTTGCCCGCCGTGTCAGGAACGCCGAAGACCGGGGCGCCGAAGACCGGGGCGCCGAAGCCCTCGGGGGCTTCGAGCGTCGCGAAGGGGGTGACACCGTGATCACCCTCGCCATCCGGCTGAAGAACCTCGCCTTCCTCGTCATCGCCACGCTGGCCCTCGGCTACCTGGGGGTGCGGTACGCCGATCTCGGCCACTACGTCGGACTGCGCGACTACTACACCGTCACGGTCCGACTCCCGCAGACGGGCGGGCTGTACACCCACTCCAACGTCACCTACCGGGGCGTCTCCGTGGGCCGCGTCGGCCCCATCGAGCTCACCGAGGACGGCGTCGAGGCCGAACTGCGGATCGAGAAGGACGCGCCGCCGATCCCGGACAGCCTCACCGCCGTCGTCGCGAACCTGTCGGCGGTCGGCGAGCAGTACGTCGATCTGCGGCCCACCCGCAAGGAAGGGCCGTTCCTGGGCAACGGCTCGGTCATCGACGAGGCCGACACCACCACCCCCGCGCCCCCGACCGACGTCCTCACCAGCGTCGACGACCTGGCGAGCTCCGTGAACCTGGAGAGCCTGCGGACCGTCGTCGAAGAGTTCGGGGCCGCCTTCGAGGGGCGCGGCGACGACCTCCAGGTCCTGCTGGACACCAGCGGCGACTTCATCGAGGCCGCCGACAAGGCCCTGCCGGTCACCACCCGGCTGATGGCCGACGGCGAGCGCGTCCTGCGCACCCAGGCCGAACAGGGACAGGCGCTCAAGGGCTTCGCCTCGGGGGCCAGGGAACTGGCCGCCGAACTCAAGGGCTCCGACGGTGACCTGCGCCGCCTCATCGCGACCACCCCGGACGCCGCCGTCCAGATCAGCGGGCTGCTGCGCGACCTGGATCCCGCATTCGGCGTCGTCGTCGCCAACCTCCTCACCACCTCGGAGGTCGCTGTCACCCGCCAACGCGGCCTTGAAGAACTTCTCGTGAAGCTGCCCGCCGTGGTCGCCGCCGGATCGAGCGCGGTCGACGACGACGGCGCCCGGTTCGGAATGTCCGTCGCCTTCTTCGAACCGCTGCCGTGCACCGCGGGGTACGGCGGCACGGTCTACCGCAACGGCCTCAACACCTCGGACGGGCCCGCCGTGAACACCGCCGCCCGTTGCACCTCCTCGCCCGGCACCGGCATCAACGTCCGGGGCAGCGCCAACGCCCCCAAGGGCGGACCGGTGCCGAAGCCGGCCGTTCCGGGCTCGATGAAGCTGCCGGGAACCGTGGACGCCGAGTCCGCGACCACAGAGCCGCCGGCCGAGGGCATGGCCGGGCTGCTGGGCCTGGGAGGCGGCTCATGACGCCCCGCACCCGACGCCGGGCCGGCTGGGCCGTGCTGCTCGTCGCCGCCCTGGTCTGCGGCCTGGGGGCCTGGTCGTACGGGCAGGCGCGCGGCGACCGTTCGCTGTCCTACGCGAAGGCCCGCGACACGGCCCTGGCCGACGGCAGACGGCACCTGGCGACGCTGAACAGCCTGGACGGCGAGAACGCGAAGCGGGTCGACGACGGGCTGCGGGCCTGGCTGGACTCCTCCACGGGGCCGCTGCACGACCAACTGGAGCGGACCCGGAAATCCGACGCGAAGTCCCTGACGGCCGCGGGCGACACGGCCCGGGGCAAGGTCACCTCGGCAGCGTTGACCGCACTGGACGAGCGCACGGGCACGGCGGAGCTGATCGCCACCGTGGACGTCGAGGTCACCCCGCGCTCCGGCGCGGCCGGCACCCAGCGCAAGCGGTTCGGGGCGACCCTCGCCCGTACGGCCGACGGCTGGAAGGTCAAGGCGCTCACGGCGATCGGAACGGGCGGCGGCCGATGAGACCGCGGGGAGGAACGGCGACGATGAAGAGCGACACGGTCCTCGATCCCGAGGTGGGCCGGGAAGCCGGATCGGAGACGGCGGACCCGGACGGTGCGGCGGAGGTACACCTCCGGCGGTGGCCACGCGTCCTCGGCGCACTCATGACGGTCGCCCTGATAGCCACGGGCGGCGCCCTGTACGTCGAGGGACGCCACCTGAGGGACACCACGGCCACGGCGAACCTCGCGCTCACCGACGCGGAGGCGACCGCCCGCGTCACCGGTGACGTCAGCAGCGCGCTCGGGAAGATCTTCTCCTACGGTCCCGGGGCCACGGCCGCCACCAGGGCGGCGGCGAAGGAGGTCCTGGCGGGCAAGGCGCTCCAGCAGTACGCGGCGCTGTTCGGCCAGGTCGAGCGGCAGTCCGCCGACCAGAGACTGACGCTCACCACGGAGGTAGTGCGGGCCGGGGTGACCCGGCTGACCGGTAGCAGCGCCCACCTCCTGGTCTTCCTCGACCAGGTCTACGAGCGCCGGGGCCGCGCCCCCACCACCGCCTCCGCACAGCTCACGGTGACCGCGCGCCTGCGCGACGGACGCTGGTGGATCGTCGAGATCGGCTCCACATGACGGCGGGCCGGAGGCGATGGCGCACCGGTCCGGTTCGGCAGGCAGGAGAGAGGCAGCACATGGCACGGCAGCGGACGGCACAGCAGGATCCGGCAGGGCCGGACTCGCCACCGGAGAGTCCGGCCCCGGAGAGTCCGACACCGGCAGGGACGGCGGCACGGGCGGGAACGGTACGGACGGGGGCGCGAAACCCGCTGGTGATCGCCGCACTGGCCCTGGCGCTCTGCGCGGCCGGAGCGGCGGGCTGGGGCGGCTGGCTGCGCTACGAGGCCACGCACGACGACGCGGCGTCCTTCGCGCAGGCGCGGGACGACGCACTGGCGGCGGGCGAGCAGGCGGTGCAGAACATGAACACCCTGGACCACCGCTCCCTGGAGAAGGGGCTCGACAGCTGGGAGCAGTCCACCACGGGCGATCTGCACAGCCAGCTCGTCGACGGACGCGATGCGTTCGCCGAGCAGATCGCCGCCGCCAAGACGGTGAGCACCGCGAAGGTCCTTTCCGGCGCGGTGACCGAGCTCGACCAACGGGCGGGCCGGGCCGGGGTGATGGTGGCGCTACGGGTCACCGTGACCGCGCCGAGGGGTGAACCGGCGGTGAAGGAGAGCCGCTTGCTCGGGAGCCTCACGCGCACCGCCGACGGGTGGAAGCTCAGCGCGCTCGGCCAGGCGCCCGTCGGCGGCACGGGCGGCTGACCCCGGCCCCCACATCCGCCCGCACCCGCCTGCCCCGGAGAGGACCCCGCCCATGTCGACCACCCGTCACCTGGTCAACCGCCGCCGCCGGCTGGCCACGGCACCACCGCGCACACTCGGGGCCGAGACCGACCCGGCACCCGAACAGAGCACCGCCGCCACCGTTGTCACCGCTGCCGAACCGGCGCAGACGGCGGAGAGCACCGACCCCGCCCCCGGCCCCGCCCCCGCCGCTGACGCCGCTGCCGGCTCCGACGAGGCTCCCGACGCCCCGGCGGACGCCCCCCGTGCCAGGGCGTCCCGCCCGCGGTTGTCACTTCCCGCCGTGCTCTGCGCCCTCACCGTCCTCCTCGGAGCCTTCGCCGCCTGGGCGTTCACCTCGGCCGGCAGCCTCCGTGACGAGCCGGCCCGGCGGAACACCGCGCTCACCGACATCGGCCGGACCAGTGAGGTGAAGGGCCGGATCAGCGAGGCGGTCGGCGCGGTGTTCTCGTACGACTACGCCTCGCCCGCCCGGTCCGACCGCGCCGCGAGCACCTATCTGACCGGCCGGGCCGTGCGGCAGCACAAGGACATGCTCGCCGACGTACGGGAGCAGGCCCCGAAGCAGAAACTCGTCCTGACCACCACCGTGACCGGGAGCGGGGTCGAGTTCCTCGACGGCGACCGCGCCCGGCTGCTGATCTTCGCCGACCAGAGCAACACCCGTACCGGCAAGGACGAGGAGACGACGTACGCGGCGGCGATGTTCGCCGTGGACGCCGTCCGCCGCGGGGACACCTGGCTGATCGCCGCCATCGACACGTTCACCCGCTGAGCCCCGGAGAGGGAGTGGAGTCCAGATGAGCTTCAACCGCACGGTGCGCCGACGGCTCGGCACCACGGCCACCGCGGTCGCCGCGATGACCGCGCTCACCGCTTCCCAGGCCCCGGGGATCGCGCTGCCCGAGCCCCGGCAGGGGAAGGCGGCGGCTTCCGACGACGTCGTGTGGAGCGAGGTGCCGGGCGACGACGTGTACCACACCGAGTTGCCTCCGCTGCGGTCCCCGAAGCCGCCCGCTCCTCCGAAGCCCGGCGCGAAGACCGATCCGCTCGTGGCCCGCGCCTGGTCCGAGGCGGGCATTCCGGCGACCGTGCTGGCCGCCTACCGGAAGGCCGAGAGCGCGGTGGGCCGCGGCGACCCGGGCTGCGGGCTCCCCTGGCAGCTGCTCGCGGCGATCGGCAAGGTCGAATCGGGCCAGGCGTCCGGCGGGCGGGTCGACGCCCGAGGGACGACGCTCACCCCGATCCTCGGCCCCGCGCTCGACGGCAACGGCTTCGCCCTGATCCGGGACACCGACGACGGGGCGTACGACGGCGACCGCGCCTACGACCGGGCCGTCGGACCGATGCAGTTCATCCCCTCGACCTGGGCGGCCTGGGGCGCGGACGGCAACGGCGACGGCCGCCGGGACCCGGACAACGTCTACGACGCGGCGCTCGCCGCCGGGCGCTACCTCTGTGCCGGGAACCGCGACCTGACCCGCCGCTCCGACCTGGACCGGGCGATCCTCAGCTACAACCGGTCGGAGACGTATCTGCGGACCGTGCTGTCCTGGCTGGAGTTCTACCGCAGCGGAAGCCATGCGGTCGCCGACGGCCAGGGCGTCCTCCCGGCCAGCCCCGGCCCCGGTGGGAAGACCCCACCCAGATCCTCCGTCGGCGGGCCCGGCGCGCCGGAACGTCCCGGCAAGGGCGACGGAGGTGTCGTGGTCGGCCCGCAGCCCACCCGGCCGCCGAGTCCGACGCCCACTCCCCGTCCCACGGGTCCCGGCTCACCGAGCCCGAGCCCCGACCCGACAGACCCCGGCCCCACCGACCCCGGCCCGAGCCCCGACCCGACCGGCCCGACCGACCCGGGCCCCACCGATCCGGGCCCGAGTCCCAGCCCCGGCCCGACGGACCCCGGCCCCACGCCGTCGCCCGACCCCACCACCTCGCCCGACCCCGGCGAGACCGGCCCGGGCTGCCCCGACGGCACTCCGTCACCGCCGCCGTCCGAACCTTCGCCGAGCGAGCCGGCCTCGACAGAAGCACACGGTTCCGCCGACCCCTGCGCACCGGAGGGGAAGCCGGGCTCCTGACCCGTACCAGGAGGGGCCTCCGTACGGGGCGGCTCCCCGCCCCGCCATGGCCGGGGCGGGGAATCACTCCCGTCGGGGATGGTCGCCCGGCCCGTGGGCCCCGCCGGTCAGGGGGGTGGGCGAGAGATCCGTCTGTTCCTCACCCGGCTCCAGCAGGGTGTCCGCGGGACCCACGATGAGAGGATCCGGGGCTCCTACGCCCTTCTCGTCCTTGCTGTCGTAGTCGAAACGCCACAGAAGGCTGCGCATCGCCTCCAGCCGGCCGCGCTTCTTGTCGTTGTTCTTCACCACGGTCCACGGCGCGCACTCGGTGTCCGTGGACCGGAACATCTCGACCTTCGCGGCGGTGTACTCGTCCCAGAGATCCAAGGAGGCCACGTCGGTCGGCGACAGCTTCCACTGGCGTACCGGGTCGACCTGCCGGATCGCGAAGCGCGTCCGCTGCTCGGCGCGGGAGACCGAGAACCAGAACTTCACCAGCAGGACACCGTCATCGACGAGCATCCGCTCGAACTGCGGGGCCTGCTTCAGGAAGTGCTTGTACTGCTCCGGTGTGCAGAAGCCCATCACCCTTTCCACCCCGGCCCGGTTGTACCAGGAGCGGTCGAAGAAGACGATCTCGCCGGCGGTCGGAAGGTGTGCCACGTACCGCTGGAAGTACCACTGTCCGCTCTCCTGCTCGGTGGGCTTCTCCAGGGCGACCACGCGCGCCCCACGCGGGTTGAGCCGCTCGGTGAACCGCTGGATCGTGCCGCCCTTGCCCGCCGCGTCGCGGCCCTCGCACAGGACCACCAGCCGCTGCCCGCTCTCGCGGACCCACCGCTGGAGCTTCAGGAGCTCGATCTGGAGGAATCGTTTCTCCCGTTCGTACTCCCTGCGGCGCACCTTCCGGTCGTACGGATGGTTCTCCCGCCACGTCTCAAGAGGACGGCCCTGCTCGTCGAGGAGCACGGGCTGCTCGGGGCGCCGACCGTCGACGGTCAGTCCCTTCAGCAGCTCCGCGGGGTCGGTGTTCCGGCCGTCGTCGGTCATGGTCGTGTCCCCGTTCGCTTCGCATGCTCCGGTGCGGCGGGAGAGGGCCCACCCGCCGCGGACGAGCCCTCTCCCGCACGGGAATGTTCCCCGGCAGCCGCCGGGCATGTCCGAGCGGGCGCGGTGACCGGGGTCAGCCGCCCGACAGCACCTCGGACAGGTCGAAGGAGACGACCTCCTCCAACTGCGCGTACGTACAGCCGGCGGGGGACCGGTCCGGCCGCCACCGACGGAACTGGGTGGTGTGCCGGAACCGGTCGCCCTCCATGTGGTCGTAGGCCACCTCGCACACCCGCTCCGGGCGCAGTGGCACCCAGGACTGGTCCTTCTTGCCCGACCAGCGGTTCTGCGTCCCCGGCAGCCGGGACTGCTCGTGCGCCGCCGCGTCCGCCCAGGCGCCCCACGGATGACCGGCGGACTCGACGCGGAGTGGCGCGAGCTCCTCGGCCAGCTCGGCGCGCCGTTTCATCGGGAAGGCCGCGCAGACCCCGACGTGGTGGAACACGCCGTCGGCGTCGTACAGGCCGAGCAGGAGCGAGCCGACGACCGGGCCGCTCTTGTGTTCGCGATAGCCCGCCACCACGACGTCGGCGGTCCGCTCGTGCTTGATCTTGTACATCGCCCGGGCGTCCGGCCGGTACGGGAGATCGAGCGGTTTCGCCACGATCCCGTCGAGCCCGGCCCCCTCGTACCGGTCGAACCACTCCCGGGCGACCTCGATGTCCGTGGTGGCCGGGGCGAGGAACACGGGCGGGGACGCTTCCGCGAGCGCGGCCCTCAGCACCTCCCGCCGGTCCGCCTGCCGGGTGGGGAGGAGGGAGGTGTCGTCGACGGCGAGGACGTCGAAGGCGATCAGGCTCGCCGGGGTCTGCTCGGCGAGCAGCCGGACCCGGGAGTCCGCCGGATGGATGCGCTCGCTGAGCCGGTCGAAGTCGAGCCGCCCCTCGTGGGCGATGACGATCTCCCCGTCGATCACACAGCGCGGCGGGAGACTCTCCCGTACGACGTCGACCAGGTCGGGGAAGTAGCGGGTCAGGGACTTGCCCGTGCGGCTGCCGATCTCCACCTCGTCCCCGTCCCGGTACACGATCGCCCGGAAGCCGTCCCACTTCGCCTCGTAGCTCATGCCCGGCGGGATCTTGGAGACCGACTTGGCGAGCATCGGCTTCACGGGCGGCATCACCGGCAGGTCCATGGGCCGATTCTGGACCGCGATCGCGCGCGTGTCTCCCGATGTGCGGCATATGTGCGACCCGCCTACGGTGGCCGTCATGGGAGCAGCGGTGGAGCTGGACGCGGGCGGACGGGCCGTGAGGCTGTCCAACCCGGACAAGGTGTACTTCCCGGAGAAGGGCTACACCAAGAGGGACGTGGCCGAGTACTTCCTGGCGGTGGGGCCGGGGATCACCCGCGCCCTCGACCACCGGCCGACCACGCTCCAGCGCTTCGTCGACGGGGTGGAGGGCGACTTCTTCTACCAGAAGCGCGCCCCGAAGAACCTCCCCGAGTGGATCCCCACCGCCCGCATCTCCTTCCCCAGCGGCCGGCCCGCCGACGAGATCTGCCCCACCGAGCTCGCCGCCGTCATCTGGGCCGCCAACCTCGGCACCCTCACGTTCCACCCGTGGCCGGTCCGCGCCGGGGACACCGACCACCCGGACGAACTCCGCATCGAC
This sequence comes from Streptomyces sp. NPDC021019, assembly GCF_044333295.1. Taxonomy (NCBI): domain Bacteria; kingdom Bacillati; phylum Actinomycetota; class Actinomycetes; order Kitasatosporales; family Streptomycetaceae; genus Streptomyces; species Streptomyces sp. NPDC021019. The sequence continues at coordinate 255,582 of NZ_JBIRQR010000003.1, forward strand.
CTGGACCCGCAGCCCGGCACCGACTACGCAGACGCCGTCACCGCCGCCCACGAGCTGCGCTCCGTCCTGGAGGACCACGGCGTACGCGGCTGGCCCAAGACCTCCGGCGGCCGGGGCATCCACGTCTTCGTGCCCATCGAGCCCGCCTGGACCTTCACCGAGGTGCGGCGCGCCACCATCGCCGCCGGGCGCGAACTGGAGCGGCGGATGCCCGAGCGGGTGACGACCGCCTGGTGGAAGGAGGAGCGCGGCGAGCGGATCTTCGTGGACTTCAACCAGACCGCCCGCGACCGCACCATCGCCTCCGCCTACTCCGTACGCCCCTTCCCGCACGCCCCGGTCTCCGCGCCGCTGCGCTGGGAGGAGATCGACGACGCCGAACCGCGCGACTTCGACATCGTCACGCTCCCGGCGCGCTACGCCGAACTCGGCGACGTGCACGCGGACATGGACCAGGAGGCGTTCCGGCTCGACGCCCTGCTGGAGCTGGCCGACCGGGACGAGAAGGAACGCGGGCTCGGCGACATGCCGTACCCGCCGGAGTATCCGAAGATGCCCGGCGAGCCCAAGCGCGTCCAGCCCAGCCGTGCCCGCCACGATGACGACGACGGTGAGATGGCGTGAGCGGGAGCGGCGACCGGCACGGTGCGCACGGGCGGCCGCCCACCCTCCGCGAGCGCTGGGAGGCGTACAAGAACAGCCCGTTCCTCCCCGCGACCGTCCTCGTCCTGATCGTCGCCGCCGCGGCCGGTCTCTTCGCCGGCTCCTACACGTACGCGATGGCCGACCCCACCCCGCACCGCATCCCCGCCGCCCTGGTCACCCGGCCGGAGGCGGCGCGCGGCGAGGCGTTCGTCGCGGGCATGGAGAAGGCCCTCGACGCCTCCCTCGAAGTGCGCGACTACCCCGACATCGCCGACGCCCGCCGCGCCCTGGACGAGCAGAAGGTCTTCGCCATCGTGCGCGCGTCCGACGGGGGAGTGGCGCTCGACGTGGCCGGAGCCTCCGGAGCGTCCGTGGCCGAGCTGCTCGGCAAGGCGGGTCTGGAGGTGGGCGAGGCCACCGGGGTCGAGGTCACCGTCCGGGACATCAAGCCGCTCCAGCGGGGCGACCCGCGCGGACTCGCCCTGTTCTACATCTCGCTGGCCGCCGTGATCATGGGCTTCCTCGGCGCGATCCAGCTCAGCGTGCACGCCCACGGCCTCAACCCGGCCGAGCGGATCGCCTTCACCGTCGCCTACGCCCTGCTCGGCGGGTTCGCCATCGCGGCGGCCGTGGACTGGTGGCTCGGGGCGGTGGACCTGCCGTTCGTCCAGTCCTGGCTGATCCTGGCGTTCACGATGTTCACCTCCGGCATGGTCTTCACCATGTTCAACACGTTGATGGGCCGCTGGGCGATGATCCCCACCTGGGGCGTCATGGTGCTGCTGGGCAACCCGTCCTCCGGCGGCGCGGTGTCCTGGCCGCTGCTGCCCTCGGCGCTCGGGCACATCGGCCGCTGGCTGCCGCCGGGAGCCTCCGTCAACGCCCAGCACACCGCCGTCTACTACCAGGGCCACCAGTTCGTCTTCCCGTACCTGGTCCTCGCCGGCTGGGCGCTGGTCTCGTGCACGGTGTTCTGGGTGTGGCGGCACCGACACCCCGGTGGCCGCGCCCGCACGCCGGAGCATGCGGACGCGGCCACCTGAGCGGGCCCCGCGGCCTACAGCTCCTTGATCCGGATGTCGCGGTACGAGATGACGTCGGTGACGCCGTGCACCTGGAGCCCGATGTAACCGGAGGCGAACCGCCGGCCGTCGGTGCCCGGGTCGTCGCCCCGCGGCGGCTCGAAGAGCTGACCGCCGGTGTTGTCGAACTCGTTGATCAGGACACCGTTGCGGTAGATCTCGTAGTGCTGGTCCACCACCTTGATCTCGTAGTCGTTCCAAGTCCCCTTCGGGGTGACCCCGGCGCCGCCGAGACCCACCCGGTCGAAGCCGTACACCGAACCGGTCTTGTACATGTCGCCGTCCGGCCGGTCGTTGACCTGGATCTCATGGCCGTACTTGATGGCGACCCACTCCGGACGCGACTCCTCCGGGTGGTCGTGGACCTTCGGGAAACGGACGAAGACCCCGCCGTTGGCGTTGCCCGAGCCCGGGGCGTCGTCCCGCCACTGGAGCTTGAGCGAGTAGTCGCCGTAGGCCCGGTTCGGCAGCCACAGCATGCCCATTCCACCGACCGTGGTGGAGCTGGTGATGGAGCCTTCCTCCTCGTTGAGCTCGAACTTGCCGCCGCCCACGTGCTGCCACTTGGCGAGCGAGGCCGCCGTGCCGTCGAAGAGCTTGGTGTAGCCCTCGACCTGGCCCGGCTTCCCGATGCCCGACTGCTTCGCGGCCTGGTTGATCGCCCGACGCTCGCGCAGGTCGATGACGCCGTCGGTCTTCAGCCTGTCGAGCACCGACGTCACGTGCTTGAGGAACAGCGCGTGGGAGGACCAGTCCTTCTCGTCCTCGATCAGCTCGTTGATCGTGCAGCGGTTACGGGTGATCCGGTTCGGGACGCCCGTGTCGATCGTGCCGACGAAGACGGTGTGCCGTTCGTCGAACTCCGCGCAGTTCGGCGCGGGAACCCCGCCGCCCTGGGCGATGGTGAACGACACCTTCTTCGCCTCGGAGGTGTTGCCCGCCTTGTCCGTCGCCCGGTGGGCGATGGAGTGGTAGCCGACCCGGTCGACGATCACCGGGGTGGTGTAGGCGAGGTACGGTCCGCCGTCGAGGCTGTACTCGACCTTGTCCACGCCCGAGTCGTCGTCGGTCGCCGAGACGGTGGCCTTGGCGCTGGTGATGAACGCGCCGTCGCTGTTCTTGTCGCCCTCGACCTTCACCGAGGTCTCCGGCGCCGTCCGGTCCTGCGACGGCGGCTCGACCACGGTGAAGTCGACGGCCTTCTCGTCCGCCACGTTGCCCGACCGGTCGGTGGCCCGGTAGCGGACCTGGTGCTCGCCCACCTCGTGGACCATCACCGGTGCGGTGTACGGCTGCCACGCACCGTCCGCGCCGAGCGCGTACTCGATGGTGTTGACGCCGGACCCGGTGTCGGACGCGGTCACGGTGACCGTGGCCATCCCCAGGTACGCGCCCGCGTCGTCCTTCTCGCCCGAGACGGTCGCCGAGGTCTCCGGCGGCGTCTTGTCGTCGGTCGGCGGCGCGGCGACCGCGAAGTCGACGGACTTCTCCGTCGCCACGTTCCCGGCCTTGTCGGTGGCCCGGTAGCGGACCGTGTGGTCGCCGACCTCGTTCACCACGACGGGCGCGGTGTAGGGCTGCCACTCGCCGTCCGCCCCGAGGGCGAACTCGACGGTGTCGACGCCGGAGCCCGTGTCCGTGGCCTCGACGGCGACCGTGGCCTGGCCGATGTACGCGCCGTCGCCGTCTCTGTCACCGTCGACCTTCGCCGAGGTCGCGGGGGCCTCGGTGTCCTCGCCGCTGCCCTCGGTGACGGTCAGGATGCCCTGCATCATGCCGTGGCCGGGGATCGTGCAGTGGTAGAAGTACCGGCCGGGCGAGAGCGTGACCTCCACGCTGTGCTTTCCGCCCTCGGCGTCGCCCGGGTTGGCCAGGATGTTCAGCTGGACGTCGTTGTTGAACTCCGGGTCCGACACGCCGAACGTCAGCGTGTGCGGCATGCTCGTCGTGTTCCCGGTGGCCGTGCTGTTCTCGAAGACGATGGTCGCCTTGCCGGCCACCGCCGTCTTCGGCGCGGACAGGTAGCGGTCGATCGGGTCGCCCGCGGTCCAGGTCAGCACCTGGTCGGCGGCGGCCGCCGGGGGAGTGTCGTCCCCCTTGCCGTACGCGGCCGTCGAGGTCAGTCCGAGGACCATCAGTAGGGAGGCCAGCAGGGCCACCCAGAAGCTCGGCGGACGGTGCCGCCCGCGTGCGAGGTGCGGGTGATGTCTCACTTCGCTGCCGCCTTTCCGACGAGGTCCTTGGCGGCCGGGGTCGCGGCGCCGCCCTTGTAGGTCACGCGCCACAACGCGGACTTGGGGTCGGAGGTGAAGAAGCCGCGCCCGTAGTCCAGGACGTAGAGCGAACCGTCCGGCGCGAACTTCCAGTCCATCAGGTTGCGGATGCCGTCCGCCCCGACCGGGATGATCTTCTTCAACGACTCGGCGTGCGTGGGCAGTCCGCCCTTGCCGACCGTCCTCGGGTCGGTGAGCACGGCGTGCCGGGGCTGGGTGTCGTCGTAGAAGTCTCCGACGAACCACTTGCCGTCCCAGTAGGCGGGCCACTTGGCGGTGGACTCGCTCCGCGCGTCGTAGCGGTAGAGCGGGCCGTTCATCGTGGCCTGCCCGCCGCCCTTGAGCCAGGGGAGCAGCTGCTTGCCCTCCTCCGCCTTGTAGCTCGGTACGCCGTTCTCGTCGCGCGGGTAGTCGACCCCGCCGCCCTGCGGGGAGTACCAGATGGTGTTCGGGGTCACCGGCGGGATCTTGACGAGGCCGTCGTTGTGCGGCGACTCGTTCTTCGGGGCGTCGCAGTCGTACCAGCCCAGCGGCTTGCTCGGGTCGGGGAGATTACGGTCCCGGTAGGGCTGGTTGTTGCCCATGCAGTACGGCCAGCCGTGGTTGCCCGCCTTGGTGATCGCGGCGAACGTGTCGTACTTCGCCGGGCCCCAGGTGGTGGACGGGGCGCCCGCGTCGGGGCCGACCCACCCCGCGTACAGCGTGTCCGTCGCGGTGTCGATCGAGATGCGGGCCGGGTTGCGCACGCCCATCACGTAGATCTCGCCGCGGGTCTTCCCGCCGCCCTCGTCCGGCTCCTCGCCGGTGAAGAGGTTGCCGGACGGCAGGGTGTAGGTGCCGTCGTCCTCCGGGTGGATCCGCAGGATCTTCCCGTTGAGGTTGTTGGTGTTGCCGGCGGTGCGGCGCGCGTCGGCGAAGCCGACGCCCTTGTAGTTCGGCTCCGGGTTGTTGCCGGAGTAACCGCCGCTGAAACCGGAGGAGTTGTTGTCACCGGTCGCGATGTACAGGTTGTCGTCGGAGTCCCAGGCCATGCCACCGCCCGCGTGGCAGCAGCTGTTGATCTGCACCGGCCAGCCGAGCAGCACCTTCTCCGAGGCCAGGTCCAGCCTGCCGGTCGCGGAGTCGAAGGTGAAGCGGGAGACCTGACGGGTCGCCATGCGCTTGTCGCGGTCGATCTTCGCGTGCGGTGTGTAGTGCAGATACACCCACCCGTTGGACGCGAAGTCCGGGTCCAGCTCGATGCCGAGCAATCCCTCCTCGACCTTGACCAGTTCGTCGCCGCCGCCCTTGTTGCCGAAGACGTCCAGCGCACCGGCCAGGGTGACCTTCCCGGTCTTCGGGTCGTAGACGTGGATCTCGCCCTTGCCCTTGCCGATGTTCGGGTCGTTCCAGTCGATGACGACCGGGACGGAGCTGTCGGCCCCGCCGCGCCCGATGTAGAAGACCCGGCCGTCCGGCGCGGTCACCAGACCGTGCGGTTCGCCGATCTGGTCGTTCTGGCCCGGCTGGTTGGGCTGGGTCAGGCGCTCGGCGGTGTAGTTGGAGGTGATCGTCGCCTTGCAGTCGGCCTGCGAGGTCCGGTTCGTCCAGGCGAGGGCGCCGCGCAGATGGTCGCGGAAGTCGGTCTCCGCGAAGCTGTCCGCCGTACCACCCATGGCCGTGTAGAAGGACCGGCCGCCGTCGTAGTCGCGGCACCAGGAGACCGGATGGTCCCAGCCGTTGGCGCTCGCACCCGGCTTGTACGTCAACTCCCGCACGCGCGCCACGGTGTGGACGTCGCCGGACGGGTTCTTCGTCCAGTTGAGCCACTTGTCGGGGCGCTTCCACTCCAACGGCAGGTTCTTGGTGGCCGGGTGGACCCGGTCGCCGATCTCCACGGTCGCCCGCTGCGTGGACGCCGGGCTGTTCGCCGCGGGGCGCGCTCCGACCAGACCGGTGAACCAGTCCGAGTACGGTTCGGTCCGCGCCGCGTCATGGATGCCGAGGAAACCGCCGCCCGCCTCCATGTAGGCCTCCAGGCCCGCTTCCTGCTCCGGGTCGAGGACGTCGCCCCCGCCGGTCAGGAAGACGACGGCGTGGAACGAGCCGAGCCGCTTGCCGTTGGTGAAGACCCGGGGGTCGGCCGTGGCCACGGTGGCGAACCTTCCGGCCTCCGGGCCGCTCAGCCCGATCTTCTCGATCGCCGCGATACCGGCGTCCGTGTACGGTGCCTCGTCGCCGGCCGAGGCGTGGAAGACCAGCACCTTGACCTGCTTGGCGGAACCGGGCGGAGTCGGCAAGGACAACGTTGTCGCCATCTTCTCGACCAGAGCCCGGTCCGGCGACTGGTCCGCGCTGGCCGGGCCGCCGCCGCCCAGCATGGACACGGTCAGTGCGCCGGCCGCCACGGCCGCCGCGAGGCCGCGTCGTGATCTGGACCGGTGATGTGATGCGCGCTGCATGTGGTCACCCACCCCTCTGGGGTCACTGCACCTCTCGGTGACTGTGGCTTGCTCACTCTTCGTCGGTACCTCTTGATTCACTGTGACAGCGCACGAAGCTAGACCTCTTTTCGCGGTACGCCAATAGGTACGGCAGCAATCGTGTGAACTTTGTCCTGGGTGTGGATAAACGAGGGTGCCCCGGCTACGGTGTGGCCCGTTCCGGGATCCCGTGAGCGCCGTTCCGTTTCCTGTGGCATCGCCAGTTCTCTTATCGCAGTGGGGAGTTCGACATGGACCGAAGGACCTTCAGTCGGCGGATGCTGGTCGGTGGCGCAGCCGCGGCCGCGACCGGGGTGACATCGTTGTCTCTCGGGGCGGTGGAGGCGAGCTCGGCCGAGAACCCACCCCGTACGGCCCCGGCCGGCGGGGTGGTGCGACGGCTGAGGATGTACGCCGAGAAGTTGCCGAACGGCGAGCTGGGCTACGGCTTCGAGAAGGGCAAGGCCTCGATCCCCGGTCCCCTCATCGAGCTGAACGAGGGCGACACGGTGCACATCGAGTTCGAGAACCTCACCGACGTCGACGCCAGCCTCCACGTCCACGGCGTCGACTACGACATCGCCAACGACGGCACCCGGATGAACAGGAGTCACGTCGAGCCGGGCGGCACCCGGACGTACACCTGGCGCACCCACGCCCCGCGCCTCCGCAAGGACGGCACCTACGAGCCGGGCAGCGCGGGCTACTGGCACTACCACGACCACGTCGTCGGCACGGACCACGGCACCGGCGGCATCCGCAAGGGGCTGTACGGGCCGGTCGTCGTGCGTCGCAAGGGCGACATCCTGCCCGACCAGACCTGCACGGTCGTCTTCAACGACATGATGATCAACAACAAGACGGCCCACAACAGCGTCAACTTCGAGGCCACGGTGGGTGATCGGCTCGAATTCGTGATGATCACGCACGGTGAGTACTACCACACCTTCCATATCCACGGTCACCGCTGGGCGGACAACCGGACCGGCATCCTCACCGGCCCCGACGACCCGAGCCGGGTCATCGACAACAAGATCTGCGGCCCCGCGGACTCCTTCGGCCTCCAGATCATCGCGGGCGAACGCGTGGGCGCGGGTGCGTGGATGTACCACTGCCATGTCCAGAGCCACTCCGACATGGGGATGGCCGGGCTCCTGCTGATCAAGAAGCCCGACGGCACCATTCCAGGCTACGAACCCCACCACGCGGCGGGCGGCGCGGAGAAGAAGGCCGAGGAGAAGAGCGGCACGCAGAGCGCGGAGGAGAAGTCCGGGAAGGCCGCCGGGGAGCACCAGCACTGACCCCGTCCGTGCCCCTGCCTGTCACGGGGCTCGGGGAGGGGAGGGGCCCGGTCATGGACGGCGGCTGGCCCCGGTCATGAACGGAGGGTGGCCCGCGTCATGGACGGCGGGCGGCCCCGGTCACGGCCGGCCGGCGTCGTCCGCGAGCCGCCGCTGCTCCTCCTCGACGATGCGCCGGGCCAGCTCGGCGTCGGAGACGTCCACCGCGTCCGGGGTGGTCTCCGCGAGATCGCTGCGTCGGGCGTACGCGTCGAAGAGCCGGGCCTTGCGGGAGAGCAGCTCCACCAGGCGCTGGTCGACGCTGTCCGTGGCCAGCAGCCGGTGCACCTGGACGGGGCGCACCTGGCCCATCCGGTGTGCCCGGGCCACGGCCTGGTGCTCCAGCGTGGGTTTGATCTGCGGCTCGCACAGGATGACCACGGAGGCGGCCTGCATGTTCAGACCGGTGCCCCCGGCCTGGATCTGGCTCAGCAGCACCGCGTGCCCGTCCACGGCGGAGAAGGCGTCGACGAGCTCCTGCCGCCGGGCCGGCGGGACGCTTCCGGAGAGCGGCCCGAAGGCGTCCGGACCCAGAGCTTCGCCGACGGTCGCGAGGACCTCGCGGAAGTAGGAGAAGACGACCACCTTCAGACCGGTCTCCCGCGCCTCGTCGACCAGTTCGCGCAGCCGCTCCAGCTTGGCGGACGTCTCGGGCGCGGCATAGGCGGCCCGGCGCATCCGCATGAACCGCCCCGAGGCGACCGCCTCCCGGTAGGCGTCCCGGTCCTCGGCGCCGAACTCCTCCCACTCGTCCACGTGGACCAGCGCCGGGAGTTCGGCCAACACGTCCACCTGGTTGCGGCGCAGATAGGCGGGGGCGACGGCGCGGCGGAAGGCCCGCGAACCGGCCGCGCCGTGCGTACCGCAGACGGACGGTGCGAGTTCGGGGCGGAGTTGGCGCACGAGGCTGCGGAACTCCTCGACCCGGTTCTCCATCGGGGTGCCCGTGAGGAACAGCACCCGCTCCACGTGCTCCGCCCAGCCGGCGACCGCCCGCGACCGTCGGGCCGCGGGGTTCTTCACGAAGTGGGCCTCGTCCACGACCAGCATCCCGGGCCGCACCGAGGCCGCCGCCCCGGGCAGCAGGTGCAGCGCGTCGAACGTGGTCACCGCCACCCCGCCGTTCTCCCGCCAGTCCGCGAACGCCTCGGTCCGCTCCGCGCCGTGCACCGGCACGGCGCGGAGGGTGGAGCGGGCCCGGATCTCCCGCGTCCAGTTGATCAGCACGCTCGCCGGGCAGACCACGAGGAAGTGGCTCTCGCCGTGGGCGGCGAGATGGGCGAGCGCCGCGATGGCCTGCACGGTCTTGCCGAGCCCCATCTCGTCCCCGATGACGACCCGTTTCTGCGCCAGCGCGAACCGCGCCCCGAACGCCTGGTAGCCGCGCAGGGACACCCGCAGACGCGTGTCGTCCAGGCGCAGCGCGCGTACCCGGTCCGCGATCCCGGCGGGCAGGAACCCCTCGGCGGCGTCCCGGTCCGGACCGCTGCCGGACAGCTCGGCGAGCAGGCTGTAGTACTCGGCGGAACGCAGCTCGAAGTCGACCCAGGCCTCGGCGGGCGACGCCGGTGACCGCAGCAGGTCGGCCGACGCCTGTGCGAAGAGCACCGGCAGCTCCCGCTCCACCGCGTCCGCCACGGCCGCGTGCACCGCTCCGACGGCCTCGCGCGCCCGCGCCCGCGCCTGCCGCCCCGTGAACAGCATGCGCAGCCGGCTCCCGGCCGGTGCGGCCGCCGTCACCGGGGGGCCGAGCCGCTCGGCGAGCCGACGGGCCGCGTCCACCGCCCGCCGCGCGTCCGAACCGGCCTCGGCCAACCGGTGCAGGGCGACGACCAGCGCGGTGCTGGTGTCGTCCGGGGCGTCCACGTCGATCCGCACCGAGACGGTGTCCCGCACGGCGTGGGCGATCTGCGCGGCGGCGGCCAGCGCCTGATCGGCGGTGTGCGCACCGACGCCGGGGAGCTGCCGGAGCTCGTAGCGGTTCGTGCCGTGGACCTGCCCGACCGTGCCGAACCCGGCCTGCTCCAGAGCCCCGAGCCGCAGCCGCCCCTCGGTGACGTCCTTGAGCCGGGATACGGGGATGGCGGCCAGCTCCCGGCCCACCAGGGTGTCGAGCAGCGGATCGAGCACGGAACGTACGGCGTCCACGGCGTCTCCATGGTCCGCCGGCACGGCACGGGCGCTCTCCAGGAGCCGCTCAGCCCGCGCGAGCAGCTCCCGGACCGCGCCGCCCGTCGGCACCGGGCCCGCGGCGGCCCCGTGCGCGAGTGTCCCGAGGGCCGTGCCGCCCGCCGCCCCGCTCTGCTTCATGTGCGTCCTTCTGTTCCCGGAGTGGGTGCCTCACCGCTCCGGGGCCGGTGTCTCACCGCCCCGGTACCCGCTCCGCCAGCTTTCCCGCCATCGTGCCACGCACTGCCGACAGGCCCCGGGGGTGCACCGCCGGGCCCCTGCCGGTCGCGCGACGCGCCGGGCGGCGGGCGCTACGGCCGGGTGGGCGGGCGGCGTTCCGCGGGGGAGAGCAGCAGCACCTCCAGGGCCCGGGCACAGGAGCGGGCCTCGCTCAGCAGCCACCCGGTGCGTTCGGGGGCGGCACGGTCGAGGACTGGGAGAGCGCGCTCGCCGCACTGCCGTGGCGGATCGAGGAGGTCGGCGAAGCCTTCCTCGCCGAACAGCAGGAGGCCGCCGACGTTTCCACCGCACCGGCTTCATCGAGCGCCCGGTCACCGTGGCGCACGCCGTCGCCCACGCACCCGCGAAGGCGGTCTGAGGGCCATGGCCACCGAAGTCCTCTGGTACATCATCCCGCGCGAAGGCGCCCACCCCTGAGAGCCGTCCGGCCGGCGCCCCGTCGACCTCGGCCATCTCAGCAGACTCGCCGGAACCGTCGAACAGCTCGGCTACAGCGGTGCGTTGCTCGCCACCGACCCCTACGACGTCTGGCCGCTCGGCAGCGCGCTGGCCGCGTCCACCAGCTCCCGGTTCAAGCCGCTGCTCGCCGTCCACCCGGGACTGATCTCACCGACCCTGCTCGCCAAGATGGCCCCCAGCTTCGACACCCTCTTCGGCGGGCGGCTGCGCTTCAACGTCGTCAACGGATCCACCAAGTCCCTCCAGGAGTACGGGCTCCACGTGGAACACGACGAGCGTTACGAGCTGAGCGCCGAGTACTGGTCGATCGTCAAGCGGCTCACCGCCGGCGAGGTGTTCGACCACCGGGGCCGCTTCTACGACCTGAGAGACGCGGGCGCGTCCTTCCGCGAGCTGAAGCCCGTCCAGGAGCCGCACATCCCGCTCTGGTTCGGCGGCTCGTCCGACCCCGGCATCGAGATGGCCGCCGAACACGTCGACGTCTTCCTCACCTGGGGCGAGCCGCCGCACCTGCTCAAGGAGAAGCTGGAGCGGGTCAGGGCGCGGGCCGCCGCCCACGGGCGCACCCTGCGCACCGGGCTGCGCCTGCACCTCATCGTCCGCGACACCGAGGACGCGGCCTGGGCGGCGGCCGACCGGCTGCTGGACGTCACCAGCGAGGCCACGTACGCCCGGCAGCTCGGAGGCCGGGAGGGCGAGGACGGTGTCGGCTGGCAGCGGCAGTTCCGCCAGCACGGCGGAAGAGTGCCCGCCCGCGCCCGGGAGCTGGAGGTCCACCCCAACATGTGGCCGGGCATGAGCCTCTTCCGGCCCGGCCCCGGCACGGCGGTCGTCGGGTCCACGACCCGGGTCGTCGAACGGCTGCGGGAATTCCAGGACTTGGGCGTCGACACCTTCATCCTGTCCGGCAATCCGCTGCTGGAGGAGGCCTACCGCGTCGCCGAGACCGTGCTCCCGTCCCTGGAGGTACGGCGCTGAACGACAACCGCCCGACGGCCGGGACGACGCGCCGGTCCAATGCTTCGCCCCGGTCCCCCGGCGCTGTCTACTCTGAGCCGCATGACAGCAGCGATCACCGCCGGACCCGGCTCCCACCGGTCCGCAGCCGTGCCCCACGGGTCCGCCGGTGTATCGCACCCCGGTCGGACCCGCGTGGACTGCGGTCGTCGGCGCCCGGTGCGAGACTCGGAACGAGAGGACCCACCCGGCAGCACCCAACGAGCCAGACCACCCGGACCGACTGAGGAGCGCACCATGATCAGCCCCACCTTCCTCGACGGAGCCCCCAACTGGGTCGATCTCGGCACCCCCGACCTCGACGGGGCCACCGCCTTCTACCGGGAGCTGTTCGGGTGGGGCCTGGTCCCCGGCGGCCCCGAGGTCGGCGGCTACGGAATGCTCACCCTGGACGGCCGTTACGTCGGCGGCGTGATGACGGTGTCGGAGAAGGAATCGCCCAGCGCCTGGTCGGTCTCCTTCCAGTCGCCCGACATCGCCGCCACCGCCGCGGCGGTGGAGCGGGCGGGCGGCACCGCCGCGTTCGAGCCGATGGACGTCCTGGACTTCGGCAGCATGGGCGGCTTCACGGACCCGGCCGGGGCGTACTTCGGCGCCTGGCAGCCGAAGGAGCACGCCGGCTTCGGCGTCGTCCAGGAGCCCGGCTCCTTCCTCTGGGCCGAGCTGTACACCTCCGACGTCCCGGCGGCGACCGCCTTCTTCAAAACGGTCTTCGGCTGGGGGACCGACCAGTTGAAGGTGGAGGGCACCGACTACACCTACACCACCGTCCACCCGGCCGGCGCCGGCCCGGACGCGTCGTTCGGCGGCCTGGTCCGGATGGGCGACGTTCCGTCCGAGGCCGCACGCGGCCCGCACTGGCTGCCGTACTTCGCCGTGGCCGACGTCGACGCCACGGTGGCGACGGCGAAGCGGCTCGGCGGCACGGAGACCCTGGCCGCCATGGACGTGCCCGGCGTCGGCAAGATGGCCAACATCGCCGATCCGTACGGGGCGGTCCTCGCGGTCATGAGGCCCGAGCCGAGGCAGTAGTCACGGGCGGGGGCCGCGGCGCCGACGGCTCCGGCGCGTCCTCCGTGGCCGCCCTCGCAGCGCATTCATCGTGGCTGCCCGCGGAGCGCATTGATGAATCGTTGATCAGCCGTTTATCGCCACCGGGCACCGTGTGCACCATGCTGATCAACACCGTGACCGACGACGCGCTCGCCTGGCAGGAGTCCGCGTTGTGCGCGCAGGCCGGGCCCGAGTTCTTCTTCCCGGCCCCGGGCAGTTCGACCCGCGAGGCCAAGCAGCTGTGCAACGCCTGCGAAGGCCGACTGGCCTGCCTGGAGTACGCCCTCGCCAACGACGAGCGGTTCGGCGTCTGGGGCGGACTGTCGGAGAAGGAGCGCGAGCGGCTGCGCAGGGAAGGCCACGGCCGGGGCTGAACGCCCCGGCCACACCGTGAACCCGCGCCTCCGGACACGCTGCCCACCAGGCTGGTCGCGCTCGCCGTCCTGCACACCGGCCGCCCCGCCCTCGCCGTCGGGACCGCGCGAACGGTCGGCAGGCGGGTCGCCGGACAGCGGGGAGCGGAGGCCGCCGACCCGGAACCGCTGCTGCTCGTCGTGGCACGGCCGACGGGGACGGGGGATCCGGCCGAGGCATCCTCGCCGCCGGACTGACCGTGGCGTGCGGCCGGGGCACCGGGTGGACGGGTCCGTGGCGCACCCGGCTGCGGATGCTGCGCCGGCACGCATCGGGCGACGTACGTGACGCGGCCCACGCCGAGGCCACTGCCGAGGAGCGAGGCCTGGGCCCTGATCGGGGCATCGGCCGGGGGCGGGGATCAGGCGCGGCCGCGCGCCACCATACGGGCCTTGCGGGCGGCGAGCTTCTCGTCGAACTTTGACGCCTCGCTGTCCAGCCCGCTCATGTACAGACCGAGCTCCTCCTGGGCCTTCGCACCCTCCGGGCCGAGCCCGTCGATGTCCATCACCTTCAGGAAGCGCAGCACCGGCTGGATCACGTCATCGTGGTGGATGCGCATGTTGTAGATCTCGCCGATCGCCATCTGCGCGGCGGCCCGCTCGAAGCCGGGCATGCCGTGTCCGGGCATCCGGAAGTCGACGACGACGTCGCGCACGGCCTGCATGGTCAGGTCCGGGGCCAGCTCGAAGGCGGCGCCCAGCAGATTGCGGTAGAAGACCATGTGGAGGTTCTCGTCGGTCGCGATCCGGGCCAGCATCCGGTCGCAGACCGGGTCGCCGGACTGGTGGCCGGTGTTGCGGTGCGAGACGCGGGTGGCCAGCTCCTGGAAGGCGACGTACGCGACGGAGTGCAGCATCGAGTGCCGGTTGTCCGACTCGAAGCCCTCCGCCATGTGCGCCATGCGGAACTGCTCCAGCTTGTCCGGGTCCACGGCGCGCGAGGTGAGCAGATAGTCGCGCATCACGATGCCGTGGCGGCCCTCCTCGGCGGTCCAGCGGTGCACCCAGGTACCCCAGGCGCCGTCGCGGCCGAAGAGGGAGGCGATCTCGTGGTGGTAGCTGGGGAGGTTGTCCTCGGTGAGGAGGTTCACCACGAGGGCGATCTTGCCGATGTCGGTGACCTTCGACTGGTCGGCCGCCCACGCCTCGCCGTCCTCGAAGACGCCGGGGAAGTTCCGGCCGTCGGAGAAGGGGACGTACTCGTGGGGCATCCAGTCCTTGGCGACCTTGAGATGGCGGTTGAGTTCCTTCTCCACCACCTCTTCCAGCGCGTACAGCAGTTGGGCGTCGGTCCACGCCTTCGAACTGCCGAGGTGGGGAGAGGCGATCGTCACGGGGAGCTCCTGGGGACGGGAGAATTACCTACGGCTTCGTAGGTTACGTGACCGTAGGTTAAGGCGACGGTAAGGCCAAAGCCAAGCCCGCCCCCGGGAGCGACCGGACACACGGAGTCATCCGGCCCGGTGAAAGGGTGTGCTGGAGCCCTCCAGCGGCCCGTCCGGGCCCTGTTTCACCATTCCGGAATGGGTTGCTCCACTCCCGGGTTCCGCAGCCGCTCCTCCCCGGCGCCCGGGCGTGGTGCCACCCCCGGGTCCCGCCGCAGGTAGCGGCCGGTGACGGACGTCGGATGAGCGAGCAGATCGGCGGGCGTCCCCTCGAAGACCAGCTCCCCGCCGCCCTTGCCGCCGTCCGGACCGAGGTCGATCACCCAGTCCGCCCGCTTGACCACATCCAGGTTGTGCTCCACGCAGATCACCGTGTTCCCCGCGTCGACCAACCGGTCCAGCAGATCCACCAGCGTGCCCGTGTCCGCCAGATGCAGCCCGGTCGTCGGCTCGTCCAGCACGTACACGCTGGACTTGCGGTGCAGCTGGGTGGCGAGCTTGATCCGCTGACGCTCACCGCCCGACAGGGAGGAGAGCGGCTGCCCCAGGGTGAGGTAGGTGAGGCCGACGGCGTCGAGGGTGCGCAGCTTCCGCAGCAGCACCGGGTCCTCGAACAGCCCGGCCGCCCGCGCCGCCGTCATGGCCAGGACGTCCACGATCGACCGGCCGCCGACCCGGTGCTTCAGCACATCGTCGTGGAACCGGCGGCCCTCGCACTCCGGGCAGGTCGTGGTGACCGGGTCCATGAACGCCAGATCGGTCGAGATCTCTCCCCGGCCCGAGCAACCCGCGCAGGCCCCGGCGGAGTTGAAGCTGAACAGCCCCGCGTCCACGCCGTTCTCCCGGGCGAACACCTTGCGGATGGCGTCCAGCGCACCGATGTACGAGGCGGGGGTGGAGCGCGACGAGGCCGTGATCGCGCTCTGGTCGATCACCACCGCCTCCGGGTAAGCCTCGGTGAACACCCGCGACACCAGGGTCGACTTGCCGGATCCCGCCACTCCCGTGACCGCGGTCAGCACCCCGGTGGGGAACGACACGTCCAGCCCCTTGAGGTTGTGCAGGTCGGCCCCGTACACCGGGAGCCGGCCGGTGGGGGAGCGGACGGTCTCCTTGAGCGGGGTGCGGCCGCGCAACGAACGGCCGGTGAGCGTGTCGGCTTCGCGCAGCCGCTCGAAGCTCCCCTCGAAGACGATGTGTCCGCCGTCCGCCCCGGCCCGCGGCCCCATGTCGACGATGTGGTCGGCGACGGCCATCACATCCGGGTCGTGCTCGACGACCAGCACCGTGTTGCCCTTGTCGCGCAGCCGCACCAGCAGATCGCCCAGCCGCCCGACGTCGCGCGGATGCAGGCCGACGCTGGGCTCGTCGAAGACGAACGTCAGCCCGGTGAGCGAGCTGCCCAGGTGCCGCACCATCTTGAGCCGCTGTCCCTCGCCCCCCGACAGGGTGGTGGTCTCCCGGTCCAGGCTCAGATACCCGAGCCCGATGCCGACCAGCCGCTCCAGCCGTTCCCTGGCCGCGGCGGCGATGGGCCCGCCCACCGGATCGACGACCCGCTCCAGGACGCCGACGAGTTCGGAGACCTCCATCCGCCCGTAGTCGGCGGGCGAGAAGCCGTCGATCCGGGTGGCGAGCGCCGCCGCGTTCAACCGTGCCCCGCCGCAGGCCCCGCACACCCGCTCCACGGTGAACCGGGCGGCCGCCTCGCGCCGCTTCTCGGACAGCGAGGCGGTGTCGCGCTTGAGGTAGAGGCGCTCGAAGCGCGTCACGACCCCCTCGAACCGCATGTCGGCCGCGCCGGTCCGCATGTCGAGGCGGACGGTGAACCCCGAACCGTGCAGCAGGGTCCGCCGTTCCTCCTCGCCGAACGCGGACAGGGGCAGATCGTTGTCGAACCGCCCCGAGCCCCCGTACAGATTCCACTCCCAGCTGCCCACCGTCAGGCCGGGCAGCAGCAGTGCCCCCTCGTTCAGCGACTTCGACCAGTCGATCGCCCGGTCGAGATCCAGCTGGACCGTGCGCCCCACCCCGTCGCACTCCGGGCACATCCCGCTGGGGTCGTTGAACGAGTACACGGTCGCGCCGCCCGCGCTCGGGGTCCCGCAGCGGGAGAACAGCACCCGGATCACCGACCAGATGTCGGTCGCGGTGCCGACCGTGGAGCGGACGTTGCCGCCCAGCGGCTTCTGGTCGATCACGATGGCCACCGACAGGTCCTCGACGGACTCGACGTGCGGGCGCTCGTACTTCGGCAGCCGGTTGCGGAGGAACGAGGTGAAGGTCTCGTTGAGCTGCCGCTGCGACTCCACGGCGATCGTGTCGAAGACGACCGACGACTTGCCCGAACCGGACACCCCGGTGAAGACGGTGATGCGGCCCTTGGGGATCCGGAGGGAGACGTCGCGCAGGTTGTTCTCGCGCGCGCCGGTGATGACGATGTCGCGGTGCGCGGAGCCGGGGGTGTGCGGCTCCGCGTCGTGCTCGGGGAAGTGATCCATGAGCGCGACGCTAGGCGGGATACCCGACAGCTTCTGTCCCCTTTTCCCGGGAGATCCGATGTCACCCGTCCACGCCCAGCCCGGGCACCGCCGGGCCCGACTGCTCTCCCCGACCCCCGAGGGCCGCCGGCTCCGGGACGCGGTGAGGGACGAGATCCAGCGGGGCGAGAAGGTCTGGCCGGGGCGACTGGCGGACCTCGACCGGGACCGCTTCCTGCGGAGCCCGCGCGCGCTCGCCGACGCGATCCGCCGGAGCCCGGACCGGTAGCCGCCCGCGCCACCCGGATCCGTGCCGCGGTTCCACCGGCCGCCCGGCCGGTCTCAGCCGCCCTCGCGCACCGCCCGGGCTGTCGTGTCCGACAGTCCGCCGTCGAGCCGGAGCCAGCGGGTGATCCCGATCGACTCCAGGAACGGCACGTCGTGGCTCGCCACGATCAACGCCCCCTCGTAGGCCCCCAGGGCCTCGGTCAACCGTCGTACGCTCGCCAGATCGAGGCTGTTCGTCGGCTCGTCGAGCAGCAGCAGCCGGGGCGCCGGGTCGGCCAGGAGCAGCATCGCCAGCGTCGCCCGGAACCTCTCCCCGCCCGAAAGGGTCCCCGCCGGGCGGTCCGCCGCCGCCCCCTTGAACAGGAAACGGGCCAGCCGCGCCCGTACGGCGTTGTCCGTGCGGTCGGGAGCCGACCGCGCCACGTTCCGCACCACCGACGACGCGTCGTCCAGCACGTCCAGCCGTTGCGGCAGGAACCCGGTCGCGACCAAGGGGGTCGCCTCTCCCGAGACCGGCGTCAGCTGCCCCGCGATCAGCCGGAGCAGTGTGGTCTTGCCCGCCCCGTTGCGGCCGGTCAGCGCGATCCGCTCGGGACCCCGCACCATCAACGCGCCCCGCAACGGCGGGCCGTAGGGCGGCACCGCATCGCGCAGCAGCAGCACCTCGCTGCCCGGATGGACCCGGGTCCCCGGCAGCTCGACCCGGATCTCCTCGTCCTCCCGCACCGCCTGCTCCGCCTCGTCGAGACGCTCCCTGGCCGCGGCCAGCCGCTCCGTGTGCAGGATGCGGTGTCTGCCGGCCGACTCCTGCGCGAAGCGCTTGCGCTGCCCCATGACGACCTTGGGCTCGCGCTTGCTGTCCCACATCTTCTGCCCGTAGCGCTTGCGCCGGGCCAACTTCATGTGGGCGTCGGACAGTTCACGCTTCTGACGCTGTACGTCCGACTCGGCGACGCGCACCATGCGCCGCGCCGCCTCCTGCTCGACGGCGAGCGCCTCCTCGTACGCCGACAGGTTCCCGCCGTACCAGGTGACCGAACCCTCGCGCAGATCCGCGATCCGGTCCACCCGTTCCAGCAACTCCCGGTCGTGGCTGACGACGAGCAGCGCACCGGTCCAGGCGTCGACCGCGTCGTGGAGCCGCCGCCGGGCGTACACGTCCAGGTTGTTCGTCGGCTCGTCCAGCAACAGCACCCCGGGCCGCTCCAGCAGCAGCGCGGCAAGCCGCAGCAGGACGCACTCGCCGCCGGACATCTCCCCGATGGCGCGGTCGAGCCCGATGTGGCCGAGGCCGAGCCCGTCCAGGGTGGCGAGGGAGCGTTCCTCGATGTCCCAGTCGTCGCCGATCACCGCGAAGTGCTCGGGCCGGACGTCGCCCGACTCGACCGCGTCGAGCGCGGTGCGCCGGTCGGCGACGCCGAGCACCTCGTCGACCCGCAGCGCGGTGTCCAGGATCAGGTTCTGGGGAAGGTAGCCCAGTTCGCCACGGGTCCTGATCACACCGGACCGCGGGGCGAGGTCACCGGCGATCAGACGCAACAGAGTCGATTTGCCGCAGCCGTTGAGGCCGATGAGACCGGTCCGGCCCGGCCCCACGGCCAGATCGAGACCGGTGAAGACCTCGCTGCCGTCGGGCCAGGAGAAGGCGAGGGAGGTACAGCTGATGTGGGTGTCGGTGGTAGACATACGGATCTCCCGTTGTGCGTCGGGAACGACAGGGACGGTCGGCGGAAGCTGAGATCGCACACGGGCGCTCCGGGCCGCGGCAAGGCGCGGCGGGCGCTGCACGGTGTGCACAGGACCTCAGATCAGCAACGTCCCACTCCGATCGACGACAACAGGAACCGTCACGAAGGTAGGGCCGGGGGCGCGGGCCCGGCAACCGGATTTACCAGGTCAGCGCGGACCGCCGAGCAGATCGGTCAGACCCCGGTCCAGGTCGAGATACCGGTGCTCGTCGCCCATCGGCACGAGCTCCTGCGCCCGCTGGAGGAAACGCCGCAGCTCCTCGGTGCGCACATGGACCATGGCGATGCCCTCGGGGGCGTGGAACTCCAGCACGGTCCGCTCGTACCCGAACGGCCGTACGCGTACGTCTCCCTGCCCGGCGGGGGAGTCCACCCCGGTGGTCAGCAGCTCGCGGGAGAACTCCCAGGACACCTCGGTGCCTTCCAGGGTCGCCGGGGCCGGGAACGCCATGCGTACGGCGAACGGGTACTGGCGGTCGTACTGAAGAGTGGCGGGCAGGGTCTCCATCCGCGGTGCGGACGCGACCATGCGGGCCTGCACGGACTGCTCGATAACGCTGGACAAACCTGCTCCCTCTCGCACGGCCGGATGAACGGTTCCCGGCATTGGAGTAGACGACGGAACTCCTGGTTTCGTGCACCGGCGCGCGGCGTGAGCTGCGTCACCGGCTCCCGGCGGTCCCGCCCGGACTTGGCGCACCCCGCTCTCCTGCCCGCTCGGCGGCGACGCACCCTGGACGGGTCGGAACCCGTCGGCTAGCTTCCAGCGCCATGAAGGCCATGGGGAACACGAGACGGCTGATGGCACTGGTGACCGGCGGCGCGGCCCTGGCCGCCGCACTGGTCGCACCGGGCGCACACGCGGCGCCGACGGAAGGCCCGGCCGGGACGCCGGGCGGGACGGCCGCGTCCCGGGAGGCGAGCGCCCGCGGGCCTCTGCCCGGCTGGCAGCTCACCGAGACCGCCGCCGACGCACGCTTCCGGGGGCTCGCCGCGGTCAGCCGCACCACCGCCTGGGTCGCCGGCTCGAAGGGCACGGTCCTGCGCACCGGCGACGGCGGCCGCACCTGGCGCGACGTGTCACCGCCGGGCGCCGCCGAGCTGGAGCTGCGGGACATCGAGGCGTTCGACGGCCGCCGGGCCGTCGCCCTGGCCATCGGCGAGGGCGAGGCCTCCCGGGTGCTGCGCACCGACGACGGCGGGGCCACCTGGACCGAGTCCTTCCGCAACACCGACCCCCGCGCCTTCTTCAACTGCCTGACGTTCTTCGACAGTCGGCACGGACTCGCGGCGGGCGACCCGGTGGACGGAAAGTTCCGGGTCCTGTCCACGGCGGACGGCGGCCGTTCCTGGCGGGTCCTGCCCGACGCCGGGATGCCCGCCGCCCAGCCGGGCGAGGCGGGCTTCGCGGCGAGCGGCCAGTGCCTGGTCAGCTCCGGCCCCAAGGACGTCTGGCTGACCACCGGGGGAGCGGCGACCGCCCGGGTCCTGCACTCCCGGGACCGGGGCCTGACCTGGACGGCGAGCGCGTCGACCATCCCGGCGGGCGACCCGGCCCGCGGGGTCTTCGCGGTCGCCTTCCGCGACCGGGGGCACGGCATCGCCGTCGGCGGGGACTACCGCCCCGACCAGGCCTCCCCGAAAGCCGCCGCCGTCACCGGGGACGGCGGCCGGAACTGGCGGGCGTCCGCCACCCCGCCGCCCGCCTACCGCTCCGGCGTCACCTGGCTGCCCCACAGCCGCTCCGCCGCCCTGGCCGTCGGCCCGACGGGCACCGACCTCAGCCTGGACGGCGGACGCACCTGGCGGACGGTCGACTCCGGTTCGTACGACACCGTCGACTGCACGCCCGACCTGGGCTGCTGGGCGGCGGGCGAGAAGGGGCGAGTGGCCCGGCTGGGGTTCTGAACGGCGCTACGAGGCGCCGTCGAGCACCTCCCGCAGCCGCTGCCCGAACTCGTCCGGCTTCCCCGGATAGCCGAACTCCCCGTCGAGGAAGCCGCCGTGATGGCTCGGGAAGACGGACACCCGCTGCCCGAGCAGTTCGGCCGTCGCGGCGGACGTCCGCCCCGTCTGGACGCTCCGCGACTCCTCGCCCACGGCGATCACCACGCGGGTGGCGGCCGCGGCGAGGGCGTCGGCGTCCGGCCGGTAGTCGCTGATCGCCCACGACCGGTCGGACAGCAGCGGGTCGCCGCGCGAGCCGTCGTCCTCGGCGGGCATGCCGAACGCGGCGGGATCGGGCGCCGGCTGGGCGAAGTACGCGTCCGTGAACGCGCCCTCCCACGAGGTCATCGCCACGAACGCGGCCATCCCGGCCCCCCACCCCCGCTTCTCGTAGGCGTCCCGGACCCCGGCCCGCGCCCGGACGGCCGCCGCGCCGTCCGGGGTGAGCGTGATGAGCGGCGGCTCGTGCGCGACGAGGGTGGTCACATCACCGGGGTGGCGCGCCACGAGGGCGAGAGCGGTGACCGCTCCGCCGCTGCTGGCGAACATCTCGACCGGCCCGGCCCCGAGCGCCTCGATGACGGCGTGCACGTCGTCGGCCTGGGTCTCGGGCGTGTGGTCGGTCCGCCCGTCCTTGCGGATGCTGCGGCCGAGCCCCCGGGGGTCGTAGGTCACCACGGTCCGCCCGGGGAACCGTGCCGCGAGCGCGACGAATCCGGTGGCGTCCATGGGCTGCCCGATCATGAACAACGGCGGGCGTCCGTCAGCGGTCGGCAGGGGCCCGCGAACGTCGTGGACGAGGTCGGCGCCGGCTGTTTCGAGTGTGTACGTCTCCATACCCGTGCAGACCGTCCCCGCCCCGGAAACTCATCGGCCGCGTCGGGATCGGGAGTGGGCGGGGCCCGCCCGTCCACTACCGCAACGGCTGCTGGTACGGGGCGAGTCCGGGCGCCGTCCTGGTGGCGATGAACTCGGTGATCCGGTACGCGCACACACCGTGCTCGGCGAACGGGTCGCCCGCCGCGATCCTCTCGATCTCCGCCCGGTCCTCCCCGACGGCCGGGATCACTCCGCCGTCCCGGGGGTTCTTGCGGCCCGAGGCGATGAAGACGCCCGCCGCGTACTGCCCGTCGAGCCAGGCGATGTGCTCCCGCATCAGGGCGTCGACGCGTTCGACCGGAGCCGAGTAGGTCAATTCGAGGACGAACATGATCATCGGGCTACGGGATCCGGGCCGCTGGTCCCGAGGTCCCGCGACGGGCGGCCGGCGGACACCGCGTAACGGGCCGGGGCCCGTCACCGCATAAGCTTCCGGACATGACGACCTCCCCCACCCCCGCCCACGAGACCCCCGCCGACGAAGCCGAGGGCCGGGCGATCCAGGACCGGCTGCGTGGCCGGGTGATCCTGGACGAGACGGGGCCGGAGCCCGGAACGGGGCTGGTCACCGGGGTGGACGTGGCCTACGACGACGTGAAGGACGTCGTCGTCGCGGCGGCCGTGGTGCTGGACGCCGTGACCCTGGAGACGATCGACGAGGCGACCGCCGTCGGCCGGATCACCTTCCCGTACGTCCCCGGACTGCTGGCCTTCCGGGAGATCCCGACGGCGCTGGAGGCCCTGGAGGGGCTGAGCGTCGACCCGGGCCTCGTCATCTGCGACGGCTACGGTCTGGCACACCCGCGCCGCTTCGGACTCGCCAGTCACCTGGGCGTGCTGACCGGCCTGCCGGTGATCGGCGTCGGCAAGAACCCGTTCACGTTCACGTACGAGGCCCCCGGCCCCCTGCGCGGCGACTTCTCGCCGCTGCTGGACGGCGAAGAGGTGGTCGGCCGGGCGCTGCGCACCCAGGAGAACACCAACCCGGTGTTCGTCTCGGTGGGCCACCGCATCAGCCTCGACAACGCCTGCGCCCACACGCTCCGCCTCGCCGGCCGGTTCCGCCAGCCGGAGAGCACCCGTCGGGCGGACGCCCTGTGCCGGCAGACCCTGCGGGAAGCGACCGCCTGACGCGGGCCCCGCGGCCCCGGGCGGGCGGCCCGCCTCGATGGGCGGGGCCGCGTGGGGATAGCGTGCGTCGTCATGACGCGTGTGTGGATGCTGCCGGTCCTCTTGGTGCTCAGCGGTGCCGCCGTCGCGACGGGGCCCGCCCGCAGCGGCGACCCCGTCCTGGCGGCCGCACTTCTCGTGCTGTTCCTGCTGTTCGCCGGGGCGACCTCGCCCCTGGTCTTCCCCAGGCCGGTCCCCGCCGCCGAGGCCCGGCGGCGCAGCGCCGTCGACGGCCGCCCGGTCGTCTACTGGCGTCCGGGCTGCACGTACTGTCTGCGGCTCCGCCTCCGGCTTGGCCGCGACGCCTCCCGGCTGCACTGGGTCGACATCTGGCGCGATCCGGCGGGAGCGGCCGAGGTGCGGGCGGCCAACGGCGGCGACGAGACCGTGCCGACCGTCCTCGTGGCGGACCGGCCGCACACCAATCCGGACCCGTCGTGGGTACGCGGACAGCTGCCGCCCGCCGCGTGACGGTCCCGGGCGTGGAACAGTCCTGCAACTGAGTACCCGCACGGATGGCGTAGATCAGCACAGCTGGGCAGGCTAGAACGCATGAACGCCTCTCGTGCAGCTGTCCGCACCGCGCCCTTCGACCCCGCTCAGCGCCGCATGGCCCTCGGCATGCTCCTCGGCAGTGCCGTCGGGCTCGTCTGGCTGGGTGCGATGCTCTACACGCTGGCCGACTGGATCTTCTAGACACCCCCGGACGCCCCCCGGGGGGTCCGCTACCGCACCGCCGCTACCCGGAACCGCAGTCCCGCCGCGGTCAGCCGCTCCAGGAGCGCGTCGCCCATGGCCACCGCCGTGGTCACCTGCCCGGAGGTCTCCGGCAGCTCGTCCAGGGCCAGGCACACCGCCGACTCGGCGAGGATCTTCGCCGTCTCGCCGTAGCCCGGGTCGCCGCCCGCCACCTCGGTGAAGACGTGCCGCCCGCCGCCCTCGCCGACGAAACGGACGGTGAACCAGCTCCGCTCGCGGCGTTCCTCGTCCGGCCCCCGCCCCGGCTCGTAACGCCCCATCAGCCACTCCCGGGCGCCCTCCACCTGCGCGGCGGCCACCAGCGCGCCGATCGCCAGCGGGGCGCCGAGCGCCATCGGCAGGGTCCTGACCGAGGCGAAGTGCCGGTAGCGGAAGTCGGGGCCGTACCGTGCCAGGGACCGCGCCGAGCGGCCCACGATCGTCGGGTCCACCGTCGGCAGCGGCAGCGCCCAGGTGCCGACGGACCCGCTGAAGTGCGGGGGGCCCGCCGGGGTGCGGACCCGCCGGCCCACCAGACGCGGCTCGTGCAGTCGGCGTTCCCGGGCGGCCGCCAGCAGCTGTGGGCCCCGGCCCATCGCGGTCAGCGCCGAGGCGAACGTCCCGCCGGAGAACACCGCGTCGGTACGGACGAAGCCGTCGACGGTGAGGGGGACGCCCTCGGGCAGTTGCTGGACGGTGAAGTACGCCCCCAGGTCGTGGGGGACGGAGTCGAAACCGCAGGCGTGCACGATACGCGCCCCCGTCTCACGGGCCCGTGCGTCGTGCTCCAGGTAGGTCCGGTCGATGAACTCCGCCTCGCCCGTGAGGTCCGCGTAGTCCGTGCCGGCCTCCGCGCACGCGGCGACGAGCTTCTCGCCGTAACGGATGTACGGCCCCACCGTCGTGGCCACCACCCGGGTGGAGGCGGCCAGCTCGGCCAGGGCCTCCGCGTCGTCCGCGTCGGTCTCCAGCAGCGGCAGTTCCGCGCAGCCGGGTGCGATCGCGGTGAGCCGCTCTCGCAGCCCCTCCAGCCTGGCCCGGCTGCGACCTGCCAGCGCCCAGCGCAGGCCGGCGGGGGCGTGGGCCGCCAGGTACTCGGCCGTGAGCGTCCCCACGAAACCGGTGGCACCGAAAAGGACGACGTCCAAGGGGCGTGTCGCGTCGTTCTGCCTGTTCACGAGTACCTCCATTGCGAGCCGGTGCCGACGTGGCAGGCAGAGGCTAGCGGAGAGCGACGTGGTGGCGTCCGGCCGGGCGGCCCGGATGCGGGAGGATCGAGGGAAAGAGCTAAGCGCTTGCTCGGCCCGAGGGGTTGTGCGGGACGGGGCGTGTTCTTAACATCGCTGATGTTACATCGGTTGTGTCATACCTCTGGGGGTCACAGATGGCGAAAGCTCCAAGGCCCGGGCACGGTCCGCTGACCGGTGTCCGCGTCGTCGAGCTGGCGGGCATCGGACCCGGACCGTTCGCCGCGATGCTGCTGGCGGACCTCGGGGCCGACGTCGTCCGCGTGGACCGTCCCGGCGGCGCCGGGCTCGGCATCGATCCCGCGTCCGACCTCACCAACCGCAACAAGCGCTCCGTCCTTCTGGACCTCAAGGGCGACGAGGGGCGGGCCCACGTCCTGGCCCTCGTCGAACGCGCCGACATCCTGGTCGAGGGCTACCGCCCCGGCGTCGCCGAACGCCTCGGCGTCGGGCCCGACGTCTGCCTCGCCCGCAACCCGAAGCTCGTCTACGGCCGGATGACCGGCTGGGGCCAGGACGGGCCGCTCGCCGAACGCGCCGGACACGACATCGCCTACCTCGCCCTCACCGGCACCCTGTCCATGATCGGCAAGCCGGACGAGCCGCCCGTGGTCCCCGCCAACCTGGTCGGCGACTACGCGGGCGGCTCGCTCTACCTCGTCATCGGCGTCCTCGCCGCCCTCCAGCACGCCCGAGCCCACGGTGAGGGGCAGGTCGTCGACGCCGCCATCGTGGACGGCGCGGCCCATCTCGCCACGATGATCCACGGCATGCTGGCCGCCGGGAGCTGGCAGGACCGGCGTGGCACGAACCTCCTCGACGGCGGCTGCCCCTTCTACGGCACCTACGCCACCTCCGACGGCGGCCACCTGGCGGTCGGCCCGCTGGAGGAGAAGTTCTACGCGGAGTTCACCGGTCTCCTCGGCATCGCGGACACCTTCCCCGACCGGTGGGACCTCGCCCGCTGGGACGAGCTGCGCGCCGCCGTCACCGAGCGCTTCCTGACCCGTACGCGTGCCGAGTGGACCGAGGTCTTCGACGGCACCGATGCCTGCGTGGCCCCCGTGCTCTCGCTCACCGAGGCGCCGCACCACCCGCACCTCGCCGCCCGCTCCACCTTCGTCGAGCACAGCGGCCTCACCCAGCCCGCCCCGGCCCCGCGCTTCTCGGCCACCCCCGTCTCCGTACGCGGCGGGCCCGCCCTGCCCGGCGCCGACACGGCCGCCGTCGCCGCCGACTGGGACGTCCCCGCGCTGCGGCCCGCCGACTCGACCGACACCCACTAGGAGCCCCCGTGCAACGGCAGATCTTCACCGAGGAGCACGACGCCTTCCGCGAGACCGTCCGGGCCTTCCTGGCCAAGGAGGTCCTCCCGTACTACGAGCAGTGGGAGCAGGACGGCATCGTCTCCCGCGACGCCTGGCTCGCCGCCGGACGCGCGGGACTGCTGGGCCTCGCCGTCCCGGAGCAGTACGGAGGCGGCGGCAGCGACGACTTCCGCTACAGCGCCGTCCTCGCCGAGGAGTTCACCCGGGCCGGGGCCCCCGGTCTCGCGATCGGCCTGCACAACGACATCATCGGTCCCTACCTCACCGGCCTGGCCACCGACGAGCAGAAGCGGCGCTGGCTCCATGGATTCTGCTCCGGCGAGACCATCACCGCGATCGCGATGACCGAGCCCGGCGCGGGCTCCGACCTCCAGGGCATCCGCACCACCGCCGAGGACAAGGGCGACCACTGGCTGCTCAACGGCTCCAAGACCTTCATCTCCAACGGCATCCTCGCCGACCTGGTCGTCGTCGTCGCGAAGACCACCCCCGACGGCGGGGCCAAGGGCCTCTCGCTGATCGTCGTCGAACGCGGCGCGGAGGGCTTCGAGCGGGGCCGCAACCTCGACAAGATCGGCCAGAAGGCCCAGGACACCGCCGAACTGTTCTTCCACGACGTCCGCGTCCCCAAGGAGAACCTCCTCGGCGAACTCGACGGCGCGTTCGTCCACCTGATGACCAACCTGGCCCAGGAACGCATGGGCATAGCCGTCGCCGGGATCGCCGCCGCCGAACACCTGCTGGAGATCACCACCCGGTACGTCAAGGAGCGCGAGGCCTTCGGACGCCCGCTCTCCAAGCTCCAGCACATCCGCTTCGAGATCGCCGAGATGGCCACCGAGTGCGCCGTCACCCGGACCTTCCTCGACCGGTGCATCGTCGACCACTCCGACGGCGTCCTGGACGCCGTCCACGCCTCCATGGCCAAGTGGTGGGCCACCGAACTCCAGAAGCGCGTCGCCGACCGCTGCCTCCAACTCCACGGAGGCTACGGCTACATGAGCGAATACCAGGTGGCCAAGGCGTTCACCGACGGCCGCGTCCAGACCATCTACGGCGGCACGACCGAGATCATGAAGGAGATCATCGGCCGTTCGCTGCTCGCCTGAGCCGCCCCTCACCCGGGCCGACAACCACCCTCGAAAGGCAGCTGTCTTGAGTACCGAAGCATTCGTCTACGACGCGATCCGCACCCCGCGCGGCCGGGGCAAGGCCAACGGCGCCCTGCACGGGACCAAGCCGATCGACCTGGTCGTCGGCCTCATCCACGAGATCCGGGACCGCTTCCCGGACCTCGACCCGGCCGCCATCGACGACATCGTCCTCGGCGTGGTCAGCCCGCTCGGCGACCAGGGCTCCGACATCGCCCGTACCGCCGCCATCGCGGCCGGTCTGCCCGACTCCGTCGCCGGGGTCCAGGAGAACCGCTTCTGTGCCTCGGGCCTGGAGGCGGTCAACCTGGCCGCCGCCAAGGTCCGCTCCGGCTGGGAGGACCTCGTCCTCGCCGGTGGTGTCGAGTCGATGTCCCGGGTGCCGATGGGCTCCGACGGCGGGGCCTGGGCCATGGACCCGATGACCAGCTTCGAGACCGGCTTCGTCCCTCAGGGAATCAGCGCCGACCTCATCGCCACCATCGGGGGATTCAGCCGCCGCGACGTCGACGAGTACGCCGCGCTCTCCCAGGAACGTGCCGCCGCCGCCTGGAAGGACGGCCGCTTCGCCCGCTCCGTCGTCCCCGTCAAGGACCGCAACGGCCTCCTCGTCCTCGACCACGACGAACACCTGCGCCCCGGCACCACCGCCGACTCCCTCGCCGCGCTCAAGCCGTCCTTCGCGGGCATCGGCGAGATGGGCGGCTTCGACGCGGTGGCCCTCCAGAAGTACCACTGGGTCGAGAAGATCGACCACGTCCACCACGCGGGCAACGCCTCCGGCATCGTGGACGGCGCGTCGCTCGTCGCCATCGGCTCCAAGGAGGTCGGCGAGCGCCACGGCATGACCCCGCGCGCCCGTATCGTCTCCGCCGCCGTCTCCGGCTCGGAGCCCACCATCATGCTCACCGGCCCCACCCCCGCGACCCGCAAGGCCCTCGCCAAGGCCGGGCTGACCATCGACGACATCGACCTCGTCGAGATCAACGAAGCCTTCGCCGGAGTCGTCCTGCGCTTCGTCAAGGACATGGGCCTCTCCCTGGACAAGGTCAACGTCAACGGCGGCGCGATCGCGCTCGGCCACCCCCTCGGCGCGACCGGTGCGATGATCCTCGGCACCGTCATCGACGAACTGGAGCGCCGTGACCAGCGGTTCGGCCTGGTCACGCTCTGCGTCGGCGGCGGCATGGGCGTCGCCACCGTCGTCGAACGCGTCTGACCTTCCAGGGTCTGTCGTCGAACTGCCGCCTGCCGCGCGACGCCCGGCTCGCACTTCCCCCAAGCTCTCGGCTTCGCTCGATGAAGGAGGGACCCCTCCGGCTTCGCCGGCATGCCCTGGCAGCCCCTTCCCCACGCTCTCAACTGTGTTCGAGCGGGGGACCCCAGCCAAGACCATTCCAGCGCCTTGCGATCGCACGCACCGGACGCCGCGCGGCCGCCCTCCGGGCGACGACGGCAGATTGACGACAGGCCCTGGCCGGCCCCACCCGCTTACGGAGAAGACACGACATGACCAAGAGCACGACCATCCGCTGGGAACAGGACGAAACCGGCGTCGTCACCCTCGTCCTCGACGACCCGAACCAGTCGGCCAACACGATGAACCGGGCCTTCAAGGACTCCATCGCGGCCGTCGCCGACCGCGCCGAGGCCGAGAAGGACTCCATCCGCGGCATCATCTACACCTCCGCCAAGAAGACCTTCTTCGCCGGCGGCGACCTCAAGGACATGGTCAAGGTCGGCCCGGAGAACGCCCAGGACGCCTTCGACGCCGGCAACGCCATCAAGGCCTCGCTCCGCCGCATCGAGACCCTCGGCAAGCCCGTCGTCGCCGCCATCAACGGCGCGGCCCTCGGCGGCGGTTACGAGATCGCGCTCGCCTGCCACCACCGCGTCGCCCTCGACACCCCCGGCTCCCGCATCGGCCTGCCCGAGGTCACCCTCGGCCTGCTTCCGGCGGGCGGCGGCGTCACCCGGACCGTACGCCTCATGGGCATCGCCGACGCCCTGCTCAAGGTGCTGCTCCAGGGCACCCAGTACACGCCGGCGCGCGCCCTGGAGAACGGGCTCGTCCACGAAGTGGCCGCCACCCGCGAGGAGATGGACGAGAAGGCCCGCGCCTTCATCGACGCCCACCCCGAGTCCCAGCAGCCCTGGGACGTCAAGGGATACAAGATCCCCGGCGGCACCCCGTCCAACCCGCGCTTCGCCGCCAACCTGCCCGCCTTCCCGGCCAACCTGAGGAAGCAGCTCGCGGGCGCGCCGATGCCCGCGCCGCGCAACATCCTGGCTGCGGCCGTCGAGGGCTCCCAGGTCGACTTCGAGACCGCCCTGACCATCGAGGCCCGGTACTTCACCGAGCTGGTCACCGGCCAGGTCTCCAAGAACATGATCCAGGCGTTCTTCTTCGACCTCCAGGCCGTCAACTCCGGTGCCAACCGCCCCAAGGGCATCCCCGAGCGACCCGTCCGCAAGGTCGCCGTCCTCGGCGCCGGGATGATGGGCGCGGGCATCGCGTACTCCTGCGCCAGGGCCGGGATCGAGGTGGTCCTCAAGGACGTCTCCACCGAGGCGGCCGCCAAGGGCAAGGCGTACAGCGAGAAGCTGCTCGCCAAGGCGCTCTCCCGGGGCCGTACGACCGAGGCGAAGCGCGACGAGCTGCTGGCCCGGATCACCCCCACCGGCGACGCGGCCGACCTCGCGGGCTGCGACGCGGTGGTCGAGGCCGTCTTCGAGGACACCGCCCTCAAGCACAAGGTGTTCCAGGAGATCCAGGACGTCATCGAGCCGGACGCGCTGCTCTGCTCCAACACCTCCACCCTTCCGATCACGGTTCTCGCCGATGGCGTCTCGCGCCCCGTCGACTTCATCGGACTCCACTTCTTCTCGCCCGTCGACAAGATGCCGCTCGTCGAGATCATCAAGGGCGAGCGCACCGGCGACGAGGCGCTCGCCCGCGCCTTCGACCTCGTACGACGCATCAAGAAGACGCCGATCGTCGTCAACGACTCCCGGGGCTTCTTCACCTCACGCGTCATCGGCCAGTTCATCAACGAGGGCGTCGCCATGGTCGGCGAGGGCGTCGAGCCCGCGTCGATCGAGCAGGCCGCCGCCCAGTCCGGCTACCCGGCCAAGGTGCTCTCCCTGATGGACGAGCTGACCCTGACCCTGCCGCGCAAAATCCGCGACGAGACGAAGCGCGCGGTCCAGGAGTCCGGCGGCAGCTGGCCCGGCCACCCCTCCGACGAGGTCATCGACCGCATGGTCGACGAGTTCGGCCGCCCGGGGCGCAGCGGGGGAGCGGGCTTCTACGACTACGACGAGAACGGCGGGCGGGCCGGCCTCTGGCCCGGACTGCGCGAGCACTTCGGGAAGCCCGACGCCGATGTGCCCTTCGAGGACATGAAGGAGCGGATGCTCTTCTCCGAGGCCCTGGACAGCGTCCGCTGCCTGGAGAAGAACGTCCTCATCTCCGTCGCCGACGCCAACATCGGCTCCATCATGGGCATCGGCTTCCCGCCGTGGACCGGCGGCGTCCTCCAGTACATCAACGGGTACGAGGGCGGCCTGCCCGGCTTCGTGGCCCGCGCCCGCGAACTCGCCGAGCGTTACGGCGACCGCTTCCTGCCGCCCGCGCTGCTGCTGGAGAAGGCGGAGAAGGGCGAGACCTTCCACGACTGAGGCGCGCGCGCACCGCGTTCACCGTCACTCGGCGGTGAACGCGGCCCGCAGCTCCTCCTTCAACGATCGCTGAAACGCCGTCACCAGAGCCTGCACCACGATCGGTTGCATATCGGCTGACAGCGACTTCATCGCCGCCACGTGCTCCGGGTCGCCCTCACGCTCCCGATAGGGGTTCCACACCTCGTCCCGGAACAGCCGGGTCATCTGCTGGGCGGCCGAGCGGGTGTGCTCCAGCAGAACGGTCCGCGCCGCCAGGATCGTCTCGTGCGCGATCGGTACGTCCAGCAGCTCCACCCCGAGCCGCAGCAGCCCCAGATCCACCCGGTAGGCCCCGTCGTCCTCCCGCGGCCGGACCAGCACCCCCATCGCCGCCAGCCGCTCCACATCCGCCTCCGACAGCGCCCGCCCGGCCCGCCGCTCCAGCTCCGCCCGGGAGAAGTCCTCGGTCCGGTCCGGCGCCCAGGAGGCGACCAGCGCCCGGTGGATCGCCAGATCGTGGGCGCTCAGGTCGGGCGGCAGCCGTTCCAGATAGCGTTCGATCGCCGCCAGCGTCATGCCCTGCTGCTGGAGCTCCTCGATGAGCGCGAGCCGCGAGAGGTGGTCCGGCCCGTAGTGTCCGACCCGGCGGGCCCCGATGACCGGGGGCGGCAGCAGGCCCCGGGTGCTGTAGAACCGCACGGTGCGCACGGTGACCCCGGCGCGCGCCGCCAGCTCGTCCACCGTGAGCGTCGGCTCGTCGGTCCCCGTCGCCATCTCTGCTCCCCGCCGGTCTGTTCCGCGTATCGGACAGTGCTGGTGTCTCACCAACACTGTGAAAGTGTCCGCCACCGGGACGGGCCCGTCCACCCCACGGCCCGGGAGCCGCCGCCGTTCCGGGCTCGAGGTTGCCGCCGCGGCAGCTCCTGACGTCGTGGCCAGGGCCGGAAGGCCGGTCCGGTGGGGGAGCTGTTCCACGAAGGACGGCAGATCCACGGACGCCGCCAACCGACCGGAGAGCCTGTTCGAGGGCATGCGGCCCGGCCCGAACGGCACGCAGACGGCATGCGCGACTTCCCCGCGCTGACCGAGCAGGTCGGGCGACGCGTCTCGGCGATGAGTGAGGCCGAGACCGAGGCCGGGCAGCGTGCGCGCACGGCCCGGATGATCCGGCTGGTCGAGCTGCTGACGGCCGGTACGCCCCATGACGCCGGCCGGGTGGGGCAGACAGGACATTGAGGGGGCTTCTGACCAAGCTCCTATCAGGGCATGTTCCACCTGGCCGGAGCCATGGAGAACGGGCCCCGGCAGCCGGACGGTACAGCCCGAAGACAGCCCAGCAGGGCGTCAGTCAGTGGCAGAGCCACGACCACCGGAACCCGCTACGAGTATCAATGTCAGTGGCGGCCCGTACGGTGAGGTCATGTCGGAGATCACTTACGTACGGGGGGACGCCACCGCGCCGCAGGGCAAGGGCGTCAAGCTGATCGTCCACGTCTGCAACGACCTCGGCGGCTGGGGCAAGGGTTTCGTCCTGGCTCTCTCCCGCCGCTGGCCGGAGCCCGAAGCCGCTTACCGGCGCTGGCACCGGGAGCGCGCGGGCAACGACTTCGCCCTCGGCGCGGCGCAGTTCGTGCGGGTGGGGCCCTACCTCTGGGTGGCCAACATGGTCGGCCAGCGGGGCATGCGCACCGGTAGCAAGGGAGTGCCCGTGCGGTACGAGGCGATCGACGCGGCGCTCGGCGCGGTGGCCCTCAAGGCGGGCGAGCTGGGGGCATCGGTCCATATGCCCCGGATCGGCTGCGGGCTCGCGGGCGGCACGTGGGCCAGGATCGAGCCGCTGATCGAGCGACGCCTGATATCCGCCGGCCTGCCGGTGACGGTGTACGACCACGTATGACCATGACCGGTCCGTCGGCGGTCCCCGACCCCGCCCCGGGGGGTCCCCCCAGGGCGAGGGATCATGGAGGAACAGGGGACGGGCAGCGCACGGCAGGCCCGCCGGGACCGCGGGAGCACGGATGAGCAGCGCGACCGACGCGAAGCACCCCGAGCCGCCCCCACCCGGCGGGGTGCTCTGGAGCCTGTCCGGGGACATCCGCGCCCTGCTGATGCTGCCCGCCGCTCTCACCCTCCAGGTCGCCCACCCGGCCGTCGGCGCCGGAGTCGACGAGCACTCCGTCTTCCGTACGGACCCCTGGGGCCGCGGTGAACGCTCGCTGCGCTCGCTCCAGCTCTGGGTCTACGGCGGCGCGGAGGCCGCGGACGAGGGCCGCAGGCTGCGGGTGCTGCACCGCACCATCCAGGGGACCGACACCCGCGGCCGTCCCTACCACGCCCTGACGCCCGCCAACTACGCCTGGGTGCACGCCACCGGCTTCCCCGTGTACCAGCACGCGGCCCGGTATCTGATCCGACCCATGAGTCCCGCCCAGGAGCGCGCCCTGTACGCGGAGTGGCTCCAGGTCGGCCGGATCCTGGGCATCCACGACCGGGACATGCCCCGGACCATCGAGGACTTCTGGCCGTACTGGAGGAAGATGCTCGCGGGGGAGATCGAGGCGACCGCCGTCGTCCGGGAACTCGTCGCCACCGACCAGTCCGTCCCGCCGCCGGACCGGGGGCCGTGGCCGCTCCGGCTGCTGCTGCGGGCGCTGTGGCCGGTGCTGCTGCCGCCGCTGGCCCGCTTCCGCCGCTTCGTCACCATCGGGCTCATGCCGCCCGACGCCCGCATGGCCATCGGCCTGCCGTGGACCCCGAACCAGGAGAAGCGGCTGCGCCGGATGTGCGCGGTGCTGCGGGTCGTCGTCCCCGTCCTCCCGGAGCGGCTGCGCTATCTGCCCCGGGCGCGAGCGGCCCGCGCCGCATCGCGTACGGCCGGACAGGACGCCCGCGCCGCCGAGGCGCGTCGGAACGGCTGAACGCCCGCCGCTCCGACGCCCCGGGGCACGTCAGCGGTGGTCGTGCCCCGCGTGCTCCCGGCCGGCCCCATCCTCCGACCGGTCGTCATGAGGTGCTGCGCGGGGCGGAGCAGGAGGTGGCCTGCCGGGCCTCTGTCACACGATCGCCGTTCCGTCGTAGCGGACGGCCCGTACGACAGTGGTGATCAACCCCTGTCGCCCAGGAGTTGGCCGGGGTAACGTCCGCACATTGCCGACAGCCGGACGGGCGTCACGGCGTCCGCCCCCCCATGTTCCGGAGGCCGCTGATGACCCCTCGCATCGCTCGTGCGCTCCGCATGCTCAGCCCGCACCCGTGGCTCGCGCCGGTCACGGGCCCCGCCCGGGCGCAGTCGGTGCCCGCACGCCGCGGGGCGAGAGCGATGCGCCGGACGGCCGTGGCGGCGACACTCGCCGGGCTGGCCCTCCCGGTCGCCATCGCGCCCGCCGAGGCCGCGCACCGCCCGCCGCGCACCGGGTTCGAGACGAGCGAGGGGGCCCGCTGGACCGGCGAGGCGGAGGAGCGGTCCTTCCTCGCCGCGGTGGACCGGGGGAGCGACCGGGTCGCCGTGGACCGCGTCGGAACGACCGGTCAGGGCCGCCCCCTGCGGCTCGTGCGCGTCGGACAGGAACGCCCAGGGGCCGCCACCACGGTGCTCCTGATCTGCAGCCAGCACGGGGACGAGCCCGCCGGGCGCGAGGCCTGTCTGACCACCATCCGTGACCTGGCGTTCGCCGAGGACCGGGCGACCCGCGCCTTCCTGGCCCGTACGACCCTGCTGGTGCTGCCCACGGCCAACCCCGACGGACGCGCCGCCGACACCCGCGGCAACGCCGACGGGGTCGACGTCAACCGCGACCACATCGCCCTGGAGACCGCCGAGGCGCGGGCCGTCGCCACCGTCGTACGTGACGAACAGCCCCAAGTGATCTACGACTTGCACGAGTACGGTGCGACCCCGCCGTACTACGACAAGGACCTGTTCGCGCTGTGGCCGCGGAATCTCAACGTCGACGACCGGATCCACGACATCTCGCGGACCCTCTCCGAGCGGTACGTCCGCCCCGCCGCGACGGCGGGCGGCTACAGCAACGGCCACTACGGCATCTGGACCGATCCGGCCACCGGGGAGCCCGTCAAGCAGGTCGCCGGCGACGGCCAGGAACGCATCCTGCGCAACATCTCCGGCCTCAAGCACGCCGTCGGCCTGCTCATCGAGTCCCGGATCGACGCGCTGAGCGACGCGGAGAAGGCCGATCAGGCGCTCAACCACCGGCGCCGGGTCCACTCCCAGCAGACCGCGCTCGGCGGTCTCTTCGCCTTCACCGACGAGCGGCGCGCCCGGCTCCGCACGGCCACCGCCCTCGCCCGCCTGACCGGCCTCACCGACCGGGGCCCCGTGTACCTCGGCGGTGCCGACAACGACCCGGCCGAGCCGGCGGAGATCCTCGACGACCCACCGTGCGGCTACCGGCTGGACGCGGCCCAGTACGCGGCGGTGAAGGACGAGCTGGCCCTGCACGGCATCACGGCCCGACCGGAGGAGGGTGGCGCGTTCGTGCCCTTGCGCCAGTCGGCTCGACGCTTGATTCCGCTGCTTCTCGATCGGCGGGCGACATATCACCTCGCAAACGGTCAAACCAGAACAGCTTGTTGATCCCTCGAGATCCTGGGCAGGTGTGGTACTGCCTACGGAGAGCGTTTTTCAGACTCGGTGAAAGGTGCCATCAGTGTCCCAGGACGACCAGACAACGGGCGGGAGGGAAGGACTGTCGGTCACGGCGGACCTTCCCCCCGAACCGCTCAGTACCAGGGCTCCGACCACCGACCGGGTGGTGTTCGGAGTCACGGCGGTTCTCACCGTCGCCTTCGTCGTCTGGGGCGCGACCGCCACCGACTCCCTGGAGACCGTTTCCGGCAAGCTGCTCACCGGGCTGATCCACAACGGTGGCTGGGCCTTCATACTGGCCGCGTCCGCCTTTGTCATCTTCGCCCTGTGGCTGGCCGTCAGCCGGTACGGGAAGATCTGCCTCGGCCAGGAGGGCGAGAAGCCGGAGTTCCGGACCATCTCCTGGATCGCGATGATGTTCAGCGCCGGTATGGGCATCGGGCTGATGTTCTGGGGTGTCGCCGAGCCCCTCGCGCACTTCCGGACCCCGCCCCCGGGCACCGACCCCGCCGACTCGGCCGAGGCCATGCAGACGGCGATGGCCACCACGCTCTTCCACTGGACGTTGCACCCCTGGGCCATCTACGCCGTGGTCGGGCTCGCCATCGCCTACAGCGCCTACCGGATGCGCAGGCGGCAGACGATCAGCGCGGTCTTCGAACCGCTGATCGGCAAGCGTCATGCCTACGGCGGCGTCGGCCGCGTCATCGACATCCTGGCCATCTTCGCCACCCTCTTCGGCTCCGCGGCCTCCCTGGGCCTCGGCGCGCTCCAGATCGGCAGCGGCATCCAGGAACTGGACTGGCTGGAGAAGGCGGGCACCGGACTTCTCGTCACCGTCATCGCCGTGCTGACCGTCGCCTTCGTCGCCTCCGCGGTCTCCGGAGTCGAGAAGGGCATCCAGTGGCTGTCCAACATCAACATGGTGCTGGCCCTCCTGCTCATCGTGTTCGTCTTCATCGCCGGTCCCACGATCTTCGTGCTCGATCTGGTGCCCACCTCCCTCGGCGCGTACGTCACCGACCTGGGGCAGCTCGCCGGACGCACCGAGGCGACCGGCGGCGGTGACGTGGCCGACTGGCTCGGCAGCTGGACCGTCTTCTACTGGGCCTGGTGGATCTCCTGGACGCCCTTCGTCGGCATGTTCATCGCCAGGATCAGCCGCGGGCGCACGATCCGTCAGTTCGTCGGCGGCGTCATCCTGGTGCCCAGCACCGTCAGCCTTGTCTGGTTCGCCGTCTTCGGCGGCTCGGCCATGAAGCTGGACGAGGCCGGGAAGCTCGGCGGCGCCGACACCCCGGAGGCGCAGCTGTTCGGCGTCCTCCAGGAGTTCCCGATCGCCACGCTCACGAGCATTCTGGTGATGGTCCTGGTCGGCATCTTCTTCGTCTCC
The DNA here is from genome assembly GCF_044333295.1 of Streptomyces sp. NPDC021019. NCBI lineage: Bacteria > Bacillati > Actinomycetota > Actinomycetes > Kitasatosporales > Streptomycetaceae > Streptomyces > Streptomyces sp. NPDC021019. The sequence continues at coordinate 292,761 of NZ_JBIRQR010000003.1, forward strand.
GGAGCCGACGCCGCCTCCATCGTCATGGGCACCCTCTCCCAGAAGGGTGTCCTCGAACCGAGCAAACTGGTCGTGATCTTCTGGGGTGTCGTGACCGGGGCCGTGGCCGCGATCATGCTGCTCATCGGCGACGGCAAGGAGAACGCGCTCCAAGGGCTGCAGAACCTCACCATCCTGGTGGCCGCCCCCTTCGCCCTCGTCATGGTCGGCATGTGCGTGGCCCTGATGCGGGACCTGCGCAAGGACCCGCAGATCGTCCGCCAGGAGTTCGGCGTGGAGGCGGTCGAGTCCGCGGTGATCGAGGGGCACGCCAAGTACGACGGCGACTTCGAGATCCGCATCGGCCCCGGGACCACGACCATCGTGGACGAGCGCCACAGGCCCGGCACCACCGGATCGGGCTCCACGGCCACGGAGAAGCACCCTTCCGACTGACGGGAACCGCCCGTCCGTATCCGTACCGAACCGGAGCCCGCGCCCGCCGACAGGCCGCGGGCTCCGGCACGTGGTGTCCCGTGTGCCACCGGGCGGGCTCCGGTACGTCGCGTCCCGTGTGCCACCGGCCGGGCTCCGGTACGTCGCGTCCCGTGTGCCACCGGGCGGTCTCCGGTATGTCGTGTCTCTCCCACCACCGGGCCGGCCCGCACCCGGCAGGTAATCCTCGCGACACCGCACGGCCCCCTCCCGGCAGGCCGGCGCACCACCCCGCGGGTCCGTGTCCGGTGGTCCGGTCAGCCCACCAGCGCCGCCGCCGCCCGCGCACACCCCCAGGCCACGGTCACGCCCGCGCCGCCGTGCCCGTAGTTGTGCACCAGCAGACCGCCGCCCGGCAGCGCCTCCGCCCCGATCCGCACCCCGGCCTCCCGCGCCGGGCGCAGCCCCACCCGGTGCCCGAGCACCCGGGCCCCGGCGATCTCCGGCCGGATCCGCGCACACCGCGCCACGATCTCCCGTGCCGTCCCCGGGTCGGGCTCCGTGCGCGGATCGTCCACCTCGGCCGTACCGCCCAGCACCAGCCGGCCCGGCTGCGGGAAGAAGTACGTCGTCGCGGCCGACGCCGGATCCGCCTCGGTGTACCACTCCTCGATCCCCGGGTTCTCCACGGCGACCAACTGCCCCCGCACCGGCCGCACCCCGGCGTCGGGCACCAGCTCGCGCGCCCCGAGCCCCGTGCAGTTCACCACCACCGGGCTCCGCTCCGCCGCCTCGCCGAACCCCGTCACCGCCCGCCGCTCCACCGCGCCGCCCGCGGCCGCGAGCCGCCGCTCCAGCCACGCCAGATGGACGGGCATGTCCAGCAGGGGCAAGGTCACCCGCAGCCCTTCGGGCCCTTCCACGGCGTCCTTCAGCCCGGCCGACCAGTCGCCCAGCGCCGCGAGCCGCTCCCCGCCGTGCAGCCCCGCCACCCGCCGTACGCCGGTCTCCTCCGGGGTGCCCGACAGCTCCTCGTAGACCGCGAGCGTCGCCAGCGACCAGTCGCCCACCCGCTCCGCCGGCTCGATCCGGTACGGCCACCACAAGGCCCCCGCCACCGCCGACGTCGTCGCCCCGGCCGGATCGCGCGACCAGACCCGCACCCGCAGCCCGCGCTCCGCCAGCGTCACGGCGGTGGTCAGCCCGACGACCCCGCCACCCACCACGATCACATCCGCCATCACGGTCACTCCTGTCACATCGTGGCACCCGGTCGCTGCGTGGACGCTAACGGAAGCCGGAAACCGGAGGCCAGGGGGCACACGGTGAGCGCGGGGAGCCCCGGTGACCAGGGGGTGTCCCGCGGACCACGACGGGGCTCTAGGATCGGCACCCTGATGACTGCCACTCTCGTCGCCAAGGACCTCGCCGCCGGACACGGCGACCGCACGCTCTTCGCCGGGCTCGACCTCGTCGTCGCCCCGGGTGACGTGATCGGTCTCGTCGGAGTCAACGGCGCCGGCAAATCCTCCCTGCTCCGGCTGCTCGCCGGGCTCGACCGCCCGGAGGAGGGCGAGCTGCGGCTCTCCCCGCCCACCGCCACCGTCGGCCACCTCCCGCAGGAGCCCGAGCGCCGCGACGGTGAGACGGTGTCCGCGTTCCTGGCCCGCCGCACCGGCGTCGCCGACGCCCAGCGCACGATGGACGAGGCGACCGAGGCCCTGGTCGCGGGAGCCCCGGGCGCGGACGACGCCTACTCCGAGTCCCTGGAGCGCTGGCTCGCCCTCGGCGGCGCGGACCTGGAGGAGCGGGCCGAGCAGGTCGCCGCCGAACTGGGCCTGACCGTGGGGCTCGACCGGCCCATGACCGCGCTCTCCGGCGGACAGGCCGCCCGCGCCGGACTCGCCTCGCTGCTTCTGTCCCGCTACGACGTCTTCCTGCTCGACGAGCCCACCAACGACCTCGACCTGGACGGCCTGGAGCGCCTGGAGCGCTTCGTGTCCGGCCTGCGCGCGGGCACCGTCGTCATCAGCCACGACCGCGAGTTCCTGATGCGCACCGTCACCAAGGTGCTGGAGCTGGACCTCGCCCAGCAGCAGATCAATCTGTACGGCGGTGGCTACGCGGCCTACCTGGAGGAGCGGGAGACCGCCCGCCGGCACGCCCGCGAGGGCTACGAGGAGTACGCGGACAAGAAGGCGTCCCTCGAAGCGCGCGGCCACATGCAGCGTTCCTGGATGGACAAGGGCGTCAAGAACGCCCGCCGCAAGGCCACCGACGGCGACAAACTCGGCCGCAACGCCCGCAGCGAGGCCAGCGAGAAGCAGGCCGCGAAGGCCCGCCAGACCCAGCGCATGATCGAACGCCTCGACGCCGTCGAGGAGCCGCGCAAGGAGTGGGAGCTGCGGATGGAGATCGCCTCCGCCCCGCGCTCCGGATCCGTGGTCGCGACCCTGCGCGACGCCCGAGTGGCGCGCGGCGACTTCTCCTTCGGCCCTGCCTCGCTCCAGATCGACTGGGAGGACCGGGTCGCCATCACGGGGGCCAACGGCGCGGGCAAATCCACCCTGCTGGCCGCCCTGTTGGAGCGGCTGCCGCTGGACTCCGGCAACGCCACGCTCGGTTCGGGCGTCGTCGTCGGCGAAGTGGACCAGGCCCGCAAGCTGTTCCTCGGAGCACAGTCGCTGCTGGAGGCGTTCTGCGCGGCCGTACCGGACACGGAACCGGCGGAAGTCCGCACCCTGCTCGCCAAGTTCGGCCTCCGCGCCGACCATGTCACGCGCCCGGCGACCAGCCTGTCCCCGGGCGAGCGCACCCGCGCCGCCCTCGCCCTGCTGCAGGGTCGGGGCGTCAACCTCCTGGTGCTCGACGAGCCGACGAACCACCTGGATCTGCCCGCCATCGAGCAGCTGGAGGCGGCCCTGGAGACGTACACGGGCACCCTGCTGCTGGTCACCCACGACCGGCGGATGCTGGAGGCGGTCCGCACGACCCGGCGCATCGAGGTGGCCGACGGCCAGGTCAAGGAAGTCTGAGCGGAGTCACGGGGGTGGGGGCGGGCCGCACACGGCAGACCGCCCCCACCTCTGTCCGTCTCAGCGCCCCCGGCCGCCGCCCTGTTTCGGGTCGGTCAGCCCGGCCCGCCGCAGCGCGTCCGCCATGGCGCTGTTCGCCGGAGCCGGGGCTCCCTGGCCCTGCCGGGAACCACCGCCACCGCCGCGTCGGTCCCGGCCGCCGCCGCCGCCGCCGCCGCCGCCGCCCTGCCGGCCCTGACCGCCACCGGACGGCTGTCCCTGGCTCTGGCCCTGGCGCTGCTTCGGGGGACGGCCGCCGCGCTCGCCGCGCCCCTGCTGCCCGCCGCCGGAGCCGCCCGCGCCGGGCTCGTCGTCAAGACGCAGCGTCAGCGAGATCCGCTTGCGCGGCCCGTCGACGTCCATGACCTTGACCTTCACGATGTCCCCGGGCTTCACGACGTCGCGCGGGTCCTTCACGAACGTCTTCGACAGCGCCGAGACGTGCACCAGACCGTCCTGATGGACGCCGACGTCGACGAACGCGCCGAACGCGGCCACGTTGGTCACGACGCCCTCCAGCACCATGCCGGGCTCCAGGTCGCCGAGCTTCTCGACGCCTTCCTTGAAGGTCGCGGTGCGGAACGCCGGGCGCGGGTCGCGCCCCGGCTTCTCCAGCTCCTTGAGGATGTCCGTCACGGTCGGCAGCCCGAACATGTCGTCCACGAAGTCCGCGGCCCGCAGGGCGCGCAGGGCCTCCGCGTTGCCGATCAGCGAGGCGACCTCGCCGCCCGCCGTCTTCCCCATCCGCCGCACCACCGGGTAGGCCTCGGGGTGCACGCTGGAGCCGTCGAGCGGGTCGTCGCCGTCCCGGATACGCAGGAAGCCCGCGCACTGCTCGTACGCCTTCGGACCCAGCCGCGCCACGTCCTTGAGGGCCTTGCGGGATCGGAAGGGGCCGTTGGAGTCGCGGTGCGCGACGATGTTCTCGGCGAGCCCCGAGCTGATCCCCGACACCCGTGAAAGCAGGGGCGCGGAAGCGGTGTTGACGTCCACACCGACGCCGTTCACACAGTCCTCGACGACCGCGTCCAGCGAACGCGACAGCTTCACCTCGGACAGGTCGTGCTGGTACTGGCCGACGCCGATCGACTTCGGGTCGATCTTCACCAGCTCGGCCAGCGGGTCCTGGAGCCGCCGGGCGATGGAGACGGCGCCGCGCAACGACACGTCCATGTCGGGCAGTTCCTGCGAGGCGAACGCGGAGGCGGAGTACACCGAGGCGCCCGCCTCCGAGACCATCACCTTGGTGAGCTTCAACTCCGGGTGTCTGTCGATCAGTTCACCGGCGAGCTTGTCCGTCTCGCGGGACGCCGTGCCGTTGCCGATCGCGATCAGGTCGACCGCGTGCTCCTTCGCGAGATGCGCGAGCTTCGCCAGCGCCTGGTCCCACTTGTTCGCGGGCACGTGCGGGTGGATCACATCGGTGGCCACCACCTTGCCGGTGGCGTCGACGACCGCGACCTTCACCCCCGTACGGAATCCGGGGTCCAGGCCGAGCGTGGCCCGCGTCCCGGCCGGGGCGGCGAGCAGCAGATCGCGCAGGTTCGAGGCGAAGACCCGCACCGCCTCGTCCTCCGCCGCCGTGCGCAGCCGCAACCGCAGGTCGATGCCGAGGTGCACCTGGATCCGGGTCCGCCACGCCCAACGCACCGTGTCGCCGAGCCACTTGTCGCCCGGGCGGCCGCGGTCGGCGATCTCGAAGCGGCGGGCGATCATGTTCTCGTACGTGGACGGCCCCGGCCGCTCGGCGGCCTCCGGCTCCTCCGGTTCCAGGACGAGGTCCAGGACGTTCTCCTTCTCGCCGCGCAGCATCGCGAGCACCCGGTGCGAGGGCAACGCGGTGAACGGCTCCGCGAAGGCGAAGTAGTCGGCGAACTTCGCGCCCGCCTCCTCCTGGCCCTCGCGCACCTTCGCCGTCAGCCGGCCGCGCGTCCACATGCGCTCGCGCAGCTCGCCGGTCAGGTCGGCGTCCTCGGAGAACCGCTCGGTGAGGATCGACCGGGCGCCGTCCAGGGCGGCCGCCGCGTCCGCGACACCCTTGTCGCCGTCCACGAAAGCGGCGGCCGCCGCGAGCGGATCGACCGACGGGTCACCGAGCAGGCCGTCCGCCAGCGGTTCGAGCCCCGCCTCCCGGGCGATCTGCGCCTTGGTCCGCCGCTTCGGCTTGAACGGCAGGTAGATGTCCTCCAGGCGCGCCTTGGTCTCGGCGGCGCGGATGCTCGCCTCCAGCGCGGCGTCGAGCTTGCCCTGCTCACGTACGGATTCGAGGATCGACGTACGCCGCTCCTCCAGCTCCCGCAGATAGCGCAGCCGTTCCTCCAGCGTGCGCAGCTGCGCATCGTCGAGGGATTCGGTCGCCTCCTTGCGGTAGCGCGCGATGAACGGCACGGTCGATCCGCCGTCGAGCAACTCGACGGCCGCCCTGACCTGTCGCTCACGTACGCCGAGCTCCTCGGCGATCCTGCCTTCGATGGACGTCGTCACGGTTTTCCCGACTCGCCTTCTCGTACTGGCTGTGCTGGCCGTGCTCGTGTCGCGATGAGCACGTTCTTGCTTGCCGGGGGTGTCCCCCCTGGCCTGCATTGTGCCGGGTGGCCGGGGGCCGTGTCGCGTGACCTCGACGAACCCGCCCGGAGCCCCCGCCGCGCGTGCGACGGCTCCGGACGGTGCGGGGTCAGCCCTGACCGGTCGCCGAGGCCGGGAACGCCCCCGCGGCGGCGGCCGTGAAGAGGAAGCCGCGCCCCAGCTCGGTGAGCCGCTCCACACCTGCCGCGCCCAGGTGTTCGTACGGGGCGGTGTCCATGCGGTCCGTCGCCTCCTCGACCTCCGCGCGCAGCGCCGTGCCCGCCTCGGTCAGCGCCAACTGCTCGCCGTCGGCCAGCAGCCCCCGCTTCCGCAGCCTGTCGGACGCCGCCTCCCAGTCGGTGCGCCCCCAGCCCCGGGTGGACAGGATCCAGCCGATCGCCATGCCCTTGCCGGTGGCCGTGTGGCTGACGAGCGACTCCAGAGGGTCCAGGCCGGCCGCGAGCAGGGCGGCGAGATGCGCGTCGCCCCGGTGCTCGCGCAGCAGGGTCGCGGCGTGCCAGAACGCCAGGTGCGGCTCTTCGGGCACCGGCAGATCCGCGTGCGCGGCGTAGAGCGGGCGGGCGTGCGGGGTGCAGGCCTCGGTGGCGCGCAGCGCGAGACGGGCCGCCTCCGCCATCGCGTCGGAGGCGATGACCTCCTCGCCGAGCAGTCGGCGCAGCGTGGTGTCCGCCGCCCGTAGCCGGGCCCCGAGGACCACGTCGGGGGAGGCGGTCTCCCAGACGGCGGGCACATGTCGGGCCACCAGCGCGGGGTTGAAGTTGTAGAAGGTGGCGCCGACGGTCCCCGCCCCGACCGCGCCGAGTGCGGCGGCCCGGGTCGCGAAGTAGACGGCGCTCCGGTCCTCGATACCTATCTTCGCCATCTCCGCGCCCAGGTCGGGGGAGAAGAAGAGGCAGGAGTGCAGGGGGTTGACGGCGTTGTGGCAGCGGCGCTCCGCGCGGGCCGGGAGAGTACTCATACCGGCACGTTACCGACTGGTCGGTACGGAGCGGAACCCCCGGGGGGAGCACAACGATCCACCAGGACGGGCCCAACGACAGGGCCAGGGCGGCTCCAGGAGAGGTCCGGGGCAGGTCCGGCGCGGGCCGAGGCCGGGGCGATGGCAGGAAAGGTGGGATATTCGTCATTGCGGCCACCGTCGCCCGCCGCCCAGGATGGCGGACGTGAAGCAGCGAACCGTGCTCGTCGTCCTCTTCGACGGCATCCAGAGTCTCGACGTCACCGGCCCGATGGAGGTCTTCGCCGGAGCCTCCCGGGCTCCGGGCGTCTCCTACGACCTGTGGACCGCCTCGCTCGACGGCGCCCCCGTCCGCTCCACCAGCGGCCTGACCCTGATGCCCGACGGCCGCCTCGCCGACGCGCCCGTACCGCACACCCTGCTGGTGCCCGGCGGGCACGGCACCCGGGGCTCCCACCCGGAGCTGACCGGCTGGCTGCGCGAGCACGCGCCGCGGGCGGAGCGGCTCGTCTCCGTGTGCACGGGCGCGCTGCTGCTGGCCGAGGCGGGCCTGCTGGACGGACATCGGGTCACCACCCACTGGAACTACTGCGAGCAGTTGGCCCGCGACTACCCGGCCGTCCACGTCGATCCCGAACCGATCTTCGTACGGGACGGGCGGCTGGCCACCTCCGCGGGCGTCACCGCGGGCATCGACCTCGCCCTCGCGCTCGTCGAGGAGGACCACGGGCGGGATCTCGCGCTGGAGATCGCCCGGCACCTCGTGGTGTTCCTGCGCCGCCCCGGCAACCAGGCCCAGTTCAGCGCCCAGCTCTCCGCCCGGACCGCCCGGAGCGAACCGCTGCGCGAGGTCCAGCACTGGATCACCCAGCACCCCGACGCCGACCTCGGGGTCGACGCCCTCGCGGCCCGTGCCCGGCTCTCGCCCCGGCACTTCGCCCGCGCGTTCCGGGCGGAGACCGGAACGACCCCGGGGCGGTACGTCGAGCGCGTCCGCCTGGAGCACGCCCGCCGGCTCCTGGAGGACACCGCCGACGGCGTCGAGCGGGTCGCCCGCGCCAGTGGCTACGGCACCCCGGAAGCCATGCGCCGTGCCTTCGTGAAGACCCTCGCGACGGCGCCGGCCGAATACCGCCGCCGCTTCCGCACCCCCGCGTCCAGCACCTGAACCGTCCAGCACCTGAACCGCACCGTCCGACCGACCGAACCGAGAGGCAGCTCCCGTGCAGATCGCCATCCTGCTCTTCGACCGTTTCACCGCCCTGGACGCGGTGGGCCCGTACGAGATCCTCAGCCGTGCGCCCGGCGCCGAGCCCGTCTTCGTCGCGACACGGACCGGCCCCGTCCGTAACGACAGCGGGAGCCTCTCGCTCGTCGCTGAGAAGACCCTCACCGAGGTGCCCTCCCCGGACCTGGTGATCGTCCCGGGCGGCCCCGGCCAGAGCGACCAGATGAAGAACGAGGCCCTGCTCGGCTGGCTGCGCTCGGCCGACGCCACCAGCACCTGGACGACCTCCGTCTGCACCGGATCGCTGCTGCTGGCCGCCGCCGGGCTCCTGAAGGACAGGCGTGCCACCTCGCACTGGCTGGCGCTGGAGACGCTGAGGGACTTCGGCGTCGAGCCCACCGGGGAGCGCGTCGTCCTGGACGGCAAGTACGTCACCGCCGCCGGCGTCTCCTCCGGCATCGACATGGGGCTGACCCTGCTCGGCCGGATCGCGGGCGACGACGTGGCACGCTCGGTGCAGCTGCTCACGGAGTACGATCCGCAGCCGCCCTACGACTGCGGATCGCCGGAGAAGGCCCCCGCGGCCCTCGTCGAGGAATGGCGGGCCAGGAGCCGCCACATCACCCGGTAGGTCCCGCGGTCCAGGTGAACCGGGGGGCGCGCCGCTCCAGGAAGGCGGCGGCGCCCTCCGCCGTGTCACCGCTGCCCCGCGCCTCGGCGGCCCAGTGGGCGTCCCGGTCCGTCCGGCCCGCGGCGAACTCCTTGGCGGCGGCCTGGGTGAGCAGGGACCGGGACGCCAGGACCCGTACGTACTCCTCGACCCGCCCGTCCAGCCGGCCGGCGGGCAGCACCTCGTCGACCAGACCGGTGCGCAGCGCCCGTTCCGTGCCGATCAGCTCGCCGGAGAACAGCAGGTGCTTGGCCGTGGCCGGACCGACGAGGGCGACCAGCCGCCGGGTCGAGGAGGCGGGGTAGACGATGCCGAGCTTGGCCGGGGTGACCCCGAAGGAGGCCCCCTCCTCCGCGAACCGCAGATCGCAGGCGGCGGCGAGCTGGCCGCCGCCGCCCACGCAGTAGCCGCGCACCGCGGCCAGTGTCGGCAGGGGGAACGCGGCGAGCGCGTCCTCGGCCGCCACCGCCAGGCCCTGGGCGGTGTCCGCTCCCTCCCGCAGCGTGGAGATGTCGGCGCCGGCGCAGAAGGTGTCCCCGGCTCCGGTCAGCACCAGCGCCCGGACCGCCGGATCGGCCGCGAGCCGCTCCAGCAGCTCCGGCAGACTCCGCCACATCGCGGTGGTCATCGCGTTGCGCTTGGCGGGGTTCGTGATCACGACCGTGGCGACGCCGCGCTCGACGGTCGTGATCAGGCGGGGGTCCGTAGCGTCCATGCGCCGGATGCTATCCGGGAGGTTCGAACCTATGATCAAGAAGGGGTCGCGGGGCGGGCACGCACCGTAAGGAGTCGTCGATGAACGAATCCACCGCCGAGGGCCGGAAGCTCAGCCGCAGTTTCGGCTGGCTCGCGCTGCTCGGCACGCTGCTGGTGATCGCGGGCGTCATCGGTCTCGTCTACACCGGCGTCGCCACGCTCACCTCGATGCTGCTCTTCGGCTGGCTGCTGCTCGTCGGCGGTCTGGTCGGGCTGCTGCACGCGATCGAGTCACGCGGTACGAACTACTTCTGGCTGGGCGTGGTGGTCGCGGCCCTCAACATCGCCGCGGGCGTCGTCGTCATCAAGCACCCCGAGGGCACGGCCGAGGCGCTGACCATGTTCGCCGCCCTGCTCTTCCTGACCGGCGGGGTCTTCCGGCTGGTCGGCAGCGTCGTCGTGCGCGGTCCGCAGATGGGCTGGACGCTGCTGCAGGGCGCCTTCGGCCTGCTGCTGGGCCTGCTGGTGCTGTTCGACTGGCCGCACAGCAGCCTCTACGTCCTCGGCTGCTTCTTCTCGCTGGCCCTGCTGTTCGACGGGCTCGGCCTGATCGCCATCGGCGTGGGCGGCCGGCGCATCGTGAGCCTGGTCTCGGAGCGGCTCGATGGAACCGCCCCGCCCCCGGACGAGCCGATCACGCCTCCTGAAGACGAGCGGAAGTAGTCATCGGACCGACCGCATCACGCATGTTTGGTCAAATAGCGCCGATACCTGACTACTTCCGATCAGTGGCACGGGCCGGACCAGGCCATTCCCAACACTCTTTACTCGACGGTCAGTGCAGTGCGAGTGAGAGCTGGTGCCGGACGATGGAGAGCCTCGGGAGTGCCCCTGCCGACCCCGTGTCCTACGAGGGGGTGTGGCGCTTCACCGCCTCCGCCGTGGACGCGTCCGTGCCGAGCGCCCGGCACGCCGTACGCGACCTCCTGGACCGGCAGGGCGTGCCGATCGAGGACGACATCCTCCAGGGGCTTCTGCTGATCGTCTCGGAGCTGGTCACCAACGCCGTCAAGCACGCGGCGCTCCTCTCGCCCGAACTGGCCGTCGAGGTGGCCATCGCCGCCGACTGGGTCAGAGTCTCGGTCGAGGACAACCACCCCTACCGCCCCACCGCGCTGGAGACGGACTACGCGCAGACCGGCGGCCGGGGCCTGCTGCTGGTCAAGGTGATCACCGCGGAGGCGGGCGGCACCTGCGACGTCGAGCACACCGCGAGCGGCGGAAAGATCATCTGGGCGGCGCTGCCGTTGAAGACGCAGCTCTGACCGCCCCGTACCGATGCGAGCGGGGGTTCACCAGCCCGCGGAGGGGCCCGTCAGCTCACGGATCGCCGGCCGTGCCGCGTCCAGCACCGTCATGAACCACGCCGAGAAGGGCGCCCGCGCGTGGCGCTCCGCCAGCTCCGCCGCCGTCACGAAGGCCGTCTCCCCGACCTCCTCGGGGTCCGGCTCCGGCGCCGTCTGGGCCATCCCCACGAACAGGTGGTTGAACTCCTGCTCCACCAGCCCGGACACGGGGTCCGGGTGGTTGTAGCGGACCGTTCCGGCCTCGGCGAGCAACGAGGGGGAGAGCCTCAGCTCCTCGTGCGTACGCCGGGCGGCGGCCGCGAACGGGGCCTCACCCGGATAGGGGTGCCCACAGCAGGTGTTCGACCAGACACCGGGGGAGTGGTACTTGCCGAGTGCCCGGCGCTGGAGCAGGAGCCGCCCCTGCTCGTCGAAGAGGAACACGGAGAACGCGCGGTGCAGCTGCCCGGGGGCCTGGTGGGCCGCCAGCTTCTCCGCGGTGCCGATCGTGGTGCCGTTCTCGTCGACCAGTTCGAGCATGATCGCTTCTGCGGTGCCGTTCGACGAGCTGTGCGTCGCGGTGGCTGGTGTGGTCGGCATACCCATCCTTCGCTTTGGTCCCCGGCCTCGTGCGCCGGGCCCCTGGAGTCCGGTCAAGTCTGCCGTACAAAAGCCGCTTGTCCGCACTGCGGGTCCGGGCATGTCCGCCCCGCCGCGCCCCGGGAGCGCGGCGGGGCGGACGGAGCGTCAGACCCCGAAGGCCGCCGGATAGCGGATCACGCCCGCCGGAACAGGAACGGAATCGTCCAGTACCAGGGCCATCATCGCCTCGTCAGGCACCTCGAAACCCGGCCGGATCCCGTAGTGCGAGGCCGGCACGAAACCGAAGCGCGGGTAGTACTCGGGATGACCGAGCACCAGCACCAGCGCCTCACCCCGCATGCGGGCGGCATCGAGCACCGCCCGCACCACGGCCTGCCCGGCACCCTGCCGCTGGTACGCGGGAGAGGTGGCCACCGGGGCCAGGGCGAGCGCCGGGGCGTCGCCGACCCGGCAGCGGGTGAGCAGCGCGTACGCCGCCGGTGAACCGTCCGGGGCCTCGGCGATACGGCCGAGCTCCGGCAGCCAGGCCCCGGAGTCGGCCCGCAGGGCGTCCACGAGGTCTGCCTCGTCCCGGGTGGGGAACGCGGCCGTGTTGACCGCGTGCACGGCAGCACGGTCCGCCGGTGTTTCGGGACGGGTCCTCCACCGCGGATCGGCGGGGCGCAGCACGTACGCGGCGTAGCCGTACTCGGTGCCGTGCTCCCGCCGCACCGCCAACTCCTCACGGGTGGCCGCGAGCGCCCACTCCATACCGGGAACGCCGGGGTCGGCGCTCCCGACCCGTTCGGCGAGCGGTCCGTAGTACTCGTTCCAGTCGCTCTCGGGCTGGAGCAGCACGGCGTCGACCGTGCAGCCGGCGGCGACGGCCGCCGCGGTGGTCTCCGGCAGGGTGCGCAGGGAGCCGTTGCGGTCCCAGAAGCCGCGCGCCCCGGCGGACGGCGCGTCCGTGGTCCAGACGCAATCGGAGATCATCATCGCGCCGCCCGGCGCCAGCAGGCGCTGCCAGTCCCGGACGGCGGTGTCGAACCCGATGCAGTACGCGGAGCCCTCGGCCCAGATCAGGTCGAAGGACCCCGCGGGGAATCCGGGACCGGTGAGGTCGCCCATGTCCGCCTTGACGGTACGGACGCGATCGCCGAGACCTCGGGCCCCGGCCGCCTCGCGCAGCTCGTCCAGGAACGGCTGGTGCAGGTCGACCGCGGTCACCTCGGCGCCCGCCTCGGCGGCGAGCAGCAGAGCGGCCCGGCCGGGACCGCAGCCCAGGTCGAGGACGCGCGGGCGGTCGGGCAGCGGGCCGGCGAGAGCGAGCAGGCGACGCGTGGTCGCGTCGGAGCCGGGGCTCTGCCGGGGAAGACGGTGGTGCAGGGTGAAGAACGCCTCGGTGCGCGAGGCGTCGTCAGTGTGGTCGGTCAACGTGGGAACCCTTGAATGTGAGGGCTCCGACCCGATCCGGGAAGAGAGTGGACCTAGCCGGAAACCCTGGAGATGAGGAAGGACCGATTGCCGCGCCGGGAAGGCGTCGTCGCGACCGTCATCAACCTCAGCTCCTCTCGACAGGGTCCCGGTGTCCCCGGGTTCCGCTCCACCGCGAGACTCGAACGTCTCAGCGAAACCACCCTAGCACCGGCTCGGCCCGCACCGGGAGCCGCCTCAGTGGCAGAGCCGCGCCTCGTGCTCCGCGTGACCGCTCGGCTCCAGCTGGAAGGTGCAGTGCTCCACGTCGAAGTGGTCCCCGAGGCATCCCTGCAACTCGTGCAGCACCTTCTCGTGCCCTATCGAGTCGAGCATCTCCTGGCGCACCACCACATGGGCGGAGAGCACCGGCATCCCCGAGGTGATCGTCCAGGCGTGCAGGTCGTGGACGCCCAGGACCCCGGGAAGCTCCGTGATGTGGGCCCGCACCTCCGCCATGTCCACACCCTTGGGCGCCGCCTCCAGGAGCACGTTCAGGGTCTCCCGCAGCAGCTTCACGGTCCGGGGGACGATCATCAGGCCGATCACCAGGGAGGCGATCGGGTCGGCGGGCTGCCAGCCGGTCGCCATGATGACGCCCGCCGAGATGATCACGGCGAGCGAGCCCAGGGTGTCGGCCAGCACCTCCAGATAGGCGCCCCGCACGTTCAGGCTCTCCTTCTGCCCGCGCATCAGCAGGGAGAGGGAGACGACGTTGGCCACCAGGCCGACGGCGGCGAAAGCGATGGCCAGGCCGCCCTTCGTCTCGGCCGGGGTGATGAACCGCTCGACCGCCTCGAAGACCAGATAGCCGCCGACCCCCAGCAGCAGCAGACAGTTCGCGAGCGCCGCCAGGATCTCCGCGCGGGCGAAGCCGAAGGTGCGGTTCGGCCCGGCCGGACGGTTGGCGAAGTGGATGGCGAGCAGCGCCATCCCGAGCCCCAGGGCGTCGGTGGCCATGTGGGCGGCGTCCGCGATCAGGGCCAGCGAGTCGGACAGCACCCCGCCGACGATCTCCATGACCATCACGCTCAGCGTGATCCCCAGGGCCACCCGGAGCCTGCCCCGGTACGCGGCGGCCGCCGTGCCCGTCGGAGGCGGTCCGCCGTGTGTATGCCCGTGATCGTGTCCAGCCCCCATGCGAAACGCCTCCAGGTCCCTGCGACGCGCCGGGGCGAAACCGTCCCGACGCGGCCAGTGAACTACGGGTGGGGGGTATAGGGCAACACGGCACTGAACACCGTTGTCATTGGCTCTGACCTGCGGAAACGTTCCGCAGGTCAGAGCGCTGACACGATCGCCGATGCCACCCGTGACCGACTACGAACGCGCCTCGGGGTGGCGCAGGCACCAGCCCTCCCAGGCCGACTCCACCATCTCGCGGACGCTCCGCCGCGCCGTCCACCCCAGCTCCTCGGTGATCCGCGCGGACGACGCCACCGCCGTCGGCGCGTCACCGGCCCGGCGCGGCTCGACCACCGGCTTCAGGCCGTGGCCCGTCACCTCGCCGATCACCCCGGCCAGCTCCCGTACCGAGACGCCTTCGCCCCGGCCGACGTTGAGCGTCAGCTCACCGGCGCCCGCCCCGTCCAGCCGCCGGGCGACGGCGAGATGCGCCTCCGCCAGATCGGCCACATGGATGTAGTCACGGACACAGGTGCCGTCCGGCGTCGGGTAGTCGTCCCCGAAGATCCGCGGGGCCTCGCCGCGCGTCAGCCGCTCGAACATCATCGGCACGATGTTGAAGACCCCGGTGTCCGCGAGTTCCGGTGCGGCGGCGCCCGCCACGTTGAAGTACCGCAGGCAGGCGGTCGAGAGCCCGTGGGCCTTCCCGGTGGCCCGCACCAGCCACTCACCGGTGAGCTTGGTCTCGCCGTACGGGTTGATCGGGAGACAGGGCGTCTCCTCCGTGATGAGGTCCACGTCCGGTACGCCGTAGACGGCCGCCGAGGACGAGAAGAGGAAGCGCGGCACTCCCGCCGCGACCACGGCCTCCAGCAGGACGGCCAGCCCGGCCACGTTCTCCCGGTAGTACAGCAGCGGCTTCTCCACGGACTCGCCGACCTGCTTCTTCGCCGCGAGATGCACCACACCGCTCACCGCGTGGTCGGCCAGCACCCGGTCCAGCAGGGCCCGGTCGGAGGCCGAGCCCTCCACCAGCGTGACGGCGTCCGGCAGCCGGTCCACGATGCCGCTGGAGCGGTCGTCGAGCACCACGACCCGCTCTCCCGCCGCGACCATGGCGCGCGCCACGTGTGCCCCGATGTATCCCGCCCCGCCTGTGATCAGCCATGTCATGAGCACCAGCCTAAGCCGCCCGCCCGCGCGGGCGGGCGGCGGTTTGTGGGCCGGGCCCCCGATCGATGATGATGATCGCCAACGCCGCCCGGGCCCGCGGGTCCCCCCGGTACAGCGCGCAAACGGGCGGTGAACTCGGTCTTCCGTTCATCCGATAGCCTCAGCCGACACGCCGCCGGCCCGCCTCGTGGCCGTGCCGCCGTGTGTCGTCCACGTCAGTGCCAAGGAGTGAGTTCGTCTGTCGACCGCCATTCTCACCGGTACGCCGGTACCCGGGTCGTCGCTCGCGGACGATCTGCGGTCCCTGGGCTTCGACGTGCGGACCGCCGCCGACGCCGCTGACGCCGCGGCTCTCCTCGCCGCCGTCCCGGCGGGCCGCCGGGTCGCCCTCGTCGACCCGCGTTTCGTGGGCCACGTCCACGCGCTGCGGCTCGGACTGACCGACCCGCGCTTCCCCGCCGCCACCGTCCCCGGCGCGCTCACCGCCCAGCCCGAGGCGCGCGGAGCCCTGCTGCGCGCCCTGGACCGCACCGCCGCCGCCGTCGGCGCGGGCGCCCCGGTCGTCGAGCCGGAGGCCGACCCCGCGCCCGAGGACCGCACCGTCCCCGGCCGGATCGCCGTCGCGCTGGAGGCCGAGGGCACCGCCGTGCAGCGCCCCGCCCTTGGCTCGCTCGTCGCGGCCGTCCCCACGGACCCGGAGCAGCGGGCCGCCGCCGAGGCGGGCCTCGCCTCGGTCGACGACGAGGCGGTGCGGCTGCGCAACGCGGTGAAGGCCCACGACGGGTTCTTCACCACGTACTGCATCAGCCCCTACTCCCGCTACATCGCCCGCTGGTGCGCCCGCCGCGACCTCACCCCGAACCAGGTCACCACCGCCTCGCTGATCACCGCGCTCATCGCGGCGGGCGCGGCGGCCACCGGCACCCGGGGCGGCTACGTCGCCGCCGGGATCCTGCTCCTGGTCTCCTTCGTCCTGGACTGCACCGACGGGCAGCTCGCCCGCTACTCGCTGCGGTACTCGACGATGGGCGCCTGGCTGGACGCCACCTTCGACCGCGCCAAGGAGTACGCGTACTACGCGGGGCTCGCCATCGGCGCCGTCCGCGGAGGCGACGACGTATGGACCCTGGCGCTTGGCGCGATGGTCCTCCAGGCCTGCCGCCACGTCGTGGACTTCTCGTTCAACGAGGCCAACCACGACGCGGTCGCCAACACCAGCCCCACCGCAGCCCTCTCCGACAAGCTCGACAGCGTCGGCTGGACGGTCTGGGTGCGGCGGATGATCGTGCTGCCGATCGGCGAGCGCTGGGCCATGATCGCCGTGCTCACCGCGCTCACCACCCCGCGCATCGTCTTCTACGCCCTGCTCGTCGGCTGCTCCCTGGCCGCCTGCTACACCACGGCCGGCCGCCTGCTGCGCTCGCTGACCCGCCGGGCCGGCCGCACCGACCGCGCCGCGCGGGCACTCGCGGACCTCGCCGACTCGGGACCCCTCGCCCAGGGCGTCGCGAGGGTCGCGCCGGGCCTCCGGGGCGCGTTCACCGCCCCGGCCGTCGCCCTGCTCGGGACGCTGGTCATGATCGGCGGCGCCCTCCTCCTCCCGTACGGCAGCCCGCTCACCGTCGCCGCGGCGGCGGTGTACGTGGTCCTCTCCGGCCTCGCCGTCGCCCGCCCGCTGAAGGGTGCGCTGGACTGGCTGGTGCCGCCGTTCTTCCGGGCCGCGGAGTACGTCACGCTCCTGGTGCTGGCGGCCCGCAGCGACGTCCCGCACGCCGTTCCGGCGGCCTTCGGGCTGGTCTCGGCCGTCGCCTACCATCACTACGACACGGTGTACCGCATTCGCGGAGGCACCGGCGCGCCGCCCCAGTGGCTGGTGCGGACGATCGGTGGACACGAGGGCCGGACCGCGCTGGTGGTCGTCCTCGCCGCCGTACTCACCCACACCTCAGGTTTCACCACGGCCCTGACCGCGCTCGCGGTCGCCGTGGCTCTGGTGGTGCTCGTGGAGTCCATCCGCTTCTGGGTGTCCTCCTCGGCCCCCGCCGTACACGACGAAGGAGAACTCGCATGATCGGCCTCGTACTGGCAGCCGGTGCAGGACGACGTCTGCGCCCCTACACGGACACGCTTCCCAAGGCGCTCGTCCCTGTCGACGGCGACAAGACGGTCCTCGACCTCACGCTCGCCAACTTCGCCGAGGTCGGACTCACCGAGGTCGCGATCGTCGTCGGCTACCGCAAGGAGGCCGTCTACGCCCGCAAGGCCGAGTTGGAAGCGACCTACGGCGTCACCCTCACGCTCATCGACAACGACAAGGCCGAGGAGTGGAACAACGCCTACTCCCTGTGGTGCGCCCGTGACGTCATCAAGCGCGGCGTGATCCTCGCCAACGGCGACACCGTGCACCCGGTCTCCGTCGAGAAGACCCTGCTGGACGCCCGCGGCAAGGGCCAGAAGATCATCCTCGCCCTGGACACCGAGAAGGTCCTCGCCGACGAGGAGATGAAGGTCATCACGGAGGAGGGCAAGGGCGTCCAGCGCATCACGAAGCTGATGGACCCGGCCACCGCGACCGGCGAGTACATCGGCGTCACCCTCATCGAGGCCGAGGCCGCCGAGGAGCTGGCGGACGCGCTGAAGACCACCTTCGAGCGTGACCCCGACCTCTACTACGAGGACGGCTACCAGGAGCTCGTGAACCGCGGCTTCACCGTCGACGTGGCCCCCATCGGCACCGTGACCTGGGTCGAGATCGACAACCACGACGACCTCGAGAAGGGCCGTGAGATCGCGTGCCAGTACTGACCCGGCTCATTCCGTCCCCGGTCGTCGTCGACATCCGGCGCGGCGCCATGGACGATCTGGCGGGTCTCCTGGCCGATCAGCGCATCTCCTCCTCGGGCAAGCTCGCCATCGCGATCAGCGACGGCTCCGGGCGTGCCCTGCGGGAGAGGCTCGCCCCGGTTCTGCCGGGAGCCGACTGGTACCCGGTGTCCGACGGAACGATCGACTCGGCGGTGAAGCTCGCCGACGGCATCAAGGGCAACCGGTACGACGCCGTCGTCGGCCTCGGCGGCGGCAAGATCATCGACGTGGCGAAGTACGCCGCGGCGCGGGTCGGGCTGCCCATGGTCGCCGTCGCGACGAACCTGTCGCACGACGGCCTGTGCTCGCCGGTCGCGACGCTCGACAACGACAACGGGCGCGGCTCCTACGGGGTCCCCACCCCGATCGCCGTGGTCATCGACCTCGACGTGATCCGTGAGGCGCCCGCCCGCTACGTCCGCTCCGGCATCGGCGACGCGATCTCGAACATCTCCTGCGTCGCCGACTGGGAGCTGGCCCACGAGGTCAACGGCGAGGAGATCGACGGCCTGGCGGCCGCGATGGCCCGCCAGGCGGGCGAGGCCGTGCTGCGCCACCCCGGCGGGGTCGGCGACGACGCCTTCCTGAAGGTGCTGGCCGAGGGGCTCGTGCTGACGGGTATCTCGATGTCGGTCGCGGGCGACTCCCGCCCGGCCTCCGGCGCCTGCCACGAGATCAACCACGCCTTCGACCTGCTGTTCCCCCAGCGCGCGGCCAGCCACGGCGAGCAGGTCGGCCTCGGCGCCTGCTTCGCCATGCATCTGCGCGGTGCCCGTCAGGAATCCCTCCTGATGGCATCGATACTGCGCCGCCACGGTCTGCCGGTCCTGCCGGAGGAGATCGGGTTCAGCGTCGACGAGTTCGTCGAGGCCGTCGACTACGCGCCGCAGACGCGTCCGGGACGCTTCACGGTCCTGGAGCACCTCAACCTGTCCACCGACCAGATCAGGGACGCGTACGCCGACTATGCGACGACCATCAGTAGCTGAACTCCGTCCGGTCGTTCACCCCCCGGGGGTCAAGGACCGGCGCAGCGGCGAGCACTGGGCCGGGCGCATGTACATGCGCGAGGTCTCGCTGCGCGTGGACCGCTACCTGGTCAACACACGCGTCTCGCCGAACCAGGTCACGTACGTGATGACGCTGGCCGGGGCCCTGGCCGCCCCGGCGCTGCTGGTGCCGGGCATCTGGGGCGCCGTGCTCGGCGTGGTGATGGTCCAGCTCTACCTGCTGTTCGACTGCGTGGACGGCGAGCTGGCCCGCTGGAAGAAGCAGTACTCGCTCAGCGGGGTCTACCTTGACCGGGTCGCCGCCTATCTCTGCGACGCGGCGGTGCTCGTCGGCCTCGGCCTGCGCGCCGCCGACATCTGGGGCGAGGGCCGGATCGACTGGCTCTGGGCCTTCCTCGGAACCCTCGCCGCCCTCGGCGCGATCCTCATCAAGGCCGAGACGGACCTGGTCGGGGTGGCCCGCCACCAGGGCGGGCTGCCACCCGTCAAGGAGGCGGCGTCCGAGCCGCGCTCCTCCGGCATGGCGCTGGCCCGCCGGGCGGCCGGGGCGCTCAAGTTCCACCGGCTGATCCTCGGCATCGAGGCCTCGCTGGTGATCCTCGTGGTGGCCGTGGTCGACGCGATCGGTGGCGACCTCTTCTACACCCGCCTGACCGTCGCGGTGATGGCCGGCATCGCGCTGCTGCAGACCCTGCTGCACCTGGTGTCCGTCCTGGCGTCCAGCAGGCTGAAGTGACCTTCCCCATGAAACTGGGCGCGGTGATCATCACCATGGGCAACCGCCCGGAGGAGCTCCGCGCCCTCCTCGATTCGGTCACCGCACAGCACGGTGACCGGATCGAGGTCGTGGTGGTCGGCAACGGAGCCCCGGTCCCCGACGTCCCCGCCGGAGTGCGCACGGTGGAACTGCCCGAGAACCTGGGCATCCCCGGCGGCCGCAACGTCGGCATCGAGGCGTTCGGCCCCTGCGGGGCGGACGTGGACGCGCTGCTCTTCCTGGACGACGACGGGCTGCTCCCCGACCGGGGCACCGCCGAGCTGTGCCGACAGGCCTTCGCGGCTGACCCGAGGCTCGGGATCATCACCTTCCGGATCACCGACCCGGACACGGGCGCCACCCAGCGGCGGCACGTGCCCCGCCTGCGGGCCGCCGACCCGACGCGCTCCTCGCGCGTGACCACGTTCCTGGGCGGCGCCAGCGCCGTACGCACCCGGGTCATCGCCGAGGTCGGTCCACTGCCGGAGGACTTCTTCTACGCCCACGAGGAGACGGACCTGGCCTGGCGGGCGCTGGACGCGGGGTGGATGATCGACTACCGCGCGGACATGGTGCTGAACCACCCCACCACCGCCCCGTCCCGGCACGCGGTCTACCACCGCATGGTCGCCCGCAACCGGGTCTGGCTCGCCCGCCGGAACCTGCCCGCCCCACTGGTTCCCCTCTACCTGGGGGTCTGGTTGCTGCTGACCCTGGTCAGACGTCCTTCGGCGCCCGCGCTGAAGGCATGGTTCGGCGGATTCCGGGAAGGCTGGTCGACCCCCTGCGGGCCCCGGCGCCCGATGAAGTGGCGTACGGTGTGGCGGCTGACGAGGCTGGGCCGACCTCCGGTCATCTGAGAGGCTTTCCTCTGAGAGCATGAGGCGTATTTTCTTTCCGGAACCTGTCCGCCTGAGCCGCGCCCGCGACTGGCTGCGCGTGAAGACGAGAGTTTCAACTTGTGAGTGACACGACCCACGACGGTGGGGTAGCCCTCGGGACCCCGCCGTCCGCCGACGAGGGCCTCGACGCGGCCCAGCTGGCCGCCAAGTACGGCCTGACCGTGAGCGGCGCCAGGCCGGGGCTGTTCGCATACATGCGACAGCTCTGGGGACGACGCCACTTCATCCTGGCCTTCTCCCGGGCGAAGCTGACCGCGCAGTACAGCCAGGCCAAACTGGGCCAGCTGTGGCAAGTGGTCACGCCCCTGCTGAACGCAGCGGTCTATTACCTGATCTTCGGGC
The DNA here is from genome assembly GCF_044333295.1 of Streptomyces sp. NPDC021019. Lineage (NCBI taxonomy): Bacteria > Bacillati > Actinomycetota > Actinomycetes > Kitasatosporales > Streptomycetaceae > Streptomyces > Streptomyces sp. NPDC021019. Next base: position 313,962 of record NZ_JBIRQR010000003.1, read on the forward strand.
TGATCCTGGGGACCAGGGAGGGGATCTCCCACGACGTCTTCGTGCCGTTCCTGGTCACCGGCGTCTTCGTCTTCACCTTCACCCAGAGCTCGGTGATGGCGGGCGTCCGCTCGATCTCGGGCAACCTCGGGCTGGTCCGGGCCCTCCACTTCCCCCGGGCCTCGCTGCCCATCTCCTTCTCGCTCCAGCAGCTCCAGCAGCTGCTGTTCTCGATGATCGTGCTGGTCGCGGTCGCCGTCATCTTCGGCAGCTACCCCTCGCTGTCGTGGCTGCTGGTGATCCCCGCCCTGATTCTCCAGTTCTTCTTCAACACGGGCCTGGCCCTCGTCATGGCGCGGCTCGGCTCCAAGACCCCCGACCTCGCGCAGCTGATGCCGTTCGTCATGCGGACCTGGATGTACGCCTCGGGCGTCATGTTCTCCATCCCGGTGATGCTCAAGGACAAGCCGGCCTGGATCGCGGACGTGTTGCAGTACAACCCGGCGGCGATCTACATGGACCTGGTCCGCTTCGCCCTGATCGACGGGTACGGCTCCGAGAACCTGCCGGACCACGTCTGGGCCGTCGGCGTCGGCTGGGCCGTACTGCTGGGTGTCGTGGGATTCGTGTACTTCTGGAAGGCAGAGGAACGGTACGGCCGTGGCTGAGGACAACGCACAGGGGCGCATCCCGACGGTGATCGCCGACGACGTGCACATCGTGTACCGGGTCAACGGCACGGGCGGCGGCCGGGGCAGCGCCACCGCCGCGCTGAGCCGCATGATGCGGCGGGGCAAGGGCGAGCCGCGAGGCGTCCGGAAGGTGCACGCCGTGCGCGGTGTCTCCTTCACCGCCTACCGCGGCGAGGCCATCGGTCTCATCGGCACCAACGGCTCCGGCAAGTCGACGCTGTTGCGCGCCATCGCCGGCCTGCTGCCGACCGAATCCGGCCAGGTGTACACGGACGGTCAGCCCTCGCTGCTCGGGGTGAACGCCGCGCTGATGAGCGACCTGACCGGTGAGCGCAACGTCGTGCTCGGCGGTCTGGCGATGGGCATGAGCCAGGACGAGATCCGTCGGCGCTACCAGGACATCGTGGAGTTCTCCGGCATCAACGAGAAGGGCGACTTCATCACCCTGCCGATGCGGACGTACTCCTCCGGCATGGCGGCGCGGCTGCGCTTCTCGATCGCCGCGGCCAAGAACCACGACGTCCTCATGATCGATGAGGCGCTGGCCACCGGGGACCGCAAGTTCCGGGTCCGCTCCGAGGAGCGGATCCGCGAGCTGCGCAAGGAAGCGGGCACCGTCTTCCTGGTCAGCCACAACAACAAGTCGATCAGGGACACCTGCGACCGCGCGCTGTGGCTGGAGAAGGGCGAACTCCTGATGGACGGTCCCACCGAGGAAGTCCTCAAGGCGTACGAGCGCGAAACGGGCAAGTAGCCAGAACGTTCGCCGCGGCCCCCGCCGGACCGGTCCGGCGGGGGCCGCTCGGTGCCCGGCGCCGTGCGGACCGTCCGCGGTGGGGCCCGGGTGCGATCTCCTCCCGGCGGATGACGTCAATTCCGCCACGCGCGGGGAAGGTTGACGGGAGCGGCCGGGAAGCGGCGGTGGGTCCTCCACCCCGCCGACCCCCTGTGAGCTGTACAACGTAAGCTGTAGCGGTGCTGATTCATGGCAAGTAGGGCGATACGCCCCGGCACCGGCCGCTCTGCCGCAGTGCACTCGGAAGACAGAGCGGCGTGTCCGAAAAGGGTTGTTTTGGGTCAGCAGTGTAGAACGGGAGCTGTGACGGCAATGACGGAAGATCTCCAGCTCCGGCGTGGTCTCGCCGTCCCCGCGCCGGGCGGTCCGCAGTGACCTGGACCCCCGAGACGCGCATCGGTGACGCCACCCTCGGCAAGGCCGCGGGCGAGAACTTCCCCGTGGCGCCCTTCTTCCTGCCCCGCGCCTGGCGCGACGACCTGATGGCGGTCTACGGCTTCGCCCGGCTCGTCGACGACATCGGCGACGGCGACCTCGCCCCCGGCGGCGCCGACGCCCGTCGGCTCGGCCTGGAGCCGGAGCGCAGCGACGACCGCCTCGCCATGCTCGACGCCTTCGAGACCGACCTCCACCGCGTCTTCGCCACCACCGGTGAGGAACCGCACCACCCACTGCTGCGCAACCTCCGCCCCACCGTGCGGCGCCGGGCTCTCACCCCGGAGCCCTTCCTCGGCCTGATCGAGGCCAACCGCCAGGACCAGAAGATCCGCCGCTACGGCACCTACGCCGACCTCGCCGCCTACTGCGAGCTCTCGGCCAACCCGGTCGGGCGCCTGGTCCTCGCCCTCACCGGCACCACGAGCCCGGAACGCGTCCGCCGCTCCGACGCGGTCTGCACCGCGCTCCAGATCGTCGAACACCTTCAGGACGTGGCCGAGGACCTGCAACGCGACCGGATCTACCTGCCCGCCGATGACATGGAACGCTTCCGGGTCACCGAATCCGACCTGGCCGCACCCTCCGCCGGAGCCTCGGTGCGTGCCCTGATCGCGTACGAGGCCCAGCGCGCGAGCGAGCTGCTGAACGAGGGCCCCCCGTTGGTGGGCAGCGTCGACGGAAGACTCAAGCTGCTCCTCGCCGGATTCGTCGCGGGCGGGCGCAGCGCGCTCACGGCGATCTCGGCCGCCGGGTTCGACGTACTGCCCGGACCGCCCAAGCCCACCAAGCCCAGTCTGCTGCGCGAAGTGGGAACCGTCTTGCGAAGAGCGCGTGGAGAGAGGTGAGCCGGACCGTGGAGGGACAGACGACGTACATGTCGCCGCCGGTGCAGGCCGCATACAGTTACTGCGAGGCCGTCACCGGACAGCAGGCCCGCAACTTCGCCTACGGCATCAGGCTGCTGCCGTACGAGAAGCGGCAGGCCATGTCGGCGCTGTACGCCTTCTCCCGTCGTGTCGACGACATCGGCGACGGGGAGCTGGACCCGGAGATCAAGCGGACCCGGCTGGAGAGCACCCGCGAACTGCTGGAGCGGATCCGCAAGGACGCGGTGGACGAGGACGACACCGACCCGGTGGCCGTCGCGCTCGCCGACGCCGCCCAGCGGTTCCCGCTGCCGCTCGGCGGGCTCGACGAGCTGATCGACGGCGTCCTGATGGACGTCCGGGGCGCGACCTACGAGACCTGGGACGACCTGAAGGCCTACTGCCGGTGCGTCGCAGGGGCCATCGGACGCCTCAGCCTCGGCGTCTTCGGCACCGCGCCGGGCGCCCGCGGGGCCGAGCGCGCCGCGGAGTACGCCGACACCCTCGGCCTCGCCCTCCAGCTCACCAACATCCTGCGCGACGTCCGCGAGGACGCCGGCAACGGGCGCACCTACCTGCCCGCCGACGACCTGGCCAAGTTCGGCTGCTCGGCAGGGTTCCACCGGACCACTCCGCCCCCCGGCTCCGACTTCGCGGGCCTCATCCACTTCGAGGTCCGGCGCGCCCGCGCCCTGTTCGCCGAGGGCTACCGGCTGCTGCCGATGCTCGACCGTCGCAGCGGCGCCTGCGTCGCGGCGATGGCCGGGATCTACCGCCGCCTCCTCGACCGGATCGAGCGCGACCCGGAGGCCGTGCTGCGCGGACGGGTCTCGCTGCCCGGCCACGAGAAGGCCTATGTCGCGGTGCGCGGCCTGTCCGGACTGGACGCCCGCCACATCTCGAAGCTCACCGCCAGGGGGCGGGACTGATGCGTCCTCGTGGCTCCAGCTCCCGGGCAACCCTCCAGTGGCCCGACGCGTCACCGACTGCGACGATCACCAGGATGAGGACCCGGCGCAGCGCACCGACCCGGCGAGAGGGGCACGCATGAACGACGAGAGCCCACGCCCCGTCGCCGTCGTCGTCGGCGGCGGCCTCGCCGGCGTCACCGCGGCGCTCCGCCTCGCCGACGCCGGACTCGACGTGACCCTCCTGGAAGGGCGGCCCCGCCTCGGCGGCCTCGCCTTCTCCTTCCAGCGCGGCGACCTCACCGTCGACAACGGCCAGCACGTCTACCTGCGCTGCTGCACCGGCTACCGCTGGTTCCTCGACCGGATCGACGCCGCCCACCTGGCCCCGGTCCAGGACCGTCTCGACGTGCCCGTGCTGGACGTCGGCCGGGCCGCGGGACCGCGCCTGGGACGGCTGCGGCGCACCGCTCTGCCCGTACCGCTGCACCTCGCCGGCGGACTCGCCGCCTATCCCCACCTCTCGCTCGCCGAGAAGGCGGGCGTGGGCCGCGCCGCCCTCGCGCTCGGCCGCCTGGACCCCGCCGACCCCGAGCTCGACCGCGTCGACTTCGCGAGCTGGCTGCGGCGGCACGGCCAGTCGGAGCGCACGATCGAGGCCCTCTGGGACCTCGTCGGCGTCGCCACGCTGAACGCCACCGCTCCGAACGCCTCCATGGCGCTCGCGGCGAAGGTCTTCAAGACCGGCCTGCTCTCCGAGCCCGGAGCCGCCGACATCGGCTGGGCCACCGTGCCCCTCGGCGAGCTGCACGACACCCTCGCCCGCAAGGCCCTGGACACCGCGGGCGTCCGCACCGAACTGCGCGCCAAGGTCGGCTCCCTCACCCGCACCGAGGACGGCCGCTGGAACGTCGAGACGGCGGGGGAGCGGATCACCGCCGACACCGTCGTCCTGGCCGTGCCGCAGACCGAGACCCACGGCCTGCTGCCCGAGGGCGCCCTGGACGAACCCGACCTGCTGCTCGACATCGACAACGCGCCCATCCTGAACGTCCATGTCATCTACGACCGCAAGGTGCTGCGCAGGCCGTTCTTCGCCGCGATCGGCTCCCCGGTCCAGTGGGTCTTCGACCGCACCCACTCCTCGGGGCTGACGGGCCCAGGGCAGTACCTGGCGGTCTCGCAGTCGGCCGCCCAGGACGAGATCGACCTGCCCGTCGCCGAACTGCGCTCCCGCTACCTGCCCGAACTGGAACGGCTGCTCCCCGCCGCCCGCGGCGCGGGCATCCGCGACTTCTTCGTCACCCGGGAGCGCACCGCCACCTTCGCGCCCGCCCCGGGCGTCGGTCGGCTGCGCCCCGGACCCCGCACCCGGCTGACCGGACTTCAGCTGGCGGGGGCCTGGACCGACACCGGCTGGCCCGCGACGATGGAGGGCGCCGTGCGCAGCGGCGCCGGCGCCGCCGAAGCGGCGCTCCACGACCTCGGCCGCTCCCCAGGACATCCGCTGCAGGAGGCGGCATGAGCAGTACCACCGGAACAAGAGGAGAGTCTGTGACCCCGGCGAATCCGGCTTTCGACACCGTGGCGGACACCGCGGACGTCACCGCGCTTCTGGAGCGCGGACGAGCCCTGTCAGCGCCGGTCCTGCGGGCTGCCGTGGGCCGGCTCGCGCCGCCCATGGACACCGTCGCCGCCTACCACTTCGGCTGGATCGACGCGGAGGGGCAGCCCTCGGACGGCGACGGCGGCAAGGCCGTGCGCCCCGCGCTCGCCCTGCTGTCCGCCGAGGCGGCGGGAGCCCCCGCCGAGGCCGGCATCCCCGGCGCGGTGGCCGTCGAACTCGTGCACAACTTCTCGCTGCTGCACGACGACCTGATGGACGGCGACGAGCAGCGCCGCCACCGTGACACCGTCTGGAAGGTGCACGGCCCTGCCCAGGCGATCCTGGTCGGCGACGCGCTCTTCGCGCTCGCCTACGACCTGCTGCTGGAGCTCGGCACCGTCGAGGCGGGCCGTGCGGCCCGCCGACTGACCACAGCCACCCGCAAGCTCATCGACGGGCAGGCCCAGGACATCTCCTACGAGCACCGCGAGCGGGTCACCGTCGAGGAGTGCCTGGAGATGGAGGGCAACAAGACCGGCGCCCTGCTGGCCTGCGCCGTCTCCATCGGAGCGGTGCTCGGCGGCGCCGACGACCGCACCGCCGACACCCTGGAGGCGTACGGCTACCACCTCGGCCTCGCCTTCCAGGCCGTCGACGACCTCCTCGGCATCTGGGGCGACCCGGAGGCCACCGGCAAGCAGACCTGGAGCGACCTGCGCCAGCGCAAGAAGTCCCTGCCCGTCGTCGCGGCGCTCGCCGCGGGCGGCGAGGCCTCCGACCGGCTGGGCGAACTGCTCGCCGCCGACGCCAAGAGCAACGACTTCGACAGCTTCTCCGAAGAGGAGTTCGCCGCCCGCGCGGCACTCATCGAGGAGGCGGGCGGCCGCGAGTGGACCGCCCAGGAAGCTCGTCGTCAGCACGCGATCGCCATCGAGGCGCTGCACGCCGTCGACATGCCCCACCGAGTGAGGGAACAGCTCACCGAGCTGGCCGACTTCGTGGTGGTACGAAAGAGATGACGACGCTTCGCATATGACTCGCAGTCGCCGGCCGGCGCCCCTCACCGGGCGCCGGCCGACGGTGACCCCAGCACAGCAGAGAACCGACTGCACGTAAGGGGAAGCTCATGACAGCGACGACCGACGGATCGACCGGGGCCGCGAACCCCGAGGCCACGGCCCACGATCCGACCGACACGACAACCGCCGCGGACGACGTGACCGTCGCCGCGCGTCGGGCCGCGGAACGCTCGGTGGAGCACCTCCTCGGCAGACAGGACGAGCAGGGCTGGTGGAAGGGCGACCTCGCCACCAACGTCACGATGGACGCCGAGGACCTGCTCCTGCGTCAGTTCCTCTCCATCCAGGACCCCGAGACCACCCGGGCGGCCGCCCTCTTCATCCGTGGCGAACAGCTCGGCGACGGCACCTGGAACACCTTCTACGGCGGACCGGGCGATCTCTCCGCCACGATCGAGGCGTACGTCGCGCTGAGGCTGGCCGGGGACCGCCCCGACGAGCCGCACATGGCCCGCGCCTCCGGCTGGATCAGGGAACAGGGCGGCATCGCGGCCGCCCGCGTCTTCACTCGCATCTGGCTGGCGCTGTTCGGCTGGTGGAAGTGGGACGACCTCCCCGAGCTGCCGCCCGAGCTGATGTTCTTCCCCAAGTGGGTCCCGCTCAACATCTACGACTTCGGCTGCTGGGCCCGGCAGACCATCGTGCCGCTCACCATCGTCTCCGCGAAACGCCCGGTGCGCCCGGCGCCCTTCGCCCTGGACGAGCTGCACACCGACCCGGACCACCCCAATCCGCCCAGGAAGCTTGCCCCGGCCGCCAGTTGGGACGGAATCTTCCAGCGCCTCGACAAGGGGCTGCACCTCTACCACAAGGTCGCCCCGCGCCCACTGCGCCGCATCGCGATGAACCTGGCCGCCCGCTGGATCATCGAGCGCCAGGAGAACGACGGCTGCTGGGGCGGGATCCAGCCGCCCGCCGTCTACTCCGTCATCGCCCTGCACCTGCTCGGTTACGACCTCGACCACCCGGTGATGAGGGCGGGCCTGGCCTCGCTCGACCGGTTCGCCGTCCGGCGCGAGGACGGCGCCCGGATGGTCGAGGCCTGTCAGTCGCCGGTCTGGGATACCTGCCTCGCCACCATCGCGCTGGCCGACGCCGGACTCGGACCCGACCATCCCGCCCTGGTCAAGGCCGCCGACTGGATGCTGGCCGAGGAGATCACCAGACCCGGTGACTGGTCGGTGCGCAAACCTGAACTCGCCCCGGGAGGCTGGGCGTTCGAGTTCCACAACGACAACTACCCGGACATCGACGACACCGCGGAAGTCGTCCTGGCGCTGCGTCGGGTGCGCCACCCCGACCCCGCCCGCATGCAGGCGGCCATCGACCGAGGGGTCCGCTGGAGCCTCGGGATGCAGTCCCGCAACGGCGCCTGGGGCGCGTTCGACGCCGACAACACCAGCCCCTTCCCCAACCGCCTGCCCTTCTGCGACTTCGGCGAGGTCATCGACCCGCCGTCGGCCGACGTCACCGGCCACGTCGTGGAGATGCTCGCCGTCGAAGGGCTCGCCGGCCACCCCCGTACCCGCCAGGGCATCGAGTGGCTGCTCGCCGAGCAGGAGGCGTGCGGAGCCTGGTTCGGCCGCTGGGGCGTCAACTACGTGTACGGCACCGGGTCCGTGGTGCCCGCCCTGATCACCGCCGGACTGCCCGCCGGGCATCCCGCGGTCCGCCGGGCCGTCGCCTGGTTGGAGTCCGTCCAGAACGACGACGGCGGCTGGGGCGAGGACCTGCGCTCCTACCGGGAGGAGAAGTGGATCGGGCACGGCGAGTCCACGGCCTCCCAGACCGCCTGGGCGCTGCTCGCGCTCCTCGCCGCCGGCCGCCGCGACACCCGCCCGGTCGCCCGCGGCGTCACCTGGCTGACCGAGACGCAGCAGGCCGACGGCTCCTGGGACGAGCCGTATTTCACCGGGACCGGCTTCCCCTGGGACTTCTCCATCAACTACCACCTCTACCGCCAGGTCTTCCCTCTCACCGCGCTCGGGCGCTATGTGTACGGCGACCCGTTCGCCGACCGCGCGACCGCAGCCGAGGGGGTCTGATGGGCGATCCGGGACGGCCGGGGAGTCCCGCGACGCCCCTGCTGGTCGCCTGCGCTCTGGGCATCGAGCAGGTGGCCCTGCGCAGCGGCAGGGGCACGTCGGGCGCGGTCCGGGTCCTGCGCACCGGCATGGGCCCCCGGGCGGCGGAGGCGGCCGTGGCGCGTCTCCTGGGCCCCGAGGGGATCCCCGACGCCGCCGTCATCGCCTCCGGCTTCTGCGCCGGCCTCGCCCCGGGGATGCACCCGGGGGACCTCGTCGTCGCCGAGGAGACCCGGGACGCCGACGGCACCACACCCTGCACGGGCACCGGCGTCCTGGTCGCCGCGCTCACCAGGGCCGTTCCGGGCCGTACCGTCCACACCGGCCCGCTGACCGGCTCCGACCACGTCGTACGGGGCTCCGAACGGGCCGCGCTGCGGGCCGGCGGGGCCATCGCGGTGGACATGGAGTCCGCCGCGACGCTGCGTACCGCCCTGTGTCACGGGCCGCGCCCGGTTGCGGCCGTCCGGGTGGTCGTGGACGCTCCGGAGCATGAGCTCGTCCGTATCGGCACCGTACGAGGTGGAATATCGGCGTTCCGCGTTCTTCGTTCCGTCCTTCCGGCCTTCTACGAATGGCACCGATCCTTACTGCTCCCCTGGAGGTGAGCCAGATATGGCCATGCCGCTCCGTCAGTCCATCAAGGTCGCGACGTATCTCCTCGAACAGAAGCTCCGCAAGCGTGAGAAGTTCCCCCTGATCGTCGAGTTGGAGCCGTTGTTCGCCTGCAACCTCGCCTGCGAGGGCTGCGGGAAGATCCAGCATCCGGCCGGTGTCCTGAAACAGCGCATGCCGGTCGCCCAGGCGGTGGGCGCGGTGCTCGAATCCGGCGCTCCCATGGTGTCCATCGCCGGTGGCGAACCGTTGATGCACCCCCAGATCGACGAGATCGTGCGCCAGCTCGTCGCCAGGAAGAAATACGTCTTCCTCTGCACCAACGCGATGCTGATGCGGAAGAAGCTCGACAAGTTCACCCCGTCCCCGTACTTCGCCTTCGCGGTGCACATCGACGGACTGCGCGAGCGGCATGACGAGTCGGTCGCCAAGGAAGGCGTCTTCGACGAGGCCGTCGCCGCGATGAAGGAGGCCAAGCGGCGCGGCTTCCGCGTCACCACCAACTCCACCTTCTTCAACACCGACACCCCGCAGACCATCATCGAGGTCCTCGACTACCTCAACGACGACCTGCACGTCGACGAGATGATGATCTCTCCCGCCTACGCCTACGAGAAAGCGCCCGACCAGGAGCACTTCCTCGGCGTCGAGCAGACCCGCGAGCTGTTCAAGAAGGCCTTCGCCGGCGGCAACCGGGCCCGCTGGCGGCTCAACCACTCACCGCTCTTCCTGGACTTCCTGGAGGGCAAGGCCGACTTCCCGTGCACGGCGTGGGCGATCCCCAACTACTCCCTCTTCGGCTGGCAGCGCCCCTGCTACCTGATGAACGACGGCTACGTACCGACGTACCGTCAGCTCATCGAGGAGACCGACTGGGAGAAGTACGGCCGGGGCAAGGACCCTCGCTGCGCCAACTGCATGGCGCACTGCGGCTACGAGCCCACGGCGGTGCTCGCCACCATGGGGTCCCTGAAGGAATCCCTGCGCGCGGCGCGGGAGACCATCAGCAGCAACCGCTGAGGCGGTGTCCGACGAGGTACGGCCGACCGCCACGGTTCTCCCGGGGCGGCCGGCCCTCATGGCGCAGCACACCCGAAGGGAAGAGCGGGCGATGACGGACGGCGGATCCCAGGGCTTCGACCTGGCTCGGCTCCTCGCCGAGCGCGGGGCCGAACGGTACGACCTGCACGCACGCCACCTCAACCACCAGCTGCCGCGCATGCTGCACACCATCGGCTTCGACAAGGTCTACGAGCGGGCCGAGGGCGCGTACTTCTGGGACGCGGAGGGCAACGACTACCTCGACATGCTCGCCGGGTTCGGCGTCATGGGCCTCGGCCGTCACCACCCCGTCGTCCGCCAGGCGCTGCACGACGTCCTGGACGCCCAGCTCGCCGACCTCACCCGCTTCGACTGTCAGCCGCTGCCCGGACTGCTCGCCGAGAAGCTCCTCGCCCACAGCCCGCACCTGGACCGCGTCTTCTTCGGGAACAGCGGCACGGAGGCGGTCGAGACGGCGCTGAAATTCGCCCGCTACGCCACCGGGAAACCCAGGGTCCTCTACTGCGACCACGCGTTCCACGGGCTTACCACCGGCTCCCTCTCGGTCAACGGGGAGAGCGGCTTCCGCGACGGCTTCGCCCCCCTGCTGCCGGACACGGCCGTCCCGCTGGGCGACCTGGAGGCGCTGCGCCGCGAGCTGCGGCGGGGCGACGTCGCGGCGCTCGTCGTGGAGCCCATCCAGGGGAAGGGCGTGCACGCCGCGCCGCCCGGCTATCTGCGCGGGGCGCAGGAGCTGCTGCACCGGCACAAGGCGCTCCTGATCGTCGACGAGGTGCAGACGGGCCTCGGCCGGACCGGGGACTTCTACGCCTACCAGCATGAGGAGGGGGTGGAACCCGACCTGGTGTGCGTCGCCAAGGCGCTCTCCGGCGGCTATGTGCCCGTCGGCGCGACCCTCGGCAAGGACTGGATCTTCCGCAAGGTCTACTCCTCCATGGACCGGGTCCTCGTCCACTCCGCGAGCTTCGGCTCCAACGCCCAGGCAATGGCGGCCGGGCTCGCCGTCCTGACGGTGATGGAGGACGAGGAGACCGTGGCGAACGCCCGGCGCACCGGCGACGTGCTGCGCGAGCGGCTGGCGGCCCTGGTGGACCGCTACGAGCTGCTGCACGAGGTCCGCGGACGCGGGCTGATGATCGGCATCGAGTTCGGCAGGCCCTCCTCGCTCAAGCTCCGCAGCCGCTGGACCATGCTCCAGGCGGCCCGCAAGGGCCTCTTCGCCCAGATGGTCGTGGTGCCGCTGCTCCAGAAGCACCGGATCCTCACCCAGGTCTCCGGCGACCACCTCGAAGTGATCAAGCTGATCCCGCCGCTGGTCATCGGGGACGCCGAGGTGGACCGCTTCGTGGCGGCCTTCACGTCCGTGATGGACGACGCGCACAGCGGGGGCGGACTGATGTGGGACTTCGGCCGGACGCTGGTCAAGCAGGCCGTGGCCCATCGCTGACCGGCTTCCGCGACGGGACGATGAAAATTGCCTCTGAGGCAAGTTATTTGCCTCAGAGGAAAGATCCTGGCCCAATGGAGCCATGAACCCTCCGGACGAAGGGGCGCCGGACGAGCTCCCCGGCGTCGCACCCCGACTGCGCGACCTGCGCCGCGATCGCGGCCTCACCCTGGAGACCGCCGCCGGCCGGGCCGGACTCTCCCCGGCCCACCTCTCCCGGCTGGAGACCGGCCGCAGGCAGCCCTCGCTGCCGATGCTGCTCGGGCTCGCCCGCATCTACGGTACGACGGTCTCCGAGCTGCTCGGCGAGCAGCCGCCCGAACGGGACGCGATCGTCCGCGGCGGCGGCTTCGAGGGGGCGGAGGCCGACGGCTGGATGTACCGGCAGGCAGGCGGATCCGGTCGCGCGATGCAGGCGCTGCGGGTGCGCGTTCCGTACGGGGCCCAGGGCGACCTGGTCCGGGTCCATCCCGGCGAGGAGTGGCTGTACGTCCTGGAGGGGCGGCTGCGGATCGGGCTCGGCGACACCGTCCACGACCTCGAACCCGGCGACAGCGCCCACTTCGACTCGCTCACCCCGCACCGGATCGCGGCCGTCGACCGCTGCGGCGCGGAGCTGCTCTTCGTCCACTCCCTGCTCCAGAGCCCCGCCGCCGAGCTGTGCCTCGGCAGTGCTCTCCACGCGCGCTGAACCGGCCGTCCCGGCCGGCTCCACCTTCGCTCCACCGGCCATGAGGCCGACAGAGAGGACCGTCATGTCCGATTCCGAGCACTACGACCCGCTGGGTCCCGGCCGGCGTCCGAACGAGGACCCGCAGGAGAAGCGGATGCCGCGCGGCGTCATCATCCGGCTCTTCGCCTACTTGGTGGCGGGCCACGTCATCGCGGGCTTCCTCTACCTGCTCTTCGTGGTGGCCGGGAGCAAGTGACAGCGGTCGGACGACCGCCCGCGCCGGACGGATCGCCTCCCGTCCGGGTCAGCCCAGGTCGAGCAGGCGCTCGCGCAGCCGCTCCCGGGTCTCGGGGGAGACGCCCAGTCCCTCCGACAGGTAGCGGTCCGTCGTTCCCCAGTTCTCCTCGATGGCCGTGAAGGCCGCCGCGAGGTAGGCGGGCCGCGCTCCGAAGAGCGGGTCCAGCAGCTCCAGCACCTCGGGAGACATGCCGGTGCCGGACGCGTCGGAGCGCTTCACGGCGTAGCGGCGGTGGAGGTCGTTCGACTTGAGGTAGTCCGCCTCGATCGCCTCCGGCTCCACGCCGACCGCCAGCAGGGCGACCGCGATCGAGAGACCGGCCCGGTCCTTGCCCGCCGCGCAGTGCATCAGGGCGGGGACGCTGTCCTCGGCCAGGGAGTGCAGCACCCGGCTGTGCTCGGCGGTGCGGTCCAGAATCGTCGCGCGGTACATCCGGATCATGCGGTCGACGCCCTTGCCGTGCGCGAGGACGGAGCGCAGCTGCTCGATGTTCCCGTCGCTCACCAGCCGCCAGAACTCCGCGCCGTCGGCCGGGTCCGAGAGCGGAATGCTGACATTGCGGACACCGGCCAGCTCGATGTCGTATCCGTCGAGCCGGTGGTCGGCGGAGTGGCGGAAGTCGAAGATCGTGTGCAGCCCGAGCCCGCCGAGGAAGACCGCGTCCTCGGCCGTGGCGTGCGCCAGGTGGCCGCTCCGGTAGAGCCGCCCGAAGGCGGTGCGCCGGCCGTCCGCGGTGGGGAGCCCGCCCACGTCGCGGAAGTTGCGGACTCCGGTCAGCGCGGTCTCTGTCGGCGGGACCTGCGGCACCTGTTGCGTCACGGTGGCTCCTGGGATCTCTGGCGTCGGCGCGGCTCGCCGGCGAGGGCGCTCCCGTGACGATACGACATCGATTCGACGGAAAATCATCACGGTCGCACCCCGGTGCGGAGTACCGGGGCCGCCGACCTGACCCGGCGTCAGCGGCGAAGCCGAGCGCATGTCCGTATTGGTGCATTTCGCAGAACATGCCCCGCTAATGGGGGAGATGGGATTTCGGAGGTGAGCGGGATCATATTCGTGACGGACCGTGGTGAGCTCGCCCCGGAGTATTCCCGTTGCCCGTACGGAAATCCAAGATCCGTCATCCACGGAGTGTGACGGGAAGTCCGGGGAGAAATTGAATCGATGATTCCGGTGAGCAACCGATGGCTTGTTCTGCTCGTCCTCGCTCGTTTACGGTCGCCGCAATCCGGACGGACCGCCTAATCCTGCCGCCGCCCGGAATTCGCACCCACCCACTCACGCGTGGCAGGAGCGGGGGAACCAGGTAAGCCGCCGGTCCGGAGCGATCCGGACCGGCTCGGGGTGAAGTCGCCGCAATGCGACCGGGCATCTCCAGCCCGAACCCGACAGCTCACCTCGCAGGCGCCGGAGAGGAACTTCCCATGCCCGCAAAGGGTAAGCACCGTCGTCCGAAGTCCGGCCCGATCTCCCGCGGCGTCCTCGTCGCCGGGACCGGCGGCGCCGCACTCGCCCTCCCGCTCATCGGCGCCACCGTCGCGAACGCGGCGGACCGGGCCGCTCCGGCGGCGAAGCCCGCCGCCGCCTCGGTCGCCGCCGCGCACACCGCCCCGGCCACCGCCCCCGCCGCGTCGAAGGCCGCCACGAAGACGTACGCCGTCGTCTCCGGCGACTACCTGGCGAAGATCGCGGCCGAGCACCGGCTCAAGGGCGGGTGGGAGAAGCTGTACCAGGACAACCGCTCCACCGTCGGCGAGAACCCCAGCCTGATCCACCCGGGCATGAAGCTGACCCTCGGCGCCAAGGGCTCCGCCCCGGCCGAGAAGTCCGCGGCTCCCGAGGCCGCCCCGAAGAAGGCCGCACCGGCGCCGAAGGCCGCGCCGAAGGAGGCCCCGAAGGCGGACAGCGTCTCCGCCGACGACTCCGAGGGCTCCGGCAGCCCGTCGCGGACCGGCTCCTCCGAGGCCACCGGCTCCGGCTGGTCCGCCCCGCTGGCCAGCGCCAACGTCACCACCCAGTACCGGGCTTCCGGCGCCAGCTGGTCCAGCGGCTACCACACCGGCTCGGACTTCCAGGCCTCCTCCGGCACCCCCGTACTCGCCATCGGCCCGGGCACCGTGGTCTCGGCCGGCAACAGCGGCTCCTACGGCAACGAGGTCGTCATCCAGCACGAGGACGGCATGTACTCCCAGTACGCCCACCAGTCCTCGCTCAACGTCTCCGTCGGTCAGACCGTCACCGGCGGACAGCAGATCGGCCTCTCCGGCTCCACCGGCAACTCCACCGGCCCGCACCTGCACTTCGAGGTCCGCACCGGCCCGAGCTACGGCTCGGACATCGACCCGATCGCGTACCTGCGTCAGCACGGCGTCTCCGTCTGACGTATCCGTCCGACCGGACGCGGCGAGAAGTGGTCGAGGGGCGGTGCGCGGCGGCGCACCGCCCCTCCGCTTATTCCGGCTTTACCAAAAACTGACCGGGTGGTCTATCTCACCACCCGTCAACCCCGTATTACGGTCGCGTAGGTCACATCGCACGATGCAGGATATGTGCTTGTGGCAGACGATTCGAGAAACAATCAGCAGCACACCATCGGGTCGTACGCGGCGATTGGCGACAGTTTCACCGAGGGCGTCGGCGACCCCGGCCCCGACGGGACCTATCTCGGCTGGGCGGACCGCTTCGCGGTGCTCCTCGCCGACCGGCTCCCGGCCCCCGACGGGGCGACCGGCCCCGAGGGCTCCCCGCACGGGAACTTCCGCTACGCCAATCTCGCCGTACGAGGACGTCTCCTCGACCAGATCGTCGAGGAGCAGATCCCGCGCGCCAAGGAACTGGCCCCCGACCTGGTCAGCTTCTGCGCGGGCGGCAACGACATCATCCGGCCCGGCACCGACCCCGACGACCTCGCCGAGCGCTTCGAGCGCGCGGTCGCCGACCTGAGCAACGCCGTCGGCACGGTCATGGTCACCACCGGCTTCGACACCCGGGGCGTTCCGGTGCTGCGCCACATGCGCGGAAAGATCGCCACGTACAACGTCCACCTGCGGGCCATCGCCGACCGCTACCACTGCCCCGTGCTCGACCTGTGGTCGCTGCGTTCCGTGCAGGACCGGCGCGCGTGGGACAACGACCGGCTGCACCTGTCGCCCGAGGGCCACACCCGCGTGGCGCTGCGCGCCGCCCAGGTCCTCGGCCACGACGTGCCCGCCGACCCCGACCAGCCCTGGCCGCCGCAGGCCCAGCGCAGCCCCTTCGACGCACGGCGCGACAACATCCAGTGGGCCCGCGAATACCTCGTGCCCTGGATCGGCCGACGGCTGCGCGGAGAGTCCTCGGGCGACCACGTCGAGGCGAAGCGGCCCGACCTCCTGCCGCTGTAGCCGTCCAGCCGGTCAGGGCTCCAGCAGGGGGAGCGCTCGCCGGGACGGGCCCGGCACCACGAGCCCGTCCGGCGGCGTGCCCCCGCCCGGGGGGTGCCCTGCCGGGATCCGCTCCAGGACACCGCCCGCGAACACGTCGTACAGCGGCAGCGACTCCAGATGCACATAGCCGATGTGGCAGTCGCACACGGCGAGCGGACAGGACCGCGGGCCGAGCGCCCGGCGGTAGCTGCCGTCGTAGAGATTCCCCAGCTCCGCCTTGACGAAGTGACAGCGGCGCACCGTGCCGTCGCCGTCCACCGAGATCACCGACTCGCCCGTCCGGCAGGGCAGCCCCGCCGAACGGTGCGGATCACGGCTGTAGGGGAACAGCGGATCCAGCTCCGTCCACCGCGCCGCCTCCTCGTCGGTGTAGGTGTGCCCCTCGGCGGCGTTCACCCAGAGGTAGACCTCCTCCGGCAGCGCCGCCCGCAGCCGCCGGGCCTCCTCCAGATGGGCGTCGAAGCCCACCACCCCCACGCTGTAGCGGATCCCCTTCGCGGACAGCTCCCGGCACTTGCCCAGGAACCGTTCGTACGGTGTCTGCCCCGGGTGGTACGTGCACCAGAGCGCGACCCGCTCCGGATCGGCGTCGGCCAGCCAGTCGGTACGGCCGCTCAGGTTCGTCTGGATCGCCACCCGCCCGATGTGCGGCAGCCGGGAGAGATCGGTCAGCGCCCGCCGGTACCAGGAGCGCACCAGGCCCTCGCCCCACGGAGTGAACAGCACGGACAGCCGGTCACCGGTCCGCTCCGCGGCCCAGCCGGTGAACCGCTCCAGTGCCTCCCGGTCCGCCGTGAGCTGCGCGCGGCTGTCCCGCCGCTTGGCGAACGGGCAGTACGGACAGTCGTAGTCGCAGGAGGCGAGCGGGCCCCGGTAGAGAATCGTCAGGTCCACGTCCCCGTCACTTCCGCTCGTACGCGGCCATCGCGGCCCGCACCCCGGGGGAGAACAGCGCGGGACCGAGCGCGTCGGAGTGGGCGAGGCCCGACGGGGACAGCCGCAGCAGACCGTCCGGCGCCGACGCGTCCAGCCAGCCACGGGCCGCGAACCCCGCCAGCTCGGCCGGGAAATCCGTGCCCGGATCCGTGCCGAACCGTGCCCGGTAGTCCGCCACCGGCAGCCCCGCCGCCTGGAGCAGCGACTGCAGCAGATGCCTTCGTCGCGCCTCGTCCGCGTCGACGTACCGGCCGACCTCGGCCCGGGAGAAGTCCTCGACGGCGGTGAACCGGTCGATGATCGAGCGGATCTCCCGCATGTCCACCGCGTAGTCGAAGGAGTAGTGCAGGGCCGCCGTGTACGAACGGGCACCGCAGCCGAGGCCGATCATGCCGTCGGTCTGGCAGGCGTAGTCCTCGGGACCCTCCTGCTCCCGGGGTCCATCGGACCGCCGGAACATCCGCATCGACACCTGCTCGTAGCCGTGCGCCAGCAGGTGGTCCCGCCCCACCGCGTACAACCGCAGCCGCTGCTCGTCCCAGGCGGCCTGCTCCAGGGCCTCCGCTTCGGCGCCGGCCGCCGCGCCCAAGCGGTGCAGACCGGTGAGCGGGCGGACGTACAACGGGTAGAGATACAGCTCCTCCGGTTGCCAGGCCAGCGCCGCGTCCAGCGAGGAGAGCCAGCTGTGCTCGGTCTGCCCGTCGATGCCGTAGATCAGGTCGATGTTCAGCACCGGGATCCGGGCCTCGCGGATCCGGCCGAGCGCCGCCTCCACATCGGCGCGGCGCTGCGGACGGACGGCCGCCCGCGCCTCCTCGTCCACGAAACTCTGCACACCGATGCTGATTCGCGTGGTGCCCCGGTCGGCCAGCACCGCCAGCCGGTCCGCCGTCGCCGTGGACGGGGAGGTCTCCACCGACAGCGGCGCCGAGCGCAGGTCGGCGCCCATCCGCTTCTCCGCCAGGTCGCAGAGCCGCTCCAGCTCACCCGCGGTCAGGAACGTCGGCGTGCCGCCCCCGAAAGCCGCTGCGGCGAACCGCACCGGCTCCTCGTCGCCCAGCGCGTCCCGTACGGCGACGGCCTGCCGCTCCAACGCGTCCAGATAGCGCGTCGTCAGCTCCTCGGGCGCGCCGATCCGGGTGAAGAGGTTGCAGAAACCGCAGCGGACCTCGCAGAACGGTATGTGGAGGTAGAGGGAGAGCGCGTCCTTGGGCTCCGCCGCCCACAGCGACCGCAGCGACGGACGGTCCTGAAGCGGCCGGTAGGCCGTCTTGTGCGGGTAGGCGTAGACGTAGCTCTCGTACGGCCGGACGGCGGTGGCCGCTCCCGCGGCGACGGTGGTGGTCATCGGGCGGCCCCCGGGGCGAGCGATGCGGGTGGTTCGAGGAAGAAGTGGGCGTACGGGACGGTCCAGACGGCCGGGTGCCCGAGCCGGTGACCGGTGTAGCCGTCGTCGCCGTAGGCCGTGCCGTGGTCCGAGCAGACGATGGCGAAGCACCGGCGACGGCTGCTCGCCGCGGCGAAGAGCCGGCCGATGTGCCGGTCCACGTACTCCAGGGCCGCCGCGTGCGTCGACCGGGAGTCCCCCGCCTCACGGGTCGCCCCGGGCAGATGGAACCAGTTCGGCTGATGCAGCGCGGACACGTTGACGAAGAGGAACAGCCGCTGCTCCCGGGGGAGCGCCGCGACGACCTGCTCCGCCCGGGCCACCTGCTCCTCGAACGAGGTGGGCGAGGCGACGCCGAAGCCGGGTTCCCAGTGGCTCTCCTGGAACATGCCGGGCAGCACCGAGCCGAGCGGCCCCTGGCGGTTGAAGAAGCCGACCCCGCCGACGCACACCGTGCGGTAACCCTCGGCGGCCAGCCCCGACACCAGATCAGGCGTGTCGAACACGAACGTGCCGTCCGCCGTCGTCTCACTGCCCGCGAACCGCGCCGCGAACAGCCGGGGATGCGGTCCCGGGGAGGCGGGCGTCGGCAGGAACCCGGCGAACATCGCCTGGTGGGAGGCGTAGGTGAAGCTGCCCGGAGCATGCCGCTCCTCCCAGCCGCCCCCGGGCAGATGCCGGGCGAGGTTGGGGAGCCGCCCGGCGGCCGCCAGCTCGACGGCGACGTCGTGCCGCAGTGTGTCCAGGGTGACCAGCAGCAGATCGTGGCTTCCCACGACCTCGCCCATGTCGGGCCGGCCGTAACCGCCGGGCAGCGGGGGCGTGGGCGTGTCGGGGTCAGGAAGGGGTGACGGCACGGTGGTTCCTTGCTCGGTCCAGTACGGCGGCGACCTGCGCCGCGTAGGTGTCCAGACCCTCGGCGCCGCTGCCCGGCAGACCGGTCAGTCCGGGCAGCAGGTCGCCGAAGGCGTTGACCTCGCCGACGGCGAAGCGCCGCCAGCCGGCCGTGGGCAGGAGGTCGACGCCCACACAGGGCGTCCCGGGGAAGCACGCCGCCGCACGCTCGCACATCGTCAGCGCCTCGCGCCAGCAGCCGCCGGAGGCCGCCACGGCGGCCCGGACCTCGTCGAGGTCGCCACGAGCTCCGCCCAGATGCAGATTGGTCATGGGGCTCGTGCTCGTCCGCACCACGGCGTGCGTCGCCCGGCCGCCGACCACCACGATCCGCAGGTCCGCGGCCCGACCCCGCTGGGACGCCTTCGGCAGCCAGCGCTCGATGTGCAGCCCGTCCGGGGCCAGCGCGTCCACGACGGCGCCCACCTCAGCCTCCGAGGTGTAGCGCCGCACCCGCAGCGAGTTGAACAGCCGGCCCGACGCGTCCCGCTCCACGGAGGTGCTCGCCCGGACCCGGCCGGGACCCGCCGTCTCGACCGCCAGCACCCCGGAGGCGGAGGAGCCGTGCGCGAGCTTCACGAACGCCCGGGGCATCCGGTGCTCGCGCAGCAAATCCCGAACGTCGGACCAGCCGCGCACCGGGGACGCCCCCGGGCCGGACGTCGGCGAGGCGGGCACGGGGACCCCCGCGCTGTCGAGGAGCCCGTGGCACAGCCGCTTGTCGAACAGCACGGCGATGTCACCGGGGGAGCCCAGTACCTCGGCGCCGGCGGCCGAGGCCGCGCCCGCCACCGCTTCCACCGCCGCCGTGAAGCGCGCGTACCACCGGGCCGAACCCTCCACCCGGGTCGGGTCGCCGACCCCGCGGAGCAGCCGCTCCACTTCGGCGTCCTCACCGGGCGAATCGATCCGTACACTCTCGCCCGTCGCGAACACCCCTTCGTCGCGCAGCACTTGGAGCCAGGGCACCACCCGGGCCGGCGGCAGCCCTGCCGAGCGCACGGCCTCCTCGAAGAAGGCGACCCGGCGGTTGTCCGGATTGCCGACGACCGCGAAGCGCGGCACCGGGCCGTCCCCGCCGCTACTCGCTGACCGCGACATAGCGTTCCGGTTCGTAGTCCTCGTCGGCCGGGTCCCCGTAGTCCTCCTCGGCCTCGCCCGCCTCGACGACGGCCGGGGCACACGCGGTCCTGACGCGGTCCAGCACCGGCTCGGTGAGGTAGTGGTGGCGCAGGTCGAGCGTGGCCAGGTGGTTCAGGGGCTGCCCGTTGAGCAGGGCCTCGCCGCCCGTGTCGCTCAGGGTGCCCATCGACAGCGCCAGGGTCTCCAGCTGGGCGACGACCGGCGCGGAACCGACCGCGGCGGCGATCTCGTCCTGGATCTCGCTGTTCTGCAGCCCCAGGTGGCGCAGTCGGGGGAACACACCCCCCGACAGGACCGGCCGGACGTCGTCGATGGTGGCGTCGCCGCCGTACCACGAACTGCCGAACCACAGGTCCAGCCGCTCCAACGCGGGCAGTTGGCTCGCGGAGACCGCCCGCACCACCTCGCCGGGCAGGCCGCCGGACTCGAAGCGCAGTGACTTCAGCGACGCATGGCGCAGCGGGCGCAGCCCCAGCCCCTCCCGGCCGCAGCCACGCACGGCGAACTCCTCCAGCAGCGGCAGCGCTTCGAGCACCGGCGTGATGTCGCACATCTGCAACCAGGACACATGGCACTCCTCATCCGCGACATCGGCGAGGAAGAGCCCGCGCAACCCGGGGAAGCGGTCCGCGTGGGCGACGATCAGCTCCATCACCGGGGCGAACGGCGTGTGGCCGTCATGCCACCAGGGGCCGACGACGAGCGCGCGGACCCGGGCCGTGTCCACCGTGTCCAGGAACTCCTGCCACCAGCCGGCGAAGTCCCTGTCCTCGCCGTAGTCGCCCTCCAGCCGCCAGGCCACCGTCTCGGCGGCCGGCAGGAACCCGGACGACGGCGCCGGGGTGTGGACCGGCAGCCCGTGGAAGTGGTCGAGGTGCTCGATGCCGATGTACGTCATGGCGCCCCTACTCCGAGACGGCGGTGTAGCGGCCTTCGGCGCCCCGGTCGCCCCAGGGCTCGCACTTCTCGGAGAGGTCGACCCGCACGCCGTGCGGCTCCAGGGCGGAACGGACCCGCTCAGCCATCGCGTCGGTGAGGAAGTGGTGGTGGAGATCGAGGAGTTCCAGATGGGTCAGCGGCTGCCCTTCGAGGAGGGCGGCCGCGCCTTCGTCGCCCAGCGTCCCGTTCGAGAGGTCGAGGACCCGCAGCTGGGCGACGACCGGAGCCGAGGCGACCGCCGACGCGATCTCGTTCTGGATCTCGCTGTTGCGCACTCCCAGGTGGTTCAGCCGGGGGAAACGGGTGCCGGCCAGCAGCGGAGCGAGGTCGGCGAGGCCGGTGTCGCCCTCGTAGGCGGACACACCGAGCCAGAGGTCCAGCCGCTCCAGCGCGGGCAGTTCGCTGTCCAGCACACCACGAACCACCACGGCGGGGAGACCGCCCGCCTGCACGGTCAGCGACCGCAGCGAATCGTGCTTGGCCGGCGGGAACACCAGCTCGGAGCCGCCGCGCACGCCGAACTCCGTCAGCGCGGGGAAGGCGGCCAGCAGCACGGTCACGTCCGACTGCTGGATCCAGGTGATCTCGGCCTCCTCCGCCTCCAGGTCCCCGACGAACACCGCCTCCAGAGAGGTCAGCCGGTCGGCGGCGGCGATTACCAGGCCGATCGGCACGGAGGAGGTCTCCTCGTACGCCTCGCCCCACTGGCCGATGACCAGGGCCCGGACGCCCGCCGGGTCGACCTTGTCCAGGAAGTCGGCGAACTCCTCCTCCCAGGGCCGGTCGTCGTCGTACGGGTCGACGGAGACACGCCAGGCAACGGCGTCCGCGGCGGGCCGGGGGCCCCCGTCGGACGTGTGCTGGAAGTCGACGACCGGAAGGCCGCCGAACTCGTGCAGATGCTGCGCACCGTACATGGCCCTGAACTCCTGATCCTGGGGACTGCTGATGTCCGCAAGGTTTATCAAGCCGCACTGACAGCGCCGCGACCGGGACCGGGCCAGGGTCGGCACGGCGGTCCGTTGTCAGACCCTGCCCGTAGCGTTTTTCCCATGGTCGGCACAGCGGGTGCCGCGACCGAGGGGAGACGTCTGTGTACCGGCAGGGCGATGTACTGATCATGGAGTTGGAGGAGTCGGCGGTGCCCGCACCCTTCCTGGAGGCCCCGGGGGAACTGCGGGACGGGCGGGGGCGGCTGGTGCTCGCGCTGGGAGAGGTCACCGGACACGCGCACGCCGTGCAGGGCCCCGGACGGCTGATCCGGGAAGCGGGGCAGTTCGGCCCGATGCTGCTCCATCTCCCCGAGGGCGGGCGGGTGGTGCACGAGGAGCACGCGGTGATCCCGCTCCCCAAGGGCTGGTTCCGCGTCGTGCGGCAGCGGGAGTACGCACCCGGCGCGATCCGCGTCGTGGCGGACTGACCGCTCCGCCATGCCGGAGCAAGCACAGCCTTCCGGAACGAGCACGGCCATGCAGAACGAGCACAGCAGGGGACGGGGACAACCGATGCAGAACGTGAATTCCTGGCGGAGCGTGGCGGCGGCGACCGGCCGGGCGGACCGGGCGGCGGCCGAGGCCGGCGTGCGGCGCGCCTATCGCACCGCGGGCCTGGCCGAGCCGGACCGGATCATCTGGGCGGCATCGCCGCGGGCCGCCGTCGAAACGGTGGAGAAGCTGGCCGACGCCGGACGGTCGGTGCGCGAGGAGGTCCGCACCCGCCCATGGGCAGAGGAACGCCGCCGGATGTACGACGAGCTGGGCCCGGCGGGCTGGTCGGCGTTCTGGTCCGCCACCGGGGCCCAGCTGTGGGAGACCACGGGCGCACTCGCCGAGCGGATACGGACCGGTGTCGTCGCGGACCTGGCGCCGCGGCCCGAGGACGGGAGCGCCGTGCGGCTGGTGCTCCTGGACGCCGTGCTCGGCCAGCACGACGCCGCCTGGCTCGCCGCCTTCGACGGGCGGGGCGACCGGCTGACGGGCCTCGCGGAGGTGGCCCGCAACGCCGGCTGGTGGTGGCCCTACGAGCACGCCGCGGTCATCAGCGAACGGCCCGACGTCCTCCACCGCGACGAGGCGGGCCGCCTCGACCACGGCGAGGGACCGGCCCTCGCCTACGGCGACGGCTTCGCCCTCCACGCCTGGCGCGGCATGCCCGTTCCCGCCGCGTTCCTGGCCGAGCTGTCCTCCCTCACCCCCGAGCGGATCCGAGCCGAGGAGAACGCGGAGCTGCGCCGCGTGATGCTGGAGTACTACGGCTACGACCGGTATCTCACCGAGTCGGGCGCCGAACCGGTCCACCGCGACGAGACGGGCATCCTCTGGCGTATCTCCCTCGCCGGCGACGAGGACGTGGTGATGGTCGAGGTGGTCAACTCCACCCCCGAGCCGGACGGCACGTACCGCACCTACTGGCTGCGCGTGCCGCCCGCCACCCGGACCGCGAAGGACGGGGTCGCCTGGACGTTCGGACTGGACGGAGCGGCCTACGCACCGGTGCGCCAGACCTGACCCGAGGAGCCGGTGCGCCGGGCGCGACCGTCAGCCCCCTGGCCCGTACGCCAGGTCAGCGACGGTGGGACGGCGTCCGACGGAGGCATCGGCGGACGCGGCGCACCGGAATCCTCCGGACGGCCCGGACGTTGCATCCTGCATGACGCGAATCGGACCGGCACAGGAAGCACTGCTCCGTCTCTTCGGTGAACACGACGGCGGAGTCCTGGTCACGCTGAAACAGGACGGACGCCCCCAGCTGTCCAACGTCAATCACGCCTTCTGTCCCGAGGAGCGGGTGGTCCGCGTCTCGATCACCGAGGGCCGCGCCAAGACCCGTAACCTGCGGCGCGACCCCCGGGCGAGCTACCACGTCACCAGTGACGACCGCTGGGCCTGGACCGTCGCCGACGGGACCGCCGAACTGACCCCGCCCGCCGCGGCGCCCGACGACGCCACGGTGGAGGCGCTGATCACGCTCTACCGTGACGTCAGGGGCGAGCACCCCGACTGGGACGACTACCGGCGGGCCATGGTCGAGGACCCCAGGGTGCTGCTCACCCTGCGCATCGACCATGTCTACGGGCAACCGCGTGGCTGACGTCGCCGCCGGCCCGGCCGGCTGCCCCGTTCAGCATCTTCTGGGCTCGCCCTGTCGTACAGGCCGACCATAATGAGACGACACCGACTCCCTCAGGAGATGTTGTGACCGGCGCTGACTACCTTCTTCCGTTCCGCACGAAACTGCGCTCGATGCGCACCGAGTCCTTCGGGGCCGATCCGGCCGGAGCGCGGATGGAGCGCGTCCGCCGCTCGCCCCATTTCGTCGACGGAGTGTTCCAGAACCCGGTGGGGGCGCGGACCAGGCCCTCCGGGTCCACCGTCGAGTTCGCCAAGGTCTACTTCCACAAGGAGCAGCGGGCCCGCAGGGCGCCGACGGGCACCGTGCCCGTCCACGCCACGACCCTCGCCGATCTCGCCGTACCCCCCGCCACCGGGCTCCGGCTGACCTGGATGGGCCATTCCAGCGTGCTGGCGGAGATCGACGGGCGGCGCATCCTGTTCGACCCGGTCTGGGGCGAGCGCTGTTCCCCGTTCCCCTTCGCCGGGCCCAAGCGCCTGCATCCCACTCCGCTGTCGCTGGCCGCGCTCGGGCCCGTCGACGTGGTCGTCATCTCCCACGACCACTACGACCACCTCGACCTGCCGACGATCCGCGCACTGGCCCGCACCGACACGGTCTTCGCCGTGCCTCTCGGCATCGGAGCCCACCTGGAGCGTTGGGGCGTCCCCACGAGCCGGATGCACGAGCTCGACTGGAACGAGACCGCGACCGTCGCCGGAATCGGCCTCACCGCGACCCCCGCACGCCACTTCTGCGGCCGCGGACTGCGCAACCGGCAGCACACGCTCTGGGCGTCGTGGGCCGTCAGGGGCCCGGAGCACCGGATCTACCACAGCGGGGACACCGGCTACTTCCCCGGCTTCCGCGACATCGGTGCCGAGCACGGGCCCTTCGACGCCACCATGATCCAGATCGGGGCGTACTCGGAGTACTGGCCGGACATCCACATGACCCCCGCCGAAGGCATGCGTGCCCACCTGGACCTCCAGGGCGGTCGCCCGCACGGCGTACTGCTGCCGATCCACTGGGGCACCTTCAATCTGGCCCCGCACGCGTGGGCGGAGCCGGGCGAGTGGACGAAGGAGGCCGGCGAGGAGGCCGGACAGACGGTGGCGTTCCCCCGGCCGGGCGAGCCGTTCGAGCCGGCGGGGAAGCTGCCGACCGAGCCGTGGTGGCGTGCGGTGTCCCAGCCGATCGCGACCCCGTGGCGGCGTCCGAAGGTGACGGACGCGCCACCCGTGCATCGAGAGGAGGCCGACCTTGCGGGTGAGCGGTGACGGAGGACGCGGGTGATCTTGAGCAGCTCTCCCAGCTGTTGAGTGATCTCCCGCGCGAAGGCCGGTCCATGGGTGGCTGTGGAGGCGCCCTCCCGAGGTGGACGGCCGACCGCGCGCGACCGTGGGAGCCGCTGCCCTCCGCGCAGGGGACAGCGCGGATCTCGGTGAGAACCCGCACGCTCTGATGCGCCTGTGCTGCGGCTGGGGCGGGGCGCGTGATCGTTCACGAGTTCCCCGCGAACAGGTGTCCGCTGTCCGGTGCGACTCCGCCAGTGCACCGAACCTCAACAAGAGCTCTGGAAGAGCGGACTCGTCGCATGTTCGCATCATCGGCCGGACATGATGCCGGGCATGAAGTGGGAGACGAAACGGAAGCTGGTGTGGGGCGGTGGTGCGGCTGCGGCCGCAGTCTTCATAGCGGCCCTCGTCTGGGGCCCCTGGCTCCTCGAAGGCCACCACGTCCGAGACAGCGAGCTCGCACCATCGGCCGGAATCATCATCACCGGATTCCGTACCATGCTCGTCGCCCTCGCCGCCGGCGTCATCGCCGGGCTGGGGCTCTACTACACCCACCGCAATCACAAGCACGCGGAAATGCTCTATGCCCACAGCCAGGAACAGTTCGCCCATGCCCGGAGCACAGACAGGGAGCAGGCCGACCTGGCCCGCGAGGGACAGGTAACCGGCAGATACGTCGAGGCCGGCAAACTCCTGGCGTCGGAGAAGCCGACCGAGCGACTCTGTGGCATCTATGCGTTCGAGCGCATCATGCGGGACAGTGCGAAGGACCATCAGGCCGTTGTCGAAGTCCTGGCAGCGTTCATACGGCAAGGTGCGCAGGAGGAGCGGCCTGGCGGCCACGGAGTTGACAGCTCACGGCCGGAGAGAGCCTCCGAAGACGTCATCGCGGCCTTCACGGTCCTCGGGCGACGCCCGGATCGCACCGAGGCTTTCCGAACCGACCTGAAAATCACCGACCTGCGAGGAGCACACCTGATTGGCGCGAACCTTCATCGCGCCAACCTGGAAGGTGCGCGCATGCAGGCCGTCGTGCTGAAGGAGGCCAACCTCCACAGAGCGAGCATCGCGGGAGCCAATCTTGAAGGGGCGGACCTCAGGGCGGCGAACCTGCATGGCGCCGATGCTGTGGCAGCGAACCTCGGCCACGCTGACCTGCGGGGAGCGAACCTGCACGGTGCCCTGCTCCAAGCAGTCAATCTCGAAGGTGCAGATCTTCGCGAAGCCAACCTCCACGATGCGGTTCTGAGCCGTGCGGATCTGCTGGACGCGGACCTGTGTGGCGCGTCCTTCGCCGGAGCCCAGATGTCCCAGGTCAGGCACGTGACGGTCGAACAGCTCGTGCTTGCGCGTCTCTCCAGCTCGACTGTCCTTCCCGAGTATGTGGCCGCAGACGTCCGCGTCCAAGACCGAATCCGAGAGTGCGAAGAGGAGCGGCGGGGCGGCGGCTGAGTCATCTCGGCCGGAGGTCTCGTGCATACGTCCTGAGGAGGGGCCGGGAGCGTGGCCCCGTCCGGCACGGATGCCGTCCGCCGCGACGAGGGCCGCCGGCACGTTGACGTCAACCGCCCGCCTCCGATGCGGAACGCGGCTCGGGGCAGGCCGGTTCCCTGCGCCGAACTGCTCGCCGAACTCGTCCGCCCGGTCCGCGGGTCGGCGTCGGCCGACTGGCGTCGCAGCCCGGTTCACCGCCATCGAGCGTGGCCGCCGGGGTCCCGCTGCGTGCGTCGCCCGCGCCAGGCGCACTGACCTCCACCCGCTCGCCTCAGAGCACCCGGCCCCCCGAGCGGCCGGTGAGACGCCTGGGTGCCGGGCCCTGAGCAGTGCGGGGGCTCGATGCCCGTTGCCCCTTCACGGGGTCCGGTCCACATGCTGTGCAGCTCTTACGCTCCGTAACCTGTCGGGGCGGGACGGCCCTTCGTGGCTCGCCGGCAGGTCTGTTCGGGACCATGCCGACATGGACTTCGACCTCGCCCCGCCGACCGGCGTCGGCCCGTTGCGCATCGGTATGACTCGACACGCGGCCAGTACGGCGCTGGACTCGCTCAGGGACCTCTCCGAGATCTCGGAGTCCGACCGGCCGGGGCAGCACGTCTTTCGTCCCAGTGGGCTGATGATCAGCATCCACTGCGTGCGCGACGTGCTTGAAGCCACCGAGTTGGGAAAGCCGTCGTCCTCTTTCCGCTAGAGACTTTTGAGCATCAGCAACGCCGACGCCACGGCATTCCCTGCTTCTTCACCACGACGACTGTCTGGGTCCGCGATGGACGATCGGATGCAGGGCGGACAGCTGCGAGCTGACAGCATGACCCCATGAGAGCAGTGGATTCGGGCAAGCTCGGTGTGCGCCGCGCGAGTGAGTCGGAGGCGGACACGCTGATCGGGATCGACGCGATCGCGGTCGAAGGCAACGGCGAACGGCAGGCGAGCATCCGAAGGTGGTGCCGGCAGGGCCTGGCGGTCGTAGCGGAGGATGCGTCCGGCCCGCTCGGCTACTGCGTGGTTGAGTACACGTTCTTCGAACAGGGTTTCGTGACGATGCTGATGGTGGCTCCCTCCGCCCGCGGCAGAGGCGTCGGACATCGGTTGCTGAACGCCGCGGCAGCCTCATGCACCACCCCGAAGCTCTTCACCTCCACAAACGTGTCCAACCAGCCGATGCAGCGGCTGCTCCAACGAAGCGGATGGAGCCCGGTCGGCCTTCTCCACGGCCTCGATGAGGGCGACCCCGAGCTGTTCTACCTCTGCCGGCAGCACACCAGGACGACGCCCCCGTGACCTGTTGTGCGCTCCAGCAGGGGCTGTCGAGGCCGAGGAGCCGGTCCGCCCCGCACCGGCGGCGCGGAGCGGGATCGGCCTCGCCGGGGAGCGCCGGCCACGCGCGGCGCGGACGCCTCCGTCCGCGCCGCTGATGGCTGGGGGCCGCCCGTCGGCTCGTCCTGCGGCGGCCCCGTCCTCGTCAGGCCGGCCGGGAAGCGGCGTACGCCTCGATGGCGGCCCGCTGATATGCGGCCAGGCCCGGGGCGATGGCCTCGTACGCGGCGCGCCACTCCTCGTTGTCCACGCAGGAGCGCCCGATCGCGCGGAACTCGTCGGCGGACACCGGATGCAGGGCCGTGAGTGCCCGGTACTGACCTTCGATCTCGGTCTGTACGGGCTCGGCGTCGGCCGGGGCGCCGGCGGCCAGGTGCTCGGCGAGTCGGATCATCAGCGCCGTGCGCTCGCGCTGGCCGGCCTCGGTCTCCGCCGGGGTCATGGTGGCGGCCCGTCGGCCGGCCTCCTCGGCGAGGCCGGGGAAGTCGCGCAGGTTCTCCTCGTACCGGGAGGGCTGAACGCCCTCGAACAGGTTCTCCGGCCGGTTGATGGCGGTCATGGCGGTACCGTCCTTTCTCGACTGTTCCAGCTCGGCGATCGTGCGGGCGACGGTCGCGGCCAGGCTGTCCAGCCGGTCCCGTTCGGTGAGCAGCCGTCGATGGTGTCCGCGCAGGGCCTCCACCGTGTCCACCTGGTCGGCGAGGACCCTGCCGATCTCCGGCAGTCCGACGTCCAACGCCCGCAGCACGAGGATCTGCTGCAGCAGCAGGAGCTGGTGCTCCTCGTAGTAGCGGTGGCCGTTGGAGCCGATCCTGGCCGGTGGCAGCAGACCGATCTCGTCGTAGTGCCGCAGGGTCCGGGCGGTCACCCCCGACATCCGGGCGACCTCGGAGATCGGCCAGTCCATCGCCACGTCCTCACTCCCTCACGAGCGCCTCACGGGGCCGGTTCCTCCGGCCCTGGTCATGACCGTAGAAGCTGCCGCTGCGGCAACTGCAAGCCCGCGTCCGCGCCGGTCGGAAGACCGGCTCACCGGGGCGTGGCGGCCGGTCTCAGCACCGGCCCTCCTCGACGGTGATGGAGAGGCTCACCGTGATGTTCTCCAGCGCCGACTCGGGCTCCGGCGGCGACACGCCCAGACAGAACGTGGCGTCGACGTCCTTCGCCGTGACCTCGAACAGGTCGACGGACGGGTCCGCGTCCTCGTCGTAGGGATCGTTCGCTTCGTCGACGTACACGCTGCCGCCGGTCGAGGGGGCTTCGCCGCTCTCCTCCAGCGCGTCGCGGATCAGACGGTCGTAACCGCCGGTCCAGGTGCTGAAGGTGTGCTGCTCCGACTCCAGGTCCCGGACGGCCGTGTGCACGGCGTCGCGCAACTCGCCCTCGCTCCACGAAGAACTCGCGAAGAGGTAGTACATGCCCCCGGCCGCGATCAGCAGGGACCCGATGATGAGGGCCACGCCGATCGGATGGTTCGGGTTGTAGACATAGCGACTTGTTCCCCAGTTCGAGCGGACGAATATCGGCTCGTCGTCATGGTCCTTGCTCATGTGCGGGAGCCTAAGGGCTGTCCCGCTCGGGTCATGCCGGGCCGGTCGCCGCCGGGCTACGGTCCTCGGGGCGGGCGGCGGCGTTCTCGGCATGCACCGACGCTGCCCGCGACGCAACGATCGGCGGCCGGTGAGCGTCTCATCGGGTGTGATGGATCTTCCCGAGGCCCCGAACCCCGTCGACACCCCGGACGAGCACGAGGACGAACGCGTGCGGTCCGGCCCGCTGTGGCGCCATGCGCTGTGGGCGGCGCTCGTCACCGCCGCCGGAGTGACGCTGGGGTGGCTGGGCGCTCTGTTCCGCATCGGTCCGGAGGAGTACGGCCTGCCGTCCGCCGCTCCGGGAGCGCTCTGGCCCTATCTGCTCGCCTGGGCCGTGATCGGCCTGGTGCTGGGCGCCATCCTGCGGTTCGTGGCGGCCAGGGTGCCGGTCTACTCCCCGTCGGAGGTCCTCCTCGGCACCGTCATGATCGGTACCCGGCTGTCCCTGGGCTGGCGGCCGGAGCCGCTCGAAGTCGCGGGCCTCGCCGCGGCCGCGCTGCTCCTGGTGGCCGTCTGGTGCGCCGTCGCCCTGCGTGGGGCGGCCGTCGTACGACGGCCCCAGGACGCTCCCGGCGTCTCCTAGGGTCCGTCGCGAGACACCCCGTGCGACACGCCACGCGCTCGGGGGGCCGGTGACGGGAGACGCGCCCGGCGCGCGGGGCACACTGGGGCAGCACTCCATCCCCGTACGAAGGAGCGTGCAGTGGCACTCACCCGTGAAGAGCGCGAACAGTTCCTCGCCGAACCTCATGTCGCCGCCCTGGCCGTCGCGTCGCGGGACAGCGACCGGGCACCGCTCAGCGTTCCCATCTGGTACCAGTACGTGCCGGGCGGCGACGTGCGCATCCTCACCGGCCGCACCTCCCGCAAGGCCGAACTGATCGGCGCGGCGGGCCGGTTCACGCTCCTGGTCGACCGGCTGGAGCCGACCATCCGCTACGTCTCCGTCGAGGGGCCCGTCGTCGACACCCGCCCCGCCACCCGCGCGGACCTGGAGGAGGTGTCGGCGCGCTACCTCGCGGCCGAGAAGGTCGCCGGTTACGTGGACTTCGCCTGGGAGAACCACGGCGAGCAGGTGGTGATCACCCTGCGCCCCGAGCGTTGGGTCAGCTCGGACCTCGGCCAGGTCTGAGCCTCGGCCGTACGGCCCGGGCCAGGTCCGAGCCTCGGCCGTACGGCCCGGGCGGCGGGGCCTCCCGTCGGCCTCGTCCGGGCGCACCTTCGGTGTCGGCTCGCGTCCGCCGGAGACGATGTCACAAGGCGTGCCCGCCGGCTACTTGCAGCACCTGTCCGGTGATCCACCGCGCTTGGCGGGAGGCGAGGAACACGACGGCGTCGGCGATGTCCTCCGGCTCGCCCACCCGCCCCAGGGGGATGGCCCGTTCGGCCCGGTCGATCAGCGCCGCGTCCATCCAGCCGGTCTGCACGGGCCCGGGGGCCACGGCGTTGACCCGGATCCCCGAGCGTCCGAGATCGAGCGCGGCAGCCCTGGTGAACGCTTCCAGTGCCGCCTTGGACGTGCCGTAGCCGATCTGCCCGGGGAAGGCGCGCGCGGCATCGGTGGAGATGTTCACCACGCAGGGCGACCGGTCGGCGCGGGCACGGTGGGCGAGTGCGGAGGTGAGCAAGGCCGGAGCGGCGACATTGATCCGGTAGTGGCGCTCCAGTCCGGACGCGGTCAACGCGTCGACGGTGTCCGGACTCTCGCAGTGGGCGGCGTTGTTGACCAGCACGTCGACGGGCCCGAGCCGGCCTTCGACCTCGTCGAACAGGCGATCCGCGGAGTCCGGGGCGGAGAGGTCGGCCGCGACGGTGATGGCGTCGCCCAGCTCCCGTACGAGGCCCACCGCCTCCTCGGCCGGCGGAATCGCATGCTCCCAGCGCCTTCCCGGGGGAGGTGCCTGCTCCTGCTCCGGGACGTAGTAATGCACGGCCACGCGGGCGCCCTCGGCGGCGAAGGCACGACTGATCGCTCTGCCGATTCCTCCGCTCCCCCCGGTCACGAGCACGATGTGTTCGGCCAGACCTGTTTCGACCATTCCTGAAGCGTCGGGGACGCGTCGGCCCCACGCAAGCCGTTTCGCGCCCGACGCGGCCGGAGCGGACCACGCCCGGCCGCTGACGGGGCCGGACGGCGACGCCGCGTGATGCTTTCCCGGGCCGCCGAAAACACGTCGTGTGTCCCCGGGGGGCGTTGGTAGGAATGGGCCATGGAAGCCGATGCGCTGGATCCCCTGGACCGTCTGATCGCCGAGCGAGCCTGTGAGCGGCTGGTCGTCGAGTTCGTCCGCACGCTCGATCTGGGCGAACCCGGCGACGTGGCAGAGCTGTTCACCCTCGACGGGGTCTGGGAATGGGCCGAGGGGGACCGGCGGATCGAGGGCCGGGACGCTCTGCGCGCCTACCTCGGCGGCCGTCCCGCCGACCGGCTCTCCCGCCGCCTGTGCACCAACATCCTGGTGAACCTGACGTCCGCGACATCGGCGAGCGCGAGCACGTACTTCACGACGTACCGCGTGGACGGGCATGCCGGCGGCATGCTGCCGCCGCGCCTTCCCGTCCAGGTCGGACACTACGAGGACACCTTCCGGAAGGTCGACGGAAGGTGGCTCCTCGCCGAGCGGGCCACGTTCCTCGACTTCGGAGGGCCGACCGAACGGCTGGAGCCGGCCGCCCCGCGCTGAGGCGACCGTCCGTCCGTGCCGCTCATGTGCCCGGTGCCCGGCAGGAGGCCTGCCGGGCACCGGGCACATGAGCGCACAAGAGTGCGCCGGGGTCAGACCGCCGGGGCCGGGTACGTGGGGTACTCCACTCCGGAGACGTGCTGGACGACCCGGATGACCTGGCAGGAGTAGCCGAACTCGTTGTCGTACCAGAGGTAGAGGATCGCGTTGTCGCCGTCGACCTTGGTGGCCCCGGCGTCGACGATCGAGGCGTGGCGCGAGCCGATGAAGTCGCTGGAGACCGCGTCGGGCGCGCTGATGAAGTCGATCTGACGCTTGAGCGGCGAGGCCAGCGACACGTTGCGGAGGTAGTCGAGGACCTCTTCTCGGGTGGTCTCGCGCTCCAGCCGCAGGCTGAGGATCGCGATCGAGACGTCCGGCACCGGGACGCGGATGGAGCTGCCGGTGATCGGGGCGCCGAGGTCGGGCAGAGCCTTCGCCACGGCCGAGGCGGCACCGGTCTCGGTGATGACCATGTTGAGCGCCGCCGAACGGCCACGGCGGTCGGAGCTGTGGTAGTTGTCCAGCAGGTTCTGGTCGTTGGTGTACGAGTGGACGGTCTCCACGTGCCCGCGCAGCACGCCGTACTCGTCCGCCATCGCCTTCAGCGGCGGCACGATCGCGTTGGTCGTGCAGGACGCGCAGGACAGGATCCGCTCGTCCGGCTTGATCGTGTCGTGGTTGACGCCGTGCACGATGTTCGGGACGTCGCCCTTGCCCGGTGCGGTCAGCACGACCTTGGCGATGCCCGCTTGGAGGTGCTTGGAGAGGCCCTCCCGGTCGCGCCACCGGCCGGTGTTGTCGATCAGGATGGCGTCCTTGACGCCGTACGCCGTGTAGTCGACCGCCGTCGGGTCGTCGGAGTAGATCACCTGGATCTCGTTGCCGTTGGCGATGATCTTGCTGTTCGCCTCGTCGACGGTGATCGTGCCCTGGAACTGGCCGTGGATCGAGTCGCGTCGCAGCAGTGAGGCGCGCTTGACGATGTCCTGGCCGGAACCCTTGCGGACGACGATGGCCCGCAGGCGCAGGCCGTTGCCCGAGCCGGCCTTCTCGATGAGCAGGCGGGCCAGGAGCCGGCCGATGCGGCCGAAGCCGTAGAGCACCACGTCACGCGAGGCGCGGCGCTCGATCTTGTTGTCGCCCGTCGCCCCGGCGACGGCGTCCGCGGTGAACTCCTCGACGGAGAGTCCGCGCCCGTCGGCCCGGTACGTCGCGGCCAACATGCCTATGTCGATCTGGGACGGGCCGAGGTCGAGCGTCGTCAGCGCCCGCAGGAACGGCATCGTCTCGGTGACCGAGAGCTCCTCACCCGCGATCTGCCGGGCGAAGCGGTGCGTCTTGAGGATGCTGACCACCGACTTGTTCACCAGGGAGCGGCTGTGCAGCAGGACGTTGACGTCCTGCTCGCGGTGCAGCTTCCCGATGATCGGGATCATCGACTCCGCGATCTCCTCGCGGTGCATCCAGTTGGTGAACGAGTCGTCATTGACAGTCACAAGTTTATCTTTCGAGCTAGGCGGCGCTCATATGGTAACCGGCCGCGCCGCCGCCTCATCGAGTGGTCCCCTGCCTGCGGGTGAGCCCGCGCAGGTACCCGTTGCGCGGCCCCGGCGAGGCCTGAAGTGTCCAGCATGTGGGCAGCCGGTCAGTGCCCCGGGCGAATCGGGGTCAAGGCGGCGCAATCGGGCGCGCGTGCGAGTGGTCATACCAGAGTGGGACGGATGGCGGGCAAGTTCGACAACTGCCCGTCGCGCATACCTCATTGACGACTACCGTGTGTGCCCGGTGATCAACGGTGGGCTCATAACGTTCGGGCCTGCCCGACCGATGACCCGCGCCTGACCGACCACCGTAGGGGCCACCGCATGGACGCCGGCACGACCGCCGATCCCGGGTGCCCCCTGTACCGAGGACGCTGATGTCTCAACTTCGCGCACCCGACGCGCGACCGGACCGCCGTGAAGGCGGGCGGCACGGCCGCCCCGGCACGCGCGCCCACACGGCCGCCACCAGGCCGCGCGCCGCTGGTTCTCCCCCCGACGCCCGCATACGCCCCCAGCTGCTGCGGACCGCACTGCTCCCCGCCATCGCCGCCGTGCTCAGCGGCGCCGCGGCCGTCATCTTCACCGTCCGCGCGGGCGCCGTCGACGCCTCGCCCAGCCTCTGGGCGGCGCTCGGCGGATCCGGCGCGCTCGCTGTCGCCGCCGTCGCGGCCGCCTACCTCGGCGCCAGCCGCGTCGCGGGCCAGGTGCTCGACCGGGCCCTCGCGCTCCGGCGCGCCAGCGCCCGGGGCCAGGCCGAGCTGCAACGGGTGATGGAACAGCTCCGCGACGGGGAAGCCGTCGCCGCCCGGCCGCCCGCGCAGCCCCCCGCGCCCGCGGCCGACGCCTTCGACCTGCTCGGACAGGAGATGGCACGGGCCCAGGAAGCCGCGGTCGCCGCCGTCGTCCAGGCGTCCCAGCTCTTCAGCAGCGCCGGCAACGAGCAGAAGGTCGAGGTCTTCGTCAACCTCGCGCGACGGCTGCAATCCCTCGTCCATCGCGAGATCCAGATCCTCGACGAGCTGGAGCACGAGGTCGAGGACCCCGACCTCCTCAAGGGTCTCTTCCACGTCGACCATCTCGCCACCCGGATCCGCCGTCACGCGGAGAACCTCGCCGTGCTCGGCGGGGCCGTCTCCCGGCGGCAGTGGAGCAACCCGGTCACCATGACCGAGGTCCTCCGCTCGGCCATCGCCGAGGTCGAGCAGTACCCCCGGGTCAAGCTGGTACCGCCGATGGAGGGCACCCTGCGCGGCCACGCCGTCGCCGACGTGATCCACCTGCTGGCCGAGCTGGTCGAGAACGCCACCGTGTTCTCCGCCCCGCACACCCAGGTCCTGCTGCGCGTCCAGCACGTCACGGCGGGCCTCGCCCTGGAGGTGGAGGACCGCGGTCTGGGCATGCCGGACCACGAGCAGAAGCGGATGAACGCCCTGCTCTCCGACCCCGACCAGGTCAACGTCGCCCACCTGCTCCAGGACGGCCGGATCGGCCTGTTCGTCGTCTCGGCACTGGCCCGCCGCCACGGCATCGCCGTCCGCCTCCAGAGCAACATCTACGGCGGTACGCAGGCGGTGCTGGTACTCCCGCAGTCGCTGCTCGGGGCCGACCCCGACGCCCCGCGGTCACCCGACGCGGTGCCCGTGCCGCCCCCCGGCGCCGTGCACCGGCCGCCCGTCGAGGCCCAGGCCCCCGCCTTCCCGCCGCAGAGCGGCACGGCCCGGTCTCCGCATCCGGCCCAGACGTCCACGGACGGAACACACCGGAGGCCCGGCCGAGGGCAGAACGGCAGCCCGCGGTCGGCGGCCGGCGACCACCCGCGGAACGGCCGCACGCAACCGCCCGCGGGCGACGCCCCGCCCCTCCCGTTGCGCGCCGAACGCGTCGACCGCCCCACGCCGCACGGCTCCCCGCCCGAGCGCGACGGCCGGCCCGCCCCGGCGGCCGCCCACGAGCGCGACGACCACCCGGCGCCGTCCCGCGCCCGGCCCGAACTGCCCAAGCGGACCAACCAGGAGTCCCTCGTCCCGCAGTTGCGCGAGGCACCCGCACCCCGCGTCGAGGACGAACACGCCCTGCACGACCCGGGGCTCATGGCGGCCTTCCGGCGTGGCGTCGATCTCGCCGAGGCCCGGACCGCCCAGGAAGAGAGCCCTGACGGCGGATACGGGGGCGGGGGCCCCGGCGGCACGGGGACCGAGGGACAGACCGCCCTCGACGCCCCGCTGGAGTCCCTCTCGCCCCTTCCCGTACGCGGAGCCGCCGCCCCGCCCGACCTCCCCGGCCCGGCCGGGGCGTCGCGGGCCGACCACGCACTGCCCGCGGCCGGCCTGCCCGTACCGGACGGCCACCCGCCCGACGCGTACCCGCACGACAGCCCCGCGTACCGGCGCGGCACCCACGCCGAGAGCGCCCACGACCGCGCCCCGGCCGAGCCCGGAGCGTTCGCGGCCGACCCCTTCCTGCCGGGCCGGGTTGTCCCGGAACCCCGGAAAGACGTCACCTTCAAGGAGCAGACACCATGACGACCGAAACGCCGTCCGGTCAGATCTCGGACCTGGACTGGCTGCTGAGCGGACTGGTCCAACGCGTGCCCTACACACGCAGCGCGGTCCTGCTCTCCGCCGACGGGCTGGTGAAATCCGTGCACGGCATGGACCCCGACAGCGCCGACCACATGGCGGCCCTGGCCGCCGGCCTCTACTCGCTGGGCCGCAGCGCCGGGGCCCGCTTCGGCGACAACGGGGACGTACGGCAGGTGGTCGTCGAACTGGACTCCACGCTTCTGTTCGTCTCCACCGCCGGATCCGGCACCTGCCTCGCCGTCCTCTCGGGACGCGAGGCGGACGCCGCGGTGCTCGGCTACGAGATGGCGATGCTGGTCAAGAGTGTCCGCCCCTATCTGGCGACCCCGCCGCGGCAGCCGGCCGGGTCGCCGTTCACCCCGGGGCACTGAGGATGCCGGCCCCGCAGGACGGGCCCCTGCTCGACGACGCGGCCGGCCGGCTGATCCGCCCGTACACGATCAGCAACGGCCGCACCCGGCCGTCCACCGCGTTCGACCTGCTGTCCCTGATCATGGCCACGGGCATCGAGCCGGACATTCCGCTCGGCCCGGAGCACACCGTGGCCCTCGGCATGTGCGAAGGGCCGGTGTCCGTCGCCGAGATCGCCGCACACCTCCGGCTGCCCGCGGTCGTCGCCAAGGTCATCCTCTCCGACCTGGTCGCCTGCGGCGCGGTCACCGCGCACGCTCCCGCTTTCCATGACATGCCCACCGACCGATCCCTGCTGGAGGCAGTGCTCGATGGCCTACGACGACAGCTCTGACCGCATCCGAACCTCCGAGTTCTTCCCCGTGGCACTCAAGGTCCTGGTCGCCGGTGGATTCGGGGTCGGCAAAACGACGTTCGTGGGCGCGGTCAGCGAGATCGCGCCGCTGAGCACCGAGGAACTGCTGACCCAGGTGAGTGTGGGGACGGACGATCTGGAGGGCGTCGAGTCCAAGACGGCCACCACCGTCGCCATGGACTTCGGCCGCATCACCCTCTCCGAGCAGCACGTTCTCTATCTGTTCGGCACACCGGGCCAGGAACGCTTCTGGTTCATGTGGGACGAGCTCTCCCAGGGCGCGCTCGGGGCCGTGGTGCTGGCCGACACGCGGCGCCTCGCCGAATGCTTCGCCGCCGTGGACTTCTTCGAACGTCGCGGCATCGGATTCATCGTCGCCGTCAACGAGTTCGACGGCGCCTACCGCTACGAGCCGGACGAGGTCCGCGCCGCGCTCGACCTCGGGCCCGAGGTACCCGTCGTCCTGTGCGACGCCAGGATCGCCAGCTCCGGAACGGGCGCCCTCGTCACCCTCGTACAACATCTCATCAACGCCACCACGGCGCCCGCCCCACTACAGACCTTCGGAGCCCACCCGTGACATCCTTCGCCACCGGCCGGATGCTCCTGACGCCCACCGACCGGCACGGCCCGGCCCGCGCGGAGCGACTGCGCGAGCTGGATCTCGGCGAACGCCCCGACGCCTCCTACGACAACTTCGACGCCTTCGCCGACAAGGTGGCCGAAGTCACCGCCACGCCCTTCTCGATGGTCAACTTCATCGACGAGAACCGACAGTTCTTCGCGGGACTGCACACTCCGACCGGCAACCGCGGTGGCCAGGACCTCGGTTCGGCCGCGGCGGGCAGCAACCGCAGCAGCCGGTACATGGCCCGCGACCACGGCTACTGCCCGCACGTCCTCGTCCGGCGCAAGGCCCTCGTCCTGGACGACGTCTGCGACTACCCACGCTTCGCGGGCAATCCGGTGGTGGACGACATAGGCATCCGCTCCTACCTCGGGGCGCCACTGATCGACCGCACCGGCATCGCGCTGGGCACCGTCTGTGCCGTAGACACGGTGCCGCGCCCCTGGGGCCGGGCCGGGCTCGACACCATCAAGTCGCTCGCCCATGAACTCGTCCGCCAGATCGACGACCGGGAGGGCCACCGCCCCCTCTGACACCCCCCCGCAGGTCGTGCCGTACTCAACTCCCGGGCGGCGCACCGGTGGTGCCGGCCCTCCTGACGGACGAGCCGTTCGGCGCGCTCGACGCCCTTACCCGCGAGCAGATGAACACCGGGCTGAACCGGATCCGGCGGACCACCGGCACCACGGTTCTCCTGGTCACCCACTCCATCTCGGAGGCAGTCCACCTGGCCGAACGGGTCGTGGTGACGAGCCCGCCCCGGGACCCTCGCGGAGATCTTCGAGGTGGGCCCGCCCGTCGAGCGCGACTACGACGGGACGCTGGGCCGCCCGGCGTTCCGCGCACATCCGTGATCTGCTGGGCGCGGGAAAACGGAGGCCCGCGATGACCGAACATGCCGCGATCACCGCCGCCGATGTCCGCTCGGCCGCGCTGTCCCTGCCCGACACCACGGAGAAGCCCGCCTGGGGGCAGCCCACCTTCCGGGTGGCGGGCAGGATCTTCGCCTCGCTCGGCGACGACGAGACGGCGATGGGGGTGAAGTGCCCCCGGGAGGACCGTGCCGAGCTGATCGCCGGCGAGCCGGAGAAGTTCTTCATCCGTGAGGGCCACGACGACCACTACGCCTGGATGCGCGTCCGGCTGTCCGCCCTGGAGGACGCGGACGAGCTGGCCGCCGTCCTCGCCGACGCCTGGCGGCAGGTCGCCCCGCGCCGGCTGGTGGCGGCGCACCCGGAGCTGGAGGCGCCGGGGGGACGGGGGGACGGGGGAGAGCGGCGAGGGTGAGGACGAGGGGTGAGCGCGGCGGGCGACCGGTCGGCGGCGACCGATCGCGGCGGGCCTGCCTCCGCCGGGCTGACGGGGTGGGCCGATCGCGGGAGTGTGCCCGGCCCGGCCGGGCCGACGGGGCGGGCGGAGTCAGCGGGTCGGGTCGGTGGGCGGGCCCTGCGGATCAGGGGCGCAGGAATCCGGTGATCCGCTTCCGCAGGCCCTGGGGGTCCAGGCCGTGCGCCGCGAGGTGCTCCTCCAGCTGCCCGTACCGACGCAGCTCGGCGCGGCCCACCCCCAGTCCGAGCACCCGGTGGGGCAGGTCGATCAGCGCTTCGCCCGCCGCGGTGGCGGAGGTGCCCGCCAGATAGGGCTCCACGATCACCACGTCCGCGGTCGTGGCCGCACCGGCGGCCCGGCGCACCCCTGCCGCGTCGAACGGCCGCACGGTCGTCGCGTACAGCACGGTGACGTCCAGCTCCTCGGTGGCGGCGAGGACGTTGTCGAGCATGGGGCCGACCGCGATCACGGTCCCGCGCCGTCCTTCGCGCACGACGGTGAACCCGGCCGTGCCGCTCACCGGCAGCGCCTCCCGGTTGGCCTGGAGCGAGAGGCGTACGTACACCCGGTCGTCGCCGGCGACGGACTCCCGCAGCAGGGCCTCGGCCTCGTCCGGATGGCCCGGCACATGGACGGTCCAGCCGTCGAGCGTGTCCAGGAGGGCCACGTCACCGGGGGACATGTGCGTGAAGCCCCCGGCGGGCCAGTCGTACGAGCCGCCGGCGCTCACCAGGATCCCCCCGACCCCCTGGTGTCCGAAATCCAGCTTGACCTGCTCGAACGGTCGCTCGACGAGGAAGCTGGCGAAGGTGTGCACGATCGGCCGCATTCCCGTCAGGGCCATCCCCGCACCGGCCCCGACCAGCAGTTGCTCCCGGATTCCGACGTTGATCACCCGGTCCGGGTGGGCGCGCAGGGCCGGGGCGAAGCCGTCGGCGCTGATGTCGGCGAGCACGACGGCCAGCCGGGGCTCCTCGTCCAGGAGCCGCGAAGCGGTGCTGATGAATCGGTCACGCATGGTGTCCATGAAGGGGTCCCTCCCGGGTGCTCCGGTGTGCTCGGCGGCGGTGGTGGTCGTACGGGGTCGGTCGGTGCGGTCAGCTCTTGGGTTCGACGCGGGCGACGACGGCCAGCGGTTTACCCGGGTGGGGTGTGGTGAACGCCGTGTACAGGGCCTCGTGGTCGCGACCGTCCACGGTCACCGCCGCCCACCCGGCGGACGCGAAGCGGGAAGCGATGCCGCCGGGCCAGCCGTGGGTGGCGGACGCGTTGTCGATCACCAGTGTGTGCAACTGTTCGAGCCCGGCCGGGCCCGCGTGGGCGATGGCCTCGTGATTGCTGCCCTCGTCCAGCTCGGCGTCGCCGATCAGGACCCACACCCGGGGGTCGGTGAGGCCCTGGGCGCGCAGCCCGAGCACCGTTCCGACGGCGAGCGGCAGCCCGTGCCCGAGGGACCCGCTGCCGATCTCCGCTCCCGGCACCAGCAGTCGGTCCGGGTGGTGGCCGAGCGGCGAGTCGTACGCTCCGAAGCCGGGCAGCAGCTCCTCGCCGAAGAAGCCGTGCGCGGCGAGGACGGCGTAGTACGCCATCGGCCCGTGTCCCTTGGACAGCAGGAA
The DNA here is from genome assembly GCF_044333295.1 of Streptomyces sp. NPDC021019. Classification (NCBI taxonomy): domain Bacteria; kingdom Bacillati; phylum Actinomycetota; class Actinomycetes; order Kitasatosporales; family Streptomycetaceae; genus Streptomyces; species Streptomyces sp. NPDC021019. The sequence continues at coordinate 355,235 of NZ_JBIRQR010000003.1, forward strand.
GCGGTCCCGCCCGGGGGCGTCGGCCGTGTCCGGTGTGACGCGGAGCACCCTGTCGTAGAGCACCCACAGGGCGTCGAGCGTGGAATGGGCGGCGGGTGCGTGCTTCTCGGCGCCGGTCATCAGGGCGATCAGGCGGTCGAGGTCATGGAATGCGAGGGGGTCGCGTACCGTCGAGGCGGTCGTGTTCGTCATGACACCGAGCGTTCAACATCAACCACGGTTGAGGTCAAGCGCGGAATGGTGTTGGTGACCACCTGCTGGAGTGCGGTATTGTTCTCATGCGCGTTCAGCCAGGGGAAACCCCAGGTCAGACGGGCAACGGGACGTGGCGCAGCTTGGTAGCGCACTTGACTGGGGGTCAAGGGGTCGCAGGTTCAAATCCTGTCGTCCCGACTGGAGACAGTCGTGGATCAGGGCCGGTTTCGGAGCAATCCGAAACCGGCCCTTGATCATTTCTGGGACCAGCTGGGACCGGTTGGAGGTCCGGCGTCCTTTGCGGAGATGGCGGTACCGGAGGGGGCGCCGCCGGATCTGCCGCCACGCCCGGTCTCGCCCCGGGGCCCCCGGTCGTCCAGACGCACGTACGCGGAGCGCGGCGGCCTCGTGCGGGGAGGTGCGAACCGTCACGACGCTGCTCGCTCGGGCCGCCGACGGCCTACCGCCGGCAGGTGGCGACGATCACGAGCAGGAGAAGCGCGATCCCGAGCATCTGCAGGAACCCGAGGGAGTCGGGGTTCTTCTGGTTGATCTCGACGATGCCGCCGAGTGCCGGACCGGGGAGGTTCTCGGCGTAGTGGGCCGCCGCGAGATCTCCGACCTCGGATTCGGTGGTCCACCGGGTGGCGAACCTGCATTCGCCGCACCGGTACCGGTGTGCCATGTCAGTTCCTTGGTGCCGTGGGACACACGGGGATGAGGGAGGAGTACGTGAACACCGAGCGCCGGCGTACGAAGAGCCGGGCTGGAGGACGCGCTCGTAGGCAGGGGAGGGAGGGGAGTGAGTGCGCGGCAAGGCGGGTGAGGGACGGGCGGCCGGTGGGCGTTCCCCCGTCGCGTCGGCCGCGTCCCGGGAGACGAGGCCGACGCGACGCGCACACCGGCCACGTCGGACGGTGGTGCCACGGTGCGGTGAGGGGGACACGGTGCGAGGACGCTGTGTGCCGGCGTCAGTCGCGCTGTGGTGCGTCCTCGCACAGCGCCGTGTCCAGCAGTTGCCGTAGCTGCGCGTCCGGACGCCGGCCGATCTGCATCAACACTGATCTTCGGCCTGACGGCCGGCTTGACCTTCGGGCTCGTCGCGGCCTTCGAGGCACCCGTGGACGTCGCGGCCGCGCCCATGCGACTGCTGTCCGTCAACCGGGCAACCGCCACCCGGCAGTTCCTCGTGCTCGCTCTGCTGTCGCCGCCGGACTCGCTGTCTGCGGACATGTCGTCGTCGGCCTGCTCCAGCAGGTGCTGCGCTGGACGGTCCTGTGGCCGTTGGACACGGCTCTGCTTCTGGGAGCGGTCGGCGGGCTCGGCGGCTCCGCGGCGTACGTGCTCGCCCTCACGGCGTGGGGGCAGTGGGCGACGGTGGCCCGGTTCTGGTTACCGCTGACGCGCAAGCGAAACCGGACCCGAGGCGTCGCGCATCCGATGAGAGCGCGTCGTCGGAAGGCCGGGGTGTGGGTAGTTGAGGTAGTGGGTTCCGGGTGAGAGGGGGCACGGTCGGCCAAAGAGGTCGCGCGTGGTCAGCACGGGTGGGTCGGGTCCTTGACCGTTGATCAGCAGGGTGTGCCGGCAGTAGAAGAACCGGTTCCTGGTCCAACCGGCCGCGTTGTCGGCATCAGCGGGGTTCATGCTGTTCTCGAGGGCGGCGGGGTTCGGGAACCAGCGGCAGCGCGACGTCCGGCCCGGACAGGGCAGAGGCGACGACGGCCATGACCAGGTGCCGCTCCCACAGTGGTGTCAGTGCTGTCAGTGGGGTATGGCACGGTGACGTCCATGACCGCAACCGCATCTGAAAGCGTCCGCGAGGCCGGACGGGCCCTTGGCGTACCCGAGCCGGTGACCGAGGCGCTCGTCCGCCTCCTGCGCCCCTGCGTCCACCTCTGCCGCTACGAGCAACTGCCGGAAGAGCTGCGGAAGAACGCCGCTCCGGCCGCTCGGGCGGGCGGGCCCGCTCATCTGCCGGAGGATGTGGTCGTGCCCGCGTACGTGCCGCACGTGGTGACCGTCGACTGCGCGGCCGTACCCACCGACGTCCTCGACATCGACTTTCCCACCGATGGCCAGGTGGTCGTCCTCGCCGAGATCACGGACCAGGACGAGGGTTTCGTCATCCACCTGCCGACGGGGACCGAGACCGTCGAACGCCACTCCCGGGAAGCGGAGCCGGACGGCCCGACGTCCTACGCATCGTTTCCGCTGTACGCGGTACCCGGAACCACCATGCCCGGCTCTCTCCACCGCTCGCATGTGGCGGCAGCGGTCGACTACGCCGAGGGGGGCGCCGAGCGGGCCCGCCTTGTGGACAGCCTGATAGAGGAGATGGGGGCGCTTCTCGCCGTGCGCTGGGGCTACGGCATTCAGCTCGGCGGCTTCTCTCCTGCCTGGCACGATCCACTGGAGGACCGGGGGAACGTACTGTTCATGTCCATCCCCGAGAGCGCGGTCTTCGGCGGGGACTGCATCACCCTCGTCTCGGGGTCCCGGGAGCAGATCGCGGAGCGCCGCTACGACGAACTCGAATTCGAGGTCGAGTCCTGACCGGAGACCGCGAGCCATCGACCGTGGGACGGCAGCCACGGGCCGCGATCTCGCCATGATCAACGACCGGAGCACCGGCCGGCGGGTACCGACGGGATCGATGGCATGACGGGGATGGCCGGGTTCCTCGTCCACGCCGCGTTGCCGCACGAAGCGTTCGTCCGTGGCGCTGTCGGCTACCGGATCTCGAGGCAGCGACCGGCGTAGTAGGCCGCGAGTTCGTGGTTGTCGAGGTAGTCGTCGAATCCGACGCGATACGCGAGCGTCAGTTCGACCGGTGACGGTGCGTCGTCGAACGGCCGGCTCGCGCGGATGGCGTCGAGGATGTGCGGCATCGCGTACTGGAACCGCTGGCCGCTGCGGACGTAGTGCGGGAGGCCGTCGATGCTGCGCAGCTCGGCGTCCTCGGCACCCGACCCGGCGTAGATCGGGCGGGTCGCGTTGTCGTAGCGGAAGATCTCGTCGAGCAGCGGCCTGTGCCGCTCGGGCGCCTTCGGCAGGATCGCCTCGGCCCACCACCGCTGGAAGACCGGCGCGAACCGCGGGTCGGCGTAGAGCTTGTGCAGCGACTCGACGACCAGGCCGGAGTCGGTGAACTCGCGGCCGTGGCCGAGCAACTCGACGACGGCGGCATCGGTCGAGTCCTGGAACCAGTCCGACAGGATCAGCAGAACGGCGCTCTGGGTGAGCCCGGCAAGCTCCCGCAGCGGCACCCAGATGTGCCGGAAGTACATGTTCTCGCTCATCATCCGGGCCCAGAACATGAACCGTTGCATCGTCGTGTTCTCCGCGACCGTGACGGTGCGGTTGGCGAGAACGTACTCGAAGTCGTCGCTGTCGCCGCGCACGGTGACGAAGCCGTGCTCCTCGCGGTTCTCCGTGTAGCTCGTGTTGGGCAGCAGCAACAAGGGGTAGACGGCGATACGGGACACGTGTTCGGACAGCCGGTCGTAGCCCGCCAGGAAGGAGTCGACCGTCTCACCCGGCGCGCCCCAGATCAGCTCCGCGTAGGCGTCGAGCCCCTCCGCCGCGAGCCATGCCGCCAGCTCCTTCCACTCGTTGAGCCGCATGTTGCTTCTGCCCATGTCACGCAACGCCGTGTCGTCCAGTGTCTGCAGCGCCACGGTGAACGAGCTCTGGAACCCCTCGGCCTTCATCCGGCGGATGATGTTGTGGAACGTCTTGGACTTGTTCTTCGCCCATGACGTCTCCAGCGACTTCGGGAACCCGTACTTCTCACGCGTCCTGACGAGGTCCTCGACGAACTCCGCGTCCGGCTGTCGCATGCCGAAGTTGGAGTCGCACAGCACCACCGTCGGAATCCGGTGATAGCCGAAGACGTCGAGCTCCGCGCGCAGCCGCTCGCGGGAGAAGTCGCGCATCCGCTGGCCGACCGCGCCACCCCAATAACAGAACGAGCACTTGTACGGACAGCCTCGGTTGGTCTCCATCAGCGCGACGTCGTAGGGGAACCGGCCACGGTGGTCGAGCAGCGGGATGGCCCCCGTGAGAAAGGGTGACGGAATGAGGTCCAGGTCGTCGATGCGCGGCGCCTCGGCAGTGGTGTGGATCGTGCCTTCCTCGTCGCGGTAGGAGATTCCCGGCACCTGCGCGAGGTCGTGCGGCGACTTCTCCTCGAGGACGGCGAGCAGCAGGTCGCGGAAGGTGAACTCGCCCTCGCCGTTGGCGACGACATCGACCTCGGGGAAGCGTCGGAAGACGCGTTCCGCCTGGTGGGCGACGTGCGTTCCACCGAAGACGACCCAGCCGTCCGGGCGCACCGACTTGTAGGTCTCGGCGAGCGCGCCGAACTGGTTGAGGTTCCAGCCGAGGACCGAGAACGCCAGCACGTCCGGCACCACACCGGAGAAGATCGTGCGCGCCATCGAGCCGAGCGATTCTCCACCGCGGAAGTTCTGTATCCCCACGTCGAACTCGGGTCCCACCAGGGGATCGGCCCGTGCCGCGGCTGTCAGATAGCCGGCGGCGAGCGGCATCGACTCCTTCGGCATGTCCCAGGCGCCCTGTTGCACGATCAGCGCGCGCCCGCGCTTCTCCCGTGAACGTGGTCGTGGTCGTGGAAACGGAAGTGTGGACTGGCTCACTGTTCTGCCCCCATGCGGCCATGCCGCCAGGTTGTCGCGGGCGACGTGGGTGACGGAGCGGTCCACCGCCGCCGCCACTGCGAAGACCGCGCATCCGTCCGGTAGCTCTCACCCGGTCGCGTCGCCCATGGCGCGGCGCAGGGAGGCCGGACGCAGGTCGGTCCAGTTCTCCTCGACGTAGGCCAGACACGCCGCCCGGCCGTCCGGGCCATGCACCACGTGCCACCCGGCGGGCACCGGAGCGAACTCCGGCCACAGCGAGTGCTGGTCCTCGTCGTTGCGCAGCACCCGGAACGGTGCGGTGTCGTCGTCGAAAGGGTTGGTCGTCTCAGCCATGCCGCCTCCAGGTCGCCGCACGCCACAACGCGCCGCCGGGTGGTCGACACTCCTGCCCTCCAGCGCGGTGACCCTGCTCGGGACGCCCCGGCCCGCCCGTGCGGGGGACCGGGGCGGTGTTCGGTCAGATGCGGTAGCCGAGGCTGCGCAGCTGCTGACGGATCGCCTCGTCGTCGGCCGTGGCGGTGCCGCTGGTCGCGGCGCCCGAGTCGGTCGGAACGAGGGCGAGTCGCTCCTCACGAAGGTTCTCGTTCACTGGTTCTCCTTTCCTGACTTCGGTGTTCATCCCTGCCCGGTCGGACAAGCTCGGCGCCGCCTTAGGGTGGCGGCATGGATGGCGACATGGATGACCTGGCCTACGACGTGACCGGTACGCCGGAGGTTCGGCTGCGCCAGTGGGAACGGTGCTGGCCACCGGACGACCCGCATGCCAACTTCAAGGCCGAGGTGGTCGACTACGGGCTCCTCGATCCGCTGGAGACCGTGCGCGGCATGTCCCGGAACCTGGACATCCCGGTCGGCGCGATCGTCCGGTACGTGCTGGCGAAGTGGGCCACCGGCGGCAGCGGCGGCCTGCTCGAACTCGGGCCGGTGATGGTGCCGCGCCTGTGGGAGCCGATCGCGGCCGCCGAGGAGGCCGATTCCGACGAGCAGCGGCTCGCGGCGTACCACCAGCTCCGGCAGATGATCTCCTGGCTGAAGGTGCCGCTGGACGACCCCACGGTGTACCCGGCCCAGTGATCGGCCCGGCAGTCGGCCCCGTGACCGGCTCTCAGTGCTCACGGCGCACCACCCCGGTCACGCAGCCGATCCCGCCGGCCGCCCGCAGGTACGCGCCGACGTCGATCTCGTCGACCGCCATGCCCGCCCGCTCCAGCGTCCGCCGGATTCCCGGGCAGCCCGCGGGCATCAGCACCCGCCCCGGCGCGAGCACCAGCAGGTTCATTCCGCGCCCCACCAGCAGTTCCTCGTCCGGCGGCAAGGCGATCACCCGATAGCCGTACTCGGCGAGCAGCGCTGCCAACTCCGGTGGGGTCGCCGCCCGGTGGATGACGGCGGTGGACGGGTCGAGGAACACCACCGTTCCCAGCAGGTGCTGTACGCCCGGTGCCAGCGGCACCGTCACCACCCGCGCTCCCAGTCCCGCGACCGCCGAGGCGACCTCGGCCGCGCCGGCTTCGTTCGTGCGGAATCCGGTACCGACGATCACCGTCTCCGGGTCGATCCACAGCGCGTCGGCGCCCTCGAACACGGCGGTGCCCGACACCGTGCGCAGGATCGGGAACCCGGCCCCGGCCAGCGCGAGCGCGGCATGCCGTTCCTCGCCGGCCCGTTGCGCCGACGCCATCCGTGCCAGCACCGCCCCGGCCGGGGTCATCCAGAACAGGTCACGCGCGAACACCGCGTTCGGCGTCGCCCGGGGGGAGGCCAGATGTACGTCGACCTCCTCGTCCCGCAGGCGGTCCGCCAGCGCGTCGCACTGTGCCCGCATCGCCGGGAGATCCACCGGTCCCAGCATGAGCGAGGCCCCCGGCCGTCGCACCGCGGCGACGCTGTCCGGCGGGCGGACCAGCAGCACCGACCGCAGGGCGGCCGTCTCCGACCGGTATCCGCACGGCGCCCACACACTCCCGGCCGCGACCTCGTCCACGTGCGACGCCAGGCGGGGAACCCACCCCGGGCCGCCGTGGGTGCTCAGCTCAGATCCAGTGGTCGTCACGGGCGTAACCGAGCCTCTCCGCCATCGCGAGCACGTCGGCGCTCAGCGCCGACCTGACTTCCTCTTCCCGCGCCAGCCACCTGCCGGGGCGTGGTGCGGCGGTGGACACGGTGGCGGCGATGCCGTCGGTCGCGTCCCGCTTCAGCGGCCCGTCGAACGGGATCCTCAGCCAGTCCGCCATCCACTCGACGGCGTACGCCCGCTCGTGCGGGCCGCTGATCAGGTCCTCGAACCGCACCGTGTGATCCGCTCCGTGGGCGAGCACCGCACGGTGACTCGACACCCACTGGTGGGCGCAGACCCGGGGCAGGGCGGCGGCGGTGTACGCGGTCCAGCCGGGTGGCAGGTCGAACTTCCACCAGTGCCGGTCGGCCGGCCGCACGTCGGCGTATCCGCCGATGCGCAGCGGTTCGTCCAGCCGGTACGCGTGGAACCCGTGGTGCAGCCACCCGTCGATCAGGCCGTTGATCGACGCGGCCGGGTTCCTGGTCAGGTGCAGCACCCGCAGGTGCGCGTTGGGGAAGACGGCCCGCAGGAAGCCGAGCCGGTAGGCGTTGCCAGGCGTCTTGATCACCAGTGGTTTCGTGGCGAGATCGTCTTCGTCCGCCGGCAGCCACGGACGGGGGAGGACGAAGGGCGGCTCTTCGAGCAGCACGTCACCGGGCGGCCCGGCCGGTCGGGGTCCCGGTGACTGCCCGGGCAGGTCGTAGTACCACGGGTTCACACCGGCCCTCCCGATCAACGCCCGTGCGAACCGGGGGAGATCACGGTCCAGTACGGCCTCCGCGGTCCGCACCAGGTCGACGGGATCGAGGTCCCGCCCCGGCCACTGCACGAGCAGCCGCCACGCCGCGTCCACCGCCAGGTTCTCCACGCCGGTGCCCGGGGAGCCCGCGTCCAGTGCCAGCTCCGCCTCGAACAACGCCCGGGACCGTGGCGCCAGCCCGTGCCAGTGCGCCGCGTCCAGCACGTCGGATCCGGTGCCGCTGCGCGGGTGGTCGAGGCCGACCAGCCGCAGTAACGGGTTCAGCTCACCGCGCAGGTGCAGCAGGTGCGGCGAGGACCGCAGCAGCTCGGAGAGCATGCTCGACCCGCCCCGCGAGCTCGACGCGACGACGACGAGATCGCGCACCTTCGCGCAGAAGTGCTCCACCGGCGTGCCCCGCAGCGGCCGCAGCACCTCCAGCCGGCGCACGACCTCGGCGACGGGGCTGTCCACGGTGCGGCTAGGCATGGTCAGGCTTCCGCACCGAGTACACGCACCACCGCCACCGGTCACGTACCGAGCCGTCCGGCAGCACCTCGAACGGGTGTACGGCGCGCACCTCGCGCGGCGCGTCGTAATAGAGGCGGTAGATCTCCTGCCGACTCGCCGGCGTGGTCTCGTGGGTGTCGATCCACCGGTCGATCGACTCCCACAGGAAGTACTCCTCCATCCGCACATCGGTGAACCCGCCGCCGGTGAGCAACGCCCGGAAGTCCTCCTCACGGAACATCTGGTAGAGCAGTGGCTGCTTCTTCTTGAACACGCGGAACATCCAGAACGCGTCCACGTCCGCGTACGGCACGATCTGCCCGACGATGAACTGCCCGCCCGGCCGCAGCACACGGAGGATCTCCGATACCGGCCGCTCCGGTTGAGGCAGCAGATGCAGCACCTCCCGGGTGACCACGAGGTCGAAACTGGCGTCGGGGAACGGCAGGTCGTAGACGGTGCCCTGGTGCACCACGTCCAGCCGGGTGGCGGCGAGCGCGGCCATCTCCGGGGTGAGGTCCAGCCCGACCATCTCGCCGACCCGGCCGCGGAACGCGCCGCCGACGACACCGCTGCCGCAGCACACGTCCAGCATCCGCGCGTCCGGCGGGACCGCGCACAGCTCCGCGTGCCTGCCGAGCAGGTCCTCGTCGGTGAGCCAGGCGCACGAGTCGTGCCAGTCCTTCGAGCGGATCCCGAACTGCCGCTGGTAGAGCGCGTAGTCGACCTCGACGGCCCGGGTCCGGGAGCGGGCCGTCCGCCCGGCCAGCCGCGCGGCGAGCCGGGCCCGACTCGCGTCGACGGCCCGTTCGGCGATGCGCCGGGCCAGCTCCGGGTCGGCCGCCAGGGCCCGCCGCGCCTGCTCGGTGACGACGTCGAACACATGGGCTCCCGCGGCGTCGTTGCGCAGGGTGCGTTTGGTCTGACCGTCGAACCGCGCGTCCGGGATCCGGATCGCGATCACCGCGGTCAGCCCCTCCAGGATGTCGACCACGGTCATCCTGTCCGCGGCCGGGCCGAGATGTTCGGCCACCACCCCGGCCAGCGCGCCGCGCAGGGCGTCCACGTGGGACCCGCCCAGGTCGGTGCGGATGGTGTTGACGTAGCTGAAGATCTGCTCCGCGTACCCCTCGGTCCACTGGACGGCGGCGTCGATCACGCACCCGTCCCCCGCCCAGGTGACGGTGGTCGGCTCGGCGTGCACCTTTTCGGCGTCGCGGGCGCGGTAGGCCAGCAGGCCCCGCACCCCGGTCATCTCGTACAGCGACTCGTTCCGCCCGGTGCGGTGGTCGATGAGATCGACGCGCAGGCCCGGGTGCAGATACGCGATGTCGAGCAGCCGGGCGTGCAGCAGCTCCGCGTCGAGCACGCAGGAGGAGAAGATCTCCGGGTCCGGGCGGAACCACACCCGCGTGCCGCGGCGGCCGCTGTCGCCGCCCCGCTTGAGCGGAGTCTCGACCGAGCCTCGGGCGAACGACTCGCTGTGGTGCGCGCCGTCGCGCCACACGTCCAGCCGCAACCACTCCGACAACGCGTTCACGCAGGCCAGGCCGACACCGTGCAGCCCGGCCGAGGTCGCGTACGAGGAGTGGTCGAACTTGCCCCCCGAGTGCAGCGTGGTGAGCACGAGCTCACACGCCGGGATCCCGGCCTCCGGGTGCGGGGCGGTGGGGATGCCCCGGCCGTCGTCGGTGACCGAGCAGGAGCCGTCGTCGTGCAGCTCCACCGAGATCGCGCCGCAGTGCCCGGCGGCGGCCTCGTCCACGGCGTTGTCGACCAGTTCGAGCACCAGGTGGTGGGCGCCGTCCGGGCCGGTCGACCCGACGTACATCGACGGGTTGCGGCGCACCGCCTCAAGACCGGAGTAGACGGTGATCGCCTCGGCGTCGTATTCGGTGGTCATGGCGCTCCGTTCCCGGCGAACCGCGGCTCGTCCAGCCCGGTGAGGGCCTGCTCCAGCCGGTCCACGTGCGTCTTCTTCAACGTGCACAGCGTCTCCAGCCAGCTCGCCAGATCGGCCACGCCGTCCATGTGCGCCCGCGCGGCCAGGCCGGGATAGCGTTCGGTGGCCTCCCCGAGGTCGCCGCTGATCGCCGCGGCGAGGTTGCGGCGGGTGTCGCCCAGCGCGCGGCCGGTGCCCGGGTCGTCGCCGCCCAGCAGGTCGCGCAGCAGATCCAGGTGGCCGTGGGCGGCGCAGGCCACGCTCTCGGCGAGCTCGCCGAACAACCGGGCCGCCTCGGTGTGGCCCTCGATCTCGGCGACCTGGGCGAAGTAGGTGTACCGCGCCGCGGTGGCCGCCTCGGCGAGGAACGCGGCCCGCACGCCGTCGGCGGGGGACTGGTCCGGTTCCATGTCAGACCCTCGTCCCCGAGACGACGACGAACAGCATCCGGTCGGTGATCCGCCCGTCCGTCTCCGCCACCGCGTGCCGTGCGCGGAACGCGGGTGACGCCCTCCTGTAGCGGTCCCGGATGGCCTCCCGCGCGTCCTCACCGATCGCGCCGTTGTCCGACCACACGTCCACGTCCTCCACCGACACGTACCGTTGTGACCGCACCGGATCGCACCCCGCGCCGGCGAGCAGGGCCTCGACGTCGCCGGGCCGGAAGAAGTGCCGCCGGGCCGGGTTGCGCAGCCGCAGGATCTCGGCGTACTCGTCGCGGTCGTCGTCCCCGTAGGCGCACAGGTGGGTCAGTACGACCCGCCCACCCGGCCGGGTGACCCGCACCATCTCCCGCACCGCGTCCGGCAGGGTCATGAACTGGATCCCCTGACGGCACACCACGCTGTCGAACGTGCCGTCGTCGAACGGCAGCTCCTCCGCCGGGGCGATCACCAGCTCGTCGAGCACGTCGCGCGCCTGCTCGGCCATCTCCGGTGTGATGTCCACGCCGGCCAGCCGCCGTACCCGCCCGGCGAACAGCCGCGACACCAGTCCGGTGCCGCACGCCACGTCCAGGACCGCGTCGCCCGGCCGGGGCGCGGCCGCGGCCAGCATCAGCTCGCCGAGCGCGTCGTCGGTGCACCACGAACTGGACCGGTCGTAGGTGCTCGCCCGGTCGGCGAAGTGGGTGCGGACGCTTCCCGTTTCGTTCATCTGCTCTCTCCTGCCGGAACAAGGGCGCGACGGGGCTTCGCGCGGCGGCGCAGCCGGCGGACGGTGGCGTCGCGCCGCCAGCGCCGGAAGTGGTTGCGGTCGGTGCGCAGCGAACGCGCCTCCACCGCCATCCGGACCGCGAACCCGCGCAGCGCGACGCCGAGCGGACCAGGAGCCGGTTCGTCCAGCGAGGCCCGGTCGAACGGGTAGCGAAGCGTCTCCATCGCCCGCGCGGTCACGCTCTCGACCTGCCGCCGCTCCCGGTCGGACAGCCCCCGCCGGTGGGTGCCGATCCGGGCCGTGGTGATCGGGTCGCCCGCCGTGCGCCAGGACGCCGACAGCGACGCGGTCACCCGGGCGTTGCCACCGAGGTGGTGCGCCAGCATCGCGGGCTCGAACGCCTCCCCGATGAAGTCGCAGATCGCCCGGATCTCCCGCTCGGGCGCGGACACCAGATCCTCGTACCGGACCAGGTGCACCACTCGCGGCCCCCACCGCTCCAGGGCCGCGCGGGCGAGCTCCTGTTCGGCCGTCCACCGCAGCGCCATCCGGTAGGGGTGGCAGTGGCCGAACACGGCCCGCTTCGCCGACGCGGCCACGTCGCGGGGATCACGCACCAGCCAGAGGAACCGGGCGTCCGGGAGCGTGGCGAGCACCTCGTCGACGTGCTCGACCATGAACGTGCTCTTGCACCCCCACCGGGCCGCGCCCTCCGCGACGCGGTACTGGTCGTAGATCGCCGCCACCACCCCGAACAGCGACGGGCCGGCCGCCCCGGTCACCGCGGCCCGGTCGATCACGTGCGGCCACGGGTGGATGTGGTCGCGCAGCAACCGCATCGCGTCGCCCACCATCGCGTCGACATCACCGTCGTACGGGATGCCGGACAGGTACCGCATGAAGTGCGGCGGGTGCGGGACCGCGATCCGCGCGTGCGCGTCGAGCACCAGCCGCAGCAGGTTCGACCCGGAGCGTTCGGTCCCGATGATCAGGATCGGGCCGTCCTGGGTGGACACCGGTCAGCCCCCCACCGCGAGCTTCTTCGCGCCGCAGTCCATCAGCGTGCTCCCGACCGCGGCCACCTCCGGGTCGGCCACCTTGTCCAAGGTGTACTGCTCGGACCCGGGGACCAGGGGCGCGGCGGCGGAACTCCACTCCGCGCGCCAGCCGTTCCCGGCGTACGACGTCGACCGCTCGGTGCCGTCGGCCGGCTGCGGGTGGAAGTACTGGAAGTGCTCAGGCCAGTGCTGGAAGTCCATCACCGGGCCGGGCTGATAGGCGTCGTACACACGCTTGTACGCGTCCCGGCAGACCTGCTCGGGAAGCCCGCTCACGTTCAGGAACTCGTCCTCGTGCAGCGCCTGTTCGACCGACAGCCAGTTCAGGTGGTCGATCTCGGTGCGGATCACCTTGTTCCGCACCGCGTCCTGGTACACCGTCGTGCCGGGCATGGCCGACAGGTACTTCACCCGGGTCACATGGTTGTACTGCTCGGCGAACTGCACCATGTCCGACAGCGACTCCTCGGTCTCGTTCGGCAGACCGACGATGAGCAGCGAACCGAACCGCACGCCGCCCTCGAACGTGGTGCGCATCGCGCGGACGGTCAGGTTCTCGCTGCTGCCCTTGCGGGCCTCGCGCAACACCTCGCGCCCCAGCGACTCGACGCCGTACAGGATGATGTCCGCACCCGCCTCCCGCATCGCGTCGATGCGCGGTACGTCCATGTCGGCGCACCGGGTCAGACAGGTCCACCGCAGATCGTGCTGGGAGATCACGTCGCACATCTCGATGGTCTGGCCGCGGTGCGAGCTGAACGTGAGATCGACGAAGAAGCAGAACTCCACGCCGTACTCGGTCTTCAGCCAGTCGAGGTCGCGGTCCATCTTCTCCGGCGACTTCGCCCGCACCTGCGGGGTGGTGCGGTAGCAGAACGAGCAGTCCATCTTGCAGCCGCGGCTGTAGGACGAGATCACCTGCGGCTGCATGCCGAGCGGCGACCGCGACTGGGGCCACAGGTCGAGCCGCATCCGGGGCAGCGCGTCGAGATCCATCATCTGGCCACGCGGCGGCGTGCGGCGCGCGTTTCCCTTCTCGTCCCGGTAGCAGATGCCCTTGACGGTCGGGAGATCCTGCTTCCACGAACCGCGGGCGTAACTCTCCATCAGCTCCAGGATGGTGATCTCGCCCTCGCTGATCACCGCGATGTCACAGGCGGTGTCCGACATGAACACCGCCGGCGCGGAAGTGACCAGCGAGCCGCCGCAGATGATCGGTACGTCCGGGTGCGACGCGCGGACCATCTCCATCAGCGCGCGGCAGAACGGGAAGTTGTCCTCGAACGTGCACATGCCGAGCACGTCGGTGCCCTCGTTGATCTGCTCGTACGCCGCCCGCAGGGGGTTCGGAGTGTAGCGGACGTCGACGATGCGCACCGGATACCCGGCGTTGTGCAGCACGGTCGAGATGTACGTCGCCCCCTCGTAGGGAGAGGTGAGGAAGAACTCCCAACCGCGCGGCATGGTGAACGGCGAGGGCCCGACGACGAGGGTGAACCTCGGCAGCGTGGGATCGACCGGCACCGGTTCGGCGTCCTGGTCGCGCATCTGATCGATGTAGCGCTGGTCGACGGTGCCGTTCGCGTCGGCGTACAGCTCCAGGGCCAGGGACAACTTACGCGCCATGTGAATGCTCCCTCGCTTCACGGTCGTGGAGTCTCCGCCGCGTAACTGTAGGAGCGGGACGCGCTGTTCAGCACGGGTGTTCAGGTCGCACAGCCCGTCGTTGTCGTACGCCGCGAGCCCGTTGTTACCTTTCGGGGCCGCTGGAGTCGACAGAGGAATACCGAGGTATCCCGGTGACCACACAGCCGAACATCCTGTTCATCTCCCTGGACACCGTGCGCGCCGACGTGGCCTATTCGGGGAAGTACCCCGGCATCGAGCGGCTGCGCGCGAGCGGGGTCAGCTTCACGCAGGCGATCTCGTCGTGCCCGCTGACACCGGTCAGCCACGCCACGGTCTTCACCGGGCTCCAGCCGCCCCGCCACGGGGTCAGGCACCTGTTCCGCGAAGCGCTGGACAAGGGGGTACCGACGCTGGCGGCGTGCCTGTCGGCGGCCGGGTACACGACCGGCGCGGTGGTGTCCTGCCCCGGTATGAACCAGTGGTACGGGATGGATCGCGGGTTCGACTTCTACGACGACGAGATCCCGCTGCTGCCGGACGGCCGGGACCCGCTGTCGGTCGGCGACGTGAAGCTGCGCGGGCTGGCGCTCAAGCGCGCGCCGCTGGTCGTCGAACGCGCCACCCGCTGGCTCGGGTCGCTGGACGGCGCCCACCCGTTCTTCCTGTTCGCGCACTTCTTCGACGCGCACTGGCCGTACGAGCCGCCGGAGGACGTCGGCGTCGAGGTGGCCAACCCGTACGAGGGCGAGATCGCCTACACCGACCACTACGTCCAGCTCCTGCTGCGCCGCATCGCCGAGATGGGTCACGACATCGAGTCGATGCTGGTGGTGTGCTTCTCCGATCACGGTGAGGACCTGGCCGGGTGGTACCCCAACGACCATGCCGGCGACCTCGGTCACCCGTACGAGGAGGGCCACGGCTGCCTGCTGTTCGACGCGACCCAGCACGTGCCGCTGGTCATCAGCGGCCCCGGGGTGCCGGTGGGGACGAGCGTGGACAGCCAGGTCCGGCTGGTCGACATCATGCCGACCGTGCTCGACCATCTCGGGCTGGACCCGCTGTCGTCGGACGGCGCCTCGCTGACCGAGTTCTTCGCGGACGGCACCGGGGCGTCCCGCGAGGCGTACTCGGAGACCTACTTCCCGCAGGAGCGGGCCGCCGCCTCGGACGACTACCCGGACCTGAAGGCGCTGCACGCGGTGCGGGCGGACGGGCGGAAGGTGATCTGGGAGGCGGACGGGCGGCAGGTGTGGGCCTATGACCTCGCCACCGATCCCGACGAGCTCGGCGGGCGGGTTCTCGTGTCCGATGAGGACGCATGACACCAGGGGTGACCCCGGCGCCCCGTTCGGTCCGCCGGGTGCTGATCGCGAGCACGATCGGCACCGCCATCGAGTGGTACGACTTCTATCTCTACGCGACGGCGTCCGCGCTGGTGTTCGGCCCGCTGTTCTTCCCCGGTTCGTCGGCCGCCGGCGGTGTGCTCGCGTCGTTCGCCACCTATGCGGCCGGGTTCGTCGCGCGCCCGCTGGGCGGCCTGCTGTTCGGCCACTTCGGCGACCGGGTGGGCCGCAAGTCGATGATGGTGTGGACGCTGCTCGTCATGGGCATCGCCACGTTCGGCGTCGGCCTGCTGCCCACCTATGAGACAGCCGGTGTCCTCGCGCCGGTCCTGTTGGTGACGTTGCGCATCGCGCAGGGCATCGGCATCGGAGGCGAGTGGGGAAGCGCGGTGCTGCTCAGCACCGAACACGGGCCGCCCAAGCGTCGCGGCTTCTTCAGCAGTTGGCCCGCGATGGGCTTCGCGCTGGCGTTGTTCGGCAGCAACCTGACCTTCGTGCTGATCTCCAAGCTGCCCGAGGAGGACTTCCTGACCTGGGGGTGGCGGCTGCCGTTCCTGGGGTCCATCGTCCTCGTCGGCATCGGCATCTGGGTCCGGCTGGGGATCGAGGAGACACCGGAGTTCGTGCGTGGCCGGGCGGAGCACCGCCCCGCCCGGGTGCCGGTGATCATGGTGCTGCGGCGGTGGCCGCGCCGCGTGGTGATCGGCATTCTCGCCTCGCTCGGCACCGGGTCGGTGATCGCGATGTTCACCGTCTTTCTGGTGGCTCACGCGGCGAAGGCCGGGCCGGAGGTGCGGTCGACCGTGCTGACCGGGCTGATGATCGCGGCCCTGGGAGAGTGCGTGACACTGCCGGTGTTCGGCGCGCTGTCCGATCGGTTCGGCCGCCGGCCGGTCATGATCTTCGGCTACGCGGTCTCGGTGGCGGCGATGATCCCGGCGGGCGCCTGGCTGTCCTCGGGCGATCCGATGCTGGCCGTCCTGGTGCTCGTCCCCGCGCTGACCATCGCGCACGGCGCGATCTACGGCGGCCTGGCGGCGTTCCTGGTGGATCTGTTCCCGACCATGGTGCGGTTCTCCGCGATCGCCGTGACCTACCAGGTGGGCGTCACGGTCTCCAGCTTCTGGCCGCTGGTCGCGGTCGCGATCACCGGCGACTCGTCGTCGCTGCTTCCGGTGATCGCGCTGTTCGCGGTGGTCCAGCTGGCGGCGGCGATCGCCGTGGCGTGCGCGCCGGACTCACGCGCTGACGCGGACCTGGTCGCGGACCCGGCAGGCGAGTGCCGACCAGTCGGCCGCGCAGTCCATGGCGAGGTCGGCGACCACCGGTGACCAGCGCTGGGGCACGGCGGCGGCGAGACGGTCCCACTGCGCGGTGTCGAGGGTGTTGGCGTCGAGCAGCCGCAGGAGCGCGCGGCCGATCTCGGAGAACCGCAACGACGGATCGGTGCGCAGCGAGAGCAGGAACCGGTCCCGTTCGGCGCGAGGCGTGCCGGGAGTGCCGTTGTCACCACCGGCGTGGTTGCCCGATGCCTTGTCCTCCGGTGCGCTGCTTTCCGTGCGGGGTCCGGCGGAAAGACGATACCGCAGCGGAATAGGATCCTCGCCGCGGCGCATTCTTTCCCGGACATCCCGGGCGGTGCCGACGGATATTCCAGCGATGCGGGCGATCGCCCGCAACGAAAGATCTGGATTGTTCGAAATCGCCTGGCTCGCCATCGTGCGCCCGTGGGAAGCGTCGAGTGGCCGTACTTTCCCGTCGCGGCCGAGGCGGGTGTGCAACTGAGGCATTTCCCCGGTTGTACGCTGCCGGATCGCGGCCACCGTCTTGGTGGACAATCCGGCCGTCGACGCGATCAGGCGGTCCGACAGGTGCGGATGCGACGACAGGATCCGGGAGGCGGCGGCGGTGCGGTCGGCCAGCGTCAGCGGCAACCCCTGGGTCACGTTGGCGCTCACGGCCAGCACGAACGCGTCCTCCTCCGTGCCGTCGACGAACCGCACACCGATGGTGGACTCACCGCGGAGCTTGGCCGCACGCAGGCGGTGCACGCCGTCGATCACCCGCATGGTCGGCCGGTGCACGAGGATCGGCGGGAGGTCGTCCGGGCACTGCGCGAGCGCGCTGACGTGGTCGGGACGGGAGCCGGCGACCCGCACAAGAGACGTTTCGGTCACCTGGTCGACCGGCACGAACGTCGGTGGAGTGTCCTTCGGTCGCGTGTCCAGCGATGTCCCGCTCATCCGAACTCCTCCAGATGGGCCTACCCATTTCCGAGCACGACGCGGTCACGCTCACGCTCGGCAGGCGTAACTGACCAGATCCCGGGAAGCGGCTACAAGATACTGGCCAGGTTATGGCACCGAACAGGCCGACGAGACAAAGTTTCCCTTAGCAAGTTCTCATAATTGCCCTGGCCGGCGCGTCGGATGAGCGTCGAGGTAAGCACCTCGTCGATTTCGTTGACACCGATCTGCTTTATGGGACAGAGTTCCCCCGTTCCCCCTCATAGATTTCCGTGGGTCACGGAGTGTGAAACGGCAGTGGACGCGCGAATAGATACGGTGAATTCCTTACCGGCCGGGACGATGGTGGGGGTGTTCCGTCGCCACGTCGTCCGGGCCCCGGAGGCGATCGCGGTTGTCGCCGCTGACGGCACGCTCTCCTACGGTGAGCTCGACGCCCGCGCTTCCGCGGTGGCCGGCGGGTTGCGGGACCGCGGGATCGGACCGGACGACATCGTCGCCGTCGTGATCCCGCGCGGCGCGGACATGGTGGTGGCCGTCGTCGCCGTGCTCGCCGCGGGAGCCGCGTACCTGCCGGTCGACTCCACCCAACCGCCGGACCGGGTGGCTGCCGTGCTCGCCGACGCCCGCCCCGCCCTGGTGCTGACACCGGGGGAGCTGCGGGGGCTGGAGGCCTCCGCGGTGCCCGCCGCCCCGGTGGCGGAGCCGGATCCGGCGTGCGCCGCCTACGTCGTCTACACCTCCGGCTCGACCGGAGAACCCAAGGGGGTGGTCGTTCCCCACGCGGGGATCGCTCATCTCGTCGCGGCGCAACGGGAACGCTTCGGCGCCCGACCGGGCGCCCGGGTGTTGCAGTACGCGTCGGTCGGCTTCGACGTGGCCGTCGCCGACCTCTGCATGGCGCTGCTCACCGGGGCCACGCTCGTTCTCGCGCCGCCCGAGGGCCTTCCGCCCGGCGAACCGTTCGCCCGGTTCATCGCCGAGCACGGCGTCACCCACGTGTGCATGCCGCCGAGCGCGCTCGCCACCCAGCCGGACCTGGCGCTGCCCTCGGTCGCCTGCCTGATCGTCGCGGGGGAGGCCCCGGGCCCGGACCTCGTCGCCCGATGGTCCCCCGGCCGCCGGATGATCAATGCCTACGGCCCGACCGAGACGACGGCCTGCGCCACCATGAGCGCACCGCTCACCGGCGGTTCGGTGGTGCCGATCGGGGCGGCGATCCCCGGCACCGAACTACGGGTGCTGGACGGGACGTGCGCCCCGGCCGCCGAGGGTGAGCTGTACATCGGCGGCGCCGGGGTCGCGCGCGGCTACCTCGGCTGCCCCGGGCCGACCGCGCAACGGTTCGTCGCCGACCCGTGGGGACCGCCCGGGTCGCGCATGTTCCGCACCGGCGACCTGGTACGCGTGCTGCCGGGCGGCGACCTGCTGTTCCTGGGCCGGGCCGACGATCAGGTGAAGATCCGCGGCCACCGGGTCGAACCGGCCGAGGTGGAGGCCGCGCTCGGCGCTCACCCGGCGGTGGCGCGGGCGGCGGTCGTCGCCCGACCCGGACCGCTCGGCGCCTACCTGGTGGGCTACGTGGTGCCGCGCGGGGCGAGCGTGCCTGACCTCCGCGCGCACCTCGCCGAGCGGCTGCCGGCCCACCTCGTCCCGGACCTGATCGAGGTGGTCGGACATTTCCCGTTGACCCCCAACGGGAAACTGGACCGGGACGCGTTCGCCGAGCCCGCGCCGCGGGCGTCGGGCGCGCTCGCCGACGATCTCGCCCGGCTGTTCGCCGAGGTGCTGTCGGTGGATTCGGCCGCGCCGGACGACGACTTCTTCGCCCTCGGCGGCACCTCGCTCATGGCAACCGCGCTGGTCAGCCGGATCCGGCTCGAACTGGCCGTGGAAGCGTCCGTCGCCACCGTGTTCGACGCCTCCACACCCGCCGGACTCGCCGAAGCCCTGTCCGCGACGGCGTCGGCGACCCCGGGGAACCCGGCGACCCCGGTGGACTCGGAGACCTCGACGACCCCGGCGGACCCGGTCGACTCGGCCCGGGGCCGGACATGAACGTCGTCATCGTCGGGGCGGGCATGGCCGGAACGATGCTGGCGATCCGGCTGGCCCGCCGCGGCCACCGGGTGGACGTGGTGGAGCGCCGCGGCGACCCACGCGGCACGGACGGCCCGGACGCCGGGTCGATCAGCGTCGGGCTGTCCGAACGCGGGCGGGCGGCGTTGCGCGACATCGGCCTCCTCGAAAAGGCCCTCGCCGAAGCGGTTCCCATGCGCGGGCGGATCGTCCACCACAGCGGCCGGGTCAGCTACCAGCCCTACGGCGCGGACGACACCGAGGTGCTGCACGCGGTCCGCCGCCACGACCTCAACATCACCCTGCTCGACGCCGCCGCATCGGTTCCCCGGGTGCGGTTGTGGTTCGGGCACCGCGTCACCGGCCTGGCCGGTACCGAGGTGCGGACCCCCACTCGGACGTTCCCGGCGGATCTCGTCGTGGGCGCGGACGGCGCGTACTCGACCGTACGCGCGCACCTGCACCGCCGGGTGCGCGCCGAGTTCCACCAGACGCACCTGGACTGGGGCTACCGGGAGTTCACCGTCCCGGCCGTCGACCGACCGGAGGCCTTGCACGTGTGGCCCGGCCGCCGGGGACTGGTGGTGGCACACCCCAACCCGGACGGATCGCTGACCGGCACCGTGTTCCTGCCGTTCGACGGCGACACCGGATTCTCGGGACTGCGCGACCCCGCGCGGGCCGGGGCGTTCCTGGCCGAGGAGTTCGGCGACCTGACCGATCTCGTACCGGACCTGGTCACGCAGTTCCTCGCGCGGGAACCGGGCACCCTGGTCTCGGTGCGTACCGCGCCGTGGCAGCACGACCGTGTCGTCCTCGTCGGCGACGCCGCGCACGCCGTGTTCCCGTTCTACGGCCAGGGGATGAACGCCGCGTTCGAGGACTGCGCGGTGCTCGACGCGTGTCTCGCCGAGCACGCCCCGGGCGACGCGCTCGCCGCGTTCGAGGCCCGCCGCCGCCCGCACACCGACGTGCTCGCCGAACTGTCCGCGCGTAACTTCGTGGAGCTGCGCGACCGGGTGCGGTCACCGGTGTTCCGGGCCCGCAAACGGATCGACTTCGAGCTGGGCCGCCTGATACCGGGGTGGCGGACGCTGTACGCGATGATCAGCCACAGCAGCCTCCCGTACGGCGACGCGCTCGCCCGGGCCCGCCGCCAGGACCGCCTCCTCGCTGGACTCGCCGGGCTCGGCGGAGTCGCGTTGCTCGCCGCGGCGCGACGGAAGCGGAGCGGGAGATGCTGAGCCACCCGGCAGGTGACGTCGCGCTGTTCGAGCCGGACCACCCGGACCTGCCCGCCGCCGCCGAGGTGGTGCTGGCGTGGGCGCGGTCCTACCTGTGCCGACCCCACCCCGATCTGGGACGGGGCGGCGACGTCTGCCCGTACACGGCCCTCTCGCTGGAACGGGGCGGGCTCTTCCTCGCCGTACACCCCGGCCGGCCGGACCTGCGGGCGGTGATGGCCGCTTACCGCGACTGGTTCCCCGACCTCCCCCCGCGTGAGGGGCCGGGGGCCAGATACCGGACGGTCCTGGTGGTGCTGCCGGACGTCACGCCCGGGGAGATCGACCGCACCCAGCGGGAGCTGAAGCCCGGATTCGTGGAACGCGGCCTGATGATCGGTGAGTTCCACCCGGGACCACCGTCCGCACCCGGTCTCTGGAACGCCGACTTCCGGCCGATGCGCAGCCCGCTGCCGTTGCTGGCGGTGCGGCACATGGTGTCCGCCGACGCGCCGTTCCTACGGGCCGACCCGGAGCAACTGGCCTCGTACCAGAGGCGGTTCGGAGACCGGGGGGCGAGCCGATGACGGTCCCGCTCCCGCCCGGAGCCCGGCGACTGTGGTTCCTGGAGGCGTTCGCCGACGGCGCGCCCCTGCACAACAACCCGGCGGTGTTCCGGTTGGCCGGCCCCGTGTCGGTGGACGCGCTCCGGCGCGCGGCGGATCTGGTGGTGGCCCGGCACCCGGTGCTGCGCACCACGTTCGACGAGGTCGACGGTGACCCGGTCGGGCGGGTGGGTCCGGTGGGCGCCGCGGACGTTGTCATGCGGGCGGTGCAGGCCGCAGACGTCGAGGCGTTCGCGGCGCGGGCCGCACGGGAACCGTTCGACCTGCGCACCGGGCCGTTGTTCCGGATCCGCCTGGGCCGGATCACGCCGACCGACCACATCCTGGTGATCAACACGCATCACGCGGTCGTCGACGGCAGGTCACTGTCGGTGCTGTGCGGGGAGATCAGCGCCCTCTACGCCGACCCGGCCCGGCCACTGCCGGACCCCGGAGCGCCGCCGGACGTCATCGACCACGACCCGTCCCGCCGGGCGTCCGAGCTGGACGGTGTGCCGGACCTGCTCACCCTGCCCACCGACCGGCCCCGCCCGAGGACGCGCGCCTTCCGGGGCCAGTTGCGCCGCCACGCCGTTCCCGAGGGTCTCACCGCGCGGGTCGACGCGCTCGCCCGCGCCACGCGCGCCACCCGGTTCGTCGTCCTGCAGGCCGCGTACGCGGCCACGTTGGGCACGTCGGCGGGTCAGGACGACGTAGTGGTCGCCACCCTGGTGTCCGGGCGGCCGGGCCCGGATTTCGCCGACGTCGTCGGCATGTTCGTGAACCCGGTGCCGCTGCGGATGGGGATCGGCGGTGACCCGACGTTCCGCCGGCTGGTGGCCACGGCCCGCGGCGCGGTAGCGGCGGGACTGGGCGGCGCGGCGGTCCCGTTCGACCGGATCGTCGAGGCGGTCGGCGCCTCCCGCGACCCGAGCCACGCGCCCCTGTGCCAGGCGCACCTCGTGATGCAGGACCCACCCGAGGTGGCGCTCCCCGGCGTGCGGGCCGTCCGGATGCCGCCGGACACGGGCACGGCCGACGTCGACCTCACCGTGATGGTGGAGTCCGGCGGCACGGAGATGGCCGTGGTCACCGAGCACGACACCGATCTGTTCGACGGTGCGACGGTCGACGGTGTCGTCGGGCGGCTGCTGGCCCTGCTGGACCGCGCGTGCGCCGACCCCGATCGCCGGTTGTCGGCGTTGACGGCGAGAACTTCGGCCGCCGCGTCGGTGGCCGGGCCGGCCGGTGCTCCGGCGCCGTCGACCGCGCTGGAGCTGATCCGGTTCGGCGCGGACGGCCTCGCGGTGGGGGAGTTGCCCTACGCCGAGCTGGAGCGCCGTTCGGCGGCGCTGGCCTCGGTGCTGCGGGCGAAGGGCGCCGGGCCGGAGGTGTGGGTCGCGGTGGACCTGCCGCGCGGCCCGGACCTGGTGGTGGCCATCCTAGGGATCTGGCGGGCGGGCGCGGTGTACGTGCCGGTGGAACCGCTGTGGCCCGAGCCGAGGCGCCGGGCCGTCACCGGGGCCGCCCGCGTCGTGCTGACCGGGATCCCGGACCTGCCGGAGGAGTTCGAGCGCGTCGAACCCGGAATCGCCCCCGAGTCACTGGCGTACGTGTTCCACACGTCGGGGTCGACCGGCCGCCCGAAGGCGGTGGGCGTGCCGCACCGGGCGGTGGCCGGGATGCTGGCCCGGTCGACGGCGTTGGTGGGGCTGGCCGCCGGGGACGTGGTGGCGGCCATGACCTCCCCGGCGTTCGACATCTCGGTGTGGGAACTGGTGGCGCCGCTGACGGCGGGCGCCCGGGTGGCGCCGGTACCGCCGGAGATCGTCCGGGACGGTCCCGCGCTGGCGCGGTTTCTGAGGGCCGAGGCGGTCACGGTCGTCCAGGTCACCCCGTCGGTGTGGGCGGTGCTGGCGGCGGCCGGGGGCGTTCCGGAGTGTGTGCGGGTCCGGGTGTCGATCGGGGAGGTGCTGACGCCGGAGCTTGCCGGGTCGCTGGGCGGGGCCGCGCTGTGGAACGCGTACGGCCCGACCGAGACGACGATCTGGTCGACCGCCCAACGGGTGCGTGGAGGCAGCCGGTTCGGCATCGGCGACCCGCTCGACGGCGTGGCCCTGCATCTGCTGAACGCGGGCCTGCGACCGGTGGACGACGACGTGGTCGGCGAGGTGTACCTGGGTGGGTTCCCGGTGGCGCGCGGCTATCTCGGCGCACCCGGCCGGTCCGCGACGAGGTTCGTCGCCGACCCGTTCTCACCGGTCCCCGGCGCGCGCATGTACGCGACGGGCGACCTGGCGCGGCGTCGGCCGGACGGTCGCGTGGAGTTCGTCGGGCGGGTGGACGCGCAGCTCAAGGTACGTGGTCACCGGGTGGAACCGGCCGAGGTGGAGGCGGCGCTGCGCACGGATCCGGAGGTCGCCGACGCCCGTGTGGCCGGTGACGGCGACCGCCTGGTGGCCTACGTGATCCCGGCCGCGGGGCGTCCCCACTGGCCGGGAGTGCGGGAGCGGCTGGGCCGTGTCCTCCCCGCCTACCTGGTGCCGTCGGCGATGGTGACCGTGGACGCGTTCCCGTTGACCAGCTCCGGAAAACTGAACGTACGCGCTCTGCCCCCACCGGCGGAGGACGTCACCGCATCTGCCCCCCACCCGGGCCTGGAGACCACGCTCGCGGAGATCTTCGCGCGCCTGCTGGCTCGCCCGGTCAACCGTGACGACGACTTCTTCCTCTCCGGCGGCCATTCCCTGGCGGCGGCGAAGGCCGTTGCCAGGATCAGGGCGACGGTAGGCGTGGAGGTGACGATCAGAACCCTGTTCGCCAACCCCACGGTCGCCGCCCTGGCCGCCGCGATCGACGCGGACCGGGGAAGTACCGGTAGTCCGGACGGCTGCGGGGCGGTGCCCGCTTCACCAGGACGGCTCTCCGGCCCGCAGCACGGACTCTGGATCATCCACCGGACGGGTCAGGACAACGGCGCCTACGTCGTGCACGCCGCCGTCCGGCTGGAGGGCGCGCTCGACGAGGCGGAGCTGCGCGCCAGGTTCGCCCACACCCTGGCCGTCCATCCCGCCCTGCGATCGGCGATCGTCGTCCAGGACGACACTCCGCGGCTGATCGCGGAGCCCTGCACGGACGAGCTGCCGGCGAGGGCCTGGCGCACCACCGACCTGAGCGCCCACGCGGACCCGTGGCCGGAGGCCGAACGCCTCGCCGCCCGGGACGCCGACCACCCGTTCGACCTGACCCGGCGCCCGTTGGTGCGGGCCCACCTGATCAGAACCGCCCCCACGACGCATCTCCTGACGATCACCGCTCACCACATCATCTGCGACGACGCATCGATGGCGATCCTGCTGACGACCCTGACCACCGCGGAGCCGGCCGCCTCCCCACCCCTGCCCGGTGCCATGGACGTCCGGGGGCCGGAGGCCGCGCTCGGCACGAGGACCGACGCACGGGAACTACCGGTCCCCACACCGGCAGCCGTGGGCCCACGGCAACGAACCACCCAATTCTGGGCCGAAACGCTCCGTGACGCCCCATCCGCCTGCGGCCCCTCGCCGGACCACCCGTACGGCATGCCCTGGGCACCCACGCCGGGCGGATCGCCGCACCCGGAATCCGGGCCGGTCCCCGCTCACCCCCGCCGCGCGGGCGCCGGCCCCGGCGCCACCCACCGGTTCACCGTCCCGGCCGGGCTCGCCCGCCGATTCGCCACCTGGTGCCGGGGCGAGCGGGCCACCACCTTCGCCGGTCTCCTCGCCGTCCACGCCATCGTCTCCTCCACCCGGGACGGTGGCGGGGACCTCGTCGTCGGCGCCCCGGTCAGCACCCGTCCGGCCGGGTGGGACGACGTGATCGGCATGTTCGTCACGACCCTCCCGCTCCGGCTCCGCACGGACAACCGAGCCACCCCCCGCGACCTGCTCGCCGACGCCACCGGGGTGGTGGCCGACGCGATGGACCACGCCGACATGTCCCTGGCCGACATCCTCACCACGGTCCCCACTCCCCAGGAGGACCACCCCCTCTTCCGGACGATGCTGGTCCTCAACCGCGATCAGGCCCCCGTCACCTTCACCGGCCTGACCACCACCCCGCTGCCGATCGACCGCGCCACCAGCCGTTTCGACCTCACCCTCCACATCAGGGAGCGCGAGGGCGACTGGCCCGCCCTCATCGACTACCGCACCGACCGGTACGAGGCGGACACGATCACCAGGATCGCCGACCAGGTGCTGGCGGTCATGGAGGCGGTGACCCGCCACCCCGGTCTGCCCCTGAGCCACCTGGACCTGTTGTCCCCGGCCGACAACGCCGTCCACACCGCCCTCGGCACCCGGTCCGAGGCGGCCTTTCCCGGTGGACCGGACACGCCGTCAACTGGCCCGGGCTCCTCCGGTGGACCGGACACGCCGTCCACCGGCCCGGCCGCCCCCGCGCGACCGGCGGCCACGACCGTCGTGGACCTGATCGCGGCCCAGACCGCCCGGACTCCTGACGCCATCGCCGTCCTCGACCTCGCCGCCACCCCCCTTACCTACCGCGACCTGGACCGCAGATCCTCAGCGGTCGCCCGCCACCTGCGCGAGGCCGGCATCCGGAGCGAGGACCCGGTCGCGATCACCATCCCGTCCAGCGCCGACGCGATCATCGCGATCCTCGGCGTGCTCAAGGCGGGCGGATGCTTCGTCCCCATCGACCCCGCCCAGCCGCCCTCCCGCCAACACGCCCTGATCGCCGCCGGCGGTGCGAGGACCGTCCTGACCCGCGACGCCCTCCCCGCCACCGGCCACCACGAACCGACGCTCCTCCACCCGTCCCAGCTCGCCTACGTCGTCCACACCTCCGGCTCCACCGGCGAACCCAAGGGTGTCGAGGTACAGCACGACACGCTCCTCAACCTCACCACCGCGTTCATCGCCGAACACGGCCTCACCGCCGCGCACCGCCTCCTCATGGTCCCGCCCCCGCACTTCGACGCGGCGTTCGGCGACATCTTCCCGGTCCTCGCGGCCGGGGCCACCCTGGTCATCCACCCCGACCCGGGCGGACTCACCGGAGCGGACCTCCTCCGGCTCTGCGTCGAGCACCGGGTCTCCGCGGTGGACACGGCGGCCCCCCTCTGGCAGCGCTGGGTGGCCGATCTCGCCGGGGAACGCCTGCCGTTGGAGTTCCTGATGGTCGGCGGCGACATCGTGCCGGCGGCGACCGTCCGCGCGTGGGCGCAGCACGGCATCCCCCTCCACAACCACTACGGTCCGACGGAAGCCACCGTCTGCGCGACCAGCCACCGCACCGTCGACGGCCGCGAGCACCCCTCCCGGCTGCCGATCGGCCGCCCGCTGCGACACGTCCGCGTCCACCTCCTCGACCGGGCTCTGCGCCGGGTCCCCGTCGGCGTGGTCGGCGAGGTCTACATCGGAGGGCGGGCGCCCGCCCGGGGGTACCGGGGAAACCCGGCCGCGACCGCCGCGGCGTTCCTCGCCGACCCGTACGGCGACCGCCCCGGCGCCCGCATGTACCGGACCGGCGACCTCGCGAGGTTGAACCGGCACGGCACGCTCGAGTTCGTCGGCCGGGCCGACGACCAGGTGAAGATCCGCGGCAACCGGGTGGAGCCGGGGGAGGTGGCGGCCGTGCTCGCCGCCCACCCGGCCGTCGCGGAGGCCGTGGTGGTGGCCCGCGGGGACCGCCTCATCGGCTACGTCGGCACCACGGCCTTGACGGCTCCGACCGGGAACGCTGCCGGTCCGGCCTTGACGGCTCCGACCGGGAACGCTGCCGGTCCGGCCCCGACCGCACCCACCGGGAACACTCCCGCCCCGACCACCCCCGATGCGCGGGTCGCCGTCCCGGACGTTCCCGGTCTACGCGCCTTCTGCGCCGACCGCCTGCCCGCCCATCTCGTGCCGGACACCGTGGTCGTCCTCGATGCCCTTCCCACCACGAGCACCGGCAAGGTCGACAGAACCGCCCTTCCCGAGCCCCCCACCGGCCCCTCCCTCCCGGCGGATCCGCCCCGGACCGCCACCGAGCGAGCCGTCGCCGCCATCTGGGCCACCGTTCTCGACCGGTCCGACGTGGACCGCACCGCGGATTTCTTCGCCGTCGGCGGGCACTCGCTCATCGCCGCCCACGTCCTCGCCGCCGTCCGCGACCGCCTCGGCGTCACGGTGCCGATGCGCACCCTGTTCACCGCCCCCACCGTGGCGGCGTTCGCGGCAGCCATCGACGACGGTGCCCCGCCGGACCTGCCCACGGTCGACCGGTTGCGCGCCGACGCCGTCCCCCCACCCGAGATCCGTCCACGTACCGTCCACGCACCCAACATCCCCTCGGTCGGCACGCCGCGCCGGATCCTGCTCACCGGCGCCACCGGCTTTCTCGGCCGCCACCTCCTCGACCAGCTCCTGGCCCGGACCGACGCCGAGGTCCACTGCCTCGTCCGCCAGGGTTCGGTCGATCGGCTGCCGGTCACCGACCGCGTGATCCCGGTGCCCGGCGACCTGACCGCACCCGGCCTCGGCCTGTCCACGGAGGATCACGACACCCTCACGACCGTGGACGCGATCTACCACAACGCCGCCGTTCCGCACTTCGCCGCGTCCTACGACGCCCTCAAACCCGCCCACGTCGACGCCACCGCCACGATCCTGCGCCTGGCCGACGACAGCGGCGCCCCGCTGCACCTGATCTCCACCCTCGGCGTCTTCCTCGGTGACGCCCACGACGGCCGCCTCGTCACCGAGGCCGACACTCCCACCGACCCGAGCGGCCTCACCAGCGGCTACGACCTCAGTAAATGGGTGGCCGACGCCATGGCCGTCGCCGCCCGCGGCCACGGTCTGCCCGTCTCGATCCACCGCATCGCGGCCATCGTCGGCGACACCGCCACCGGCGCCGCCGACCCGCGCTCCGCGTTCAGCCGCTGGCTCACCGGATGCGTCGCCGCCGGCGCCGTCCCGGACACCACCGAGGTGCTGGACATGGTGCCCGTGGACACGGTGGCCGCGGCGGTCGTCGCGCTCTCACAGGCCCCGGACCTCCTGGGCCGGGACCACCACTACCACGGAGACGGCGGCCTCACCCGTGCCGCCCTCGCCGCCGCGCTCACCTCGGCCGGTCACCCGGTCGAGGTGGTGCCGTACCACCGATGGCGGGAGCGGATGCTCGCCGACCCGGCCGGGCCCTTCGCCCCGCTCGCCTTCTCCCTGTCCGAACACCCCCGACCGCACCCGCGGTTCGACTGCTCCCGCACCTGGGCCGCCGCGGCCGGGGCGGGGGTGGGGTTCCCCCCGGCCGACGAGCGAATGCTGCGCAGGCACCTGGACTTCCTCGCCGGTGCCGGCGCGCTTTCCGGAAATGGATGATCATGCCCTTGTCCGAACAGTCCTCTGGTGTCCCGGCCCCGGTGGCGGACCGGCTCGGCGCGGCCGGGTACCGGGCCATGATCGCCGGGGTCCGGCTCGGGGTGTTCACCGCGCTGGAAGCCGGACCGCTGTCCGTCGAGGAGCTGGCCACCACGATCGGCGGTGACCCGGCCGGGGTGCGCAGCCTGGTGAACGTGCTGGTGACCTTCGGCTACCTGCGGCACGACGAGGACGGGGTCACGACCGCCGTGAAGCCCGGACCGGTGGACGCCGAACTGTTCTGGCACGAGGTCCTGTTCGAGCACTGGGCCGACATCGAGGACACCATCCGTACCGGCACGCCCCGCCGCGGCTTCTACAGCTGGCTGGAGCGCCCCGCCTCCGGGGCCCGCCTGCGCCGGATGCTCGCCGTCGCCGCCGTGGACCTGGCCGACGACATCGCCGCCGCGCTGCCCCCCGCGGCGACCGTCCTGGACATCGGGGGCGGCCACGGCGACCACGCCGTCGAACTGTGCCGCCGGCGCCCGGGCGTGCGGGTCACCGTCTTCGATCGGCCCGGGACGATCACGGCCCTCCGCGAGGACGCCCCGCCGGGCCGGGTGACGGCGCGGGCGGGCGACTACCTCACCGACGACCTGGGTTCCGGCCACGACCTGGTACTGCTGTTCAACGTCCTGCACGGCCACCGCCCCGAGGAATGCCGCGAACTGTTCCGGCGCGCGGCGAAATCGTTGTCCCCCACCGGAAGCATCGCCATCCTCGACCACGACCGGCAACCACCGGCCGAACTGGGCCCGGCCGCGGGCGGGTACCTCGCCATGTTCGACCTGACCCTGTGGCAGGGCCACGCCGGCGGCGTGCACCGCTACACCGACCTCGCGGCATGGCTGGGCGAGGCCGGGCTCACCGAGACGCGGGTCGTGCCGCTCACCGCGTCCCCGCTGGAGAAGCTGCTGATCGCCGGTCGGCCGGCGTGACGGCCGACCCGTACCCGGGCTACGCCTGGTTGCGCGAGCACGAACCGGTCTGCCCCGTCGGAGGCCCGCACGTCCCGGGCCGGATGTGGCTGGTGACCCGGTACGACGACGTCCGCGCCTGCCTGGCCGACCGCCGCCTGGGCAGCCGCGCCCCGGTCGATCCCGACCCGCACCCGCCCGGTCTGTCCCATCTCGACGATCCCGGACACGCCAGGCTGCGTCGGCTCGTCGCCGCGGCGTTCACCCCCGCCGCCGTGTCCCGCCTGCGCGATCGCACCGCCCTGACCTGCGCGCACGCCGTCGAGTCGTTCGCCGGGCGGGGACGCGCGGACCTCGTCGCCCAGTACACCCGGGAGGTCCCGGTCGCCGTCGTGCACGACCTGCTCGGCGTCCCGGAAACCGAGCGCGCACCCGCCGCCGACGTGCTGGACATGTGGTACCGCGCGAAGTTCCAGCAGCCGCGCGACGAGGTGAAGCTGGCCGAGTTGCTGGGCTACGTCCGCCGACTGGTGGCCTACAAACGATCGCACCCGGGGGACGACCTGCCGACACGGTTGATCGAGTCGGGCGCGCTGACCGGGGACGAGCTGGAGGTGATGGTCATGACGCTGATCGGCGCCGGCCACATCACCACGATCCAGTTCCTCGGTACCACCATCCTGCGCCTGCTCGGCCACCCCGGCCGGCGGGCCGCGCTGCTCGGCGGCGACATCGACTGGTCCCGGGCGATCAACGAGCTGCTGCGTCTGGACTCGCCGTCGCACGTGGCGGAGTACCGGTACGCGGGTGAGGACATGAAGATCGCGGACACCCGCGTGGCAGAGGGTGACGTGGTGCTGCTTTCGCTGGCGGCGGCGAACCGCGACCCGAACCGGTTCCCCGACCCCGGCGCCCTGGACCTCACCCGTGACGCCCGCCCGCACCTGGCGTTCGGCCACGGCGCGCACACCTGCCTGGGCAGCCATCTGGTGAAGCTGGAGACGGAGATCGCGATCACCACGTTGTTCGGCCGTCTGCCGGACCTGACGCTGGACATCCCGACCGGCGAGGTCGCCTGGGGCTACGCCCCGACGTTCCGCGGCCCACAGGCCCTGCCCGTCACCTTCACCCCCTCCCCGGGCCGACCCCCCCGTCCCCGCTGAGACGCCCTTCTCCAGCGAGGGGTGCGTGCCGCACGGACAGCGGCGTACATCCGGCGGGCGCCGCCCCGGGGCTCAGCCTCCTTCGAGTTCCCGGCGCACGGTGGCGGCGATGCGGGTCAGCGCGGCTTCGAGGTGGCGGCGCTGGGCGGCGCTGAGCGGATCGAACACGAGTCGCTTCACCTGCGCGACGTGTTCCGGTGCGCTCTCGACGAGCTTCTGCCGGCCGGCGTCGGTGAGGGAGGCGAGGGTGTACCGGCCGTCGCCGGGGTCGGTTCGACGGGCGACCCAGTCGCGAGCCTCGAACCGGTCCATCACCTTCGACAGCCGGGGCTGGGTGCTGTCACAGAGCCGGGCCAGTTCGCTGAGCCGCATGGTGGCCTCGTCGGCCATGGCGAGTTGGGCCAGGACGCCGTACTCGAAGTTGGAGATCCCGGCGTCCCGCTGCAGTTGACGGTCGAGGGCCGCCGGGAGGGCGATGACGACCGTGAGGAGCGCCTGCCAGAGGTCCTGCTGGTCGTCGTCGAGCCAGGGTGACTGAGTGTCCATGCGTCTCATCATACTTGCCCAGGAAAGTTCCATCACTTGCCCGGGCAACCCTGTGTGGGTTACTTTTCCACTTGCTTCGGCAAGTGAAAACACTTTCCTGAGCAAGTGAAGGGTTTCGTTTCCCATGGCGGCCGGGCGAGCCGCCCGGCCGATGCCCGGTCGTGCGACCGCCGGATCCCGAGTGCCCCGAAACGCTTCACCGTCCCGCCCGACCACCCCGTCCGTGGGCGGCGGCGTCAACACACCCTGGAGGAAAGTGCCGTGAAGGCCATACGTTTCCACGAGTTCGGCGGCAGCGAGGTCCTGCGCCACGAGGACATCGAGCGTCCGCTCCCCGGCGCCGGTCAGGTGCTGGTACGGGTGGCGGCCACGTCGTTCAACCCGGTCGACGACCACATCCGCGCCGGCTTCCTGGCCGAGATGATCCCGATCGCCTTCCCGTACGTCCCAGGCCTCGACCTGGCGGGCACCGTGGCCGAACTCGGTGCGGACGTGACCGGCCCGGAGGTCGGCGACCGCGTCGTGGCCATGCTGCCCCTCGACTCCGCCGGTGGCGCCGCCGAGTACGTGCTCGTCCGGGCCGAGTCACTCGCCCCGGCGCCCCGGACGACCGAACTGGTGGACGCCGCGGCGCTGCCGCTGTCCGGGCTGGCGGCCTGGCAGACGCTGTTCGAGCTCGCCGAGCTGAAGTCCGGTCAGACCGTGCTGGTCAATGGAGCGGGGGGCGCGGTCGGCAGTCTCGTGGTGCAGCTCGCCGTCGACGCGGGAGCGCACGTGACGGCGGTCGACGCACCGCGGCACGCCGACCGCCTGCGGGGTTACGGTGCGGACCGGGTGGCCGGTCCCCTCGACCTAACCGCGGGCCCGGGCGCCGTGGGCGGCCCCCTTCCAGGTCGTGGTGAACCACGTTCGTGTCTCGCCGGAGGAGCTGGCGCGGTTGACGAGCTACGTCGCCGACGGCGGGGTATCCGCCAGTACGGCCGGCCCGGTCCCGGAAGACCCCGCCCGGGGGGTGCGCAGCACGAGCCTGTGGGTCCGCAGCGACGGAGCCCAGCTGGCCGAGCTGGTCGCCAAGGTGGATGCCGGCAAGCTCCGGGCCCACGTCGCCGCCCACCGCCCGGTGGCCGAGCTGGCCGCCGTCCATGAGGACGCCGGCGCCGGGCGGCTGCCCGGCAAGACGGTCGTACTCGCTCCCTGACCGCACCCGAGCGGGCCGCACGCTGTCCGCTGTCCGCTGTTCGCTCCCGCTCCTCACGCCGGACGTTCCCCCCCCGTTGCTCCGGCGGGTCCCTCGACGCGGAGAACCGGACCTCGGCGCCCCGGCGGGCACACCTTCCGGGGCGCCCGCCGCAGGACGTCGGGGAGGGGGTCCGAACCCGTTGTCACCGGGGCCGCCTAGAGTCTCTCCCACTCGTCACGGTGCGTTGCCGTCGACGGGTCTCATCAGCGTGCCACCGGGTTCGGCGGCCGTTCGGCAACAGGGGAGAACAGCGCATGGGGTGGGTGTCGGCAGGCGACTACGAAGTCGCTCTGGAGGCGGGCAAGATGGTCTGCCGCAACGGGAAGGGGCGGCGGCTGAAGTCCGTTCCGGCCAAGTTGAAGGACGATCCGGCGGTCGTGGGTCTCCGGCAGTTGACCGAGTGGATGGAGCGGCACGAACGCCGGTGCCTTACCGACGTCGAGCAGTGGATGGTGCGCTCGCTGCCCGTTCCCACGGCCGTGCTCGCCAGGGTCTGGCCCGACCCGGCGTGGCAGGCCGCCCTGCGGGACGTGGTGGTCACCGGCGCGGACGGCGGGGTCGCCGGGTTCCTGCGCGACGTCGATCCCGAGCGCGGTCTCGGCCTCGTCGACCTGGACGGCGACACGGTCCGCATCACCCCGGACGTGGTCAGCGTGGACCACCCCGTGCTCCTCGACGACCTCGACGAACTGCGGGAGTTCGCGGTCGAGCTGGGAGTGCGCCAGAACGTGGAGCAACTGTTCCGCGAGGTGTGGCGCCGCCCGCCGGGCCTCGCCCCGGAGACCACCTCCGTGGATACCTACGCCGGCGGCGTGTTCAAGGAACTGCGCTTCCTGCACGGCCGCGTCACTCAGCTCGGGTACCGGTCACGCGGGGGATACGCGGTCTGCCCGGTGGTCGAGGACGGCGCCACCGCCGAGGCGCGCATCTGGATCGGCGAACACGACGGATACGACGCGTACGACACCGAGACGGGCCCCCTGGGCTGGACGGACCCCGCGGGGCGCGCGCTGACGGCGGCCGAGGTCGGCCCCGTGGCGTGGTCGGAGGGCATGCGGATGGCGGCGGCGCTCTACGCCGGCCGCGACGTCGAGGACGAGGAGCGGGCGGCATGAGCATCACGACGACGGACACGGACGCGAACACGACGGCAGCGCACGCGCACTCCACGGCGGCGGACGCGGCGTCCCTTCCCGGCCAGGCCCGGGGCGGGAGCGCCTCCGATCCCGCCGCCCGGGCCCGCGCGGCAGCCCTGCTGGACGCCGGCGCGATCCTCCCGGCCGGCACCACCGACCGGGACGATGCCGACGCGCTGACCGCCCGCACCTACACGCACACCGCCCTCGGCGACCGCCCCGTGGTCCGCCTCGTGCCCGGCACACTCGGCGAAGCGGAGGACCTGGCCCTGGAGTTCCTCGGGCTGGCCCGGACCGCCGAGGCCCCCGTCGTGGGCCAGGTACGCCGCGAGACGCTGGGCTTCCCGGCCTGGGCGCTGGTCAACGACCCGGCCAACGGGCACCACGCCCTGGCCCTGGTCAAGGACATCGAGCGGCTGGGCCGGCAGGCCAGGAGCCGTGCCGGAGCGGCCAAGGAGGGCTTCGACGCACTCGGCGCCCGCCTCGGCCGGGCCGTGCCCCACTTCCTCCCCACCTACTACGAGCAGGTGGCGCGCCTCTTCCTCCAGGCCGAGAACACCAGCTACGCCGCCTCCTTCTTCGGCAAGGCCCGTGAGGCCGAGCGGGTGCACGGGCTCGCCGTGGACGAGGAGCGGCAGCGCGCTGTCTTCCTGGAGTTCGCCCTCGTCGGCGCGCTGACCGTCAAGGCGCTCCGGCAGTACGTACGGGACTTGGTGGCCCGGCTCGCACCGGCGGACGCCTGGGCGCAGTTCCGCCGTCTGCTGGTCGAGCGCTGTGCGGCCGGCATGCCGCCGTACGCGGCGCTGCCGCAGGACGTGCGCGCGCTGGTCAAGGCCGCCGGTCTGGACCGCGAGGCCGCCGAACGCGAGCTGGTGGCCGATCTGATCGGCTCGCCGGGAGTCGTCCGCGCACCCGCCTCGTTCTGGGAGACCTACCGCTCCTCACTCATCGACCTCGCCCGACGGGACGGGGCAGTGAAGGCCCGGCTCCTGGGCTTCTTCCCGGAGACCTTCGGCGAGAGCGGCCGGGACGCGCACGGCCGACCGGCCTGGCTCGCCCTGCTGGCCGAGTCCGGCGCCGACGAGCTGCTGACCGCCCTCCCGGGCCCCTCCGGCGCCCCGGCGTCCGACTCCGCCACCCTCTCCGCCCTCTCCACCCCGTCCGTCTCCCCGGCGGACTGGCTCGCCGGCTGGGAGGCACACCGCGGGCGAGGCCGGGTCACCTCGGGCCGCTGCCCGGGGACCCTCGGTCTGGTCGCCCGGATGGCGGACCGGCTGCGCGCCGACGGGCACCCCGTCGAACTGTTCCAGGGCCGCTGGCGGCGCACCGCCGACCTGGACCTTCTCGACCTCTGCCTGGCCTCCGGCATTCCCGTCGCCGAGCCGGAAGACGACGACGCGGGGACCGCGCGGTCCCTCGGATTCCCGATCGGCCCGTGGCTCACCGACACCACGCCCGGCGCGCGAGACCTCACCGCCGTCGCCGAACGCCCGTTCTTCCGCGCCCTGCTGAGCCGGAACGTCGGGAACCTGGGCGACGGACACCGCCAGCGCCTGAGCGATGCCGGCCTGGCGAGGGTCGCGGCGCACCCGGTGCTCTCGGTCATCCTGCGGGAGTGGCTGACCGCCCGCGCCGAGGAGTACGCGGCCGCGCGAGGACTTCCCGGGCTGCGCACCGCCCTCAACAGGCTCGAGCCCTTCCGTTCCGTGGTCGCGGACGTCGCTCCGGAAGTCGTACGCCTCATCGAGGGCCACGACGTCGTGCCGCTGCTCGCCTCCACGCTGCGTACCGGCGTCCTCGACGAACTGGGCTGGCCCGCGCTCGACGAGACCTACGCCGAACTGGCGGCCGAGGCCGCGGCCGCCGGGCGTCAGCAACGCAACCGGCGGGAGACGGCCGGCGTCACCGGCGCCTGGCCCGCACTCATCCTGCACACCCTCGAACGGGCCGTCGTCGTCGGCCCGGAAGGCGTCCTGCTGCGGCACACCCTGCGGCTGCCCGCCACCATCGACCACTGGCGGACGATCGCCCTGCGCTACGTCGACGGGGAGTTGCTGGTCATCTGGTGGGAGGACGGCAAGCAGCGCGGCTACTGGTCGCACCGCCCCGCCGAGGTCTTCACCGTCGGTGGCGAGCAACTCCCCCGCTGGGGCGGGTCCGGCCCCTCGGACGAGGTCTGCCTGCCGCTGCCCGGCGGCGGCCGCGCCACCGGCGGCAAGGCCCTGCACGCGGGCGACTCCTCCCTCCCGCCCCAGCGCGCCGTCATCTCCGACGGCACCGGCCACTGGCGCGAGGGCCACCAGGGCACCCAGCGGGTGTGGCTGGAGTACGACCCGGTCGGCGGCACGCACGGTCGCGCGTCCCTCCCCGCCTTCCTCCGCTCCGGGGTGCGCGACGGAGCCCGGCTGCTCGCCGAGCACTGCCAGGTGCTGCCGCTCCAGCCCGGCCTGGAGACCACCCCGTTCGGCACGGACGGCACGGTCCTCGGCCGCTGGGTCCGCCGTACGGTCACCGAGACCGGCACGGCCGCCCCCGCCGACGGGCATCGCATCGTCGCCGGCACCCCCGACGGCCACACGGTCACCCTGCCGCACCCGCTGCCCGGCGGCGGCTCCCCGGTGCCGCTCGGCGCCCTCGCCCTGCCCGGCGGTTCACGCCTGGTCGCGGCCCTGAACCACCGCTCCGTGGAAGCGCACCCGGCGGACACGGACGGCACCGGTGGCCGCCTGTGGTCCGTCACCACCGACTCCTCCGGCGGGAACGACGCGGCGGGCACCCCCTATGTGCCTCCCGTCTCCTACTGGCACGCCCTGCGCCCGAGGGACGAGCGGGGCTCCCTGGCCCTGCGGAACCTGACGGACGCCCGGGCGGAGGAGCTGTTCAACGAGGTCGCCGCCGCGGTCGCCCGGCACCTGGAGGCGTTCCGGGCCGTCGAGGAGTACACCGGGCCGTCCTCGCGGGAGCTGACCGAGGAGGCCGCCGCCCGGGTGCTGCCCGAGGTCTCCGACGCCCGGCTCCTCACCGGCGTCACCGCGCTCGTCCGCAACGCGGTGGACCGGGCTGTCTCCGCCGCCCGGTATCTGGAACCGCCCAAGGTCGTTCAGCCGGTCACTCCCCAGGACTCCGCGCGCACCAAGGGCATGTTCTTCGACCACGAGCCCGAGCACGGCGACGACGCGACACTGCGGGACGCCTCCGCCTGGGGCTCCGAGCGGATGCACGGCAGCTGGTGGGGAGGCGGGGAACGGTGGACCGTGATCCGCCAGATCCTCGCCGTCAACCATGTGCTCGGCGGTGGGCCGGCGTTCGGCCCGCCCACCCCGTCGAAGGTCCCGTTCACCCCGGTGGACGGCTGGCAGCGGGACGAGTACACCGTGCCCGGAGAATCCCTCACCTGGCTCTCCCTCCTCGACAAGCTGCCCGAACTGGCCTACCGGGCCGCCTCGGAGACGACCTCGGCCGCGCACCGCGCCGGGCTCCTCGTGCTGCTGGAAGCCCTCGCCGCGGGCCCGCTGGCCGACCCGGCGGGCACGGTCCGGCAGGTGGACCTCGTGGAACCGCTCGGCGGAGCGACGCCCGGGCGGGGGCGCCCCGAGGCCGTCCACCGCCTCGGCCAGGTGCTGCGCAAGGGCGCCCGCACGGTCGTGATCCTGCGCGACCGCGGCCGGAACTCCCGGGACGACAGGGCCTGCTGGCTCGCCCTGGACCACGACCCGACCGGCGCCTTCGGACCCGTTCCCGGCTTCACCCTGGACCGCGAGCGCGTTCACCGACCGGGCATCGCCCGCGACCGGCTCACCCGGCTCACCGCCCTGGTGCGGGAGAAGGGCCCGGCGCCCTGGCGCCCGGAGGCCGTCGAGGCGTTCCACGCGGCCACCGGAATCGGCCCCCTCCAGTCCGCCGCCCTGCTGTCGGCGGCCGTCCAGGAGCCCGGCGCCGAGGCGCTCGCGCTGCTCGGCGCGAAGACACGTGCCTTCGAGGAAGCCGGGGCACGGCTGGACGCCCTGCCGCGCGACGACCGGCACGCCCTGCTCCGGGCGCTGCTGCCCGAGGACCCGGCCGAGCTGTGGTCTGCCGGCCCCGACGTCCGGGCCGCCACCGAGGTCTGGCAGGAGCGCCTGGCCTCCCTCGTCCGCGTCCCCGAGGAGCTGGACCTCGACCTTTCGGGCACCACCCCGGGCGCCGTCGACCTGGTCCTCAACGCGGCCTCCCGGACCTGGCTCGCCCACGGCACCGCCGTCCAGGACGGCACCGGTCGTCCGGGCCCGCGCGTGACGGGCGCACGCGGTACGGTCTCCTCCACCCTGACCGCCCTGCACACCCTCGCCTACACGCTGCCGTACGGGCACCCCCTGCGGGCGCACCTGCCCGTCGGGCTCGCGGCCCTGCGTGGCCGCCTCGCCGACCCGGACCTGGTGCTGGACCTCGGTCTGCACTGGACCGAGTCGGGAGGCCCGATCGGCGCCGCGGTCCGCACCGCCCACGGGCTCCCCGAGTCCGGCGGTGCCGACGCCGACGGACTGGTCCGGGCCGGCACGGCGCTGCTCCTCGCCCCCGGTTACGGCGACAACGAGAAACTGCTGATTCGCCCGGCCGGCCTGGCGGGCCCCGACGACCCGGCGTTCGGCCTGGTCGAGGGCACCGTCGCCCGTCACGGCACCGGCGATCTTCTCGCCCTGCGCGCACTGCTGGGCGAGGAGACCGACGCGCTGGCCTCCGCGGGCGCCCCCGGCGGCTCCCCGTACCACCCGGCCCAGGACCCGACGCGTGCGGTGCCGGACCTGGTGGCAGAGGCGGCGGACGCCCTCGACCTGAGCGCGGACGCCGCCGCCCTCTACCTGATGCTGCTCGCCCTGCCCGACCCCACGGACCGCAACTGCGTCCGCTGGACCGAGTGGAAGCCGGCACGGATCAAGAAGGCCCGGGCGGAACTCGCCGCCACCGACCTCGTCCTGGAGGCCAAGCGCTCCCGCGCCGGCCGCACCCTGTTCCTCCCCTGCGGCTGGCTGGAACGCGGCGCCCCCGGACTGCCGCTGGAGACCTGGAAGGAACGCCTGTACCCGGTGGCCGGGTCAACCCGGACCCTGCCCCACCTCTCCGTGCCCGCGCTGTACGAGGCCGCCTGGACACGGGTCCGCGACGGCGACGCCCCCGCCTTCGAAGAACTGGACACCCGCGCACCCCGGAAGGGCCGCCGTCGATGACGAACGACACCACGACCACCATGACCACCACGACCACCTCGGAAGGCACCACCACGGGCGGCATCCCGGGCCGGGCGGCGGCGCCCGGCCGGGAGCACCGCCAGATCACGCTCCCCGAGGACCGGTACGCCACCGAGCTGGCCTTCCTCGCCGCCCACGACCCCGGCCCCCGGCCGCCCGGCTGGCTGCTCACCCCGCGCGCCGTCGTGACCTTCGTGACAGGCAGCGCGGGCGAGCCACTGGGCCTGCCGAAGGGCGCCGCCCCTGGTGCCGGGGTGCCGCGCCGCCTGGTGATCGAGCAGAAGTTCGTCGGCGAACGCGCCCTGGTCGAACGGTGCGTGGTCACCCTCGCCGGGGAGCGCGGACTTCTCCTCGTGGGCGAACCCGGCACCGCCAAGTCCATGCTCTCCGAACTGCTGTCGGCAGCCGTCTGCGGGACCAGCGCGCTCACCGTGCAGGGGACCGCGGGCACCACCGAGGACCAGCTCAAGTACGGCTGGAACTACGCGCTGCTGCTCGCCCAGGGCCCCACCGAGCAGGCCCTGGTGCCCTCCCCGGTACTCACCGCCATGACCCGGGGGGCCGTCGCCCGCGTCGAGGAGGTCACCCGTTGCCTGCCGGAGGTCCAGGACGCTCTCGTCTCGCTGCTCTCCGAGCGGCGGATCGCCGTCCCCGAACTCGCGGGAAGCGAGGGCGCCCAGGTGCACGCGGCCCCCGGGTTCACCCTCATCGCCACCGCCAACCTGCGGGACAAGGGCGTCTCGGAGATGTCCGCCGCGCTGAAGCGTCGCTTCAACTTCGAGACCGTGGGCCCCATCGGGGACGTGGACGCCGAGACCGCGCTCGTACGGCGCCAGTCGCGGGCAGCGGTCGAACGCGTGGGCGCCGCCTACCAGGTGGACGACGCGGTCCTCGAAGCCCTGGTCACCGCCTTCCG
Source organism: Streptomyces sp. NPDC021019 (assembly GCF_044333295.1). Lineage (NCBI taxonomy): Bacteria > Bacillati > Actinomycetota > Actinomycetes > Kitasatosporales > Streptomycetaceae > Streptomyces > Streptomyces sp. NPDC021019. The sequence goes on from NZ_JBIRQR010000003.1 coordinate 395,240, forward strand.
GGACCTGCGCGACGGCCTGTCCGTGGAGGGCTGGGAGGTGGAGCGCCCCTCCACGGTGATGAGCACGGCGGAGGCGGTCTCCGTCGCGGGCTCCCTCGGCCTCGCCGCCGCGTACTTCCCCGGCGACCGGGACGTGCTCTCCCTCCTGCCCGGCCACCTGCTCGGGGTCGTCCGCAAGGACGACCCCGCCGACGCGGCACGGCTGCTGGGGTACTGGGACGGCCCGGTGCGCAGGCGCGCCGAGCAGGGGTCGGCCACCTGGCGTGCCCTGTGGGACCTGCGAGCGGTGCTGGAGAACTGACGGATGAGCGAGTCGACCATCCCTGAGGGGCCGTCCACCTCGGAGGCCGCGGTGGCGGCCCTCGCGGCGACCGGCCCGGGGCAGCCGTTCCTGATCGGGGTGCGCCACCACGCGCCCTCGCTGGCGGCCGCCCTCCCGGCGCTGCTGGACGCGGCCGCCCCCGACATCCTCCTCGTCGAACTCCCCGCCGAGTTCCAGCCGTGGCTGGGCTGGCTCGCCCACGAGGAGACCGAGGCGCCGGTCGCGCTGGCCGCCGTGCCCGCGGACGGACCCGGCACCGGCCCGGCAGCGGAACGGGGTCCGGCCTTCTACCCGTTCGCCGACTTCTCGCCGGAGCTGGTCGCCCTGCGCTGGGCGGCGAGAAACGGGGTCCCGGCCGTGGCCTGCGATCTGCCGCTGGCCGACCGGGCGTGGGCGGGGGGCGGCACCGACACCCCCGCCCCGGTCCCCGACGCCGACCCCGCACCGGCGCCGGGGGAGGGGCACGGGCTGTCCGCCGCGCTCCGGTCCCGGCTCACCGGCCGCGAGGGCGACGACCTGTGGGACCGGCTGGTGGAGGCCCTCGCGCCCGGTTCGACACCCGAGGCGCTCCGCCGCGCCGCCCTGCTCACCGGCTGGGCACTGCGCTACGAGGCCGAGGCGCGGGGCGGTGTGCACGGCACGGACCTGGTGCGCGAGGCGTGCATGCGCCGCCATGTCGCCGAGGCCCTGGCGAGCGGGCGGCGGCCCGCCGTGGTGGTGGGAGCCTTCCACACCCCGGCACTGCTGCCGTCCGCCGCGGGGGGCCGCGCGCCGCACGCGCCGGAAGAGCCGGAAGAACCGAAAGCACCGGCAACGCCCGGAGCGGTGGCAGCGCCGGAAGCACCAGCAACGTCAAGAACGCCGGCAGCGCCGCAAGCGGCGGCAGGCACGGAAGCGCCGGACCGGGCCGCCGCGTCCGAGCCGGGCACGGACGGCCGCGGCCACCCGCACGGCACCGGCGGGACGACCCGCTGCACGGTCTCCCTCGTCCCGTACACGTACCCACTGCTCGACTCACGCTCCGGCTACCCGGCCGGCATCCGGGACCCGGAGTGGCAGCACACCGTCCTGGACGCGGCCGGGGACCCCGCGGCGCTGCACGAGGCGCTGATCCGCACCGCGGTCCGCGTCTGCGCCGCCCTCCGCGAACAGGGCCACCCCTACGGCCCGGCCGAGGGCCGCGAGGTCGTCCGGGTCGCCGGTGACCTGGCCCGCCTGCGCGGCCTGCCCGCCCCCGGCCGCGGTGAACTCCTGGAAGCCGTACAGACGGTGCTGGGGCGCGGAGAGACCTACGGCACGGGCCGCGCCGTCGCCTCAGCCCTCGAACGCGTACTGGTCGGCACCCGCACCGGACGCCCCGCACCCGCCGCGCCGCGCAGCGGTCTGGGCCCCGCCGTCGAGGCCCAGACCGTGGCGCTCGCGCTTCCCGGGCCGGAGGACGCGCACGAGAAGACACCGCGCGACCTCCGGCTGGACCCGGCGCGATCCACCCTGGACCGACGCCGCGAACTGCTGCTGCGCAGGCTGACGGTGTGCGGCATCCCCTACGCGCAGGAACAGGGGGTGGCCGGTGCGGTGGGCGGTGAAGGGCTGACGACGCGCTGGCAGGTGCGGTGGACCCCGGCGACGGCCGCGATGCTCACGGCGGCCGGGGCCCGCGGTGTCACCCCGGCCCAGGCTGCCGAGGGCGTGCTGCGGCAGCGGCACGCGGCCGAGCGCGCGGAGGGCGGCCCGACGGCCGCCCAGGTCGTCGGCGGCCTCGCGGAGGCGGCCGAGTGCGGACTCCCCGCCCTGGCCGACGAACGGCTGACGGAACTCGCCGCCGTACTCCCCGCCGGCGGGACCCTTCCCGAACTCCTCGCCGGGCTCGACCTGCTGGATCGCCTCGACGCCGGCCACTTGCCGGGGCCGGCCGCGCCCGACGGCTCCACGGCCCCGGACACCAGCGCCCGTGCCGCCCGTACCGCGCACGCGGCCGAACTGCTGACCTCTGCCGCGGTGCGCCAGGTCGACGGTCTGACCGGTTCCGAGGACCCCGAGGACGCGCGGGCGTTGCTCGAACTGGCCCAGCGGGCCGACCGGGTGGGCGGCATCCGGCTCACCGGCGCCCTCGCCCGGCTGGCCGCCGACGGCACCCCGCTGATCGCCGCGGCAGCCGGAGCGGTCAGGGTGCTCACGGGCCACGAGGAGGCCGAGTCCTTCGGCAGGCGCGTCGCCTCCTGGGTGGACGGCGCCGTGTGCAGCGCCTCCAGGGCCGCGCTCACCGCCCGCCTCACCGGCGTCCTGACGGTGGCGGGCCCGCTGCTGACGGTCGGCGTCGGCGCCCTGGACCCGTTGCTGCACCGGGTCGTCGAGCTGGACGACACCGCGTTCCTGGCCCGACTGCCGGCCCTGCGCGGTGGCTTCGACACCCTGAGCCCGGCCGCCCGGGACCGGCTGCTGGACACGGTCGAGGAGCGGCTCGGTGAACGGGTGGACACCCTCGACGTGGACGATCCGGCCGAGCTGGCCCGCCGGGCGACAGCCGACCTCGCCGCCCGCGAACTCCTGACCGGCCTCGGCCTGCCCGTCCCGCCACCCGCGCGGGACGACCGGGTCGCACCGTCCCCCGGCCGCCCCACCGCAACGAGCCCCACCGCCGCACCGGGCACCGGGGCCGCCACGACGTCCCCGCCCGCGACCGGGGCTGCCCTCGCCCCCGCACCCGGTACCGAAGCCGCCTCCGTACCCTCCGCCGAACGCACCCCCACACCTGACACCGCGCCCGCCGCCGCACCTCCCACCGGTTCCACCGAGGCCGCCGCCCCCGCGCGGACCCTCGCGCCCGCCGACCGCTGGCGGCTCGTACTCGGCCGCCGCGCCGATCAACTGCCGTCCGGCGCCGCCCGCCTGGCGACCGCTCTGGACGAGCTGTACGGCGCGGGGCACGGCGAGGGGTCCCGTGGCGGCCTGCCCGGTCACGGCGGCTCCGGACCGCGCGGCGGCCGGGAGCCGACGTTCCCCGGCGTCCGCGAGTGGTCCGAGGAACTGGCCGCGCTGTTCGGCCCCGGCGTCCGCGAGGAGGTCCTCGCCGCCGCGGCCGTGACAGGGCGACAGGACGTCCTCGCCGAACTCGACCCGGCGGCCGCCACTCCCTCAGTGGAACTGCTCCGGACGATCCTGCGGTACGCCGGCGGACTCCCCGAAGCCCGCCTCGCGGCGCTCCGGCCCCTGGTCCGCCACCTGGTCGACGAACTGACCCGGCAGCTCGCCACCCGGCTGCGCCCCGCCCTCACCGGCACGATGTCGGCCAGGCCCACCCGCCGCCCGGGCGGCAGGCTGGACCTGCCGCGCACCCTGCGGGCCAACCTGGCCACCGCCCGCCGCACGGCCGACGGAACGATCCAGGTGATCCCGGAGAGGCCCGTGTTCCGCAGCCGCGCCCGGCGGTCGGCCGACTGGCGCCTGATCCTGGTCACCGACGTCTCCGGATCCATGGAGTCGTCCACGATCTGGTCCGCGCTGACCGCTTCGGTGCTCGCCGGGGTGCCGACTCTGAGCACCCGTTTCCTGGCCTTCTCCACGGAGGTCGTCGACCTCACCGGCCATGTTCACGACCCCCTCTCCCTCCTGTTGGAGGTGAGCGTGGGCGGGGGCACGCACATCGCCGCCGGGCTGCGGCACGCCCGCCGTCTGATCGAGGTGCCCAGCCGCACCCTCGTCGTCGTCGTCAGCGACTTCGAGGAGGGCGCTCCCCTCGCCGGACTGCTGGCCGAGGTGCGGGCCCTGGTGACCACCGGCTGCCACGTCCTCGGGTGCGCGAGCCTCGACGACGCCGGCCGGCCCCGTTACTCGACCGGCGTCGCCGGGCAGCTCGTGGCCGCCGGCATGCCCGTGGCGGCCCTCAGCCCACTCGAACTGGCCCGTTGGATAGGGGAGAAGACCGCATGAACGACGACCGGTTGCCATCCGTCGCACCGGAGGTCACGGCCACGCTCGTGGAGGACCTCTCGCCCCGGCTGCGCAAGCGGCTGGACGCGGCGGTCACGAAGATCGGCGCCCGCCCGAAGCGCCGCGACGGGGACACCGTGACGATCGAGGTCGACGACGAGACCGAGTTGCGCCTGCACGCCCCGGGCGGCGTGGTGGCGACCACGGACGCCGTCACCTGCGGCTGTCTCCTCGCCCCGGCATGCGTCCACCGCGCGGCCGCCGCCTGCGCCGCCCCCGCGGCGGACCTGCCGCCGGAGCCCGTCGACCGGCCCACCGCGGAGGCCCTCGAACCCCCCTCGGCAGCGGACCCGGCCCGTACACCCGGCTCCGAGACCGGCCCGGTCCCCGCTCCCGCCCCCGCTTCCGCCCCCGACTCCGGCTCCCTGCCCGAGGTGGCGAGCCCGGCCCAGCGCGCCGCCGCCGGCGCCCTGTGGTCGGCGGGCGCCGCCGTGCTGGAGGCCGGAGTCGACGGGGCCGGCGCCGTCACCCAGTCGGCCCTTCTCCGCGCCGCGCACACCGCCCGGCTCAGGCAGCTGCCCCGTGCCGCGGCCGCCGCGCTGTCCGTCGTCACCCTGCTGCGCGCGGCCCGCGCGGGTGACCCGTCCTACCGCACGGCCGACCTCGTCACGGCCCTGGCCGAACTCCTCGGCACCGCGCACCGGGTGGGGACGACGTCCGGTACGGAGCTGGCCGCCGTCCGAGGCCGGGCCCGCCGCCCGTACAGCCCGGACGGCTCGCTGCGCCTGTACGGACTTTTCACCGAACCCGTGGTCACCGACTCGGGGCACGGCGGCGTCCGGACCTGGGTCGCCGCATCCGACGGCCGCCTCTTCACGGTCGGCGACGTGGCGCCCGGCGGCGCCGGACGCGCCCTGGGCGTGGCCGACCGGGCCGTGCGCCTGGGGGACAGCGCGCTCACCCACCGGGAGCTGGGCCGGGCCGGCCTGGCGGTCTCCGGGGCGACGGCGTCGCCGGACGGCAGACTGGGGGCCGGGAAGGGCGTCAAGGCCGTAACCGCCCGGGGTGCGGCATGGACGGAACCGCCGCTCGCCGTCCTGTGGGAGACACCGCCGTCCGAGCAGGCCGCCCGCGCCCTGCGGTCCACCGCCCGCTACGCGGACCCGGAGGGCCGTGGCAGTGACCTGCTCTTCCTGGACGTCGAACTCCTCGGTGCGGTAAGGGAGTCGGGCGGCTCCTGCCTGCTCGCGCGGTGCCAGGGCGGCGTGCTCGTCCGGCTCACCGTCGCCGACGACGACCCCGCGCTGGCCCATCGCGACAACGTGACGCTGCTGGCCGCGGCACCGGGGACGCGGCTGCGGATCATCGGCCGCCTGGTACCCGCGCCCCACCCCCGGCTCACCCTTCTCGCCTGCTCGCACCCCTCCGGCGAGGGCACGATCGACCTGGGCTTCGACCGCCTGCGCCGCGCCGACCTCCCCGACCCGAACGCCCCCGTGCACCCCGTTCAGCCCCGGCCCGGAGACTCCGGCGCGCAGTCGCCGCTGTACCTCCTGGAGCGCCGGGTGGAACAGACGGTCCCGGCGGGCCGTGCCGCCCTCGGCCTGCTCGGCGACGTCACCGCCGAGACCCGTCGGATCCGCCGCGCGGGTCTCCCCACGGCCGCCGGACTCCTCACCGCCCTGTGCGCATCGGCGGCCCGACGCGACCGCGATCCGTTCGGCCGCCTGCTCCCCGCCGACACCGACGGTTTCGCCTCCCACTGGCTGGCCGCCGCCCGCTACACGGCCGCCGTGGCCGAGTCCCTGTGCTCGGCGGCCTGGGAACCGGCGCGGGAGGGCGTTGCCTGAGGTCTGTCCGACGATCGTCACCGGGCCCGCCACCCCTGGCACCCCCGAGGCGTCGCGCGTGCCGACGTCCCCGCTCCCGAGGTCCGAACCGGCACACGGCATCATGCAGGCATGATCACCATTCACCTGAAGTACGAGATCGACGCCGACAAGCTCGAGGACTTCGAGGAGTACGGTCGCCGCTGGGTCCGTCTCGTCAACCGTTTCGGCGGAACGCACCACGGCTACTTCCTGCCGAGTGAGGGCGACAGCGACATCGCCTACGCCCTCTTCTCCTTTCCCGGCCTTGCCGCGTACGAGCAGTACCGCACGGACAGCATGTCCGACCCGGAGTGCCAGGAGGCGTTTCGGCTGGCCCGTGACACCCGCTGCATCAAGCGGTACGAACGCCGCTTCCTCCGGCCGCTCGACGACCTCTCCCAGCCGCGCCCGCAGGACGACCCTTACACGCCGTAGTCGTCGTGGTGGCGGACCCAGTCCATGATCCCGGCCTCCTCCTGGCGCCCGAGGGGGGTCAGGTCCAGGTAGTTGAAGGTGCCGTTGAGGAGATCGGTGCCACGCGAGTACGTCGAGTAGGTGTGAAACACCCGGTCGCCCTCGCGGAGGAAGACGCTCAGGCCGTGCTGCTCGCCGCTCAGGGCCCAGGACCCGACTCCGGCCTCCCGCAGCTCCTCCTTCGTGCGGAAGTTGAAGAGAACGGGCGTCACGGATTCGTCCATGGTGACGTGGAAATCGTAATTGAACGACGTGCCGTGGGAGGAAAACCAGGGAAAGGTCCACTCCATGCGTTCACGGAACTTCGTGATCCTCGCGAGAGGCGCGCGCGAGACCGCGGCGAATGATGTCCGGGCCGCGTGCAGATGCGCCAAGTGGCCGATGTTGTCGGCGAGGAGCGAACACCCGGTGCAGCCGGCCTCCCAGTCGGGTGCCAGCATGAAGTGGTAGACGATGAGCTGGCTGCGACCGTCGAACAGGTCGACGAGGCTTGCCGTGCCGTCCGGGCCGTCGAAGACGTACGGTTCGGTGACCTCCACCATGGGCAGGGCCCGGCGCCGTGCGCTGAGCGCGTCCCGTTCCCGGTCGAACTGCTTCTCCCGTGCCAGGAGTTCCTTCCGGGCCGCTAACCATTCTTCTCTCGACACGATCGCCGGACTGTTCATTCCTCGTCCTCGCTGTCGTCGTACATCTCCAGTTGTCGGAAGGTTACGTGAGGAGGCGGACGCTCTGTCTGTCGTACTGCTGGTTCATGGCCTGTACCACTGTCCCGCGCACTTCGACAGGGTGGCGGAACGCCTGCGGACCACGGGAATCGAGGTCGTCGTGCCCGAGCTCCACCGAGGCTCGCTGCCCGCCGACACCGCGGCGGTCCAGGCAGCCGTCGACGCCTTGGCCGAGCCTCCCCTCGTGCTCGGCCACTCTTACGGCGGGTCGGTGATCACCGGAGTGCGCGGAGCGGGACAGCTGGTCTATCTGGCGGCCTTCGTGCCGGACACCGGCGAAAGCGCGGCCACCCTCGGCGGGGCGTCGCCGCGACTCCAGGAGGCGATCAACCCCGAGCCCGACGGATCGACCAGCCTGCGTCCCGAGCTCGCCACCGAGGTCCTCTACAACGGCTGCTCCGAACCCCTCGCCGTCTGGGCGGCCGGCCTGCTCCGTCCGCAAGCCCCCGGCTGCGGACGAGGAGTCCCGCTTCATCACAGCTGGAAGGAGACACCGTCCACCTACGTCGTCTGCGGCCAGGACCGGGTCATCGATCCTGTTCTGCAACGGAAGATGGCCGCGCGGTGCACGGAGGTACGTGAGTGGCGGACGGGCCACTCCCCGTTCGTGGGGCACCCCGGTCTCCTCGCCGAACTCCTGGAGGAACTCACGCGGCGTTAACCGATCCGTCACGGCCTCTTCCGTTCTGTTCGATTCTCTTGGAACATCCTGTTCGCTCCTGTTCCCCACACTCCAAGAGGCCCCTCACTCATGGCTGATATGAATCGGCGCCGCTTCTTCCGAATAGCCGGTGCGACGGCGGGATTCGCCGCACTGTCGGGCAGCATCGACCGCGCCGCCGCCATCCCCGCCCACCGGGCCTCCGGGACGCTCCAGGATGTCGAACACATCGTCGTCCTGATGCAGGAGAACCGTTCCTTCGACCACTACTTCGGGGCGTTGAAAGGCGTGCGGGGGTTCGGGGACCCGCGGCCCGTGACGCTGCCGAGCGGGAAGTCCGTCTGGCATCAGGCCGACGCGACGGGCAAGGAGACCCTGCCGTTCCACCCGGCCGCCGACGACTTGGGGATGCAGTTCCTCCAGGGCCTCAACCACGACTGGGCGGGCGGCCACCAGGCATACAACGACGGGCGGTACGACCGCTGGGTCCCGGCCAAGACGCCGACGACGATGGCGTATCTGACCCGGGACGACATCCCCTTCCACTACGCGCTCGCCGACCGGTTCACCGTGTGCGACGCCTACCACTGCTCGTTCATCGGAGCCACCGACCCCAACCGCTACTACCTCTGGTCGGGGCACACCGGCAACGACGGCACCGGCGGCGGACCCGTCCTCGGCAACGAGGAGCGCGGCTACGGCTGGACGACGTACCCCGAACGACTGGAAGAGGCCGGGGTCTCCTGGAAGATCTACCAGGACATCGGCGACGGCCTGGACGGCCCCGGCGGCTGGGGCTGGATCGACGACGCCTACCGGGGCAACTACGGCGACAACTCGCTGCTCTACTTCGACAGGTACCGCGACGCCCAGCCCGGGAACCCGCTGTACGACAAGGCGCGCACCGGCACGGACGTGGCCGGCGGCGACGGCTACTTCGACGGCATCGCCGCCGACGTCCGGGCCGGAACACTGCCGCAGATCTCCTGGGTCGCCGCCCCGGAGGCCTTCACCGAGCACTCCAACTTCCCCTCCAACTACGGCGCCTGGTACATCGCGCGGCTGCTGGACGCGCTGACGTCCGACCCCGAGGTGTGGAGCCGGACAGCCCTGTTCATCACCTACGACGAGAACGACGGCTTCTTCGACCACGTCGTGCCGCCCTATCCGCCGACTTCCGCGGACCAGGGCCTGTCCACGGCCGACACCTCGACCGAGGTGTACGCGGGCGGCCCCTCGTACGGCCCCGGTGTCTACGGACTCGGGCCGCGCGTCCCGATGCTGGTCGTCTCGCCCTGGAGCACCGGCGGCTACGTCTGCTCCGAGACCTTCGACCACACCTCGGTGCTGCGGTTCATGGAGCAGCGCTTCGGCGTGCGCGAGCCGAACATCTCACCGTGGCGGCGTGCCGTCTGCGGCGACCTGACCTCCGCCTTCGACTTCGCCCGCACCGAGCCCGCCCCCGGCGACCTGCCGGACACCTCCGCCTACGAGCCCCCGGACCGCGAACGCCACCCCGACTACCGGCCCACCCCGCCCGCCGTCGGATCGCTGCCGCAGCAGGAACCGGGCAGCCGACCCGCCCGGCCGCTCCCGTACGCCCCGTACGTCGACGGCGCCGTCGACGCGGGCACCGGGAAGATCGCGCTCACCTTCAGCCCGGGCACGGCGGCCGGCGCGCAGTTCTACGTCACCTCCGGGAACCGGGCCGACGCCCCGTGGACGTACACCGCCCAGGCCGGCCGGACGGTGTCGGACGCCTGGAACTCCGCCTACTCCGGTGGTACCCACGACCTCACGGTCCACGGCCCCAACGGCTTCCTCCGTAGGTTCAGGAGCCCGGGTTTTACCGTCGGTCCCGAGGTCACCGCCCGCCACAACGACGGGAGCGGCAACCTCGACCTGACCCTCACCAACCCCGGCGAGACCACGGTCCGCCTCACGCTCGCCAACGCCGACGCCTACGGGGGAGCGGAGCAGTCGGTCGCCGTCCGGCCCGGCGCCACCGTGTCGCGCGCCATGGACCTGAGGGCGGGAAGGCGCTGGTACGACGTGTCCGTCACGGCCGAGGGCGACCCGGTCTTCCTGCGCCGCTTCGCCGGCCATGTCGAGACGTGGGCCGCCGGGGTCAGCGACCCGGCAACGGCCACGGGCTGACGCGACGGAGTGCCCGACAGCGAAACGGCGGGGCCCGGACCGTATCCGTGTATCCGGTCGGGGCCCCGCCGGTCACGCGACGCCGGGCGGGGCCGCTCAGACGGCTCCGCCGCCTCCTCCTCCGGCACCGGACGCGGCCTTGATCCCGCGGGTGATGTCGTCGAGGACGGACAGCTTCGGCGCGTCCTTGTTGACGTCGAACCCGGACCGGACCACGACGAGCATGTCCTTGGACGTGGGCGAGGGGAACACCAGCGATTCCACGTAGCCGTCGTCGCCCTTCTCCGTCACCACCTTCCAGCGCACGACATAGCCCTTGCCGCCCGCCACCGTGACGGCCTCGGACTTCAGCTCCTCGTGCGAGGAGATCTTCCCGTAGCTCTTACCGCCGTAGGACTCCTGCGCGTTGAGGGCGATGTCCTTCTTGGCCGCCTCCTCGGGCGTCCCCGCGGTGAGCTTCATGGCAGCCGCCGGGGCGGAGAACACCCCGCCGCGCACGCAGGTCTCGGCCGTGTCGCCGGGACACGCGTGCTCACCCGTCGTCAGTCCTGCGCCGACCGCCCCGGAGGTTCCCTTCCACCCCTGCGGAACCGGAATGCTGATCCCCGCGGCCAGGTCGGTGGCGAAGCCCGGCTCGGTCGGCGGGAGCTGTTCGCCGGGCCCCTGACCGTCACCGTTCTCCCCGCCGCCCTTTTCACCGTCCTTCTCGCCGTCGTCCGGTGCGCCCGGCGGATCAGGGACGGGGGACGGCGAGGAGGACGCCGTGCCGGGCCGGTCGCCGCCGTCCTCGCCCAGGAGATACACACCGCCCCCGATGGCGGCGAGCACCACCGCGCCCACCGTCACACCGACACCGACGCGGATCCCGCGACGGCGCGCCGCGCCGGGCGACGCGCGGACATGGCCGGTCCACTGCGCTCCGTCCCACCAGCGTTCCTGAGCGGGGCCATTGCCTGAGTACCCGGGGTCTGGATGCCAGCCGGGCGGGGTCATCTGGGTCACGGGGGCACCCTATGCGGACCGGGTGAGAATCACATGAACTGCCCGCGCCGCCCTCGATGCCGCGGATCAGGGTTCGATCAGCCCGGCGCGGATCGCGTAGCGGGTGAGCTCCAGGCGGTCGCGCAGACCGAGCTTCTGGAGCAGGTTGGCGCGGTGCCGTTCCACGGTCTTGACGCTGATGACGAGCAGGTCGGCGATCTCCTTGGAGGAGTGGCCCTCGGCGACCAGCTTGAGGATCTCCTCCTCGCGCTCCGTGATGGCCCGCGCCGGCAGGTCCTCGCCGTCCCTGGCCCGGTCGAGGAAGTTGCGGATGAGCGCGGTCACCGCGCCCGGGTAGAGGAACGGCTCGTCGCGCATCGCCGCCCGGCAGGCCTCCACCAGGTCCCGGTCGGCGACCGACTTGAGGACGTACCCGGCCGCCCCCGCCTTCAACGCCTCGAAGAAGTACTGCTCGTTGTCGTACATCGTGAGCATCAGGATCCGCAGGCCGGGCATGACCCGGGACAGCTCGCGCGCCGCCTGGAGGCCGGTCAGGCGGGGCATCGCGATATCCAGAATGACCAGATCGGGCCGTTCGGCGCGGGCCATCGCGATGGCCTCGGCGCCGTCGCCCGCCTCGGCGACGACCGTCAGGTCCGGTTCGCCGTCGAGGATCAGCCGGACGCCGCGACGCACGAGTGTGTGGTCGTCCGCCAGCAGGATGCGGGTCGGAGCGGTCGCGCCCCTGGAAGGTGTGGCGATGGACGGTGAGGTGGGCATGGTCACTTGCCTCCGTTCCGGACGGGCACATCGAGACGTACTTCGGTGCCGCCCTGCGGGCCGGAACCGAGGACGACCTCGGCGCCGATCAGCAGAGCGCGTTCGCGCATACCGCGCAGGCCCGCCCCCTCCGGGGCGTCCCCGAGGCCGCGGCCGTCGTCGCGGATGCGTAGTTCCACTCCGCCGGGGCTGCGCCGCAGCGACAGTTCGAGCCGGGTGGCGCGGGCGTGCCGGACGGTGTTGGTGAGGGCTTCCTGCGCGATCCGGTAGACGACCAGCTCGGCCTCGGCGCCCAACTCGGGCAGGTCCTTGCCCATCCGGCGGCGGATCGTCAGCCCGTCCGGCGTCGGGGTCTCCGTGACCAGCGCCGTCAGCGCGCTCACCAGGCCCAGTTCCTCCAGCACGCCGGGCCGCAGTCGGCGTGCGATCCGGCGGATCTCGTCGAGCGATCCCCGGGTGATCTCCTGGACCTGACGCAGCTCGCCGCGCAACGGCTCCGGGGCCTGGTCGGCGACCCGCTTCAGCTCCAGCAGAACCGCGGTCAGCGTCTGCCCGACCTCGTCGTGCAGCTCCTGCGCCACACGGCGGCGCTCGGCCTCCTGCGCGGAGAGCGCGCGGGCGCTGCTGGTGGCCCGCTCGGCCTCCAACCGGTCCAGCATCGTGTTGAACGTCTCGATCAGCGCGGCGATCTCACCGTGACCCGCGACCTCGGGCCGCGGGCTCGGACGCAGCAGATCGGTGGTCGTCATCGCGCGGGTGACGCGCTGGAGCGGGAAGAGACCGAGCCGGAGCAGGGCCGCGTTGGCCGCGAGCATGAAGGCGATCCCGCCGGTCAGGATCATGGCCTCGGTCAGCAGGACCGGGGCGGAGACGGTGATCGGTCCGAGCAGCAGCAGGGCGCCGGCCGCCACCAGCACGGCGGCGTTGAGCAGGAAGATCCGCCAGAACAGGGACAAGGTCGAACGGCTCCTTCCGAAGTCGGGTCCATGGGTGCGCTGTCAGCCTCTCCTATCGTCGCTGCCGCTGCGCGGGTGGCCGGCCGTCGCCGCCCGGACCCGCCACTCCGACACCCCACGCGCGCGCCCGGTCTGCATGGTGCGCACCCCCGGATATGGGTGCTGTCCCCGATGGTCCCGGAGCCCTGCCCCGACGACCATGAGGCCAGGGCTCCAGGGGGCCCCGCCCCGTGCCGCACCGCGGGGCCCTGGGCATCAGGAGCCGAGAGGGTTTCCGTACCGGGAGGGAGACACCATGCCGACGTACGACCAGCGGCTGCGTGACCTGGAGGAGCAGTTGCGTCACGACGATCCCGGGTTCGTCGAGGCCATGTCCGGCGGAACCCCGCGCACCCCGCGCGAGTACCGCCGCCGCAACGCCTGGGTGTGGCTCGCCGTCGGGCTCGCCGCACTGGGCACCGGTATCGCCGTGAGCCACGGTCTTCTGATCGCCGCCGGGCTGGTCGCCTCCGGAGCGGCGGCCCAGCTCTTCGACCCGCAGCGCGGACGTCTGCACGGGCGGGACATCCCCAGCGCCCCCTGACCCGCGCCCCTCCTCCCGGCGGTGCCCGCATGGACCGCCCCCGCCGCCTTGCCGACGCCATCGGACGCGCTGCCCCTCAGCTGCATCCGCAGTTCCGCCTGCCTCAACGTCTGCCCGGGGCACGCACGGACCGGCGGTCACGCCTACGGATCGACCTGCCCCGGACCCATCGGCGCCGTCCTGCTCCCCAGCCGGCCGGCATGCACGCGGCGAAGGAAGCCAGGGGACCGACCAGAGCGGGCCACATCGATCAAACGCTCATGGAGGTGCGAGGGCAGGGGCCCGTCGGCCGGAAACCGGTGCGCTTACCATCTTTCCCGACATGGACACCATCAGCCTCTGGCAACTGGCCGCACTCGCGGCGGCATCCACCCTCGTCGGCTTCTCCAAGACAGCTGTCAGCGGTGCCAACACGATCAGCCTCGCGGTCTTCGCGGCCGTTCTCCCGGCCCGCGAGTCGACCGGGGCGCTGCTCCCGATCCTCATCGTCGGCGATCTTCTCGCCGTACGCGTCTACCGCCGTCACGCGCACTGGCCCACCCTGCTCCGGCTGTTCCCCGCCGTCGCCGTGGGCGTCGTGGCGGGCACCCTGTTCCTACTGTGGGCCGACGACGCGGCGGTCCGTACCTCCATCGGCGCGATCCTGCTGTTCATGACGAGCGTGACCCTGTGGCGCCGCCGGATCGCGGAGAAGGAGACCGGGACCGAGGCGGGTACCGGTCCCGCCACCGGGGCCGATCGGAGCGCCGCGCGCGGCTACGGGGTTCTCGGCGGGTTCACCACGATGGTCGCCAACGCCGGCGGGCCGGTGATGTCGCTCTATCTGCTCTCGGCCGGCTTCCGCAAGCTCGGCTTCCTCGGCACCTCGGCCTGGTTCTTCCTGATCCTGAACGTGTCCAAGGTGCCGTTCAGCGTGGGCCTCGGCCTGATCGACGCCCGCTCCCTGCTGCTCGACGCCTGCCTGCTGCTGTTCGTCCTGCCCGGCGCCTACCTGGGCCGGGTATGCGTGGACCGGATCAATCAGAAGGTCTTCGACCGGATCGTCATCGGTGTGACGGTGATCGGCGGACTTCAACTGCTGCTGATCTGAGGCGCCCGGACCGCCTCCCTCAGGGAAGCAGCAGCCAGTCCGCTCCCACGGCGGCCAGCAGCCCGGTTCCCAGCAGCCAGCTGGCCAGTCGGGTGCGTCCATTCCTGCTCAGCTCGATGACCACGCCGCACAGGATAAGCGCGAGCCCGTAGACGCCGACGACGAGTACCGACGAGCGGGACGCGATGCGCAGCCCGAGCACGAGGGCCATCGCCGCCATGCCCACCGAGGAGAGCACGATCCGCAGCCGCCGGGCCTGACGCGGGGTGAGTCTCTTCCCGTCCTGACCGTCCCCACGGTCCTCACCACCGGGATCGACTCCGACCGTAGCCGTAGCCGTAGCCGTGGCCGTGGCCGCTTCCGTCTCCGCGGCGGCGTCGGCTATCGGGGAGTCGGCGCCCCCGTCCTTCTCGCGCTGGGCCCGGTGCTGGTCCTGGTGCTGGTCCTGGTCCTGGTCAGAAATGCTCATGGAGCCGGATCGTAGTAGCTGTACGGACCCGGGACCCGCGGACCCGGCTCTTCCGCTCCTGGCCCCGCCCCGCCTTCGGGCTACCTCCGCAGGCGGGGCGCCTCGGCCGCCGCGTCAACCGTCGGGCCTGCCTCCACCCGGTCCGCCAACCGCCGAGCCCAGTCGGACAGTCCCGCGACCGCGATCCCGTGCGGCCCGGACGCGGTGAACGGGGCGAGCGCCCCCGCGCCCCGGCGCAGCAGCCGCGCGCCGCCCGCGGTGTTGCCCCGAGCGGAATGGGTCAGCCCCACCGCGAGCTGGGCCAGCCCCCGCCAGAGCTCACGCTCGTCCTCCGGACCCGACTTCCAGGCGTCCTCGAAGACCTCGTGCGCGTGGAACGGCATTCCCGCGTCCAGTAGTCGCTGCGCCTCCCGGAGCGTCTCCGAGGGCGTGCGGACGACCCCCTCCGGCTGTCGTTCGACGCCGGGCGTCCCGTACGGCAGGGGGCGTCCCAGTCCGTCACGGGGGCGCGCGTTGCGCGCCCGGCCCTCGGCGTCACGGTCTCTGCGCGTCTCGTTCACCCCTCGATTGTGCCCCGCACCTGCGGAGAATCCTGCGAACCCTGTCGATGAGCACCCGCGCACGACTAGGCTCGACCGTCGAGAAGACTGCCTCTGTGGGAAGGGTGGGCATGAAGCCGTCCCAACCGTTGTACGAGCGTGAACCGGAACTCGCCGCCGCCGCGGAGGCGGTGGACGCCCTCTGTGGTGCGCAGGCCGTCGGCGGGCTCCTGGTATTCAGCGGAGAGGCGGGGATCGGCAAGACCGCACTGCTGGCGGAGATCCGGAGGATGGCCGCCGACCGCTGCACCGTCTGGTCGGCCCGGGGAGGAGAGACCATCACCTCCGTACCGTTCCACGTCGTACGGCAGTTGTTGCAGCCCGCACTCGACCAGTTCCCGCCCGACGAGACCCGCGCCCTGTTCGGCGACTGGTACGAGACCACCGCCCCGGCCCTGGGACTCGCCGAGCCGAGCGGACCGCAGCCCGATCCGCAGGGTGTGCGCGACGGCCTGGACTTCGTCGTCGGCCGACTCGCGTCCCGGCTCAGCCACCGGCCGTTACTGCTCATCGTGGACGACGCGCACTGGGCGGACGGCGAATCCCTCGCCTGGCTGGCCTCGTTCACGGCCCGTCTCGGCGAACTGCCGCTCCTGGTGGTGCAGGCACACCGCCCGCAGGAGCTGGCCGAGCGCGACGCCAACTACATCGCCGACCGCGAGGCCGAGCGCGGCTTCGGCACTCAGGGGACGGTGACCCGGGTCGCCCTGCGTGCTCTGACTCCGGACGCCACCGCCGTACTGGTCCGCGCGGGCCTCGGTGATCACGCCGACGACCCGTTCTGCCGTGAGGTGTGGGCCGTCACCGGAGGCAACCCGTACGAGGCGGTCGAACTGGTCGCCAAGGTCCAGGACCGTGAACTGCCGCCGGTGGAGGAATCCGCGGGCGAACTGCGCGAACTCGGCGCGTCCGCCAAGGGCAGCGGCCTCGTCGCCCGCCTGGAACGGCTCGGCACGAACGCCAACCGGTTCGCCTGGGCAGCCGCCGTGCTGGGTACCGACATCTCGCAGGAACTGGCCGCCACACTCGCCGGAATGAGCTCGGCGGAGGCCGCCGACTGCACGGCCCGGCTGCGTGACGCCCGTATCGTCAGCGGCTTCGACCCGTTGGAGTTCGTCCACCCGCTGATCGCGACGGCGGTCTACCGCTCGATCCCGTCGGCCACCCGCACCGCCATGCACGGACGCGCAGCCTGGGCGATCACCCGGGCCGGCCTCGGTGCCGCCGCGGCCTCCCGGCACCTGCTGGAGGTCCACCCGGACGACGACCAGGAACTGGTCGCGCAACTACGGGAAGCCGCCGGCCAGCACCTCGCCGTCGGTGCGCCCGAAGCGGCCCGACGCTGCTTGGAACGGGCACTGGAGGAGCCACCGCGCCCCAAGGACCGGGCCATCCTGCTGTACGAGCTGGGCTGCGCGACGTTGCTGAGCTCCCCACCCACCACGGTCCAGCACCTGCGCGCCGCCCTGGACATGCCAGGGCTCGACGACGGGCTGCGGGTCGACGCCACCTTCCGGCTCGCCGCCGCGCTCGCCCACAACAACCAGCTCAAGGACGCGGCGCTCTCCCTGGCCGCCGAGGCCGCGCGCACCGCGCCCGGCCCCGGGCTGATGCGGCTGCAGGCAGCGCACTTCATGTGGGAGGGCATGCAGGCCACCGAGGACGACGGACCCGCCCGCTCCCGGCGGCTCACCCGCAACGCCGACCACCTCAAGGGCCGCGACAACGCGGAGCGCGCGCTGCTCACGCTGCGGGCCTTCGACGCCATGGTGCGCGGTGAGAACGCCCAGCTCATCGTGGACCTGTGTGAACGCGCCCTGATCGACGGCAGTCCCGCCCGGGGGCTCGGCTGGACCGACTCCGAGTGGGGTTTCGAACTCCCCACCATGGTCGGTATCGCCTACACCTTCGTCGACCAGCTGGACCGCGCCGAGAGCCTCTTCGGCGAAGCGGTACGGGCCTTCGAGATCTCCGGCTGGAGCGGGGCCCACCTGGCGTTCGCGCACACCCTGCTGGGCATGGTCCACCGCCGTCGCGGCCGCCTCGCCGAGGCCGAGGGCTTCCTGCGCGAGGGGCTCCGTCTCGCGGACCGCGTCGGTTCCGGACTTCCCGTCCACTGGGACGCCGCCTGCCTGCTCATCGACACGCTGCTGGCCCGCGGGCGCACCGAGGAGGCCCGCCGCATCGCCGACCGCTACGACTTCGGCCCGCCCTACCCCAGCGCCATGGTGCTGCCCGACGGGCCGTCCATGCGGGGCCGCCTGCTGCTCGCGGAGGGCCGCAAGGAGGACGCGATCGCGGAGCTCGAAGTGGCGGGCGCCGCTCTGGATTCCCGCGAACGGTTCAACGGCGTCTGGGCTCCCTGGGCCGGCGACCTGGCGCGGGCCCTGGCCGACGACGACCCGGCCCGCGCGGCCCACCTCGCCGCCCGGAACCGCGTGCACGCCGAACGGTTCGGAACTCCCACCGCCATGGGTGAGGCGCTTCGCTGCGTCGCCCTCTTCGCACCCCCGGAGCGGGCCGCGCAACTGCTTGCCGAGGCGGTGGGGCACCTGGAGAAGTCCTCCTCCGCCTACGAGCACGCCCTCGCCCGAGTCGACTACGGCATCGCGATCGGTTCTCACCGGGAGCTCGCCCGCGCCCAGAAGCAGGCGATGGCCTGCGGTGCCGAGGGGCTCGCCTCCCGCGCCCAACAGGCACGGGCGTCGATACGGTCCTCCGAGTGAGGTAATGTTTGTCCTGCGCGGTCAACCGGGGAGATCCGGGGGAAACGCGACGGGACGTGGCGCAGCTTGGTAGCGCACTTGACTGGGGGTCAAGGGGTCGCAGGTTCAAATCCTGTCGTCCCGACTGGAGACAGTCGCAGATCAGGGCCGGTTTCGGAGGAATCCGAACCCGGCCTTTGATCATTTTTGGGGACCAGTTGAGGACCAGCTGGAGGTCCGGCGTCCTTGCCCGGGTCTGCGGGTCAGCAGGTCATGACGATCGAGCTCGGCAGTGAGCGCGGTGCGCGCAGCACGTTGAAGTGGGCCGAGAGCGCCGCTCCGGTGGCCGTGATCTTGTGGACGTCCGGGTGAAGGTAGCGCTGGGTGGTGGTCAGCGAACCGTGGCCCGCGATCCTGCGGAGGACGTGGACTTGGACCCCGGCGTCGGCGAACCAGGTGAGTGCGGTGTGCCGGAGGTCGTGGCGGCGCAGATTCCTGAAGCCGCAGACCGCTGGACCTGTCTGATCCTCGCGGCTTTCACCCAGCTCCGACTCGCCCGCCCACCGGCGGCAGACCTCCGCCGGCCGTGGGAGAAGCCGACTCCGCCCGACAAACTCACCCCCGCACGAGTCCGCCGCGACTTTCGGCACCTCCGCCCGAAGGCCACCTGCCCAGCCGGAGCACCGAAATTGACGCAGCCCGGTCCAGGACGACCACCCGGCCGCAAGAACAGCCAGCCCACCGCACGCTACGACGTGCACACCGTCAGCAAACCCGGCTCCACGAAGCGACGAACGAAGAAGTCAACGACCCCACGCCCACGCCGCACAGGTTAAAGATCAAGCTAGCGGTGGCACGACACGCTACGCCTGGACGCCGACCGGCCTGCAACTGTCGGTCACCGACCCGACCGGCGCCAGGACCGAGGCGACATACGACGAACTCGGCCGCGAGCTCACCACCACGGCCATCGAGCGATACCCAGCACTACAGAATCTCACCAGCCGGTACACGTGGGACGATGCCGACAACCAAACCACCCACACCACAGCCGTCGGCCACACGACCACCGCCACCTACAACGCCGCCGGCGACCCCGTGACCTTCAGCGACGCCTACGGAACCACTCGTTTCGCCTACGACCGTACGGGGCGGCCGACCGAAACCATCGACGCCACCGGCCGCATGTCCCGGACGACGTACGACTCCATGGACAACGTGACCGCGATCGTCGACTACGGCAAGGGCGCCACTCCCGTGAGGTCGTGGGCTGCGACATTCGACCTCGACGGCAACAACACAACAACAAGTTCCCCTGAAGGGGCACGCACCGAGCGCACCTTCAACGCACTCGGATATATCACCGGACAGACCGAGAAAGCCACGGCGACAAAGTCGACAACTCTTTCATTCGGGTACGACGCGACCGGCAACCGCATCCGCCTCACCGAGGGCCGAGGCAACATCACTCTCTACACCCACAACTCGTGCGGCCTGCCTGAGTCGACCATCGAGCCGGCCACCACCGCCCACCCATCGGAGGGCGACCGCACCTGGACCACCGTCTACGACAAGGCCGGCCAAGCCACAACGGAACTCCTGCCGGGCGGAGTCCGCAGAGACCGCGTCTTTGACGGCATGGGCCGACTCGTACAGGAGACCGGAACAGGAGCCGAAGCCGCTACTGTCAGCCGCACCCTCGGCTACGACCCAGCGGGCCGACTCGTCTCCGCAGGAACGGCGAGCCTGCTGGAGAAGAACACCTACACCTACAACGATCGCGGCCTCCTCCTGTCGGCCAAGGGCCCCGGCGGCAACGTGAGCTACGAGTACGACGGCGACGGACGCATGACCAACCGCTGGCACCAGGACGTTCAAACCTCCTTCGGCTACGACGCAGTCGGCCGTTTGGACTGGACCAGCGACTCCCTCACCGGACGTCAGACCTGGGGCGACTTCGACGAGGCCGGGCGACCGCGGCTTGCACAGTACGCCGAACCACTCGCCGACGGGTCCTGGAAGGTCGGAGCCCAACGCGCATACGAGTACGACAGCCTGGGGCGCCAGACCAGCGACGCGGTGACCGCGACCGACACCGGCGAGAAGGTCACTTCCCTCAGCTATGGCTATGACCTCGATGATCGGCTGACCAGCAAGACGACCACCGGGGTGGCAGGCGCGGGAACACACTCCTACGCATACGACGACGCAGGACGCCTTTCCTCCTGGACGAACGGCTCCACGACCACGTCATACGAGTGGGACGAAGCCGGCAACCGCACCAAAGCTGGAACCCGGAAGGCGACCTATGACGCGCGCAACCGCCTGCTGACGGACGACGCCTCCACGTACTCCTACACCCCGCGCTCCACCCTGGCCTCCGTCTCCGCAGCCACGGGAGGCACCCGCGCCCTCACCTTCGACGCGTTCGAGCGGAAAATCACCGACGGATCGACCAGCTATGCCTACGACTCGCTCGACCGCACCACCACCAGCGGCACCACGTCGTTCACCTACGACGGCGGCTCCAACCAACTGATCAGTGACGGCACATCCCACTACGCCCGAACCCCCGACGGCGCGCTTCTCGCCAGCAGCCAGGGCGGCACACCACAGTTCAGTCGGTGCGGCGCCGGCCGAGCCCGTCCGGCCAGACCCTCCAAGCCCACCAGCCGACCCGTAAGGCCGACCGCGCGGGGCCCGATACGAACCAGGCCGGTTGCCAACACGACGCGCCCGGGCAACGGAGGCCGCTGCACATACAACTGCTCTTTCCGCACAGGCACCACCAGCAGGGCACCCCAAGGAACCGTGACCACCCGTCCGCCCGCCCCACGCCCTCCCCAGAACCCCAATCGCGGGCGAGCGCCAAGCCCGCTCCGACTCGGCCAGCGCCCAAGCCCGACTGGAATCCCCATGCTGCGAAGTGGGGGGCAGGCAAGGGATGGAGTGCGGTCTACACAGTCGAGGCCCTGCTCGACCTTCTCGACGGCGGCCAATACACACCTGATCGTGCCCAGGAGGAGTTGCCGGACCCGTTCCTGAGTGAGGCGCGCAATCCTGGCGGAGATGCGTCGCGCTCGGAGGATTGTGACGACCAGGCGGGGGAGAACGTGAGCGGCAACATCACCTACATGCCTCGGGAGCGATTCCGGCCTGGCAATGACGGATGCCGCGCCACCGGGATCACCGCGGACTTCTCGTCTCCTGAGGATGCGATGGACGGAACCAAGACGATCACGAAATGGAAGCCGGACTGTGAGACAGGCGCCACAGTCGGTCCTTATCCCGCTGACTACTGGAACCTCACTGCGAGTTCTCGCGCCAAAGCGCGACGTCACCTGGCAGGCTGTCAGTTCGGCGGATCCGGTTCGGACCTGCGGAACCTGGTGCCGCTGCACCGGGATGCGAACTCCAACATCATGAGGGGTATCGAGACAAAGATCGCGAACCAGATCGCTGGAGGCCAGACGGTGCACTACGAGGTCACCCCGATCTATCCCGCGAGGCCGACGGGGATTCCTGACCTGATTCACATACAGGCGTTGGGGAACCAAGGCTTGGACGTTGACTGCTATATCAAGAACGCCGCGGTCTCCGGACCGGCAGTATGTTCTTCTGAGATCTATGCGAGGTGATTGATGTGGCGAATGTGAGTCCTGAGGTGTTCGGGCCGCCGGAGAGATTCCGTCCTGCGAGCCCTGAGTCGTGGCGAGAGATTGAATTTTGGGCTGGTCTTGAGCTGCCCCGCGACTACAAGCGGTTCGTAGACGGCTATGGGGACGCTGTAGTCTTCAGGCACCTGTTCATCGCCCATCCGGAGGGGGCCGACCCTCTTTTGAAGGTGATGCAAGAGGAGCGCCAGACCTTCCTCGCGGGTGAAGAAGGCGCATCCGACGTGGCCCCCAGCGAGAGTTCCGGGATGGGTGGATTTCTGCCATGGGCCTATCACGACTTCAATGGCGACATCTGTCTGCTGGTTCCGCCTTCGGCTGACAACCTCGATTGGTCTGTAGCTGTCTCGTTCCGACAATGCCCGGAGGTGCAGACCTTCCCGGGGGGAGTCACAGAGTTCCTGCAGGCCCTGGCCCGGGGGGAGTTCCCCCGCGGTTGGCCGCGTGTTGGGTTCGACTGGGCAAGTGCTGAGGGATCGCCGCTGATCTGAGCGGGGTCAATCGGGTGACTGCCGTCCGTGACTTTGGCCGGAACGTAGTTAAATAGCTGCCGGGCTGGATTCGTGTCCCTCCGGCCCGCAGAGCGAGCTCTCCGTCCCAAGCGTCGATGAATTCCCCGACGTAGCCGAGCCACTCGGCCAGGTCCACTCGCGCCTCGTCGTCGAAGGTCGCATGCCGCAAACCGTCCCGGACCTCGGACAGGGCCCCGGCTTCAGACGCTTACCCGGCCGCTCCCGCAAAGCGGTCAGGGTGGAGCGGTGGGGTGGTCCGGATCTTGGTGTGCGCGGCCGTGCGGCGGCGGGTTGGGCCAGGAATGGAAGTTCTGGGAGCAACAGCGAGTGGCGGGCCATCCGACGGCCGCGTGCTGCAAACGAGCGGCGCGCGGATGCCGGACGCGGCTGGCGCCAGCGGGTGCGAGCGCAACCCCGTGGGGCTGATCGCACGGTGCGTTCTGACGTGATCTGTTGTGGGGCCCGGTCTCGGGGCGCCTCCCGGTGCACCTGCTGAGGCTGGCGGGTCTGCTTCTTCGTCTGCCTTGAGTACGCGGCTTCATCGCGATTTGACCTGAGGTAACGGCTCAGCCTAGGCGTGGCCAGTTGGGTGGTAGGGCGTTCTTTCAGCGTGGCTTGCTCAGTCCAATCGTCGGTGCATCCGCTACGAGATACGAGCCTGCACTGTTCGAACTCGTCTGCCCCATGACGAGCTTGAGTCGACTATGTACGATGCGCTGAAACGATCAGTAAGTTCGTGATGCTGCTGGGCAGCTCGAGTTGCGGGGGTCGGATGCGGGACCTGCTCTACTTCTCCCGGGAGAAACTCCGGCATTTCCATGGCGGCCCGGAGGGCTTCCCAGGAGGCCGCTCGCTCGAGGTCGAGGCGACGGCGTTCGGTGTCGGGGGCCGGGTGGCGGTCGGCGAGTCCGGCTCGGCCGGAGCTAGTCAGTCTGAGGGACCGGACCTGGAAACGGCCATCGCCCACCTCGAAAAGACGTGCACGGCGCATACGGCGGTCCCGGCCTCGTGCCGATCCGTCGGAGTGTATGAGTGGGTGGAGTTCTCGGGCGCGTTCCACCGAGGGCCCCGTGTGCGGGACTGGGGTCTGCACGACAAGGGTGTGTACACGTTCACTTCTCACGAGAACCCCTTGTTGTGCCCCCAGTTCACAGGAGAAGCCGAGTGTTCGGGCATCGAGGTGCTGCTGTGTGGTTCCGCGCAGCACGTCATCGGAGAGGACGACCAACCTCGTACCCGGATGGGGTCCGGGTCGGACTGGCTGCACGACATGGCTGCTGAGTTGGTCGCCTTGGAGGAGCGCGGTGAGACGACTCTTCCTGAATCCCTCGTGCGCACTCCGCGAGAGATGCAGGAGTACGCGGCCAGAGTGGCTCACGACATGATGGTCTCCTGGCGACAAGGACCCGTCCATGTGCACGGGCACGCGCGAGTTCTGTGCAACTTCGAAGCCGTGGATGGGCAGCACCGGTTGATCGTGGCGAGCCCGCTGTACGTCGAGACCGCCCCGCCTCCGAGGGACGGGGCCTTGGCTCCGCAATCCACACGGCGCCGATGGCCCTGGAGGTTCAGGGTCTACCCGCCGGCGCGTTGATTTGGGGTCCTGGGCGGACCAGCCAGGGCGGTGCGGGGTAAGCGCCTCGGTAGGGGCGAGACGAGAGAACTCCTCGTCGCCTGCTCCGGCGGGGTTCTGCAGGCGGTGGCGGGTTGCGCGGTGCGGGCAGGTTGTCCGGCGGCGATTTCGGCGTGCAGCTCAAGGGCCTCGACGCCTCCCGGGGGCCGGTAGGCGTCGAACGTGCTGCGGGCGGGTAACTGGCATCTCCGTTGCGGAGGCTGTGAAGGCGTGCTGGGGCCGGGCGGCCCCAGCCTCAGTGAATGATGGGGTCCTATGCTACCGATGAGAGGAGTACCCGATGGATCGTGAGTTGCGGATTTGGCTTCGTTTCTGAGCGCTCGCCTCGATGACGACGATGCTGCACTTCGTATGGAGGGGCAGGGCGAAGGAGCCATGGCTGCACGCGTTCTGGCTGATGTCGCCGCCAAGCGTGGGATATTGCGCTTGGCGGAGTGTCAGCAGCGAAACGCCGACGCTGAAGACTTCATGGTTCATGGGCCAGCCATGGTCATGCTGGCCGCGCTCAAACCAGTGCTTCGCCACCTCGCTACTGCGTACGTCGGTCACGCAGACTTCGATCCCGAATGGGAGCCGAACGAGGAAGAGTACGAGCCCGACGAACGGTTCAACGCCCGCAGTCGGAACTACTCCGATTGAGCGCTGTGTCATCACCCGGTCACCGGTTCAGTGGTGAGGGGACAGGGGGATGTGTGGTCCTCGACTGACCGGGAGGCGACTTATCGGAAGGTTGAATTGTGGCTCACAGCTACCTGGGTGCACGGGGTGACACTGGTGCCGGGTTGCCCGGAGCGTAACTGCGGCTCCAGGCAACCGGCGTCAGGATCTAAAAGAGCCCAAGTTTCTTCGGGGCTGTATGAGGTCGAAATGTTCTTCGTCTCCTAGCGGCATAGCAGTCGCACTCGCGCCGATCGGCGAAAACAGGAGTGGGCGGGGAGGCTTGGCGTGGGCTGGTCCGGAATTGGTCCGGATCTTGGTGCGCTGACGCTGGTTCGCGTCATGCTGCGGCTGCGGTGGATTGTCCCAGACACTCGGGACTGGCCTCTCCCGGGACCGACGACCGGGACGGCGAGGTCTCCAGGGCCTGTCGGTGTCGGTCGGGCGGCCCGGCTCAGAGATCCCCAAACCAGGGCAGCGTCGGTGAACCGTCCGGATCCAGGCCGTGTGGCCACCGTGCGAAGGGTCTGAGTGACTTGGCTTCCCCCGTGTTTGCGGCTGCTCCGAAGAGGGCCTCAGCTCGCTCGTGGTTACCCGCTTCCTCCCATAGTTCCCCAAGGAGGACCATAGCGTCTGGGTCTCCGGCGCTGGCCGCCTCGTGGGCGAGGATTTCGGCGCTTTCGCGGTCCCCAGCCTGTGCTCGCAGCTGGGCCAGGCTGGCCAAGAGCATGGTGTACCCGGCGTCGGACACTTTGCGAGCGAAGGCATCCGCGCCCTCATGGTTCCCAGATCGCTCCCGCTGCAGCCCCAGGCGAGGCAGCGCGAGGACGTTTCCTGCGCCAGCCGCTCTGAAGGCGAGCCTTTCGGCTCCTTCGCAATCGCCCGCGTCCTCTCGTATCTGGGCCAGCATGGCCAGGGCGAACGGGTCGTTGGCATCGGCGGCTTCGCGTGCTAGGAGTTCGGCTCCCCTGTGGTCCCCCTCAGCATGCCGGATCTCCGCAAGGAGGTGCAGAGCCCAAGCATGCCCGGCGCCAGCTGCTCTGAAGGCGAGGCTTTCGGCTCCCTCGCGGTCTCCGGCCTCTTCCCGCAGCTCTAGCAGGAGGTCTAGGGCTTCCGTGCTACCCGCGTTGGCTGTTCTGAGGGCGAGGGTCTCGGCTTCTTCGTGGTGTCCTGCGTTCTCTCGCCGCTCCACGACCCGAGACGCAGCCGTCGAGTCGCCGGCAGCGGCTGCTTCGCGGGCAAGGGCTTCGGCTCCCTCACAGTCCCCGGCCGCTTCCCGCAGCTCGGCCAAGAGGCTTAGTGCCATGGAGTCGCCGGCAGCGGCTGCTTTGTGGGCGAGGGATTCCGCTCCCTCGTGGTTACCGACCTCTAGCCGCAGGTACGACAAGCGGAGCAGGGCGTGGGTTCTTCCGGCGTCGGCGGCTTCGCGAAGGAAGGCTTCAGCGGCCTCGAGGTCCCCGGCCCTTTCCCGAAGCGAGGCCAGGTGAATCAGGGCGTCGGCGTTGCCTGCATCGGCCACCTCGCGGAGGAGGGTCTCGGCTCTGTCGGGGCCTTCACCCCTCTCCCACAGATCCAGTAAGAAAGTCAGGGAGTCGAAGTAACCGGCTGCGGAGGCTTCGAGGAGGAGGGCTTCAGCACCCTTGCGATCCCCGGCTCTTGCCCGCGCCTTCGCCAAGGAGGTCAGGTAGTACGGGCTTCCATCCGCGGCGGCTTCACGGGCGAGGGCCTCGGCGGTCTCCCCATCCCCGCTCTTCTCCCTTAACTGCACCATCCGGAGAACCACCAGTGCTCTCACCGCATAGGTTCAACGGGTTGCTCAGGGTCCAGAGATTCTCCGCAGGCGACGTCACCGACGGTGAACCGTCGGTGGTTCGCGAGTTAGGGCTGGTCAAGCGGCCTGAGCGGCGGTGATGTCCGCGCAGCTTCCGGGCTTGGCTGGGCTGCAGAACAGCAGTCGCCCGTCCCCGTCGGTGAACACCATGACCTTCACGGCGTTCTGCTTGTTCTTGCCGGAGATGAAGCGATCCCGGTCCTTGCGGCCGAGGGCCGGGCGGCGGACACGGATCTCGGTCCCGTCGATGATGCCGGTCTTCCCGGCCTGCGGTCGCGGAGGAGCGGCTCGATGCGCTCCGACCGGCCATCCGAGCGGGCAGGGGTGGGCTCGCGTACGGTCCCACGTGGACGTTGTTGTGCACTGAAAAGCATGATCCGGGGCTCCGCAGCCGTTCTCTGCGACAGGCTCTCGTGGGTTCTGCCGCCGTGCTGGTCGACTCGTACGTGCTCGGAATCGACCAGTTGCTGTCCCTGCAAAGATTCTCTAGACGAGGTGTAACACGTCGCGTGGAGGCGGACATAGGACTCTTGGAGGGCAGATGCAGCCAGAGATGTACGAGCAGAGATTCGCTGAGGTGTACCGGGATCACCGCGGTGCGATCGAGGCATACGCGGCTCGACGTGTGCACCCAGACCGGGTGGCGGACGTGGTAGCCGACGTGTTCCTCACCGCTTGGCGACGGATGGAAGACATAGGAGACACCGACGAGCTTCCATGGCTTTACGGAGTTGCCCGGCGCACGCTCGCCAATGATCGCCGTTCACAGCGAAGGCAACTCAGCCTCACCGAGCTCCTTGCTGCGCAGCCAGCATCGTTTGATTCTGAGCATGCGGACAGCGTGATAGCAGTAGCCGATCTTGCCAAGGCGTTCGGTCTCCTCAAGGAAGAGGATCAGGAAATTCTTCGCCTAGCAATTTGGGAGAACCTGAGCGTATCAGGGCAGGCGCGCGCCTTGGAGTGCAGCATGGCAGCGGCACGGGTTCGCTTGTTCCGAGCTAGAAAGCGATTGAAGAAAATTCTTCACGGGTTCAATTCGAATTATGGTGTAGGTTCCCGAGTGAAGGAGCAGAGCAATGCGTGAAATTGACCGTTCTCTGACCGAGCTTGAGTCGCGTATCCGTAAGTCTCATATGGCGCAGCCGGAAGCGGACGCGCTCTTTGAGCGCATCGTTCAGGAGCGCGTCCCTGCGGGGCAACGCTCGCGCTCCCCATGGAAATCGCCGTTCAGGGTATCGATACTTGCCGTGGCGGTTGCCGTGATAGGGGGGGCACTGATCATTGGGCCGGACTTGCTGCAGCGCCCTCCGGTGGATCCGGCTGTGGCAGCCACTCCCAAACTCCTCAAGGTCCACATGGTCGTCGGCAAGAATACAACTGCGGAAAAGAGCTTGGAAAGCATCGCACGAAAGGTGGAAAAACTTCAGGAGCCGAACGGCGCTGAAAGTGGTCCATTCATCCAAGAGACCTGGTCATTGACTACCAGGATCGGGGGGATGCAGATCACCTCTGCCGTGGTGCCCGAACGCCGTGAGACGTGGAAGATGGCAGACGGTAGTACCAAGTGGTCGGTCAAGGCGGAGAAGCCGCAGTTCCAGAACGATGAGCAGCGCTCCCTCTGGGAGCGTCAGTGGGATGCGATTGACGAGCCCGTTGACCGGTCTGGCACGGGAGACGTTGGGTATGGGGACGCGCCTAAGAATCCGGCAGAGATGGAAGCTTGGCTGCACCAGGGGGCGCCGGCAGACACGGCTGGCTTCATCTCCGAGTCAGTTGTGGACAAGCTGATGACTAACCATCTGAACCCTGAACAGCGTGCGGCCCTTCTTAGGGTTCTTGCGACGAAGAAGGGACTGGTCACGGCGGGTGAAGTGACCGACAGAGCAGGACGCCAGGGTGCGGCCTACACGATCAAGGACGGCTCAGGGAGTATTCCGGCGGAGCACATGATTATAGTCGATCCTGTAAACGGGAAGATTCTCGCCTATGAAGAAATTTTTCTGAGTTCTTCACCGGCGATGAAGGTGGAAGGACCTGCTGTCGTAAACTACGTCACATTCCTCAAGGGCTGACTGGTCGGTGGGTGGAGAGGCGGGCTGCCTGTCCACCCACCTAAATCAGTAGGACGTCCAGAAGCAGTCTGCCTTGTTGTCTAGACTCGCACCCACGAATGCCTTACTGGTGTGGGGGTGCTCCTGCCAAAGGATGATGGGGTCATCATTGCAAGACCTGTCCATGCCTGTCTGGGAACGGCCCTGAACGTAGATGTACTTCCCGCCCTTGTTTGACCAAGACGATGTCTTGTTTGCGAAGTCGTACAGTGAGAAAAACCGGACCTCGTGTCTAGCCTGGTTCCACTGGAGACGTCGGCCGCCGAAGTCCTTGTACTGGTAGAAGCAGTACCAGTCATTGCCGATCACCTCGGTCGGGCAGTTGTCGCTCGCTGCGAGAGATTTGCCCGAGGCGACAGCATCTTTGATGCTCTGCTTCGAGATCCCAGCCGCCTTAGCCTGCAGGTTTGTGGCGGCCTGGCTGCTGGGAGGCGCTGTCTCCTCGCCAGGCAGCGGGAAAGACATAATAACTTCCCCGCCCTCCCAAGCGATTTCGTTAGGGCTGATCTGCACGCCCCCCGTGGTCTTTGCCAGCACTGTATCTATCTGCTGTTGAAGCTCGCTGGTTTCGGTCGCGTATGCCTGGCTGCCTGTGGCAGCGGTCAGGATAGCGATGCCGACGAAGGCCAGAGATTTACGCAGCTTCATGGCTTCTCCCAAAGGTTTTCGCGCCAAGTGGCGAGCAGGGTGGAGTATTCGTGAGCTGCGCTGAAGGGGCAATCGAGCAACTCGGGCATTTGTAATGAAACATCATTTTTTGCACAATTTTGACCAGTAAGATGCCTATGGTGTCTGAAACGGGATGCTCCCTGTGGGGTTCATAGGCGGTCACGGTTCCGCTTTTTTGGTCTCTGAAACAGCAGGAGCCGCCCAGGCTCAAGCGTCGCCTTTTCCGTTTTCTGATCCTGAACTTGATCGGGTGGTGTCGGGCTACTTGCCGGACAGTGTGCGGGTGGCTTCGGTAGTCCTTGTGGGTAAGGTATCCGCAGGGTGACGGCTTGATCGAAGCTGAAAGGACCGCGCGGGAGCGGGTCCGGCTCCAGGCCGTGGCTAGCCCTCGACACCCTGCGGCTGGAGGGCTTCGTACCACTCCAGGGCGAGCATCCGGTCGTCCGTGGCCGGGGCTGCCTGGACCCGGGGGGCCGACGTCCCGGAGAACGGATGAGGCAATCGTTCCGCTGGTGGGCGCTTAGGTTGGGCGGCGGACCGAGGGAATGCCCAGTGAGACGTGGCTCGTGCGGAGGGCAAATCGGGTGGCGTCGGCGTGCTTTTGGCGTAGTAGTTGGAGGGTGAGATCGATACCGTCGATCTCACCCTTCCACCCCTCCGTCTCAGCGCGTTCCCGCCGGGCAAGGAGGTCGCGCTCAATCTCTTCCAGCCGCGTGATCATTTCCGGGTTCACCTGTAGTACGGGGCATCGGATGCAGGCGTGCTCGTGGTTGCACGGACTACCATAGGGGCGCCCGCACAGGCCGAGCTCGACCTTTCTGGTGTCGAAGTGTCCCTCGAAGGCGTGCCATTCGTCGGCCGTCGGGTCGCGGTACTCAGATTCGGGGCGGGTTTGGCGCCGATTGGCGAGGAACTGCTGGTAGTGCTGCACGACGTCTTCTTCGAAGACCGCCACGTAGCCGCGTGTGGTCTGGATATTCAGGTGTCCGAGCAGCGCGGCGCCAATGTGGATGGGCACTCCGCTGTTGACAAGGTCGGTGGCGAACAGTCTTCGGAAGTCGTGGGCTGTGAAGTGAACCCCGTGAAATCGGTGGTCTACCGCTTCGAGTCTCTTGCACGCAGTCTTGAGGAGTCTGTTCACGACTGGTGCACTGATGCAGCCGCTGGCGTGGTTCATCGAGCGCTGGAACAGGAACGGCAGTGCCTCGCTCATGATCTTCTCGTGGCCGTCCCAACGGCGCAGAACACGCACGGGTCTGCCATTTGCCGTCAGCCGCCGGAGGATTTCGGCGATCGCGTGGAAGAGTTCGGCGGACATCGGGATGACGCGCTCCCGGTCGTTCTTCGAGGGAGCGATCACCAGCAGCCCGATCAGCTCGCCGTTCGGCCGCTGATACTGGCGAATGCTCAGGTGGGTGAGTTCCATGAGCTCCTCGACCCTGATCCCGGTGAGGCGTAGGACATGAACGATGGCCCACGTCCAGAACGCCTCGTCCTCACGCACGACGGCGTTGACCGCCTCGCTGGTCTCAATGTCCCGGCAGCGAAGCGGTGCCTCTCCGTCCCAGAGCGTGTACTGCTGGTCGTGACGGGTCAAGGGCCGGAGGTATCGGCGCCCGTCGCACGTGAACTCGTCACCCGGCTCCACGTCTTTCACTCTCGACAGCAGCGTTCGGGCGGAAGCCAGTTCCGTGTCGACGTGCTCAACGAGGACGGATAGGAGAGGCTGGAGCGTTCGAACCCGGGCGTGTACCAGCTCGGTGCGTTTCCTGGCCCGCGCACTGTAGCCGCGGGTCAGGGTATGCGGGACCGGGTTCGGAGCGGCCCACACTCCCCAGCGTTCCGGCTCGGCCATGGCCCATGCGGACAGATCCAGGTAGAACGCCTTGACCGAGAGGATGAGGTTGTCGAGGTCGCGGCGTGGAGTCCCATCTGCCTTGACTGCAGTCCGCCGTACCCACTCCTGGAACGTCTCGGCACTGAGACGTAGGTCAGGTTGGGCGGGGTTGATCATTTCGATCTGCTTCCAGAAGGTGCCGGCCAGACGCCGCGCCAGACTTCTGGCTGAGGAGAAGTCCATGCCGTCGGCGACTCGGACGTGCATGTAGTCGACCAGGAGCTGCTCGACTGCCTTGTTGCCGAGGCCCTGTCGGCGTACCACCTCGCCCACGTCGCGGTTGTGGCCGTTCATCGCGCGGACCACTGAGTTCGGTGTCAAGGCGGAAAAGTGTCCGACAGCGCACAACACCTCCCACAAGACCCTGCCCCCGTAGAGGCCACCCTCATACTCGTTCGGGCTGACGCGCCGCCATTCCCAGGCGTAGTGCAGCAGGGCCTCCGGCGTGAGATCGGCTGCCGGAATCTGCTGGCTGACCAGCACCGACGCCAAATCCTCGTAAGCACGTTGACGTGTTCTCCCGCTGTATCCCGTCTCAGCGATGCCGCGGCAGAGCAGATCCAGGAGAGGGTCCTGCTGGCAGCGGAAGAAGACCTGCGCAAAGTTCGGCAGCATGGTCCTCCGGAGTGCGGCCAGCGATGGCCGGACCGCGCGGAAAGCGATCAGAAACGTCAGCCCCTGCATGAGGCTTCCGCCCCCCGGCTGGGCCTGCGCATGGTCGGAGATGGTGCTCGCGGTCGCCTCGTCGTCCAGGCCGGTGGCGAGCCAGCGCTCGTGCCACGTCTCGCCCGGGAACCTGGAGAGAAACTCTCCGATCCGCCTCGTGGAGTTCCGCATCTTCGAGCGGTTGCCCGAGGATTCTTCGCACGCGTACTCGCCCACCGTCTCAAGCAGCACCTCGATGGACGCGCGGCTCAGGTCACCCAGTGGGCTCGGCAGGTTCGGCTCGGCGGGACGCCCCTCGACCGAGCCGGCGTTCCGCGTGAACTTGCCTCCCGCCTCTCCCTCGGGCAGAGGAGTACGCCGTGTGCGGCTGGTCGTCGCGGACAGGGACCTAGTCACCGAACACCGCCTTCACGTCGCGAGGGTCGTAGCCGGCGGGCAGCGACGAGGCGACCCGGGGCCTGGAATAGAAGGACTGCAAGCGGTCGAACATCTCCTCCACGCGTGGCACGGTGTACTGCGTCGTCGTCCTGATGTCGCGGTGCCCGAGGATCGTCTGCACGTCGGTCAAGGTCAGCGCTGGGTCTCCGGCCATCCGCACTGCTGCGGTATGCCGAAGGTCGTGCAACGTCCAGTTGGTGCCCTGCCTTGTGCCTGCGCGCTGCAAGACGCGGCGCATCGCCGCATATGTCAGAGGCCGATCCGTGCCGCGACGCGCTCGCCATACGATCTCGTCGGGCCCGATCAGCCCGCGTTGCGCCGCGTAGCGCGCCAGCAACAGCATCGCCTCCGGCGAAAGGGGCACTGTCCGCATCTCGCCGCCTTTCGAGAGGATGCGGATGCGCTGCCCCGCCCAGTCGACGCATGACTCTCGCAAGCCGAGCAATTCGGTGGCGCGGGCACCAGAACTGACATAGCAGGCCAGCAGGGCCCTGTCGCGATCACAGCCCATGGCGTTGAAGAGCTCGTCCCACTGCCTGTCCGGGATTGAGCGAGGCGCCTTCTTGGGAGCCTTCTGGCGCAAGCGGGAACGCCGGACGATGACCTGGGAGTCGTCCGGGGAGCGATGGCGATTGACTGTCGCCTGGCGGTGCGATTCCGGAACCGGGTTGATCACCGGACCGACCCCGAAGTGCGCGTGATACTCGTAGAACCCCCGCGTCGCGGCAAGCGTGAGGTTGATCGTCGATGGGCTGTAGCCAGCCGGTAGTACGCGCTTGCCCGTTCGCATGTTGACCGAGCCGGCCGGAGTGGATCCCGGGCTCCGTCGAACGCGCTGCGGATTGCGGGCCGCGCGGAGCCAGCCCACCAGTACCGCGACGTCGTTCTCGCTTGCCAGCGTCCAGGGCACTTCCAAGGCCCAGAGGATCCTGAACCAGGTCAGGAGCGCGTAGCAGTACGCGCGGGCGGTCCGAGGGCTCACATCTCCGAGGACAAGGTCGCGCATCCACCTCTCGATGGCAGCGATGGATGCGCCGTCCTGGTCAGCGAGAGCGTAGGGCACGTCGCGCTGGCCAGTCCCTATGACGGCCCCAACGCGAGGCGGGTCGCTGCGGCCCGCCATCAACAGAGTTCGGACTGTTTCTGTCACTTGAGAGTTCCTCCCGGTGGTTGCTTACACCACCGGGAGCCGCTTCAGTACGGGTTCACCGAATGGTGCAGTCAACACACCACACCTCCGCCATGCGGATCAGGCGGGGTCCGCGGTTGGAGGTGTCGGTTACGAGGGCTCTCTGGAGGAGATGGTGTGCCCATTGCCGACGCCACCGTTGTTGCGCGGCGAGGGAGAGGTTGGTGAGGTCTTCGGCGTGGGTGAGGTGGGTATGGGCTGCGTGCCAGAACGATGCCGGGGGGCACAGGTACCAGCGTTCCGCGCGGCCGTGTTGTTCGAGGTAGTCCGCCAGCCGGAACACTGTGCCCCCACCCGTTGGCGCCGTCACTTCGTCGGGTACTGGCCCGCCCGGAGGGCGCCGTGTGGGTCGAGTGGTGGTGCGGGTGAGGGGTGCTTGTTTGCCGTAGACGGGTTCGGCGAGCGCGGCGAAGGCGACTTCGGCCCAGTCGGGGCTGCGGTAGTCGTAGTCGTGGTCGGTGAAGTAGTCGTCGGCTGCGGCGATGAGGAAGGCTTGGGGGAGGTGCAGGTCGACTCCGAGCCGGCGCGCGTCCATAGCCGCCTCCAACAGAGCTCGTGCTGAGGGCGTGCCTTGCTGATACCGCCGCAGGAGCTCTGGACCACCGGCGAGATCCTGCGCGAGCCGGCCGTGCCCTTCCACGCGGCCGAGCGCGTCCCTCAGCAGCTCGTCACCTTCGGCGGCGAAGTCCCGTGCGGCATCGAGGGCCGCCTTGTCGAACGCTTCCGGGACGATCAGGGTCCGCCCGCTCAGCAATTCCCGGAGCCGGCTGTGGGAGTCCGGCGCACCGGGCGGCGGCAGGGCAGTGTACTTCTCGACGTATTCCGGCCACAGCGTCCCCAACACCACCACAGGCGCCCGCTTCGTGTCGGTCAGCAACGAGTGCAGGGCGGCGGCGACACGCTCGCCGGTGTTGGGGTCGCCGAGGTAGTGCTGAGCCTCGTTCAACCACACCACTGTCCGCGCCCTGACCTTCTCCAGATCCGCCAGCGCGGCGTCGGCACGGGTCGGTTCGAAGGGATGCCACAGCCGCCACCCCGCCCCGGCCAGCGGCTGTACCGCCTCCCAACACGCCCGCGTCTTCCCCGTCGACGATGACCCGACCAACATCACCATCCCACTACGCCCGGCCACCGCAGCGCGCACCACCTCGCCGAGCATCTCGTCGTGCCCGCGCCGCACATACCCCGACAGCGCACGCACCGCCCGTACTCCGGCCCCGGGCTCGGTGCCGGCGGGATGCACTTCAAGGTCATGAGGATCCCACTCCTCGACCGGCCTTCCCGGCCCGCCACACACGATCGGACCGTCACCACTTTCGCCAGCAGCACGGCGCCGCAGCGCCAGCAGCAGGTTTCGCTTCTCGTCCGGGAGCTTGAGAGCGCGCGCCAGCGCCGCCACGGTGACCGCCGACGGCACCGGCCGACCCACCTGGTATGCCTCGGAGACCGTGGTACGCCCCAAACTCGCCCGGATCGCGAGCTGAGATTTGGTCAGACGGGCATTGGCCAGCGCATCGGCCAGCAGTTCCCGCAGTTCCGCAAGCGCCTCCTCCCGGCCGTCGGCGATGTCGCCCGCCATGCTCCCGCCCCCTCAGTGTTCGTCGGTGTTCATCATTGTCCGGCCGCGCCCCGACGAACATCGATTTCGAGACTTTGGGTCCGCGGCAGCACTGGCTGCTCGCGACCGAAGGAGAACACCGTGCCCACACTCGCCCTCATCCTGCTCGTTACCGCCTTGGTGGTCGTCGTCGCGATCTTGGCCGCCGCCGTAGCGGGGAAGCTGGCGCGTCTCGACGGCGCCACCTATCCCGCCGCTCTCACCCGCGCTGGGATCGCTTTCGCGGCCACACTCACCCTCGCCACCGCGTTCACCGCGGCTCTCACCGCAGTAACCCCGGGGGTGTAGATCGTGCGGCTCGCCCAAGATCTTCGTAGGCGTTGATCGACGCAGCTTGGCGTGGGCCGCTGCGTGACCGAGCGAGCACTCTTTTGGCTGTCGCGTGGGAACGGCAGCGGAGGTCCTCAACTCTACGTCCCGGTCCTGGGGCCACTTTGACCGCACAATCGGAATGGGGCCACCTGGGGACCAGTTGGGGACCGGTCGAGGTCCGGCGTCCTTGCAAGCAGTACCGGGCGTACCAGCGGCTGCGGAACTTCGCCTCTCCGCGCCCGCCGCAGAGGACCAAACTGCTGGTCCACCTGAAGGACGACCCGGGGGACGTCGGCCTGGTTCCGGGTTCTACCCGGGACGCGTCCGGTCTCGGTCACCACGGAACGGGCGACCTGGAGGTCCAGCTCCGTACGCCGAGGAACGTGGAGCGGGCGCAGGATCTGTTCCGGGCGAGCTACGCGGCGGTGTGATCGCCCGCTGGAGGCAAGGCCGTTGCTGCTTCGAGGCTGGCCGCGACCACCGGCACGGTGGGTGGGTCCGTGACGAGGCTCGTCCTGCGTCCGGTGCCTGCGGCCTTGGGGCGGCGGAGTCCGGTGTCGTGGGCGAGGGTCTCGGAGAGGTCGGACAGCAGCGAACTCGGGCTGTGCGGGGAGGCGGTGAGGGTCCAGGTGGGCCGGTCCGGGCCGGGGCCGGCCCAGATGGTCCAGGTGCCCTGGGTCTGGCTCAGCCGCGAGGCGGCGAAGGCAACGAGAAGGACGCCCGCGTCCCCCAGGATCCGCTGCCTCGGCGAGCAGGCCATGGCCACCCTCAAAGGCTGGCGGCTCCTGCGGAAGCTCCGCTGCAGCACCAACCGCATCACCGACCTGGTGAAGGCAGTCCTCGCGCTTCACCACGCATCACCGTGAGGTGGGAAAAGGCTCACGCGTTCCTGGACGGATTAACGGAAGCGGTACGCGCTGCATACCTCCGTGCCCGAACCCGCAGGATGTTGCTCGGGAGTCCGCATCCTCATGCCAGCGGAGTGGTCTTCCCTTTCCGCCGGGCTCTCGGCATCGTGTGGAGCGCATCACGGAACGTCCATTCACGCGGGGATCCGGGTCCCGGGTGCGCTTGCGTGCGCCTGGATGAGGGCGCCCCGGTGACGGCCCACTCATGAAGGAGAAACATGCCCGAATTCAGACAGCCCGGTTGGACCAGGGGCATCGCCCCGCTCGACGAGAGCGCCGGTGGGCAGGTGTTCGGGGGCGCGACCCCGGTCGCCGCGACCCCGGTCGTCGTGGCCGGCGCGGGCGCCGTGGTGATCGCCTTCGCGGCCGGCGTAGCCGCCCGCACGTTGGCCAATGGTGGCAACATCGAGCTCCCGATGTAGGCGGTGGCACCCCGCCACCCGACTCGGCCGGGGAAGACGCCCGG
The DNA here is from genome assembly GCF_044333295.1 of Streptomyces sp. NPDC021019. NCBI lineage: Bacteria > Bacillati > Actinomycetota > Actinomycetes > Kitasatosporales > Streptomycetaceae > Streptomyces > Streptomyces sp. NPDC021019. Next base: position 432,124 of record NZ_JBIRQR010000003.1, read on the forward strand.
CGCGCGGCCCGGACACACTCCGCTCCAACCGGGGCGGCCCGTCCCGACCCCTCCCGTCGGAACTGTGTCCCGTCAGGGGCCGCCGGCGTCGGTTGCCGTACCCATGACGGCTCCACGACGCGAAGGCCGTCCGAGGGCACTCGGCGCCCCGACCTGTGGGTCCGTCCCGTCTGCGCCGCCCGCCCATGACGTCACCCCACCGGCCGCCCACCAGCGAGGAGAAGTCCTTGAGTACCGCTTCGATACCGGCCGTTCTGTCCGAGACCGGTGCCCTGTCCGAGTCCGACCCCGGCCGCGCGCCAATGGACACCGTTCCGGTCGCCTCCGTCACGTTCACCATGTCGGCCTGCGTCGGCATCTCGGTCTGCCTCACCGGAAGCACCATACAGCTCCCGCAGTAGGCCCGACGGGCCGCCCGCTGCGGGTGGCACCTCACCCGTACCCACCACCTCACCAGTAGGAGAGTCTCATGAGTAAGTCCTCTACCCCGGCCGCCCTGACCGCGACCGGTGCCCTGACCGAGTCCGACCCCGGCGTGACTCCGCCGGGCCTCGCGCCGGTCGCCGCAACCCCGGTGGCCATCGTGGCCAGCCTGGGAGCCGCGTTCGTCGCCGGTTACGCGGCCGGCCGCGCGGCCGGGAGTGACATCGAACTTCCGATGTAGTCGTGTTTCCGCCAGCACCGGACCGTCCCGTTCCATCACTCCAGTGAGGAGAACAATTCTGTGAGCACGTCCCCGATACCGGCCGCCCTGCGCGGCGCCGGCGGTCTGTCCGAGTCCGCCCCCGGCCAGGCACTGTCGACCTTCGCACCGGTCGCCGCGACCCCCGGGATCGTGGCCGGCGCGGCCATCGGCGTCGCCCTGGTGAACGCCTTCGTCGCCGGTTACAACTACACCGGCAACGGCAACGTCGAGCTCCCCATGTGAGCCCGATACGCCGTGCCCGTCCCCGGCGGGGGCGCCCCGTGAACGCGGCGACGCCCCAGGGGGCGGTGAGCCGCCTCCGCGGCACGCGCGCCGAGCGGTAGGTCCGTCGCCCCCCGGCCCCGGCACGGGAGCCGCGGCCGCCGTGCCGGGGCCGGCCGGAAGCGACGGTGCGTGGGTGACGTGGGGACGAACGCCTCCAGGGCGGTCGCCCGCCCATGCCACCACCACGCCCGGACGCACGGTCCGGCCCCGGCACTGGCCCGGCCCTGAAGGAACCCGTCCCGCACGAACCCGGTACGCCCCCGGACAGCACCCTGCCCGGCCCACCCGGCCCGTGGGCCCCCGTACCGGCCCGGGAACCGCCCGACACGCCCTCCGCCTCGTCACCCCGCCGCCCTCCCGCCTCGTTCGTCCCCAGCACGGAAGGCCCGTCCATGCCCTCACGCCCCACCCGACCGAGTGGACCCCGCAGACAGCGGCCGACGCTGCGCGGGGTCCTGTCCGCCCTGCAAGGCCCCGCCCCCCTCTCCCGCGAGCAAGCCATGGGCGCCTCCGAGCGGCTGGCGGCGGCGACGTCCCTGCTGTCCAGCATCGAGCACCTCGTGCGCCGCCGGGAGCACCGGTCGAGCCGGCTGAACGAATGGGCCATCTCCCGCGACGCGTACGCCCGTTACGGCAGGCCCTTCCGCAAGCTGCTGGACCTGGCCTCCGACGAGCGGACCAACCGGGCGCTGCACGCCGGGCGGGTGGCCGCGAGCGCGGCCCTCATGCTGCCCGGCAACGGCCGGTGGCGCGGGGCCGCCACCCTCTACCTCGGCGTCAGCGGGGCGTTGCTCTACCCGGCCGAGCGCTACGGCACCGACGGCTCCGACCAGGCGTCCACCATGGTGCAGACCATGACCGGGCTGGCGAGACTCGCCCCCTCGTCCCGCACCCAGGACGCCCTGATCTGGTACGTGGCGCTCCAGGGGAACCTGTCCTACCTGATCTCCGGCTGGGTCAAGCTGCTGGGTCCCGACTGGCGGTCGGGGGCCGCTCTGGCGGGGGTGATGCGGACCAGGACGTACGGGCACGAGGGGATCTGGAAGCTGACCCATCGCTACCCGCGCTCGAGCCGCGCCGCCGTCTACGGTGTGCTGGCCCTGGAGTGCCTGTTCCCGGTGGTCTATCTGAAGGGCGGCCGGCTGACCCGCCCGGTGCTGGGCGGCGCCGTCCTCTTCCACATGGCCAACGGCTACGTCATGGGCCTCGGCAGGTTCCTCCCGGCCTTCGCCGCGATGCACCCGATGGTCGCCTACACCAGCACGCCGCGCAGCCACCCCGCGGTGGCGGGCCGCGACGACACCATGCCGGCCACGGTGGCCCTGCTGGCGGCGGGCGGCGCGGCCGTACTGGGGGCGGTCGCGGTGGCCCGGCGGCTGCGCGTCACCGACACCCCGCACGGCGGCTCCGTCGTCACCACGCGGCACGGCAACGAACTGAGCGTGCAGAGCACCCTCACCGGCCGGAGTGCGAACCCGGTGGTGGTCTTCGTCCACGGACTGGGCGCCTGCCCCGCGTACTTCGCCTGGATCGTCCGCGCCCTCCGCGGCGGGGACCGGCAGTGGCTGATGTACAGCAGGGCCGGTTACGGCCCCAGCCGGCGCCGCGCGGACGGAGAGTACACGCTGGAGGAGTCGGTCGACGACCTGGTGGACCTGATCAACGCGGCGGTCCCCGAGGGGCGCCAGGTGGTGCTGATGGGCCACTCCCTGGGCGGCGAGATCTCCCGCCGCGCGGCGGTCAGGCTGGGCTCCCGGGTGAACTCCGTCGTCTACGTGGACAGTTCGCACCCCGGCCAGCTCACCCGGTCGGCGCAGCAGGGCGCGACCGCGCCGCGGATCGGGGAGGGCCTGCGCACCATGGCCATCAGCCTGCGGCTGGGGTTCGGGGCGCTGATGCGGGCGCCCGAGCCGGTCGCCGACCTGCCCGAAGAGGTGCGGGACAAGGTCAGGATGGAATTCGCGGACTCCCGCGTGTGGACCGCCGCGGGGCGCGAATGGAAGGCCGTCGAGCAGGACTTCCCCTCCTTCACCGGGCCACTCGCCGCCCTGGACACCCACGCCCTGGTGCTCTCCGCCCAGCAGACCGTGGACCGCGATCCCGACCACCTGCTGATGCACAAGGACCTCGCCGATGCCCACAGCGGGGACCGGACCGTCCGAAGCGTCGTCATCGAGGGCGCCGACCACGACGGCATCCTCACGGACCCCCAGTACGCCGCCGAGACGCTCCGCCACCTGCTGGCCTTCCTGGCCGACACCGCCGGGCGGAAACCGGGGGCCCGGCCCGGATTCCTGACCGGGACGGAGCCGGCCGGCCGGACCGCCGCGCCTGAGGAGGAGAACCGATGAGCAGCCCCCGTCTCCCGCGCGCCACGGGCTCGCTGTTGACCCGCGCCTTCGGCGGCACAGACGGCAAGGTCCGCCTCGCGGCCGGCGTCATCTTCCTCGGCGCCATCTGCTGCCAGCACCCGCACCCGTCCTTCGACCGGGTCCAGCGGCTCGACCCGCTCGCCAGCATCTTCCCCAACTGGCGCTTCTTCGCCCCGACTCCTGCCCAGCACGACTTCCAGTTCTACTACCGCACCCTCGACGAGGCGGGCGAGACCTCCGACTGGTCCGCGCTGGAGGTCATCCAGGGCCGCCGCGCCCGCCAGTTCGTCTGGTTCCCCGAACGGCGCAGCGAGAAGGCGGTGTACGACCTGGGCAGCGAGATCCTGCGCGTCCTCGACCGCGGGTTCGAGGTGGCCGTGACCCTGCCCTCCTTCCGTATCCTGCGCAACTTCTTCCGCGAGGAGATCGAGCGGTCCGGCACGCCGGACGTCAAGGGCTTCCAGTTCGCCCTGGTCCAGGACTCGGGCTACGACGAGGCCGAGGAGCCCGAGATCATCTTCCTCTCCCCCTACACACCGATGCGCGAGACCGCCGCACCGGCGCGAGAAAGCGAGACCGTATGAGCACCGCCGCCCCCTCCTGGACCTCCGTGGCCACCGCCCCCGAGGTCCAGGACATCGGCTACGGAAGGGTGTTCGCCGACTTCTACGACCGCCTGCTGCCCCACGACGGCTCCGCCGAACGCACCGCCGGGGTCCTCGCCTCCTGGCACCCCGGCGGCGGCACCCTCGAACTCGGCGTGGGCACCGGACGCGTCGCCGTCCCGCTTGCCCGGCTCTCCGGCGAGGTCGTGGGTGTGGACTCCTCGCCGGAGATGCTCCGGCGGCTGTGCGAAACCGTCGACGCCACCGGCGCGCCGGTCACCCCGGTGCACGGCGACATCCGCACCTACGCCGACGACTCCCGGTACGGGTTGGTCTACTGCGTCTGCGCCACTCTCTCACTGATCTGCGACCCGGCGGAGCAGCGGACGGCCGTCGCTCGCGCGGCCCGGCACCTGGCACCCGGCGGCACCCTCGTCGTGGAGACCCACAACCCCGGCTTCGTGACCGCCCTGCACGAGGGGCGCGCCCGCACCTCCTTCTTCATCCCCTACGACGAACCGGGCACCGGCGTGCAGACCTACTCCACCCTGATCCCCGGCGGGCTCTGGCACGCCTCGCACCTGGTGCACGAGGGCGGCCGGGTAAGCATCGGCACCGAGATCACCCGGCTCACCACCGCCGAGGACGTCGACTCCTACGCCGCCGACGCCGGTCTCGTCCTGGTGTCCCGGCAGGGCGACTGGGCGGGCGGCCCGTTCCTGCCCGAGGGGAGCGGCGTCCACATCAGCCGCTACCGCCGCCCCGCCTCCGGTGAGGAGCGGTCATGACGGCCACCGCGGCGGCGGCCGGCGGCGCCGTGCGGAACCTGACGCGCGGGCAGTGGCGGCTGCTGCTCGGGGGCACGGCCCTCGGACTGCTGGGCGTGGTGTGCACCCTGGCGCAGCCGGTGCTGCTGGCCGACCTGATCAGGGCCGCCGGGGACCACCGCCCGGTGGTCGGGGTCGTCGTAGCGCTGGTCGTGCTGTTCCTGCTGGACGCCGCGCTCTCCGCCGCCCAGGGCTGTCTCATCGGCAGGGCGGGGGAGAACATCGTCCGCGACGCCCGGGTCCTGCTCTCGGGCAAGGTGCTCCGGGCCGACCGCGCGCACCTCGACACCTGGCGCCAGGGCGACCTGCACACCCGGCTGGTCGGCGACACCTCCCTGATGAAGATCGCGCTCACCCAGAGCCTCGCCCAGATCGTCCTCAACGGGCTGATCGTGGTCGGCGCCGTCGTGATGATGGCGTTCACCGATATCTGGCTGCTTCTGGTCGCCGTCGGATGCCTCGGGATCGCCGGGTCCGGGTCGGTGTGGCTGGCCCGCGCGCTGCGCCGGGCCGCCCTGGCCAACCGGGAGGACATCGGAGACTTTGGTGCCGACCTGCAGCGCGCGCTCGCCGCCCTGACGACGGTGAAGGCCGCCAACGCCGAGGGCCGCGAGCAGGACCGCCTGGCGGAGTCCGCCGACCGCGCCCGCGTCTCCGGCAACCGGGTCACCGTGCTGAACGCCATGTTCACACCCGCGCTGAATGTCGGTCTCCAGGCGTCGCTCGCCGCCGTGATGGGCCTCGGCATGGCCCGTGTGGTCGCCGGCTCCATCAGCCTGGCCGACTTCTCGGCCTTCACGATGTACCTGTTCTACCTGGTGTCGCCGCTGGTCCTGGTGTTCCTCTCGATCGGCACCTACCTCCAGGGCCGGGCGGCCGTCCAGCGCGTGGACGAACTCGACACCCTGCCGCAGGAGGACGAGCACCCGACCGGCACCGCGGACCCGGCCGACGGCCGGACCGCCGCCCTTGCCGGCGACTCGGCCAGCCGTCCGGCCCCGCAGGGCGGTCACCCCGCAGTGGAGTTCCGCGACGTCTTCTTCGGCTATGGCGACCGGCAGGTGCTGGAAGGTGTGTCGTTCACCGTCCCCGCCCAGGGGCTCACCGCCGTGGTGGGTGCCTCCGGCGCGGGCAAGACCACCGTCTTCCAGCTCATCGAGCGCTTCTACCGGCCCCGGGGCGGCGCGATCCTCCTCGACGGCAGGGACATCGCCCACCTCCCGTCCGCCGAGATCCGCGGCCGGGTCGGCTACGTCCAGCAGGACAACGCCGCGATGCGCGGAACCCTCCGCGAGAACATCGTGTACGCCGCGCCCGACGCCACCGAGGCGGAGATCGCCGAGGCCGTCGAACTCGCCGGCCTCACCGAGGTGGTGGCGGAGCTGCCGGACGGCCTCGAAACCCTCCTCGGCGACCAGGGCACCGGACTCTCCGGCGGCCAGCGGCAACGGCTCTGCGTGGCACGGGCGTTGCTCCAAAAGCCCGACGTGATGCTGCTCGACGAGGCCACCGCGCACCTGGACTCCGACGCCGAGGCGGCGCTGCGCGACAGCCTGCGCGGCATCTCCGGGCGGTGCGCCGTCGTCGCCATCGCCCACCGGATCTCCACGGTGGCCGAGGCCGACCGGATCGTGGTCCTGGACGAGGGCCGGGTGCGCGCCGTGGGCACGCACACCGAACTCCTCGGCAACGACGCCCTCTACCGGCGGCTGGCCGCCACCCAGTTCGCCGACGGCGCCCTCGGCGGACGCCCCGCACCGGACCCCGTACCGGGCGGGGCCCGGGGCGCGGTGCCGGGCTCCTCTCCGGTGCCCGAGCCGGTCCCGGCCGCCCTGCCGGACGCGGGAGCCGTCCGGTGAGCACAGTGGACGCGGCGGTCGTGGGCAGCGGGCCGAACGGGCTGGCCGCCGCGGTCACCCTGGCCCGCGCCGGCCTGCGGGTGGCCGTGTACGAGGCCGCCGACACGATCGGCGGGGGACTGCGTGGCGCCGCGCTGTTCGACTCCGAGGTGGTGCACGACATCTGCGCGGCCGTCCACCCCTTGGCGGTGGCCTCGCCGTTCTTCCGGGAGTTCGACCTCGCGGGACGGGGCGTGCGGATGCTGCGGTCCGACGTCAGCTACGCCCATCCGCTGGACGGCGACCGGGTGGCCCTCGCCCACCACGACCTGGACGCCACCTGCGCGGGCCTCGGCCCGGACGGGCCGCGCTGGCGGCGGCTGATGGAACCGCTGCTGACACACAGCGACGCCATGGTCGACCTGCTGCTGTCCGATCTGCGCAGCCGGCGCGGGCTGCGCGCCGCGCCCGCTGTACTGAGCCGGGTCCTGCTCCACGGGACCCGGCTCGGTTCCCGCACCTTCCGCGGCGAGGCGGCGCCCGCACTGCTCGCCGGGGCCGCCGCGCACGTCGTCGGCCCGCTGCCCTCACTGCCCGGCGCCGGGGTCGGGCTGCTGCTGGCCCAGTTGGCCCATGGCCCCGGCTGGCCGCTGCCGCGCGGCGGCAGCCCGAGCATCGCCGAGGCCATGGCCGACGACATCCGGGCGCACGGAGGGGAACTGCATACCGGACGGAAGATCACCGACCTGCGGGAACTGGCGGGGGCGCGGGCCGTTCTGCTGGACATCGCACCGACCGCGCTGCCCGGCCTCGCCGGGGGCGCCCTGCCGTCCGGCTACACCCGGTGGCTGTCCCGGTACCGGTACGGCCCGGCCGCGGGCAAGGCGGACTTCCTGGTCTCCGGACCGATCCCCTGGTCGGCCCCGGAGACCGGTCGCGCGGGCACCGTGCACCTGGGCGGCACGGCAGCCGAGGTCTTCCGCCAGGAGACCGCCAACGCCCGCGGGCGGGACGGGGGTTCACCGTTCGTGCTGGTCGTCGACCCGGCCGTGACCGACCCGGGGCGCGAGGTGTCCGGGCGCCGCCCGGTGTGGGCGTACGCCCATCTGCCGCACGGCAGCGAGTGCGACCCGCTGCCCGTGATCCGCGCGGCCATCGAGCGGTACGCGCCGGGCTTCACCGACTCCATCGTCGCCCAACGCGGGGTGTCCGGGCGGGACTACGCCGCCTACAACCCCAACTACGTAGGCGGCGACATCGCGACCGGGGCGATCGACCTGCGGCAGACCGTGTTCCGGCCCGTCCCCCGGTGGGACCCCTACCGGACCCCGCTGCCCGGCGTCTACCTCTGCTCGGCGGCCACCCCGCCCGGACCCGGGGTGCACGGCATGTGCGGCCTTCTCGCGGCCCGGTCAGCGCTGCGCCGCGAGTTCGGATGGCCGCTGCCCGTGCTCGGCCCGGTCGGCGCGGGAACCCCGGGCGCATGACGACCCGGGCCGGGCCGGTCGGCGCCACCCCGGCCCCGGGTCCGCGGGCCCGGGGTCACACCCAGCCGCGTTCGCGGGCCAGCAGCGCCGCCTGGGCCCTGCTGCACGCGCCCAGCAGGGCCAGCAGATCGGAGACATGGCGCCGGTAGGTGCGCAGCGACATGCCCGCCGCCCGCGCGCCCGACTCGTCCTTGGTGGCGGTGCACATGAGGAGCAGCACCGCGCGCTGGGTCCCGGTGGGGCTGTCGGTGCCCGGCTTCGACGCCGGACGGTCGGTGAGGTCCGTCGCCGCCGCCCACAACCTCTCGAAGAGGGAGACGAGACTGCTCACCGGGCCGCTCTCCTCGATGCACAGCACGCCCCGCTCGATGTCGTGCGCGTCGACGGGGACCAGCGCGGTGCGCCGGTCGTAGACCAGCACCAGTTCCGAGAGCCCCTCCGCGACCCTGACCTCCGCGCCGTGGGAGCGCAGCCGCCGGAGCTGGTCCGCGCCGGTCGGGGGCGTCGGAGCATCGCTCCCCACCAGGGTCCGCATCCGGACGCCGCGCCGCAGGCAGCGCAGGCCGAGTGAGAGAGTGTGGGCCGTGCCCAGCGGTACCAGGGCCCGGTCGGGCACCGCCGCCAGGATCTCGGCGTCGGCGTGGAAGGCCGCCCGGTCGATCCGGGCGAGGGCCTGCCCCAGGTCCTCCAGGCGGTCCAGGGCGATCGCGGAACCCGCGTAGACGCCCCCGCCGCCCGCGGAGGAGGGGGCGGGCACGTCCCGCCACAGGGAGCGCAGGATCGGCCGTGGGTCTGCGAGGCGGCGCAACGTCCGGTAGGCGGCGTCCAACTGCTCCTCCGCCAGCCGCGCCACCACGACCCCCGGGTCCGTGGCCCAGGTCCGCGCCTCGCTCCCGTGCAACAGCCCCCGGTCGCGCAGCCGCTCCGCGGCCCGGTGCACGCCCTCCCCGTCCATCGGCGCGGCGGTGCGCGCGTCACGGACGGCGGCGCCCGGATTCCGCAGGAAAAACCGGTACACCGCTTCTTCGGTGCTGCTCAGACCGAGTGGCGACATCGTATGGGTCCCCATGGCCCTTCCCTTGAACATGTCCGGCGGGACGACGGAGCCCAAGTCTGCCCGGGGAGACGCGACGTGAGGTCTCAGCGAAGTCTCACGCGCCGCTGGTACCAGGGAAGTTCCGGATGCGTGACCACTTGAATGAACGGTCTCCGATCGCTATGACAGGGGGCCGTGCACCGAAGTGATCCTGGAGGTCCGATGTCCGAGGCACCCGCAGCCGCAGCGCCGGTACGAGCCACGCCGAACTCCCTGCGGGAGGTGGTGGCAAGCCGTGATCTGGCCAATCTCACCGGCCCGCTCGGCAGCGGAAAGTCCCGGTTAGTCGCCGGACTCGGGCCCGTCTCCCTCCTTGACCTCGACCGGCCCGGCGCCCTGGAGCGGCTGCCGACCGCGCTCGCCGAGGACACCCCGGCTCCGCTGGTCGTGGACAGCGCCGACGACGACCGCGCCCTGGCCGCGCTGGAGCCGCTGCGGCTGCGCCCGCCCGGCAGCGGCCGGCCCGTCCTCGTGATCAGCAGGCGCTCCCTGCTGGCCCGGCCGGGATGGGCCGACACGGGGGTCGCGGTCGTGGAGACCGGCCCGTGGCCGGACGCGCGGATCGGGCGTCTGACGGCGGATGCGCGGGTGTCCGACGCGCGGTGCCGGGAACTGATCGTCCGGCTCGCCGCGGGCAACCCGCTGATCGCCGAAGCGGCCTGCCGGGCCGTCCACGCGGGTGCGCCGCCGACCGCGGCCGGGGCGGTGGCCGACGGCGCCGCCCGGGAGATCGTGGAGCGGCTCTCCCGGGAGCGGCCCGCCGGGCCGTGGCAGCACGCCCTGGTCCGGCTGGCCACCGTGTGGTCGGCGGACGAGGAACTGCTCGACGCCGACCCGGGCCTGTTCGACACCCTGGCGGGGCTCAGCCCGGTCGTCCCCACCGAACTCGGGTTGGCCCTCACCGAGCCCTTCCGCGGGGTGATCGAACTGGCCCATCGCTGGCGTCGGCCCGCCGCCCACCGCGGCGCGTGGGCCCGCGCGCTGGCCCACCGCAAGAAGCTGCTGGCCGACGAACCCGCCGCCGACCGCCGTAGCCGTCTCACCGAGGGGATCATCGCGCTGGCCGATGACGACGCCGTCCGCGAGACCATGTTCCCCATCAGCGTGACCCGGGACGTGATCCACACCGCTACCTCGGACGACGCCGAGACCATCGGCACCCTGATGCGCCAGTGGGCCCGGCAGGGTGGGCTGGACGTGCGCTGGACCGACCGTCTGGTGGAACGCTGGCTCGTCGACGACCCCGCCAGCTTCCAGTTGGTCCGGGACGGCGGCGACCGTATCATCGGCCTGACGAACACCCAGCAGGTCACCGAACGCACCATGAGCTGTGTGGAACCTCTGCTCCAGCAGCACACGGACCGGCTGCTCGGCCGCCCGCGCGGCGCCGGGGGATGGCTGCTCGGCGCGGCCTACTGCCCCGACCGGGGCGCCCATGCGCACCTGCTGCGCGGCCTGCTGCGCCAGGTCATCACGGGCGGCCTGCTGCTGACGGTGTCCACCCCGAACCCGGACTACCAGCGGCTGCTGCGCGGGCTGCGCTTCCAGCGTCACGGCACCACCACCGACGACGTCTACCGCTGCGGGCGCAAGCCCGAGATCTTCAGCCAGGACTTCGGTTCCGCCGCGCTGCCCGACTGGACGGAGCGGCTCGCCCGCACCTCGGGGGCGCGCGGCGGTCCGCGTCCGACCGGCCAGGAGGTTGCCCGTGCCCTCGCCGTCATCGCCGACCCTGCCCGGCTGGCCGAGAGCCCGCTGCTCTCCTCGCCGCGCCCCCGGACGGTGGCGGAACTGCGCGCGGACCTGTGGGAGGCGGTGCGACGGCTGGCGGACAGCGAGGTGCGCGAGGAGGCCGAGGCCGGGTGGATTCTCCAGCACTACTACCTCGGACGGCCGCGGACCCATCAGCGGCTCGCCCAGCAGCTCCACATCAGCCGCGCCACCTACTTCCGGCGGCTCCGGCAAGGGCTGGACCTGGTGGGCGGCGGACTCGCGGCGGAACGGAGCGTCCCATGAGGGGCGCCGGGAGGACGGCAGCGGCGGGGCCGGGTGCCTCAGCGGCAGACCTCGCCCGGCCCTGCCGGGACCGGGAGCTGCGGCACCGTCACGAAAGGGCGGCCGCAGGCGGTGAGGGCGTCGATGACGAGATCGGTGCGCAGGGGATGCGCGATCGGCCAGCCGGTCAGATGCCGTGAGGCGAGGCCGATGACGGTGGCCAGGCAGAGGAACTACCCGCTCTCCGGCGGAGAGCAGGTGAAGTCGCCGACGTACCTCGCGTTCGTCTCGTGGGCGGTGAAGTGGCGGCCGATCGGGTCCGGGGCAGAACGACCCAGTCAGCGGCGAGCTCCGGTGACCACGACCAGCAGCGGAACGAGCCGGGACGGAGGGATCTGGTATCGCCCACGTCCGGTGGTCTCCAGCCAGCCGGCGGAGACGAGTTGGCGTAGATGGTGGTAGATCTGCCCGGTCGTACCGAGCCCCTCCAACTCCACAAGTTCGGTGACCGCAGTCCGTCCTTCGGCCAGGGCCTGGATCAGGCGCAACCGCACGGGGTGCCCCAAAGCTCCCAGCGTGGCGGCCGCCTCGGACCAGTCAGATCTCAACACCGACTCCGTGGCTTCGGACCGTTCCCACTCCACAAGCCCACCGTCCAGACCGACCACAGACCCGGCAAAGATCACTCCCCCTCGTGCTGCTTCCTGCAAGCGCTCCCGAAGTTCCGGCAATGCCCAGTAAGCTTCAGTCGACGCGTCTTCGGCACCTTGCTCAGGCGTGGCGCTCTGCACTCGCTCCTCAAGCTCGGAGAGTCGCCGAGAAACCTCGGCGACCTGCCCAACCAACGCGTCCCACGACGGCGCAGAATCACCCATTCGGCCAGCCTATCGTCGGACGAGCGCGCACGGCCCTCGCCCACCGAAGTGAACCCGCGGTCCGTCTGACCCGGGTCGGCGACCGTGATGCCGGGGCAGGCGTTGGGTTGCCCGTTATGACCGTCGGAAGCTGCCGGGGCTCGCATCCGGGGACAGTCCGCCGGATGTTCCGGCGTTGAGTACCCGACCGCGCGTGCGCTCAGGCACAGTTGGGCCTGACGGGCCGGGCGGGCCATGCTCCTCCTGGGGAGTCAGCAGCCACCGGTTCCCACAGCTAGGGAGAGGGAGAGGAGATGTCGATGTCGCACCCTCAGCAGCACCGACGCCCTGCACGTCCGTTGCCGATGCCTTTCGGTCCGCAGATCGTGCCACCTCTGTCCGATGCCGGGGTCGGTGTGGTGGCCTGCGGTGTGGCGGCCGGGCGACCCGTAGCGCTCACGTGCGGAGGCGACCATTCCTCGCTCCGCGTGTGGGACATGGCGGACCATCAGGAGGCCGGCACCCCGATCACTGTGGAGGGCGCCCGCCCCTTCACCAGCGTCACCCACGCGTTCCTGGAGGAGCGGTCCGTCGCGGTCGTGGTGGGCAGCGACCTACGGGTGTGGGACCTGGACGACCGTCGGCTGATCCGTCATGTGACCCTGCCGTACTTCCCGCCGGACATGGACTCCGGGCGCGGACTCAGGGACGTGGCCTGTACCCGCGTGGACGGGCGGGTGGTGGCAGTCACGGGCGGATACGACAAGACCGTCAGGATCGTGGACCTGCTCGCCGGCGAACAGGTGGGCGCCCCCCTGACCGGCCACACGTCGATGATCTGGACTGTGGCCTGCGGAACCCGCCACGGCACCCCGATCGCCCTCACCGCGGGGGACGACACGACCGTGGGGGTGTGGGACCTTCGGAAGCGCCAACCGATCGGGCGACCGCTCTCCGGTCACACCAAGGCCGTGCGCAGCGTCGCCCTGGGCCGGGTCGAAGGACGGTCTGTCGCCATCTCCAGCGACAGGGACACCGTGCTCCTGTGGGACCTGGAGGCGTCCCCACCCACCTCCCGCCCGCTGGAGGACCTCGGCGGCGAGGTTCGGGCGGTCGCGCTCACCGCCGTCGGCGGACGCCCGGTCGCGGTCACCGGCGGAAAGGACGTGCGGTTGTGGGACCCTCTCACCGGCCGGCCCGTCGGACCACCGCTCTTCGACGGCCGCGACACCTTCATATCGTCGCTGGCATGCGGCACTCTGCACGGCCGCCCGACCGTGCTCGCCGCGGTCTACGGGCAGCATGTGCGGGTGTGGGACCTGGAGGAACACCGGCGGATCGGACCCACCCCACCAGGGCGGTACGCCGACGAAGTCCCGGCCCGCTGGACCAATCCGGCCACGGGCGATGTCTACGACCTGACCGGGGACCTGGTCGACGACGACGGCGACCGGTGGAAGGTCGTCGACTACGACGGCATCGAGCCGATCGTCTGCGAACTCCCGATCGACCCCACGGTCGCATTCGGCATCGTCGATGCCCACCATGAGTTCGGACTGAGTTCCGTCATCACCCCCGGTCGTCACCGCTGAGCAGACGGGGACGCGTTGTCGTGAGGGTGTTCGGGTTCCGGGCCGTTCGGGTCGCGGGCCGGGGGACCAGCGGCCGGGGGCCGGGTCCCCGTGGGCGAGCCCGCGCTCGGCGACCGCCTCCAGCCAGTCGGCCATCGGCCACCAGCCCCGACGGCGGTGGAAGGTCTCCGCGTCGCGCGCAATGTCGTGCGGGTGCGCCACCGGAGGGTCGGAGACGGGGTGGTACTGATGGCAGGCCGGGGCGCCGCCCACCCGGGTGAGCGGTACGCCGACCGCGCGGGCCAGGGGCAGATGCCCGTTCGCCGCAGGGCAGTCGACGACCGTCGCGACAGGCTCCCGGCCGCCCACCACCCTGCTGACTTCCGGATCATCCATTGCGACGACCACGTACTGATCAGGGATGTGTGCACCGGCCGCGAGGCCCAGATGCTGGTGTGTCAGGAGCGGGTGCCGTCCGGCTGCCGGAATGATCACCGTGGTGCGCATGACAAAGCCCCTTGCCCGGACGCATCATCGGCCAGGAAACGGGCGGCGCGGGCCGCGCCGTCGCCGGGCGCCCACGGCGACCAGCGGTCTCCGCCGTGGGCGAGAGCGCGTGGCCGCCTGGCCCTCGTCGTACCCCGGTGGCCGGAGGCCGACGACTGGACCGGGCTCCTCGAACAGCGGTGGCGAGGCGGCGAGCACGCTCAAAGGGCTCTCCTGGCCGAGCCCGACCGGCCAGAACCCCCGTCCCAGTGGCCGCAAGGTTTACCGGACGGCACGGCAGCACCGGACCGGACCCCCCTTGAGGTCCGTCGCGGGTGACCGGCTCGGGCACCGTCCGGCCCCCGCTTCGGTGAAGGCCGCCGACTTACGCGCCGCGCGCCCGGGCGGCGTCGACGCGCGGCCTGTGCCGGCGGTCGGCCTGCGCGTGGACCCTGATTCTGCCGGATGGGTCCTGATGTGCCATTTCCGGGCGCCCGGGCACACCTTCAGGCCTTCGGTCCGGGGTCGACCGGGTGACCGGCCAGGGCGTGCACGGTGACGTCCATCCAGGGCCAGACCGGCAGCGACGAGATGATGGCGTGGAGTTCGGTGGGGTCCGCGGCACGCCACAGTCCCCAGTTCTCGGTCCGGCCCGGCACCCGCCACATGCGGACCAGGGTCCCGGACGCGGCGAGTTCGGCGGCGCGGCGGCGCTCGTCGTCGGAGACCTTCGCCTTGAGGTCGGGGTCCATGGCTTCGGGCCAGGTGATCCGGATGTTGACGAGAAATTCCATGGGACGCGTCCTGTTCCTGGGGTCGAGAGATTCCGAAGGCGAGCAGGCCGACAGGCCGGCGGGGGAGGGGCAGGGGGTGTCGGTCAGTCGCCGAACGGGTCGGCCGGGGTGCCGTGTTCGGTGATGACGGACTTGGTCTGGAGGAACTCGGCGACGGCTTCGACGCCGTTCTCCCGGCCCAGGCCGGACTGTTTGTAGCCGCCGAACGGCACGCTCCAGTGCAGCAGTCGGTAGGTGTTCACCCAGACCACGCCCGCCTCCAGCCGTCGGGCCACCCGGTGCGCGCGCGCCGCGTCGCGGGTCCAGAAGCCCGCGGCCAGGCCGTACTCGACGGAGTTGGCGAGCGCGACCGCTTCCTCCTCGGTGTCGAAGGGGTGCACCGTGACGACCGGGCCGAAGACCTCCTCCCGGCAGACCGCGAGGTCGGGCGTGGCGTCGGCCAGCACGGTCGGCTCGTACCAGAAGCCCGCCTCGCCCGGCGCGGCGACGGTGGCCCGCTTCCCGCCGGTGACGGCTCGCGCGCCCTTCGCGAGGGCGTCGTCCACATACCCCTCGATCCGCTCCAGAGCCGCTGCCGACGCCACCGGCCCGACGTGGGTACGCGGATCACGGGGGTCGCCGACCCGCAGCCGCCCGACCGCTTCCCCGTACCTGCGGAGGAACTCCTCGTACACTTCGCGCTGGACGAGGACGCGGGAGCCCGCGACACAGGTCTGGCCGGCCGCGGAGAAGGCGCCCTGCCGGGCCGCGACGACGGCCGCGTCGAGGTCTCCGTCGGCGAAGACGATGTGCGCGGACTTGCCGCCGGCCTCGCAGACGTAGCGCTTCATCCGCTCGGCCGCGCGCGCCCCGAGGGTCCGGGCGACGGCGGTGCTGCCGGTGAAGGTGACCATGGCGACGTCGGGGTGGTCGGTGAGGCGGCGGCCCTCATCGGCGCCGCCGATGACGACGCCGATCACCCCGGGCGGGAACCCCGCCTCCAGGGCCAGTTCGGCCAGCCGCACCGAGGAGGCCGGGGCGTGCGGCGGCGGCTTGAGGATCACGGTGTTGCCGGCGGCCAGCGCCGGGGCGAGTTTCCAGGTGCCCAGGGAGAGCGCGCCGTTGAAGGGGGTGAGCGCGGCGACGACGCCCAGCGGTTCCTGGGTGATGAGCGCCCTCGCCGTGCCGCTGAGCGGACGGGAGACGTCCTCCATGGTCTCCGCCACGGCCGCGAAGTACCGGTACCAACGGGCCAGCGCGCCGACCTCGCCCCGGGTGGCGGCGAGGGGTTTCCCGTTCGCCCGGGTCTCCAGTACCGCGAGTTCCTCGGTGTGCGCGACCAGCACATCGCCGAGGCGGTGCAGCAGGTCGGCGCGGGCGTGCGCGGGAAGCGCGCCCCAGGACGGGGCGAGGAAGGCGCTGCGGGCGGCCTCGACGGCGGCGTCCACGGCGTCCGGGTCCTGGTACGCGCGGGCCCAGACCTCCCCGGTCGCCGGGTCGGTCAGCGGCACCGCGGTGCCGGCCGGCGCGCGCCGCGCCCCGCCCGTGTGGGAGGTGTAGTCCTCCATCGCCGGCGGACCGCCGGGAGCGTTCTCGGAGGTGAGGTCGGGGGTCTTCATGGGGCGGTGGTCCTTTCCGAGGGAGAGGTTTCCGAGGCCGGGCCTTCAGGGGGCGGGCTGTTCCGGGACAGCGCGGCCCGTACCTCGGAGGCGTCGGCGTGATGGCAGGCCAGCGTGTGTCCGGTGGCCCCGGCGGCGACGGTCGGGGGCGGCGCGCCTTCGCGGCAGACCTCGGTGGCGAACGGGCAGGAGCGCTGGAAGCGGCAGCCGGCCAGCGGAGCGGCCGGGTCCGGGGGTTCCGCCCGGGTGCGGATCTGGCCGCGGAGGCCGGGGGCGCGGGGGTCGGGCACGGGAACGGCAGCCAGCAGCGCGTGCGTGTAGGGGTGGCGGGGCGCGGAGAACACCTCGTCGCAGGGGCCGCTCTCCATGATCAGACCGCCGTACATGACGATGACGTGGTCCGAGATGTGCCGCACCACGCTCATGTCGTGGGAGATGAACAGGAAACTGACGTCCTGTTCGCGGCGGAGGTCCTTGAGGAGATTGACGATCTGGCCCTGGATGCTGACATCCAGCGCGGAGACGATCTCGTCGCAGACGATGAAGCGGGGCTCGACCGCCAGGGCGCGGGCGATCGCCGCGCGCTGGCGCTGGCCGCCGGAGAGCTCATGGGGATAGCGGTCGGCCAGCTCCGTACGGAGGCCGACCTGCGCGAGGAGCTCCTCGACCCGCTCCCCGGTCTTCTCGCGGGGCGTCGTCCGGTGAACGGTGATGACCTCGCGGATCATCGCCCTGACGGTCATCCGCGGGTTGAGGCTGGCGTACGGGTCCTGGTAGACGATCTGGGCGAGCCGGGGCAGCGCCCCCGCGCGGCGTATCTCCTCCAGGGGCCGGCCGTGGATGCTGACCCGGCCCGAGGTGACGGGTGAGAGGCCGACCAGGGCGCGACCCGTGGTGGTCTTCCCGCTGCCGCTCTCGCCGACGATGGTGACGATGCTGCGGGCGGGCACGGTGAAGGAGACCCCGTCCACGGCGTGTGCGGTGCCGGTGACCCGGCGCAGCACCCCGGAACGGAGAGGGAAGTGGACGCGGAGATCGGTGACGGCGACGGCGTCGGTGTCGGTATCGGCTGTGGGTGGTTCGGCGGTGGCGGGGGGCAGGGCGTCGGCGGCGTTCATGCGCGCTCCTCTCGGTGGTCCGCCCCGACGAGGACCGGTGCGGTGTAGGGGCAGCGGACAAGGTGGCCGGGGGCGGTGGAGGTGAGGGGGAGGAGTTCGGGGACCGCGTCCTCGCAGGTCGCGCGGGCGGCGGAGCACCGGGGCCGGAAGGCGCAGCCGGGCGGCGGTGCGGCGGGGTCGGGCGGGAAACCGGGGATGGCGGGCAGCCGCTCGCCCCGTTCACGGTCCATGCGGGGGATGGACTCCATCAGCGCCCTGGTGTACGGGTGGCTCGGGCGGTCGAAGAGCGCGGTGGTGGAGGCCGTCTCCACGATCCGGCCCGCGTACATCACCGCGATCCGGTCGGTGACCCCGGCGACGACCCCGAGGTCGTGGGTGATGAGGATGAGCGCCATCCGGAGGTCCTTGCGGAGCCGGTCGATGAGCTGGAGCACCTGGGACTGGATGGTGACGTCGAGGGCGGTCGTGGGCTCGTCGGCGATCAGGACCTGGGGTTCGCGGCTGATGGCCATGGCGATCAGAACGCGCTGGCGCATGCCGCCGGAGAGCTCGTGCGGATAGCTGCGGAGCCGTTCGCGGGCGGCGGGGAGGCCGACGAGGTCCAGGAGTTCGGCGCACCGGGAGGCGGCCGCCCGCCGGCTGAACCCGTCGTAGTGGATGAGGGGTTCGGCCATCTGCCCGCCGATGGTCATGGCCGGGTTGAGGGCGGAGAGCGCGTCCTGGGAGACGAGCCCGATGCCGGAGCCCCGGACGGTCCGCATCTGCCGGGGAGTGAGCGCGGTCAGGTCCTTGCCGTCGAAGGTCACCCGGCCGGAGATCTCGACGCCGGCGGGGGCGAGCATCCGCAGGACCGCCAGCATGGTCTGGCTCTTGCCGCAGCCGGACTCGCCGACCACGCCGAGCGATTCGCCGGCGGCGACGCTGAACGAGACGTCACGCACGGTCTCCAGGGGGGCGTCGTCGCCCGGGTTCTGGCCGCGGTGGGCGACCTTGAGGTGTTCGACTTCCAGTACGGTCACGGTGACGTCTCCCTCTAAGCCAGTTTGATCTTCGGGTTGAAGTACGCCTGGAGAACGTCGACCAGGAAGTTGATCAGTACGAACGCGATGGCGATGACGAGGATCCCGCCCTGCACGAGGGGGATGTCCCGGGCGGAGATGGCCTGGTGGAGGGCGAGGCCGATGCCCGGCCAGGAGAACACCGTCTCGGTGAGCACCGCGCCGCTGAGCAGGAAGCCCGCCTGGAGGCCGATCACCGTGATGACGGACGGCATGGCGTTGGGGAGCACATGGCGCACGATCACCCGGAACTCACCGACACCGCGTGAGCGGGCGGTTCGGACGTAGTCGTTGCCGATGACCTCCAGCACCGAGGAGCGGGTCATCCGGGCGATGACCGCCAGCGACCACGCGGCGAGGGTGATCACCGGCAGCACCATGTGGGCCGCCACGTCGAGAGCCCCGCCGCCGCCGATGGAGGTCATCCCGGTGGCGGGAAGCATCCTCAGCTGGAGCGAGAAGACGATGATGAGCACCAGTCCGAACCAGAACGACGGTACGGAGTTGAAGAACAGCACGCCGACGGTGAGGCTCCGGTCCCGGGGCGAGCCGGGCTTCTGCGCGGCCCAGGTGCCGATGGCGACGCCCACGACCGCCGCGACGAGGATCGCGGTGCCCGACAGCAGCAGGGTGTTGAGCAGCCGGTCGGAGAGGACTTCGGAGACCGGCCGGCCGAAGGAGAGCGAGCGGCCCAGATCGCCGTTGAACAGACTGCCGAGGTAGGTGAAGTAGCGGGAGACGGCCGGTTGGTCCAGGCCGAGGTCCTCGCGGAGCGCCTGACGGTCGGCCTCGGAGGCGGTGGGGCCGAGCAGGGCGCTCGCCTGGTCGCCGGGGATGATCTGGCCGAGGCCGAAGGTGGCGATGGTCACCCCGAGGATGACCGGGAGCATGTGCAGCGCGCGGCGCAGCGTGAAGGTCAGCATGGCGAATCTCCAGGGCTGTTCATGACCGGCTCCACCGGGTCCGCGGGGTGCGTCCGCCGCCGCGCACGGCCCGGGACTTGCGGCTGCGCGGGTCGAGACGGTCGCGGATGCCGTCCCCGAGCAGGTTGAACCCGACGGCGAGTACGACGATCGCGAGGCCGGGGATGGTGGCGACGTGCGGCGCGGTCACCAGCAGTGCGCGCCCGCCGCTGAGCATCTGACCCCAGTCGGGGGTGGGCGGCTGTGCGCCCAGCCCCAGGAAGGCGAGGCTTGAGCTGAGGATGACGTTGCGGCCGGTCTGGAGGGTGGCGAAGACGACCACGCCGCCGAGCAGGTTCGGGGTGATGTGGCGGAGGGCGATGCGCAGATGGCTGTAGCCGAGGGCGCCGGCGGCCTCCACGTACTGCTCCTGGCGCAGGGCGATGACGTTGCCGCGGACGATCCGGCCGAACTCGGGGACGGTGACCACCACCATGGCGATGACCATCGAGGTGATGCCGGGGCCGAGGGCGACCCCGATGCCGAGGGCGAGCAGGATCCCGGGGAAGGAGAACATCACGTCGAAGACGCGCATCAGGGTGCTGTCGAGCCAGCCGCCGACGTAGCCGGAGAGCAGTCCGAGGCAGCCGCCGATGGCGAGCGCCACCAGGGTCGGCACCACGGCGACCAGCAGGGCGAGCCGGGTGCCGTACATCAGCCGGCTGAGGATGTCGCGGCCGACCTCGTCGGTGCCGAGGAGGTGGCCGCCGTTGAAGGGGCCGAGCCCGATGGACGAGGGGTTGGTGGCGAGCGGGTCGTCCGGGGCGATCAGGGGCGCGAGGAGCGCGACGAGGATCGTGGCGGCGACGATGGTGCCGCCGATGAGGGCGGTGGCGTTGCCGGAGCCCAGCAGTGCGCGGAGGCGGGTGCGCCGCCGAGGGGGCGCGGCCCGCACGTCGGCGGGGCGGGGTGGTGCCGCAGTGGCCTTCATGGCTGTGGTCTCCTCACCGGCGGCGGATGGTGGTGTAGTCGATGTAGACGGACGCTGCGGGCACGACTCCGTCGACCTTCCGGCTCAGCAGGCGGGGCAGCCGGTCCTGGTAGAGGAAGACCCAGGGGGCGTCGGCCGCGATGCCGTCGGCGGCCTCCCGGTAGAGCGCCGTGCGGCGGTCCGGGTCGGGTTCGCCCCTGGCACGGTCGAAGAGGGCGTCGACGTCCCGGTCGCGGTACCAGCCGCGGTTGACCCCGTCGGGGGGATGCAGCTCCCCGCTGAACATCCGCTCCAGGAAGTCGGCGGCGTCGGCACCGGTGGTCCATCCGTTGAACGAGCCGTGGGTGGTGTCGTTGTAGCCGTTGCCCTCCTCGGCGACGAGCGAGGCGAACTCCATGTACTGGGTGTCCAGGCGGACGCCGACCGCTTTGAGGTCCTGCTGGATGAGCGACATGATCTCGGTGGCCTGGGAGAAGCCGGGGCCGCTGTCGGGTGCGAGCATCCGCAGCCGTACGGGGGTGGGCACGCCGCTCTCACGGATGAGCCGGCGGGCCTCTTCGGGGTCGTAGGAGTCCGCGGCGGCCCCGGGGCTCTCCTGGTACGCCTCGTTTCCCCGGGGCAACGGCCCGGTGGACGGGGCGACCTGCCGGCCGGTAAGGGTGGCGATCGCCCGGCGGTCGACGGCGTGGTTGAGCGCCCGCCGGAATACGGCGTTGTCGGTGGGGGCGATCCGGGTGTTGAGGCGGATGAAGTACTGGTTGGCGGGCTCGGGGTACTGCACGGTCATAATGCCGCCGTCGGCGAGCTGCTGGACCTGCTGGGCCCCGGCACTGAGGATCGCGTCCACCTCACCGGTCTGCGCGGCGATGGCGAGCGTGGTGGGGTCGGTGACGGACTCCACGATGATGGAGGGCGTCCTGGGGGACCCGCCCCAGTAGGCCGCGTTCCGCTTCAGCGTGATGCGCTTGCCGCGGTCGGCGGACTGCTGGGTGAAGGGGCCGGTGCCGACGGGGTGCAGGCCGATGTCGTCGGGCCGGTGGGCGCGGAGCGCCTGGGGGCTGATGATCGACATCCGGCGGTCGGTGAGCACCCGGGGGAGCCCGGCGTACGGCTCGGTGAGTCCGAGGACGACCGTGTGCGGGTCGCGGACGTCGACCTTCTTGATCCAGCGGGTCAGGAACTTCATGTTCCCGGCGGCCGTCGGGTCGTGGAAGGCGGAGTCCTCGTCCATGATCCGGTCGAAGTTGGCTTTCACGGCGGCGGCGTCGAAGGGCGAGCCGTCGGCGAACGCGACCCCCTCGCGGAGCTTGAGGGTGTAGGTCCGAGCGTCCGGTGACGCCTGCCAGGATTCGGCGAGCGCGGGCCGGAGTTCGGGAGCCTGGGCCGTCTCGGTGCCGAGGTCCTCGCGGATCAGCGGATCGAAGAGGGCGTCGATGACCCGGAGCACCGGGGTGCCGGACGCGCGGTGCGGATCCAGGGTGGGGATCTCTCCCTCGGCGCCGATGATCAGGGTCTGCTCGTCTCGGCCGAAGGACGGGTTGGCGCTGCAGCCGGTGAGCAGGACGCCCACGACGGCCAGACAGCCCGCCGCCCGGCGCAGTGTTCCTGTGCGTGGGCGCTGCGGCCCATCGCGGCGCGAAAGCCTCATGCTTGTCGCCTTTGCTCGTGGTGGAGGTCGTGGAGCACCGCTTCGGCCGTGTTCCTGCCGGGTGTTCCGGTGATGTAGCCGCCGGGCCAGGTCCCGGCGCCACTGACGTAGAAGCCCTGGAGCGGGGTGCGGTAGCCGGCGACCTCGGGGTGCGGGCGGGCTCCGAAGAGATTTCCCGGCAGCATGTCCCCGTGGGTGATGTTGCTTTCCAGGAGCCCCAGTTCGCTCTCGATCTCGACCGGGTTCATGAACCGGTGATCGACGACGCGGTCGGCGAGTCCCGGCATCAGCCGCGAGAGTTCCTCGACGCACCGTCGGCCGAAGCGCTCCGTGCGCTCGGCGTCCCAGGGCCCGTCGTGCGGGCGGTAGGGGGCGTGCCAGGCGTTGACACTGATGAGATGGGTGCCCCCCGGGGTGAGACCGGGAGACGTGAGGGTCGGTATCAGCCCCCACATCAGGGGCTGTTCGCTGGCGTGGCCCCGCAGCGCCCCGGAGATCGACTCCTCGATCTGTCCGAGCGAGGAGCCCACCCGGAACTGACAGGCCCGCACCCGCTCGGGATCCGCGTCCTCCGGGAGCCCCGCGTAGGCGGGCAGCGAGTCCACCTCCAGGACGACCTTGAAAGCCGATCCGCGCATCGCGGTGCCCGTGACCTCCGCCCGGATCTCGGGCCCCATCGCCGCGTCGTCCAGCAGATCGCGGAAGAGGTGGACGGGGTTGACCGCCGACACCACCCGGCCGGCGGTGAACTCCTCGCCGGACGCGGTGACCACGCCCCGGACCCCGCCGTCCCCGTGCAGGATCCGCACCACCGGGGAACCGGTGCGCAGGGTGACGCCGTGGGCGCGGCAGCAGTCCTCCAGCGCGTCCACGATCGCGCTCATCGACCCGACCGGGAGACCGGTGGAGCCGCGGAGCGCGACCCGCTCGGCCGCGTCGCCGGAGTGGGGTGCGCCCGCCGCGGCCAGGGCGAACGGGCGCATCATCAGTCCGACGGCGCTGCCGGGCGTCGAGGGCGGTACGAGCTGGGCGTTCAGCGCCAGCAGGGCGAGCAGCGCCTTGGCCTGGTCCGACACGAGACGCTCGTCGAGCAGCCCGGTGAGGCTGCCCTCGAAGACGGCGGTGAAGAGCTTGTGCTCCTCCGGGTCGGTCAGCCGCTCCCGGAGGGCCGAGAGCGCGGGCGGGGGACCGTCGAGGGACACCCGAAGGCTCGCCCCGAGCCGTTCCAGACCGCTGATCAGCTCCCGGTAGCGGTCGGCCTCGCCCGGCGCGAAGGCGTCGAGCTGCCGGTCGACGCGGGCGGGGTCGCGCCAGCCCAGGAAGCACCGGCCGTCGAACTGCTGGACCACGGTCGGGTCGGCCCGGACGAACCGGAGACCGTGGTCGGCGAGCCGGAGTTCATGGACGACCGCCGGGTTCAGCGACCCGGGCGAGTTGGTGAAGGCCAGGCTGCGGCCGGGCAGGAACTCGTATCCTCCGCAGGGCCCGCCCAGGCGCTGCCGGGATTCGACCACGGCGACGCGCAGTCCCGCCCGGCCCAGATAGGCGGCTGTCACCAGCCCGTTGTGACCGCCCCCGACCACCACGACGTCAAACCGGTTCATGCCCACCGCTCCTCTCCGTGTCCACGCCGTCTTCTCGGCGGCCGTCAGTTCCGGGGATCGGCCACGAAGCCGGCGTCGAACAGGCGCAGCCAGTTGTCGCCGGCGATCCGCTCGACCTCGCTCTCGCTGAACCCGCGCTTGCGCAGGTGCTCCAGGACGGTGGCGTAACCACTGCCCGCGGCGAACCATTCGGGGAACTCGACCGGTCCGGAGATGGGGACCATGGGCTTGCGGCTCCAGCGCCCCTGCCGCCACCAGTGCAGTTCCTCGTCGCCCTGGCCGGCGTAGTAGTCGGAGCCGAGCCCGACGTGGTCGACACCGACGAGGTCGACGGTGTAGGCGACCATGTCGCAGAACTCGTCGATGGTGCAGCCGGCACCGCTGGGGGCGATGCGCGGGTACATGCTCAGGCCCACGACGCCGCCGGACTCGGCCGCCTTCTTGAGGACCGTGTCGGACTTGTTGCGGAAGGCCAGCTCGACGTTCTCGCCCACGAACGCCCGGGGATTGGCGTGGGTGATCGCCACCGGTCGCTCGGACGCCTCCAGCGCTTCGAGGGAGGTGCGCTCGTTGCAGTGGGAGACATCGATGAGCATGCCCACCCGGTTCATCTCCCTGATCAGGTTGACTCCGTAGGTGCGGGAGAGGCCCGCGTCGTCGCTCTCCCAGCAGCCCGCGCCGGCGGAGTTCTGGGTGTTGTAGGTGAGTTGGCAGATCCGTACCCCGGCCTGGTGGAAGGCTCCGACCAGGTCGAGGTCGTCCTCGAAGGGGCTGCTGTTCTGGAATCCGAGGATGACGGCGGTACGGCCGTCGTTCCCGGCCGCGCGGACGTCGTCGGCGGTACGGCCCTCCGTGAGGAGGTCGGGGTTCTCCGCGAGCAGCCGCTGCCAGCGGCCGACCTCGCGCATGGTTTCGGTGGAGTCCTCCCAGATGGCGACGGTGGCGTGAACGCCGGCTATCCCGGCGGCGTGCCACTCCTCGAAACGCTCGCGGGCGGGCTTGACGAACTGCAATGCGTCTACCAGCACGTGCTTTCCTCTTCGCAGGTGAGCCACGCGGTCCGGGCGAAGTGACGGCCCGGCCGTGCGACTCGGTGTGGACGATGGGGTGCGGTGGGCGATGCCACCGCCGTGCGGTGGTGCCTTCGGTCCGGTGTCAGACCTCGCGGCCGAGACGGCCGAGCTCGGGGATCTCGTCGCGGAGGCCCAGGGTGCGCAGGGCGCTCCAGAGAGACGCCTGATTGCTGGTCACCACCGGTCGGCCGGTGTCCATTTCGAGGTAGGGCAGGATCTCGAAGGTCCGGTAGGTGCCGCAGGAGATCAGCAGCGCGTCGGCGTCGGGGGCGGCCTTGTGCAGCCTGCGCCCGAGCCGGTAGGCGCTGTCGGCGTCGTGGACGCTGGCCTCGTAGGGGTCGGTCATCTGGAGCCCCTCCATCACGGGCACCTCGAAGCCGACGGCGGTGAGGTACACGCGCAGCGCCTCGTTGACCTCGTCGGTGTAGATGCTGCCGACGGCGACGGAGGTGGCGCCGACGGCGCGCAGGGCGTCGACGGTCGCCTGCATCATGGTGATCGCCGGGATCCCGGTCTCGGCCTTGATCTCGTCCGTGACCTTCTCGTCGGTGCCGGGGCCCGGGATGAAGGTGCCGGGCGCGCCGCACTGCACGATCAGGTCCACCTTGGCGGTGGCGAGTTGCCGGGAGGCTTCGAGCACCTGGCTCATCATCTCGCGCAGGCCCTCGGCGTCGACGCGGGGAACGATGGTCCGGGCGTCGGCGAAGGCCACCCCGGTGGGCGCGACCGAGCGCCACTCCTCCGCTCCTTCGATCGCGGTCGCCGGGCGGATCTGTCCGATTCGTGCACGCCAGCCGAGCATCATAGGGCATTTCTCCTGAAATGAGCTGTAGATACGGAAAGGGTGAGGCGTAGAGCGGGCTCGCAGTGGCTTGAAATGGTGCATGGATTCTTGCTGCGCGAACGTCGCCCGTACAGCGGCAAAGGTCCCGTTTTCCCGGCGGTCAGCCGAGGTCGACGGTCTTGTCGAACAATCTGGGACAGTGGACCAGATTGTTTGGGACAATGTACCTACGCGTTTTGGTCAGGTCAATGGGTAGGTTTTTGGCTCGAAGAAGTGCCGCCGAGCGTGCGGTGGCGGCACGGCGGGAGGCAGGCCTCTACCCGGGCGGGCGCGGGGTCACGAGCGTGCGCGGGCCTGCGCCGGGCGATTTCCGGCGCCCGTCAGCACGACGGGCGGTTCGCGGGCGGAACGGCTGGGTGCGATGGCGTCTGGATCGGGGCCGTCCTTCGGCCGGGGCGCGTCCGACGTTCGGCGCGCCGGCTCGGCACGGGGCTCGGGGGTCACACGGCCCTGCCGGCGGGAGGTCGCCGCCCGCCCGGCTCGCCGCGGAAACGCGTCAGCGTGTGCGGATCAGGCGGGCTGGCGCCAGCGGATGGCGATCTGGGCCGCGGCCGACCGGAGGAGCGGGACCAGCTCGGCCATCCGCTGGTCCGCGAGTCGCGCCTCGGGGCCGTAGATGCTCAGTGCCGCGGTGACGGTGCCCTGGGTCGCGATGGGCACGGCCACCCCGCATCCGCCCATGATCCACTCGCCGCGACTGAAGGCGTAACCCCGGTCGCGGGCGGCGGCGACCCGGTCGACGATCTCCGTCGCGTCCGTCGCGCCGGTCGCGGAGACGTGCTCGCCCACCAGGTGCTCCAGATGGTCCTCGGGCAGCATCGACAGCAGTACGCGACCCGTCGCGCCGGAGAAGAGGGAGTAGGGCCTGCCGACCCCCGTGATCAGCCGGAGCGGCTGGGAGCTCTCCACCTCGTACACCGTCACCCGGCGCCCGTCCACGACGGCCGAGACGCATGCGGTCTCTCCCGTCGCCGCGGCGATGCGGGCCGTCGCCTCGGACGCGGCGCTCACCAGGTCGCTGTTGGCGGCGTGTCGCCAGGCGAGGGTGAGCGCGGCCGGCCCGATCACGTACTTGCGCGAGTTCTCGTCGACGACGGCGAGCCCGACGCGCTCCAGCGAGGCGAGGATCCGCTGGGTGGAGCTCTTGCTGATCTCCAGGTCCCGGCTCAGCTCACGCAGCCCGCGCGGCCGGTCGGCCTCGGCGATCGTCTTGAGCACCAGCAGGGCGTGGTCCACGATCTGCACCGTGCTCGCGGGCGGCGTCCGCTTTCCGGTCGTGCCCGCCGTCGGCTCATCGGACGACGAGGGAGTCTCCGTAGGCTCCGGCCCCTGTTCGTTCACCATCGGGCCGGTCCTCTCCCTGGGGAAGCAGGGCCCGGTGCGGGGTGCGCCCGCAGGACGGCCCCGGACCCTGTCCGCGCGTTGCATGAATGATCGCTCGCGATTATCACACAGTGGCCACACCCCGTCATCCACGGCGACACCCGCCGGCCGTCGCCGAGGTGAGCCGGTGGGAGGGCCGGTCGGCCGGGCCCACCGCTGTGCGGCCCCTCTCCCGCGGAAACCGGCGCCGGGCCCGCGGCGGTTCCCCCGGACAGCCCACATCCGCTCGTGCCCACGGATGCGCGGGGTGAGGCTGGCACTGGCCGAGTCCTTCCGGACCGGGTCTCCTGTCCGCTGCCCCGAAGGAGTTCGAGATGGTTCGGAACACCGACGCCAAGCCCGCCGAGCGTGCCGTCGCGCGGGCGAACGAGGCAGTCCGGCAGAACTACCCCTTCGGCGACGGCCAGGATCTCGACGATGCGCGGCGCGGCTTCATGGGCACGGCCGAGGAGCACGTGATCCGTGATGCCGAGGGGCGTGCGGTGTGGGACCTCGGCGCCTACGGATTCCTCGACCAGGAGTGCCCGGACACGGCCAACCCGAGCCTGTGGCGGCAGAGCCGGCTCTGCTCCGACCACGGCCTCTTCGAGGTGACCGAGGGCATCTACCAGGTGCGCGGCTTCGACCTGTCGAACATGACGATCGTCGAGGGCGAGCACGGAATTCTGGTCATCGACCCGCTGCTGTGCGCGGAGACGGCCGCCGCCGGCCTTGCGCTGTACCGGGGCCACCGCGGCGACCGGCCGGTCACCGGCGTCCTCTACACCCACAGCCACGCCGACCACTTCGGCGGAGTGAGGGGAGTCATCGGCGACGAGGACGTGGCGAACGGCGTCCCGGTGCTCGCCCCGCACGGTTTCCTGGAGCACGCCGTCAGCGAGAACGTCTACGCGGGCACGGCCATGAACCGCCGTGCCGCCTACATGTACGGCGCCGCCCTGCCCAAGAGCGCACGCGGGCAGATCGGGGCCGGTCTCGGCCAGACCCTCTCCACCGGCGCGGTCGGCCTGATCCCCCCGACCGCGGACATCACCCGCTCCGGGCAGACGGAGACGGTCGACGGCATCCGGATGGTCTTCCAACTCACCCCCGGCACCGAGGCTCCGGCGGAGCTGAACATCCACTTCCCCGACCACGCGGCCCTGTGCATGGCGGAGAACGCCACCCACAACCTGCACAATCTGCTGACCCTGCGGGGCGCGGAGGTCCGCGACCCCAGGGTCTGGGCCCGGTATCTGACCGAGGCGGTCGACCTCTTCGTCGACTCCTCCGACGTCGCCTTCGCCTCGCACCACTGGCCGGTCTGGGGCCGCGACCGCGTCCTGGCGTTCCTGACCGAACAGCGCGACGTGTACGCCTACCTGCACGACCAGACCCTGCGCATGCTCAATCAGGGGCTGACGGGACCGGAGATCGCGGAGGAGATCGTGATGCCCCCGGCCCTGGAACGGGCCTGGCACACCCACGGCTACTACGGATCCGTGAGCCACAACACCAAGGCGATCTACCAGCGTTACCTGGGCTGGTTCGACGGCAATCCGGCCCATCTGTGGGAGCACCCGCCCGCCGAGGCCGCCCGGCGCTACGTGGACCTCATGGGCGGCGCGGACGAGGTGCTGAAGCGTGCCCGCCGCTCCTACGCCGACGGCGACTTCCGCTGGGTGGTGCAGGTCGTCAACCACGTGATCTTCGCCGACCCGGGCGACACCGCGGCACGGGAGCTGCAGGCCGACGCGCTGGAACAGCTCGGATACGGCAGCGAGAACGGCACGTGGCGCAACTTCTACCTGATGGGCGCGCTGGAGTTGCGCCATGGCTCCGTCGGCACGCCCACCTCGACCGTCGCGCCCGACCTGCTGGCGGTCCTGACCCTCGAACAGCTCTGCGACTCCCTCGCCATCCGGGTGGACGGGCCGGGCAGCTGGGACGCGGACATCGCCGTGCGCTGGAAACTGCCCCGGAGCGAGCCCCTCACCCTGCGGCTGCGCAACGGCGTGCTCACCCATGTGACCGGCACCGGTCCGGCGGCCGCCGAACCCGACGTCACGGTGGGTCTCGACGAAGCCGCCCTGCGGGCGGTACTGCTCGGTGCCGTACGGCCGGACGAACTGCCGGGACGGCCGGACGTGGAGATCACCGGGGACATCGGGGCCCTGAGCGTCCTCCTCGGCCATCTCGGCACGCCCGACCCCGACTTCGCCGTCGTCACTCCGTAGCACCCCGACCCGGCGGCCCGCCGACCCGCCGACCCGGCGACCCGGCCCGCGGAACCCGCGGGCCGGGGGTCACGGCCCTTGGTGGGCGGCCATGACGTGGTCGCGGGCGCCTTCGACATGCGCGACGATCACGCGGCGCAGTGCCGGCGCGTCACGGTCGCGCAACGCGTCGACCATGCGCTGGTGCTCGTCGTCGATCCGTTCCAGGTCGTGGCCCGAGCGCACCCAGCGCCGGCTGTACGGCTCGACGAGGTGCAGCAACTGGTCGACGAAGCGCAGCGTGAGCCGCCGTTCGGACAGGGCGTAGACGCGCCGGTGGAACTCGTAGTTGAGGGAGGCCCGGCCCGCGGCGTCCGCGCCTCGGCGGCACATCTCGTCGGCGATCTCCTGGAGTTCGTCGATGTCCCGGTCGCGGCAGCCGCGCACGATCTCCTCGGCCAGCGGCGGTTCCATCTGCAGGCGCAGTTCGAAGAGTTCGGCGATCTCGCCGTGGCTGAGCTCCGCCACGAGCATGCCGCGCTGCGGCTGAACCTCGATCAGGCCTTCGGCCGCCAGCGTGTGCAGGGCCTCACGCAGCGGAATGCGGCTCACCTTCAGCTCGGCCGCGAGCTTCTCCTGCACCAGACGGGTGCCTGGGAGCAGTTCGCCGTCGCGGATGGACGTACGTAGCCGTTCCGCGATGACGGCGGCGCCGTTCCTCGTACTGCTGGGGGTCCGGACTGGTCGGGTCACCGTCTCACTCTATCTCTTGTGCACCGTCGCAGCGGCTGTATACATTCGCCTTTCCCGCAGCGAATGTATACAGCCGCTGCGATGTCGTGTTCGCGTTGCCAGAGAGCCATCAAAGCCATCAGAGCCATCAGAGCCACCAGAAAGGCCGTCGGATGTCACGTGCCATAGATGTCGCCGTCATCGGGGGAGGACTGCTCGGACTCGCCACGGCCCGGGCGCTGCTGCGTGCCCGGCCCGGCCTGTCCGTCACGGTCCTGGAGAAGGAGGCGCACTGGGGCGCCCACCAGTCCGGGCACAACAGCAACGTCATCCACAGCGGCCTGTACTACGCGCCCGGCTCCCTCAAGGCCCGGCTGGCCCGGGCCGGGGGCGAGGAGATGATCCGGTACTGCGAGCGGCACGAGGTGCCCGTCAAGCGCACCGGAAAGCTCGTGGTGGCCACGTCCACGGCCCAACTCCCCGGCCTGGAGGCCCTCGCGGAGCGCGGCCGGGCGAACGGCGTCACCGTACAGCGGCTGAGCCGCGCCGAGTTCGCCGAGCGGGAACCGCATGTCGCCGGGGTGGCCGCGCTGTCGGTGGCCGACACCGCCATGACCGACTTCGGCCAGGTCTGCCGCGCGCTGGCGGCCGAGCTGACCGGACTCGGCGCCGACCTGCGCACCCGGTCACCCGCCCTCTCCTTCGCCGAGGCCGAGGGCCGTACCGTGATCCGCACGCCCGGCGAGGAACTCCGGGCCCGGGTCCTGGTCAACTGCGCGGGTCTGCACAGCGACAAGGTGGCGGCCGCCGTCGGTGACCGCCCGACGGTGCGGATCATGCCCTTCCGCGGCGAGTACGCCGAGATCAGGCCCGGCCGACGGGGGCTGGTCAACAATCCGGTGTACCCCGTGCCCGACCCCGAGCTGCCCTTTCTCGGCGTGCACATCACACCCATGCTCGACGGTTCGGTCCATGTGGGGCCCAACGCCGTACCCGCGCTGTCCCGTCAGGGCTACCGCTGGCGCGACATCGACCCCCGCATGGTGGGCGAGCTGCTGCGGGACCCCGCACTGCGCGGTCTCGCGCGACACTTCTGGCGCCACGGGGTCACCGAGATCAGCCGGTCGCTGATCTGGCCGCTGTTCGTCCGCGACGTCCGCCGCCTGCTCCCGGAGATCGAGAGCAGGGACATGCGGCGCCACGGTAGCGGCGTACGGGCGCAAGCGGTCACGGCGGACGGGCGACTGGTCGACGACTTCGTCATCAGCCGTACCCCCCGCGCCGTCCATGTGCTCAACGCGCCGTCGCCCGCGGCCACATCGAGTCTCCCCATCGGCGGCCGGATCGCGGCCGACGTCTTCGATCAACTCGGCCACGGGGACTCCGCGCGGACCGTACGGGAAGAGTCCGCCGCGGTCTGAACGCTCCCGCCCCGCCCCGCTCCCCGCCCCGCTCCCCGCCCCGCTCTCTTCCTCCGCATTCCCTTCCCTTCGTTTCCCTCCCCCCTCTCCCCCTATCCCCCTCTTCTTCAACGGTGATCGAGGACAGCCCATGGCGAACGCCCCGCACGCAGCCACGCAGGATCCCGGACCATCCCCCGCCACAGCCCGCCGCCGCGTGGCCACCGCCACCATCGTGGGCTCCGCGCTGGAGTGGTACGACTTCTATCTCTACGCCTCCATGGCCGCCCTGGTCTTCGGCAAGATCTTCTTCCCGCAGACCGACGGCACGACCGGCACGATGGCCGCCTTCGCCACCTTCGCGGCCGGGTTCCTGGCCCGTCCGCTGGGCGGCATCCTGTTCGGACACCTCGCGGACCGCATCGGCCGGCGGAACGTACTGATCATCACCTTCGTCCTGATGGGCGTCTCCACCGGGCTGATCGGGCTGCTGCCCACGTACGGGACCGCCGGACTCGCGGCCCCCGTCGCCCTGGTGATCCTGCGCATCTTCCAGGGCCTCGGCGCCGGAGCCGAGTACAGCAGTGCGGCGGTCGTCGCCTACGAGCATGCCGACGAGAACCGGCGCGGCCGCCAGGGCGCCTGGCCGGCCCTGGGGCTCAACCTCGGGCTGCTGATGTCGTCGTTGACCGTCACGGTGCTGACGACTCTGGACGAGGAGGCGCTGCTGTCCTGGGGCTGGCGTGTCCCGTTCGTCGCGAGCTTCGCCCTGGCCGGGGTGGGCCTGTGGGTCCGGCGCCGCGTGCCGGAGTCGCGCGACTTCCACGACAGCCAGAAGAAGCAGGAGCGGGAAGTCGCCCCGCAGATGCCGTTCGTCACCCTGCTGCGCAAGGAGCGGCGCGGCCTTCTCGTGGTCCTCGCCGTCTCGTTGGGATACAACGCCCTCAGCTACATCTTCAAGACCTTCTCGCTGGCCTACCTCTCGGACTTCCAAGACGTCTCGGCGAGCGTCGGCGCCTTCGGGATCACCCTGGCCAGCGCCACCGCCATCGTCACCGTGCCGATCTTCGGCTGGGCCAGCGACCGCTTCGGCAGCCGCCGGGTGCTGGCGGTCGGCGGCATCGCCTCGGCGCTCTTCGCCTTCCCGTTCTTCGTCCTGCTCGACACAGGGAACTCGATCCTGATCTGGCTGTGCCTGATCATCGCGACGGGCCTGCTCGCGCCGGCCATGTTCGCTCCGCAGGGTTCGCTGCTCTCCCGCCAGTTCCCGCCGGACGTCCGGGTCAGCGGAGTCGGCACGGGGCGGGAGATCGGCGCCGCGCTCTCGGGCGGACTGGCGCCGCTGGCGGCCCTGGCCATCGTCGGGGCCAGCGCGACCAACGCCACCTGGGGCGTCTCCCTAGTCCTCGTCGCCGGAGCCGTGGTGGTCGTCATCGGCGCGGCCTTCGACCGGGGCGCCGCACCGGCCTCGCCGCCCGTACGGCGGGACTCCGGAACCGACCTGCCTCCCGGCCCGGCACCGCACCGGGAAGACGTCCGCGCGGGTCGGGCCCACTGAGGGCCGAGCCACCGGAGACCGGCGAGCAGCCGAACGGGTCGGCCCGGACCGAGCACGGTCCGGGCCGACCCGTTCACCTGTGGAACCACCTGGAGCCCGACGCGGGGCGGCCGCTCAGGACCCCAGGACGCGGGCCTTCTCGGTGGCGAACTCCTCGTCGGTGAGCAGCCCCTGGGCCTTGAGGTCGGCGAGCTGGGTCAGTTGGGACACCCGGTCCGTGCCCGCCGGTGCCGGGGGAGGGGGCACGGCTGCCGGCGTCTGCGCGACCCCCTGGCGCCGCAGGTCGCGACGCTCCACCCGGTTGGAGACCGCGGTGGCGGTGCCCGAGATGACCGCGGTACGGGCGATGGTGCCCAGCAGGCCGGGCCGTCCGAATCGTTGAGGCATGACTGGCCGTCTCCTTTCTCTGTCAGTTGCCGTCGAGTGATGCGATCGCCTCGACGACGGCGTCCCGCGGAACGCGTTATCACCAGCTCGCCCCCGGACCCCCGCACCGCTGCCGCCAGCCGCGCCGCCCACGTGTTCTCCCAGGCCACGACGAGTGCGGAGGACCCGTTACCCAGCGAGTCGGACACGGTCCGCAGGTCCTCGTCGCTGAGCAGGTCGAACCGGTCGTCCGTGACCTGACGCAGCGTCTCGGTCACCCCCGGATCGGTGAGCTCCACCACCGTGACCGAGCTGTCCGACGCCTTTGAGACGAAGGCCAGATCGAGGATCCGCACCGCCTGCTTCTGTTGCAGCTCCCGCAGCGCGGGGACGACCTGGCCGTCGAACCGGTTGCCCTCGAAGGCGATGACGGCGACGTCCACCGGCCCGGGTCCCGTCACATCAGCGGATGGTCGTCGTCTCCGTATCGGGTGGCGCCGCCTTCTCCTTCTCCTGTTCTTCCCGCTCCTCCGTCTCCGGCCGCCGTGCTGTGTCGCGCAGGAGCACGACCGCGGCCCCGAGGGCGGCCACTCCGGCCAGCGCCAGCAGCAACAGCCGGTCGGAGACCGCCCCGCCGATCGTGGACAGGCGTTCCTCCCACGCGAACTCGGTCTCGGTGCTCAGCAGTGAGGGCAGCGCCGACGTGCCGTCGAACGCGAGGAAGACCACTCCGAGGACCACGAACAGGGCACCGCCCACGGTCGTCGTGCTGTGCAGCGACAGCGGACCCACCCTGAACACCCGGCCCCGCAGCCAACGCCTGCGCCCGAGGTCGAACCGGTCCCACAACAGAGCCAGGGCGAAGACGGGCACCGCCATTCCCAGTGCGTAGACCGCCAGCAGTACACCGCCGTGCACGGGGTCGCCGTCCACGGCGGCGACCGTCAGGATGCCGCCGAGGATCGGTCCGGCGCAGAAGCCCGCCAGCCCGTACACAGCCCCCAGGGCGAACACGGACAGGGACGAGCCCGAGCGCCGCTTGCCCGCCGCCCGCGCCAGCCGCCGGGAGCCGAACCCGAAGCCGGCGATCTGCGCGACACCGAGCACGATCAGCGTCCACCCTCCCACCGCGATCAGGACGTCGCGGTGCCCGTAGAAGAGCCGGCCGGCGAACGAACCGGCGACCCCGAGGGGGACCAGCGTCGTGCACAGTCCGGCGTAGAACACGCCGGTCCTCACCACGAGCCGTGTACGGCTGGTGAACGAGTACGCGAAGAACGCCGGCAGCAGAAGTGCGCTGCACGGGCTGAGCAGGGCCAGCAGCCCCCCGAGGAACGCCATGGCCAGGCCGACGTCGCTCACCGCGCCGCCGCCTCGATGGCGTCCTCGAAGGTGGACGTCGGCTGGGCTCCCAGAATGGGCTTGCCGTTCACGAGAAACGCGGGAGTGCTGCTGACACCCAGGCCGAATCCCTCGTCCTGGTCCTTTTCGACGGCTTCACGCGCCTGGTCGGACGCCATGTCCGAGCGGAACTTCGCGAGGTCCGGCACTCCGGCCTCGCGCGCCATGGCGGCCAGCCTGTCAGCGCTGAACTCACCGGAATTGCGCTCCCGGGGCTCGGCGTAGACCACGTCGTGGAACTCCCAGAACTTCTTCTGACGGCCCGCGGCCCATCCGGCCAGCGCGGCCTGCTGGGACTCCTCGCCGAAGACGGGAAAGTTGCGCCACTCGATGCGCAGGGTGCCCTCGTCGACGTAACGGCGCAGCAGCTCCGGCTTGGTCTCGCGGGCGAACCGGCCGCAGAAGGGGCACT
This sequence comes from Streptomyces sp. NPDC021019, assembly GCF_044333295.1. Classification (NCBI taxonomy): domain Bacteria; kingdom Bacillati; phylum Actinomycetota; class Actinomycetes; order Kitasatosporales; family Streptomycetaceae; genus Streptomyces; species Streptomyces sp. NPDC021019. The sequence continues at coordinate 467,302 of NZ_JBIRQR010000003.1, forward strand.
GGAAGTCCGAGTACTCGATCATCACCACCGGCGCGTCGGCCCGGCCGACCGCGAGCGCGTCGGAGGCGTCCCGGCGGGCGAGCGCGAGCAGACTCTCGTCGGCGGGAGCGGGGGTCGCGGAGCCGGACTCCGCCGAGGTGGCGCCCCGCGCTCCGGGATCGCGGTCGCCGTCGGAGCCGTCGAGCGTGAGCGCGAAGGCGGCGGTGGCCGCGGCAGCCAGGAGGAGAGCTCCGGCCGCGTAGGTCTTTCGGCGGTCACGGAGGACACGGCGGGCCGGCGAGGAAGCCGAGGAGGAGGAAGAGGAGGAAGAGGACGAAGAAGGGGAGGAGGGTGATGCAGTCATGGAATGCCTCTGATGATGAGAGGTGCGAGGGAGGAGGAGGGGCGGCCGAGGACGTCAGGCCGCAGCCGTGACCGGGCACTCGCTCTGGGTGGAGAGGCGCCGCAGCGCCGCTTCCGCGAGCAGCGCGACGGACGCGACGGCGAACAGCGGCTGCAGGGGGGCCCAGTAGCTCAGCGCGCCGGACGACCCGAGGAGGACGAGCACGAGCTTGTTGCAGACGGGGCAGCCCACAGCGAAGAAGGACAGCACCCCGCCGAGGGCCCCCATACGGCCGTCCCGGACGGTCCCGGGAGGCTGCGTGGGCGGGGGTGCGGCCGGGGGCGCGGCCGACGGGCGGACGTACGTGCTCAGCACGAGGCCGGCCAGGACGGCGGTGAGGGCGAGGGCGGGATAGTTCCACCACTGCACGGGGACCGAGCGGCCGAACAGGGGGGTGGGCACCACATCGGTGGGCACGCCGACGGCGACGGCCGTGGCCAGGGCGCCGAGCCCCGCCACCAGCCACTGCCCGGCCTGCCACGCGCGCAGCGCCTCGCCCGCCCGGCTCCAGGAGCGCCGGGAAGAGGACATGCGGAAATCTCCGTTTCCGGATGGAAGAGATGAAGGACGCGACCGCGAGGGCCGGCCTACATCCGCAGAACGGAGAAGGTGGTGGGGGGATGGGGTGGCGCGGGGCCGCCGCGGCAGAACGCGGCGCCCGAACCGGCCGTCGGCACGGGTCCTTCCGTCCACTGCGGCGAACCGGCCGCGGGGACGGACCCCGCGGCGGTGTCGGAGCGCGGCGCGACGTCCTCGGCGACCATCAGTTTCTTGCCGCACGGAGTGAATCCCTCGTCGACCGAGGGCTGCGCGGCGGTAGCCGCGGTCGCCTGAGCTACGGAGATCGAGCCGGAAGGGGGCGCGTCCTGCGGCGAGGACCCGCCGACCAGACAGAGCAGGCCGACCACGGCCACCAGGAGCACGAGCAGACCGCGCAGCGCGACGGTGGCCGCCGCGGGGGTCGTCGCTCGCCTCATGTACGCCTGCTCTTCCTCGAAGGTCACCCCACGATAGAACACGCGAGCAGGGCTCCGGTCCTCGGCCTCCGGGCGAGGGAGGAGCCCTGCCTCAGGCGAGCAGCTTCGCCTTCGCCCGCTCGTACTCCTCGGGGTTGAGCGCACCCTTGTCCTTGAGTTCGGCGAGTTTCGCCAGATCCTGCACATGGCCGCTGCCCCCGGATCCGCCCTGGCTCGTCGCGGCTTCGCGCACGTAGGTGCGGAACGCCGCCTCCGAGTCCTTGGCCAGCTTCTCGTCGCGTTCGCGCATGCTGCGACCGCGGACGATCAGGTAGATCAGCACGCCCAGGTACGGCAGCAGGATGACGAGGACCAGCCAGCCCGCCTTGGCCCAGCCGCTCAGCGAGTGGTCCCGGAAGAGGTCGGTGACGACCTTGAACAGCAAGAAGAACCACATGACCCAGAGGAACAGGTACAGCATGGTCAGAAAGACGTCCAGGAGCGGGTAGTCGTCCATGGGCCTACTCCCTATCGCACGGATGGTCCCCTATTCATACAGTGGGTCTGATTGCTCCGCATCCGTGAGTGCGGGGAGAGGTGCGCGGGCGGAGAAGCGGTGCGTCAGGGGCGGTTCTCGCCCGGGGCGATGCGCAGCACATGCGCGGGCGGGTGGGTGATGCCCAGCTCCGGTCGCCAGACGGCGAGGATCTGGGCCGACGGGTCGAACAACGGGGTCGGCAGTTCCTCCGGCTCGGTCCACCGCCAGGCGCTGATCAGGTGCGGTTCGGTCACCTCGGGGACGCCGGCGGCGAGCCGCACGACGGCCGCCATGCTGATGCGGTTGATCCCGCCGATCACGTCGTGGACCATCGCGACGACGTCCACGGCCGCCTCGTCGACCACCAGTCCCGTCTCCTCGCGCAGCTCCCGGGCGGCCGCGGCGGCGATCGACTCGCGCGTCGCGTCGACCTTCCCGCCCGGCAGCTCCCACGTACCGCCGTGGTGCCGGCCCAGCAGTACGCGTCCCCGGCCGTCCTCGACGATCACGCCGACCCCGAGGGCCGCCTGTGCCGTGGGCGGGCGGGTGTTGCGGGCGGGCTCGGTGGCAGGGTCGGCTGACATGGTGCTGGTTCTCCGCTCTTCGGCGCCGGGCCCGGGTCCGGGTCCGGGTCCCGACCACCGTAGCGAAGCGGTCCGGGGCGGCCGGGGCGGCGGTGGCGGGTGCGCTCATGTCACCAGGCGCAGCGACCTCTCCGCGATGCCGAGCCGTACGCTCTGCCCCCAGGTCAGCTCCAGGGCGTCGGACTCCATCCCGTCCCCGAAGACCACGACCCGGTCCGACTCCACGGTCAGCCGCAGCCCCTGTCCGCGCCCCAGCTCGCCCGCCACCCTGGACGTCCCGGTCGCCGGCGAGGGCCAGGCCTCGCGCACGAACCACAGGAGGCGCGCGTCGCACGGAGCGGGCAGAGCCAGGGTGCCGCCGCGCTCCAGCCACAGCGAGCGGAGCCACCCGGTGGCTCCCGTGCCGGTGCCGACCAGCACCCCGGAGGAGGCCTGGGCTTCGCCGGGGGCGCTCCCGCCGTCGGGGCCCAGGCGGTAGCGGGCCGTCTGGTGGCCGGGTGGCCCGAGATAGATCTCGTTCAGGGCGAGGAGGCGCTGCGTGTCGTCGGCGACGGCCTCGACCATGGTCAGCTCCTCGGCGCTCCCTCCGCCTGCGGTCGCGGCGCGCAGCAGGGCGGCCGCGTCGGCGTGGCGGTGGCGGACCAGGACGCCGGGGTTGCGCCCCGGGTCGGTGTCGATGCCCACGACCGGCTGCCCGGACAGGTACTTCGCGGTGTTGGCGACCAGCCCGTCCTGGCCGACCACGACCACCACGTCCTCCGGGGCGAACAGGAAGCGGTCCAGGTCCGCCCGCTCCACCCGGGAGCTGCGCCAGGTGAGCGGCACCGCCGCCGCCACCTCCCGCAGCGCCCGCCGGGTGTCCTCGTGGCGGCGGGCCACCTCGTCGATCGAGCGCCCCCGGCTGGACAGGAAGAACGCGGCCTGCCCGTGCGTCCCGTGCCGGGCGAGCAGCTCCTCGTACTCCGTCCGCCGGTGGACGATCACCGCCCGGGGCGCCAGGCTCACGCGCCCGCCCCGCCTTCCGGACGGCCGAGCCTGGCGAGCAGCCCGGTGAGTACGTCGGGGGAGAGGGTGATGCTCTCGACGCGCGGCAGGTTCTCCGCGAGCCGGGTCGCCGCCAGGGCGTGCAGCGTGGCCGGATCGGCGTCGCCGTGCACCCGCAGCCAGGCGGCCTGGGCCTCGGCCCGCGCCGCGCCCGTCTCGCGCGCCGCCTCGGCCTCCGCGCGGGCCAGGCGCACCTTGCGGGCAGCCTCCGCCTCGGTCCGTACGCCGTCGGCCGCGGCCTTCTCCTCGGCCTCGCGGCGGGCGTTGGTGCCGCGCTGGTCGACCAGCTGCTCCTCGCGCCGGGCCAGTTCGATCTGGCTGGCCAGCTCGTTCTCGGCGATGGTGCGCTCCCGCTCGACGGCCACGGCCCGCCGTTCGTAGGTGGCCCGGTCCGCCTCCTGCTGGATCTGCTCGCGGGCCGGGGTGCGCAGGGCGCGCTCGACCTCGGCCTCGGGGCGGATCGCGACGACGCGCACGGCCACCACGTCGATGCCGGTGGCCGGGAGGCGGGGCTCGGCGGTGAGACCGGTGGCGACCCGTTCGCGTACGGAGGCGACGCCGTCGACCAGGGCCGCCGCGAGCGGGGTGCGGGCCAGAACGTCCAGCGTGTGCTGCTGCGCGGTCTCGGTGAGGAGGGTGGCGATCTGTTCCAGCGGTGCGCCGCGCCAGCTCCCGGTGTCCGGATCCACGGAGAAGTCGAGCCGGTTCGCCGCCTCGGCCGGATCGCTGATCCGGTAGGTGACGGTGGCCTGCACGGTGACGTCCTGGAAGTCGGCCGTACGGGCGTGGAACGCCATGGCCAGCTCCCGGTCGTCGACCGGCACTTCGGAGAGCGCCGCCGACAGTGACCGGTACCAGAAGCTGAGCCCCTGGCCGTCGTGGGTGAGCCGGCCGCGGTGGTGGTGGCGGATGTGGGCGGTGGGCGCGGAGCGCAGGTGGCGCCAGCCGAAGCGCCGGGTGATGTCGGCCATGATGGAACCCCTTTAATTTCGTCAGTGCGACGATAAGGGAGGGGCGTGAATAGAGTCAAGATGACGAAAAGGGGGGACTGGTCCGGCGGGCCGCATATCTGTTCGGGATCTCGCCGCCCCCGTGCACGGCGAGATCGGCGCCATTGACGTATGCGGAGAGGTCGCAGGCCAGCCAGAGGCAGGCCCGCGCCACGTCGTCCGGGCCCGCCAGCCGCCCCATCGGGACGATGTCCGCCATCGCGGCCCCGTCGTCGTCGCCGTAGGGCGCGGTGGCGCTCCCGGTGCGGATGGGGCCCGCGGTGATGTGGTTGACCCGGACCCGCGGCGCCCATTCGAGGGCCAGTGCCCGGGACAGCCCCAGCAGGCCCGCCTTGGCGGCGGAGTAGGCGGCGGTGCCGGGCTGCGGGGCATGGGCGGAGACGCTGCCGATGTTGACCACGCACCCGCCGTCCGGCTGCTCCCGCATCACGAGGTTCGCCGCCTGGGCCGTGTAGAAGGGGGCGAGGAGGTTGAGCGCCACCACTTTCTCGACGAAGCGCGGCGATACGGTCGCCGCGTCGGCGTCCGGGGAGCCGCCGGCGTTGTTCACGAGCACGTCCAGGCGGCCGAACCGCTCGGCGGTCGCGGTGACGAGATCCGCGGCCGCCGAGGGGTCCCGCAGGTCCGCGGCCCGGAACGAGGCCTCGCGCCCGCCCGCCGACGGCAGGGCGGCCGGCGTGCCGCGACCGCAGACCATGACGTCCGCGCCGCTCGCGAGGAAGGCCTTCGCCAGCGCGGCCCCCAGGCCCCTGGTGCCGCCGGTGACCAGCACCGCACGCCCCGTGAAGTCCATCGCGTGGGGCTGGTCCATGATCCGCCTCCATGCCTGGCTCCGGGACCCGCCCTCCGGGGTGCGGCCGTCCGGAGTCCCGCCTTCCGGGGGGTCGCCGAGCGCCCCCCCGTTCGGGGGCCCGCCGAACGCCGTTCCCGGCGACCACTCCTACCGGAATCTACCAAGCGCTTGTTAGGTTATCCAGAGGGTGGAAGGACCGGGAAATCGGGACGGCCCGCGAAGAGGTGCGGACACCCGGGCGGCCGGTGGCCTCCGTAGAGGTCACCGGCCGCCCGGGCGGTACGCCGCCCCCGTCCCCACGGTGCGGCGCGGGTGGACCGCCTCCCATCCGCTGGGGCGGGCGGCCCACGTCTGTCAGGACTCCGGCGCTCCCGCCGCGAGTCCGAGGCCCGGGAGGATCGCCATCTCCACGAACCGGGTCAGATACGCCGCGTCCGCGTAACGCCCCTCCAGCAGCGGCCGGGCGCGCATCACGCCGAGCAGCTGGGCCGCGACGAACTCGGCCCCCGGAAGGTCCGCCGCGATCTCGCCGCGCTCCCGGCCCCGCCTGACCATCGCGTCGATCGCGGCGATCTCCGGCAGGATCAGCGCCTCGCGCAGCGCGCACAGCAGCTCGGGGCTCTGCAGCGCCGCATGGCTGAGGGCGTGCATCAGCGGAGTGTCGCTTCCCGAGGCCTCGCCGATCGTCCGCGCGGCCTCCAGCAGGTCCCCGGCCAGCGTCCCGGTGTCGATGTTCGGAAGCCGCATCCGCCGGGTGCCGTGCAGTGCGGCCACGACCAGCTCCGGCTTGGAGCCCCACTGCCGGTACAGCGTCGACTTCCCGCACCGTGTGCGCGAGGCGACGCCCTCCATCGTCAGCGACTCGTAACCGCTCTCCCGCAACAACTCCAGCACCGCCCCGTAGAGCTCCTGCGCCCGCTCCGGCGTGATCTTCGAGCGGCGGGACGTGAGGGCTGACTCCTGTGCGGAATCGGGCGACGGCATGGGCTGTACCTCCTGCGGCGGTGCGGTGAGGTTCTCGATACGCCAGTGTACCGATACGCGCGTGTACCGATACGCGCGTGTACCGATACGCGCGTGTACCGATACGCGCGTGTACCGATACGTCGACGTATCGGTACACTGGCGTATCGATACGGCGTGGAACTCACCGGGCCGTCCTGACACCGCTTCGCATCCAAGGGGGCACCGGGTGACCTACGCCCGCACCGAGCCCACGGACCAGGAGCCGGACATACGTGCCCGACCGCCCCTCGTCCGCGAGTTCCTCCTCGTGGCCGGACTCTTCCTGGCCTACAAGTTCGGCCGCCGGGCCGCCAACGGTCATGTCGAGGAGGCGTTCCGCAACGCGGGGAACGTATGGGACCTCGAACGTGCCCTGCACCTCCCCGGCGAGGGGGCGGTCCAGGGGCTGCTGCTGCACAGCCAGTCCCTGATCCACGCGGCGAACACCTACTACGCCGCCGTGCACTTCCCGGCCACGGCCCTCTTCCTGGTCTGGCTCTACTGGCGCCGCCCCCGCCACTACGTGCGGTCGCGCCGCGTTCTCGCCGCGCTCACCGCCGCCGCCCTGGTCCTGCACCTGCTGTTCCCGCTCGCCCCGCCCCGGATGCTGCCGGTCGCCGGGCTCGTCGACACCGGCCAGGTCTACGGGCCGACGGTGTACGGACAGACGCCCGCGACCGACACGATGGCGAACCAGTTCGCCGCGATGCCCTCGCTGCACGTCGGCTGGGCGCTGATGGTCGCCGTCGGCCTGATCGGCGCCACCCGTTCCCGGTGGCGCCCGCTGTGGCTGCTGCACCCGGCGCTGACGCTGCTCGTCGTCGTGGGCACGGCCAACCACTACTGGCTCGACGCGATCGTCGTCGGGGCGATGCTCGCCGTCGCCCTCGCCGTCTTCCGGCTGCCGCTGTCCGCCCGGACCGCCCCAGCGCGGCTGCCCCGGCCGGCCCCCTGGGGCAGGGCTGAAGGGTCTCCCCTGCCGGTGTACGCGGGCGGCGCGGGGGCCGGCGCCTTCGCGTCGGCCGTCCCGGCGAGGTCTGCCGGGCCCACCACCGCGCCCAAGGCCGTCGCGGCGGCAGCTCCGCCGCCGTCCTCCGGACCCGCCGGGCCCGCGACCGGCGCGGATGCCGGAGCGCAGGCGCCCGCCCGGGTCGGAGCGGTGCGATGAACGCCACGCTGCTCGCCGTAGCGCTCTCCCTGGTCTCGGCCGGCGCCTACGCGGCCGCCGCCGTGGCGCAGTCCCGGCTCGCCGGCCGCACCGACCCGTCCACCGGCGTCCTGCGGCTGCTGGGCCGGGGCGCCTGGTGGTCGGCGGTCGGCCTCAACGCCTTGGGCGCGCTGCTGCACGTCGCCGCGCTCAACTTCGGCCCGCTCACCCTGGTCCAGCCGCTGGGCGCGCTCACCCTCGTCGTCGCCGTCCCGCTCGGGGCGCGCGCCGCCGGGCGTCGGGTCGGCCGTATCGAGTGGCGGGGTACGGCCCTGACCCTGCTCGGCCTCGGCGCGCTGCTCCTGACCGCGGGCGGCTCCGCGCCGCACGAGACCCTCAGCCTTCCCGAGGCGCTGGGCGTCGGCGCGGCGACCATGGCGGTGGTCGCCGGACTCGGCCGGCCCGGGGCCCGCCCGGGGCTGCGGCACGCGGCGGCCTCCGGGATCACCTCCGGGGTCGCCTCCGCGCTCACCCAGACCCTCACGGTCGCGGTCACCGACCACTCCGGCGGTCCGCTGTTCAGTTGGCGGCTGCTGACGGTGGCGCTGCTCGTCTCCGCCTTCGCGATGGGCGGCCTGCTGCTCTCCCAGACCGCGTACCGGGGCGGGCTCGGCGCCCCGCTCGCCGTGGTCACCCTCGCCAACCCGGTCGCCGCCGCCGCGATCGGCCTGGCCCTGCTCGGCGAGCGCCTCCAGGGCGGGCCGGTCAGCCTGGTGTTCGCGCTCCTCGGCACCGCGGCGGCCGTGCGCGGGGTGGTCCTCCTCAGTCGGACCCAGGCGCGGAACACGGACCCGGCCGCCCCGCCCGAGGCCGCCGTCCCGGGGAGCCGGGTGCCCTCCAGGGTCGTCATCGGCAGCCCCCGGCGCGCGGACACCCCACCGTCGGCGGGTGTGCCGGAGCCCGTCCCCGCGCGCGCGGGCGGCTGACCGGCGGCGGAGCGAAAGAGGCCGGCGGGCCGCTGGATCCCGCCGGTCCGATCGCTCAGCCGTCCAGGTCGGCGATGGCGCGGGTCAGCCAGCTGATCCAGAACGTCTCCAGGTCGATGCCGCCCCGTAGCACCAGATACCGCAGCCGATCCTCGTAGGCCGTCGGCGTGGGGGTGAAGTTCCGCTCCTCGATCTCCCGGTACTCCGCCAACTGGCTCTCGTGCAGGGCGAGATGGCGGCGCAACTCCGCGTCCATTCCCTCCGCGCCGACCACCGCCGCCGCTCGCATCCGCAGCAGGAGAGGGTCGCGGACCGGCCGGGGGTCCTCGGAGAGGGCCACCCAGGCCGCCAGTTCCTCGCGGCCCGCGGGCAGGACCTCGTACTCCTTCTTCTGCCCCCGGGCCGGCATCGCCGCGGGCAGCGCCCTGATCCGCCCGGCCTGCTCCAGTTTTCCCAGCTCGCGGTAGATCTGCTGGTGCGTCGAGGACCAGAAGTAGCCGATCGAACGGTCGAACCTGCGGGTCAGTTCCAGACCCGAGGACGGCTTCTCCAGCAGTGCGGTGAGAATCGCGTGCGGCAGTGACATGGGGTGCATCCTAAGGACGTACGGAGACCGGGGCGCGGCCCTTCGCCGGCGCTCGGGCCCCCGGTGCTCACAGCGCGGCGGCGAGCTCCGTGCCCTGGCGGATGGCCCGCTTCGCGTCCAGCTCGGCCGCCACGTCCGCGCCGCCGATCAGATGGACCGGGGCGGCCCCCGCGCGCAGCTTCTCGTACAGCTCGCGGCGCGGCTCCTGGCCCGCGCAGAGCACGACCGTGTCGACCGGCAGTACCCGCCGCTCACCGTCGACGGTGAGGTGGAGGCCCTCGTCGTCGATGAGGTCGTAGGAGGCGCCGGCGATCATCTCGACGCCCCGGTGGCGCAGTTCGGTGCGGTGGATCCAGCCGGTCGTCTTGCCGAGCCCCGCGCCGACCTTGGTCGTCCGGCGCTGGACCAGGTGGACCGTGCGTGGCGACTCGGGACGCTCGGGAGCGCGCAGCCCGCCGCGCTCCGCGTAGGCGGTGTCGACGCCCCACTGCCGGAAGAACGCGTCCGCGTCCAGGCTCGCCGCGTCGCCGCCGTCGGTCAGGAACTCCGCGACGTCGAAGCCGATGCCGCCCGCGCCGACGATCGCGACGCGTTCGCCGACCGGCGCACCGTCGCGCAGCACGTCCAGATAGCTGACGACGTTCGGGTGGTCCGTGCCGGGGATCGCCGGGGTACGCGGCTCGACGCCGGTGGCGAGCACGATCTCGTCGTAGCCGTCCAGGGTCCCGGTGTCGGCCCGGGTGGACAGGCGAACCTCGACGTCCAGCTCGGCCAGCCGCGTACGGAAGTAGCGCAGCGTCTCGTCGAACTCCTCCTTGCCCGGTACCCGGCGCGCCACGTTCAGCTGCCCGCCGATCTCGTCCGCCGTGTCGAACAGGGTCACCGCGTGCCCCCGCTCGGCCGCCGTGACGGAGCACGCGAGGCCCGCCGGACCGGCGCCGACCACGGCGACGCGTTTACGGGTCCGGGTCGGGCTCAGGACCAGCTCGGTCTCGTGGCAGGCGCGCGGATTGACCAGACAGGAGGTGATCTTGAGGCTGAAGATGTGGTCGAGGCAGGCCTGGTTGCAGCCGATGCAGGTGTTGATGGCGTCCGCCCGGCCCGCCGCCGCCTTCGCGACGAACTCCGGGTCGGCCAGGAAGGGGCGGGCCATGGAGACCATGTCGGCCCGGCCGGAGGCGAGGATCTCCTCGGCGACCTCGGGGGTGTTGATGCGGTTGCTCGTCACCAGCGGTACGGAGACCGCGCCGCGCACCTTCTCGGTCACCCAGCTGAACGCGCCGCGCGGCACGGAGGTGGCGATGGTCGGGATCCGCGCCTCGTGCCAGCCGATGCCGGTGTTGATGATCGTGGCGCCCGCCGCCTCGATCTCCTTCGCGAGCGTCACGACCTCCTCGAGCGTCGAGCCGCCCGGTACCAGGTCCAGCATGGAGAGCCGGTAGATCAGGATGAAGTCGTCGCCGACCCGCTCGCGGACCCGGCGCACGATCTCGATGGGCAGGCGCATGCGGTTCTCGTAACCGCCGCCCCAGCGGTCGGTGCGGTGATTGGTCGCGGAGACGATGAACTCGTTGATCAGATAGCCCTCGGAGCCCATGATCTCGACGCCGTCGTAACCCGCGAGGCGGGCGAGGCCGGCCGCGCGCACGAACTCCTCGATGGTCTCCTCGACCTGGTCATCGGTGAGCGCGTTCGGGGTGAATCCGCTGATGGGGGCCTTGAGGGCGCTCGGCGCCACCAGGTCGGGGTGGTGCGCGTACCGCCCGAAGTGCAGGATCTGCATCGCGATCCGGCCGCCCGCCGCGTGCACCGCCGAGGTGATCTCCCGGTGCTGCTCCGCCTCCGCCTCCGTCGTCATCTTGGCCCCGCCGGGGAAGGAGCAGCCCCGTTCGCTGGGGGCGATGCCGCCGGTGACCATGAGGCCGACGCCGCCCCGGGCGCGCTCCGCGTAGAACGCGGCCATCCGCTCGAAACCGCGCTCGGCCTCCTCCAGACCGATGTGCATCGATCCCATGAGCACCCGGTTGGGCAGGGTGGTGAACCCGAGGTCGAGAGGGCTCAGCAGGTTCGGGTACAGGGTCACGAGGTCTCCTCCGCACAGGGTCGTCGGGTCAGTTGTAGACCACCGTCCAGCCCTTATGCAACAAGTTGCACAATGATCTGCGTCGCACCCCGCCCCTGGGGCGGCGGGCCCGTGCCACGGACGGCGTACCCGGCCGCGCCCGCCCGCCACCCGCCGACGAGAGTGGGATCCGTACCCCACCCCCCCACCCCGGGAGTCCTCATGGTCTGCGTCAACCGGCGTGATCTCGGTCTGCTCGCCCTGCGCGTCGGCACCGGCGCGGTGCTCGCCGCCCACGGCAGCCAGAAGCTGGCGGGCTGGTTCGGCGGCGGTGGCATCCAGGGCACCACGGCCGCGATGGAGGCGATGGGGTTCCATCCGCCCAAGCACAGCGCCGTGGCCGCCGGGCTCGGCGAGGCGGGCGGCGGCGTCCTGCTCGCTCTGGGCCTCGCCACCCCGGCGGCGGGCGCGGCTGCCGCCGGGGCGATGGCCGGCGCGGTGGCCGTGCACGCTCCCGCGGGCTTCTTCGCCCAGGGCGGCGGCTACGAGTACCCGGCGTTCCTCGGCTTCACCGCGGCGGCCATCGGGCTGACCGGTCCCGGGCGCTACTCCGTGGACCATGCCACCTGCCATGTCTTCGACCGCGCCTGGATGGTCGCGCTGGCCTTCGCGGGCAGTGCGGTCGCCGCCGCCGCGGTGGTCGGCAAGCGCACGAAGGCGCGGTCCGACCGGCCTCAGGAGGAGTCCTGATGGACGAGGACCCCTCCCGGGCCGCCGACCCGTCCGGTCCGGGCGCCCCGACGCCACCTGGTGGCTTCGCGCAGGGCCCCCGGAGCGCGCCCGGTCAGGGGGACGCGCCGTGGCGGCGCGCCGACGGCCCGGCCGGCCCCGCACCGGCCCCCGATCCGGACAGCCTCTGGGTGACCGGCGGGGCGCTCTTCGCCGGGATCCTGATGCTCTGCCAGGGCGCCGTGGCGGCCCTGGAGGGCATCGCGGCCCTCGCCGACGGGGACGTCTACGGCGATGTCGGCGCGTACCTCTACCGGATCGGCCTCGCCGGCTGGGGCTGGATCCACCTGGTGCTCGGCGTCTGCGTGGCCGTCACCGGGGCCGCGCTGCTCAAGGGGGCGGGCTGGGCGCGGGTGGCCGGCATCCTCGTCGCCGCCCTCAACCTCTTCGCGCACTTCCTCTTCCTGCCGTACGCGCCCCTCTGGTCGGTGATCGTCATCGGCCTGGACATCTTCGTCATCTGGGCCCTGGCCGCCTACCGGGACCCGGACCCGGACCCGGCCTCCGCGACCGTGCCGCGCTGACCGTCCGCCCCCTCCCGGCTCAGGGCCCCCGGCCACCACGCCTTCGGGCCGATGTCCCGTACCAGCGCCGGGACGAGGAGCGACCGGACGACCAGCGTGTCCAGCAGGACGCCGAACGCCACGATGAACGCGATCTGGAGCAGGAACGCCAGCGGGATCACGCCCAGCGCGGCGAAGGTGGCCGCCAGGACGACGCCCGCCGACGTGATGACCCCGCCGGTCGTGGTGAGCCCGCGCAGGATGCCCTCCCTGGTGCCGTGCCGGAGTGACTCCTCCCGGACCCGGGACATCAGGAAGATGTTGTAGTCGACGCCCAGGGCGACCAGGAACACGAACCCGTACAGCGGCACCGACGAGTCCGTGCCGCTGAAGCCGAACACATGGGTGAAGACCAGTGCGGAGATGCCGAGGGTGGCGAGGAAGTTCAGCGCCACGGTCGCCACCAGCAGCACCGGCATCAGCAGCGACCGCAGCAGGAAGACCAGGATCACCAGGATGATCACCAGCACCACCGGCACGATCAGCGTGCGGTCGTCCTCCGCCGTCCGCTGGGTGTCGTACTGCTGCGCGGTGTAGCCGCCGACCAGGGCGTCCGAACCGGGCACGGCGTGGACCGCGGTGCGCAGCGCGGCCACCGTCTCCTTGGCTGCGTCGCTGTCGGCCGCGTCCTTGAGGGTCGCGTCGACGCGGACCCTGCCGTCGACGACGAGGGGTTCGCCGCCCGGCCGCCCGCCCGCGCTCACCGGTGCGACCGAGGCCACTCCTTCGGTGCGTTCGGCGGCCTCGGTGACCTCGGGCAGGCGGTCCGCCGCGGCGATGATCACCGCCGGATTGCCCGAACCGCCGGGGAAGTGCTCGCTCAGCGTCTCCTGGGCGGCCACGGACGGGGCGTCGTTGACGAAGATTTCGTCGAGCGGAACCCCCTTGGAGGTGAGCGTGGGGGCGAACGCGGCACAGGCGATCAGGGCCGCCAGCGTGATCGCCCACACCTTGCGGGGCGCCCGGTCGACGAGGGCCGCGACCTTGTGCCAGATGCCGTGGCCGCCGGGCACCTTGTCGTCGGCGGGCCTGGGCTTCGCCGGCCAGTAGGCCTTCCGGCCGAGCAGCACCAGGGCGGCCGGCAGGAAGGTGAGGGCGCTCAGGACCGAGCAGACGATGCCGATCGCGCCCACCGGTCCGAGGGCCCGGTTGTTGGTGAGGTCGCTGAGCAGCAGGGCGAGCAGCCCCGCGGCCACCGTGGCGGCGCTGGCCGTGATCGGGCCGAAGGACTCGCGCAGCGCGACGCGCATCGCGGCGAACCGGTCGCCGTGGACAGCGAGTTCCTCCCGGAACCGGGCGGTGAGCAGCAGTGCGTAGTCCGTCGCAGCGCCGATCACCAGGATCGACAGGATGCCCTGCACCTGACCGTCCACGCGCACGATGTCGTGGTCGGCGAGGACGTAGACGATCGCGCAGGACAGGGCCAGAGCGAACACGGCGCCGAGGATGATGACGAAGGGCAGCAGCACACTGCGGTAGACCAGCAGCAGGATGACGAGCACCGTGATCAGGGCGACCCCGAGCAGCAGTCCGTCGATGCCCGCGAAGGCGTCGGACAGGTCCGCCTGGCTGGCGGCCGGCCCCGCCAGTCGGACCGTCGTGCCGGGCACCGACGAGCCGGCCTCCTCGATCCTCTCCAGCACCGTGGGCAGTTCGTCCCCGAGGCCGGGGCTCAACTGCACGATGCCCTGGAGCGCGAGGCCGTCCTTCGAGGGCAGCGCGGGGGAGGGTGCTCCGACGACGCCGTCGCTCCCGGCGAGCGGGGCGAGCGCGTCGGTGGCGGCCTCCCGCTGCTCCTCGCCCAGCGGTGCGTCCTGATCCGCCGAGGTCCAGACGACGATGACCGGCAGGGTCTCGTTCTGCTGGAACGCCTTCTGCGCGTCGATGACTTGGGTGGACTCCGCGTTCTGGGGCAGGAAGGCGGCCTGGTCGTTGGTGGCGACCTCGCCGAGCTTCCCGGCGTACGGGCCGAGCCCGCCGCCGACGCCGAGCCACGCGATCAGCAGCACGACGGGGACGAGCCAGCGGATCGACCGTGCGGAGCGTGCAGGGGTGGACATGTCTCTCCCGGGGGTGGAGATATCTCAGTAGTGAACAATCTCAATCGTTGAAATACATTACGGGACTGCTCGTGCGGAAAGCCGCAGGGGGTGGGTTCGACGGCCGCCCCGGCCTGCCATGTGCCCCACGTCGTCCAGTGGATGCCCCGGCCCGGGCGGGAAAGCTCAGCGACGCGCCGGGGGAACCTCGCCCAGTTCCTCGTTCATGGCGGTGAGGAAGCGCAGAACGGTCGCCAGCTCCGTCTCGCTGAAGCGCGCCCTCGCTCGTGCCGTGGCCTCGGCGAGCGGCATGAAGTAGTCGCGGGCCGCCGTCCGGGCGCTCGCCTCGTAGTACACGTGCACGACCCGGCGGTCGGTGCTCTCCCGGGCCCGGCGGACGTGACCGGCCCGCTCCAGCCGGTCCAGGCAGGCGGTCACCGCGCCGGAGGTGAGACCCAGATGCTCACGCAGCGCCCCCGGGGTGAGGGGCGACGGGGCGTCGAGGATGGCCGCGAGCGCACTCACGTCCGTCGGATGCAGTTGCTGGTTCGCCGCGAAACCATGAGTCATCCGGTTGATCTCGCCGTTCATCCGGCGGAGCTCCACCGCGAACGCCTGGAGGTCCGCGAGCGGCGCCCCGGGTTCCGGGGAGCCGCTGCGGGTCGGTCGGTCGTCGGCGCTGGTCACGCCCTCAGCGTATAGAACAGGCGCGCGGAGGTGGCGCAACCGTCTCTAGGACGGCGGCATGAGCACGGTGTCGACCAGGTTGACCGTGGCGTTGGCCGTCGGCACGTTGCCGCAGACGATCTTCGAGGAGTCGTTCACCGTGAACTCGGCGCCCGAGCCCTTCGTCGTGAGGTCGCTGCCCTCCAGCGTCTTGAAGGTGCCGTCCTCCATCTGCTGGGTCGTGACCCTCTCGCCCACCACGTGGTACGTCAACACCTTGGTGAGCTCGGCCTTGTCGTTGAGGAGCGCCTCCAGATCGGCCTGTGGGATCTTCTCGAAGGCGGCGTTGGTCGGCGCGAACACCGTGATGTCCTTCGCGTTGTTGAGCGTGTCGACCAGGCCTGCCTTCTTCACCGCGCTGACGAGGGTGGAGAGTTCGGGGTTGTTGGACGCGGCGGTGGCGACCGGGTCCTTCGCCATGCCCTCCAGGCTGCCCGCGCCCTCCTTCGGAACGGAGGAGCAGGCGGGGCCGTACGGTTCGGCGGGCGCCTCGGCCTGGGCCTGCGGGGCGAAGAACGCCAGAGAGGCGGGGAAGGCCAGTGCCGAGGCCGCGGCCGCGGTGCGCTGCAGGCGGGTGATCGTCATGATGTCTCCTCCGGCGAGCGGGGGTGGGTCTTCTGCTTCTCTCCCACGCTGACGCACATCCGCCCCTACCGCCCGCCGCGTCGTTTCTGCGTCGAAAATCACCTTCCAGCGCGGTCATGACATTGATCCGCCGGTCCGGGGCAACGGGGATTCATGAATACCCGTTCAGTAGCAGCGCAGGGACGCGGCCAGGCCAAGAGAGCCGCGAACAGCACCGCGATGGAGGCCGGCGCCCGCGCGGGCTTCGTGGCCCGTGGGGTGATCTACGTTCTGGTGGGCGCCCTCGCCCTGCAGATCGCGCTCTCCGGAGGCGGTGGAAAACAGGCCGACCGGGGCGGCGCGATCGGCGAGATAGCAGAGAAGCCCTTCGGGAAGATCCTGCTGTGGGTGCTGGGCATCGCCCTGGTGGGAATGGCCCTCTGGCGGCTTTCGGAGGCCCTGTTCGGCGGCGCCGGTTCCGACGGCCGGAAGCCCACCAAGCGGGCCATGGCGGCCGGCCGTGCCGTCTTCTACGGATTCGTCGCCTACTCCGTCCTGTCCTTCGCCGCCGGTGACTCGGGCAGCGGGGGCGGATCGTCGGACCAGCAGTCGAAGGACATCACCGCCAAGGCGCTCGGCTGGCCCGGAGGCCAGTGGATCGTCGGGATCGCTGGTGTGGGCGTGGCCTGCGCCGGTCTCTGGATCGCCGTCCGCGCGCTCCTGCGGAAGTACCACAAGCACCTGAAGATGTCCGAGATGTCCAAGCGGGTCCGCCGGGCGGTCGACTTCACCGGAGTCTTCGGCGGCACGGCGCGCGGCGTCGTGTTCGCCACGGCGGGCGGATTCGCGGTGGCCGCCGCGATCAAGCACCAGCCGGACGAGTCCAAGGGCATGGACGACACCCTGCGCTCCTTCACCGAGACCCCCGTCGGCCCGTGGCTCCTGGTGGTCATCGCCCTCGGACTGGTCGCCTTCGGCGTCTTCTCCTGGGTCAACGCCCGCTACCGCAAGGTCTGAGCGCCTCCCCGTCCGAGCTGCCCGCCCGCCGCCGCACTCCTGCGGGCGGCGGCGGCCTCGCGGTCCGCCTGCTCCGGGTGGCGGCGGAGCCAGTACGGATTGTCGTGCGGCAGGCCGCCCGTCACCCGTCCGTACATGCCGAACGTGAGGATCAGCAGCCCCATCACGAAGCTGAAGATGACGTTCGACATCCCGAAGTCCAGGATGTTCGCGGCCCGGTCCAGGATGAAGAGATGGCCGAAACCGCTCAGCAGGAAGAGCGCGCCGATCGTCATGTTCAGGGTGGACGCGACGTTTCCGCCCACCGCGGCCCCGGCGATCAACAGCCCGCCGACGACCACCGAGATCAGGCTCAGCAGGCCGTTGGTCGACAGTCCGGCGATGTGATCGCCGCTGGTGTCGAAGAACCCCAGTTGACTCGTGAAGCCGAGGATGCCGAAGGTCAGCAGGATGGCCCCGCAGAGGCCCGCGCCGATCCGGTACACCTTCGCCAGCCGGTGATCGACGGGGAGTTCGTCGCTCGGTTTCATGGCCGTCTCCTGTCCATCCCGCTGAGAGTCGAAGCGGGGCGTTGTGGCGGGGGGCATCGCACAGAACCCCGGTGCCTCCAGCGAACCGCGCGGTGACAGATGGGGCAACATGTACCGTTTTTGCGTCGTATCGTGGAATTTATGGACCCTGCTATGGACCTCGTGGCGGACTCGGCGATGGGCCCGGCGGACCACCGCGCCGGTGGTCGGCTCCCGCGGGCGCCGGCCGACGGAGGGCTGACCACGGGGGCGGTGGCTCGCCTTCTCGGGGTCGCGCCGACGACGCTGCGCTCGTGGGACCGCCGCTACGGCATCGGTCCGGCCGCACGGGAGGACGGTCGGCACCGTCGCTGGACCGGGACCGACATCGCCGCTCTGCGCCACATGTGCCGCCTGACGAGCGCGGGCCTGCCGCCGGCCGAGGCCGCTCGTGCCGTCCTGGCCAGGGGCCCCCACGCCACGGCCGCGCCACGACGCGGGCACCCACGCAGGGCCCCCGGGGCACTTCCGCTCCGCAGCGCCCGCCGGGACTGCCGAGGCCTGGCCCGGGCGGCGCTCCGGCTGGACGCGCCGGCCATGGAGGAGCTGCTCACGGAGGTCCTCGACCGCTACGGGCTGCCGGCCGCCTGGGACGAGGTGATGGTGCCGGCGCTGCGCGCGGTGGGCCGTAAGTGGGAGACGGCGGGGGAGCGGTACATCGAGGTCGAGCACCTGCTGTCCTGGCACGTCTCCGGAGCGTTGCGCGGTGTCCGTGCCGCTGGGCCCCCCGCCCCCGGTGCGGGCCTCGCCCTGCTGGCCTGCGTACCCGGTGAGACCCACACGCTGGCCCTGGAGGCACTCGCCGCCACGCTCAACCGGCGCGGACGGCCGGTCCGTATGTTCGGCGCCGCGCTACCCGTCGAGGCGCTGGAGGAGGCGGTCCGGCGCACCGGACCCGACGCGGTGGTGCTCTGGGCTCAGTCGCACGGCACGGCCAGCCGCTCGCTCGCGGCCCGGGTGACGGCGATCGAGTGGGGCGTACGGGGCGCGCGCAGGCGGCCCGTCGTCTTCACCGCCGGGCCCGGCTGGGCCGGGCGGCAGCCGCCGGGAACCCGGCACCCGTCCGGGCTCGCCGACGCGGTGGACGCACTTGCCGCACTTGGTGCGCGGTGACGGAGGCCGCCGTCACCGCGGTCGCCGCCGTCACCGCAGCCAGTCCGCCAGGCCCGTCAGGAGGCGCTCCGCGTCGTCCGCGTCGTTGTACGCGCAGAGCCCGACGCGCAGGCCGCCGCTGTCGCCGAGCCCCAGGTGGCGGGAGGCCTCCAGGGCGTAGAAGGAACCGGCGGGCGCGTGCACCCCGGAACGGGCGAGGGAACGGTAGGCGTCCGCCGCGTCCCGGCCGTCGAAGGTGAGCAGCAGGGTGGGGGTGCGTTCGGCGGCACGGGAGTGGACCGTCACGCCGCCCAGTTCGCGCACCGCCTTCTCGATGCTCTCGCGCAGTGCCGTCTCGTGGGCGTCGATCGCCGCGTACGCCGACAGCAGCCGCGCCCGCCGCCCGCCCGCCGCGTTCTCGACGGCGCCCAGGCCCGCGAGGAAGTCCACCGCCGCGCGGGTCCCCGCCATCGACTCGTAGGGAAGGGTGCCGAGTTCGAAGCGTTCCGGCACGGCGTCGGTGGACGGCGCCAGCTTGTCCGGGCGGAGAGTGCCGAGCAGTTCGGGACGGGCGGCGAGCACCCCGTGATGGGGCCCGAAGAACTTGTACGGGGAGCAGACGAAGAAGTCCGCCCCGAGCCGCTCCACATCCACCGTGTGGTGGGCCGTCAGATGGACCCCGTCCACGTACAGCAACGCGCCGGCCCGGTGGACCAGTTCGGCGATGGCCGGGATGTCGGGCCGGGTGCCGATGAGGTTGGAGGCGCCGGTCACCGCGACCAGTCGGGTCCGCCCGGTGATCTGCGCGCCGACCGCCTCGGGGGTGAGCTCGCCGGTCGACGGATCGAAGTCGGCCCAGCGCACCACCGCCCCCACCCGTTCGGCCGCGTGCACCCATGGGCGGATGTTGGCATCGTGGTCCAGCCGACTGACCACCACCTCGTCCCCCGGGCCCCAGCCCCTGGACAGGGTGCGCGAGAAGTCGTACGTGAGCTGGGTGGCGCTGCGGCCGAACACGATCCCGCCCGGGTCCGCGCCCAGCAGGTCCGCCATCGCCTGCCGGAACCCGCGGACGATCTCCTCCGCGTTCACCTCCCCGGGGAGCGCGGCGCCCCGGATCGACAGGGGCCTACTCATCGCCTCGCCGATCGCGGCGATGACGGAGGCCGGGGTCTGGGTGCCGCCAGGCCCGTCGAAGTGCGCCGTACCGGACCGCAGGGCGGGGAACTGTGCGCGCACCGCGCCGACGTCGTACGACAAGGGGGGCTCCTCGATTCGTTCGCTGATGTGCTGCCGGATCTCGCTGTGATCATCGCAGGGCGGTGTCCTCCGGTGGAAGGAGCGGGGGCCCTCCGGCGGATCTCCGCTCCGAGGTATTGCTTCGGGGGCGCTTTCGGGGAGCTGCTTTTCGCGCGGGCGCACTGCTCCCTCTGCGAAATGCGCCGGAGCTTGGGGCAGCATCTCCCGGCGCATCGGAATACGCCGTCCTCAAGCGCCGCGATGATCCTACGAAAGAATGGTTCGCACAAATGAACTCGCCTCGATCGCGCGAACCTTCTCGTATTCCCGTCGCGAACAAATGCGCCGGATGATTTCTCCGCGCCGGGCGCGATTAAAGCGGGGGGAACGGGAAATAGATGATCTGGGCTGATGGGGTCGGGGGCATCGGTTCATGCCACGGCCGGATTTCATGGAGGTCGGGTGTCCGAAAGTCGCCAGTGCGGGGGCCGTGGCCGCCGTCCGGGGTTTCCTGTCACGACCTAGGAGTGCTCTGGCCTGCTCTGATGCGATGCGAAGGTCTCTCTCCCCATCACTGTCACTTGTGGAGGGTCACGGATGGACGAGCGCGAGCAATCCGCCGATGGCGGAATCTATTCGGCCGGATATTCGGACGACCGGAAGGGGTGGGCCAGTAATTACCCTGCTCGGCTTCTTCGTGTAACTGCGTACCCGGCTCTCCTCCTCGCGGTCGTATCCGTGGGGGTGGCCGCATCGCTGCTGGAGTGGGATCCGGCCTGGGTCAGTTCACTTTTCCTGGTCGGGGTCATCGCCTATCTCGCTCTCCTGGAACGACTGATTCCTTATGACCGGAACTGGCACCCCAGAAAGGCCGAATGGTGTTGGTACGGCATCTACTTCTTGCTGACCATGGCCGGAAGTGGGCTGGCGCAACTCCTGGTCGCGCTGGCCGTCGGCCTGATCTCGCCGGCGGAATCAGCCCGCCATCTCGGGGTCGAGATCCCGGGCGCGCTCCTCGCCGGGTCTCTCGTCAGCTATGCGGTGCACCGGCTGGGCCACCGGAACGCCCTGCTCTGGCGGCTGCACGGAGTGCATCACGTGCCGGAGAAGGTCAATGTCGCGAACAACGGCGTCAACCACGTGCTGGACATCGTCCTGGCGCAGGCCCTCGTCCAGCTGACTCTGGCGTTCACGGGCTTCTCCCGCCCCGCCGTGCTGGTGGTCGGACTCTTCGTGGCCGCCCAGGGGTACTTCGTCCACGCCAACATCGATGTCCGCATCGGACGGCTCAACCATCTGCTGGCCAGTCCCGAGCAGCACCGTCTGCACCACAGCACCGATCTGTCCGAAGCAGGCCACTACGGCTCCGACCTGTCGTGCTGGGACCACCTCTTCGGCAGCTTCACCTGGTACCCCGGCCGCGAGCCCGCCGCCGTGGGCCTGCACGACCCGACGACCTTCCCCGGCACCGGCGAGATCCTCACCGCCCTCGCACATCCCTGGCGCCGCCGACCGGCACGGGCCTCCCGGCCGGAGTGACCGCCACCACCTCCCGACGCTCCACCACGACTCGCTCCACCACGACTTGAGGAGTTCGACATGGCCGACGCGAACAACCGGGCGTTACGGAACAGGGTGGCGATCATCGGGATGGGCTGCCGCCTGCCCGGCGGCGCCTCGGACCACCGCACGTACTGGCGCAACCTGGTGGAGGGCAAGGACTGCATCACGCCCACACCATCCGACCGGTACGACGTCAGCACGCTCGGCAGCCGGTTCCGCGACAAACCCGGACGCCTCGTCGGCGGTCGCGGCGGATACATCGACGGCTTCGACGAGTTCGACCCCGCGTTCTTCGGCATCAGCCCCCGCGAGGCCGACCACATGGACCCGCAGCAGCGAAAGCTGCTCGAAGTGGCGTGGGAGGCCCTGGAGGACGGTGGCCAGCGCCCCGCCGACCTCGCCGGCGGCAACGTCGCCGTCTACGTCGGCGCCTTCACCCTGGACTACAAGATCCTGCAATTCGCCGACCTGGGCTTCACCTCGCTGGCCGCCCACACCGCGACCGGGACCATGATGACGATGGTGTCGAACCGCATCTCGTACTGCTTCGACTTCCGCGGCCCCAGCCTCTCCATCGACACCGCGTGCAGTTCCTCCCTGGTCGCCGTCCACCTGGCCTGCCAGGCACTGAACAACGGGGAGAGCGACCTCGCGCTGGCCGGCGGCACCCTGCTGCACATGGCCCCGCAGTACACCGTCGCGGAGACGAAGGGCGGGTTCCTGTCGCCCGAGGGCCGCTCCCGTACGTTCGACGCCGCAGCCGACGGCTACGTACGGGCCGAAGGCGTCGGACTGGTGGCGCTGAAGCGGCTGGACGACGCCGTACGGGACGGGGACCGGATCCACGCGGTGATCGCCGGCAGCGGCGTCAACCAGGACGGGCACACCAACGGCATCACCGTGCCCAACGCCGACGCCCAGGTCGACCTCATCCGGCGGGTCTGCGCCGAGGCCGGCATCACCCCCGGCGACCTCCAGTACATGGAGGCGCACGGTACCTCCACCCCGGTCGGCGACCCGATCGAGGCGAACGCCCTGGCCCGCGCGCTGGCCGTCGGGCGCGCCCCGGGCGCCCGCGCCTACGTCGGCTCGGTCAAGACGAACATCGGCCACACCGAATCCGCCGCCGGGATCGCCGGGCTGATCAAGACCGTCCTGAGCATCAAGCACCGCACGATCCCGCCCCACATCAACCTGGAGAACCTCAACCCCGCCATCGACCCGGCGACCCTGCCCTACGAGATCCCCACCCGGCCCACCGCCTGGCCCGAACACGAAGGGCCCGCCCGCGCCGGGGTCAACTCCTTCGGGTTCGGCGGCACCAACGCCCATGTCGTCCTGGAGGAGGCCCCCGGGCCCCTGCCGGACATCCGCCCCGCCGCGCCCGCCGGGCGGCGCTGGAGCATCCTGCCCCTCAGCGCCCGCAATCCCGACGCCCTGACGGAGATGGCGGCCGGGATACGGGGCGAGCTGGCGGGCGACAACGGCCCGGCCGTGGCCCTCGACGATCTCGGCCACACCCTGGCCCACCGCCGCCAGCACCTCCCCGAGCGGCTGTCCGTCGCCTACACCTCGCGTGCCTCCCTCGACGAGGCCCTCGCCGCCCACGCGCGCGGCGAGGCCCACCCCCGGGTCGTCCACGGCCGCACCCGGGACGCCGCCGACCGGCGGCTGGTGTGGGTCTTCACCGGCATGGGCCCGCAGTGGTGGGGCATGGGCCGCCAACTGCTCGAGGAGGAGCCGGTCTTCCGCGACGCCGTCGCCGCGTGCGACCGGGCGCTGCGCGAGTTCGCCGACTGGTCCCTGATCGAGGAGATGGCCGCCGACGAGTCCGTCTCCCGGATGGCGGAGACCTGGCTCGCCCAGCCCGCGAACTTCGCCGTGCAGGTGGGCCTGGCGGCCCTGTGGCGGTCCCACGGAGTGCGCCCGGACGCCGTGGTCGGCCACAGCACCGGGGAGATCGCCGCCTTCCACGCGGCGGGCGTCTACTCCCTGCGGGACGCGGCCAGGATCGTCGTGCACCGCAGCCGCCTCCAGCAGACCCTGGCCGGCACCGGCGCCATGCTCGCCGTCAGCCTCTCGGAGGACGAGGCGGAGCGCCGGGTACGCCCCTACAGCGACCGGGTCTCGGTCGCCGCCGTCAACAGCCCCACCGCGATCACCCTGGCCGGGGACGAGGCCGCGCTGACCCTGCTGGCCGAGGAGTTGCGGGCCGAGCAGCAGTTCGCGAAGTTCCTCACCGTGGAAGTGCCCTACCACAGCGTCGTCATGGAGCGGATCAGGGACGAACTGCTGGCATCACTCGCTCCGTTGGAGCCGCGAGCGGCGCAGGTTCCGCTGTATCTGACGGGAGTCGAGGGAACTGCCCGGGGCGAGGAACTGGACGCCGCGTACTGGTGGAAGAACGTCCGCGAGCGGGTGCGCTTCCGCTCCGCGGTCGACCGCATCGCCGACGACGGTCACCAGGTGTTCCTGGAGATCGGCCCGCACCCGGTCCTCGGCCACGCGATCCGCGAATGCCTCGACACGGGAGGGGCGAGTGGACTCACCCTGCCCTCGATCCGCCGACGGGAGAACGAGAGCGAGCGCTTCGCCGCCTCCCTCGGCTCGCTCCACAACCTGGGCGTCCCCATCGACTGGAGCGTCCTCCAGCCGGCCGGCCGGCCGGTGACCCTGCCCCGCCACCCCTTCCGGCGCGACCGCCACTGGACCGAACCCCGGCCGGTCGCCCAGGTCCGCCTCGGCCACCGCGACCACCCACTCCTGGGCCGCCGCACCGACCGTACGGAGCCCACCTGGCAGGCCCGTCTCGACACCGAGGACCTGCCGTACCTCGCCGACCACCGCATCCAGGACACCGTGGTCTTCCCCGCCGCCGCATATCTGGAAATGGCCGCCCAGGCCGTCCTGCGGCTCACCGGCGGCACCACCGCCGTCCTCGCCGACATCGATCTGCGCAAGGCCCTCTTCCTGCCCGACGGCGAGGACCGGACCGTGGAGGTGTCGCTCTCCCTGGAGAACGCCGCCTTCACCATCGCCTCCCCGACCGGGGACGACGGGGAACGGGCCGTGCACGCGAGCGGGATCGTCCGCACCGGGCAACGCCGCCGCACCGCTCCGCCGCTCGACGCCCCCGCGCTCCGCGCCAGGTCCCTCCGGCGCCTCGAAGGCCCCGACTGCTACAGCGCGCTGGCCGCCCTCGGCTACCACTACGGCCCCGCCTTCCAGGCCATCGAGGAGGTCTGGATCGGCTCCGGCGAGGTCCTCGCCCGCATCCGCCCGCCCCGGGCGATCGGCGACGACGCCGACGGCCACCACCTCCACCCCGTCCTCCTCGACGCCTGCTTCCAGACGCTCCTGACTCCGCTGATCCCGCTGACCCCCGAAGATCCCGCACCGGTCACCGGGATCAGGCTGCCGCTCTCCCTGGACGAGGTCGCCCTCGAACCCATCGGCGACCAGCCGTTCTGGGCCCACGCCACCCTGCTCCCCGGCGACGCCGACACCACCCTCGGCAACATCGCCCTGTACGCGGACGACGGGGCGCCGCTCGGCCGTGTCCTCGGTTTCCGTGCCGCCGACGTGGAGAAGGCGGCCACCGCCGTCGCCCGGACCACGATCGACTCCTGGCTCGCCGAACCCGTCTGGACCGACTGCCCGCCGCTGCCCACCGAGGACGCCCGCGCCCTGTCGCAGGACGCGAACGACGGTGACGTACGCGGCGGGCCGACGGGGAGCACCGCCGAGCGCCGGCAGGCACCGGCGCCCGCGAGAGCGGCCGGCTACCACGACTGGCTGGTCCTCGCCGACACCGGCGGCGTCGCGGACGCCTTCGCCGCCCTGGCCGCCGCCCGGGGCGAACGCTGCCGCCTGGTGCGCCGGGGCGCCGCCTACACCGCGTCCGGCGACGGCGCCACGTTCGCCGTGGACCCCGCGTCCGACGCCGATCTGCGCCGGCTCCTCGCCGACCTGGACCGTGACGGGGGTCCCTTCCGGGGGGCCGTCCTGCACCTGTGGAACCTCGACGCACCCGCCCTCGCCGCGTGCGACCGCAGCTCCGTCCACGACCACACCGGCGCGGGAGCGTACTCACTGATCGCCCTCGCCCGGCTCCTGTCCGCCCGGGGCTCCGGAGGCCGCCTGCACATCGTCACCCGCGGCGCCCAGCCGGCCCTGCCCGGCGAGGGACCCGAACCCCTCGGGGCACCCGCCTGGGGCATCGGCCGCGTGCTGCGGCACCAGGAACTGATCGAACACCCCGGCAAACTCATCGACCTCGACCCCGGGCGGCAGCCGGGCCCCGACGGCGACCGGGCCGATGCCGAAGCGCTCCTCGGCGAAGTCCTCAGCGATGACGAGGAGGAGATCGCCCTGCGCGACGGCGGCCGCCGCACCAGCCGCCTCCGCCCCGCCGAGGGCCTGACCCGCCCGCTGCCGCTGCGCCTGCGGGCGGACGGAAGCTATCTGGTCACCGGCGCGTTCGGCGCGCTCGGGCGACTGCTGTGCCGCACCCTCGTACGCCGCGGGGCCCGCCGGATCATCCTGGTCGGGCGCACCCCCGTCCCGGCCCGCGAGAAATGGGCCGGCACCGACCCCGCCACCCCCGAGGGCCGTGCCGTGGCCCTGCTCCGCGAGCTGGAGGCGCTCGGCGCGCAGCCCGTCCTCGCGACCCTCGACATCACCGACGAGGACGCCCTGGCCGGCTGGCTCGACGCCCACCGGCACAGCGGGGCGCCCCCCGTACGCGGGGTGTTCCACCTCGCGGGACAGGTCCGCGACACCCTCGTCGCCGATCTGGACCGGGCCGGCTTCGACGCCGTCCACGACCCCAAGACCGTCGGCGCCCACCTCCTGCACCGGCACCTGCGCGACGAGCCCCTCGAGCACTTCGTGCTCTTCGCCTCCATCGCCTCCCTGCTGACCACGGCCGGCCAGACCAACTACGCCGCGGGCAACGCCTTCCTGGACGCACTCGCCCACCACCGCCGCGCCCAGGGGCTGCCCGCGCTCAGCCTGGACTGGGGCCCCTGGGCCACCGGAATGATCGAGGAACTCGGACTCGTCGACCACTATCTGCACAGCCGCGGCATGAGCTCGCTGTCCCCGGAAGCCGGTATGGCCGTCCTGGAACGCGTCATCGGCCAGGACCACGCCCAACTGGTCGTCGCCACCGTCGTCGACTGGCCCGTCTTCCTCGCCTGGTACCCGTCCCCGCCGCCACTGGTCGCCGACCTCGCCGCGGCCGCCGCCCCGCCGGCCGACGCCGCCTCGGGCAACGGATTCCTCGACACCTTCCGCGCCGCCGACGAAGAGACCCGCCGCACCCTCGTCGCCGAGCGGTTCGCCGCGCTCGCGGCCGCCGTGCTGCGCACCGGCACGGACCGCATCGACCCCGCCACCGGACTCGGCGAACTCGGCCTCGACTCGCTCCTCGCCATGGAGCTGCGGGCCCGGATCCACGCCGAGCTGGGCGTCGCCCTCCCCGTGGTCGCCCTGCTCAGCGGCACCCCGGCCGGGGAACTCGCCGCCCAGCTCCACGACGGCCTCGCCGCCCTCGCCTCGGCCGACGCCTCCGACGGGGCCCCGGGAGCGGTGGAACTCCACAGCGACGCGGGGCAGTACCCCCTGACGCAGAACCAGAAGGCGCTCTGGTTCCTCAAGCACCTCAATCCCGACGGTTACGCGTACAACATCGGCGGGGCCGTCGAGGTGACCGTCACGCTCGAACCGGACCTGATGTTCGAGGCCGTCCGCCGGCTCATCGCCCGGCACCCCGCGCTCCGCACCAACTTTCTCCTGGTGGACGGGCAGGCCGTGCAGCGGGTGTCCGAGGACGCCGCGACGGACCTCGCCCTCTTCGACGTCCAGGGGGAGGACTGGGAGTCCATCCACGCGACGATCGTCCAGGAGTACCGCAAGCCCTACGACCTCGCCCACGACCCGCTGGTCCGCTTCCGGCTCTTCAAGCGGGGCCCGGACCGCTGGATCATCATGAAGGCCGTCCACCACATCGTCTCCGACGCCATCTCCACCTTCACCTTCATCGAGGAACTCCTCGCCGTCTACGAGGCGTTGCGCCGCAACCAGGAACCACAGCTCCCACCGGTCGAGGCCCGCTACCTCGACTTCCTCAACCAGCAGAACGCCTTCCTGGCCGGGCCCGGGGCGGCGGGCATGCTCGACTACTGGCGCGCCCACCTGCCGGCCGAGGTCCCGCTCCTGGACCTGCCCGTCGACAAGCCGCGTCCGGCGGTCCAGACCCACAACGGGGCCTCCGAGTTCTTCGTCCTGGACGACGCCCTCAGCGCCCGCGTCCACGCCCTGGCCCGCGCCCACGGGGTCACGCCGTTCATGGTGCTGCTGAGCGCGTACTACCTCCTGCTGCACCGCTACTCCGGGCAGGACCACATCGTCGTCGGCAGCCCGGTCACCGGCCGCACCCGGCAGGACTTCGCCTCCGTCTACGGCTACTTCGTCAACCCGCTGCCCCTGCACGCCGACCTCTCCGAGGACCCGACCGTCGCCGAACTGCTGCAACAGGTCCGCCGGACCGTGCTCGGCGGCCTGGACAACCAGGAGTACCCCTTCGTCCTCCTCGTCGAGGAGCTGGGCCTCCAGCACGACCCCAGCCGCTCCGCCGTCTTCCAGGCGATGTTCATCCTCCTCACCCACAAGGTGGCCACCGAGCAGTACGGCTACCGCCTGGAGTACATCGAACTACCCGAGGAGGAGGGGCAGTTCGACATAACGCTGTCCGCCTACGAGGACGAGGCCGAGGGCCGCTTCCACTGCGTGTTCAAGTACAACACCGACCTCTTCCTCCCCGAGACCATGCGCCGCATGGCCGCCCACTACACCCGGCTCCTCGACCGCATGACCCGGGTGCCGGGCGAACAGCCCGCCTCCCGGATGGAGATGCTCGGCGATCAGGAGCGGGAACGGATCGTCGCGGAGTGGAGCCGCCCGGCCCTGCCGTCCGCCGTTCCCGGGGAGGAGCCGTTCACCCCGGTCCACACGCTGATCGGCCGCATCGCCGCCGAGCACCCCGCGGCCGTCGCCGTCACCATGCCCACCGCGCACGGCGGGGCGCACCGGCTGACCTACGCGGAGCTGGACCGGCAGGCGGCCGACACCGCCGCCCGGTTGCGGGCGCTCGGCATCGGCGAGGGCTCGGTGGTCGTGCTGTGCCTGGACAAGTCGCCCGAGCTGATCGCCGCCCTGCTCGGCGTGCTCAAGGCCGGCGCCGCCTACCTCCCGCTCCGGCCCGACCAGCCCGCCGACCGGCTCGCCCACCTCGTGACGACCACCGGCGCGGCGCTCGTCGTCGTCGCGGACGACGCCACGCCGGAGCAGACCGGGGCCCTGACCGTCCCGACGCTCACCCTCGCCGAGCTCGGGCGCACCGCACCGCACCCGGAAGGACCGGCGGCCGAGGCCGGCCCCGACGTGCCCGCGTACGTCATCACCACCTCCGGATCCACCGGCCGCCCCAAGGCCGTCCGGGTCAGCCACCGGAACCTCGCCTCCGCCCACGCCGCCTGGCGCCAGGAGTACCGGCTGGAGACCGACGTACGGACACACCTCCAGATGGCCGAACCGTCCTTCGACGTGTTCACCGGCGACCTGGTGCGCGCCCTGTGCTCGGGCGGCACCCTCGTCCTGGCCGACCGCGACCTCCTCTTCGACACGACCCGGCTGTATCGGACGATGCGTCAGGAGCGGGTCGACTGCGCGGAGTTCGTGCCCGCCGTCGTCCGTGGCCTGATGGACCACTGCGCACGGGAAGGGCTGCGGCTGGACTTCCTGCGGCTGCTGGTGGTCGGCTCGGACGCCTGGAGCGTGGGGGAGTACCGCCGACTGGCCGAGCTCTGCGGGCCCGGCACCCGCCTCGTCAACTCCTACGGCCTCACCGAGGCCACCATCGACAGCGCGTACTTCGAGGGGCCCGTCGACGATCTGGAGCCCGGCGCGATGGTCCCGATCGGCCGGCCCCTGCCCAACAGCACCCTCCATGTCCTCGACATCCACGGCGAACCCGTCCCGCCCGGCGTGCCCGGCGAACTCTGGATCGGCGGCGACGGCGTCGCCCTCGGCTACGCCGGAGACCCCGAACAGACCGAGGAGCGCTTCGTCACCCGGGCGCTCGGCCGGACCGCCGACGCCCGGCCCGAACGCCTCTACCGCACCGGCGACATCGCCCGCTGGGACGCGCACGGCCGGGTCCACCTGCTCGGCCGCACCGACGGCCAGGTCAAACTGCGCGGCCACCGCATCGAGATCGGCGAGATCGAGGCACAGCTCGCCCAGTGGCCCCCCCTCGCCCGGGCCGTCGTCACCGTACGCACCGACACCGGCGGAGACGCGGCGCTCTGCGCCTACTGCGTACCGGCGCCCGGCGCGGTCCTCGACGTCCGGGCCCTGCGCCGCCACCTGGCGCGCTCACTCCCCTCGTACATGATCCCGTCCCACTTCACCGAGC
Organism: Streptomyces sp. NPDC021019; assembly: GCF_044333295.1. Lineage (NCBI taxonomy): Bacteria > Bacillati > Actinomycetota > Actinomycetes > Kitasatosporales > Streptomycetaceae > Streptomyces > Streptomyces sp. NPDC021019. Next base: position 497,035 of record NZ_JBIRQR010000003.1, read on the forward strand.
TGCCCGCCCTGCCGCTGACGGCCAACGGCAAGGTCGACACGGCCGCCCTGCCCGCCCCCCGGGCCGAGGAGGGGGACCGGCCGCACGAGGAACCCGTGACGCTGTACGAGGTCAGCGTCGCCCGCCACTGGAAGACCCTGCTCGGGCGCGAACAGATCGGTCTGGAGGACGACTTCTTCGAACTCGGCGGCAGCTCGATCAAGCTCATCGAGCTCCTCCACCACCTGCGCACCGAGTTCGGCGTCGGCGTCCCCGTCAGCAGGCTCTACCAGGTCACCACCCTGCACGGCATGGCCGCCACCGTGGAGGACGTCCTGCTCGGCACCACCGCCGACGAACTGCCCAGCCTCACCTTCAACGCCGGACAGGCCCCCGCCCTCTTCTGCTTCCCGCCCGCCGGCGGCCACGGGCTCGTCTACCGGGGCCTGGCCGCACAACTCCCCGACTACACCGTCACCGGCTTCAACTACCTCCCCGGCGACGACAAGGTCATCCGGTACGCCGACCTGATCGAGGCGGACCGGCCCGACGGCCCCTACCTGCTCCTCGGCTACTCCCTCGGCGGCAACCTCGCCTTCGAGACGGCCAAGGAACTGGAGCGGCGCGGTCGCCACGTCGACCACGTCGTCATCCTCGACTCCCGCCGCATCCTCGCCGCCTACGAACCGGACGCCTCGGGCATCGCCGCCTTCGAGAGCGAACTCGCCGACCACGTACGCAAGCACACCGGCTCCGAGGCCGTCGCCCGGGAGACCCTCGCCCACGCCGCCGAATACCTCGCCTTCTGCGGTCGCACCCCCAACACCGGCACGGTCGCCGCGACGGTCAGCGTGATCACCGACGAGGAGAAGGCCGCCCTCTACGCCGCCGGCGAGCACGGCACCTGGCACGGCAGCTCCACCGGCGCCACCGCCGTACTGCGCGGCTCCGGCATCCACGCCGACATGCTCGACGCCAAACACCTGCCCCGCAACGCCGAGCTGGTGCGTTCCGTCCTGAGGGGAGACGCGGCCCATGGCGGATGACGACCCCACCGACTGGACCAGCAGGGAACGCGCCCCGGGCACCCCGCCCCGCGTCATCGTCGTCGGCGCGGGCGTGGCCGGCCTCTCCACCGGCGTCTACGCGCAGATGAGCGGAGCCAGGACCCGCATCTTCGAGAAGCACGTGCTGCCCGGCGGCTGCTGCACCGCCTGGTCGCGCGACGGGTACCTCTTCGACTACTGCATCGAATGGCTCATCGGCACCGCCCCGGGCAACGACGCCCACCGGGTGTGGCGCGAACTCGGCGCGCTCGACGGCAAGACGGTCACCAACTTCGACCTATTCAACAAGGTCGAGGACGCCTCGGGCCGGTCCGTGACGTTCTACAACGACCCCGACCGGCTGGAGGCCCACCTCCTGGAGGTCTCACCCGCCGACGCCCCGCTCATCCGGGCCTTCACCCGGGACCTGCGGCGCTTCATCGACATCGAGCTGTACCCGTTCCTGACCGCGCCCGCGCTCAGGACCGTGGGGGAGAGGGCCCGGACCCTGCGCACGGTGCTCCCCGCCTTCCGGCTGTTCTGGCGGACCGCCGCCACCCCGATACAGGTGTTCGCCGACCGGTTCCAGGACCCGCTGCTGCGCAAGGCGTTCCGCAACATCTTCTTCCAGGACCCCGAGGGCTTCCCGATGCTGCCGTACCTCTTCAACATGGCGGCCGCCCACCACGGCAACGCGGGCTTCCCCCAAGGCGGTTCGCTCGGCCTCGCCCGCTCCGTCGAGGAGCGCTACAAGAGCCTGGGCGGGACGGTCACCTACCGGGCCCGCACCGAGCGGATCCTGGTCGAGGGCGACCGGGCGATCGGCATCGAACTCCGCAACGGCAGACGGTACTTCGCCGATCACGTGGTCTCCGCCTGCGACGGCCACACCACCGTCTACGGACTCCTGGGCGGCCGGTACACCGGCCCCCGGATCGACAAGCTCTACACCGACCTCCTCCACCGCCCCGGCACCCTCTTCCCCGCCGTCGTCTCCGCCTTCGTCGGCCTCCGCGGCGACCTTGAACCCGAGGAGGCGCACAGCACCACGCACCTCCTCGGCCCGGACGACGCGGCCCACCTCCCCGGGGCCCTCCAGGACAGCTTCGTCGTGCAGGCCCGCTCCCGCTACTCCGGCGGCTTCGCACCGCCGGGCCACTCCGTCCTGCACTGCACCTACTTCAGCGACTACGCCCACTGGAAGGACCTGCGCACCAGGGACCGCAAGGAGTACCGCCGGCGCAAGCGCGAAGTCGCCCACTTCGTCCGCGACTTCCTGGAGCGCCGCACCCCCGGCATCGCGGAGCGCATCGACATCGTCGAGGTCGCCACGCCCGCCACCACCCACCGCTACACCGGCAACCTCGGCGGCTCCATCCTCGCGTGGAAGGCGTTCTCCGACGCCGACGACGTCGCGGCGCGCCTCGTCGGCAAGGACCGGATGCGGCTGCCGGGACTGAGTAACTTCTCCATGGCCGGACAGTGGGTCGGCATGGGCGGCCTGATCCGCGCCGCCTCCACCGGCCGCTTCGCCGTCCAGTACCTCTGCCGCGACCTGGGCCTGGAGTTCCGGGCCTGGGAGAGCGAGGGCGCCGAACCCTGGCACCCCGGGAAGCTGGGACACCTGCCCCAGCTCGACCGGTGGTCCGCACGGGAGAGCGAGGGATCGTGAACGGCGACAGGAACGGGCCCCGGCCCGGCGGCACCCGCCGGCCCCGGGAAACGATGATCATCATCGGGGCCGGTCTCGGCGGGCTCTCCACCGGCTGCTACGCCCAGATGAACGGCTACCGCACCCGCATTTTGGAGATGCACGAGATCCCCGGCGGCTGCTGCACCGCCTGGGAGCGCGGCGGCTTCACCCTGGACGCCTGCGTCAGCTGGCTCCTCGGCAGCGGCCCCGGCAACGAGATGCACCAGATCTGGCTGGAGCTCGGCGCCCTCCAGGGCAAGGAGATCCGCCACTTCGACGTCTTCAACATCGTGCGCGGCACGGACGGCCGGGCCGTCCACTTCTACTCCGACCCCGACCGGCTCGAAGCCCACCTCATCGGCATCTCGCCCGCCGACGCCCGGCTCGTGCGGAAGTTCTGCGCGCAACTGCGCAGCTTCCGCAAGGCGCTCGCGGTCTACCCCTTCCTCAAGCCCGTCGGACTGATGGGACGCCGCGAGCGCTGGCGGATGCTCGCCTCGTTCCTGCCGTACTTCAACTCCGTCCGCACCACGATCACCGTCCTGATGAGCGACTTCTCCAAGAAGTTCAAGGACCCCCTCCTGCGGGATGCCTTCAACTTCATCCTGTACGAGAAGCACCCGGCCTTCCCCGTCCTCCCCTTCCACTTCCAGCTCGCCTCGCACGCCAACCTCTCCGCCGGAGTCCCCGAAGGCGGCTCCCTCGGCCTCGCCGAGTCGATCGAGGCCCGCTACCGCCGGCTCGGCGGCGAGGTCTCCTACAACACCAAGGTCGAGACGGTGATCGTCGAGGACGACCGGGCGGTGGGCGTCCGCCTCAGCGACGGCCGGGAACTGCGCGCCGACATCATCGTGTCGGCCTGCGACGGCTACACCACGACCATGAAGTTCCTGGAGGGCAAGTACCTGGGCGAGGACTACCGCAAGCTCTACACGGAGACCATCCACGAACCCGGCATGGTCTTCCCCGGCTACTTCACCCTCTTCCTCGGCCTCTCCCGCCCCTTCCCCGCGGGCGACCCCTGCACCACCTACCTTCTCGACGAGGCGACGGCCGCCGAACTGACCGGCATCCGCCACCCCAGCATCAACGTCCAGTTCCGCAGCCGCCACTACCCGGAACTGTCCCCGGACGGCACCACCGTCGTCTACGCCACCTACTTCTGCGACATCGCCCCCTGGCGCGCCCTGGACGAGGGCCCCGAACAGATCACCCGCACCCGCGGCGGACAGGAGCTGCACACCCTGCCCGTACGGCACGGGCGCGGCTACTACGCGGCGAAACGGCGGGCCCGCGAAACACTCGTCGGCTTCCTGGAGGACCGCTACCCCGGCCTGCGGGACGCGATCGTCGTCCGTGACGTCTCCAGCCCCCTCACCCAGGTCCGCTACACCGGCAACTACGACGGGACCGTGCTGGGCTGGCAGCCCTTCGTGGAGAGCGGCGAGACCCTCGAAGAGCTGATCAAGAAGCACGGCCCAGGCCTCCCCGGACTGCGCGACTTCTACCAGTCCGGCGTCTGGGCCACCACCGGCGGGCTCATCCGGGCCGCCGCCGCCGGACGCCACGTCATGCAGTTCGTCTGCCGCGACGACGACCGGCCCTTCACCGCGTCGCTCGACCTCACCGCACCACCACCGACCCACCGGGTCATCCCCGTACCCGTCCGCCCCGCGGCACCGACCGAGAGGAAGCCATGAAGATCGCGAAATGGGTGGTCCGCGAACACGTCGAGGGAATCCCCGACGTGGACCGCGTCTACGAGAAGGTCGTCGAACACGTCGACGTGACCCTCGCCCCCGACGAGATGCTCCTGCGCACCCTGTACGTCTCCGTCGACCCCTACCTCCAGGGCATCGCCCTCGACACCCCGATCGGGCGGCACATGGGCGCCGACTCGATCATGGAGGTGGTGGAGGCGGGGCCGCGCGCCGCCCACCGCGTCGGCGACCTCGTACAGGGCTTCGGCGGCTGGCGTACCCATGTGATCAGCGCCGGCGTCCCCGAACTCTGGCAGACCGGCACGTTCCCCATGGTCTTCCCCGCCTACCGCAGGCTCGACCCCGGTTGGTACGACGACGCCCTGCCGCTGCCGACCGCCCTCAGCGTGATGGGCGGCCCCGGCATGACCGCCTGGGGGACCCTGACCAAGTACATGACGATCAGTCCCGGCGAGACCCTCGTCATCAGCGGGGCCTCCGGCTCGGTGGGCGCCCTCGTCGGGCAGCTCGCCGCGCTCGCCGGGGCCCGGGTCGTCGGCACCACCTCGTGCCCGGAGAAGGCGGACTACCTCACCGGGCTCGGGTTCGACGCCGTGATCGTCTACCGCCACGGGGACGGCGCGGACACCGTCCACGACGCACTCGTCCGGGCCGCCCCCGACGGCGTCGACCGCTACTTCGACAACCTCGGCGGCGCGGTCACCGACGCCGTGTTCCCCCTGCTCAACATCGGCAGCCAGGTGGCGGTGTGCTGGCAGTGGGCGACCCAGGTCGGCAACGAGAGCACCGGCCCCCGGCTCCTGCCCTACCTGATGTTCCCGCGCGCCACCGTGCGTGGCATCTTCTCCCTGGAATGGTTCACCGAACGCAACTGGCAGGACCTCCACACCGACCTGGGCGGCCGCGTCCGGCGCGGCGAGGTCGTCTGCGACCACACCCTGCACCACGGTTTCGACGCCATCCCCGCCGCCTACGGCAGCCTCTACGGCGACCGGGCGGCCAACCGGGGCAAGGTACTCGTCGAACTCTGAGCGCCGTCGCCCTCCGCCCGATCCAACGGCGCTGCCCAGGAGGCACGTTGACCACCACCGATCCCACGCATCCGGCCCCGGAGCCGCTGCACCGCCTGTTCTTCGAGGAACCCGGGCCGCCCCGCCCCGCCGAGCTGCCGGGCGGCGGCCCCGCCTGGCTGGTCAGCCGGTACGAGGACGTCCGCCAGGTGCTCTCCGACCCGCGGTTCGGCCGGGCCCAGCTGTACGCCCCCGACGCGCCCACCCTCTCCGGCGTACCCGATCTCGTGAACGACCCCGACCTGATGTTCAACCAGGACGGCCCCGACCATCTGCGGCTGCGCCGCACCCTGCGGCGCGCGTTCACCCCGAGGGCCGTCGCCCGCTGGCGGCCGTGGATCGCCGCGATAGTGGAGGAGCTCCTCGACCGGCTGGAGACGCGACCGCAACCGGCGGACGTGGTCGCGGAGTTCGCCCTCCCCCTGCCGGCGGCCGTGATCAGCCGCCTCATGGGGCTCGATGAGTCGGCGTGGGACCGGATGCGGCACTGGAGCGAACACGCCTTCTCCGACGGCACCCACGAGCGCGAACAGGTGGCAGCGGTCCTCAAGGAGTTCAGCGCGTTCGGCGCGCACCTCCTCGCGGAGCGGCGCCGGACCCCGGGCGAGGACCTGATCAGCGGTCTGGTCGCGGCGGCCGACGAGGAAGGGGGCGTCCCCGAGGCCCAGTTGGTCACCCTGGTGTGCGGTCTGGTCGTCGGCGGCCACGACAGCACGATGACCATGCTCGGCAACGCACTGCTCTACCTGCTGGGCGAACGCCGTGAGACCTGGCCCCGGATCGGCGCCGACGAGGAGGCCGCGGGGCGTCTCGCGGACCGCCTGGTCCACCTCGTTCCGCTGGGCGACGACCGGGGCAGCACCCGCCACACCGCCGAGGACGTCGAGGTCGGAGGAGTGACGATCCCGGCGGGCGCGATCGTGCTCGCCGACTGCGGCATGGCCAACCGCGACCCGGAGGTCTTCCCGCCCGACACCCTCCACGACCTGTTCGCCCCACTGGAGGCCCCCACGCTCTCCTTCGGCGCCGGCCCCCACTACTGCCTCGGCGCCTGGCTGGCCCGCACGGAGCTCCAGCTCGCCCTGCACCGCCTGGCCGCCCGCTTCCCGGAGCTGCGCCTGGCCGCCCCCGTCGACACGGTCGTGTGGCGGACCGGCACGACCTCCCGCAGCCCGCAGCGGCTCGGCGTCGGTTGGTAGGGCGGGGAACGGCAGGGGTGCGCCGGTTCGTCCGGCGCACCCCTGCCGCCGTCAGCCGCGTGCGACGGCGATCGAGCCGGTCGTCCGCCTCGTGGACCAGGCAGTGCCGGAGGCCCCGTACGCCGCGGAGCCCGACGGGGAGGGGGCGGACGGCTGCATGGCGGCAGCAGGCCGGTCGGGGCCGGGCGGGCGTCTCCGTCGCCGCTCCAGGAGCGGGGGGACGGCGCGCGCGGGGGGAGGCCGAGACGGGCCCCACGCACCCGCCCGCGAGGGGGTGGGCGCGTTCTGCGTACTCTGCCCCCTTCTCCATGGGCTTGCACGGTTCTTGCCCCCTGGCTTCGGCTCAGGCGGTGCCGCGATACTGCGACCAGCCGTTGACCCGAAAGGAACCACGTGACGCACCCCTTCTCCGTGACCACCCGGCTCGGCCTCGGCGGGGTGGCGCTCCTGCTCGTCCTCGCGGGCCCCACCCTTCCCGCCGCCGCCTCCCCGGCGGACGCCGCCCCCACCCCCGCGGCGACGACCGTCGAGGAGCAGCGCCTCGATCGCACCGCGCCGCGGGAGATCCTGCGGCGCAGCGGATTCGACTCCTTCGCCCCGCGCTTCGAGCGTGCCCTGCGGGGCTCCGGCGGCTATGCGCAGGCCGAGCGCACGGTCACCCGCCACGCCTCGGCGCTGTGGCGGCGCGCCGTGGACCGCGCCCAGGGCCGAGGGCCGGCCACGGGCGACTTGAGCCGGGGCGATGACCGGCCGCTGTACTGGGCTCGTCTCGCGCTCAGTCGGGAACTCCGTTCCTGGGAACCCCGGTTCGGGCTGAGCGACGAGCAGCGCAAGGCCTTGCACGCCGCCCTGGAGACCTCCTCGCGCGGTCAGGACGGCCTCCGCTTCCCGGGCCAACGGGTGAAGCGGGTCCTCGTCACCGGCTTCGACCCGTTCACCCTGGACCGGGACGTACGGATCGGCAACCCCTCGGGCGCGAGCGCGCTCGCCCTGGACGGCACCCTGGTACGGACCGCGGAGGGACCGGCCCGGATCGAGACGGTCGTCTTCCCGGTGCGCTGGGCGGACTTCGCGGAGGGAGCCGTCGAGCGGGCCCTCGCCCGGCAGCTGCCCCGCCTGGACCTGTTCACCACCGTCAGCCAGGGCCGCCAGGGCCGCTTCGACGTGGAGCGCACCAACGGCGCCTGGCGCGGCGGCTTCCCCGACAACGAGAACGCGGTGAGCACCGGGACCGTCCCCGTCGACGACCCCGGCTCGCAGCCGCAGTGGACGACGACCACGCTCCCGTACCGGCAGCTCACCGAAGCGGACACGGGCCGCTTCCCGGTGTACGACAACACCGAGGTCACCGAGATCCCGGCGGGCGGCAGCCAACCGGTGACCAGGCCGGACGGACCCACGCCCGGCTCGGCGTCGCGGGCCGGCGGCGGCGGCGACTACCTCTCCAACGAGATCGCCTACCGGGCCACCCTGCTGCGCGACCGGCTGCGGCTGCCCGACCTGCCGGGCGGTCATCTCCACACTCCGGTGCTGCGGTTCGGAGCGGAGAACACGGACCCGGAAACAGGCACGGTCACCGACCCGGACTTCGAGCGGAACCGGGCGGACATCGTCGGCCAGGTGAGGGAGCTGGTGAGGACGGCGGTGGGGACTTCGGCTCCGCGCCCGTAGTCCTCGCCACTCGCAACCTGAGAAGATCTCCTGGAAGTTGTCGTAGGGGTCGCCGGTGTACCGGACGGTGTGGGTCTCCTGGTCTCGGACGACACGTTCGGCGTCGTGGTGTGTTGCCCGGTTGCGGGGGTTGACGTCCTACTCGCGGCAGCGGCCCTCCAGGGGCAGGTTTCCGGAGCGGTTGCGGTGGACGTTGCCGCCGCGGATGACCGGACGGGTGTCCGCGACGGGGCAGTCGGTGGGCCGGGAGGACCGCGGCCACGTCAGGTCCTGGCAGAGGTCGCAGCCCCCTGGGCCTGCCCGGGAACCCCTCGACCGGCAGGGCCGGTTCGATGATGTCGGCCGACCGCACCGAGGGATGTGCCGGGGCCTGGAGGGGAGCGGTGGACGAGGCGGCGGGGGCCGCGAACACTGTCCCGCCACGGCCGCGGGGCGCCCTCGGACGGGCGGCGACGACCGCGTGGTCGCCCCGCCTCGGTCGTGAGGGCGGCCGGCACCTTGTCCCCGAGGTACCGGCCGATCCCGAGCGGCGCTCAGGCCGCCTTCTTCCATGACGTGAGATGCGCGAAGACCACCACGTTCGCCGAGTAGCCCGCCTTCTCGTCAAAACGCCCGCCGCAGGTCAGCAGCCGTAGTTCGGGCCGCCCGGTCTCCCCGTACACCTTGTCGTCGGGGAACTTGTCCTTCGTGTACGTCTTCACCGCGTCCACCGTGAACACCGCGGTCCTGCGGTCCGCACGCACCACGTTGACCTTGTCGCCCCGGCGCAGGGCGTTGAGGTTGAGGAAGATGGCGGGGCCGGTCCTGGTGTCCCGGTGGCCCACGAGCAGGGCCGTGCCGTTCTCACCGGGCGACGGCCCCTTCTCGTACCAGCCCGTCAGCTTGGGCTTGCTCAACGGCGGGGCTCCCAGCCGGCCCTTCGCGTCGAGGCCGAGTCCGGTGACCGCCGCCTCGATGAAGATGGCGGGAATGGCGACCTTCAGCGGGCGGGAGGGCACCAGGGGAGCGTGCGAGGCGGGCACGTGCTCCTCCGGTTGGTGCGGTGCCCGCCGGAACGGCTCCCTCCCACCGCCCGCGGCGTCGCTGCCGCGGGCGGCGGCGACCGTCCGGGTGTCCTCGGAGGAGCCCGAGGACACCCAGACGATGCCGGCCACCAGAGAGAACGTCACGCTCAGCGTCATGGTGAGACGGCAGGCGCGTGTCGGTCCTCGTCGTCGCCGTCGGCAGCGGGCGTTACGCCTCGCCACGGGCACGGCGACGTGCGGACCGGCGCATCATGACCAGGCCCGCGGCTCCGGCGGCCCCGGCAGCCAGCGCGGCGACCGCTCCGGCGTTCGAGTCGCTCTCGGAGCTGATGGGCTCCATCTCCGGGACACCGCCGCCGCCCGCGGGGACACCGCCGATCGGCCTCTGCGGCTTGTGCGGCTTGCCGCCGCCGTGACCGCGGTCGGGGCACTCGACCTTGAAGCTCTTCTGCTTCGGGCCCGCCGGGACAACCCACACCAGCTGGTACGTGCCCTCCGGGAGCAGGTACGTCTCGCTGCGCGCACTGCCGTTGATGAGCGGAAGCCTGTCCATCAGGGTCGTGCCCGGCGGCACGGTCGGGGGCTGCTCGGTGATCGTCCAGGGAACCGAGGGGAACGACTCGAAGTTGCTCGCAGCCAGCACGAACTTGCAGACCTCGACCCCGTCGCGGTCACTGCGCGAGTGCCAGCTGACCGAGCGGATGTCGATGTTGCCGCTGTCGCCGGGGAGGGCGTGGGCGGCGGGTGCTCCGGCCAGGGTGGCGCCGGCGACTGCGACTGCGACGGCCACCTTGGCGCCCGCGCGGGCGCTGCGGGAGCGGACGGAACTGGAGATGCGCATGAAGGCTCCTTCAAGCCGAGATGATTGTCGTACTGATCACCTGATCGCCTAAGACATGCCATGAATCGTGAGGAAAGTCAGATAAGACACGAAAAATGTGAAGGAAGTTCCCTGATCGGCAGGCAGCATACGAGTGGCGTTTCCGCGGCGCGGGAGTGCGCCGGGACTTGATGCCGCGGGTGGGAGGCGAGGCTCCGTGACACGCACCGCGGTGGTCACTCCAGCCGTCGGCCGGCGTCTGTACCTGACGCTGCGACACCTCGGTCGCTCGGCCGGTCCGGCCCGCAGGGCTGGATGCACAACCTCCCGGACGCATCACACGAGCCGCGGGCACCGGATGCGTTCCCGTGCCGCCCGCGTTCCTGCGGTGCACGCGGTGTGGCGCGCGTATCGGCGCGATCAGCCTTCCGGGTTCGGCGCCTGCCCTGAAGCCCCGCAGGGGCTTCTGCGGCTGCTCGCGGCAGGTGCCGGGCGTCAGGAGCCCTGCCTCTCGCGTCAGCGGGCCGCTCTGCCCGTGTGCGCGCCACTCAGGGGCCGGCGCGGCGCCCGGGCCCGGCAGCCACTTCGCCGCGCTGTGACTGCGAGCCGGGGCTGGTCAGTTGGCAGTCCGGCCGGCCGGTGGGGGCGTTGAGCCGGCTCCGGAGGGCTGTGACATGACTGGACACAGGGGGAAGGGCCGGAGGCGCATAACTGCCCTGGCCGACGGGCTCAAGCTCGGTGCCCGCCCGATCGGGTCGCCTTTCGATCGGGCGGGCCCGTCCAAGGGCGGTCGCGTCTCTCCGCGGCCACGGAGGAGGGCGAGGACTTCGCCCTCCGTCACGTTGGGACGAGTCACGGCCGGTGGGAGCCGGCGCCTCCGACTGGGCTCACTCCGCCTCGCCGGGGATCTCCAGCCTTTCCAAGGGGCGTGTCGCCGGCCCTTGGAGCACGGTGCCGTCGGTGTCGAACCGGGATCCATGGCACGGACACTCCCAGGTGGCTTCCGCGTCGTTGAAGGACACCAGGCAGCCGAGGTGGGTGCAGCGGGCGGAGACGGCCCGCAGCGCGCCGTCCTGATGCCGGTAGACGGCGCAGCGCCGCCCCTTCACCCGCACGACGGCACCCGTGCCCGGCGCGATGTCGCCCACCGAGTCGACGTGGGTCACCCGCATCCGGTCGCCGGCGAAGTGCTTGGCCACATCGGCTTGTTGCTTCAACAGCGCCGCGCCCTCGCGCAGGACACCCGCGATACGTCGCGGATCGTACAGCTCCGCCCAGGCCGGCCGGGCTTCGGACTCGGTGATCAGAGAGGTCAACAGTCGGCCCGCAAGGACGCCGCCTGTCATTCCCCAGCCTCCGAAGCCGGTCGCCACGTAGGTATGACGAGCCCCGACATGGAGGGGGCCGATGAGCGGCACCGTATCGCTGGGGTCGTTGTCCTGCGCCGCCCACCGATAGGTGGTGGCGCCCACCGGAAAGCGTTCGTGCATCCAGGAGTCGAGACGGCGGAAGCCCTCCCGCGGATCGCCCGTTCCCGGCGTGAAGCTCTCCCCGGTGACGATCAACAGGCGGCGGCTCTCGTCGAGAGGCGCCGAACGCACCGACCGCTTTCCCTCGTCCTCGGTGATGTGCATCCCCTTCGGGGCCCGGTCGGCGGCCACCGGCGCGGCGACCACCAACTCCCGGCGGGGCGACAGCCGCGCGAAGAGCAGCGCACGGTCGAAGACCGGGTAGTGGGTGGCGACCACCACGTCCCGGGCCGTCACCACCCGCTGGTCCTCCGTGGTCAGACGACACGGCCGCCCTTCCGAGAGTCCGGTGACCCGGGTCCGTTCGAGGACGAGGCCCCCGAGGCGCAGCAAGTCTTCAGCCAGAGCCAGCAGGTAGGCGCGCGGGTGGAACTGCGCCTGTCCGTCCAGGCGGACCGCGCCGCCGATCGGGAAGGGCAGCTCCGTCCCGGTGACGTAGGAGACCTTGAGACCTGCTTCGGCAGCGGCACGGGCTTCCGCCTCGACGGCCGCCCGGGAGGCGGGCCCCGCCGCGTAGGAGTAGGCGCTCACCCGCTCCAGATCACAGGCGATGTCCACCTCGTCGACGATCGCCGCCAGCCGTTCCACCGCGTCCAGTTGCGAGCCGGCGTACAGCCGGGCGGCCTCGGCGCCATGGGCCCGCCGCAGCCGGTCGTACACGAGCGAGTGCAGCGCCGACACCTTGGCCGTGGTGTAGCCGGTGACGCCGGACGCGATGCGGTCCGCCTCCAGTACCGCGACCCGCCGGCCTGTCCGGGCCAGCTCCCATGCCGTGCTCAGGCCGGCGATGCCGCCACCCACCACGGCGACGTCCACGGTGATGTCCTCGGTCAGGCGCGGGTACGGCGACGCGTCCGTCGTATCCATCCAGTAGGACTCGTCCTGCCCGGTGAAGGGGCGGGGGTCGGTCATGACGTCATCTCCCCAGATCGGTCGCGGCTCGGCGGAGGCGTCTGCGCGGCGCTCACCACGAGGGGTGCGCGCGACGTGGTGTGCGTCAGAGGCCCTGCTGCCGCCGGGTACCACCGTGGGCAGCCGCCAAACGCTGGAGCGGGACCGGACGCAGGCGGGTGGGAGTCGCGTTCGTCCTGGGCGGGAGCCGGCCCGGCAACGCGCCGAGAAGGTGCTCCCCGAACGGGCGAAGGCGCTACGCACCGAGTGAGACGGCCTCCTCGATCAGGGCGGAGACATGTTTGAGGGGAAGCCACTCGGGGACTCGGGTGGCGCACGGATCCAAGCGGAGGGAGCGATCGCGATGTCGAACCCGCAGCAACCGGAACAGCGGCGCAGTGACAAGGGTGGGGCAACCCCGCAGGACAGCGCCGAGAAGAAGGCGCGAGAGCCTGGAACGCCCCGTGGCGGGGGCGCGCACGCGCACGGAACGGACAAGGGAGGCAAGGGCGGAGGTCCCGGTGGCGGGGTCCCGCCCGAGGAACGCCCGGATCACCCGTGAGTGACGCCCGCACGCACTGCGTGACGGCGCCGCGCGAGTGGTGCCGTCACGCGCCTTCCCCAAGTCTGTCGGTGGCCTCCTGGTGACGAGCCGCCCGCAGCGCCGCTGCCAGGAGTCGACCGGGGCCGCCGGCTGTACGCCGGACCCGGGGCGGCCGTACACCTGCGTCGTCGAAGGCGGATGACCGTGACCAAAGCGCTGTTCGTGGCCTGTCTCACCGGCGTGGTCTGCGGGCTCGTCTACTTCACCGCGCTGGGTCTGATGAAGAGGTGAGGGGAGTGCCGTCTCGTCGACGAGGACGCGCGAAAGGGGAGGCTCCCTCCGGTGCGTAGATTCCCGCTGCGTAGATTCCCGCGGGACGACTCGCTCACTCTGGCTTTCGCTGCGGCCTTCCTGCTGACTCTCGCCGGACAGGCTCTCGTTGGCCACACCGAGTTCAACAACGGCCTGCTCGTCGACTCCCTGGCGCCGGTGTCCCTGACCGCTTACCTGATGTCGTCGGACTTCGCCGTCGATGTGACCGAGAACTGGCAGTCGGAGTACCTGCAGTTCTTCCTCTACATCTTCGGCACCGTCTGGCTGCTCCAGCGCGGCTCCCCCGAATCGAAGGAGATGGACAGGGCGGGACCGGAGGACGACGAGACACAGCGGGTCGGAGCCCATGCCCGCGACGACTCCCCCCGCTGGGCGGCGGCCGGGGGGATCCGCCAGAGACTGTTCTCGTGCTCGTTGGGCCTGGTCATGGCGGCGCTGTTCATCCTGTCGTGGCCGGCCCAGTCCGTCGCGGGCACGGCAGCCTACAACGAGCAGCGGCTCCGCGACCTTCAGCCGCCCGTCGACTGGAGCGGGTACGTGCTGTCGGCCGACTTCTGGAGCAGGACGTTGCAGAACTGGCAGTCCGAACTTCTCGCGGTGGCCTCCATGGTCATCCTCTCGGTCTACCTGCGCCAGCGTGGCTCCCCGGAGTCCAAGCCGGTGGGCGCGCCGCATCACGCCACCGGCGTCGAGGGCTGAGAAGCCGTCGCCGACGGGGGCTGCCCGGGGAAGCGGGCACCGCGGTCACAGGAGCAGGGCGTAGACGAGGAAGAAGGCAGCCACCATCACGGTGACCGTGATGATGGCGATCAGCGGGCCCATGGCCCAACCCTTGGGCGGTGCGTGACGCGGTCCCGCTTCGGAGGTGCTGCTCTCACCGGGGGGAGTGTCGCCGGGGGCGATCCCGCCGCCGGGCTCCAGGCCTGGCGTATCGCGCGGATCCGGGTCCGGGTTTCCTGTGCTCATGCACTCCGAGTACCCCTTCGCACCGAGGCACACGTGGAATCAGCGGCCTTTCCCGGCAACCGTGCTTCGTTCCGGGCCACAGGGCCACAGGGCTGCCGAGCCGGGGACGCGGCGGGTACGCCCGTATCGGCTTCGTGAGGCGCATACGCCCGGAGGGAGAAACCGGGCGTTAGGAACGCCTCCGGTGGGGAACCCGCCGCGGCACGGACGATCCGCCCGATCCCAGGAAGGGAACAAAACCCATGACTACCGCACGCGAGATCATGACCAGCGGCACGGAGTGCGTCGGTGAGAAGGAGAACATCCTGGACGCCGCGAAGAAGATGAAGGACCTCGGCGTCGGCGCTCTCCCGATCTGCGGCACCGACAACAAGCTGAAGGGCGTCCTGACCGACCGCGACATCGTGATCAAGGTGCTCGGCGCGGGCAAGGACCCGGCGGACTGCACGGCCGGCGAGCTGGCCCAGGGGGAGGCGGTGACCATCGGCGCCGATGACCCCGCCGAGGAGATCCTGCGCACGATGACCTCCCACAAGGTCCGTAGGCTGCCGGTCATCGACGGCCACACCCTGGTCGGCATGGTCGCCACCGCGGACGTCGCCCGCGCCCTGCCCGACCCCCAGGTCGGAGACCTCATCGAGGCGCTTTCCACCGACTGAAGCCACTGCCCCGGATCCCTGCGGGCCCGTCTGTTCCTCACCCGTCGCGGACAGGGGAGCAGGCGGGTTCCCGCGTGCCCTGCCGCCGGGGCACCTGTCCACCGCGGCGGGGCCGTTCGGGGGATACCGCAGAAACCGGCGAACTTCCGCGTGTGAAACGTACGCGCCAGGGAACTCAGCCCGCCGAGCCCGTCGGGACCACGGCGGGCTTCCTGGTACTGCCCGCCGTGGCGCCGCATCGTCCGGCGGTGCACCCCGGCCCGGCCCGTGCCGTCCATGGGGCGTCAACGGTCCGGCCCTGCCCAGGAGTCGTGTGACACCCCTGCTCGGACGAAAGGCGGACCCATGTCCTTGATGACGACACCAGCCCCCTGGCGTCGCGCCGTCGTCACCGGAGGCGCCGGATTCCTCGGCTCCCATCTGTGCGAGCGGTTGCTGGACGCAGGAGTCGAAGTCGACTGCGTGGACAACCTGTTGTCCGGGTCCACGGACAACATCGCTCATTTGGAGGGCCGTCAGGGGTTCCGGTTCGTTCGCTGCGACGTCTCTTCCGACCGGGCTGTGGACGAACTGGCAGGCCCCTACGACCTCGTCCTGCACTTCGCTTGTCCCGCCTCACCCGCCGACTACCTCCGTCACCCGCTGGAAACCATGGACGTGGGAAGTCTCGGCACCCGTAACGCCTTGACGGTCGCGCACCGCGACGGCGCCCGATTCCTGCTCGCCTCCACGTCCGAGGTCTACGGGGACCCCCTCGTCCACCCACAGCGCGAGGACTACTGGGGCAACGTCAACCCGGTGGGCCCGCGCAGCGTGTACGACGAGTCCAAGAGGTTCGCCGAGGCGCTGGTCACCGCCCACGCCGGGACGAAGGGTGTGAACGCAGGCATCGTGCGGATCTTCAACACCTACGGGCCGCGTATGCGCGCCCACGACGGCCGGGCCGTTCCGACCTTCGTCTGCCAGGCGCTCGCGGGCGACCCCGTGACCGTGGCGGGCGACGGCAGCCAGACCCGTTCACTCTGCTACGTGGACGACACCGTGGACGGCGTGCTGCGCGTGGCGGCCAGCCAGGCCGTCCGACCGGTGAACATCGGCGGTGGGGACGAGGCCACGGTCCTGGACATCGCCCGCCGGGTGATCGCGCTGGCAGGGTCCACCTCCCCGCTCACCTTCATCGCGCGCCCCGAGGACGACCCCGAGCGGCGTCGGCCCGACACCACGCTGGCCCGCGAACTCCTGAGCTGGGAGCCGCGGGTCGGCTGGGAAGAGGGCATCAAGCGGACCATCGCCCACTTCTCCGCCACGCCCGGCCCCGTGTCCCCCGCCCCGCGAGACTGACGGAGGTTTCCATGCGCGTCCTCGGCGTCAACGCACTCTTCCACGACCCGGCCGCCGCCCTGGTCGTCGACGGCGCCATCGTCGCCGCCGCGGAGGAGGAGCGCTTCAGCCGTCGCAAGCACGGCAAGCGTCCCGTCCCGTTCTCCGCGTGGGAGCTGCCCGAGCTGAGCGCCCGGTGGTGCCTCGAACAGGCGGGCCTGCGCCCCTCCGATCTCGATGTGGTCGCCTACTCCTACGACCCCGGCCTCGCCGCTCCCGCCGACCGACTGGGCCTCGATGACCCGTGGGACCACCTGCGGCAGGAGTACGCCCGCCGTGCCCCGGAGTTCCTCGCCGAAGCCCTGCCGGGACTCGACGCCGGGAAGGTTCGCTTCGTCCCGCACCACGTCGCCCACGCCGCGTCCGCCGGACAGGCGTCCCCGCACCCCGACTGCGCGGTGCTCGTGCTCGACGGGCGAGGGGAGTGCGGCTCCCACCTGTCCGGCCGCTACGTCAACCGGCAACTGACCGTCCTGGCCTCGCAGCGGCTCCCGGACTCCGTCGGCCTGTTCTACGAGGACCTCACCCAGCACCTCGGCTTCCTGCGGAGCAGCGACGAGTTCAAGGTCATGGCTCTCGCCTCCTACGGGAAGCCGCGGTTCGTCGACCGGCTGCGGGAGTTCGTCCACACCGACGGTGCGGGCGGATTCACCGCCCGCACCGTGCCGTGGCAGTCCCTGGTGCCGGGGCGGGCCCCGGGCGCTCCCTGGACGCAGGAGCACGCCGACGTCGCCGCGAGCGCCCAGGCACGGCTGGAGGAGGTCCTCCTGGAGCTGGCGTGGTGGCTGCACGGCCGCACCGGCGAGGACGTGCTCGCCCTCGCCGGCGGAGTCGCGCTGAACTGCGTGGCCAACACCCGCCTGTACCGCGAGAGCCCCTTCCGGGAGATCTGGGTGCAGCCCGCGGCGGGCGACGCCGGTACCGCCCTCGGGGCCGCGCTCCACGTGGCGAACGAGAAGGAGCCGGTCGAGGCGATGCCGACCGCCGCGCTCGGGCGCGGCTGGAGCGACGACGAACTGCGCGGCTGGCTGGAGCGGGCCGCCGTACCGTACGAGCAACCCGACGACATCGCCGAGACGGTGGCGGAGGAGCTGAGCCGGGACGGAGTCGTCGCGTGGTTCCAGGGGCGCTCCGAGTTCGGGCCCCGGGCGCTCGGCCACCGCTCCCTGCTGGCCCATCCCGGGCGGGCAGCGAACCTGGAACGGCTGAACGCGGTCAAGGGGCGTGAGGAGTTCCGGCCGGTGGCGCCCATGGTGCTGGAGGAGCGGGCCGCCGAGCTCTTCGACGGCCCGGTACCCAGCCCGTACATGCTCTTCGTCCACCAGGTCGCCGAGGAGTGGCGAGAGCGCATTCCCGCGGTCGTCCACGTCGACGGCACCGCCCGCGCCCAGACCGTGAGCGCCGGGGCAGAGCCCCTCGTGGCCCGCATGCTCGCCGCCTTCGAACGGCGCACCGGTCTGCCCGTCGTGGTGAACACCAGCCTCAACACGGCCGGCCGGCCCATGGTCGACGACCCCCGTGACGCGCTGGAGTGCTTCGGGTCCGCCCCGGTGGACCTGCTGGCGCTCGGACCGTTCGCCGTGCGGCGCGGAAGGGCGTTCGCGTGAACCGGCCCCATGAACACGCTGCGTACGCGGTGGTCGTTCCCACCATCGGCCGGCCCTGCCTGGAGGACTGTCTACGGGCCCTGGCCGCGTGCGAGGGTCCGCCGCCGACGGAGGTCGTCGTGGTCGACGACCGGCCCGCGCCCGACGGCGCCCTGCCGCTGCGGTCCGCCGGAGACCTCCGGGTGCGCTCCGTCGCCACCGGCGGGCGAGGCCCGGCCGCCGCACGGAACGCCGGCTGGCGAACGGTGAACGCCCCTTGGGTGGTGTTCCTCGACGACGACGTCCAGGTGTCTCCCGACTGGCGCGACCGGCTCGCCGCGGACCTCGCGCAGGCCGGTGACGACACCGGGGGAGTGCAGGGCCGGCTGTCGGTGCCGTTGCCCGCGCACCGCAGGCCCACGGACTGGGAGCGGGGGACCGCCGGTCTGGAAGGGGCCGCCTGGGCCACCGCGGACATGGCCTACCGGCGGACCGCGCTCGAACAGGCCGACGGCTTCGACGAGAGGTTCCCGCGCGCCTTCCGCGAGGACGCCGACCTCGCCCTGCGCGTCATGGAGGCGGGCTGGTCGCTGCGACGGGGCGAGCGCGTCACTTTTCACCCCGTCCGTCCGAGCGACCGTTGGGCCTCGGTGCGCGCCCAACGCGGAAACGCCGACGACGCCCTCATGAACCGCCTCCACGGAACCGGCTGGTGGGACCGGGCCCAGGCGCCACGAGGCCGTCTGTCCGGCCACACCGCCATCACCGCGCTGGCGGGAGCCGCCGTCCTCAGCGCGGTCGCGCGCCGACCCCGGACCGCCCTGCTCGCCACCGGACTGTGGGCCGCGGCCACCGCGGAGTTCGCCTGGGCGCGCATCGGCCCCGGCCCCCGCACCGGGCGGGAAATGGTCACGATGGTCGTCACGAGCGTGCTCATCCCTCCTCTGGCGTGCTGGCACCGCCTCAGCGGCCGGGTCAGGCACCGCGCCGCCCAGCCCGTGGGAGGCACCCGATGAGCAGCCTGCATCCGGCCCCCCGCCCGGTCTCCGCCGTCCTCTTCGACCGGGACGGAACCCTGGTGGAGGACGTCCCGTACAACGGCGACCCGGAGAAGGTGCGGTTGTTGCCCGGCGCCCGCGAGGCGGTCGCACTGCTGCGCGCCAGAGGTGTCGCCACCGGAGTGGTCAGCAACCAGTCGGGCATCGGCAGAGGGCTGATCTCCGAGGACGACGTCGCCCGGGTCAACCGCCGGGCCGACGAACTCCTGGGCGCGCTCGGCACCTGGGTGTTCTGCCCGCACGTCCCGGAAGACCGGTGCGGCTGCCGCAAACCGAGACCGGGACTCGTCGTCGAGGCCGCCCGACGCCTGGGTGTGCGGCCGACCGCGTGCGTGGTGATCGGCGACATCCGCGCCGACGTCCTCGCGGCACGGGCGGCCGGAGCCCGCGGTGTCCTCGTCCCCAACGCGGCGACGCTGCCTTCGGAGGTAAAGCAAGAACGCTGGACCGCCCCCGATGTGCTGGGCGCCGTCCGGCTGGTGCTGGAGCGCGAGGGGGACACGTGGTGAAAGCAATGGTCGTGCGGCTGGACAGCTTCGGCGACGTCCTGCTGGCGGGACCGGCCGTCCGCGCGGTCGCCGCCCACGCCTCCCACGTGGCACTGCTCTGCGGCCCCCGAGGCGAAGCCGCCGCCCGGCTGCTTCCGGGGGTCGACGACGTACTGGTCTGGGACGCGCCCTGGGAGGGAGTGAACCCACCGCCGGTGGACACCGCCGACGTCGACGGGATCGTCCGGCGCGTACGCGCCGAGGCGTACGACAGCGCGCTCGTCCTCACCTCGTTCCACCAGAGCCCGCTGCCCACCGCCCTGCTGCTCAGGATGGCCGGGGTCCCACGCATCGGCGCCGACAGCACCGACCACCCCGGCCGTCTGCTCGACGTCCGGCACCACAGACTCCCCGGCCGCCACGAGGCCGAGGCGGCGCTGGACACCGCCGTGGCCATGGGCTTCGCCCCGCCGCCCGGCGACGACGGACGGCTCCGCGTGCTGCCCGCCCCCGACACCGTGCCGCTGACCGGCAACGGTCCCTACGTCGTGCTCCATCCCGGCGCCAGCGCACCGGCCCGCGCCTGGAGCCCCGAGCACTGCGCCGCCGCCGTGCGGAGCCTCGCGGACGCGGGCCACCGCGTGGTCGTCACCGGCGGCCCGGACGAGACGGCCCTCACCCGGCACGTCAGCGGTGAGGCGGCCCTCGACCTCGGTGGCCGCACCGATCCCCGGACGCTGGCAGGCGTCCTGCGCAACGCCGACGCGCTGGTCAGCGGCAACACCGGACCGGCCCACCTGGCCGCCGCCGTCTCCACCCCCGTCGTCTCCCTCTTCGCCCCCGTGGTCCCGGCCGAACGGTGGGCCCCCTTCGGGGTGCCGACCGTCCTGCTGGGCGACCAGTCCGCGAAGTGCGCCGACAGCCGCGCCCGCCACTGCCCCGTCCCCGGACATCCCTGTCTCGACGACGTCACGCCCGAGGACGTCGTACGAGCCGTCCGGGAACTCATCGAGGAGCACGCATGAACATCCTCATCTGGCACGTCCACGGCTCCTGGGCCACCTCGTTCGTCCAGGGACCGCACACCTACCTCGTTCCCGTCACCCCGGACCGCGGGCCGGACGGCCTGGGCCGGGCGGACACGTGGCAGTGGCCACCCAACGTGGTCGAGGTGACTCCGCGGGAGCTGGGCGAGCAGGACATCGACCTGATGGTGCTCCAGCGACCGCACGAGGTCACCCTGGCCCACGCGTGGACCGGACGACGGCCGGGTATCGACGTTCCGGCGGTCTACGTCGAGCACAACAGCCCGGACGGCGCGCCCGTCGGCACCCGGCATCCGCTCGCCGACCGGAATGACATCCCCCTCGTCCACGTCACCCACTTCAACCGGCTGATGTGGGACAGCGGCCGGGCCCCCACCGCGGTGATCGAGCACGGCGTCATCGACCCGGGGCCGCTGTGGAACGGCGCGGAGACAAGGGCCGCGGTGGTGGTCAACGACCCGGTGCGCCGAGGCCGTACGACCGGGACCGATCTGCTGCCGCACTTCGCCGGCATCGCTCCGTTGGACGTCTTCGGGATGCGCACCGAAGGGCTCGCCGTCCACCTCGGGCTGCCACCCGACCGCGTCCGCACGCGCGACCTGCCGCAGGGTGAACTGCACCCCGCCATGGCCCGCTGCCGTCTCTACCTCCACCCGGTGCGGTGGACGTCGCTCGGCCTGTCGCTGCTGGAGGCGATGTTCCTCGGGATGCCCGTGGTCGCCCTGGACACCACCGAGGTGCGCGAGGCCGTGCCCGACGACGCCGGGGTCGTGTCCAACCGCCCGGAGGTCCTCGACGAAGCGGTACGCGCCTTCCTCGCGGACGCGGCCCAGGCGGCCTACGCGGGGGAGCGGGCCCGGGCGGCCGTGCAGACCAGGTACGGGGTGCAGCGCTTCCTGGACGACTGGGAACACCTGATGAAAGAGGTCACGCGATGAGCCCCGTCCGACCGGTCCCGCCGTGTGTCGCTCTCGTCTCGGAGCACGCCAGTCCGCTGGCCGACCTCGGCGGACCGGACGCCGGCGGGCAGAACGTGTACGTCGCCCAGCTGGCCGACCATCTCGCCCTGCGCGGCCACGACGTCACCGTCTACACCCGCCGGGACGCCCCCGACCTGCCTCTCGAACTGACCACGGTGGGCGGCGTGAAGGTCGTCCACGTTCCCGCCGGACCGGCGACGCGTGTCCCCAAGGACGAACTCCTCCCGTGCATGCCGGAGTTCGGGTCCTTCCTCGCGGACCGCTGGAGGGCCGCCCCGCCGGATGTGGTACACGCCCACTTCTGGATGTCCGGCACGGCGGCACTGGCCGGAGCCCGGGGGCTGGGGATCCCCGTGGTCCAGACGTACCACGCGCTCGGCACGGTGAAGAAGCGCCATCAGGGAAGCGAGGACACGAGTCCATCGCGGCGTCTGGCGATCGAGGCGGCGATCGGCAGAGCGTGCCGTCGCGTGCTGGCCACCTGTGCGGACGAGGTCGCCGAGCTCGTCGCGATGGGGGTGGACCGCGACCGCGTCTCCGTCGTGCCGTGCGGAGTGGACCCGCGGCACTTCGCACCGGTCGGCGACACCGGCCGTGCGGCTGCCGGACCCCGTCGGCTGCTGGCGGTCGGCAGACTCGTGCGGCGCAAGGGATTCGACCGCGCGATCCGCGCGCTCGCCGCCGTACCCGACGCCGAACTCCTCATCGCCGGCGGGCCGGAGGCCGATCTCCTGTTCGCCGAGCCGGAGGCGGAGCGCCTCGGGAAGGTCGCCGAGGAGCACGGCGTCGCCGACCGGGTCACCCTGCTCGGCGCGGTGGCTCACGACCGGATGCCCCGGCTGATGTCGGGCGCGGACCTGGTCCTGTCGCTGCCCGACTACGAGCCCTTCGGCATCGTGCCGATCGAGGCCATGGCCTGCCGGACGCCGGTGGTCGCCACCGCCGTCGGCGGCCACCTCGACACCGTCGTGGACGGTGTCACCGGCGCCCTGGTGCCGCCCGCCGACGACCCGTCACACCTCGCCCGGGTCATCGTCGCGTTGCTCGACGATCCGGAACGGCTGGCCCGCTACGGCAGGGCAGGCCGTGAACGCGTTCTCGCGCACTACAGCTGGGACCGTGTCGCCGACGGAGTCGCGCGCGTCTACAGCGCCGTCCGCGCCTCCGCCTCACTCTCGGGAGCCGTCCGATGAACCCCACCCGCAACGCTCAGCACTGCGACGACCTCATGGAAGCCCTCACCGCGTTCCGGAGTTCCTGCTCCGTCGTCCACCGCTGGGGCGGCGAGCTGGCCGGCCGCCTCGGCGGCGGGGCCAGACTGCTCGTCGCCGGCAACGGGGGCAGCGCCGCGCAGGCCCAGCATCTGACCGCCGAACTCGTGGGCCGCTACCGCGAGGACCGGCCGCCGTTCTCGGCACTCGCCCTCCACGCCGACACGTCCTCCACGACCGCCATCGCCAACGACTACGGCGTCCAGGAGGTCTTCGCCCGGCAGACCTGTGCGCACGGCCGCCCCGGCGACGTCCTGATGCTCCTGTCGACCAGCGGCGCCAGCGCCAACCTCCTCTCGGCCGCCGCCGAGGCCCGCCGCATCGGCATGACCGTCTGGGCTCTGACGGGCCCGGCGCCCAACCCGCTCGAAGCGGCCTGCGACGAGGCGGTGTGTGTGGACGCCCCTGTCGCGGCGACCGTTCAGGAGCTGCACCTGGTAGCGGTCCACATGCTCTGCGAGGCGTTCGACCGGAGCTGCGAGGAGAACGCGGCGGCCTCCCGGCGGCCCTCTCCCCCCGCGGTGGCCGTCGAGGGAGGCGCGCTGTGACCGCACCGGCCCCCCTGCTCGTCGTCGGTGACGCCCTCCTCGACCACGACCTGTCCGGCACGGCCGACCGGCTCGCCCCCGACGCCCCCGTCCCGGTGGTCCACGGGGCCCGCCGCGGCACCCGACCGGGCGGCGCGGCGCTGGCGGCCTGCTTCGCCGCTGCCGACGGCCGGGACGTCACCCTGGTGACGGCGTTGGGCGACGGCGAGGCCGCCCGTACTCTGCGGCGCCTGCTGCACGGCCGCGTCCGCGTCGTCGAGATCCCCCTCACCGGCGAACTGGCCTGCAAGACCCGGATTCTGGCCCAGGGTGTGCCGGTGCTCAGGCTCGACGACGGCGACGGACGCGCGGCCGGGGCGACGGACGAGGCGAGGGAGGCGGTCGGCGCCGCCTCGGCCGTCCTGGTCGCCGACTACGGCCGGGGCACCGCCGACGTCCTGCGGGAGGCGCTCGCCCGCGCCGCCCGCAAGGTGCCCGTGGTCTGGGACCCCCACCCCAGGGGCGGGCCGCCGGTGAAAGGGTCCAGGCTCGTCACGCCCTCCGCGGCCGAGGCCCGTGCGTTCGCCGCTCGCACGGAGGAGGTGACGGCCGCGGGCGGTGCCCGCCGCGACGGTGGGCCGGCCCGTCCACGGCCCGAGCTGCACCACGCGGCGGAGGACGCACGAACGCTGATCCGGAGCTGGGGCGTCAACTCGGTCGCGGTGACCCTGGGACCGGACGGGGCGCTGCTCTCCCACGGGGACGCTCCGTTGCTGGTGCCCGCACCCCATTGCGCGCCGGGCGACGCCTGCGGAGCCGGCGACCGCTTCGCCGCGACCGCTGCCGGGCTGCTGGCCGACGGCGCGCTGCCGGAGAAGGCGGTGCACGGGGCGGTGCACGCCGCCACCCGGTACGTCACCGACGGCGGCGCCGCCGGCCTGCGGCACGACCAGGATCCCGTCCCACCGGCCCCGGAGACCGTTCCCCACCCGGAACCGGCGCTGCTCGCCGACCGGGTCCGCACGCGGGGCGGAACCGTCGTGGCGGCAGGAGGCTGCTTCGACCTGCTGCACGCGGGCCACGTCGCTCTGCTCCAAGAGGCACGGCGCATCGGCGACTGCCTCATCGTGTGCGTCAACTCCGACGCGTCCGTCCGTCGGCGCAAGGGCGCGACCAGGCCGCTCGTGCCGGTCGCCGACCGCGTCCGGGTCCTCCGGGCCCTGAGCTGTGTCGACGCGGTCGCGGTCTTCGACGAGGACACCCCCGAGCGGCTGCTGAAGGAGCTGCGCCCCCACATCTGGGCCAAGGGCGGCGACTACGCACTCGCTCAGCTTCCCGAGGCGCCGCTGGTGGGCAGCTGGGGCGGCGAGGTCGTCCTGCTGCCCTACCTCGACGGCCGTTCCACCACCGAACTCGCGGCCAAGGCGGCACTCGACCCGGCGGAACGGTCCGCCGGCCGCGCCCGCGCCGCCGGGAGGTGACACCCATGTCCGCCGCCCGCCCCCGCGTACTCGTCCTGCGCGCCCTCGGGCTCGGTGACCTGCTCACCGCTGTGCCTGCCCTGCGGGCGCTGCGCCGCGCCTACCCCGGTCACGAGATCGTGCTCGCCGTCCCCGCCTCGCTGCGGGACGCGGCCATGGCGACGGGAGCCGTCGACGGCGTCCTTCCGGCCCAGGCGCCCGGACGCGGGGTCCCCGCCCTCGCCGGCTGGCACGGCGGCCCGCCGGACGTCGCCGTCGACCTGCACGGCAACGGACCCGAGAGCCTCGCCGCGCTCTCCGCCCTCGGACCGCGCCGCGTCATCGCTTACGCCTCCCCTTCCGCGCCCGGGGCGCCGGCCGCGCCGCCCGTATGGCGGCGGGAGGACCACGAGCGTGAACGCTGGTGCCGCCTCCTGGAGGCGTACGGCATCAAGGCCGATCCGACCGATGTCCGGCTGCCGCCGCCCGTCGGCCCCTCACCGGCTCCCGGCGCCGTCGTGGTGCACCCGGGCGCCGAAGCGGCCGCCCGACGCTGGCCGGTCCGCCACTACGCGACCGTCGTGCGCCGCTTGCTGGCGGCAGGCTGCCGCGTCGTGGTCACCGGCGGGCCGGGGGAGGACGGACTGGTCACGGACCTGGCCAGGGCCGCAGGCATCGGACGGCGGGACGCCCTGTCCGGTGGGCTGCCGTTCGCGGAGCTGTCCGCCCTGGTCGCCGACGCCGCCTGCCTCCTCAGCGGTGACACCGGGCCCGCCCATCTCGCCGTCGCCCACGGCACCCCGTCGGTGACCCTGTTCGGCCCCGTGGCGCCCCGTCTGTGGGGGCCGCCGCCCGACCCGCGGCACACGGCCCTGTGGCACCCGGGCCCGCCGGGCGACCCGCACGGCGCCGTTCCGGACCCCGCCCTCCTGCGGATCGGCACCGTCGAGGTGCTCGCCTCCGTCCTGCGCCAGGTCCGCCGCGGGCAGGCGGAGCACCGGAGCGTGCCGACCGGGGCCGTGGAGGTGGACCGCCGTGGTTGAGCGTTCCGGCGGGACCGCTGAGCAGACCGACGCCCGGACGACCGTCGCCATGATCACCAGGAACCGGGCGGCCGGCGCCCTGCGCACCCTCGACCGGCTGGCCGAGCTGCCCGAGCGGCCACCGGTCGTGGTCGTCGACAACGGCGACGACCCCGCGGCGACCTCCGCCCTCCGCGCCCACCGCATCGGCGCCAAGGTGCTGGAGCCCGGCCGCAACACCGGGGCGCTGGGCCGCAACCTGGCCGTACGCCACGCCACGACTCCGTACGTCGCCTTCAGCGACGACGACTCCTGGTGGGGTTCCGGCTCCCTGCGGCGCGCCGCCGATCTCCTCGACACCTATCCGCACCTGGGCCTGCTGGCGGCCCGCAGCCTGGTGGGCCCCGACGAGCGGGAGGACCCGCTGAACGACCTGCTGGCGCATTCGCCCCTTCCCCCCGAGCCCGGCCTGCCGGGCCGCCCCGTCCTGGGCTTCCTCGGCTGTGCCTGCGTCGTACGCAGGCAGGCCTACCTGGAAGTCGGGGGGTATCACCCGCTGCTCTTCTTCGGCGCGGAGGAAACCCTCCTCGCCTACGACCTGGCAGCCGCCGGCTGGGGCGTCTCCTACGACCCCTCGGTGACCGCTCACCATCATCCCGACCCGGGCGCGCGACCTGGCCGAACCGCTCTCCTCCGTCGCAACGCGCTGCTCACCGCCTGGCTGCGCCGGCCGGCCCGCGTGGCCCTGCGGCACACCCTGGAGCTGGGCGTCGCCACCTTCCTGCGCGAGGACGGGGCCGCGACGGCGCTGCGAGGAGCGCTGGTCCGCGCGCCGCGCGCCGTACGGCAGCGCCGCCCGCTGCCCGCGCGGACCGAACAGCGCGTGCGGGTGCTGGAAAGGCACGCCCGCGCGACGAGGAAGGGCCTCAGCAGGGCCGAGGAGAGGGGAACGGCCGTATGAGCGACGACCGCGTCACGGCCGTGGTGATCACCCACGGCCGTCGCCCCGAACTCCTGCGCACGCTGCGAGCCCTACGCGCGCTGCCGGAGGCCCCGGAGGTCGTCATCACGGACAACGACTCCCGGGACGGGACCGCCGAAGCGGTGACACGCCTGTTCCCGGAGATGACCCTGCTGACCCCGGGCCGCAACCTCGGCGCAGTCGGCCGCAACCTGGCGGTCGAGCACGTACGCACCCCCTATGTGGCCTTCTGCGACGACGACACCTGGTGGGAGCCGGGCTCGCTGCGGCACGCGGCCGACCTCCTCGACCGGCTGCCGCTGCTGGCGGCGGTCACCGCACGCATCGTCGTCGAACCGTCGGGGGACGAGGACCCCGTCGTGGCGGAGCTGCGGGAGTCACCGCTGGAGGGGCCGGCCTGGCTGCCGGGGCCCGCTCTCGGTTCGTTCCTCGCCGCCGCCACCGTGATGCGCACCGACGCCTTCCGGTCGGCCGGCGGCTTCCACCCCGGCCTGTGGCTGGGCGGCGAGGAGGAACTGCTGGCCACCGATCTGCTCCGGCAGGGATGGTGGCTCAGCTATGTGCCCGAGCTGTTGATTCACCACGCGGCCTCCCCGGTCCGGGACAGCACCGCACGGCGGACCCTGGGACTGCGGAACACCCTGTGGTTCACCTGGCTCCGCCGCCCTTGGCCCTCGGCGGTGCGTCGTACCGCCCACCTGCTGCGGACGGTCCCCCGGGACGTGGCTTCCCTGCGGGCCTTCGGCCAAGCGGCGGCGGGGCTGCCCTGGGTCCTCCGTCAGCGTGCGGCGGTGCCCCGCGATCTCGAAGAGCGACTGCGGGCGCTGGAGCGGGCCCGGCGCACGTCGCCCGCCCGGCGTTACGTGGGTTGACAACCCTCAGTGCGGCTCCGGGGCCCGGCCCGTGATCACCGCATCCGGGGCGAGTGTTCCGCCGACGAGAGCGCGGGCCACCGCACCCGGCCCCAGGCGCTGTTCACGGGCGTAGCGGCCCAACACCTCGCCGGCCTCCGCAGCGGTCAGGCCGGCGTGTGCCGCGAGCATGCCCTTCGCCGTCTCCAGCGTGGCCTTCGCCGAGATCATGGACTGGGTGCGGGTCATGATGTCGTGATCCCGCACAGGGTCGGCGCGCCACTGCATCAGCGCCACGGCGGTCGCGTTCGTGAACGCCTCGACCAGGGACAAGCCGTCGCCGTCCCACGGGCCCGCCGCCTCCCGCAGCAGCATCAGCACACCGATCGTCTGCCGGTGCACCCGCACGGGCTGGGCGTAGACGGAACAGAAGCCGGCCCGCAGAGTCAGGGGAACGAAATCGGGCCAGCGCTCCGCGTACGGAGAGAGGTCGTGGGCCCGCACCGGGCGACCGGTCAGCCGGCACTCCGGGCAGGGGCCCTCAAGGGCGGAGCGCTGCGCCACCGCGACCAGGCCCTCCCCGTCGTTCGACACGGCCATCGGCCGTAGTCCGCCACGCGCGGAGACCATCAGCAGGACGGCCGACTCCGCGTCCGTGAACGTCACGCTGTGGGAGACCAGGCGGTGCATCAGCACGGAGGGATCGACGGTCTCGTCAAGGGTGTCGACGAGGCTGACGAAGGCTTCGGCCACCTTCTGACTGCTCATGGCGGTCCCACCGTTTTCTGTCTGGGCCGTGTGGCTATTCATCGAAGGTCACCCGCCGCGCGATGACGTTCCGGGCAACCTCGGTCACCGTCCGGCCTTCGGCGAAAGCGTACGCCCGGAGCCGGGACAGAGCGTGTTCGGCTCCCACCTGGAGCTGGACCATCAACATCCCGGTCGCGTAGTAGACCTCGGAATGCTCCTGCTCCGCCGCGCCCAGCCAGGAGCTCTCGTACTCCCGGGCTCCGTCTCCGCCCGATGCGTCGTCCGCCTGGAGCCGCAGCAGAGCGTAGGTGATCGCGTCGCCCACCGGAAAGGCGAAGGACATGTCCCGACCGGACAAGGGGCCGGGTGTACTGCGGTAGAGGTCCAGTGTCCCGATCGACAGGGCCTCGCTCCCCAGAGGGAGGGAGAAGACCGCCCGGACCCCCAGCTCGACCGCCCGCTGGGCGAAGACGGGCCAGCGCTCCGCGTCGGGGCCCCGGCCGAGATCGTTGGCCAGTACGGGTGCCACGAGGTTCAAGGCACTCTGGCACGGCCCGTCTCCCAGCGTGTACTGGGCTTCGGCCAGCTGACCCGCCACCGCGTCGCTCGACCACCACAGTGCCCGGAGCCCGTGGCCGCCCGACAGGGACACCGACGCGCCGGTGATGTCGAGGTGCTTCACGCACGCGCGGCACAGAAGGGCCGGCACCTCGCGGGGGTCGGGGGCCGTCGCGGCCTCGGCGAGCGCCCGGCGAAGGTCGGAATGCTCGAATGTTCCGGCCTCCCACGGTTCGCGCGGGCCTTCCTCCGGTCCGCGTTCGGGGCGCTGGGGGTCCATGCCGTCCATCATCGGACATTCTCGGCCGTGACTCCAGCAACGCGTGCCGATCCGGGACGCCCCGGAAGCCGTCGCCGTGGGATGCTGGAGGAGACGCAACAGCCTGGTTCGGCCGACCCGAATCCGCACGGTGCCCCGGCGAGGGACCCGATCCGGGGGCCATGCCGAACTGCACGCGACCGGACATCGGCTTCGTGCCTGCTCGTAGCAGCCTCTCCTACGTGCCTGGGCTGCCGGTCGACCGGCGGGAAGCCCCATGGAGCCGTTCACCGTCCACGCCCGGACTTGGGGCGATGTCGTCCTGATCACCCCGTGCGGCCCCCTGGACCACGTGACACGTACGGAACTGGACTCGCTCTGCTTTCCGGTCCCCGGAGTGCACGCCGTGATTCTCGACATGGCGCACGTTCCGTCGATGAGCGACGACGGGCTCAGGCTTCTCGACCGCCTCCTGACCTACGGGGCCGAGTACGACGTCCACGTGGTGACGGTCGGCTGGCAGGCCCAGCCCCTGCGGGTGCTGGGGAACCGCGCCGATCATTTCGTCCCGCCGCCCGTCCCGCGGCCGATGGCGCCGCACGGTGCCGTGCCGGAGCAGCTGCTGCGGGACCTGCAGGCCAGGGCGTTGAGGGCCATGGCGCTCGGCGTGTCGTCCGGCGACGCGGCGGCGCACCGGCACCAGCGGCCGCCGAGCTAGAAGACGGGCGGCACTCCCGCCCAGTGACGGCGTCCCTGGCCACAGCCGCCAGGCGGAACGATCCTTCAGGGCGGGAGCCAAGTCGGGCAGCGTGTCGGAGGCGACGTGCTCCCGGGCCCTGCCTATGCTCCGGGCGGTGGAGGGACGTACCGGACACACCGTTCCGTTCTTCCACCCACAAGTCGGCCGGGCGAAGAAGTCAGCCAGCCGCGGGGAGAACCCCACGACGGCCGTCGCCGTGCCCGGGGTTCACCGGCGGGTGTGCTCGCCCCATGAGCCGCACCTGCCTCCGGGGCCCCTGCGACGCCCCCCGCAGGGGGCCCTACCCGTTCCGGGGCGCCCGCCACCGGGAACGTCGTCCGGCGCCTCGCTGCCTGCCGGGCCGAGCTGCCAGGTCGAGCCCGGTGAACAGGGGGGCGGAGAGCGGGGAAGGAGAAGCAGACGTGCGAGAACCACTCGACGAACAGGACCACAGCACACGGGTCGACAGCACACGGGTCGTGCCGTCGGGCCTAGGAAGACCCGCGCAGACCGTCGGTCCGCCGGGGGCGGACCTCGCCGCCCTGCGGAGCGAGCTGGAAGGGCTGCGCGCCGCGCTCAGCAGCCGCCCCGTCATCGACATCGCCCGGGGCATCCTCATCGCCTCGACGCCCTGCACGAGTCAACAGGCCTGGGACGTACTCGTGGCCGCGTCCCAGAACAGCAACATCAAGCTGCGGGACATCGCCCACCAAGTCGTCGAGAGCTTCCACGGCAGCCCCTTGCCGCCGGCGACGCGCCGCGCCCTGCACACCGCGATCAGCCACACCCGTGCCCGCTGAGCCGACCGCGGACGCACCGCTCCGCTCCGGGACGGAAGGCAGGTGCACCGCGTAGGCCGTCAGCCTGGTCGGTGTCGACCGGCCGGGTGGTCGAGCCGACCGGTGCGGTTCGCGGGCCCCGGCGAGTGGCAGGGCCACCGTGTGCTTTGGAGGTGAGGCACGTCCCGCCGAAGGACGCCGTGGGGGGACGTGCAGGGGTATGCCCGTCACCCCCCGCACGCTCCTCCCGGTGGTAACGACCCCTGATCGCCGAGGAGTGAGAAGGCCCATGGCCGTCGACAGCCGGTATGCCGACGACCCCGACACGGCAGCGGACTTCCGGCGGCTCGCCGAACTGGCCGACGGGCCGGTCAGGGAACATCTCCGGGGCAGGATCATCTGTGCCTGGCTTCCCCTGGCCCACCGCCTGGCGGCCCGCTACCGCAATCGTGGTGAGAACCTGGAGGATCTGCGACAGGTGGCGGCCGTCGGGCTCGTCAACGCCGTCGACCGCTACGACCCCGCCGTGACCCCCGCCTTCGCGCCTTTCGCGATCCCCACCATCACGGGCGAGATCAAGCGGCACTTCCGAGACCGCATGTGGACCGTGCACGTCCCCCGCAGGATCCAGAACCTGCGCAACACCGTCCGCCTCGCGCGCGCCGAGCTGGCCGCCGCCGGCCTCCCGACGTCGCTCGCCCACATCGCGGAGCACACCGGCCTGAGCGAGGACGAGGTGCGCCAGGGAAACGAGGCCCTGCACGGCTTCAGTGCCCTGTCCATCGACGCCGAGATCGCCGCCGGAGACGGTGACGCGCTGCTCGGCGACAGCCTGGGCGCCGTCGACGAGGCCTTCGACCTCGTGCTCGACCGCGAGGCGGCCAGGCCCGGCATCCTCTGTCTGGCGGAGCGGGAGAAGCGCGTCCTCTACCTACGCTTCTTCGCCGACCTGACGCAGAGCGCCATCGCCGCGGAACTGGGCGTGTCCCAGATGCACGTGTCCCGCCTCATCACGGAGTCCTGCCGCCGTATCCGCGAGCACACGGCATCAGAACCGGGCGCACGGGAGAAGCCCCCCAGCACGGGACGCCCGCGCCCCGGGTGACGCCGGCGTGGTCGTCCGGGCGTACGTCGGCCGTACCCGGTCGGGCGTACGAGGAGGATCCGCCGTGTGAAGAGGGGCGGCTCGGGTACTCGGCGGCCCGTCCGACGTCCGCCGTCCCATGGGACGGCGGACGTCACGTCATCCGCCCGCGACTTCCACTTCACATCCGGAGTTGTCATGAGCGACAAGAACCCTCTGAAAGCCGCCGCCGAGAAGGCCGCCGACGTCCTGGGCGTCTCCTCATCACCCGAGGGCGGGGTCCCCGGCAAACCGGGCCCGCAGTCGCCTCCGGTCGACGAGCCCACCCGGCCGCGGGAGCCGCTGCCGCCCAAGCACGACCAGCGGGGCCCGGCGCCGATGAGCCCGACCGGCCAGGATCTCGCCGTCGACCAGGCCGGCATGGCCCAGTCGGGTGCCTACCTGACCACCGCCCAGGGCGCCCGTCTGTACGACACCGATCACTCGCTCAAGGCGGGCGAGCGGGGTCCGGTGCTTCTTCAGGACCACCACCTGCGCGAGAAGATCACGCACTTCGACCACGAGCGCATCCCCGAGCGCGTGGTCCACGCCCGGGGCGCGGCCGCCCACGGCGTGTTCGTGGGCTACGGCACCGCCACCGGCATCTCGAAGGCGGCATTCCTCGCCGAGGGGGTCGAGACCCCCGTCTTCACGCGGTTCTCGACCGTGCTCGGTTCCCGCGGGTCGGCCGACACCGTCCGGGACACACGCGGTTTCGCCACGAAGTTCTACACCGCGGAAGGGGTGTTCGATCTCGTCGGCAACAACATCCCCGTCTTCTTCATCCAGGACGCGATCAAGTTCCCCGACATCATCCATGCCGGGAAGCCGCATCCGGATCGTGAGATCCCGCAGGCGCAAAGCGCGCACGACACCTTCTGGGACTTCGTCACCCTGCACACCGAGGCCGCGCACCACACCCTGTGGAACATGTCCGACCGGGGGATCCCCCGGTCGTACCGGACCATGGAGGGCTTCGGCGTCCACACGTTCCGCCTGGTGAACGCGGAAGGCTCCACGACCCTGGTGAAGTTCCACTGGAAGCCCAGGCTCGGCGTGCACTCCCTCCTCTGGGAGGAGGCACAGATCATCAACGGTGTGGACCCCGACTTCCACCGCCGGGACCTGGCCGACGCCATCGAGGCGGGAGCCTTTCCCCAGTGGGAGCTGGGCATCCAGACCTTCCCGGACACCCCCGAGCAGTCGTTCGAGGGCATCGACCTCCTGGACCCGACGAAGATCGTGCCCGAGGAGCTCGCCCCTGTGCAGCCGATCGGCCTGCTCACGCTGAACGCCAACCCGTCGAACTTCTTCGCCGAGACCGAACAGGTCGCCTTCCACGTCGGCCACCTCGTGCCCGGCATCGACGTCACCGACGATCCGCTTCTCGCCGGGCGGCTCTTCTCGTACCTGGACACACAGATCTCCCGGCTGGGCGGCCCCAACTTCGCCCAGCTGCCGGTCAACCGCCCGCACGCGCCGGTCAACGACATGCTGCGGGACGGGATGCACCAGACCGCGGTCCACCGGGGCGTCGCGCCGTACCGCCCCAACTCGCTCGACGGCGGCTGCCCGTTCCTCGCCGGGGCGGACACGGGAGCCTTCGTCGAGACTCCGGTCACGGTGCCCGAGGCGAGCAAGAAGCGCGCGGCCCCGGCCTCGTTCGCCGACCACTTCACCCAGCCCAGGCTGTTCTGGCTGAGCATGACACCGGTGGAGCAGGAGCACATCATCGCGGCCTACACCTTCGAGCTGAGCAAGTGCTACGAGCAGGCCGTCAAGGAGCGGGCCCTGAAGGTACTGGCCAACATCGACCCCGTGCTCTGCGAACAGGTGGCGACCGGTCTCGGTCTGCCCGTTCCGCGGGCCACGGAACCGCTGGGCTCGCCGGAACCCAGCCCGGCCCTGTCGCAGGTGGGCGAGGTCTGGCCCACGGACGGACGCGTCGTCGGCATCGTCACGGACGGGGAAGGCGATCTCGCGGGTGTCCGCTCGGTGCGCGACGCGGTGCTGCGTGCCGGCATGGTCCCGCTGGTCATCGCTCCGCAGGGCGGAGTGCTCGGTGCCGACGGGGACCCCGTCACCGTGCAGCGGACGTTCGCCAACGCCCGCTCCGTGGAGTTCGACGCGGTGCTCCTGGCGGGCGCCCCCGGGCGGGGGGCCGACGCGTACGGCGCCCGTGACGCGAAGGCCGCCGGGCCGGAGGCCGCGAACGGGGTGTCGACCGATCCCCGGGTTCTGCTGCTTCTGTCCGAGGCGTTCCGGCACGGGAAGGCCGTCGGCGGCTGGGGCGAGGTCGCCGGCGTGCTGGAGGCGGCCGGGGCCCCGGCCACCCGGCCCGGCGTGGTGATCGGCGACAGCCCCGGCACCGTCATGGACCGCGTCGCCGAGCTCCTGGCCGCACACCGGGTCTGGGAACGCTTCCCCGCCGCGATCTGACGAGCAGGGTACGGCGGCTCCGTGCCGCGCGTGGGGCACGGAGCCGCCGTACCCGCTCCGCCACCCACCACCACACGCGCCGACGGTTCGTCAGCCGCTGCGCGGACCCCCGTGCCGGCGGCCCGGAAGCGCCCGGGTCACGCCGGCGCACCCGTACGCGCGCTACGCGTTGATCGAGATGAATCCGTCCCTGACGCACTTCGCGGCGCAGTGGCTCCGTAGCCGACCACGGTCGCCGATCGCCCAGCGGCTGCGGCTCAGCGAGAAGGAGGTCATCGAGGAGCATTCACGCCGTGCTCGCGGGTCAGACGAGGGTCGCCCTCGCCGGGGAGCCCGCGGCAGACGGTGCCGCGACATCAGTGATGACGAAGCCGCTGCGGGGGGCCGTCGGGATCCTCCGCAGCGGAATGCGCAGGTCCTGCTCGGTGACGACGTACGGTAGCCGCGCCAGGAAACGGGCCACCGTCGCGAGGACGGCGACGGTCACGTCCTCCCCAGGGCAACGGTGCCCGTCCACCGGGCCACCGCCCTGGGGGACAAGCGCGTCGGCCGGGGCGGGGCCCGCCAGGAAGCGCGACGGGTCGAAGCGATAGGGCTCGGGCCACAGATCCGGGTCGTGATCGAGCCCGTACAGGTCCAGCAGCACCATCGTGCCGGGTGTGATCGTCTGCCCGGCCCACTTCAGCCGTTCGGCGGCCAGGCCTCCCACGAAGGGGGCGAAGGGGTAGAACCGGCGCACCTCCTGGGCGAACGCCCGAGCGAACTCGGGGCCGTCGTCGCCTGCCAGGGGCTCCCGGTGTCCGGGGTGACGGTGCAGCGCGTGCGCGGCGAACACCGCGAACCAGGTGATGGCCACCGTCGGCCGCAGCACATTGAGCAGTTCGACCGCGGCGGTGCGCGGCGTGAGCGGCGACCCGTCCGCGCTCCGGTGTGCGGCGACCGTCCGGAACACCGTGGGGCCGAGAGTGTCGTCGCCAGGCCCGGCGTCGGCGCGAGCGGCCTCCACCAGGGATGCCAGCCGCTCCTCCTGCCGCCCGCGGGCCCGTCGCGCCGCGAGATGGCGGATGCCGACGGCGGCGAAGCCGTCGACCATGGCGATCAGGTCGCGCGACGTCCGCGTCAGCGCGTTCCCGTCCAGGGGGACGCCCGCCCAGGCGTGCACGGCGCGGGTGAGCACCTTCGCCAACTCGTCGAAGAGCACGACGCGGTCCTCGCGCGCCCATTCCGGCCGTGCCCGCTCCAGTTCCCCGCCCACCCGCCGCGAGAGGTCCCGCACCGCCGAAGGGTCCTTGAGCAGACCGGTGAACAGCGCCTTGCGCACCCGGTGGCGCTCGCCGTCCAGCGTGTGGACCGCGCCCCGGCCGAACAGCGTGTCGATCACCGGTCGCGGCAGCGCGTCGTGGCGCCGGATGTGCTTCTCGTCGTAGAAGAACCGCACCGCGGCCGGGCCGTGCAGGGCGATGGCCTTCTTGCCCAGGAGGCGTGTACGCACGGGCGCTCCGCCGCTGCGGCGCCTGCGGTCGGGAAGCCAGGCGTATCCCTGGAGAAGAAGCGGGAGAGTGCTGTCGACCATGGTTCCTCCGTAGTGCGGGCGTGCGGGCGGGTGCTGGCGTGGCGGCCGCGTCAGGGGCGGCGCCAGTCGTCGGAGCGCAGGTGGGAGCCCGCCTGAGGCCCCATGCGCAGCATTCCGCCGTCCACCACCCAGGAGGCTCCGGTGGTGTAGGACGACTCCGGCCCAGCGAGGAAGGCGACCACGGCGGCTACCTCCCGGGCGTCGCCGGGCCGCCCGAGCGGAATGCCCGGCCGGTCCATGCCCTCCACCTCGGTGTCCTCCTGGCCCGTCATCGGCGTCGCGATCTCCCCGGGGGCCACCGCGTTCACCGTGATGCCGTACTCGGCGAGCTCCAGGGCCATCACCTGCGTCAGAAGGCCGAGCCCGCCCTTCGCGGCACAGTAGGGGGCCGCGCCGACCCGGGGCTGGTGCTCGTGCACCGAAGTGATGTTCACGATGCGCCCGCCGTCCCCCTGGGCGATCATGCGGCGGGCCGCACGCTGCGAACAGAGGAAGGGGCCGACGAGGTCCACGTCGATCACCTGCCGCACCGTCGCGTGGTCCAGGTCGAGGAACCGGGTGGATGTTCCGGTGCCCGCGCAGTTGACCAGTACGTCCATCCGGCCCAGCTCGTCCGCCAGGGCATCCACCACGTCGGCGGCGGCCGGCAGTTCGGTGAGGTCCAGCCGGGCGATCGCGGCACGCCGGCCGGCGGCGCGGACTTCGGCGGCGGTGTCCTCGCCGCCCCGACGATCGCGGTGGTAGGTGATGCCGACGTCCATCCCCTGCCGCGCGAGCCGGACGGCGACCGCTCTGCCGATGCCCGAGTCCGCCCCGGTCACCAGGGCGACCGGGACGCTGTCGTCGGTCATGTCTCCTCCATGGGCGGTTTCGGGGAGGGGCGGGGTCCCGCTCCCGTTCCGGGCGCCGGGCGGGTACCACCGCCGCTCAGAGGTAAACGTGCGGACCCTGCGGTCCCCATCGGCCGGCCGGACACCGCGGAGAGGCGTGCACTCCGTCGACGTGCGGCGGCGCTGCCGGCGGGGGACAGGCACCAGTCCCACCAGTGGTCCAACAGCACGGTGGACAGATTCTCACTGCCCACCGTCGCCGGCCAGCGCAGGACTCCGCTCTGCGCCGTGACCTTGGCGCCCCCCAGTACCGGATCCACCGCCAGCGCCGGGACGCCGGCCCGCAGAGCGAGCACCAGGCCGTGCAGCCGGTCGGTGACCACGAGGTCGAGCCGCCCGATCAGGGACAGGTACTGATCCGGCGTGCGGCAATGGCGCCAGTCGTCGTGGGCCAGACGGGTGTCGGCGTCGATCCGCGCGCAATCCTGGCGGGCCAGCCAGGGGAGGAGCATCTCGGCCACACGGTCGTGGGCGCGGCGGTCGCCGTACTCGCCCTGCCCGTAGGTGAGGGCCACCCCCACGACGGGAGCGGCAGCCGAGGCCGGCGCGTCCGTCGCAAGGTCCGGCAGCGCGGCGGCGTCCGGTCCGTCCCGGGCCAGGATTCGGTGGAAACCTCGGACGGCCCGGCTGTCGGGATCCACCACGCTCACACCGACTGCGACGCGACGACAGGAGGCGAAGCGCTCGTGGAGCCGTATGAACGGTGCACCGTGAACCGGGCCGCACACGAACAGGAGCTGCTCATAACGCGACGGGAGCGCCTCGTCGAGGCTCAGTCCGCCGGGGACGAACGCCGGGCTCCATGCCGTGTCGTGCACGATGCCCAGCCGGTCGAGCGAGGCCGAGACGGCCCGTTGGGCGAGAGCGTCGCCGGCGGTGACCTCGCCGTCCAGGAAGCTGAACCAGCCGGTGACGAGGACGCGCCCCGCTCCGCCGCGGGGCCCGAGCAGGTCGTCCAACCGAGTGTCGAGGGGCGACGGCATCAGAGGGGTCCCTCTCCTTGTCGTGCACGGGCGGGCGGAACGTCCGCGTCCGCTCCATCGGGTGCGAGGTCGTCGAGCAGCGCCTGGCAGTCGGCCGTCAGGCTGCCGAGCGCGGCCCCGAGCTCGGGGCCCTGACCGTGCAGGTGTTCCTTCAGGCAGGCGAGGGCCCGGTGGGCAGCTGTCAGGGCGTCGCTCCTCCGGCCGCACCGCTCCTCGTCCGCGCCGTGCGCCATGATGGCCTCGTCGGCCGAGCAGACCTCCGCCGCGGCCGACAGGAGCCGGCCGGTATCGGCCAGGGCGCGGTGCGGCGGCAGGGGAAGGCCTCGCTGCTCGGAGGCGGTCTCCCACAGCGTCAGGGTGAGCGCGAGCAGCCGGTTCGCCACCCGGGCCCAGACGATGTCCCACGCGGTGGACGGAGCGGGCGTCAGGCGGCGGAGCCGGTGACCCGGGTTGAGCCGGAAGCTCTCGGAGTCCCAGCCCCGGGCCACGTGAAGCTCGGACAGCGCGGCCAGCAGGTCGTGCGCGCTCCGGTGCCAGTGCTCCGCCCGCTGCGCGTCGTAAGCCCGCAGGCCGTCGCCCATGTCGCGCAGCAGCTCCGCGCAGTCGCGCGGCAGAGCACACGCCAGCCTGCTGACGTGGAGCGAGTGGACCGGCGGCAGGACCGCGGCGTTCACCGCGATGCCCACCGCGGCTCCCACGGCCGTCTCCAGCAGCCGGTGCCCGACGGCCGGCAACGAGTACGACCCGTAGGCAAGCACGAAGAGGGCGGTGGTCGGCGCGTACAGGCCCTGGCCGCCGACGGGCGCCAGGTTGCCGAGCAACACGGTGAGGGGGAGGGCGATCACCATGGCGGCCATCGTGTTTCCCGTGAGGGCGGCGGCACCGGCGGCGAGCAGGGTTCCGGCCGTGATCATCAGGAGGAGCTGGGTCGCCGTGCGCACCGACCGGTAGACGGTCCCCTGCACCAGTGCCACAGCCGCCCAGGGAGCCATCAGCGCCATGGGCGCCGTCAGCCACCAGCCCGTCAGCGCCCAGGCGATGATGGCCGCGGCGGCCGCCTTCAGGGACTGCGTCACCTGATACGTGTCGGGCCGGTGCATGCGCGGTGTCACGCGGGCGAGCGCCGCCCTCACGGCCGGCTCACCGGCACGATGGGCCTGAGCGGGACATCCGGCCGTCGGGTGCTCCGTCGGCGTGGCACCGGCGTGGGGGTGCTCATGTCGCTCCCTGGAGGGCGTCGTCGCGCAGCCGCTCGCAGGACTGGCTGAGCAGCCGGGAGACGTGCATCTGGGAGATGCCGAGGCGTGCGGCGATGCTCACCTGCGTCATGTCGCGGAAGAAGCGGAGGTAGAGGATCGTGCGTTCCCGCTCGGGCAGCTTGCGCAGGCCCGGCTTCACGGCTTCCCGGTCGACGGCGACCTCCAGGGCCCTATCGGTGGACCCCAGCCGTTCGGACAGCGCACTGCCGCCTTCCACGCCGGCCGGTTCGGCGTCCAGGGAGAGGGCGCTGTAGCTCTCCAGCGCCTCCATGCCCAGCAGCACGTCCTCCTCGCTGAGCCCGGCCGCGGAGGCGATCTGGGCGCAGGTCGGCGCCCGCCCGCCCGCGGTCTGGCTCAGATCACGGCGGACCGTCCTGACCTGGTTGCGCAGGTCCTGGACGCGGCGCGGTACGTGGACATCCCAGGTGTGATCGCGGAAGTGCCGCTTCAGCTCGCCCGTGATGGTCGGAATCGCGTACGTCTCGAACGCCTTGCCGCGGAGCGGGTCGTAGCGGTCCACCGCCTTGACGAGGCCCATGGCGGCCACTTGCCGAAGATCGTCCATCGCCTCCCCCCGGTCGCGGAACCGTGACGCTATCCGGTGAGCCATCGGCAGCCACGCGCAGACCAGATCGCTCCGCAGCTTGTCCCTCTCCCGGCCCGGCGGCAGCGTGCTCAGCCGCTGGAGAGCCTCGTACGCGGTCGAGTCGTCCCCGTCCGACCGTTCGTCATGGCCAGGTGCAGCCTGCATGCGCGTTCACTCCTCGACGGTTGCGTTGAGTCGCCGTAGGAGCGCGGAGTCGGACAGGATGCCGCCCGGAACTCCCACGGGCGCGCCTCATGTCCGAAGCACATTACTCGCATACCCGTACGAATGCTTGACAAACGTGAGCAACGTCGGACAGGTGCGGAGACTCGCCGCATGTCCGTGCGCGGGGCCGGTGCGAGGGCCGGGCCGCGGGCACGACCCCTGAACCCCGTGCTCCGCGACCCGGTCCCACGGCCCACCGCTCGGCCGCCAGACCGAGTTCCCTTCCGTGGGAACCCCAAACGGGATCAACATCGCATCCGGACACGCGTCGGCATGTGACTTGGAGTGCGGCTCGGCGCGTGTGTAGCCGTGGTCGACCGGGGTACCCGAACGCGTCGAGCCCACCCTGACAGAACGGGAGGAAACCATGGATCTCGCGCACCTGACACCTCTGTACGAGCGCCCGGGCCCGTGGGCCACGGCCTACCTCGACACCTCGGTCGCCGACGAGGCCACGCTCAGCCGCCGCGAGCTCAAAGGACGGCAGATCAGCGAGGAGCTGGCCGCGCAGGGGGCGGATCAGGAGACCTGCCGGGCAGTGCGCCGGGCGATCGGCTCGTACGACTTCGGCGAGCACACCGCGGGCAGGGCGGTGTTCGCCGCCCACGGCCAGGTCGTGCTGGATCCCGTGCTGAGCGTTCCACCGCCCGGCGAGTCCTCCAGCGTCTGGGCGCCTCTCCCGCACGTGGCACCCCTGGTGGAGCTGACTCCCGACGAGCCGGACACCCTGGTCGTCCACGTCGATCGCCTCGGTGCCGACATCGAGCTGCGGACGTCGTCCGCGCGCAGCCCGCTCGGTACGGTGCAGGGCCGCGACTGGCCCGTGCACCGTACGGCCGCCGCCGACTGGTCCGAGCGCCACTTCCAGTTGAGCGTCGAGAACACATGGGAGGAGAACGCCCGTACCGTGGCGGCGGCGGTCGAGGACGCCGTCGGCACGACCGGCGCCCGCCTGGTCGTGCTGGTCGGTGACGCGCGCGAACGGCATTCCGTCCGTGCGGCCCTGCCCGGCCATCTCCCGGCGCTCGTCGTCGAGACGGAGCGCGGGGGGCGAGCGGCCGGCTCGGACACCGCCCGCCTCGACGAGTGGATCGCGCGAGAGCGTCGCGCCTACTCCCGTCGGCACGCGGCGGACACGCTGGAGCGGTTCACCGCGGCCAAGGCCCGCGAGGGCGGCCGGACCGACGCGGCCGACGGCGTCCCGGCGCTGGTCGACGCGGCACGTGAGCATCGGATCGACACCCTCCTGCTCCGGCCCGACGGCCCCGACACCCATCGCGAGGTCTGGGCCGGTCCCCAGCCGGAACAGCTCGCGCTCCGCCGGACCGACGCCCGTTCGCTCGGTGAGCCGGAACCCTTCACCGTCCGCGCCGACGACGCGCTGCTGAGGTCGGCGACGTTGACCGGAGCGGACGCCGTCGTGATCGGTGGTGCGGTGGCCGCTCACGAGCGTGGCCCGGAGGAGGATCTGGAAGCGGACAACCGGGGGGGTGCCGAACCGATGTCGGCGGAACCGG
Organism: Streptomyces sp. NPDC021019; assembly: GCF_044333295.1. Classification (NCBI taxonomy): domain Bacteria; kingdom Bacillati; phylum Actinomycetota; class Actinomycetes; order Kitasatosporales; family Streptomycetaceae; genus Streptomyces; species Streptomyces sp. NPDC021019. Next base: position 538,512 of record NZ_JBIRQR010000003.1, read on the forward strand.
TCGGGGGCCTGGGCGCGCTGTTGCGCTGGCCGACGGACAGCGCACATCCGCTGGCCGAACCGGGAACCTGACGTTCCGCCGGGCAGCCGGGGTGGCGGGCCGAGGCGGGCCTGATCCGCGCATCCGCCCGCTACTCCCGGGGGCGTGGCCCCGGTTCATCCCCCACTTCTCCAGCTCACTCCGGGGTCATGTGCACGGCCTCACGCAAGCGGTCGAGGGTCTCGCCGTTCCTCGTCGCTCACGACCGGCCGCTGTCCTTCTTCCTGTCCAGTGACTCCGGGCGGTGGACGGCCTTCTTGCCCGTCTTGTCGCTCCGCACTTCGTACTGCGGTTCCTTCCGGGAGGCGTCGACCGTCCGGCCGGCCTTCTCGGTCCGCTCTTCGATCTTCCCGGTCACGGTGCCCTCGACGTCCTGCCCGTGGCTGCGCCAGACGACATCGTCGCCCTTGGACAGCTTCTTCTCCGTCATGGTGCGCACTCCCTTCTCTGGTTGATCGACCGTCGACGCCTGCGGACGGCGGTCCGCCGGACGCGTGTCCGCCCCGGACCGGCGAGCGGTCAGCCCAGTGCGGACAGGAGGTCGTCGCACGCCTGCTCGCAGCGCCGGCATGCCTCGGCGCAGACACGGCAGTGATCGTGCCGGTCCGCATGGGCCTCGCACTCCTCGGCGCAGGCCTTGCAGACGGTGGCGCAGGCTCGGAGGAGCGCGCGGGTCACGTTCGCGTCGTACCCCGTGTGGCGCGAGAGCACGGCGGCGGTTGTTCCGCAGACGTCGGCGCAGTCCGTGTCGGTACGGATGCACTTGGTGAGCTCGGCGACCGTCTCCTCCGACAGGCACGCGTCGGCGCAGGCCGTACACGCCTGGGCGCAGGTGAGGCACTCCTCGATACAGCGGGCGAGTTTCCGGCGGTCCACCCCGCCCAGGTCGGCGGGGTAGGTGTTGAGCATGTCCTCGACCACGGTGGTCATGAGCGCCTCCCAGCGAACAGGTCTTCCGCGCGGCGGGGTGCCGCCACTCCGTACGGGTAGACCGATCGGGGTTCGCGAAACGCCCGGGCGTCGGAAACTCGCGCGGTCCCGCCGGTCCGCGCGGGGCGGGTTTGTTCTCCCGTATCGGTGGTACCCAGTAGCGGCACGGCGTCCGGCGTTCGGGACGCTCGACCGACGTACCGAGGAGGAACATGGCCGCCCGGCACCATCTCATCGACCGTCCCCCGTCCGCCGTGTGGGCGGTGCTGGAGGACGAAGGCCTGTACGGCATCTGGGTGGTGGGGACCTCCGGATCCCGCCGGGAACAGGGCGACTGGCCCGAGCTGGGTTCCTCGATCACCTACAGCGTGCGGCTGGGACCCAAGGAGTTCACCGGGCGCACGGTGGTGCGGCGCGTCGAAAGGCCCCGGACGTTGGAGCTGGAGGCCGAAGCCGGTCCGTTGGGTTCGGCGCGCATCGCCCTGGACATCCGGTCGTGGGGCGACAAGACGCTCGTGACCGTCGACGAGCACCCGCTGCGCGGCATCGGCGGCACACTCCACAACGTTCTGCTGGACTCGCTGATCCAGATCCGCCACCGCACCATGCTGGCTCGCCTCGCGCGGCTGACCGAGCGCGCCACGCCGAGGGCGACGGACGGACGTATCGACGCACCGGCCGACCGCCCATGAGTTCCCGTTGTACGCCAGCCCCTGAGGCTCTGTGAGGGGTTCGCACCGTCGAAACGGAGGGTGAGGCTTCTATGGTCGACGCAGTAGTGGTCGGCAGCGGCCCGAACGGCTTGGTCGCGGCCAATCTGCTCGCCGACGCCGGCTGGTCGGTGGAAGTGCTGGAGGCGCAGGACGAGCCGGGCGGTGCGGTCCGCAGCGACCGCGGCGTCCACCCCGAATACGTCAGCGACCTGTTCAGCTCCTTCTACCCCCTGGCCGCGGCCTCTCCGGTACTGGCCGGGATGGACCTGCACCGGGAGGGGCTTCGCTGGAGCCACGCGCCACAGGTGCTCGCGCACCCGCTGCTCGACGGCACCTGCGCGGTGCTGGACCGGGACCGATCGGCGACCGCCGCCGGCCTGGACCGGTTCGCACCCGGCGACGGCGAGGGCTGGCTGGACCTCTGCCGGATCTGGGACCGGCTGGGCGAGGACATCGTCGACGGTCTCTTCTCGCCCTTCCCTCCTGTCCGGGCCGGGACCAAGCTCGCGGCACGGCTCCGGGCGGCGGGCGGCCTGCGGCTGGCCCGAAGGCTCATCCTCCCGGTCCGCAGGCTGGGAGAGGAGGAGTTCGCGGGGGAGGGCGGGCGACTGCTGCTGGCGGGCAACGCCCTCCACGCCGATCTGGCGCCGGAGGCGGCGGGCAGCGGCGGTTTCGGCTGGCTGATGTCGATGCTGGGGCAGTTCCATGGCTTCCCGGTTCCCGTCGGCGGCGCGGGGGCTCTCACCTCGGCGCTGGTGAGCCGGTTGCAGCGGCGCGGGGGAAGCGTGCGGTGCGGGCAGCGGGTCACCGAGGTCGTCGTGCGGCGGGGGCGCGCCGTCGGTGTCCGTACGGAGACCGGAGAGGCGGTCCCCGCCCGCAGGGCCGTGCTGGCCGACGTGTCCGCCCCGAGTCTCTACGGGGCGCTGGTCGCCGCCGAGCACCTGCCCGGCCGGCTTCTGGACGACATGCGACGGTTCGAGTGGGACTTCGCCACGTTCAAGGTGGACTGGGCGCTGAACGGCCCTGTTCCGTGGAGCAGCGTGGCCGCCGCCTCGGCGGGGACCGTCCACCTGGCCGAGGGGGTCGACGAGCTCACCCGATGCGCGTCCCAGATCGCCCGCGGTCTGATTCCGGACCGCCCGTTCCTCCTGGTGGGGCAGATGACCACCGCCGACGCGACCCGGTCGCCGCTGGACACCGAATCGGCGTGGGCCTACACCCACGTGCCCCACGCGGTGAAGGCGGACGCCGGCCCGGACGGGCTCACCGGCGGGTGGGACGCCGACGAGCGGGAGCGGATGGCCGACCGGATGGAGGACCAGGTGGAGCGCTACGCTCCCGGCTTCCGCAGCCGGATCCGGGCCCGGCGGATCCTTTCCCCAGTGACGTTGCAGGACGCGGACGCCAATCTGCGTAACGGCGCCATCAACGGAGGTACGGCCGCGATGCACCAGCAGTTGGTGTTCCGGCCGGCGCCGGGAACGGGCCGCCCCGAAACGCCCGTGAAGGCGCTGTACCTGGCGTCCGCGTCCGCACATCCGGGCGGCGGGGTGCACGGCGCTCCGGGCGCCAACGCCGCCCGCGCCGCCCTCCGCTCCGGCCGGGGCACCGTGACCGTGCTCTCCGCCGCTCAACGACTGCTGGCCCGCCGGGAATCGCGGGACAGCCCTCACCGGTCGAAGTAGGACTCCAGGCCGCCACGACGGCGGATGTCGAGTGTCGCGCAGTGGAAGGATCCGCCGAAGGGCGCGTAGTGCAGCAGGTCGCACGGGATGGGTTCGAATCCCCAACTCTCCAGAGCGCGCAGCATGGTGGTGTGATGCCGTTCCGCGATGACGCGCTTTTCGTCGATCATGAGGATGTTCATGCTGAGCCACTTTCCGCACAGGGAAGTGAGCCGCAGCAGGGGATCGCGAATCGGATCGGGCTGGGGCGCGACGAGGATGTCCCAGGAACTGAGGACATCGGGCAGGCGATCGACGTCGACGTACTCGGGGTTGATCAGTGCCTTGCCGGGGGCGAGTACCAGGAAGGTGGTGTCGATGTGCATGGGGGTGCGGCATCGGCTCTCGATCTCGTGGACCCGGTAGTCCGGGCCCAGGTGGCGTCGCACCCATTCGATGCCCATGCGATTGGTGACGTTGCTCCGGGTGACGAAGAGATCCCGGCCCGCACGGACAAAATCCGCCGCGTCGAACACGGGCTCGAACTCGGTCAGGAGATAACGCATGGGTTCGTCCGGCCCGGGGGGCCGGTAGTCGGGGTCGTAGAGCGCATCGGTGAGCTGGGGTCTCGGCGCGGCGGTCCAGCGGGCGCCTCTGCGGAAGTAGTCCTTGAGCAGGGCACGGTAGGAGTGGGTCTCGAAGTATCTGCACGGCCAGGCCATCGGGGTTTCGATGATCTCCTCCCCGATCACCAGCATGCTGTCCCGGGGGCACGTGTTGCAGAAGCCGCGCGATGACCAGTGCGGCGTGGAGAACCGCCGCCGGTGGTCGACCGCGTCGGGCCGGGTGACCGTGACGCCGAGGGACTGGAGAAGCTCGATGAACTGGTCGAGTTCCCGCTGAGCCGGACCGATCAGGGCCTGTGGGTATCTGAATCCGGCGGTGAGCCGCTGGAGCTGTGCGGCCAACGGCGGGACGTTGCAGGAGACGACGGAATGCCGTGAGGGGGTGGTGGCCCCGTCGAGACGGCCGACGACGACCTCCTCGAGGGGATCCCACTCGTTGTGCGAAGCGACGGGGGAGCGAAGAGTCTCCGGGGCGCCGCCGGTCGGCGCTCTCGACGCGTCATTCATGCGCGGCCCCTGACGTCGGCGGGGTTCGACGGATACGAGTTCCTCTTCCTCCCCATCGCGCTCACCACGCTCCTCCGCGTCACGCCGTCGGCACGGCTTCCCGGTCGGCTGAGAGATGGCCTGGTACGTGAGTATCCCGTCGGGCCTGTTCGTAACGTTCCCGTCCTGTCCAGGGCTCTCCGGGACCGGGACCGGGACCGTGCACAGGCGCTGCTCGTCCTACGGGTCGGGCGGGGGAGTGGAGCGGGAGGCCCGGTAGGAGTTCCAGTCGGCGCGCCCTCCGACGCCCAACACCGTGCCGCCGGAAGATGTGGCCCCGTCCGGGTGGTCCCGTAGTTCGCGGCGGGTGGTCCGGGCGACGAGGGCCGGGAACAGCGGCCGGAGGGGCTGGCACCAGCGGAGCCAGGGCGGGGCGTAGAGGTGACGGCTGCGGCGGGCGATGCCTTGGGTGAGCCACTGGGCGACCTGGGCGGCGCTGTGGATACGGCGGGCCGGGCGGGGTTGATTGCGGCGCAGGGCCGCGAGGACGGGGTCGTCGTCGATGCCGGTGAGCATGTCGGTGCCGGTCCAGTGCAGGTAGGCGATGCCGACCTGGATGCCGTCCGGCTCGACCTCGCCGCGCAGGGAGAGCGCGAACGACTCCGCTCCCGCTTTGGAGGCGCAGTACGCGCTCATCATGGGTGCGGCACCGAACGCGGCGGTGGAGGCGATCTGGAGGAAGTAGCCGCGGGTGGTGGCGAGCTGGGGCAGGAAGGCCCGGGCGGTGTTGGCGGAGCCGGTGAGGTTGACGTCGATGACGCGTTGCCAGAGCTCGGCGGCGGTACGGTCGAACGGGCCGCTCACGGCGATGCCGGCGTTGGCCACGACCACGCTCGCGGGCCCGAGCTCCCTCTCCACGCGGCGTGCCGCCTCCGCCAGCGCCGTGCGGTCGGTGACGTCGCACTCGACGCACATGCTGCGGCCGGGGAGGGACTCGGCGGCCTTCAGCAGGGTCGCCCGTTCCCGGCCGAGCAGGGCGACCTGCATGCCGGCGCCGGAGAGACTGCGGGCGAGTGCTTCGCCGACGCCGCGAGCGGCACCGGTGACGACCGCGACCCGCCCGCGCAGGGGATGGGAGGCTGCCGCCCTCCGGGCCCGGCGCTTGCCTGGGCTGTCGTCCATCGTTTCTCCTCGCTTTCTGACCGCGCCGCCGCAGGCCGCGCTCCCGGCACCACCGTCAGGCCGGGAGCCGGCCGCCGCAACCGGGCCGGGAGCCCGGGCGTCCGGTCCGGAGCCGGACAGGGAGCCGGGTTCGGGGAACGCGGCGCGCCCGTCACCCATCCTGCTCGTCACCGGCGGTGAGAAGCTGCGGGGACAGGTTCTTGATCATGGTGGTGGACCACTGCATCTGGCGCAGCGTCCGGGGATGGCAGAAGGAGACGACATCGAGAAGACGGGTGTCCTTCGACGCCTGCACGGCCTGGCCCAGCATCACCCAGTGCAGTGAGTTTCCGACGGCGCCCAGATGCAGCTCCCGCAGGTCCCGGAGGAGCTCCGGTACGGACTCCGGCGTTCGGCCGAACGCCTCGACGGCGCGGTGGCGGTCCTTCGCCGACGGGTCAGGCGGAGAGGCCGACGGCACGTCGAGACGCAAGCCGTGGTGCCGACCGGTCTCGGCCAGGCGTCGGCAGTGCTCGTTCGACCACAGAGCCAGATCCCTGGTGACGTGGCACACCTCGTGCTCACGCGGGTGCCGTGCGGCGACGACGGCCAACTGCTCCGCCAGGGCCTGTTCGCCCCGGTGGAGCGCGTGCATCGTGAGCGCGATGCCCTTCATCGGGTGTCTCCCCGGGTGCGGTGGACGGGAGACCCGGGGGACTCCTGGACGTGGGCCGGGGCACCGCCGCGGGTAGCTCGGACGCCGTCGCGGCGGGCGGGCGCCGACGCGGTGTTCGTCGGTGCGGGAGCCTGCTGCCCCGTGCTCTTCTCCAGCAGCCTCACCGCCGCGGTGGCGGTCTTGAACAGTGGCTGCTTGGACACCGGGTCCCAGTCGGTGACGGTGGCCTCGTTGGCCGCCCGGCCCGCTGTCGTGCTGTCCGGTCCGGAGCCCGCGACCGTGTCCCAGTAGCCGTAGTGGAACGGCACGAAGAGCAGTCCGCGGCGGATGGCGGTGACGCGCACCCGGGCCCTGATGGCGCCGCGCGGTCCGGCGACCTCGACGAGGTCGCCCTCGCCCACCCCCTGCTCAGCCGCGTCGGGGACGGACATCTCCACCCAGACGTCCGGTGCGGCGGCGTTCAGTTGGGGAGCACGTCCCGTCTTGGTGCGGGTGTGGAACTGGAAGATGGTGCGGCCGGTGGTCACCTGGAAGGGGAACGCGTCACTGGGCGCCTCGTGCGGAGGCAGGTACGGGACCGCCTTGAGCATGGCACGGCCCTCCGGATTACGGGACCGGTACTCCGCCTCCGACGTGGAGGCGCCGGTGACGAGGTCCTTGCCGTACGTCTCGCACAGGTCCGGGTGGGCCCACGCGGCACCGTCCGTGCAGAGGCGATCGGTGCCCTCGGGCGCCCGATCGTCGCACGGCCACTGGATACCGCTGCCGCCGCGCAGCCTGCCGTACGTGAGCGCGGTGTAGTCGCAGGGCCGCCCCGCGCTGCAGCGCTTCCACGCCTCGAAGGCGGTCTCCGGGTCGTGCCAGGTGATCAGGGGAGCGCCGTCCTTGTCCCGGAAATCCATCCGCCGGGCGTAGTCGAGGAAGATCTCCAGGTCGGGTCTGGCCTCCCCGGGTGGCTCCACGGCCTTCTCGGACAGGTGCACGGTGCGGTCGGCGTTGGTGAAGGTCCCCGTCTTCTCGCCCCAGGTCGCGGCCGGCAACACGACATCGGCCAGTTGCGCGGTCTCGGTGAGGAAGAGGTCCTGCACCACGACCAGCAGCCGGTCCTGGGAGAGGATCGAACGGACGCGCGGCAGTTCGGGCAGGGAGACCGCGGGGTTCGTGCCGCTGATCCACAGCATGCGGATCGAGCCCTGCTCCGCGTAGCGGAACATCTGCATGGCGTGCGTCGGCGGCGCGTAGTGCGGAATGGTCCCGGGATCGACGTTCCACACCCTCGCCAGGTCGGCCACGTGCTCGTCGTTCTGCCAGTTCCGGAAGCCCGGGAGGTCGCCGTCGGCGCCGCACTCGCGGGTGTTCTGCGCCGTCGGCTGCCCGTTCATCTGCAGGACGCCCGCCCCCGGCCGTCCGAGCATGCCGCGGATCAGGTGAAGGTTGTTGATCTGGACGGCGGCACCGGTGGCCTGATGGGACTGGTAGACGCCCTGGAGCACGGTGGACAGGAGCCGGTCGGCGGTGCCGAGCAGTTCCGCCGCCTCCCGGATCTTCGCTACGGGGACGTCGCAGACGTCGGCCGCCCACTCGGGGGTGCAGGGCGCGACCTCCTCCGACAACGCGGCGAAGCCGACCGTGTGCGCCTCGATGTAGCCGGGGTCGACGCGGCCGGTACGGATGATCTCGTGCAGCAAGGCGTTGAGCAGAGCCACATTCGTCCCGCCGCGCGGAGCGAGATGGACGGCCGCACGTCGTGCGACGGCTGTCGGGCGTGGATCGATACAGATCAGCCGCGGAGGATCGGTGCCATTGAGCCGGTCGAGGATGCGCATCCACTGCACGGGTTGCGTCTCCGCGAGGTTGTGACCGTACAACGCGATGACATCGGCGTGGTCGATGTCGTCGTAACTGCCGGGCTGGCCGTCGCAGCCGAAGGACTCCTTGAGGGCTTCGGCCGCCGTCGATGTGCACAGGCGGGTGTTGCCGTCCAGGTGGTTGGTGCCGATGCCGGCCCGGGCCAGAACCGCGAGCGTGTAGTACTCCTCCAGGAACAGCTGGCCGGACGTGTAGAAGCCGATCGATCCGGGACCGCGCTTTTCGAGGAGCCCGCGCGAGCGCGAGACGATCACCTCCATCGCGGTGTCCCAGTCGCACTCGGTCAAGCGCCCGCCGCGGCGTACGAGCGGCCTGGTCAACCGGGAGCGCGAGGCGTTGGCCTGCCAGCCGAACAGGTCCTTGGGCCCGAGCCGACCGCGGTTGACCCGGTCCGAGGCCCTGCCCCGTACGCCGACCATCGAACCGTCCCGGACGGCGATGTCCATGGCGTCCCCGTCGGAGTGGAGGATCGAGGCGGCCTGCACCCACCGCTCGACGTCCGAGGATGTGACCCCCTCCGCCAGGAAGGTGTCGACCCTCGTCGGCCAGGTCTCGTGTCGCCCGTACGGCGTGCGCGTTCCCCAGGGCTCAGCGATCCGGTCCACCGGCATATGCACCAACTCCCGTGACGTTCCTGATGTGCCTGACGGCCTTGCCCTCGCCGCGAGCGCGGGTCAGGCTGCCGGGTAGGGGCTGCCGGTGAGCCGCCGGGCCAGGTGGACGGCGTTGGCCGCGAGGGCCTTGGTGGTGGAGGCGACGGCTTCGGGGGTCTCGTCCAGGTCCTGGTAGTCGGTGCCGTGCATGGCTTCGCCGACCCAGTACGTGACGGCTCCGGGGGCGAGCGAGAAGCCGACGTCGTTGAGTCCCTGGAACACGTCGGCGCTCACCTTGTGCGCGCCGTCCTCGTTGCCGACGACGGCCACGGCGGCGACCTTGCCGTACGTGTGCGGGCGGCCCTGGTCGTCGGTCTCGGAGGACTCGGCGTTGAGGCGCTCCAGGACCAGCTGGCAGACGCTGGAGGGGTGCCCGAGCCAGATGGGGGTGGCGATGAGGAGGATGTCGGCGGCCAGGACCTTCTCCCGCAGCGCCGGCCAGGCGTCGCCGTCGCCCAGGTCCACCCCGATCCCCGGGCGGACGTCGTGGTCGACGACCCGGACCACCTCTCCCTGGACGTCATGGCGTGCGAACTGGGCCATGACCTGCTCCGCGAGGTGATGGCTGCTGGAGGAGGCGGGTGAGGCGTTCAGGGTGCAGACGAGGGCGAGAGCACGCATGGCGGGGGTTTCTCCTTGATCTGAAGGGCGGGCCGGAGGCTGGGTCCCTCACGGGTGTTCCGGGTACGGCGCGTCGGTCGGACCCGGACTGATCGGGCCTGGTTCTCAGGGGTTCTCGGTGCGGACGCGGATGGTCTGAAGGGTGGGGTCGGCAGGGTCGGGAATGTTCATGCCTGCCTCGACTCCGGAGCGCAGGTAGCGCAGAAGGGGTTCGGTGATCCGCTCGCCGGGCAGCACGGCCGGAATGCCGGGAGGGTAGGGCGTGAGCATCTCGGCGGCGACGCGGCCCACGGCTTCCGACGCCGGGACGTCCTCCGTCCCGGCGAAGTAGGCGTCACGCGGCAGACATACCTGGTCGGGACGGAGCTCGGCGGGCGTGGGCACACGCACCTCGGGAGCGGGGCGGAGCGTGTGCGCGTGGCGGGCCAGGTCGCGCAGGGCCGTCAGCAGCCGGTCGGCGGTGTCCTCGTCGTCGGCGTGGGTGAACTGGGCGCTGATCCGGCGATGGTCCACGAGGTGCATGTCGATGCGGTGGTGCTCGCGCAGCCAGTCGGCGGCCCGGTAGCCGGTGGTGCCCATCGCCTCGATGTCGATGATCACGGGCAGTGGGTCGAATTCCGCTGCCGCGCCGGGGCCGCAGAAGTCGTCCGGCCCGTTGACGTGCATGCCCTCGATCTCCTCGATGCGGCGGCGCACCGTCGCCACCAGGTCGAGTGCTCGGGAGAGCAGTCCCTGGCCTTCCAGAACCATCTGCCGGCGCCAGCCGTCGATCCCGGCGTAGAGCAGCACGGAGGGGCTGGTCGTGCCGAGAAGGTCGGCCCGTGAGGCGAGGGTGTCGTGGTCCACCAGGTCGCCCTGGAGGTGGAAGACGGAGCCTTGTTCGAGGCCGCTGCCCATTTTGTGGATGCTGGTGACGCAGACGTCGGCGCCGGCGTCCATGGCCCAGGACGGCAGGTCCGGGTGGAACGGCAGATGGGCTCCCCAGGCTTCGTCGACGATCAGGGGCTTGGAGTGCCGGTGGCAGATGTCGGCCATGGCGCGCAGGTCGGCCGCCGTGCCGTACGGGGTGGGGCTGGTGATCAGGGCGCCGCCTGCGTCCGGGTGCCGGGTGAAGGCCTCCTCCAGGGTCGGAGGGGAGGGCGGGTGTGCGAGGTGCCGCTCCTTGTCCCACTGGGGTTCCAGCCAGACGGGCTCGATGCCGCAGAGGATGAGGCCGGCGATGACGGACTTGTGGGCGTCCCTGCCGACCAGCAGCTTCTGGTGGGGTGCGGCGACGCTGAGCATGGCGGCCTTGACCGACAGGGAGCTGCCACAGGTGGAGAAGAAGGTGTGCTCCGCGTGAACCGCGTCGGCCATGAGGTCTTCGGCCCGTTGCAGTACGGAGGACTTCTCCCGGCGGTCGTCCAGCCCTCCGGTGGCGAGGACGTCGCCGAAGAACATCGCGTCGCCCAGCAGGGCCCGCACGGCTGGGGGAGCGCCTCGGGCCTGCTTGTGACCGGGCGGGGAGAAGCCCAGCTCGCCCCGGTCACGATAGGCGGTCAGAGCGTCGAGAACCGGCGTTTCGTGATGGTTCATGGTCATACGACACGCCTTCCCGGCCGACGCACGGTCAAATCAGCCGCTCTTCCCCGCATCAGGGGAGCGGGGTACCGCCGGTGGCGTTCATGATCTCGCCGGTGATGAACGAGGCCTTGGCCGAGGCCAGGAAGACATAGGCGGGCGCCATCTCCGCGGGCTGCGCGGGCCGGCCCAGCGGGCTCTGCTTCCCGAACTCGGCGGTGTCGGGGAGCGTCGCCGGGATGAGGGGAGTCCAGACGGGGCCCGGCGCCACGGCGTTGACGCGGATGCCGTCGGAGGCCAGCATCTGGGCCAGGCCCTGGGTGAAGGTGACGATCGCGCCCTTGGTCATCGCGTAGTCGAGGAGATGGGGGCTCGGTTTGTACGCCTGCACCGAGGTCGTGTTGATGATCGACCCCCCTGCCGGAATGTGTGGCAGGGCGCTCTTGCACAGCCAGAACATGCCGTAGAGGTTGGTCCGCAGAACGCGGTCGAACTGCTCGGTCGAGATCGCGGAGATCCCGTCGGGCTGCGACATCTGATACGCCGCGTTGTTGACCAGGACATCGATGCGGCCGAACTCGGACACCGCGCGTTCGATGAGCGCGCGGCACTGCTTCTCGTCCCGGATGTCACAGAGGACGGGCACCGCCCTGCGGCCCGCCTGCTCCACCAGGCGAACGGTCTCCCCGGCCTCCTGCTCCTCCTCGGGAAGGTGGGTCAGCAGGACGTCGGCGCCCTCGCGTGCGAAGGCCAGCGCCACCGCACGGCCGATCCCGGAATCACCCCCGGTGATCACGGTCTTCCGGCCGTCGAGCAGGCCGGAGCCGCGGTAGGACTCCTCGCCGTGGTCGGGCGGCGGGTCCATCGGTCCGGTCCAGCCGGGATGTGCCTGGTCCTGCTGGGGGAAGTCGGGGCGGGGGTGGAGCGTGTTGGGGTCCTGCGGCTGTTCACTGCTCGCCATGGTGGTCCTTCCTACGTCGTCCGTCGTCGCCGAGGTCCAGTACATCGGACGTGCCCGGAGCCTGCGGGCCGTGCGGGCCGACCCTCCGGAGCTCCGCCGGCGGCACGGCCGGGTGACTCAGCCGGTCTTCCGGCCTGCCAGCGGTGCGGTGTTCTCGCCCGCGCCGGTGCGAACGCCGCGCAGAAAGGCGCTCAGCGCGTCTTCGGCCGTACGGGTGGGCTGCCAGCCCAGTACGTCGCGGGCCCGGCCGGAGTCCATTACGGGCAGTCGCAGCACCGCGTCGAACAGGTGCGGGGAGGCCGGTACGGCATGGGCCCGCCATGCGGCCGAGAGCGCGGTGCGCACCAGGGCCCCGGGGATCCGCACGATCCGGGCGTCGAGCAGGTCCGCCAGCGTGCGGGCGTCGATGACCGGGTCCGCCGCCAGGTTGAAGGGGCCCCGTACGTCACGGAGCACGGCCAGCCGGTAGGCGTCAGCGGCATCGCCGGTGTGAAGGACCTGGAAACGCAGCCCGTCCAGGTCCGGTACGAAGGGGAGCAGGTCGGGCCGCAGGAGTGGGCCGGGGGCGTAGCGGCCGGCGAAGATCCGCCGCTGCTCGGGGGCGGCGGTCTCCTTGAAGAGGAACCCGGGCCGCATCCGGACCACCCGGATCTGCGGGTGGCGCAGTTCGAAGGTGTCGAGGACACGTTCCAGGTAGGCCTTCTCCCGGCAGTAGGCAGCGTCCGGCCAGCCGTGCGTGGGCCACTGCTCGTCGACGCCGGGTTCGTCCTTGGGCCCCGGGGAGTAGGCGCCGACGGACGAGGCGTGCACCAGGGCGGGGACCCCGCCGCGCGCCACGGCGTCGAAGACGCGCTGGGAGCCCAGGACGTTGCTCCGCCACGTCACCACGGGGTCGTGGGTGGGCTGGAAACGCCACGCGAGGTGAACGACGGCGTAGGCGCCGTGCAGCAGGTCCGCGAGCCGGTCCTCGCTGTCGGCCCGGGAAAGATCGACGGTGTCCCACTCCACCTTCGTGATCTCGAGCGCGGGTTTTCTGCGGGCCAGCCCGAGGACGGATCCGATGTCCGGTTCCGCGGCGAGTGCGCGGACCACGCTGGTTCCCACGTTGCCGGTGGCGCCCGTGACCACCACGCGCTTGCCGGGATGCCGGCTGCTGTTCTCCATGCCCGGGTCTCCTTCCTGGCAGTGGCCCGGTTCCCGTCTCCGGATCAGGGGATGAGCAGGGTTTTGATCATGCCGTCGGCCTTCTCCCGGAACGTGTCGTACGCCTGGGGTCCCTCTTCGAGCGGCAGGTGATGGGTGGCGAAGGAGTCCACGCCCAGCGGGTCGTCGTCGGTGAGCAGGGGCACCAGGTCGTCGACCCAGCGCTTGACGTTGGCCTGGCCCATGCGGAGCTGGATCTGCTTGTCGAACATGGTGAGCATCGGCATCGGGTCGGCGGAGCCGCCGTACACGCCGGAGAGGGAGATCGTGCCGCCCCGGCGCACCAGGTCGATCGCCGTGTGCAGTGCGGCGAGGCGGTCGACGCCCGCCGTTTCCATCATGCGCCGCGCGAGGGTGTCGGGGAGCAGCCCGACCGCTGTGTGCGCCGCCTTGGCCACGGGGGAGCCGTGGGCCTCCATGCCGACCGCGTCGATCACCGCGTCCGTGCCGCGCCCGTCCGTGAGGTCGCGGACGGCGTCACCGAGGTTCTTGCCGTAGCGACGCAGGTCGAGGCAGGTGGCGCCGTACCTGCTCGCCCGGTCGAGCCGTTCGGGGACCAGGTCCACGCCGATGACGAGGTCGGCGCCCCGGTGGCGGGCGATCCGGGCGGCCATGGCGCCGATCGGGCCGAGGCCCAGGACGGTGAAGCTGCCGCCGGGAGGGATGTCCGCGTACTCCACCGCCTGCCAGGCGGTCGGCAGCACGTCCGACAGGTAGACGAACCGGTCGTCCGACGGGCCGTGCGGGACCTTGATGGGCAGGTCGTTGCCGAAGGGCACCCGCAGGTACTCGGCCTGTCCTCCGGGCACCTGCCCGTAGAGCTTGGTGTAGCCGAACAGGGCTGCACCCATGCCGCGCTCGCGCACCTGCGTCGTCTCGCACTGCGAGTGCAGCCCCTGCCCGCACATGTAGCAGTGCCCGCAGGACACGTTGAAGGGGATCACGACCCGGTCCCCCGGAGCGACGGCGGTCACCTCGCGGCCGACCTCCTCCACCAGCCCCATCGGTTCGTGGCCCAGGATGTCCCCCGGGTCGAGGTAGGGCCCGAGAACCTCGCCCAGGTGAAGGTCGGATCCGCAGATCCCGGTGGACGTGATCTTGACGATGACGTCCGTCGGCTCCTGGATCCGCGGGTCCGGGACCGTCTCCACCCGGACATCCCGCTTTCCCTGATAAGTCAATGCGCGCACGGGTCCGCTCCTTTCCTTTCGCCGCCGGTACGGGGGGACGAGTGTGCCGGGTTCCCACCCTGTCCATCGTGAAACACACGGACAGGTCGCGGGCCGGAACACGCGTGGCCCCTTGCGATGATGGGGGGATGAGGAACAACGCGCTCATCGTCGTCGACATGATCAATACGTACGATCACCCCGATGCCGACCTGCTCGTTCCGTCGGTCCGGAGCGCACTGCCCCACATCGCGCGGCTCATCGCCCGCGCCCGCTCGGAACACGTGCCGGTCATTTATGTGAACGACAATTTCGGAGAGTGGCGGTCCCACCACGGCGAGATCATCGAGAAGACTCTCTCGGGAGAGAACGCGGAGCTGATCGAACCCATCCTGCCGGACGATGAATCCCTCTTCGTCGTCAAGGCCCGGCACTCGATCTTCTACGAGACGCCGCTCAGCTACCTGCTCTCCCAACTGGGCGCCGACCACCTTGTGCTGTGCGGGCAGGTCACCGAACAGTGCGTGCTGTACTCAGCACTCGACGCCCACATCCGGCAGCTGCGGGTGACCGTACCGAGGGACGCCGTGGCACACATCCACAGCGACCTCGCCGACGCCGCCCTGCGCATGATGGAACGCAACATGGGAGCCCGGATCACCCCCACGGCCGACGTCACCTTCTGAGCATCGGCCCCGAAGACGCGCCACGGTACCGTCCCGCCCGCAGCGTGCCGGGCCGTCCCGAATCGAGGAGTTCACCGGGCCGTCCCGAATCGCGGAGTTCAGTCGAGGTAGTGGGCGTGCCCCCGGTCATCGAGGCCGACCGAGCCGGGGTCCTCGGGGATGATGCAGAACTCGTTGCCCTCGGGGTCGGCCATCACCAGGAAACCGCCGTCGGCGTACTCCTCCAGGCGTCGTCCTCCGAGCGCCTCGACCCGCTGCTGCTCGGCTCCCGGGTCGGGGGAGGCGATGTCGAAGTGCATGCGGTTCTTCCCGGGCTTGGGCTCACCTGCCTGTTGAAAACCCACCTCCAGCCCGTTCTCCCGCCGCAGCCAGACGTAGGGGCCGGTACGGTCCACGATCGGACGGCCGAGCAGCTCGGACCAGAATGCGGCGAGCCGCTCGGGGTTGCCGGCGTCGATGGTGAGGGCGTCGATCCGCAGAGGTGCTTCTGTCATGCTTCGTTCCTTTGTCACCGGGCGACCTCGCGGGAACACTGAGGTCCGCCGCCCCGGACGATGACTCGCCCGGGGCCCAGCTTTCAGGTTCGCGTGCTGTTCGGCTCGAGCTGGCGGACGCGCGTGTCGAGCTCACGCCGGTAGAAGTCGATGAAGCCGTCGGGATCGGGGCCCGCGTTCTGCATGACCAGCCTGTCGAAACCCGCGTCGACGTAGCTCTGGGCGACCTCGACGAAGCGTCCGGGGTCCGCTCCGCAGGCGAACTTCTCCAGAATGTCCTCCTCGCGCACGGTGGTGGTCGCGGCGTCGAAGTTGACCGGATTGGGCAGCTCGCTCATCACCTTCCACCCGGTCAGCGCCCACCGCGACGTCTCCAGGGCGGCGCGCGCGGCGGTGTGCGCGTCGGGCGCCCAGGCCATCGGAACCTCGCCGTAGCACGGGCCGCTGCCGCCGGCGTCACGGTAGTGCTGGACAATGCTCGGCTTGTCCTCCGTGGCGAACAGGCCGTCGCCCAGTTCGGCGGCGATGCGCGTCGACAGGGGGCCGCTGGCGGCCACGGCGATCAGAGGCAGTTCGTCGGGGAGGTCGAAGACCCGGGCGTCCCGCAGCCGCAGGTGCTTTCCCTCGTAGGACCGGTACCCCCCGCTCCAGAGCAGCCGGATGATCTCCAGGGCTTCCGTGAGCATTTCGTGCCGGGGGTGGACCGCGTCGGGGAACCCGGGACCGACGACGTGTTCGTTGAGCCGTTCCCCCGAGCCGACACCCAGGACGAAGCGGCCTTCCGAGAGCAGGGCGAGTGTCGCGGCCGCCTGAGCGATGATGGCGGGGTGGTAGCGCACGGTGGGGCACGTGACCCCGGTCGCCAGACCGATCCGTGTCGTCTTGGCCGCGATGCTTCCCAGCACCGTCCAGGCGAACGGCGAGTGTCCCTGGTTGTCGAGCCAGGGGTGGTAATGGTCGCTGATCTCGACGAAGTCGAATCCCGCCTCCTCGGCGAGCACGGCCTGCCTGACCAGCTCCGCCGGGCCGAACGCCTCTGCCGCCAGCTTGTATCCCACCTGCATGTGATCCTCGTTCCGCACGCGTCATGGCTGCTTCTTCCGGACAGGGGTACCCCCCGATCTCCGTACATAACGGTCGCGGGCGTGGAGAGGGCGGGACGACGCGGCCGCGACCTGGCCGGTCCGGGCGATGCTCGGCGGCAGCCGTACGCGGCCGGCACGTCCGGCCACGCGACGGGAGGTCGAGGTCCACGCGTCAGTCGGGGCCCGGCCCGAACGGGCTGTCGTCGAGGCGGTCGAGCAGATCGGCGACATTCTCGTAGACCGCTTCCGCACCTGCCCGCTCCAGGTCCGCGCGAGGGATACCGCCCGACAGGAGAGCCACCGCGGTCACCCCGGCCCGGGCCGCCGCCTCCATGTCCCACACCGTGTCGCCCACGAACACCGCCTGCCCCGCACTGACTCCGGCCAGCCGGCACGCCAGCTCCACCGGCTCCGGGGAGGGCTTTCCCCGGTCGACGTCGTCCGAACTCGCCGTGGCCCGGACCGCCTCGTCCGCATCCACCGCCCGCCGCAGAGCCGCGAGCTCCGTCCCGCTCGCCGAAGTGGCGAGGACGACCCGCCAACCGCGGCCTGCCAGGGTGCGCAGCAGGTCGCCCGCGCGCCGGAAGGCGGGGAGGCGGTCGAAGTACGTCGCGTAGAGCACCGTGTGCGCGGAGCTGATGGCCGCGTCCTGCTCCGCGTCCCGGTCGGGCCCCAGCAGCCGCTCGATCAGATCGCCTGAGCCGAGGCCGACCGCCCGGTGGATCTCGGGCATCGGAACGGTGTGCCCGGCCTGCCGGAAGGCCTCCCACCAGGCCACCACGTGGAGGTGGTTGGTGTCGGTGAGCGTGCCGTCCACATCGAAGATTGCCGCACCAGTCATGTTCTCCCGCTTTCACCGGCCGTCAGGCCTCGCGCCCCTGGCCGTCCGCCTCGCCCGCGACATGGACGGCCGCTTCCTCCGCCGACGCCGCGCCACCGTCGATGCCCACGTCCTCGGCGAAGACGTCGTTCTCCCGCCCGGCCGTGTCGTCCGCCGCGCTGAGCCGGCCTGCCCGGGGCTCGCGCTCGGCCGCTGCCAAGGGTTCGCCCTCACCCTCGGCGAGGTCGCCGATGCCGTCGCCGTCGGGCGGTTCCACGTCGTCGGTCTCCTGGGCGAGCCGCTGGTCCAGGGATTCACCGTGGCGCACCTCGGCCCCGGTCGTGCCGAACCTGTTCACGGCCAAGGGGCGGTCGGGCGGGGAGTAACCCTCTTCCATCCGGTCGTCCAGGTCCCGTTCGTCGAGCGTGTTCTCCAGGTCGGGCTCGACGTTCGGCCGATCGGCGCCGTCGTCGTCCTGCGGCTGGTACACGTCGTCGCCGCGTGCGTCCGCGGTCATGTCCTGTTCCCTCCGTCGAGCGGTGGCCCGCCAGCGGGCCGCCGGTGGGCGTCAGCGTCCGAGGGCCTTGCGGAGCTGTTCCTTGTTCATGGAGGAGCGCCCGTCGATGTTCTTCTTCCTGGCCTCCGCGTAGAGCTGGTCCTTCGTGGGCCCCTGTGCCCCCTCGTGAGAACGTTCGCCGCCGCGTTCGTAGGCAGACTTCCTGTCCTGCGTCGACGTCTTGCTCGCCGTCTTCGACTCGCCCGACCGGGCGCGCTCCTTGTTCACGGTCCGGGCCGCGATCTCCTTCGCGCGGCTCTTCGACGTGCCCCGCTCCTCCTGGCTCTCCTTGATGTGCTCGTACTGCCGCTCACGCTTCTTGCTGGATCCAGCCGGCATGGCGTACTCCTCCATCTCCATCCCGAGTGTGTCGGGACACCGCGTTTCCCGTACGGATCCCACTAAACAACGCACATCGCGACAGCGCCCACGGGACAGGACCAGGAGTGGCGCCCCCGGCAGCGCGGGGTGACGGACCACGCCACCGGCCGGCACGTCGACAGCACAGGGGTGAGGCGCGGGCTGTGAACGTCGACAACGGGTCGGAGAAGCTCCCGGCCAGGCCCACGGAGTCGTAGCCGTAGCCGGGGTCGTCGCCCGCCACCGCCTGGGATGGCGTACTTGCGGTTCGGGCAGTTACTGGGGAGGCCGGCTCAGCTCATCGTTCTCAGCGCCGCCGTGGCCAGTCTCGCCGCGTTGAGGTGTGGCTCACCGGAGGGCAGGATGAGATGGCTGATGGTCATCCGGACGATGACGTCCGCCGTCATCTCCAGCGTCTCCGCGTCCTTCGGGTCGGAGACGACGTCGTTGGGGCCCTTGACCTCGGGGGCCTTGCCGCCGAAGCAGGGGGGCCGCCCCCCGACACCTGCTCGCCGAGGTCGCCGACTACGTCGAACTCCCCACGGTGGACACCTGCTGCGGCGCGGCGGGAACGTACTCGCTGTTCCGTCCCCGGGAATCGCGTCGCATCCTCGCCGCGAAGGTCGAAGAGGCCGAGGCCGCAGGCGTCGTCGTCGCCGTCAACCCCGGCTGTCTGCGCCAGCTCCGCACCGGACTGCGCCGGGCGCGTTCCCGCGTCAAGGCCGTTCACCTCGCCGGGACGCGTGGAACGCGCTGGTGACGCGCGCGGTGCGACGTCCGACGACGTGGAGCAGCTGCCGCGCCACCTCGGCCTTCCGGTGTCCGCGGCCGACCCGGTGCGGCCGGATGCCGTGTCGCTGGTCAGGCGGGTCGGATGGGCAGGCCGGTCCCGGTGAGGCAGCCGTCGATGAGGTTGCTGCGGTACTGGATGTGCCGTAGGCCGCTCCGGACTGTGCGGAAGAGGTGCTCCGGTGCGGAGAGGGGGACGTTCAACCTCAGTAGGTTGCCGCGCCGTGTCGAGCTCCCGGATGGCCGTGCGGGGCTTTCCGTGGTCATGGGGGCATGCGGCCACCACCAACGCGTCGGAGTGATGGTGATCACGGGTACCCGTGGAGGAGGGATGCGTAGGCTTGCGGAGCGGTCGCGGTAGAGCCCGCGGGATGTGCAGAACCCCCCCACGGTTGGCTGGCGGGGCGTCAGGAAAGTCAGCAAGCGGTCAGCATGAGTCCTGAGGGACCCGGGGAACGCTGCCCGGACATGCGACTCGTTGTAGGGTAGAAAAATCGCCCTTGACCTGCAAAAACGCAGGCAGGGAGCCTATGTCCGGGAGTGCCTCGATGCTACGCACCATGTTCAAGTCCAAGATCCACCGGGCCACCGTCACCCAGGCCGATCTGCACTACGTCGGTTCCGTGACGATCGATGCCGCCCTGATGGAGGCCGCCGACCTGCTCCCCGGTGAGCTGGTCCATATCGTTGACATCGACAACGGCGCCCGCCTGGAGACCTACGTCATCGAGGGCGAGCGCGGCTCCGGTGTCATCGGGATCAACGGCGCGGCCGCACACCTGGTACACCCCGGTGACCTGGTCATCCTGATCAGCTACGCACAGGTCGACGATACCGAGGCCCGTTCCCTCGTCCCGAGGGTCGTGCACGTGGACGCGGAGAACCGGATCGTGGCGCTCGGAACCGACGCCTCGGCGCCGGTTCCCGGGACCCGTACGGAGCGGAGCCCGCAGGCCGTCGTCGCGGGCGGTTGAGGTCGCCGTCCGTGTTTCCGGGCGAGCGACGTCCAGGGTCACGAACGAGAAAGCAGGAGTCATGGCCGAGAAGGCAACTGTAGAGATCAGGGACGACCGGGAGCACGGCAGTCTCGTGGCGTACGAGGACGGCGAGCCGGCCGGGACCATCGCGTACTTCGTCATGGACCCGGCTCCCGGCGCGCTGGTGGCCGTACACACCGTCGTCCGGCCCGAGCACGAGGGCAAGGGAATCGCGGGGGCGCTGGTCCAGGAGTTCTACGCCATGGCCGCCCGCGAGGGCGTTCCCGTCGTTCCGCTCTGCCCGTATGCGGCGAAGTGGGCACAGCGTCACCCCGACGAGGCGCCCGAAGCGCCGGCCGAGCTCGTCCAGGAGGCGGAGCGGCAGCTCAGGAACCATCCCGAGCTGTTCTGAGACCTGATATCCGAGACCGGTGCGGGTGCGGGTGCGGGTGCGGGTGCGGCGGGCGGCGTTCGGAGCGCCGCCGTTCCACCACGCTTCCCGTCACGCGGTGAGCGCCGTGGCCGATCCGTTCCGGGGTGCGAGATCCCGGCGGATGTACCACTCGGTCCCCAGCACCTCGCGCTGAACGGCCGCAGGGAGAGCGGCGATCCGGCCGGGCGCCGCTCCGCGGTCCACCTCGCTGCGATGCGCGAGGATCGCGGCCAGTTTCCGCGGAAGCCAGCGGCCGACGTCGACGGTCGTGGTGATCCACGCGTCCTCCGAGCAGTACAGCGCGTCGGCCGGGGATCCCGGCCGGGCCAGCCGCCCGCCCACCGGAACAGCGGCCGAGCGGGGGTGCGTGGCGAGATAGAGGGCGCTCGGCTGCCAGGGATCACCGGACGCCGGACAGAAGCGGGGGAGACCGGCGGCCCGGACCGCCAGCTCGGTGATCCGGTGGGCGTGCACGTGGTCCGGGTGGCCGGTCATGCCTCCGTAGGCGTCCACCGTGATCACGATCTCCGGCCGGACGTCACGGATGTGGCCGACGACGGCCTCCACGGCCTCGTCCAGCGGCGCGTCGAGGAACCGGGGCCGGCCGGGGGCCGACTCCGGCACGCGGGCGTCCGCGTAGCCGAGCAGTCGTGGGGCACCCGCGCCGAGGGCGTCGAGGGCCTCGGCGAGCTCGGCGGCCCGGTGCGTGCCCTCCGCCCAGGTCGCTGTGACCACCGCGGTCCGGGCGCCGCCGACCGCGTGCTGAGCGAGGACGCCTCCGCAGAACAGGGACTCGTCGTCCGGATGGGCGTGGACGGCGAGAACGCTCGGCAGGGGCATGAGGGACACCTTTCCATCGACGGCGCCGGTCGCGGCCCCGGACGGATCCCGGCAGGTCCGGGCAGCTCGCCGGAGTACTGCCCACTCCGGGCGGTCCGGCACACACCGGCTCGCGCCGCTGCCGCCGGGTGCATGTGTTGACTCGGCAGGCGCGGGCAGCCGCTCCGGGAGACGGTGGAGGAAAGCTCCATCCGCCCCTTTCGCGCCGTTGTGGAGGATCGCGATGACCCACCCGTACCCCGACCCCGTACCGCCCTCGCCGACACCTCCGCCCGTACCGGGCCCGCCCACTCCGGTGCCCAGCCCGCCGCCCGTGCCGCCGGGCCCCGGGCCGGTGCCGCCCGGACCCGCGCCGGACCCGATCCCGCAGCCGCCCGCGCCCGGCCCGGACCCGGTGCCCGATCCGGAGCCCGAGCCGCAGCCCGCCGGGACATGACCTGCGGCCGGCCGGCCGTTCCGCCCTGGCCGGCCGGCCCCGGCTGTTCCGGCCCCGCCCGTTCCATCGCCCCGCCCGTTCAGGCGCCCCGTTCGATCAGCGCGTCCGCGTGCGCGAGACCGCTCTCCGCCGCGATGTCGTCCAACGACTGCGCGTCCCGCACCGTCACGAAGGTCACCTGCCCGTGGTGGCCCGAACCGTCCGTCAGCCCCGCCGCCGCACGGAAGCCGTACACCGCGGGACGGGGCAGGCTGTTGTACGCCCACGGGGTGGAGAAGTAGTACGCCCCCGTGTCATACAGCACGACGACATCGTCCTCGGCCAGCTCCGGCAGCTCCCGGCCGTACGCCACCATGTCCCCCGCGAAGCAGCACGGCCCCGCGATGTCCTGCGCCAGCGGCGGGCCGCTCCTGGGCGTGCCGTCCGGGCCGAACGCCCTGATCCGCAACGGCCAGGCGTCGGGCATGAGGACGGTACGGGTGGCGGTCTGCGCTCCCGCGTGGGTGAGCGCGATCCGGCGGCCCCCGGCGTCCTTCGTGTACTCCACGCGGGCCCCGATGAACCCGTTCTTGGCCAGCAGCGACCGGCCGAACTCCGTGACCAGGGAGTAGCGGCCGGAGAAGATGCCGGGGGCGGCGGCCGTCAGGGCCGCCACGTAGTCCGCGTAGGTGGGGTGCACGGTCTCGTCGGTGAAGTTGACCGGAAGGCCGCCGCCGATGTCCAGACTGGTGACCTGCCGGACGCCCAGCGTCGCGTTGATCTCCTCGGCCAGCTCGTACGTCCGTGCGACCCCGTCCGCGATCAGCTCCAACGGGCAGCCCTGGGAGCCCACATGGGCGTGCAGCCGGGTCAGCCACGGTCGCTCCCGGAAGGCCTTCACGATCGCCTCGCGGGCCCCTGGGTCCCGCAGCGCGACCCCGAACTTCGAGGTGTCCGTCGCCGTGCTCATCGGCCCGATCGAGCCACCGCCCACCTGAGGGTTGACCCGCAGTCCGAGGACGGAGCCGGTGCCCGGGGTGCGGAGGGCGTCGATGCGGCGCAGTTCGTCGAGGCTGTCGGCGTTCACGGCGACGCCGAGGGCGAGCGCCAGTCGGATCTCCTCGCGGGTCTTGGCGGGGGAGTCCAGGACGACACGGGACGCGGCGAACCCGGCCTCCACGGCCAGCCGCAGTTCACCGGGGCTCGCCACCTCGCACCCCATGCCGCAGTCGGCGAGCAGCCGCAGCACCGGGACGAGGGAACAGGCCTTCGCCGCGAAGGTGTGCAGAACCTCGGGCGTGGCGGCGAAGGCGTCGTGCAGGTCGCCGACGGAGGCGCGCACGCCCTCCGTGTCGATGAATCCGGCGACCGGGCTGCCCTCGCCCAGCAGCCCCTGCCCGACGGCCGCCCGGACGGCGGCGTCGAAGCGGGCGGCCGGCGGTGCCGTGCCGCCCTCGTGGTGCGCGGAAGTCGTCTGCGTCATACGGCCAGAGTCTCTGATGGCTGCCCCCGGGTCTTCGGCGGAACGGGGGCGCTCGGTCGCCCGGACACGCGCCGGTGAGCGCCCCCGGAGATCAGGCGATCAGGCCGACCACGGCCTCCGGTGTCAGCATCCGGAAGGTGAAGGCCTGCTGGAAGTAGAGGTGGACGCTGGTGGAGTCGTGGTCCGCGTAGCCGATCGACAGGTCCTGACCGAGGCAGAGCTCGAAGTCCCCGCCCCGGGTGGACAGGAGCACCCCGCCCTTGACCGCGGGCGCCCACAGGATCTCGTCGTCCACCAGGCGGCTCAGGTGTGTCTTGACCGGATAGCCGTGGTCCGAGGTCTCGGCGGCCTCGGTGAACGCGTCCGCACCGAGCAGCAACCGGTACGGTCCGTCCACACCGGCCAGCCGCAGCCGCGTCACGGCCTGGCTGACCGCCACCGGATAGTCCCGCGCGTCGGCGGGCAGGGGGAGGGGATCGTGTGAGGAGCCGTCCCGCAGGCCGGTGATCCCGGCCGCCCCGTACCCGTCGATGATCGCCATGTCCTCGGCGAACGCGCAGGTGCGCGCCGCGTCCTTGACGGGCTGCCAGTCGCTGTCGGCGGAGCCGCGCTCCACGTCGTCCACGGCCCGGCGGGTCACCGTGAACGGCACCCGCCACTCGATGACCGGCATCGATGTCCGGGCCCGGGCCGCCACGTCCGGGGTGGGCGGATCGATGTCGTTCAGATGGCCGTCGCCGACCGCGGCCAGTGTCGGACCCGCCGGATCGGACACGTCGACGACACGGCGGCCGGCGACATGGCGGCGGAAGGTGCGCCGGGCCTCCTCCTCGATCTCGTCCCAGGCGGACGGGGTGACCGGCGCGAGTTCGCGATGCAGATTGTTCATCACTGGGCGCTTTCTTGCAGGCTGCCGATGCGCAGCGAACCGTGGTCCGACCCGGCCGCGAGAGACTCCTGCCGGACCGGCGCGGGCACCGGTTCCGGCCGGTCCCCGGCGCGGGTCAGGACGGGCGGGGGCGGCGGAGCGTCGAGGAAGTCGGCGCGGGGGGCGAAGAACAGGGAACCGGTGACCGCCGTGGAGAAGTCGAGGATGCGGTCGTGCGTCCCGGGCGGATCGCCGAGGAACATGTTGCGGAGCATCCGCTCGGTCACGTCGGGATCGGCGGCGTACCCGACGAAGTACGTACCGAACTCGCCCTTCCCGAAGCTTCCGAACGGCATGTTCGCGCGCAGGATGTCCCGTTCGGTGCCGTCCGGGTCGGTGATCGTGTTGAGCGCGACGTGGGAGTCGGCGGGTTTCTCGTCGTCGGGGAACTCCACGTCGTCCGACTTGGTGCGGCCGATGACGCGTTCCTGCTCCTCCACGGAGAGCGCGTTCCAGGACGTCAGGTCGTGCAGGTACTTCTGTACGACGACGTAGCTGCCGCCCTCGAACTCCGGGTCGTCCTCCGCCCCGACGAGCGCCGCCGAGCGGGCGTCGTCGCCCACCGGGTTCTCCGTACCGTCCACGAAGCCGAGCAGGTCCCGGTGGTCCAGGTAGCGGAAGCCGTGCGTCTCGTCCACGATCCGCAGTGCTCCGCCGAGCTTGTCGAGCAGTTGGGCCGCCCACGCGTAGCAGACGTCCATCCGCTCGGCCCGGATGTGCAGCAGTACGTCGCCGGGGGTCGCCGGGGCATGGTGGAGAGGGCCTCGCAGCTCCGGGAAAGGGTGGAGGTGGGCCGGGCGAGGCCCGGCGAACAGCCGGTCCCAGGCGCTGGAGCCGAAGCCCGCGACACAGGCGAGACCGGCGTCCGGGTAGCGGAAACCGAGCGACCGGGCGGCGGCCGGGAGATCCGGCAGCACGTCCAGCACCGCGCTCTCGCCGCCCGGCTCGATCGTGCCGACCAGGAACAGCGCCGCGCTGGTCAACGGCGCCACCACGGGCTGGACGGAGACGGGACCGGGGACGGCGTCGGGCATGCGGGCACTCCACTACGACGGTGTACGGACGGCGGTGGATCGCCGGTGGTGAACGATCGGCGGCCGCGGACCAGGGGGAACAGGCCTCGTAGCCACTGACCCACGTTCCGTCCCCGACCGCACGCCGGGAGCGCCCGGCCGGGGGGAGCACGCCCGGGCGCGGGCCGGGGGAAGGCGCTCGTCGGCCCCGGGGCCATGCGTGGGATCATGCCGGCGAGGCGGCCCCGCCACCGGTGGCGGGGCCGCCTCCGGGCACCGGACCGGCCTCCAGGAGCGCCTCGTCGTCCCCCGGCTCGGGGATCACATGCATCGCGGCCTCCTCGGCCGACGCCGCAGCCCCGTCGACGCCCACGTCGCTGGCGGTGAGGGTGGCCGGGACGCTACCGTCCGCCTGCTGGGTCAGCCGTCCGGCGCGGGCGACGCCGACCTCGTCGTCCCACGGCTCGCCGTCGCCGTCCACCAGATCGCCCACGCCGTCGCCTGCGGAACCGTCCGGCTCGGGCACTTCCCTGGTCAGCCGCGCTTCGAGCGACTCGCCGGTGCGCCGCTCGTTGGCCGTGGTGCCGAGGCCCTCGACGACCCAGGGGCGGTCCGGCGGAGCGTAGCCCTCGTCCAGCGGGTCGCCGGTGCCGGACGGATCCATGAGCGTGTCCCCGGCGTCGAGCTGTTCGTCGGGGTCGGAAGCCTCGGGTTCCTGGGGCTGGTAGACGTCGTCCCCCCAGTCGGTGTCGCTCATGGCGCGTCCTTCCCTCCGGGAGTACCGAGTACCACTGTCCCCTGTACGCAATTCCACTCCGGTCCCGCTCCGGCCGCAAAGGGAAGATCGGATCCCGGTGCCGGGTACGTGCCACGCGGACCGGTCTTCACGCAGGTCGCGGGCCGTTCGCCGCGCGTGCGGGGGGCTGGCCGCACTCGGGGCCGTCCCCGGCCGTCCCCGGCCGACGGGACGCCCGGCGGCGGACCGGGGCCCTTCCCACCGCACGTACACTCGGCCCATGGGACCCAGCGCCGAACCGAGGACACGCCCGCACCGGGCCGTCTCCGCGCTGCCCCAGGCCGCCATTTGCGCGGCTGTGCCCCCCGCGCCCCCGGACGCGGCGCCCGGAGCGGGTCGTACCGCACTGCACGGCCACGGCTAGCGGTCCACGCGGCGGTTCCCGACAGCGGCATCCGGCATCCCCGGCCCCCGGCGTAACCGGCCCGACCCGCCGCCTCCTCGCCCACCCCAGCGCACCACCTCACCAGCACCGCAGCGCACCTGCACACCACCGCACCACCACTCCGGCCCGCCGAGCGCCGGAGACCACCGTCGCCTCCGGCGCTCGCCGGACGCGAAAGTCACGAGCGGCTCCACAGCACCACGCGGCCCACGGCGCATCCGCCCGTGCCGCTTCCCGGCGACGGCCGCACCAGCCGGACGGCGCCGCACTCGAAGGGATCATCGTGAAGCTGAGCGACCTCATGGCCGGGCAGGACCACCAGGTGCTGCGGGGAACCCCTGCCCGCACGGACGTCACCGCCGGAGCGACGTTCGACGCGGACCGGGTCACCCCCGGCTCCGTCTACGCCGCGGTGCCCGGCCACACCGCCGGCGGCCCGGAAGCCGTCGCCCCGGCGGTCGCCCGCGGCGCTGTCGCCGTACTCGTCGACGAACAGGCGCCGCCGCTGCCCGCGGCACTGGGCGACGTGTGCGCCGTACGCGTCCCCGATGTGCGCAGGGCCGCGGCGGTCCTCGCCTCGCGCTACTTCGGCGAACCGGGCCGGGCGATGGACCTGATCGCCATCACCGGCACCAACGGCAAGACCTCCGTCTCGTACATGACCGAGTCGGTGCTGCGGATCGCCGAGGGGACCCGGGTCGGGGTGATCGGCACCGCGGGCAGCCGCATCGGCGACGAGCCCATCCCGATGCCCCCCTCCGTGCTCACCACCCCGGAATCGCCCGATCTGCAGTACCTGCTGGGGCACATGCGTGACCGCGCCACCGGCAGCGTCGTCCTGGAGGCCACCTCGATGGGGCTGCTGACGCACCGGCTGGACCGTACGTTCATCGACGTCGGCGTCTTCACGAACCTGACCCAGGACCACCTCGACGACCACGGCACCATGGAGAACTACCGGGACGCCAAGCTCCGCCTCTTCCAGGGACTGTGCCGGCGCGCCGTGGTCAACGCCGACGACCCGGTGGGCGCCGGGATCCGGGAGCTGATGCCTGACGCCGTGACCACGTACGCGCTGGACGGCGACGCGGACTACCGCGCGAGCGATCTCACCGTGGACGCCTCGGGCACCCGGTTCACGCTGCACCACGGCGGCCGCAAGTACCCGGCGGCGATCCCCTCGCCCGGCCGGTTCTCGGTCTCCAACGCGCTGGCCACGGTGGCGGCCTGCCACCTCCTCGGCCACGGTCTGGCCGGGCTGGTCGACGCGCTGGAGCGGATGCCGCAGATCCCCGGCCGCTTCGAACGCCTCCACACCCCCGGCGGCACCTCGGTGATCGTGGACTACGCCCACTCGCCGGACTCCCTCAGCAAGGTCCTCACCACGATCCGGGGCTTCGCCCGGGGCCGGATCATCACCGTCTTCGGCTGCGGCGGCGACCGCGACACCACCAAGCGCGCCGAGATGGGCGCCATCGCGGGCGACCACTCCGACCTGTGCGTCCTCACCTCCGACAATCCCCGCCACGAGGACCCCGAGGCCATCCTCGACGAGATCGCCCCCGGCATCGCGTCGACCGGAACGCCGTTCGAGCGGATCACCGACCGCCGCCTGGCCATCGCCGCGGCGCTCGCGGAGGCGGGGCCGGCCGACATCGTGCTCATCGCGGGCAAGGGCAGCGAGCCCCACCAGAGCGTCCGGGGCGAACTGCTGCCGTTCAGCGACATGGCCACCGTGCGCGAACTGATCGCCGGATAGGCGGATACGCGGATACGCGGATACGCGGACAGACGCACACGCGGGCGGAGTCGCGGTCGGGCCGACGCCCACGCGGGCAGAGGCGCACGCGAGCAGGCGGGCGGGAGGCCGGGACCGGGAGACCGGGCCAAGATCAATCCGGTGGTGGTGGCGCCGGAGGTCCGGCATGCTGGCCCGGCCGCGCCGAGCGCCGGCCGAGGCAGCGACGGGGGAGTGGGAGCAGTGGACGTCTTCACGACGAAGTCCGGGAGGGTGCGGGGGCGCCGCGCCGCCCGGGACCACGCCATCGTCGCCGTACTCGGACTTCCTTACGCGGCACCGCCGTTCGGCGCCCGCCGGTTCCGGGAGCCGCAGCCGGCGCAACCCTGGGACGGCGTGCGGGAGTGCACAGCCTTCGGGCCGGTGGCCCCCCAGTCGGCCGAACTTCCGGGCGCGCCGGGCTGGTCGCCCGGTGACGAGGACATCCTCACGCTCAACATCTGGACGCCCGCCGACGGGCCGGGCGACCTGCCCGTGCTGGTCTGGATCCACGGCGGCGCGTACGTCTTCGGGTCCTCGGCCCAGCCCGACTTCGACGGCACCGCGCTGGCCGGCCGGGGGCTCGTCGTCGTCACCCTCAACAGCCGCCTCGGCTTCGAGGGGTTCGGCCAGGTGCCGGAACCTCCGGATGTCGTCAGCGGCACGCCCGGGCCCGACGCCGGCAGCGCCGCCACGGCCTTCCCCGGCAACCGGGGCCTCCTCGACCAGATCGCCGCCCTGGAATGGGTCCGGGACAACATCTCCGCGTTCGGCGGCTCGCCCGACCGGGTCACCCTGGCCGGACAGTCGTCGGGCGCCACCTCCGTGGCCTGTCTGACGGTGGCCGACCGCGCCCGCGGCCTCTTCCGCCGCGCCGTCCTGCACAGCGCCGTCAACGCCTTCGCCACGGTGGAGCAGGCGGCCCGCACCACCGCCGAGGTCGCTGCGGCGGCCGGTGTGCCCGCCACGAGCGCCGGGCTGCTCGCCGCCCCGCCCGAGGCGCTCGTGGCCGCGACGGACCGGGTCTGCGAGCGGTACGCACACGACCCCGGCTCCGGGCGGCGCCACTACGACCCGGCGATCTTCGGCCCGGTCGCCGACGGCGTCCTCCTGACCGCCGACCCGCTGGAGGCACTGGCGGCCGGAGCGGGCGGCGCGGTGGAGCTGCTGGTCTGCCACACCACGGAGGAGTACTGGCTCCTGGACGCGGTCGGCAGCAGCGCGAAGGTCACATCGGAGGAGCGACTGGCCGTCTTCACGGCCGACTTCGGGCTTCCGGCGTCGCTCGTCGAGGGGCACCGGAAGCTCCTGCCGGACGCGCCGGTCCTCGATGTCTACCTGACCCTCTGCTCCGGCCTCCTGTTCGCCGAGTACAGCACCCGCCTCGCCGAGGCCCACGCCCTGGCGGGTGGCCGGGCCTTCCTCGCCCGCTTCGACCGCCGCCGGGACCGTGCGGGGCGGCGGGTGCGCGCCTGGCACTGCGCGGACATTCCGTTCGCCTTCGGCAACCTCCACGAGGAGAGCGTCCACTTCCTCGTCGGCGGCCCGCCCGGCCCGGCCGACGAGGAACTCTCCCGGCGCATGACCCGTGCCTGGGCCGGGTTCGCCGCCCGGGGCGACCCGGGCTGGGCACCCCTCGACGGGCCCGCCATGAGCGGGGCGACGGTCCGGGTCTGGCGCACCGCGGCGGAAGGACCCGGGGTGGAGCACGGGTTCCACGCCCTGTGGCGTACGGCCGGACTGCCGTTGCTGGAGCCCTGAGGCCCCTGCCCACAGCGACCCGGCCCCTCCGCCCTCAACCAGCCGGGCAGCCTGACGCCCGGGCCCGCGTGCGACTGCCGTCCGGGCAGTGGGCGTGCCTCGCCGACGCGAACCCGGGGCCGGACTTCCCGCTCGCCCGGGGGCGGGACGGGCCCCGTCTACCCGAGGCCGCCCGAGCGGGCCAGCCAGCGGCCCGCGTGCCGTGACACCTCGATGGGGCGGCCGAAGCAGGCGGTCATGAGCTCCTGTGTGAGGACGTCCTCGACCGCCCCCGCGGCGAGGACGCGCCCCTCACGCAGGAGCAGGGCGTGACCGATCGCCGGGGAGAGCTCCTCCACGTGGTGCGTGACCGTCACCGTCGACAACTCAGGCCGGTTCACGGCCAGATGACGCATGGTGTCGACGAGGTCCTCGCGCGAGGGCAGATCGAGTGCGTTGAACGGCTCGTCGAGCAGCAACAGGGCCGGATCCGCCATGAGAGCGCGGGCGATGAGGATCCGGGCGCGCTGGCCGCCCGAGCAGACGCCGTAGGGGCGGTCGGCGAGCTCCCTGACGTGGAGTTCGGTGAGTAGCCCGTGGGCACGCTCGCGCACCTCGTCGTCGTACGACTTCCACAGCGGCTGGACGGTGCCGGAGTGGCCGGTGAGGACGATGGTGTGGCCGGTGAGGTCCCCCGGGACGCGCTGGGAGGTGGAGACATGGCCGATGCGGGTGCGTAGCTCCCGCACGTCGACGCGGCCGAGCCGGTGGCCGAGGACGTCGACCGTGCCGGTGGTGGGGAAGGCGGTGGTGCCGACGAGCCGCAGGACGCTGGTCTTGCCCGCCCCGTTGGGGCCGAGCAGCGCCCAGTGCTCGCCCGCCCGGACGGTCCAGCCGACGCTGTCGAGGATGACCCGGCCGGTGGTGTGGCGGCGCATGCTCACGCCGTCGAGGGCGACGACGATGCGCCCGTGACTGTTGCCGCTGTTCCCGTCCATGCCGTCGTCCGGCCCCTTCGCGTCGATGAGTACCGCGTCTGCCGCACGGAGGGTAGCTGTATTCGGCATTTACCCGCGTGGGTGACTGCATCGCGGACACGGACGGGTCCTGGCCGCGCCTCCCCGTGCTCCGTCGCGGCGGACCTCAGCGTTGGGCCGGGGCGAGCCGCCGCCGGCCTCCGGGCCAGTACCGCCGGGAGTACGTACAGCATCGACGCCCCGTGCGTCACGCGCGCACCGATGCTGGGGGCGTCTCCCTGTAGGGGCCGACGGCCGCGTCGCCCGGATCTGGGTGGTCCGCAACCCGGAGAAGCCGCGGCCGTGGGTGCCGCGGGGGTGACGAACGCCGCTACCCGCGCAGGTCGAGCCGCATCAGGACGCGGGGACGGCCGGCCAGTACCGAGGTGGTGTCGGCGGCGTGGGTGAACCCGGCGCGCTCGACGTTCTTCCGGATGCCGGGGTACGCCATCGTCGGATCGACCTTGGCGTCACCGCTGTCGAGCGGGTACGCCTCGACCGCCGGCGCACCGTGGGCGCGGGCGAACCCGACCGCACCGGCGATCAGTTCGTGCGAGATCCCCTTGCCGCGGTGACCGGGGCGAACCCGGACGCACCACAGGGACCAGACCGGCAGGTCGTCGACGTGCGGGATCTTTCGGCTGCGGGCGAAGGAGGTGTCCGAGCGCGGCGCCACGGCGGCCCACTCCACCGGCTCGTCCCCGTCGTGGGCGAGCACCCCCGGCGGAGGCTCCGCACGGCCCAGCCCGGCGGCGTACTCACCCCGCGCCGGACCGCGGAGCTCGGTGTCGAGCTTGGCCGGAATCCGGTAGCTCAGGCACCAACAGGCTTTGGCTGTCGGTGACTTGGGTCCGACCAGGGTGCGAACATCCTGGAACACCGAGGCCGGGCGAGCGGTGATGGTCATGGCGCCACGATCCCACGACACACCGGGCCACGCCCGCGGGCCCTCGCGTGCCGGCAGCGAACAGCCGGGGCCCTGGGGCGCCCCGTCCTCAGTAGGGCGGCAGCCGCAGCATCCCGGTGCCCTCGCGTACGTCGTGCACGAGGCGGATCTTCCCCACCGGAGTGCCGTGCTCGTCCGTGGTCACCAGGGCCGCGTCGTCGCTGTTGACGCACTGCCCGCGCGCGTCCGGCTCGGGGCAGAACAGGACGTAGCCGGTCTGCCGGTCGACGCGGCCCGGCTCCAGCCGCCAGATCCACTGGTAGGTGCTCATGACCACCTCGGGGTAGGTGACGCGCAGTCGCTCCTTCACCGCGTTCTGCACGGTTTCGCCGAACTTCTGACGTTCCCGGAACGGGCGGACGACCCGGGCGCTGCCGGTCGTGTCCACCCGGCCCGCCACGATCTCGTAACTCGCCGAGACATAGGCCTGCTTGGTGAGCGACGCCAGGAGGCCCTGCCGGGTCAGCCGCATGATGGTGGGCCACGACTCCTCGCTCCGGTCGCGCCGGTCGGCGACGGACGGGGAGACCACGTTCACGTACGACCCCTGAGCCCTCGCCGTCGTACTGTCGGCTCCGCTCGCCGTGACCCAGCGCTGGACGCACTCCCCGATCTCGCCGAGCACCTTCGCGACGGTGGCGTTCGTCAGCTCGGCCACGACGTAGGGCGGTGTGCCGGTCGGCCCCAGGGCCACGACCTCGTATCCGCAAGCGTCGAAAGCGCCCCTGAGCGTGCGGAAGTCCTCGGCCTGCTGACGCCCGCGCTTCACGGCTTCGGTCAGGGCGCCCGCGCAGTCCTTGCGGTCGCACGTGCCCTCGTCCGCCCTGTCCGTGTCGATGCGGAGCCGGACCACGGCGTCGCGGTCGTCGGCCACCGCGAACGTGACCTCCGAGCCGCCGGAGCCCGGGAAGAGCGTGCGTGCTCCGATCGCCTCGAGCTGTCCCGGGAAGTTCTTCTCGGCCAGTTCCTCCGCCGCCCGGCGGTCGTCATCGGTGTCGACCACTCCGCACGCGCCCACCAGTACGACCAGCGAAGCCGCCAGCGTGCCGGACAGCGCGGCTCTCCACCGTCTGCGGCGTGATCCGGTCATGATCAGTTCCTCCATCTGGCCCGCTCCCCTGTTCCTGTGACAGTAGGACGAGTGCTTGCGGGCCGGATGAGTACGCCTACTCAACCCGGTGTCCGGAGTCCTCGCACACCTCCGCCCCACCGTCTTCATTGGCATGGACCTGACTATCAAACTCCGCTACAGTCCGGGACGGCACATCTGAGAGCGCTCTCAATCGGTACCCCCGGCATGCGCTCCCGGACGCCCCGCGTTCCCTCCCCACGTCGCTGGAACAACAGGAAGGGTCACTCCCTTGAGACACGCAACCGTGCTGCGGACCGGTCTGTCCGCACTCCTGCTCCTCGGTGCCTGGGCCGCCGGCCCCTCGTCCGCCTCCGCCGCCCCCACCGACTCCGCGGAGGCCCCCGCTTCAGCGGCCCTGCTCACCGCGATGCAGCGCGACTTCGGCCTCACCGAGAGCGAGGCCGTCGCGAGGCTCGCCGACGAGAAGGCGGCCACCGCCCTCGAACCGAAGGCTCAACGCGCCGCGGGCTCCGCCTTCGGCGGCTCCTGGTTCGACGCGAGGACCGGCAAGCTGGTCGTCGCCGTCACGAACGCCGAGAAGGCCGAGGCCGTACGGGCCGCCGGCGCCGACGCCCGGCTCGTCGAGCACTCGGCGAAGCGGCTGGAAGCGGCGAAGGTCCGCATCGACGCCCTGTCCGCCCCGTCCGGCGTGAGCAGTTGGCACGTAGACCCGGCTACCAGCAGCGTCGTCGTGAACGTCGTCGCGTCCGAGCGGCGTGACAACGATGTCCGTTCCTTCGTCGCCAAGGCCCGCGCGGCGGGACCCGTGACCGTGGCGACGACCGCCGAAGCGCCGCGGACCTTCGCCGCGGGAACGGTCGGAGGCGACCCGTACTACACGGGCAACGTCCGCTGCTCGATCGGCTTCTCCGTACACGGCGGCTTCGTCACCGCCGGGCACTGCGGCGGCGCCGGCCAGTCCGTGCGCGGCTGGGACGGCTCGGCCATCGGCAACTTCCAGGGTTCGTCCTTCCCCGGCAACGACTACGCCTGGGTGAACGTGGCCAACGGGTGGTGGACCGTGCCGGTCGTCCTCGGCTGGGGAACCGTCTCCGACCAACTCGTCCGCGGCTCGAACGAGGCGCCGGTCGGCGCGTCCATCTGCCGCTCCGGCTCGACCACGCGCTGGCACTGCGGCCGGGTCCTCGCCAAGAACGAGACGGTCAACTACAGCCAGGGCGCCGTGCACCAGATGACCAAGACGAGCGTCTGCGCCGAGGGAGGCGACTCCGGCGGCTCGTTCATCAGCGGCGACCAGGCCCAGGGCGTCACCTCCGGCGGCTGGGGCAACTGCTCCGGCGGCGGGGAGACCTGGCACCAGCCGGTCAACGAGATCCTCAACCGGTACGGGCTGACCCTGCACACCGCGTGATCCGGGGGATCCGTTCCGCCGTCCTCCCCGGTGGGGCGTCTCCCGCCGACGGGTGAGGTCGCCGGGCGGCGAGCGGTCCGGGCCGCCAGGATCCCGTCGGCTCAGCGAATGCACTGTGAGCGGCCCCGCCGGCGTGCGGGGCCGCTTCCGTGCGCGGTCCTGGGAGAGCGTTCTCCCAGGACCCAACAGCCTCTGCCCAGCGCATCGTTCACCGGCTATTGACACCCTCGCGAAACCGGCGCAACACTGACACCTCTCGGAGAGCGCTCTCCCGGACCTCCGTTGGTCCGTCGGCCTCGTGACGTGCGGGGCGGAGTCTCCTCCCGGCTGCACCGTCCAGCTCACCCTTTCCCCCCACCGTGCACCCGATGTGCAGGGATGAAGAGCGGCATGGAGGTCCCCATGGTGACAAGACTCGACAGAACGGCCCTGGTGTCCGTCCTGATGGTGGCGACCGCCCTGGCGCTGGTCGCGCTCGGGCTCACCGCGATCACGAACGCCGGAGCGACCGCCGCCGAGGCGGCCCCGCCCCCGTCCGGCAAACCGGCGGCGGCCTCGCACGTCATGCAGGGCCACAAGATGGCGTCGGCGAAGCCCGTCGCCGTCGGGGACGACCCCGACGGCGACGGCTACATACCGGCGGACCCCCCGGTCACAGGAGTGGAGCCGTCCGACGAGATCCCGCCGCACCGCTACTTCCACGAGTTCCAGGCCAACTGCTCGGTCAACCACACCGCCCCGGACGACCCGATCGTCTACCCGGGCCGGGCCGGCGCCTCGCACGACCACACGTTCATGGGCAACGACACCACGAACGCGAGCAGCACCACCGCGTCCCTGAGCGCGGGCGGAACCGCCTGCCTCGCGCCCGGCGACCTGTCCGCCTACTGGATGCCGACGCTCCACAACGGGAACCAGGAGGTCCGCCCGGTCGGCCCCCAGACCATCTACTACAAGGCCGGAGTCACCGACTACCGCACCGTACTGCCCTTCCCCAAGGGACTGCGGTTCGTCGTCGGCAGCCCCACACAGACCGCGCAGGAGTTCCGCGACCACCCCGGGATGGTCGAGGGGTACGAGTGCGGGGAGAGTTACCACAACTACGACTTCCCCGCCGCCTGCCCCACCAGCCGGGACACCCAGCTCAACCTGCGCATGCAGGCGCCCAGTTGCTGGGACGGCAAGCATCTGGACACCCCCGACCACAAGGCCCACATGGCCTATCCGATCGTGATGGGGGCCAACCAGGACGTCTGCCCGACGAGCCACCCGGTCGCCCTGCCGATGATCGAGTTCAAGATGGCGTGGCCGGTCAACGGTGACATGTCGCAGGTGAGACTCGCCAGCGGCACCGGTCACTCCTTCCACTACGACTTCTTCAACGCCTGGGACGACGCCACGCTCGACGCCCTGGTCGATCACTGCATCGTCGGTGCTCTCCAGTGCAACGCCCGTGGCTACGACGAGAACAACCCGGGGGAGGGAGCGGTCCTGGACGAGAACTACGAACTGTTCTGATCCGGGAAGCCCATCGAGCCTCGTCCTTCCAGCCGGACAGCGTCGGCCGCCGCTGCCCGGCGGCCAACGCCGGCGACGGTGCGCAGGGAGCCCGCGGCGGCCACGGACACTCGTGACCGCCGCGGGCTCGACGCCTTCGCACCCTCGGCCGCGCCCCGTCGGCACGTCGCGGAAGGTAGCGTGCTCGGCATGGACCTTCGTATCACCGTTGAGCGCGCTCAACGCCTCAAGCAACTGCACGCCGAGCACAGGCCCCTCGTCCTGCCGACCGTCTGGGACGTCTGGTCGGCGCGGACAGCGGCCGACGCCGGGTTCCCCGCGCTGACGGTCGGCAGCCATCCGCTCGCCGATTCCCGGGGGGCCGCGGACCAGGAGGGTCAGACCTTCGACGAGGTGCTCTCCGCCGTCAGGCCGATCATCGCGGCGGTCGACGTCCCCGTCTCCGTGGACCTGGAGGCCGGCTACGGACAGCAGCCCGCGGATCTCGTCGCCGGTCTCGTCGAGGTCGGCGGTGTCGGCCTCAACATCGAGGACACCGTCCACTCGGAGGGGGGACGCGTACGGAGTACGCAGGAGCACGCGGCCTACGTCGCCGGCCTGCGCGCGGCGGCCGACGAGGCGGGAGTCCCGGTCTGGATCAACGGGCGCACCGACCTGTTCCTGCACGCGGAGGACGCCTCCGCCGTTCTCGACGAGGCGATCGAGCGACTGCGGGCCCTCGAGCAGGCGGGCGCCGACAGCGTCTACCCGGTGCGTATCCAGGACGACGACGAACTGCTCGCGGCGGTGACGGCCGCCGTCTCCGTGCCCGTGAACTCCACGGCGCATCCGGTCAACCACGACCTCGACCGCTTCCGCCGTCTCGGCGTCGGCCGGATCACCTACGGTCCGCTGCTGCAGTTCGCGATGGCGGACGCGATGAAGGGCATGCTGGGGCCGTGGACCCCCTGAGAGATCGCCTCAGTCGGTCGATCTCCGACAGCAGATGAGGGGGCGGCGAGGCAGGCGACGGCGAGGAAGTGCTCGGCCTCGCGTTCGTGGCGTCGGTGCGGACGACGGCACCCGGACAGCCGGGCCACCGTCCGCTCCACGGTCCAGCGGTGACGGCCGAGACGCTGGGAGGATGCGTCGCCCCTGCGCGCGATACGCGGGGCGAGGTTCCGGGACCGGAGCCATCTCGGCGGGTGGTCGTCGTCGTAGCCCCGGTCTTCGTGCGGTTCGGCCGGACGGCGGCGGCGCCCCTTGAGGGCTCGCATGGTCGCGGAGTCGATCGCCCGCCTCGACCGGTCCGGCTCCCCGTGGGCGCCGAGCCCGTCCAGCACCGGGCGGTGGAGCTTCGCCCACTCCTGTGTCGCCGTCCACTCGGAGAACCGGCGGTGGACTGTCTGTCATGCGCCTCTGGCACCGGCCCCTCGACGAAGGCCGTCGAGTACGGCCTCTTCCATCGGTGCCGGAACCACCGGTCTGTCCACGGCCTTCCACGGGTTCCCGAATCGCGCCAGGTAGTGCCACACCTTCTTGACCGCCTGGGGGTCATGGTGGCCGGCGCGTGCTGCGTCTCCGATGATCCGGGGATCGAGCATGGCGTCGACCGCGATCCGCGTGCCCAAGTCGATGTATTCCCGGCCACGGTAGTCAGGGTGCCGTCGGAGTTCTTCGACCCGGAGCCGGAAGCCGGGGTGCCACTCCACCGGGCAGCCAAGACGCAGAGCCGCGTCCTCGACCGCCGTGCCCCGGTAGCAGGGGTCCAGCACCAGCGCCTCCACATCGCATCGGAGCTGGACCGACCCGTGCACCTGCGCCTCGATGTAGTCGTCGAGCTCGTCCTGACGATCGGCGCAGGCGAGCTCGATGAGCCCCATGCGGGCCGCGACACCGAAATCCGACGGTTCGAGGAAACTGTCCGGGTAGCAGAACGTGCTCCGCGTCAGCGTCTGGGCCGCCAGCCGGAAGTGGGCCGAACCGAACCGCGGCGCCCCGCCGACCGACTTGCGGCGGAAGTTCAACGCCCCGTAGGCGGGCCGCTCATGAGCGGTCGCTTCGTCGTAGGCTCCGTCGAAGATCCGGCTCTCCCAGCGCCACCGGTCGCCGCCCGGATGAGCGGTCAAGCCGCCGTTGCTGGTCCCGGTGACGAACTGCGAGTGGTAGACGCCGTCCTCGGCCATGGCGTCCAGGATCGGCTTGCCGTGCAGCAGACGGTCCGGGTGGAAGTTGAGGGTCACCCGCAACGCCGGGTCCATCGGAGGGCCCGAGGCCAGTCCCGCGACATGCCGAAGGGCCCGTTCCCGCGCTGTCCGGAAGGTTGCTGAGCTCATCAGCACAGTGTTCCCCACTCTGATCAACCGGTGTACGTGGATGGTCCACCGTCAGCCTGTCGAGACCCGCCGCGAGCACGTGGCGGCGGCGCGTGGACTCGATGGCGACCGACTCCACGCCCGGAGCCAGGTGATCGCACCGTTCACGGCCATCGCCCACCTCGGTGGCGGTGGCGAGAAGCCGCTGATCGATGAACTGCTCGCCCGGGTCCGGTGAGCGCGTACGGTCGTGCCGATCACCTCGTGCTCAACTTCCGCCGGGACCGCGGGCGTCGGCCGCCGGCCCTGGAAATCCGTTGCTCTGGCGTCCGTCGAACGGGCACGCTTCCGGCATGCGATTCCCCGCCGAAGCCCGCCGCGACGTCCAAGTCCGCTACACCCGGCCGAGCTGTATGGGCGGGTTCGCCTGGTTCACCGTGGACTTCGAGCCACTCCCGGACGGGCGGCTCGGTTTCGCGTTCGTCAACCCGCTCGGCCCCGACGACATCGACGCGGAGTGCGCGCAGGCGGTCAGCGACGGGATACTGCTGTGGCTGATCGGAGCGGGGCTGCGCAACGTCAACTTTGACCGCCCGCCCCTCCCCACGGCGAAGGAACTCGCGGAGGGAGTGTCCGTCCGCCCGGACGCCGGACCGGGGCTCATCGCCCTGCGGGCGGTACTCCGGCACTCACGTCTGCAACCTCTCGACTCCCTGCCCTGGACCCATGCGCGCGCCGGGTGGCGGGCAGCGGAAAAGAGCTGGCGGGGCGAGGAAGCGACCGATGACCCGATGGACCGTGCGCTGTAGGTTCGTGCGGTCGCCGGGGAGCCCTTCGAAGTCGCTCCGCCCCGACCCGTCGAACGCGACGGTCTCACGGTCGAGCACCGCGGTGCGCCTTCGCGTCGATGGAAGACCGTCCGATCCTTGTCGGCAGGTGCCGCCGCAAGCTCCTTGCGGGACCGGCCGTCGGGTGGTCGGCGACCGGTCCGGCCGCGGCGAGGGATGCGCCGCGGCCGGAGGGGGCCGGCAGGAGCCGGTGGAGGAGGGTCAGACGGCCGTCCGGCCGCGCCGCTCCGCGTGCTTCCGGATGAGCTCCGCGTACCGGCGTCCGCTGCTCTTGACCGTACGGCGCTGGGTCGCGTAGTCCACGTGGACCAGACCGAACCGCTTGTCGTAGCCGTACGCCCACTCGAAGTTGTCCATCAGCGACCAGGCGAAGTACCCGGCCAGCGGGGCTCCCTTGTCCACCGCGCGGGCGCAGGCGGCGAGGTGCTCCTCCAGGTACCGGACGCGCTCCGGGTCGTGGACCGAGCCGTCCGCCGCGACGACGTCCTCGTACGCCGAGCCGTTCTCGGTGACGTGGATCCGCTGGACGCCGTACTCCTCGGTCAGGCGGAGCAGCAGCCGCTCCAGGCCCTCCGCGTGGACCTCCCAGTCCATGTGGGTGAGCCGGGCGCCGGGGACCGGGACCTGCTTCGCGTGCGGTGCGGGCCCGTCCGGGTCGGCGGTGACGATCTGCCGGAAGTAGTAGTTGAGCCCCAGCCAGTCGAGCGGAGCGGCGATCGTCTCCAGGTCGCCGGGCCGGACCGGGAGCTCGACCCCGTACTCCTCCACCATGTCCTGCGGGTAGCCGCGCCCCAGGATCGGTTCCAGCCACCAGCGGTT
The DNA here is from genome assembly GCF_044333295.1 of Streptomyces sp. NPDC021019. Lineage (NCBI taxonomy): Bacteria > Bacillati > Actinomycetota > Actinomycetes > Kitasatosporales > Streptomycetaceae > Streptomyces > Streptomyces sp. NPDC021019. Next base: position 578,365 of record NZ_JBIRQR010000003.1, read on the forward strand.
GATGTGGCCGTCGGCGCGGCGGGCCGCGGCGAGGTCGGGCCCGCTCGTGCTCGCCGGCTCGATCGGGCTGAGGTTGTTGACGATGCCGACCCGGGCGTCCGAGGAGGCCGCCCGGATCGCCCGCACGGCCAGACCGTGGCCCAGGTGCAGGTGGTAGGAGGCCCGCACGGCGGCGGTCAGGTCGGTGAGACCCGGCGCCATCCGGCCCTCCAGGTGACCGATCCAGGCCGAGCACAGCGGCTCGTTCAGCGTCGCCCAGTCCTTGACCCGGTCCCCGAGGCGCTCCACCACGTGGGAGGCGTACGCCGCGAAGTGCTCCGGGGTCTCCCGTACGGTCCAGCCGCCCCGGTCCTGGAGCGCCTGCGGCAGGTCCCAGTGGTAGAGCGTGGCGAACGGGGTGACCCCGGCCTCCAGGAGGCCGTCCACGAGCCGGTCGTAGAAGTCCAGGCCCGCCTTGTTGACCGGGCCGTCCCCGCCGGGCACCACGCGCGGCCAGGCGATCGAGAAGCGGTAGGCCTCCGCGCCGAGCTGCTTGATCAGGCCGATGTCCTCGGGGACCCGGTGGTAGTGGTCGCAGGCCACGTCACCGGTGTCGCCGTTGTCGATCGCGCCGGGGGTGTGCGAGAACGTGTCCCAGATCGAGGGGGAGCGGCCGTCCTCGGCCACGGCTCCCTCGATCTGGTACGCGGCGGTGGCGACGCCCCAGGTGAAGTCCGCCGGGAGGGCGTTGAGGTCGGACACGTGCTGCCTTTCGGTCGGGGGCGACGGACGGCTCTCGCCGGTGGGGGTCACTTCACGGCTCCCGCGGTGAGACCGGCGACCAGATAGCGCTGGAGGAGCAGGAACCCGGCGACGATCGGGACGCTGACGACCAGGGACGCGGCCATGACCTGGTTCCAGTACACGTCGTTCTGCGTGGCGTAGCCCTGGAGCCCGACGGAGAGGGTCCGGGTGGCGTCGTTCGTCATGACGGAGGCGAAGAGGACCTCGCCCCAGGCCGTCATGAAGGAGTACACCGACACCGCCACGATTCCCGGGACGGCGGCCGGCACGACGACCTGGAAGAGGGCGCGGACGGGGCCGCAGCCGTCGACCAGGGCCGCTTCGTCGAGGTCCCGGGGGATGGAGTCGAAGTACCCGATCAGCATCCAGATGGAGAACGGCAGCGAGAACGTCAGGTACGTGAGGATGAGCCCGCCGCGCGAGCCGTACAGCGCGACGCCGGTGCTGTTGCCGATGTTGACGAAGATGAGGAACAGCGGCAGCAGGAAGAGAATGCCCGGGAACATCTGCGTGGACAGCACCGTGACGGTGAAAACCCGCTTGCCCATGAACCGGTAGCGGCTCACCGCGTAGGCGGAGAACACCGCGATCGTCACCGACAGCACCGTCGCCGAGCCCGCCACGATCAGCGAGTTGACGAAGTACTTGGCGAGCGGAACGGTCTCCCAGATGTCGAAGTACGGCTGGATCGTCAGCGTGGACGGGATCCACTGGAACTTCCCCGACACGTCCTGGAGCGGCTTCAGCGAGCTGCTGACCATCACGTAGACGGGCAGCAGGACGAAGCCGGCGAGCAGGGTCAGGACGATGCGGCGGGTCCAGAGGAAGGACCGCGGCGCGGCCATCGGCGAGCGGGCCCGCGACCGGGTGGTGCGGGTCGGCCGCGTGAGGCTAGACATCGGCGCCCTTCCTTCCGCGCGAGGTGAGGAACAGGTACACGGCGGTCACGACCAGCAGGAAGAGCAGCAGCAGGACCGACATCGCGGATCCGGTGCCGAAGTTCCAGGTGACGAACGACGACTGGTAGATGTGGATCGAGATCAGGTCCGCGCTCTCCGGCGCCGATTTCCCGAACAGGACGTACGGGGTGTTGAAGTCGTTGAACGTCCACAGGAAGAGCACCAGGACCAGGACCTGGTTGACCGGGCGCAGCGAGGGCAGCGTGATCCGGCGGATCTGCTGCCAGATGCCGGCGCCGTCGATCGAGGCGGCCTCGTACAGCTCGCGCGGGATGTTCTGGAGCCCGGCCATCAGCATGAGGAAGGCGAACGGCCAGCCCTTCCAGACCGAGACGATGATCAGGGCGTAGATGCTGTTGTCACCGATCAGCCAGAACGACGGCTCGTCGGTGATGCCGAGCTGGTCGTGCAGGACGTGGTTGACCAGCCCGTTGTCCCGCTGGAACATGAACGCCCAGGTGATGACGGCCGCGTAGACCGGCAGGGCGTACGGGACGAGGAAGATCGCCCGCAGGAGGCCCCGGCCCCGGAAGCTCTCCTGGAGGAGGATCGCCGCCGCGGTGCCGAACAGCCAGGCGAACCCGACCGAGAAGAACGTGAAGACGCACGTCACGAAGAACGAGTGGAGCAGGGCCTCACCGATCGGCGCGTCGAAGTCGACGGCGATGCTGTAGTTGTCGAGGCCGATCCAGGGCGCCGCGCCCCAGTTGCTGATGAAGAACTGTGTGAGCTGCCGGAAGCTCATCACGATCCCGATGACCATCGGGAGGATGTGGATGAGGAGTTCGAGCAGGACGGCGGGCAGGAGCAGGAGATAGGGCAGTCCGCCTTGGCGGATCCGGTCGGGGATGCGCGGCAGTCTCCTGCGCGCACCCCCGGTGCCCCGGCTCGTACCCGTGCCGGTCGACTTGTCGACCTCGGGGTCCGTGGTGACGGTGGCGGTCATGGATCAGAGCCTCACTGCTGCATCGTCTGCTGCGCCTTTTCCAGGCGCGCCTTGACGGATTCCTCGGTCACGGGGCGTCCGGCCGCGGCGTCCGCCCACAGTTCCTTGACCGCGGTTCCCACCGCCGTCTCGAACTGCGACTCGTTCGGGACCTGGGGGAGCGGGGCGGCGCTGGTGGCGAGGGTGTCGCGCAGGACCTTGAGGTCGGGGGCCCCGAAGGCCTCGTCGGCCTGTGCGGCCTTGACCGGCGGGATCGATCCGTAGGTCTGGTTGAGCAGTTTCTGCTCGGCGTCGCTCGTCATGAACTTCACGAACTTCTTCGCGCCGTCGATGTTCTTGGTGTTCTTGAAGACGGCCATGTTGATACCCGCGACCATGGAGTTGGTCTGCTTGGCCGCACCCGGTACGCCCGAGGGGACCGGCACCGGGGCCGCGCCCCAGTCCTCGGGCTTCATGCCCTGGGCGGCGAAGGTGGAGGCGGCGGCCTGCCACAGCACCATCGCCGTCTTGCCCTTGGCGAAGTCGGTGAGCGACTGGTTCTGGGCGTACTCCGCGTTGCCCGGAGCGATGATCTTGTCCTTGGCCATGAAGTCGATGTACTGCTTCACCGCCGCGACCGCACCGTCGGAGGTGAAGGTCGCCTTGCCGTCCTTGTCGAAGAAGTCGACGCCGTGCTGCTGGCCCAGGACGAAGGTCTGGTGGATGTTGTTGGAGAGGTTGCCGCCCTCGGCGCCCAGCCCCCACTTGCCGTCCTTGGATATCTTCTTGCCGGCCGCGACCAGCTCGTCCCAGGTTGCGGGCGGCTTCTCGACGCCCGCCTCGGCGAACATCTTCTTGTTGTAGTAGAGGGCGTACGCCAGCGAGTACAGCGGCACGGCGGCGGGCGGCTCGCCCTCCTTGCCGGCCGAGGCGACCGCCGAGTCGACGAAGCGGTCCCGGCCGCCGATCGCCTCGAAGTTCTTCTCGTCCCACGGCAGGAGCGCACCGGTCGCCTGGAGCGAGGCCGACCAGGTGTTGCCGATGTTCAGCACGTCCGGGCCCTGGCCGGAGCTGGTGGCGGCGAGGATCCGGTTCAGCAGGTCGGCCCACGGCACTACCTCCAGCTTCACCTTGATCCCGGTCTCCTTCTCGAACTTCTTCAGTTCGGGAGTGAGGATCTCCTTGTCGGCCTCGATGCTGGGCCCCTGGTTGGACGCCCAGTACGTGAGGGTCTTCGGTGACTCGTTGCTGCCGCCCGAGGTGGTCCCGCCGCCACAGCCGGTGGCGGCTGCGGCGATGGCGAGGGCGAGGGTGGCGGCGCTTGCGGCTCTGGCGTGACGCATGTGAGGTGGCCCCTTTCCGGGGATGGCTGCGTTCGGGAACCGAACGGCCTCCATGACTTATTTTATGCCGTGATTTAAGAGGTGAGGGAAGGTCGCGTCAAGGCCTGGGGCCGGGGTATGTTCCTGGACGGGAAGGAGCAACATGGCCGAGCGCAACAGACGGACCGTGCGTGACCTGCGAAGGGGCAATCGAGCGAGGGTATTGCAACGGTTGTATTTCGACGGCCCGCTGAGCCGCCAGGAGCTCGGACCGGTCACGGGGCTGAGTTCAGGTTCCATCAGCAACGTCGTCGCGGAACTCTCCGCCGAGGGTCTCCTGGAGGAGGCCGGCGTCGTCGACTCGGACGGCGGCCGCCCCCGTACCCTGCTGCGCGTCGCCCCGGACGGCGGGCTGCTCGTCGGCATCGACATCGGCGAGACCCGGGTCCGCGTCGAGCTGTTCGACCTCTCCCTGACCGAACTCGCCCGCACAGAAAGGCTGTTGGCCCAGCACGGCTACGACGTCGACCGCATCGTCGCGCACGTGCGTACCGGCGTCGCGGACGTGCTGCGCGACGCGGGCGCCGACCCGCGCCGACTGCTCGGCATCGGCATCGGGGTCCCCGGCATCATCGAGCGCGACGGACCCGAGGGCCCCGACGGCTCCCGGAGCGCGGTGGTCCACGGCCAGACCATCGGCTGGCGCGCGGTCCCCTTCGAGCAGTTGCTGCGCGAAGCGGTCGACGTGCCGCCCGAGGTGCCGCTGTTCGTCGACAACGGCGCCAAGACGCTCGGCCAGGCCGAGATGTGGTTCGGCGGCGGCCGGGGCGCGGGCGCCGCCGCCATCGCCCTCATCGGCTCGGGCGTGGGGGCCTGCGTCGACCGCGGCGACATCCTCGACGAGGACCGCACGAGCCTCGCCCTCGAATGGGGCCACACCACCGTCCAGCTGCGCGGCCGCCGGTGTCGCTGCGGCTCCATCGGCTGTCTGGAGGCGTACGCCGGCGCGGAGGCCCTGCGCGAGCGCTGGCGCGATGCGGGCGGCCCGCTGCCCGAGGACGCCGACGACGAGACGGCGCTGGCCGCCCTGCTCGCCGCCGCCTACCCGGGAGGCGGCGGCCCCGCCCCGGACCCGGTGGCCCTCGCGCTGCTCGACGAGACGGCCGAATGCCTCGGCGCGGCGCTCGCCGACCTCATCAACCTCTTCCTGCCCGAGCGGATCCTGATCGGCGGCTGGGCGGGACTGCTCATCGGCCCCCGCCTGCTGCCCGAGATCCGCCGGTACGCGAACGAGTACGCCCTGCGCCACGCGGCGGCCCGCACCACCATCGAGATGGGCCGCCTCGGCCCGGACGCGGTCACCGTGGGCGCCGCGACGCTCCCGCTCGCCGCCTTCCTCACCCGGGGCGGCAGCCGCCCCGGGCCGGGCGGCTCCGGCGCGCCGCCCCGTACGGCCGTCCAGGCGGTCCGGGAACGTCACCGCACTCCGATGGCCTGAGCGCGGGATGCCCCGTGACGCGCCCGCCGCCCCGCGCGCCCGCCGACGCGCGGGGCGGCGTGGCTGCCGCGCCTCAGCGGGCCGTGCCCGGCGCGGGGCCGGAGCCCTTCCCGGCCGCGCCGCCCGAGGCCATCCAGCGCGGGTCCACCAGGCCCAGCCACGCGTCCTGGGCGTCGGCCAGCGGGTGTTCCAGGGGAAGCGGCGCGAACCGGCAGGCGAACCGCATCCCCGCGTCGGACCCGTCGCCGCGGACTCGGTGCTCCCACGCCGCCGGCCCGCCCGACGGCGCGTCGAGCAGGAGAAAGGTGGTCAGCCGGGGCTGCCCGGTCTCGGGGTGGGGCCGCTCGTCCACCGTGATCCGCCGGACGACGCGGGCCCCGGTCAGCCCGGTCTCCTCGGCGATCTCACGCAGGACGGCCCGCTCCGGATCCTCGCCCGGCGCGACGCCGCCCGCAGGCACCTGGGTGCCGGCCCCGGGACAGTCCGCATGGTCGAACACCAGCAGGGCGGGGCAGGGGTGACGCCGGATCACATAGGCGGCGACCCGGAGACGGGGCCCGGCCGGGGGTGAGGTCATACGGGCATCCTCGCCCATGTCCGCGCACCCCCGCCCACCGGACCCGAGGGGCTCCACCCGGATCAGGCCGAGCCCCGCACCACCAGCTCCGGCTCGAAGATCACGGAGGTCACCGGAGCGTCCGGCCGGGCCAGCCGGTCCAGCAGGAGGCGCGTCATCTCGGCGGCCATCCCCTCCACCGGCTGGCGGACCGTGGTCAGCGGCGGGCGGCAGGCCAGGGCCGCGCTGCTGTCGTCGAAGCCCACCACCGCGACGTCCCCCGGAATCGAGCGGCCGTGCTCCCGCAGGACGTGGCAGGCTCCCAGAGCCATCAGGTCGTTGGCGGCGAAGACCCCGTCCAGGTCCGGATGCTCCGCCAGCAGCCGCTCCATCGCCGACTCACCGCTCTCCTGGGTGAACTGCCCCTCGGCGATGGGGATGTACGGGTGCCCGTGGCGCGCCATGGTGTCCCGGAAGCCTGTCAGGCGGGCCTCACCCGCCGGTACGCCCAGCGGACCGCTGATCGTCGCGATCCGGCGGCAGCCCCGGCCCAGGAGGTGTTCGGCCGCCAGCCGAGCCCCGTCCTGGTGCGCGAGGTCGACGTAGCTGACCGGGACCGGCCGGGCGGGGCGGGCGAACAGGACGGCAGCCAGGCCGGCGTCCGCGATCAGCCCCGGCAGTGGATCCTCGGCGTGCGTCGAGACGACCAGGGCCCCGTCAGCGCTGCCCTGCCGCAGGTACGCCACCACCTCCTCGCGGGCCCGTGAGGTCTCCGCGAACATCAGCACCGGGTGCATGCCGCGCGGACGCAGGTAGTCGACCACCCCGGTCACCACCCGGCCGAAGAACGGGTCGGAGAACACCTGCGCGGTGAACGAGCCCGAACTCCCGTGGCCGGCCTCGTCCTTCCCGGAGGCCCGAGTTCCGGTCCGGACCCGGGGCTCGCCCCAGCCTCCGTCCCCGTCCCCGCCCCCGTCTCCGGACGCTCCGGTGCCGTCGTACCGCCGGGCCGCCTCCGGCTCGACACCGGCGCCGGACACCACCAGGGCGATGGCGTCCGTCCGGCGGGTCACCAGGGACCTGGCCGCCCGGTTCGGGGTGTAGCCCGTCACGGAGACCGCCTGACGCACGGCCTCCTGGATCACCGGGTCCACGTTGCGCACCCCGTTGACGACCCGGGAGACGGTGGCGCGCGAGACGCCGGCCGCCCGCGCCACGTCCTCCAGGGTGGGCGCTCCGGCCGAGCGCGGATCATCCGTCATGACCGCATTTATAGCACTCGATGGAGAGCGCTCTCCATCTATCCGGTCCAGGCGGGGCGAGGTGAGGAGCCCGACCGGGGAGCAGTGGGGGGGGCGGGGAACGGAGGGGACGACGGGGGAGAGCGGCGGCGGGGAGCGACGCGTTCGGGCGAAGCGCGTCGGGCGGAGCGGAAGTTGAGGCCGGCCGGACGGTCAGGGATCGGAATCCGGCCACGAACCGGCCGAGTGCGGCCGACTATCACGTTTTGCTTGTGATCAGTCACTGGGCGGACCTACGTTGCCCCTTGCGACATGACCCGACGCCAGTGGGGGAGCCACGTATGGCCGCGAACGGACGGCACCGCAGATACCAGCCGAGCCGGATCAACCGTGCCTCGCTCACGGTGACGGCGAGCGGCGCGGGCATCGCGCTTCCTCTCATCACCGCGGCGTCCGCGGGGGCCGCGCCGGTCGAGGTCTGGGAGAAGGTCGCCGCCTGCGAGTCCAGCGGCGATTGGGCCGTCAACACGGGCAACGGCTACTACGGCGGTCTGCAGTTCAGCGGCTCCACCTGGGCCGCCTACGGCGGCACGCAGTACGCGCCGCGCGCCGACCTCGCCGACCGGGACCAGCAGATCGCCGTCGCCGAGAAGGTCCTGGACGGCCAGGGCCCCGGTGCCTGGCCCACCTGTTCGGTACCGGCGGGGCTCACCCGGGGAGGGGACGCGCCCGGGGCCGCCCCGGAGGCGGGGCCCGACACGCAGAGCGCGGGAAGCCGGCCCGTCCGGGCCGCGGCGCCGCAGAGCGCACCGCCCCGGCAGCCGCGGACCCTTCCCGCCGAGGCGACGCCCACCCATGTGCCGGGCAAGCGCGACTCGTACACCGTCGCGACCGGCGACTCCCTCTCCGGGATCGCGTCCGCCCAGCGGGTACGCGGCGGCTGGCAGGGCCTCTACGCGGCCAACCGCACCGTCGTCGGAGGCGACCCGGACCTGATCTTCCCCGGTCAGCGGCTGAGCCTCGACCAGAGCCGGGCACCGAAGGCGGGGGAGGGGAAGAGCCCCGGACAGCCCGCGCGGAAGGCCGCTCCGAAGCCCCCGGCGGCGCCGGAGGCGAAGAAGGCGGATCAGCGCAGGGCCGAAGCCAAGAAGGACGCACCCGCGCAGACCGCGCCCAAGAAGGAAGCCCCGAGACAGCGGGCCCCTGAGGAGACGGCCCCGAAGCAGCAAGCACCCAAGAAAGAAGCACCGAAGAAGGAAGCACCGAAGAAGGAGCGCCCCGCTCCGGAGCGGGCCGCGAAGCACACCGGTTTCAGCGCCCCGGTCTCCGCCGGCACCGGCACGCCCTACCGGCAGGCCGGCGGCTGGTCCAGCGGCTATCACACCGGCGTGGACTTCCCCGTGCCCACCGGGACATCGGTGAAGTCGGTGGCTCCGGGCCGGGTCGTCTCGGCCGGCTGGGCCGGAGCGTACGGCTACGAGGTTGTCATCCGGCACAGCGACGGGAAGTACAGCCAGTACGCCCATCTCTCCGCGCTCCACGTGCGGGCGGGGCAGTCGGTCTCCGGTGGGCAGCGCATCGCCCGCTCCGGTTCCACGGGCAACAGCACGGGCCCGCACCTGCACTTCGAGATCCGGACGGGCCCCGGCTACGGTTCGGACGTCGACCCGCTCGCCTACCTCCGGGCAGGCGGCGTCAGGGTCTGAACCGTCCGGTCGGAGCGGGAGCGGCGCAGGGTGGCTCCACCGCGCCGCCGCTGCTTCGTGAGGGGCCCGGCGTGCCGAACTCCAGCCGCGGCACCGCCTGCCCCGGCGTCAGGGGCGACGGCAGCCGCGTCACGGGGAGCCGCCCCGACGCCGGTTCCGGCACGACGGGTGACGGCGAAGGGGCAGCCTCCGAACCGGCGGCGTCCGTACGCGGCTCCCGGGCCTGCTCCGTGCGCAGTCGCTCCCGCGTCAGCATGATCAGCCCCCCGGCGGCCAGCGCCCCGCAGGAGATGGCCAGGACGGTGCCCGGGACGCCGAGGCGGAAGTGCTCGCCGAACAGCGTGATGCCGATCGCGGCGGCCACTACCGGGTTGACCACCGTCACCGTCGCGAGCGGAGCGGTGAGGCCCGCGCCGCGGTAGGCGGCCTGGGAAAGGAAGAGGCCCGCCGCCGCGAGCGCGGCGATCACCAGCAATGGCAGGGCGCCCGAGCGCAGCGAACCGGACGTCCATTCCACGGCCACGGTCTTGGTGAACACCGAGGCCATGCCGAACGCCGCGCCCGCGCCCGTGGCCAGGACGATGCTGCGCAGGACCGGTCGGCGCAGCGTACGGGCGAGCACGACGAGCGCGCCGACGGCCCCGAACGTCACCGAGGCCAGCAGCGCCTGCTCGGGACCGCTCAGGGTGTGCGGCTCGGCGTTCCCCGTGAGGGCCAGCAGTCCGCCGAGCCCGGCCGTCGCCATCAGGGCGCCGCGCCAGGCCGTCGCCCCCGCCCTCCGCCCGACGAACAGGGCCGCCATCGGCAGGGCGCAGACGATCGTCAGCGCGCCGAGCGGCTGGACCAGGCTGAGCGGGCCGTACGCGAGCGCCACCACATGCAGGACCGCACCGGTCCCGTTGAGAAGGACGGCGGCCCACCACACGCCGTTGCGCAGCAGGGCCTGCCACGCGTTGTCACCGGTCGCGGCCACGCGCTCCTGGACGATCGCCCCGGCCGCGTAGGCGACCGCGGAGACCAGTGACAGCAGCACGGACAACGCAAGGGAGCTCATGTACACCACGATGTCCCGTCCGGGGCCTCACGTCGTCGTCCTTGAGACTGCACTTCGGCCTACTGCCCCAGTAGTACGCCCGACGGACCGACGTCCTCCTCCCGACGGTAGTCCTCTCGTCCCCGGGCGTCAGAAGTTCTCGCCCGGCGGATACGGTGAGCGGCGGGGGCGGCACCGGCGGTGGCCGTACGGCCGGTCACGGGAGCGGGCCGGGAACCGAGGGGGGTACAGGTATGGACCTGGTGCTACTGGCGTCGGTCGGGGGATTCTTCGCGCTGCGGACCACTCCGGTGCCGGGCGGCGGGCACCGTCCGCTGGAGGAGTTGTACGCGGGGGACGGCGCCCCTCTCGCCGCGCGGGTCGACAGGGTCGCGGCACGCCTCGCGGCCCCCGAGCGCCGGGTCGCCGCCTCCATCGCCCATCTCGGTCTCGCCGCCCGGCTCTGGTCCCTCGCGCTGGGCCCGGCCGCGCTCTTCGGACGGATCCCCGCGCTGCCGCCCGACACCCTTCACTGGGACCCGTCGGCCACCTCGCCGGACGACCTGTGGCTCGCGGGGACGGCCGAGCTGCCCGGTACGGCGGCCCGGATCCGCGAGGAGGTCCAGCACGGGCATCTGGACCCGCTGGCCGAGGCGTTCCGGCGCGACGGCACCATCTCGCCGCAGCTGCTGCGGGGCAACGCGGGGTCCGCGCTCGCGGGGTCCGTGCGCGAACTCGTCGCCTTCGCGCGGGCCCACGACCGGCCGGACGTGGCCGCACGGGCCCGCGCGCTGGCGGCCGAGCTCTTCGACGACGAGGCGCTGCGCCACACCGGGGCCCCGCACGGTCCGGCGTTCCGGCGGCGGAGCTGCTGCCTGTACTGGCGCTGCCCGGGCGGCGGGCTGTGCGGGGACTGCGTGTTCGACCGGACGCCCGGAACGGGTGCGAAGGGGCGGTAGCCGCCCCTTCGCACCCGGGCCGTCACGAAGGCAGTACGGCCTCGATGGCGGCGTCCACGGACGGCAGTACGGGCAGGGCGGTGTCGAGGCCGATCATGTCGATCAGGCGGCGCATGAACGGGGACGGGGCGGCCAGCCGCAGCCGGTCGCCCAGCGCGGTGTGCCCTTGGAGGAGCACGTTCACCGTCGTCGAATCCGCGAAGCCGACGCCGGAGAGGTCCACGACGACCGGGCCGGTGCCGTCGCCGGCCGCCGAAGTCAGGGCGAGGCCCAACGGTGTGACGCTGTCGATATCGAGGTCACCCGACACGGTGAGGACCAAAGCGTCCCGCTCCTGCCGAGTGGTGATTCTGACGGCTCTGTCTTCGTTGGGCGATGAAAGCACGGAAGGCACCTCGGGCGGATCGGAAGGGGCGGAGAGCCGTGTCGCCGGACGGGTCGGCATGGTTCCTTCCCTGGTCGCGGCAGGTCTGGACTAACGATAGAAGTAACAGTTGCCATTTGACAACATTCTCCATCGGGTAACAATCTGATCCCCGACAGTGCTCGGCCGGTGGTCGGAGGCCCAGAGCCGATGGATGCGGAAGCAGGAGCTGGATGAGGCTAGGCGCTGTCGGCGACATCGTCGCGGAGTGGAGGGGCGGCCGTGCCCCTTCCAGGGGAAAGGCGCTCCGAAGCGGCGGCGTGGAAGGCCGCGAGGCCCTCGGCGAGGGCGGCGAGGGCGGCGGGATCCATCCGTTCCAGCACGGCGTTCAGTTCGCCGGCGCGCAGGGCCCGGTACTCTTCCAGAAGGGTGCGGCCGCGCAGACTCAGCCGCAGTTCGACTTCGCGCCGACTGGTCGGACTGGGCGCCCGCACCACGAGCCCCATCGCCTCCATCCGGTCGCAGAGCCTGCTGACGGAGGGAGCACGCGATCCCAGGGCTTCGCCCAGCGCCCGCAGATTGGTGCCTTCCTGCTTCTCGATCACGAGCAGGGCCCGAAGCTGGGAGGGCGATACCGTTCCCGAAGCGGCCGATTCCTGACCCCGGCCCCACAGCACCTCCAGCAGCTCCGAGGCGGCGACGGCGTCGGCGGACGCCTGTTCGCGACTGCTCGGGCGAAATCCTCGGTGGGGCATTCAGCCACTGTGTCACCCGTCAGGCCCGCTTGTCAGCCCGGCCCCGGCCCCTACCACGTCGCAGGACGAAGATTGCGCGAGAGACCGTGAACAGACGAACGGACATCGAGGCCGCCGTACGGGCCGCGGCGCCGCACGCCCTGCTGGCCACCCTGCGCACCGAGCTCAGCAGCGCCTACGGAGCCCTCGCGGTCGAGCTCCACCTCGCCGACTACGGTCTGCGGGTCCTCAAATCCCTGGACCGGCCCGACGACGAGAACGAGCCCCTCTCTCTCCACAACAGCCCCGAGGGCCGGGCCTTCGGCAGCCAGGAGCCCCGCGAACAGCAGGTCCGGCACGACGACGCCGTCGACCACCACCTGCCCGTGACCGTACGGGGCGAACGGCTCGGCATCCTCACCGTCCGGCTGCCCCAGGTCCTGTCCACCCCCGAGCTGGTCGGCGAGCTGACCCACATGGCGGACCTGCTGGGCCACGAGATCCTCGTCGCGGAACGGGACACCGACCTGTACCAGCGCGCCCGGCGCACCACCCGACTCACCCTTGCCGCCGAGATGCAGTGGCAACTGCTGCCCGCCCGCGCCTGCACCGCCGCCGAGTTCGCGATCGGGGCCCAGTTGGAGCCCGCGTACGCCATCCACGGCGACAACTACGACTGGGCCGCCGACGCCGACGAGCTGACCCTCGCGGTGACCAACGGCATGGGCGAGGGCATACAGGCCTCCCTCCTCACCAACCTCGCCGTCAACGCCCTGCGCAACGCCCGCCGGGCCGGCATCGGCATCGCGGACCAGGCGGCCCTCGCCGACCAGGCGCTCTACGACCAGCACCGCGGCGCGTCCCACGTCTCCACCCTGCTGCTCCGCTTCGAGCTGGCGACCGGACGGGTCGGCGTCGTCGACGCGGGATCGCCGCAGCTGTGGATGCAGCGCGGCCGGGAGGTCCGCCGGATCGAACTGGAAGCACAGCTGCCGCTCGGGATGTTCGAGGAGTCGCAGTACACGGTTCAGGAGTTCCACGTGGAGCCCGGCGACCGGCTGCTGCTGCTCAGCGACGGCGTCTACGAGGCTGAGTCGCCGCTCGGCGAGGCGTACGGGGAACGCGCGCTGGCCCGCGCCATCCAGTCGACACGGCTGCTTCCGGCCGCCACCGTTCCGCGGGCGATGCTCGGCGAACTGGCGGAGTACCGGGGCACGGAGACGCTCGACGACGCACTGGTGCTGTGCCTGGACTGGTTCGGCCGGCCGGAGGGCCGGGACGCGTCCTGAGCCGCGGCGGAGGAGATCTCCCGCGCCGACGAGCCCGCACGCCACAGACCCGGGTCCTCGGGTGAGCCGCTGGGTCGCCATCAGGTTCCCCCGTCACCGAGAAGTCGGTGGAGATCGAGGTCACCGCCGTGCTCGACGCCTGAGGGACGCCGGCCCGGCTCAGGTGCTGAGCTGGAACTCCGCCCGGATCCGCTTCCCCACCGGCACCCGCTCGGCCGTGAGCCGGTCGCACAGGGCCACCACGATCTCCATGCCGTGCCCGCCGAGGCGGGACGGGTCGGGGGCGTACAGCACGGGCAACGCGGTGCTGCTGTCGTACACCGTGACGCTGATGAGCTGCGCGTTGCCCTCCAACTCCAGGAGGTAGGGGCCGTGGCTGTAGCGGTCGGCGTTGGTGACCAGCTCGCTCACGGCCAGCATCAGGTCGCTGCGCGTGTGCTCGCCGATCGGGGCGAGGCACTCCACAGCGAGGCGCGTCAGGAAGCGGTCGGCGAGCGCACGCGCCAGCGCGATGCAGCCCGGCTCGCCGTTGAAGACCTCGGCGCTGAGCAGTACCTCGCCGGAAGGCGGTACCTCGGCGGAAGCCAGCCCCTGACCCGGGTCTTCCGGTGGGGAGGTGACCTGTTCGTTCATGTGCTCCAGCCAGGGCGCCGCAGTGAGGTCGGAGACCTTTTCCGCCATTCGTCTACCCCTGGCGAACGATCCCACTCCAGGAGATCCGGACCGATCCTACGCACGTCCGGGCAGCCGCACCACGGTCACGAAGAACTCGTCGATCTGGCGCACCGCGGCGATGAACTGGTCGAGGTCCACCGGCTTCGTCACGTACGCGTTGGCGTGCAGTTTGTAGCTGCGCAGGATGTCCTCCTCGGCCGAGGACGTGGTGAGCACGACCACGGGGATGAGGGAGAGTTCGGGGTCGCCCTTGATCTGTTCCAGCACCTGCCGGCCGTCGTACCTCGGCAGGTTCAGGTCCAGCAGCACCAGGTCCGGGCGAGGGGCCTCGGTGTACTCGCCGCGCTGGTAGAGGAAGTCCAGTGCCTCCTGTCCGTCGCGGACCACGTGCAGGGTGTTGCGGATCTTGTTGTCCTCGAAGGCCTCACGGGTCATCAGCTCGTCGCCGGGGTCGTCCTCGACGAGCAGGACCTCGATGGGCTGGACAGGGGTGTTCACGAAGGATCTCCCGGCTGGCTGGTGAGCAGGGCGGGAGCGAGCAGCTCCGCCGTGGTGTGCGTGGGCGCCTCGGGCGCCACCGGCAGGGTGAAGTGGACGCGTGCGCCTTCGCCCGGTTCGGGCTCCAGCCAGATCCGGCCACCGTGGAACTCGATGATCTTCCGGCAGAGCGCGAGGCCGATGCCCGTGCCCTCGTACTCGTCGCGGGCGTGCAGCCGCTGGAAGATGACGAACACCTTGTCCGCGAACTCGGGCGCGATCCCGATTCCGTTGTCCGACACCGTCAGATGCCAGTCCTCGTCCTCGCGTACGCAGGCGACCGAGATCCGGCACGGGACGCCCTCCCGGCGGAACTTCACCGCGTTGCCGACGAGGTTCTGCCAGACCATCGTGAGGGCGGTCGCGTCCCCGACCAGTTCGGGCAGGGACTCCGGCCGCTCGACCACCGTCCCCGACTCCTCGATCGCGAGGGTCAGATTGGCCAGGGCGCGATCCAGTGCCCGGTCCAGATCGACCGGCTTCCAGCTCTCCTGCACCCGGCCCACCCGCGAGAACGTCAGCAGGTCGTTGATGAGGACCTGCATGCGCTTGGCGCCGTCCACCGCGAAGGAGATGTACTGCTTGCCCCGCTCGTCGAGCTCCTCGCCGTACCGCTTCTCCAGGAGCTGGCAGAACGACGCGACCTTGCGCAGCGGCTCCTGGAGGTCGTGCGAGGCGACGTACGCGAACTGTTCCAGCTCCGAATTGGAACGGCGCAGCTCCTCCGTCTGCTCCGCGAGCAGGGCCTCGCGGTCCTGGGCCTCGGCCAGTTCGTCGGCCAGCCGCCGCCGCATGTCCTCCACGGCCCAGGCCACGGCCTGCACGTCGGACGGCCCCTTGATCTCGATCCGCGTTCCGAAGGCCCCCGACCTGACGCGGTCCGAGGCCGCGCGCAGCCGGCTCAACGGGACGCCCACCACCCGGTGGAGCAGCAGGCTCAGCGCCGCGACGGTCAGCACGAAGACGGTGACCAGCGCGATCACCACCCGGTCGCGTGTGATGCGCGCGGTGTCGAGGTCCGCGCGCGCCTGGTCGCGGGCCTCGGCGAGATGCCCCTGCTGGGCGTCGTACGCCCGCCGCAGCTGGTCGAAGTCCGCCTTGCTGCGCTGCAACTGGGCAGAGGTTGCGGCCTCGCTCGGCCCCTGCTCCCGGACCGTCGCGATCAGCGGCTCGGCCTTGCTCCGCCGCCACTTCTCGGCAGCGGAGGCGATCGCGTCGAGGTCGTCGGCGTACCGGCTGCCGGGGCCCACCAGCCGCCGGACCTGTGCGCGGCGCTCCCGCTCGGCGGCCTTCCCCGCCTCGTACGGTTCGAGGAAGGAGTCGTCGCCGGTCAGCGCGAATCCCCTGACCCCGGTCTCCTGGTCGAGCAGGGAGTTCTGGAGCTGGAAGGACGCGGATCTGGCGGGCTGGATGCGGTCCACCAGCTCGGTCGTCCGATCGGAGATCCGGGCCATCACCAGCCCGCCGATCACCAGACAGGCGCAGACCACCACGATGAATCCGCCGAGAATGAGGTGGACCCAGTTCTGCACCGACAGCCGCGCGGCGAGGCCGCCCGGCGCTGGTTTCTTCGTCATGTCACCGCTCATCGGATTCCGATCCCCAGCCCAGATGCAGAACGGCCACATCGTCCGCGAGGCCGCCGTAGGGGGCGGCACCCTCCGCTGCCCCCGCCACCAGGGCGTCGACGAAGGCGCGGGCCGGCAGATGACCGCTGGCCTGCGCCATCGCGAGCAGTCCTTCCTCGCCGAGGCGGCTGTCGGGTCCGTCGCGCCCCTCGAAGAGCCCGTCCGTGAAGAGTACGAGACCCGCACCGGGCCTCAGCGGGATGTCGACCGTCGGCCACCGGCCGGCCCCGGGGAGCAGACCGAGCGCCATGCCGCCCTCGGGCTCGACCCAGGTGACGTCCGTGCCCTCACGCAGCAGCAGGCCGGGATGACCGGCCCGCAGGACCTGAGCGTGCCGCCGCCCGGGCGGGAACGCCAGCGAGGTGACGGTGGCGAACACGTGCGAGTCCGAGCGCTCGGCGACCAGGATCTCCTCCAGCAGGGCTATCTGCTCGGGCTGGGACGTACCGCACAGCACGGCGGTGCGCCAGGCCACCCGCAGACACACACCGAGCGCGGCCTCGGCGGCCCCGTGCCCGGAGACATCGCCGATCACCGCGTGCACCGTGCCGTCCGCGGTCTGCACGACGTCGTAGAAGTCACCGCTCAGCAGCCCGTGGACCCGCCCCGGCTCGTAGCGGGCGCGCGCCCGGAAGCGGTCGTCCCGCAGCAGGGGGACGGGCAGCAGCCCGCGCTCCAGCCGGGCGTTCTCCTGGGCGATCAGCCGGTTGGCGCGCAGCGCGGCGGCGGCTCGTTCCACTTCCTTGCGCTGCAGGGCGTAGCGGACCGCGCGCGCGAGCACCTCCGGGTCCAGGCGGCCCTTGACCAGGTAGTCCTGGGCGCCACCGGCGACCGCGCGGAGCCCGGTGCCGGACTCCTCAAGACCGGTGAGGACGACGATCGCGGCGTCGCTGTCGGACTCCAGTATCTGGCGCACGGCGTCCAGGCCGTGGACGTCGGGAAGGTGCAGGTCCAGGAGCACGCACACCGGCGTGGTGGCCGCGCTCAGGAAGGCGCGCGCCTCGGCCAGGGTCTTGCACCAGGTGAGGGCGGAATCCAGCTCGCTGTCGGTCAGCATCTCCTCGACGAGCAGGGCGTCACCCGCGTCGTCCTCCACGAGCAGGATCGACGCGTTCAGATTCCACAGCGGGGACTCGCGGTGCTGTGAGGCCCCGACCTGCTGGGAGGGAATTCCGGAGATGCCCACAGGAATCGGCGATGTGCCCACGGGCGACTCGGTCAACCCTCCACCCTCTCGTGCGACGGCGCGGCTCGTCCGGCCTGGTCGTCAGGAAGCATAAGCGAGCCAGGGTTCCCGCAGACTCACGCCTCGACGCTCATCCCCTTGCGCAGCTGCTGGACGATCCTGCTGAGCAGCCGCGACACATGCATCTGGGACACGCCGAGCTCCGCGCCGATCTGCGACTGCGTCATCTCCGCCCCGAAGCGCATCTGCACGATCCGGCGCTCCCGGTCGTCGAGCCGGTCGAGCAGCGGGGCCAGCGTGTGCAGGTTCTCGACGGTCTCCATGCCCGGATCCGCCTCGCCGAGGACATCGGCGTACGCCCGCTGCTCCTGGCCCGAGTCGCTGTCCGCGGAGGGGGTGTCGAGGGAACCGGCCGAGTAGCCGTTGGCGGCCACGAGCCCCTCGATGATCTCCTCCTCGGAAAGGTCGAGGTGGGCGGCCAGCTCCTTGACGGTGGGGTCGCGGTCGAGCTCCGCGGAGAGCTGCTCCTTCGCCTGGGCGAGGGCCACCCGCAGCTCCTGGAGCCGCCGCGGCACATGCACGGACCAGGTGGTGTCGCGGAAGAAACGCTTGATCTCGCCCACGATGTAGGGCACGGCGAAGGTGGCGAACTCGACCTCGCGGGAGAGGTCGAACCGGTCGATCGCCTTGATCAGGCCGATCGTGCCGACCTGGATGATGTCCTCGGTGTCGTCGCCGCCGCGGTTGCGGAACCGCGAGGCGGCGAAGCGCACCAGGGAGAGGTTCATCTCGATCAGGGTGTTGCGCGCGTACTGGTGCTCATGGGTGCCCTCCTCCAGGACCTGGAGCCGGTCGAAGAAGATCTTCGACAGGGCCCGTGCGTCCTGCGGGGCGATCTTGCCGGCGTCCTCGACCCAGGGCAGTTCTCCGGTGGTGACGTCCGCCGTCCGCGCACCGGTCCGGCTGTCGCTCAGCGGCGTCGTTCCGGTGGCTCGCGCTGACATCGCCGTCATGGTGTCGCCCTCCCTGCTGCCCAATGTGTCGGACGGTCGCCTGCCCGCTCCTCACGAAGTCATGCGTCGCTGATTCCGCTTTTTTCGCGGAGCTCTGCGGCGCCCCTCCGCCGGAGGCCTCTCCCGTGCCCCTCCGCCGGGGGCCGCCGTACCCCGCCCGTACGCCTCTCGAACAGAGCAGTGGCCCGCGCATGGCAAACTTGGGCGGGGTGTTTCGGCCTGCGGTGATCCACGATCCGCGGCGAGAAGATGACAGAGGAACGGCAATGACGGTGACAGAGGACAGCCCGGAGCTCGCTCCCGGAATCGAGGAGTTCGGTCCCGGTATCGACCCGGAGCGGCTGGCCGTCTGCCTGAGCGTGCTCGACGAGCTCGACCGGATCGAGGTGGACCACCCGGACGCCATCGCGGTCCGCCGCGCCACCGCCGGGATCTACCGCACCGTGAAGCAGCGCCGCCGCCAGGAACGCCGCGCCGCGAAGACCGCCCACGACCGGGCCGTCACCGAGGCCACGGCGACCGGCTCGGCCGACCGCATCGACGACGAGACGCAGGGCGTGCTGCCCTCCTCCTCCGCCCGGGCCGAGATCGCGGGCGTCCTCCAGCGGCCCCGGTCCTGCTACATCTGCAAGACGCGGTACGTCGAGGTCGACGCGTTCTACCACCAGCTCTGCCAGTCGTGCGCCAAGGAGAACCGCTCCCGCCGCGATGCCCGCACCGACCTGACCGGACGCCGGGCGCTGCTCACCGGCGGCCGCGCGAAGATCGGCATGTACATCGCGCTGCGGCTGCTGCGCGACGGCGCGCACACCACCATCACCACCCGCTTCCCCAACGACGCGATCCGCCGCTTCAAGGCGATGGAGGACAGCGACGACTGGATCCACCGGCTGAAGATCGTCGGTATCGACCTCCGCGACCCGGCCCAGGTCGTCGCGCTGGCCGACTCGGTCGCCGCCGAGGGACCGCTGGACATCCTGATCAACAACGCGGCCCAGACCGTGCGCCGCTCCCCGGGCGCCTACAGCGAGCTGGTCAACGCCGAGTCGGCCCCGCTGCCCGCGGGCGAACTGCCCGTCGCCGAGGTCATCGGCACCTTCGGCAGTGGCACGGTCGACCGGGTCGCGGCCCTGCCCGCCGCCCGCAAGGAGGGGCTCAGCGCCCAGGAGGTCACGGACCTCGCCCTGGTCACCGGCTCCGCCTCGCCGGCCCGGATCGCCGCGGGCACCGCGATCGACGCGGGCGGCCTCGTCCCCGACCTGCACGACACCAACAGCTGGGTCCAGACGGTCGAGGACGTCGAGCCGATCGAGCTCCTCGAAGTCCAGCTCTGCAACTCCACCGCGCCGTTCATCCTGATCAGCAGGCTGCGCCCGGCGATGGCGGCGACCGCCGCGCCCCACGCGTACGTGGTCAACGTCTCGGCGATGGAGGGTGTCTTCAGCCGCGGCTACAAGGGCGCGGGCCACCCGCACACCAACATGGCCAAGGCCGCGCTCAACATGCTGACGCGCACCAGCGCCCAGGAGATGTTCGAGAAGGACGGCATCCTGATGACCGCCGTGGACACCGGCTGGATCACGGACGAGCGCCCGCACCCGGACAAGATGCGTCTCGCCGAGGAGGGCTTCCACGCACCCCTCGACCTGGTCGACGGCGCGGCCCGGGTCTACGACCCGATCGTGCGCGGTGAGGGCGGCGAGGCCCTCTACGGCTGCTTCCTCAAGGACTACGCCCCCGCCAACTGGTGACCCGAGCGGCTCAACCGGCCCCTCGGTCCCGAGCGACGTCCGAGAACCCGGCCCAGGATGTTCCCTGGGCCGGGTTCTCGCTGTATCCGGTGGCCGAAAGTGACCTACCGCACACGTTCTATCGAGCGCGGTGGCGCTCATTTGGTTAGGGTGAGGCGAACGGACGTCATCGAAGAGCCCACGAAGGCTCCTCGACCGTCCTGGGACATGGTCGGTAACCCGGCCGCTGTTCCGCCCCGAACCGGCGCCACCGCGACCGACATATCCCAACCCCTGCCCCGCGCGGGGCGGTCGCGCTCCGGCTTCACGGCCGGAGCGACGGCGACGCCCCGGGCGACGCGACACGAAGGAGTGCGCGGTGACGACACCGGAACTGACCGAGCGCGAAATGCGCCCCGCCGAACGGTACGAGGGCCGGCCCGGCCGCCCCGAGAAGCTGCGGAACATCGAGGTCTGGGCCAGGTCCGCCCCGATCCGGCTGGCCGGATACGAGGACGACCTCGCCGAGCCGCACATCCTGCCCGGCATCGACTGACCGCTCAGCGTGACCCGCGGCCCGTCCCCCCGCCCTCCCGCTCCGTCGGCAGCGGCCGGGAGACGGGCCGCAGGAATTCCCGGACACAGGTGCGGTGCCACCAGCATCCGGTGGCCCGCAGTTCCCGGAAGCCCGTGAACCGGTAGCGGAACACCCGGGCACGCACCTGCCGGGGCGGTCCGTCGGGGAACGGATTGTGTCCGAGCAGCCGGAGCGTGTCCCGGTCGCCGTCGAGCAGCCGCTCGACCAAGGGGCCGAACCAGGGGCGGGCGTACGCGGGGGAGAGTGCCGCGAACCACATCATCCAGTCGAGCCGCAGATGGTACGGGGCGAACAGGCGCGGCAGTCGCCGCGGATCGCCCGGCTTGCCGCGGAAACCGTACTCCCGCCACTCGGCCCCCTCGCGCCCCACCGGATCGGCGCTGCCCTCCACCACGATCTCCAGCCGCATCCGGCTGATGGAGCCGAACGCCCCGTAGGTGTTGACCAGGTGCAGGGGGTCGTAGGACCGGTTCATCGCCTGCCGCCGCGAGAGCAGATTGCGCACCGGGCGGTAGCTGAGCACGAGGACCAGGCCGGTCGCCGCGATGACCACCACCTCGTACCAGAGGGGCGGCGCGACCTGGGCGGGCGGCGGCCCGGCCAGAGGGGTCCAGTCGATCGCGGAGAGCGCCAGCGCGATGGTGAGCCAGTTCAGCCAGGCGAAGTTCCCCGACAGGATCAGCCAGAGCTGGGTGAGGATCATCAGACCGGCCGCCGCGCTCGCCACCGGCTGCGGGGTGAACAGCAGAAAGGGGACCAGCAACTGGGTGAGGTGGTTGGCGGCGACCTCGATCCGGTGCACGGGCCTGGGCAGACGGTGGAAGAACCAGCTCAGCGGTCCCGGCATCGGCTGGGTCTCGTGGTGGAAGTACAGGCAGGTCAGCTCCCGCCAGCACGTGTCCCCGCGCATCTTGATCAGCCCCGCGCCGAACTCCACCCGGAAGAGCAGCCACCGCAGCAGCCACAGCACCAGTACCGGCGCGGCGGTGTCCCCGGTGCCGAGAAAGACCGCCAGGAACCCCGTCTCCAGCAGCAGCGACTCCCAGCCGAATCCGTACCAGACCTGCCCCACCTGGACGATCGACAGATACAGCACCCACGGCAGCGCCCAGAACAGCATGCCGCCCCACAGCGGCAGCAGCCCGTCGAGACCGGCGATCAGGGCCACCGAGACGGCGCAGCCGCTCCAGGCCACGCCGGCGAAGAAGCGGTCCGAGTAGTGCAGCCGGAAGAGCCCCGGGGCGGCCCGCCAGGGCGTGCGCCGCAGCAGCTCGGGTACGGGCAGCATGCCGCGCTCGCCGATCAGCGCCCGGAACTGGAGCGCGGCGGAGAGGAAGGCGACCAGATAGATCACGGCCAGAGCCCGCTGGAAGATCAGCCGGCTCAGCCAGGAGCCGTCCGCGGTGAACCATTCCATTCCTGTCAGTATCGGCCAGGGCGCGGCCCGGTACCTGTCGGTCGTGGCCGGGCGGGTCAGCTCGCGGCGACGATCCGGCGCAGAGTGCGGCCGAGCCTGCGGGCGTACCAGTGCTGCACGAGGGGCACGAGCGGTCCGCCGAGCCGGGCGTACCAGGACGCGGGGCGCGAGAACGCCAGCACCGTGAACCACACGGTGCCGTCGTCCGCGAGGTCCACCACGAAGCACTCCTCGCCGCGCTCCGGATGCCCGGCGAGGGTGCCGTAACCGAAGCCGGTGCGGCCGTCCTCCCCGTACGCCGTCCAGATGACCTCGCAGGGGGCCGTGAAGCGCAGCGGCCCGAGGCCGAGGGAGACCCGGACGCTGCCGCCCGGCACCGCGCGGGGCCCCGGAGCATCCACCCGCGCGCCCGAGGCGCGGTGCATCCGCCATTCGGTTATCGCCGCTCCGGCGGTGGCGAAGTCCCTTTCGCCCCGGCCGATCCGGGTGCGGTGGTGGAGGTGGTGGTAGCCCCGGGGGAGCGGGCCGAGGCGGGTCGCGCCGACCTCCGGGTAGGTGAGGGTGCTCATGCGGTCCTGCCTCCGGTGATGTCGGGTCCTTCGGTGCGGGCGGGTTCCTCGGTGCGGATGCGCCGCCAGGCCAGCAGCGAGCAGAGCGCGAAGCCCAGCGCGTTGCCCAGGCCATGGGTGGCGGCCATCCAGGTCAGGGTGGGGTGGGGCAGTCCGGTCGCCTCGCCGAGTGCCCAGCTCAGCGCGAGCAGCATCGTCGCCACCAGGACGGCGGCGGAGACGAGCAGCAGGAGTCGGGTCGTCCGGTCCCGGCCGCCGGCGCGCCCCATGCGCCAGGTCAGCAGGCCGACCGTCCACATGCCGGCCGTGAGGACGAGGGCCCCGGCGAGCTCGGCCCAGTCGCCGATGAAGTATCCGACGAGGACGAGCAGGGTGCCCAGCGGCACGCTCAGCGCGGCGAAGCGGCCCGCCGGGCCGTGGGAGACCCGGCAGACCAGACCGGCGATCAGGGCGGCGGCGAACCCGGCGAAGTGGAAGTGCGGCACGGTCAGCGCCAGGATGCCGAGGTCGAACCCGAACAACTCGTGCCCCGACCGTTCGGCGACCAGGGCGACCGCGGCGACGGCCGGGGCGACCAGCGCGGTGAGCAGCGCGATCCCCGCCGGATCGAGGTCCCGGCCGCGGACCGCCCGTCGCGGCGCGTGCAGGGCGAGCAGAACGGCTCCCAGTGCGTAGCAGCAGGCGAGCGCCGTGGCCGCGGCGGAGCGCGGCAGCCAGAGGGCGACGGCGCCCGGCACGGCGAACAGGGGCCAGAGCCGCCGGATCCGTTCCAGCTCCTGTTGTCCGGTCAGCCGCAGCCCCGCCGGCACGACGGCGAGCATGCCCAGCATCACGATGGCGTTGACCAGTGCGGACATGACTTCCCCCTGCTTCGACCACTCGCTTTGAACGTGTTCAAGTCCTGGGAGTGAGAGTAGAGCGTTTATTGAACGCGTTCAAGGCGGGGGTGCGGCCGAACGTCCGCTTGCGGTACCGCGCTCGGTGCGGCACAGATGGTGACACCCATCCGTTCCCCAGGGACAGGCAGGAGAGCTCTGTGCGCTCACCCAGACGTAACCGGCGTACCGCGCTCGCCGCGCTGTCCGCCGGAGTGCTGTTCGCCGTCGCCGGCTGCGGAGGCGGCGACGACCGTACGGCGAAGGGCACCACGGGCACCGCCGAAGCCAAGGACGTCCTCCTCCAGCCGCTCTCGTCCCCCGGCCCCGGCCCGTTCACCGCTTCCACGGCGCGGCCGCCGGCCTCCTCGTCCCCCACCGGCCCGCCGGACGCCGAACCGCCCTCCGCCACCCGGACGGTCCATCCGGTCTCCGGCGCCGTACCGGGGCTCTACGGCGGCAGCCGGTCGGTCGCCGCCTGCGACGTCGAGCGGCAGGCTTCCCTCCTGGCCGACGACGAGGACAAGGCGCGCACCTTCGCCGAAGCGTCCGGCATCGAGGCCGTGCAGATCCCGGGCTACCTGAAGTCCCTCACCCCGGTCGTCCTGCGCGCCGACGCCCAGGTCACCAATCACGGCTACAGCGCCGGCTCGGCCACCGCCTTCCAGGCCGTGCTCCAGGCGGGCACCGCCGTCCTGGTCGACAGCCGGGGGATGCCCCGTGTCCGTTGTGCCTGCGGCAACCCGCTGGCCCCGCCCGTGGTCGCCGACGGGAAGGTCGCCCACCGGGGGGAGCGCTGGCCCGGCTACGATCCCGCGCGCATCGTGGCCGTCGAGCCCGGCGTCAAGGCGGCCACCAGCCTGATCATCGTGGACGCCGACGACAACACCTGGATCGAGCGGGCCATGGGTGACAGCGGCGGCCGCGACCGCACCCCGGACGACCCGCCGCCCTTCGAGCCCGACGCCGACCTGCTCTTCCCCTCACCGGGCCGCCCCTCCGAATCCGCGCCCCCGGACACCGCCCCGTCCGAGCCGCCCCCCTCCGGGCCGGCGGAGCCCACGGATCCCGGGCCTCCGGAGCCGTCCGACGACTTCGGAGACACGCCGCCCGAGGAGCCGTGGGAGTACGAGGATGAGGGCGACCCGGACGTCGCGCCGGAGCCGACCCAGGTCTTCCCCGCCGAGCCGGGCGAGCCCGCGGGGCCCGACGGCCCCTTCGAGCCGGAAGTGCCCGCCGAGCCGGACGAGCCCATGGAAGCGGGCCTCGGCGACGTGTTCGCCGGCTGACCGGGCCGGACGCCGGGGGCTGAGTGCCCTGACGGCGGAGCCCGCACGGCGCCGCCCCTCCCGGCCCGTGCGAAACCGTCGACGCATCGGACGAGAAGAATCGGATAAAGGGTGGCAAGGTGGCCCACATGGATGATCGGGTAGCGGGTGCCCTGTCACTCCCCGACGACTGGCCCGCCCACCCGGACCTCAGACTCGCCCTGAACCGCATGGGCAGCTTCGACTGGGATCTCGACACCGGCCTCATGCACATGGACCAGGCCGCGCTCGACGTGTTCGACCTGGCCGCGGACGAGTACGACGGCCGTCCGGCCTCGCTGGCGCCGCGCGTGCCGACGGACGAGGCCCAGCGTCTGGACGGGATGGTCTCGCACGCCCTGAAGAGCGGGCGCACCGACTACGGCGCCTACTTCCGCATCCAGCGCCGCGACGGCACGCTGCGCTGGACCCACACCCAGGGCTTCGTCCGCCGGGACGGCACCGGCCGCCCGCACCGCATCATCGGGATCGTCCGCGACGCCACCCAGGAACTGGCCGACTCCACCGCCCGCCGCGAGCTGGACGAGGATCGCCGCCGGCGCACCAGCCTGGTCGAGGGCACCACCGCCGCGCTGGCCCACGCCCGTACCGTCAAGGACGTCATCGCCGTCCTCAAGAACTCCCAGGGACTCGCCCACCTCGGAGCCACCAGCCTCGTCATGGGCCTGCTGGAGTCCGGCCGCATCCACCTCGTGGCCGACGGCCCCGAGGGCGCGTACGTCCCCGGCACCCGGTACACCCGGGTGGACGAGCAGTACCCGATGAGCGAAGTGGTGCGGACCCTGGCCCCCCGCTTCATCGAGTCCGCCGACGACTTCGCCGCCTCCTACCCGATCCTGTGGCCCGACATCAGCCGCCTCGGGATCACCTCCGCCGCCTACATGCCGCTGATCGCGCAGGCCCGCCCGATCGGCGCACTCGGTCTCCTCTACCGGGACAAGGGGGGCTTCACCGCCGACGAACGCAATCTGCTGATGGCGCTCGGCACCTCGATCGCCCAGAGCCTCCAGCGCGCGATGCTCTACGAACAGGAACACGACCTCGCCGAGGGCCTCCAGCAGGCGATGCTGCCGCGCAGGATCCCGGCCGTGCCCGGGGCGCAGGTCGCCGTGCGCTACCGCTCGGCCCGCCTCGGCCGTGACATCGGCGGCGACTGGTACGACCTGATTCCGCTGCCGGGCGGCCGGGTGGGCGCTGTCATCGGGGACGTCCAGGGGCACGACACCCACGCGGCCGCCGTCATGGGGCAGCTCAGGATCGTCCTGCGCGCGTACGCCGCCGAGGGGCACAGCCCGGCCACGGTCGTGGCGCGCGCCTCCGTCTTCCTCCACGAACTGGACACCGACCGCTTCGCCACCTGCACCTATGCCGAGGTCGACCTCACCACCGGCGTCGTCCAGCTGGTCCGCGCCGGGCACGTCGACCCGCTGGTGCGCGACGTGGACGGGAGCTGCCGCAGGGTGCCGTCCGAGGGCGGGCTGCCGCTCGGCCTCTCGGCGGAGTTCGGCCGGCTGGAGTACCCGGTCGGCACGGTCGAACTCGACCCCGGCCAGACCATGGTCCTGTTCACCGACGGCCTCGTCGAGCTGCCGGGCTCCGACCTCGACGAAGGCATGCAACAGCTCACCGTCCTCGTCACCAACGGTCCCCAGGACCTGCAGAAGCTGGCCGACCAGCTCTGCGACGCCGTCGACGAGCGCGGCGGCCAGGACGACGTCGCGGTCCTGCTGCTGCGCCGCCGTGCCGCGCACGCCCCGCAGCCGGGCGGCCGGCTCCAGCAGCACGTCGCCCAGAACGACCCCGAGGCGCTGAGTTCGTCCCGGCACATGATCCGGGCCGCGGTCCGGGCCTGGGGAGCGAAGGACCGGGCCGACGAGATCGAACTCGCGGCCGACGAACTGATCACCAACGCGCTCATGCACACCGACGGCGGCGCCGTCGTGACGATCCGGGTGCTCGCCGGAACCGAGCGACGGCTGCGCGTCGACGTCGAGGACCGCTCCAGCGCACTGCCCCGGCGCCGCGACGCGGGCGAGTCGGGAGTGTCGGGACGCGGCCTGATGCTGGTCGACCGGCTGGCCGACGTCTGGGGCGTGGAATCCCGTGGCAGCGGCAAATGCGTGTGGTGCGAGTTCCTCATTCCGGCCCGCTGAATCACCGACCGAGGCGTAACAGTACGTAACATGTATGTACTTGACCGTAATCGACCACGAACGATTGACTGCGCGGGACGGGCCACACCCCGGCCCTGCCGCCTTCGACGACATGAGGCCCCCGTTGGGTACCGAGCTCCTCGCCCCGCTCGATCTCGCTTTCTGGCACCTCGAATCGGACGCCCATCCCATGCACCTCGGCGCGCTCGCCGTCTTCGCGCCGGCGCCCGGCGCCGCTCCGGAGCGGATCCTCGACCTGCTCGGCACCCGCGTCGCCGCGATCCCCCGACTGCGCATGCGCGTACGGGACGTCCTGCTGCCGATCGGCGGCAAGGCTTGGACCGTGGACAAGGACTTCGACGTGCACCGGCACGTCCAGCGCGTCGTCGTGGACGACGGCGACTTCACGGCGGAGGCCGTCCGGCTGGCCGGCGAACTGATGGAGCGACCGCTCGGGCGCGGGCGGCCGCCCTGGCGGATGTACCTCATCGGCGGCACGGCGGGCGGCCCTTTCGCCGTCCTGGTCAAACTGCACCACGCCCTGGCCGACGGGATGCGGGCGGTCGCCATCGGGGCCGGGATCTTCGACGAGATCGCCGCCGTCACCAGCGCCCGCACCGCTGCCCGGGGCCGCCCCGCCGTCCCGCCCCGCTCCTGGCTGCCCGACCCCCGGGAGATGGCGGGCATGGCCCTCGGCCGGATCGGCGAGGTCGGCCGGGCGCTCGGCGTGGGGGCCTCCGTCGTCCGCGCGGGCCGCCTCGACCTGCGCGGTACGACCGCCTTCGCCGCACCCTCCAGTGGCACCCGCCGCCTGGCCACCGCCGACCTCGACGCGGGGGACCTCCAGCGGATCCGGCGCGCCGAGGGCGGCACCGCCAACGACATCCTCCTCGCCGTCGTCGCCGGTGCGCTGCGCCGCTGGATGGCCGGGCGCGGCGAACCGCTCTCCGCCGCCGACCCGCGCGCGCTGGTCCCCGTCTCCCGCCACCGGCCCGGTGGCTCCTCCGCCACCGGCAACCGGCTCTCCGCCTATCTGCTCGACCTGCCGGTCGCCGAGGCCGACCCGCGCGGGCGGCTCCGGGCGGTCCGGACCGCGATGGACCGCAACAAGGCGGCCGGCCCCCTGAAGGGCGCCGGAGCCGTCGCCGTACTGGCCGACCAACTGCCCCCGCTGGCGCACCGGTTCGGCGCGCCGCTGGCGGCCAACGCCGCCCGTGTGCTCTTCGATGTACTGGTCACCAGCGTGCCGCTGCCCCGCTCCGCGCTCTCGCTGGGCGGCTGCCCGCTGACCGCCCTCTACCCCATGGCCCCGCTGGCCCGGGGCCAGTCCCTGGCGGTGGCCCTGACCACCTACGGCGGCCGGGTGCACGTGGGACTGGTCGCCGACGGCCAGGCGCTGCCCGACCTCGACCGGCTCGCCGCCGCGGTCGAGGAGGAGTTCACGGAACTGGGCGCCGTCACCACCGGCACGGACCGCGCACCGGTGTCCTGACAGGCGGCAGCCCACCGGCTGCGGCAGTCTGGAGCCATGCCCGAACTGCCCGAAGTCGAAGCCCTGCGGGCCTTCCTCGACGACCACCTGGTCGGCAAGGAGATCGCCCGCGTCCTCCCGCTGGCGATCAGCGTCCTGAAGACGTACGACCCGCCGCCGGCCGCCCTGGAGGGCGCGGCCGTCACCTCGGTCGCCCGCCACGGCAAGTTCCTCGACATCGAGGCGGGCGGCCTCCACCTGTGCACCCACCTGGCACGGGCCGGCTGGCTCCGCTGGAAGGACTCCTTCCCGGCCGCCCCGCCCCGCCCAGGCAAGGGACCCCTCGCCCTGCGCCTGATCACCGCCGGCGGCGACGGCTTCGACCTGACCGAGATGGGGACCACGAAGCGCCTCTCCGTCCACCTCGTCCACGACCCCATGGACGTCCCCGGAATCTCCCGCCTCGGACCCGACCCCCTCGCCGACGCCTTCGACCGCGACGCGTTCGCCGCGCTGCTCGCCGGGGAGCGCCGCCAGATCAAGGGCGCGCTGCGCGACCAGTCGCTCATCGCGGGGATCGGCAACGCCTACAGCGACGAGATCCTGCATGTCGCGAAGATGTCCCCGTTCAAACGGACCGCTGACCTCGGCGAGGACGACGTCACCCGCCTGTACACCGCTCTGCGCACCACACTCCAGGACGCCGTGACCCGCTCCAGCGGGGTGGAGGCCGGAAAGCTCAAGAGCGAGAAGAAGACCGGGATGCGGGTCCACGGGCGTACCGGGGCGGCCTGCCCGGTCTGCGGGGACACCATCCTGGAGGTCTCCTTCAGCGACTCCTCTCTGCAGTACTGCCCCACCTGCCAGACCGGCGGGAAGCCGCTCGCGGACCGCAGGCTCTCCAAGTTCCTGAAATGAGGAGAGGCGTCGGCGCTCCCGAGCGCGCCCGGCGCAGCGGCCCCACCCGGATGGGCACCGCACCGGACGCCGCGGCCCTTTTCCGGCCCCGGACCGCCTCGCACCCCGGGGGTAGGGCGCGGATCATGGCCGGGGCCGCGGCGCCTGGCACGGCGCCTCGCGGCGTTGCCGAAGCGCCCGAGTCGCTCCGTGATGAGGACGCTCCGGCGCCTCGCGACGCACCGCATCGGGCGCCGCGGCCTTTTCCGGCCCTGGTCCGCCCCGCACCCCCCACGACCGACGGCAATCGGGGGGCGGCGTCGCGGCCCCCCAATTGCCGGTCGGTCTAAACTCCGGCCTCATGTTGCGCGTACTCGCCGTCGACGACGAACAACCCGCCCTGGAGGAACTCCTCTACCTCCTGCGCGCCGACCCCCGTGTCCGCAGCGCCGAGGGCGCCACCGGCGCGACCGAGGCACTGCGCCGCATCGGTGGCGCGGTCGACGCGGGCCCCGACGATCCGTCCGCGATCGACGTGGTCTTCCTCGACATCCACATGGCCGGTCTCACCGGCCTCGACGTCGCCCAGCTCCTCGCCGGCTTCGCCGCGCCCCCGCTCATCGTCTTCGTCACCGCGCACGAGGGCTTCGCGGTCCACGCCTTCGACCTCAAGGCCGTCGACTACGTCCTGAAACCGGTCCGCCGCGAACGCCTCGCCGAAGCCGTCCGACGGGTCGCCGAGCAGGTGGGGGACCGGTCCGCACCCGTCCACGACAGTGCGGGCGACCAGATCCCGGTCGAGCTGGGCGGCGTCATCCGTTTCATCCCCATCGACGAGATAGCGTACGCCGAGGCGCAGGGCGACTACGCCCGCCTGCACACCGCCACCGGCAGCCACCTCGTCCGCATCCCGCTCACCACGCTGGAGGAGCGGTGGCGCTCCCGGGGCTTCGTCCGGATCCACCGCCGCCACCTCGTGGCGCTCGGCCGGATCGACGAACTGCGCCTGGACGCGGGCAGCATGAGCGTGCGCATCGGGGAGGCGGAGCTGGCCGTCAGCCGCCGCCACACCCGCGCCCTGCGCGACCTCCTGATGCGCCAGGGTGGCCGCTGACCAGGGAGGTCCTTCGCCGAACCCTTCCCAGCACGGCCCGCCGACGCCTACACTCCGAGCCCATGTCCGCAGAGCCATCGCCCCGGCGTGAAGTGGTCACGGGGGAGCCGCGGCGGGTGCGCCCGCTGCCCCGTTACCGCACCCAGTCGGAGATCGACGAGCAGACCGCCCTCGGCGGCGCCTACGTACGATCGCTCATGCGCGGCCAACTGCGCGCCGGGCTCACTGTGTTCGGCGTCCTCGTCCTTGTCGCGGGCACCCTGCCGCTCCTCTTCGCCGCGCTGAACAGCTCCGCCCTCGTCTGGGCGGTGCTCGGCTTCGCCACCTACCCGCCGCTCACCCTGGCCGCCTGGTGGTACGTCCGCAGGGCCGAGCGCAACGAACGCGACTTCGCCCGGCTGGTGGAGGGCCGCCCCGCCCCGTGAGCACCCCCGACCACGCGGCGTCCTGGGTGGCGGTCGCCCTCGTCGTCCTCGCCACCGTCCTCGTCGGCGGCTTCGGCCTGCGCATCTCCCGTACGACCTCCGACTTCTACGTCGCCTCGCGCACCGTGCGGCCCCGCCTCAACGCCGCCGCGATCAGCGGCGAATACCTCTCCGCCGCCTCCTTCCTCGGCGTCGCCGGGCTCGTCCTCGTCCACGGCCCCGACATGCTCTGGTACCCGGTCGGCTACACCGCCGGATACCTGGTGCTCCTGGTCTTCGTCGCCGCCCCGCTGCGCCGCTCGGGGGCGTACACCCTGCCGGACTTCGCCGAGGGACGGCTCGAATCACGGCAGGTCCGCCGGCTGGTCAGCGCGCTCGTCGTCGGCGCGGGCTGGCTCTACCTCGTGCCCCAGCTCCAGGGCGCCGGCCTCACCCTCAAGATCCTCACAGGCGCTCCGGGCTGGCTCGGCGACGTCCTCGTCGCCACCGTCGTGACCGCCGCCGTCGCCGCCGGCGGCATGCGCTCCATCACCTTCGTCCAGGTCTTCCAGTACTGGCTGAAACTCACCGCGCTCCTGGTGCCCGCCCTCTTCCTGGTCCTCGCCTGGCAGGGCGACGGCCGCCCCCGGGTCAGCTTCGACGACCAGCTCGCCGTCTTCCGCGCCGACCATCCGCTGTACGCCACCTACGGGCTGATCGTGGCGACCTTCCTCGGCACCATGGGTCTGCCGCACGTCGTCGTCCGCTTCTACACCAGTCCCAACGGCCGCGACGCCCGCCGCACCACCGTCGCCGTCCTCGCCCTGGTCGGCCTCTTCTACCTGCTGCCGCCGATCTACGGAGCCCTCGGCCGGCTCTACACGCCCGAACTGCGGTACGGCGGAGACGCGGACGCCGCCGTCCTCCTGCTGCCCGCCCGCGTCATCGGCGGACTCGGCGGCGACCTCCTCGGGGCGCTGATCGCCGGCGGGGCGTTCGCCGCGTTCCTGTCCACCGCCTCCGGGCTCACCATGGCCGTCGCCGGAGTCATCACCCAGGATGTCCTGCCCTCGCGCGGGGTACGCCACTTCCGGCTCGCCACCGTCCTCGCCATCGCCGTACCGCTCGCCGGTTCCCTGCTGGTGAGCCGGGTACCGGTGGCCGACGCGGTGGGCATGGCCTTCGCCGTCTCCGCCTCCTCCTTCTGCCCGCTGCTCGTCCTCGGCATCTGGTGGCGGCGGCTCACCCCGCCCGGGGCCGTGGCGGGGCTCCTGCTGGGCGGCGGCTCCGCCCTCGTCGCGGTGGCCATCACCGTCAGCGGAGCCGTACGCCCGCCGGGCTGGCCGCACGCCCTGCTCGCCTGGCCCGCCGTCTGGTCCGTCCCCGTGGGGTTCCTCGCGATGATCCTCGTCTCGCTCGCCACACCGGGGCGGATACCCCCCGGCACCAACGCCGCCATGACCCGATTCCACCTCCCCGAGACACTCTCCTCGGCGCGGTCCGCCGCGGGGCGGGAACGGTGACCGGGGCAGCGATCGCCGTTCTCGTCGTGTCGGCCGCGCTGCTGCTCGGCGCCGGGTACCTGGTGGGCCGCCGCACCGCCCGCCCGCTGCGCCCCAGTGATGTCGGCACCCCCGTCGAGCACGCCACGTTCGAGACCCTGCACACCGCGTCGCTGGCCGCCCCGCCGCTGCGGGCGGGCCTCACCGAGGAGAGCGCCCGGCGCGCCGCCCGCCGGCTGCGCTCCTTGCTCGGCACCGACGCCCTCTGCCTCACCGACCGGGACCGGGTGCTGGTCTGGGACGGTGCCGGGGGCCACCACGGCAAGGACGTGATGGAGCACGTGAAAGTGCTCCTGGACAACGGCCGCCGCACCGCCTTCGACAGTGGCTGCGCCGACCTCGACTGCCCGCTGCGCTGGGCCGTCGCCGTTCCGCTCACCGTCGAGAACCGGGTCCTGGGCGCGCTGGTCGCCTATGCCCCGCGCGAGTCGGCGGTACTGGCCCGGGCGGCGGGAGAGGTGGCCCGCTGGGTCTGCGTCCAACTGGAGCTGGCCGAGCTGGACCGCTCCCGCACCCAGCTCATCGAGGCGGAGATCAAGGCCCTGCGGGCGCAGATCTCCCCGCACTTCATCTTCAACTCGCTCGCCGCCATCGCCTCGTTCGTCCGGACCGACCCCGAACAGGCTCGTGAACTGCTCCTGGAGTTCGCGGACTTCACCCGCTACTCGTTCCGCAGACACGGGGAATTCACCACGCTCGCCGACGAACTGCACTCCATCGACCAGTATTTGGCCCTCGTCCGCGCCCGCTTCGGCGAACGCCTCGCCGTGACCCTCCAGGTCGCCCCCGAGGTGCTGCCCGTCGCGCTGCCGTTCCTGTGCCTCCAGCCGCTGGTGGAGAACGCTGTCAAGCACGGTCTCGAAGGGGCGGTCACCCGCAGCCGCATCACCATCAGCGCCCTGGACGCCGGCTCGGAGGCCGAGGTGGTCATCGAGGACGACGGAACCGGCATGGACCCCGAGCGGCTGCGGCAGATCCTGCGCGGCGAGGGCGGCGCCTCCACCGGCATCGGCCTGCTCAACGTGGACGAGCGGCTGCGTCAGGTCTACGGCGACGACTACGGCCTGGTCATCGAGACCGGGACAGGGGCAGGCATGAAGATCACGCTGCGGCTGCCCAAGTACCGTGCCGGGGTGCACGGTTCCTGAAGCAGGGGATCAGCACAGGTGGACGGCCAGATGGCCCAGCGGCAGCCCCAACTGCCAGGCGGGCGTCCAGACGCGGACCTCCCGGTCGCCCGTCGGGTCGGCCGCGGCGTCCCAGGGGGCGGGGCCGATCGCGTCGAGGTCGGCCGCGAGCAGTTCGGTCTCCTCCAGCCACCGCCAGGCCGCTCGCGCCAACGCCAGATCGGGGTCGCCGGGCTCGGCGTTCCGTCCCGCCTCCGCCAGCCGCTCGCAGACCCAGGCGCGCCAGGTGCACTCGTACGCCGTGAGGATCCGCAGCTCGTCGACCCGCGGCCCGGGCAGGGCCAGGAGGGCGGGAGCGTCCCGGGGGGCATCGCACAGGAACATCGTCAGCGCCAGGGCGTCGCGCCCCGCCCGGAACTCCAGGGTCGTCGGTTCCATCAGATCGCCGGTCCGTAACAGGTCGTCGGCGAGATACTCGGTGGACAGCCAGGTCATCGGTACCTGGAGGTCGTTCCCACCGGTCCCATCCGAATCCTCGGGACGCATCCCGTCTCGCCTCTTTCCTTGCTCGGTGCCGGGCTTCACGCAGCATTGAACCGGGGGCGGGCGCCCCGCGTGGGCAGAAGGGGAGGATCGCCCAGGAGATGCGAGGCAGCGAATGAGTGTCGACCCAGGCGATGACGGGCATGTGCGCCTGCTGCTGGGCGCGTACGTCCTGGACGCCCTGGACGCCGAGGAGACCTGTAGGGTCGCCCGCCACCTCCGGGGCTGCGACGGCTGCGCCCAGGTCTACGTGGAGGTGGCCGAGGCCTCCGCCCTGTTGGCGCTGCTCCGGGCGGAGGACCTGCGGGAGTAGCCGGGCAGCGTCCGCGCGAGGACCCGCAGGGCGTAGTACGAGCGGGACTTGACGGTCCCCGCGGGGATGCCGAGCGCCTCGGCCGTCTCGCCGACGCTCAGCCCACGGAAGTAGATCTGCACCAACACCGCACGGTGCTCGGGGCTGAGGGTGCGGACCGCCTCCCGGACATCCAGGGCGCGGACGGCCAGGTCCGCGGTGTCCAGGGTGTCCGGGGTGCTCTCCAGCACGGTGTCGCTGACCTCGACGGGACGCGCCTGCCGGGAGCGCCGCGCGTCGATGGCGAGGCGGCGGCCCACCGTGAACAGCCACGGCCGCATCGACGCGTAGGGGGCGTCGAAGGCCTCGGGGTGCTGCCAGGCGCGTACCAGGGTCTCCTGTACCAGGTCCTCGGCCCGCTGCCGGTCGCCGAAGGTCAGACCGAGGAGGAAGTGGAACAGCGCGGGGCCGTGTTCCCGCTGCAACTCGGCGAGGGTCCGCTCGTCGGTCGTCGTGGTGGTCTTCATGAACGCCCTCTCCCGCCGCGGCCCCTGGCGGCCTCGTTGCCGACTTGGCGTATACGAACGCATTCGGCGGCGCGGGAACAGGCGGTGCGCCGAGGCGTGCGACGAGCGGTCGCTCAGTGCGGCGAATGGTGCGGTGAACGGTCGAGGGGCCGTCGGGGTCGGCCGGTACGACCAGTTCAGCTAGGTGTGCGGCAATGCTCCTTGCTTATCCGATATGAAAATCTATGTAGTCGGATGGTCGTAATCATCCGAACATGGAGTCGAGCAGATGACGCAGCGCATCCGACCGGGCACCGCGGCCGCCCTCGCCCTCCTGCTCGCCGCGGCCACCGGCTGCGCCGGGCAGCAGTCCACGGCCCCCGCGCCGAGCGGGCCCCCCGCCGTCGCCCGGGGCGCCGGCGGCCAGGACGCCGAGGGGCCCCGCCCGTTCACGCTCCTCGCCGCGGGCGACATCCTGCCGCACTCCTCGGTGATCGACCGGGCCGCCGTCGACGCGGGCGGCGCCGGTTACGACTTCGCCCCGATGCTGGCGGGCGTCGCCCCGGTCGTCTCCGCCGCGGACCTGGCGTTCTGTCACATGGAGACGGTGTACGGCGCGGAGGGCGGCCCCTACACCGGCTACCCGAGCTTCAAGTCGCCGCCCGAGGTCGCCACGGCCCTGCGCGCCACCGGGTTCGACTCCTGCTCCACGGCCTCCAACCACACCCTCGACGACGGGGCCGAGGGGGTCTCGCGCACGCTCGGAGCGCTGGACAGGGCGGGCATCCGGCACGCTGGCTCCGCCCGTACCGCCGCCGAGGCCGCGCGGCCCACGATCCTGCCCGCCGGACCGGGGAAGGGCGCGGCCAAGGTCGCCCACCTCGCGTACACCTACGGCACCAACGACATCCCGGTCCCCGCCGACCGGCCCTGGACGGTCAACGTGACCGACGAGCGCGGGATCATCGAGGAGGCCAGGGCGGCCCGCCGGGCCGGCGCCGACGTCGTCGTCCTCTCCGCCCACTGGGGCACCGAATGGCAGGACGAGCCCGACGCGACCCAGCTGGAGCTGGCCCGGCGGCTCACCGCGTCCGCCGACGGGGGCCGCCCCGACATCGACCTGATCATCGGTACCCATGCCCATGTGCCGCAGGCGTACGAGAAGGTCAACGGCACCTGGGTCGTCTACGGGATGGGCGACCAGATCGCCGGAGCGATGATCAACTACGAGGGGGTCCAGGACCCCCGCGGCAACCAGAGCTCGATGGGCCGCTTCACCTTCGCGCCGCCCGCGAAGTCCGGCGAGCGCTGGACGGTGAAGAAGGCGGAGTTCGTCCCGCAGTGGTACGACACCGGCACCGGACGCGCCGTCAACCTCAACGCCTCCCTCGACGACGGGGCCGAGCACCTCCGCGAGGTCCGCGACCGCATCCGTACCGTCGTCCTCGGGCGCGGAGCGGAGGCCGACGGGCTCCTCATGGGCAAATGAACCCTTCTCACGGCACCACGGTGACCGGCCAGCGCCCCGCCTTCACCAGGCGCACGGCCACCGAACCGACGAAGCGGTGCCCGGCCGACTCCGAGGCCCCGACCACCACCGCGTCCGCCTTCAGCTCGTCGGCCGCCGTCACCAGCCCGTTGTACGGGTCGCCCCGGAAGGTGTGGAACTCCCAGCGCATGTCCCACGCGTCACTGAAGCGCTCGGTCGCCTCGCGGATCTCGGTGACCAGCTCCTCCGCGACCTCGCCCGTGGTGTCGCCCACCGGCACGCCCAGCGCCGCACCCGCCGTGCTGACGGGCTGGACGTACACCAGGGCCAGCATGGCGTTCTGCCGACGAGCCAGTCCGGCGGCGTAGGCCGCCGCGCGCATCGACGAATCGGAGCCGTCGAGCCCCGCGACGATCACCTTGGGGCCGTCCGTGCCGCGTTCGAACCGGTGAGGCTGCTGCTCTGTCACGGCTCCGAGGCTATCGGCTCGTCCCGGAGGGGAGGCTCCGGGACGCCGACCGACCTGAAGGGAGATGAACATACTGCGTCGAACGTGTACAAAACGGGCGATGGTCGGTGTCGGCGGCGCGAGCGGATGTCCGACCGTGCGAGCAGTTGGCCATGAGAAGTGATCACACCGGACCCGAGCGCCGCACTCTGTTGAGGGTCGCCCTCGGCCTCGGAACCGCCACCGCCGTGCACCTGATCGCCGCCGATCCGGCTTCGGCGCCCGGTCGCTCCACACCCGCCGCGGAGGCTCCGCCCGCCGCGGCCGCGGGACCTCCGGGACACGTCCGGGGTCGGCCCTCCCCGTACCGGCTCGAACCGATGACGGCGAACACCCCGCCCCGGTTCAGGCCCGCCAGGCCGCCCGTGCGCGTCCGGCCCTTCGAACATCTCCCCGGGATCGGTCACTCGATGGTCCTGAGCTTCGACGACGGACCCGACCCGCTCTACACCCCGGACATCCTGGCCACCCTGCGCGAGCACCGGGTCCGCGCGATGTTCTTCGTCTGCGGAGAGATGGCCGACGGAAACCCGGACCTGCTGCGCGAGATGGCCGACGACGGGCATGTGGTGGGCAACCACTCCTGGTCGCACCCCCTGATCCCGAAGCTCTCCCGTCCCGCGATCCGCGAGGAACTGGGGCGCACCAGCGAGGTGGTGGACCGGGCGCTCGGGGCCCCGCCGCTCTGGTACCGCGCGCCCTACGGCGCGTGGAACCGCAACTCCTTCGAGATCGGGGCCGAACTGGGCATGGAGCCCATGGCCTGGACCGTGGACACGCTCGACTGGAAGACGCCGGGCACCGGCACGATCGTCCGCCGGGTGCTGGACGGAGCGGCACCCGGCGTCGTCGTCCTCTCGCACGACGCGGGCGGCGACCGCTCGCAGAGCGTCGCGGCCCTGCGCCGCTATCTTCCCCGGCTGCTGGACTCCGGCTACCGCATCACGGTGCCGCGCCGCCTCTGAGCCGGGTGACGCGTCCGTCCGCGCACGACGGCGGCCCCGGCGGCCCCGTCACCGGGGCCGCCGGGGCCGCCGGGGGTGCCGTCGCTTGGGAGCGCCGCTGTCAGCGGGTGTCGACGAGCCGGGCGAAGACCACCACGTTGCCGTCGTAGCCGCCCGCCTTGGAGTAGCCCCCGCCGCAGGTGATGACCCGCAGCTCCGCGTGGCCGGTGTCGCCGTAGACCCGGGGGCCGGGGAAGTCGTTCTTGGAGAAGACCTCCACCCCGTACACCTCGAAGATCCCGACCCGGCCGTCGTAGCGGGCGACCTCGACCCGGTGCCCCTTCTGGAGCGAGCCGAGGCCGTAGAAGACCGCGGGCCCGGAGGTGTTGTCGACGTGGCCGACGACCACGGCGGTGCCGCGCTGGCCGGGGGCGATGCCGTTCTGGTACCAGCCGGCGAGGTTGGGGTCCTCCGCGGGCGGGGCGTCGATCCACCCGTTGGCGTCCAGGTTCACGTCGATGACCGGGGCGTCGACGTCGATGGACGGAACCTTCACCCGGGAGGCCGGGGCGTACGGCAGCGGCTGCACCGCCTCGCCCTCCACCGGCGGCCCCGCGGTGTCCTTGCCCAGGTCCAGCGAGGCGGCCGCCGCGGGCTGCGGTGGGCCGGCCTCCCCGAACTCCGTGCCGTTGCGCATCAGGGCGAGGCCGCTGAGCAGCACCAGGGCGACCGCACCCCAGGGCACACGTCTGGTCCGCTCGGCGCCAGCGTAGTCCCGGCCCATGGTTCTCCCTTCGTCGCGACGCTGTGAACGCTAAGGGCGTCGGGTCCGGGCGGCGATCAGGGAGGGGCGAACGGGTGGCGGCCGGGTCGGGCCCCTGCCGGATGCCTGCCCATCGGAGTAATGAGCAGATAAAAGTTCTGACGGTCTGTGACCTGCGGCTCCGTCAGTTCCGCGGGTTTTCGTACGGCGTGTCGCGTCACCGGGGTGGCGCAACGTCGAAGTGCGAGCTTCAGGTCTGCTGGTGAGTGTTCGTCATGGGAGGCGTTCTCGTCGATCAGCCCGGGGGACAAGCCCCCGGGGGCGTTTCCCGCTGGAGGTCCACACGATGCGTGTCTCACGCGCTCTCGCGGTCACCGCGACCGCTTTCGCGGCCGTCGGGCTGGCGGCTCCCATGGCCGCCGCCACCAACGGCCCGGTCAACGTCGCCGTCAACCCCCACTCCGTCCACCAGGGCGGCACGCTGAAGATCACCGCGCAGGGCTGCGGTCACGGCGGCAAGGTCTGGTCGAACGCGTTCCCGACGACCACCCTCTCGCCGGGTGACGGCACCAACTACGCCCATGCCCGGGTCCGGAACAACACCACGCCGGGGCAGTACCACCTCTCCGTGAAGTGCAGCGACAACGACCGGATCGCGACGCACAAGTTCACCGTGCTCGCCGGCAACCCCTCGCAGGGCGGGCTCGGCGGCTCGATGGGGCCGAGCTCCGTGGAGATGCAGGTCGGCGGCGGTCTGGTGGCCGCGGCGGCCGTCGGCGGCGCGGTCTTCCTCGTCCGGCGCCGGACGACGAGCCATGCGGCGTTCTAAGGCGTCGAACCTCCCGCCCGGCCCGATACGCCCGTCGCCCCGAGTCCTGGATCAGGACCCGGGGCGACTGCCGTGCGCCGCATGTTCGCGGTCAGTGGCGGCGGTCGGCGGTGCGGCGGCGCGCGAAGTAGAGGGCGCCCGAGGCCGCCACGGCCACCAGGGCCGCTCCGGCGGCGACCTCCACCGTGTCGGTGGAGCCGGAGCTTCCGCCGAGGCCGCCGCGCACACCGCCGGGGATGAGCGCCGTCGAGCTGGCGGTCGGAACGGTGGTGGGCCTGGGGGTGGGGGTGCTCGTGGCGCCGCCGGTGATGGTCAGGTTGACGTTGCGGGAGGTGCCGGTGGAGCCGCACGCGAACGTCACCGCGTACACGGCCCCCCGGCGGGCGTCCGTGTCGATGGTGGCGGTGGCCGTCGTGGAGCCGCTCGGGATGGTGGTGGTGTCGAAGATGCCCGAGGAGACGGTCGTCTCGCCCGTGCAGCCGCCGGCGCCGAGGGTGACCCGGCCGCCGGGTGCGATGACCGACGGGGCGATCGTCGGGTTGAACGTGCTGGTCGCCCCGTCCGGCACGGCGTGGGCGGCGGACGGGGCCAGCAGTGTCAGGGCACTGGCGCCGAGCAGGGCGAGCGGTGCGACACGTATCGCGCGCATGGTGGATCCTCCGGGTTCCCCGAGGGGCAGCTGCGGAACCAATTTCCACATAGCAGGAAAAATGCACCTCGATGTCCGACACGCTAGGAGGGGTCCTCCCGGCCCGCGATCGGGGTCCGGCGAATGGGTCAGCGGTGTCCCCCGACCGGCCCCCCCGGTCGACTCCCGGGCCGGGGGCGCGGACTCAGCGCGCGGCCCCCGGGAACATGTCGAGGAACGGGTCCGCGGTGGCCGAGATGCCCCGGCCGAAGGGCGCGTCGAAGTCCCAGATCAGAAAGAGCAGGAAGGCGATCAACGCGCTGAACAGGCCGGCCAGGAGCAGTTCGCGGAACGTGCGGCGGATCTGGAGGGTGAAGATCAGCCCCACGGTCACCAGCGCCCCGATGATCAGCCCGAACCAGACCACCCCCGGCATCGTCGCCCCGGCGTTCTGCCCGCGTGTGCTGCGGGCGTCGTCCGCCGCCGCCACCTGGTCGACCAGTGGCTGGTAGGCCTGGCCCTCGTGATCGGTCTTCGGCACGTAGTCGGTGACGTCCGCCCGTACCTTGTCCAGCAACTGGGTGCCGCGCTCGGTGAGCGTGTTCCGGTCGGACATCACCTTCCACTCGTCGTGCACCACATGGTCGACGTAGGCGTCGACGTCCGCCCTGATGCGGTCGCGGACCTCCACCGGGTAGACGGAGGCGCGTGCCTGCACCTCGTGCAGCGCCTGCGCCTCGATGCGGACGGACTCCTGGGCGGCGCTGCGTCCCTCCCAGACCCCGGCGATGGCGAGGCCCAGGACGATCGCGTAGACCACGCCGATCATCATCGTCATGTACTCGATGACGTCCGGCGTCTCGGACGGGTCGTCGTCATCCCCGATCCGCCGGTTGTTCAGGACGGCGATGGTGAGGACGACCGCGCAGGCGGACGCCATGGCAATGCTCAGGACGAGCCATTCGGACATGCGTCTCTCCTGGTCAGCGGGATGATCGCGGCCGCAGCACGGCAACGGCGAACACCGCAGGGGCGGTGATGAGCAGCGTCAGGGACACCAGCGACGGTCCGCTCCGCGGCTGTTTGCGGGCCGGTTTGCGGTACGCCGGCAGCGCGACGGGCCGGGGGCGCGGTGGCTCGGTCCGCTCCGGTGGTTCCGGCGACGGCGAGGGCTTCGATGGCGGCGCGGGCGCCGGTGGCGGGGGAGGAGGTGGAGGTGGCGGAGGAGGTGAAGGTGGCGGCGGTTCCGCGACCACCGGTGGAGGTGGCGGCGGTGGTTCCGCGACCACCGGTGGCGGTGGCGGCGGTTCCGCGACCACCGGTGGTGGCGGCGGTGGAGGCGGAGGTACGGGGGGCGGGGGAGGCGGTGGTGGGGGTGGCGGCTTCGGTGGCGGCGGTGGTGGTGGCTCGGAGACCGCGACACAGTCCCCGTCGCCCGCCACGGCGACCGACGAACTGCCGTCCCCCTGCCCGATCGTGGCCACCGCGCAGCTGTCGGCGGTGGCGGGCAGCGGTACGGCTGTCAGCCAGAGAAGTGCGGCGACCGTGGTGAGCCGCGCGATGCGTGATCCGTACACGTCCGCGAGCATGATCCACGCTGCCGGGGAACACGCGGTACCTGCTGGTGATTCGCCTGATCGTGCGGTTAATGGGCCATTCGTGTTTGCCCGGTGGACGTCGCGTCGCCGAATTCTTCGCGGCATTCCTTTGAACGCGCCCCCGTCGGCCTCCTGTACCCGGGGCCACGAACGGCGCGGTCCCGTGCCGGCACCGGAAGCGGTACGACGAACCACCACGGGAGTCGACGTGAACGCCTGGCGCGACGCTCGCTCGCGGCCGTCGGCGCGCCTCTGTCGCCGGGTGCACGACGGCGTGCGGTCGGGAGCAGGGCGACGCGTCACCCGGCGGCCAGGCCATGGGCAGCGCCGCTCCGGCCCAGCAGCCCTCCGAAAGCGGGTGCGGATCAGCCGGCCGGGATACGGACCGGGGGTCGAAGCGGAGGTGGCGGAACGCGAGGAGGCCGGTCAACTCGCCGTCCAGGAGAGCGAGAAGTCCGGGAAGGTGCCCAACTGCGGTGCGGGCTCCACGCTCCACCGGTTCGCCAGGGACACCCCTCCGGGCGAGATCGAACGGACAGGAGGTCGCCGGCGCCTGGTACGCCGATTCCCCCGATTCCGAACTGTTCGGCGCATCCCGGTAATCGGGTCCGGTCGAACACCGCCCAGGAGCCCCAAGTGGCCCCGAACCACCGGGAAACGGCGCCCGGAGTGCCGGTCCGTCGCTGTTCGCATACGCGCAGCGACGAACCGGCCGCCGATGCCACCGGAGTGTGACCAATAACGGATCGCTAATTTCCGTTTCCACTCGCTCTCTTGGCGGCCGATCAGTAGCCTCTGGTCAACACTGACCATGAACATGGCCGGATCGCCGTGGCGACTTGTTGGAGACATCGATGGAGCGTCCCGCCTGGGCACCGCAGGGCATTGACATTTCGGTGCCAAGCGTGTCTCGCATGTACGACTTCTATCTGGGCGGATCGCACAATTTCGAGGTGGACCGGGAAGCCGCGCGCAAGGCAATGGAGTTCCTTCCGGGCCTTCCCAAGATCATGCAGGCCAATCGCGCCTTTATGCGCCGGGCCGTCCGCTACGCCGTCGGCACCGGCATCGACCAGTTCCTGGACATCGGCTCCGGCATACCGACCTTCGGCAACGTCCACGAGGTCGCCCAGGCCGCCGACCCCGGGGCCAGGGTGGCCTACGTCGACCACGACCCGGTCGCCGTCGCCCACAGCCGGGCCGTCCTGGAGGGCGACGACCGCGCGGTCATCGCCGCCGCCGACCTGCGCCGTCCCAAGGAGATCCTGACGAACCCGGAGATCACCGGGCTGCTCGACCTGGAGCGGCCCGTGGCGCTGCTGCTGGTCGCGGTCCTCCACTTCGTGGAGGACGCCGACGACCCGCGCGGCGCGGTCGCCGAGCTGCGCGAGTCACTGGCCCCCGGCAGCCTGATCGTCCTGACCCACGCCTCGTACGAGGGCATCCCGCTGCCCAAGGAGGAGGCGGCCGGCACGGTCGGCGTCTACCGGAACATCCGCAACCCGCTGATCATGCGCTCGCGCGAGGGAATCGGCCGGTTCTTCGAGGGCTACGAACTGGTCGAGCCGGGGCTCGTGTCGATGCCCGAATGGCGGCCCGACACCGCGCAGGCGCCCGAGCAGGAAGACCCGTACGCCTTCTCGGGCTTCGCAGGGGTTGGGCGCAAGGCGTGAGCATTCCCGCCCAGGCGTCCGGGGAACCGGACGCGGAGCCCGACGGTCCGGAAGGCCGGCTGCGGAGATTCGCCAGAATCTGGAGCCGCGCCATCTTCCCCCTGACGGCCACCTCTCTCACCCGGCCGGAGTTCGAACAGCATCTGCTGCCCCTGGCGCGCGAGCTGAACGACATCCTGCACGCCCACCCCTTCGACGCCTCGCCCGCCCAGCGGATCGGTGCGGCCCTGATCGACGCGCACTGCACCGACCCGGACGCCCTCAGCTCCACGCTCGGCGTCGTCGACTCCTACCTCGTCCTGTACTGCGGTGGCAACGGACCCGGCGCGCTGTCCACCGAGGACGGCCGGGCCCGCTGCGCCCGGATCCAGCACACCCTCGCCGCCGGCTTCACCGGGGCCCTGCGCGAGCGCACGCTCGCCGAGCAGGAGGCCATCGCCCGCTCGGCGCTGACCGCCCGCTCGGACGCCGAACAGGCCCTCCACGCCACGGAGGCCCGGTTCCGCGCGGTCTTCGAGGATGCCGCAGTCGGCATCGGCGTCGCCGACCTGGACGGCAACATCCTGGAGATCAACGACACCCTCACCAAGATGTTCGGCGGGCTGGAGCACCATGTCCGCAGCCACAAGGTGAACGAGTG
The DNA here is from genome assembly GCF_044333295.1 of Streptomyces sp. NPDC021019. Taxonomy (NCBI): domain Bacteria; kingdom Bacillati; phylum Actinomycetota; class Actinomycetes; order Kitasatosporales; family Streptomycetaceae; genus Streptomyces; species Streptomyces sp. NPDC021019. The sequence continues at coordinate 622,431 of NZ_JBIRQR010000003.1, forward strand.
GGTCCACCCCGAGGACTCGCCGCAGGTGTGGAAGTACTACGACGAGCTGGTACGCGGCGAACGCGACCACTACCGGGTCGAGAAGGCGTACTACCGCAACGACGGCACCGTGCTGTGGACCAACCTCACCGTGTCGCTGCTGCGGGATTCCGAAGGCCGTCCCGAGTACCAGCTCGCACTGATGGAGGACACCACCGAGCGGCGGCTGCTCAATCTGCGCCTGCGCTACGAGGCCACCCACGACGCGCTCACCGGGCTGCCCAACAGGACGCTGTTCTTCGAGCGGCTGGAGAAGGCCCTCGCCGCCCAGGAGGGAGTCCGCTTCGGCCTCTGCTACCTGGACCTCGACGGTTTCAAGGCCATCAACGACAGCCTCGGCCATGCCGCCGGCGACCGCCTCCTGGTCGAGGTCGCCGACCGGCTCCAGAGCTGCGCCACCGCGCCCGGGGAGATGGTCGCCCGGCTCGGCGGCGACGAGTTCGTCGCGCTCACCACCGGCCCGGACACCGCCGAGGAGGTGGACGAACTGGCCGGCCGCATCCTCAACGCGCTCGCCTCCCCCATCCGCCTGGACGGCCGCGAGTTGACCGTCCGCGGCTCCATCGGTGTCGTCGAGGGGCCCTCCGGGGAGCGCAGTGCCGCCGAGGTGCTGCGCAGCGCCGACATCACGATGTACCGGGCCAAGGCGGCGGGCGGCAACCGCTACCAGTTCGCCGACGCCGAGGCCGACGCGCGGGCCATCACCCGGCACGGGCTGACGACCGCGCTCCCGGCCGCCCTGGACCGGGGCGAGTTCTTCATCGAGTACCAGCCGCTCGTGCACCTGGGCGACGGTACGGTGCACGGCGCCGAAGCCCTCGTACGGTGGTGCCATCCGCAGCACGGGGTGCTCGGCCCCGACCGGTTCATCCCGCTCGCCGAGCACACCGGGCTCATCGTGCCGCTCGGGCGCTGGGTGCTGGAGGAGTCCGTACGGCAGGCCAACTTCTGGCAGGAGCGGCACAGCGACGGAGGGCCGCTGCGGATCAACGTCAACCTCTCGCCGACCCAGCTGCACCACCCCCGCCTCGTCGCCGAGACCGTCGACGTGCTGGAACGTTCCGGTCTCGAACCGGGAGCGCTCTGCCTGGAGGTGACCGAGTCCGCCCTGATCGGCGCCGACGACGATCTCCTCAAGCCGCTGCGGCAGCTCGCGGAGATGGGCGTCGACATCGCGCTCGACGACTTCGGCACGGGCTACTCGAACCTGGCGAACCTGCGCAGGCTGCCGGTGAGCGTGCTCAAGCTGGACCGTTCCTTCACCCGGGGCATGCAGCAGCACCCGGCGGACCCCGTCGATCTGAAGATCGTCGAGGGCATCGTGTCGCTGGCCCACAGCCTGGAGCTGGCCGTCACGGTGGAGGGCGTGGAGACGGGCGCCCAGGCCGAGCAGCTGCGGCTGCTGGGCTGCGACACCGCACAGGGCTGGTACTACGCCCGCCCCGGGGCTCCGGACCGGATCCACTCCCTGCTGCTGGCGGACGCGGTCTGAGCCCGGCCGGAGCGCGGAGGACCCTTCGCGCTCCGGCCGGTCAGCCCGAGGCCGGCCGGTGCTCCAGCAGCATCCGCTGGAGCTCGCGCGCGGCCCGGGGCGGAGCCACGTCGCTGCGGTGCGCCAGCGCGATCGTGCGGCGCAGCGACGGCCCGGCCAGCGGGGTCCTCCGCAGGTCGCTGCCGGCCCGGGCGGCGGTCATGCTCGGCACCACGGCGATGCCGAGCCCCGCCCGTACGAAACCGAGCACCGCGTCCATCTCGCCGCCCTCGACGGTGAACGTGGGCTCGAAGCCCTCCGCGCGGCACGCGGCCACGGTCAGCTCCCGCAGGTTGTACCCGTGCCGGAACATCACCAGCGGAGCCCCCTCCAGATCCGCGATCCGGACCCGGCCGCCCCGCCCCGGGGGCGGCTCCGCCGCCGAGGACACCACCACCAGGTCCTCGTGCAGCAGTTCCACCGTGGTCAGCGCGGGGGAGGCGGCCGGCATGGGCAGCACCACCAGCGCCAGGTCGAGCGCGCCCCGCGCCAGCTGACGCACCAGGTCGTGCGAGCCGCCCTCCTCCAGCAGGAGTCGCACCCCGGGATGCCGGTCGTGGAAGGCGCGCAGCACGTCCGGCAGCAGCCCGGTGCACAGACTCGGCGTCACCCCCAGCCGCACCCGGCCGCTGCGCAGCGAGACCAGCTCCTGGACCTCCTGCCGCGCCGTCTCCGCGTCGGCGAGGATCCGCCGGGCGAGCGGCAACAGTGCCTCGCCCGCGTCGGTGAGGGCGATGTTGCCCCGGGCCCGGCTGAACAGATCAGCGCCCAACTCCGTCTCCAGCGCCCGGATCTGCTGGGAGAGCGAGGGCTGCGACACATGCACCGCCTCGGCGGCCCGGGTGAAGTGCCGGGCCTCGGCGACGGCCACGAAGTAGGTGAGCTGTTGGAAGTGCACCCTTCGACCCTATCGGCTGTCGATAGCTCATGCCTATGGAGATGAGCTACGTCATGTCTTGGACTGATCGGGCTGTTCGCCCCTACCGTCGTGTTCATGGCATTGGCAACGCGGACGGACCGACGGCCGTCGATGACGCGTACGCTCTGGGACTCGACCGTCGGCAAGAAGACGATCATGGCGGTGACCGGTCTGGTCATGCTCGGATATCTCGTCGCCCACATGGTGGGCAACCTGAAGATCTTCTTCGGTCCCGGCGAGTTCGACGGGTACGCCCACTGGCTGCGCACCATGGGCGAACCGGTACTGCACTACGAGTGGGCGCTGTGGCTCGTCCGGGTGGGGCTGGTCGCGGCCGTCGTGCTGCACGGCGTCTCCGCGTACCAGCTCAGCCGGCGCGACATCAGGGCGCGCCCGGCCAAGTACGTCCACAAGAGGCCCCGGGCGAGCTACGCCACCCGGACCATGCGCTGGGGCGGGATCATCCTCGCGCTCTTCATCGTCTGGCACATCCTCGACCTGACGACCGGCACCGTGCACACCAGCTTCGAGGCCGGGCACCCCTACCAGAACGTCATCGACACCTTCTCGACCTGGTACGGCAACGTCATCTACATCGTCGCCGTACTCGCCATGGGCCTGCACGTCCAGCACGGCTTCTGGAGCGCCGCGCAGACCCTGGGCGTCGGCAACGCGACCCGTGACCGCATCCTGAAGACCCTCGCCAACCTCCTCGCAGCGGTGCTGACGGTGGGCTTCATCTCCGTACCCGTCGCCGTCATGACCGGAGTGGTGAGCTGACATGCCCGACTACACACAGTACGCCACGGGCGAGCCCGTGGTCGACACGAAGGCCCCCGAGGGCCCCGTCGCCGAACGCTGGGACACCCGACGCTTCCGAGCGAGACTCGTGAACCCCGCCAACCGGCGCAAACACACCGTCATCGTCGTCGGCACCGGTCTGGCCGGCGGAGCGGCCGGCGCCACACTCGCCGAACAGGGCTACCACGTCGTCCAGTTCTGCTTCCAGGACTCACCCCGGCGCGCCCACTCGGTCGCCGCCCAGGGCGGCATCAACGCCGCGAAGAACTACCGCAACGACGGCGACTCCATCCACCGGCTGTTCTACGACACCGTCAAGGGCGGCGACTTCCGCGCCCGGGAGTCCAACGTCCACCGGCTGGCGCAGATCTCGGTGGAGATCATCGACCAGTGCGTCGCCCAGGGCGTCCCCTTCGCCCGTGAGTACGGCGGCCTCCTCGACAACCGCTCCTTCGGCGGAGTCCAGGTCTCCCGCACGTTCTACGCGCGCGGCCAGACCGGACAGCAGCTCCTCCTCGGCGCGTACCAGGCGCTGTCCCGGCAGATCGCGTCGGGCGGCGTCGAGCTCCATGCCCGCACCGAGATGCTCGACCTGATCGTGGTCGACGGCAAGGCGCGCGGGATCGTCGCCCGCGACCTGGTCACCGGGAAGATCGACACCTACTTCGCCGACGCGGTCGTCCTGGCCACCGGCGGCTACGGCAACGTCTTCTACCTGTCGACCAACGCCATGAACTCCAACGCCACCGCCGTCTGGCGGGCGCACCGGCGCGGCGCGTACTTCGCCAACCCCTGCTTCACCCAGATCCACCCCACCTGCATCCCGCGCACCGGCGACCACCAGTCCAAGCTCACCCTGATGAGCGAGTCGCTGCGCAACGACGGCCGCATCTGGGTCCCCAAGTCCAAGGGCGACGACCGTCCGGCCAACCAGATCCCCGAGGACGAGCGCGACTACTACCTGGAGCGGATCTACCCCGCCTTCGGGAACCTGGTGCCCCGCGACATCGCCTCCCGCGCCGCCAAGAACGTCTGCGACGAGGGGCGCGGCGTCGGCCCCGGCGGACAAGGGGTCTACCTGGACTTCGCCGAGGCCATCGGCCGGATGGGCCGCAAGGCCGTCGAAGCCAAGTACGGCAACCTCTTCGACATGTACCAGCGGATCACCGACGAGGACCCCTACATGGTCCCCATGCGGATCTACCCCGCCGTGCACTACACGATGGGCGGCCTCTGGGTCGACTACGACCTCTCCACCACCATCCCCGGCCTCTTCGCCATCGGCGAGGCGAACTTCTCCGACCACGGGGCCAACCGCCTCGGCGCCTCCGCCCTGATGCAGGGCCTCGCCGACGGCTACTTCGTCCTGCCCTCCACGATCAACGACTACCTCGCCCGCAATCCGCACACCGACACCGTGGACGAGGCGCACCCCGCCGTCGCGGAGGCCGTGGCGGAGACCGAGGACCGGATCAACCTGCTGCTCTCCGTCGACGGCGACCGCACCCCCGACTCCTTCCACCGCGAGATCGGTGCACTCATGTGGGAGTACTGCGGGATGGCCCGCACCGAGGACGGCCTGCGCACGGCGCTCGCGAAGATCCCGGAGATCCGCGAGGAGTTCTGGCGCCGCATCAAGGTCCCCGGCACCGGCGAACAGTTCAACCAGTCGCTGGAGAAGGCGAACCGCATCGTCGACTATCTGGAGCTCGCCGAGCTCATGTGCCTCGACGCCCTGCACCGCGCCGAGTCCTGCGGCGGCCACTTCCGCGCGGAGTCCCAGACCCCGGACGGCGAGGCGGAGCGGCGCGACGAGGAGTTCTCCTACGCCGCAGCCTGGGAGTTCACCGCCACCGGCGACGCCCCTGTCCTGCACAAGGAAGACCTCGTCTTCGAGTACGTCCACCCCACCCAGCGGAGCTACGCATGAAGCTCACCCTGCGCGTCTGGCGTCAGCGCAACGCCGAAGAGCCCGGCGCCATGGCCACCTACGAAGTCGACGGCATCTCCGCCGACATGTCGTTCCTGGAGATGCTCGACACCCTCAACGAGGAACTCACCCTCGCCGGGGACGAGCCCGTCGCCTTCGATCACGACTGCCGTGAGGGCATCTGCGGCGCGTGCAGCCTGGTCATCAACGGCGACGCCCACGGCCCGGAGCGCACCACCACCTGCCAGCTCCACATGCGGTCCTTCGCCGACGGCGACACGATCGACATCGAGCCCTGGCGGGCCTCCGCCTTCCCGGTCATCAAGGACCTGGTCGTGGACCGCTCCTCGTTCGACCGGATCATCCAGTCCGGCGGCTACATCTCGGCCCCCACCGGCACCGCCCCGGACGCCCACGCGACCCCGGTGCCCAAGCCGGACGCCGAGCTGGCCTTCGAGAACGCCGAGTGCATCGGCTGCGGCGCCTGCGTCGCGGCCTGCCCCAACGGCTCGGCCATGCTCTTCACGGCCGCCAAGGTCAATCATCTCAACGTCCTGCCGCAGGGCGCACCCGAGCGCGAGACCCGCGTCCTGGACATGGTGGCCCAGATGGACGACGAGGGCTTCGGCGGCTGCACCCTGACCGGCGAGTGCGCCACGGCCTGCCCCAAGGGCATCCCGCTGCCCTCGATCGCCGCGATGAACAAGGAGTGGCTGCGGGCGACCCGCAAGGTCCGCCGCTGACACGTGTGTTGACGCCGGGCGTTGACCCCGTACGGTTCCGGAGCCGTACGGGGTCGACGCGCTGCCGGCCGTCGGCTCAGCGCCGCAGCGCCTTCGCCAGATACGGCGCCGTACGGCTCCCCGCGACGCCCGCCACCTCCGCCGGGGTGCCGGACGCGACGATCCGGCCGCCCCGGTCACCCCCCTCGGGCCCCAGGTCGATGACCTGGTCCGCGCCCGCCACCACGGCCATGTCGTGCTCCACGACCACCACCGTGCTCCCGGCGTCGACCAGGGAGTGCAACTGCCGCATCAACACCTCCACATCGGCCGGATGCAGCCCCGTCGTCGGCTCGTCCAGCAGATACAGGGTGTGCCCGCGCCGGGTGCGCTGGAGCTCCGCCGCCAGCTTGATGCGCTGCGCCTCGCCGCCGGACAGCTCCGTGGCGGGCTGACCGAGCCGCAGATAGCCGAGGCCCACGTCCAGCAGGGTGGTCAGCGCGCGCTCGGCGGCCGGCGTGCCGGCGAAGAAGGACGCCGCCGACTCCACGGTCAGCTCCAGTACCTGAGCGATCGTCAGCCCGTCCAGGGTGACGTCCAGGGTCTGCGGGTTGTACCGCGCGCCGTGGCAGTCCGGACAGGGCGCGTAGGTGCTCGGCAGGAACAGCAGCTCCACCGAGACGAACCCCTCGCCCTGGCAGGTCTCGCAGCGCCCGCCGCTCACGTTGAACGAGAACCGCCCCGCCGTGTACCCCCGCTCCCGCGCCGCGTCCGTCCCCGCGAAGAGCTTCCGCACGGCGTCGAACAGTCCGGTGTACGTGGCCAGATTGGACCGGGGCGTACGGCCGATGGGCTTCTGGTCGACCTGGACGAGCCGGTCCACCGCCTCCAGACCGGTGGCCGCCGCGCAGTACCGCGCACCCGGCCCGGGCTCCTCGCCGGCCTGCCGGTCCGCCAGCACACCGGCGAGCACCTGGCCGACCAGGGTCGACTTGCCCGAGCCGGACACCCCCGTCACCGCTGTGAACACCCCGAGCGGGAACGCCGCGTCCACGCCCCGCACATTGTGCCGCTCCACGCCGGAGAGCCGGATCCACCCGGTCGGCGCCCGCGGCTCCCGTACCGGCGCGGACCCCTCCTCGAACAGGAACCGCCGCGTCGCCGACTCCGGCACCCGGGCCAACCCCTCGGGCGGCCCGCTGTGCAGCACCCGCCCGCCGTGCTCGCCGGCCAGCGGACCCACGTCCACCAGCCAGTCCGCCCGCCGCACCACGTCCATCTGGTGCTCCACCACGAAGACCGAGTTCCCGGCCTCCTTCAACCGGCCCAGCACCCCGAGCAGCGCCTCGGTGTCCGCCGGGTGCAGCCCGGCCGACGGCTCGTCGAGGACGTAGACGACGCCGAAGAGCCCCGACCGCAACTGCGTTGCCAGTCGCAGCCGTTGCAGCTCCCCCGAGGACAGCGTCGGCGCCGTCCGGTCCAGGCTCAGATAGCCGAGCCCCAGCTCCGTCACCGTCCCGATCCGCGCCAGCAGATCACCCGTCAGCACCCGGGCCGTCTCCTCGCCGCCCGCCCCCGCACCGGTCAGCACCTCGGCCAGTGCGGACAGCGGCAGCCCGGCCAGCTCCGCGATGGTCCGCCCCGCGAAGGTCACCGCCATCGCCTCCGGCCGCAGCCGGCTCCCGCCGCACACCGGGCACGGGGCACTGGTCAGGAACCGCTCCGCCTTCGCCCGCAACGCCCGGCTCTTGGTGTCGGCGAAGGTGTGCAGCACATAGCGCCGCGCACTCATGTACGTGCCCTGGTACGGGCGTTGGATCCGGCCCGCGTCCCGCACCGGATGCACCGTCACCACCGGCTGCTCCTCGGTGAACAGGATCCACTCCCGGTCCTTCTCGGGCAGCTCGCGCCACGGGCGGTCGACGTCGTGGCCCAGCGCGTCCAGCACATCGCGGAGGTTCTTGCCCTGCCAGGCCCCGGGCCACGCGGCGATCGCCCCCTCCCGGATCGACAGCGAGGGATCGGGGACGAGCAACTCCTCGTCCGTCCGGTGGACGCGCCCCAGCCCGTGGCACTCCGGGCACGCCCCGACGGCGGTGTTGGGGGAGAAGGAGTCGGAGTCCAGCCGCTCGGCCCCCGGCGGGTAGTCGCCGGCGCGGGAGAAGAGCATGCGCAGCGAGTTGGAGAGCGTCGTCACCGTCCCCACGGACGACCGGGCCCCCGGGGCGGAGCGCCGCTGCTCCAGCGAGACGGCGGGCGGCAGCCCGGTGATCTCCCCGACGGCGGGCGCGCCCACCTGATGGATCAGCCGCCGGGCGTAGGGGGCCACGGACTCGAAGTAGCGGCGCTGGGCCTCCGCGTAGATCGTCCCGAAGGCGAGCGAGGACTTCCCCGACCCCGACACGCCCGTGAACACGGTCAGGGTGTCGCGTGGGATGTCGACCTCGACGTTCTTGAGGTTGTGCTCGCGGGCGCCGCGCACCCGGACGTACGGATCGTGGGGGGAGTGCATCGGGCTCGGCTCCGTACGGGTCGGTTCTGACGCCTGGCGGGACAAACAGTCCGATTCTAGGCGTCGGCGCCGACGGCGGGCCCCCGGGATCCGGCCGCGCGCCTCACGGTGTGCAGGCGCGGGTGACGGCCTCGGTGTCCCAGTAGAACGGCCGTACCTCGGTGATCCGGCCGTCCCGGACGGTGAGGGTCTGCAGGATGGGGAACGTCAGCTCCCGCGCGGTCGCCCGGGACACGGCGCGGACGATCGTGCGCACCACCGAGGTCTCCCCGGTGGCCAGAAAGTCCTGTTCCACCAGCTCGAACTCGGACCAGGTGTCGCTCATCGCCCGGAAGAACCGCTCCATGCCGAGATGCCCGCGCCAGACTCCGCCGTACGGGAGCCCCGCCGCCTGATGCAGGACCACATCGGGTGCGAAGCAGGGCGCCAGGAGGTCGAAGGAGGCCGTGCCCGGTCCGCCGGCCGCCAGATAGCGTGCTTCGGCCGTGTACATGGCGGTGAGGACCGTCCGGGAGTCCGTCGTCGGAGAGTGCGTCATGCCTCCCAGCGTTCCCGATCCTCGCGGGCGGGTCCGGCGGCTATCGGACGTCGAGGCTCCGCAGCGGAGCCCGCCCGTCGGCCCGGTCCCGGCCCCGGGGTCGCACGATGCGGGAGAGCCGCCTCAGCGAGTCCACCAGGCCCTCCCGGTCGTACGTACTGGTCGTGACGAGCACCTCGTCCGCCCCGGTCTCCTCGATCGCCCGCTCCAGCTGACCGGCCACCTGGGCCTCGGTGCCGTGGACATGGCCGACGAGCCCCCGTTCGTACAGGCTCCGTTCCTTGGCCGTCATGGCGAGGGCCTCGACGCGCTCGGCCGGGGCCAGCGGCGGAAAGTCCCCGCGCGTTCGGGAGTACGCCATGGCCCACGCCTCCGGTACGAGCAGCCGACGGGCCGCCTCCTCGGTGCCGGCGACGGCCACCGTGCCCGCGACGATCACCTCCGGCCGCTCGGCACGTGCGGAGGGCCGGAAGTCGCGGCGGTAGACCTCGACGGCGCGCAGTACCTTCTCCCGGCCGCGCAGGTCGCCGATGACGAGGGGGAGCCCGGCAGCCGCGGCGACCGCCGCGCCTTCCCCGATCGCCAGGACGTAAGCGGGTATGCGCAGGCCCTCCGCCGGACGGGCGTGCACCCCGGGGTGGTCCTGCTGGGTGCCGTCGATCCAGCCGAGGAGTTCGGCGAGTCGGCCGGGGAAGTCCTCGGCGTCCTCCTTGCCGTGACCGAGCGCCCGGCGGACGCCGTCGGTGAACCCCACGGAACGGCCGAGCCCCATGTCGATCCGGCCGGGAAAGAGGGAGGCGAGCACCCCGAACTGCTCGGCGACGACCAGCGGCCGGTGGTTGGGCAGCATCACCCCGCCGGTGCCGACCCGGATGGCGGAGGTCGCGGCGGCGACGGCGGCGGCCAGCACCGTCGGCGCGGACCCCGCGACCCCCGGCACGCCGTGGTGTTCGGAGACCCAGAAGCGGTGGAAGCCGAGCGCCTCCGCCTCCCGGGCCAGGTCGACGGTGTCGCGCAGCGCCCGGGAGGCGTCGTGCCCCTCGCGGGTGCGGGAACGGTCCAGGACGGAGAAGCGGGTCGAGGCGATCACAGAGCTCACGCTCCCTTCAACACCGTCGCTCTCCCAGGATTCCCGTGGACGCCACGGCGCTCCCAGGATTTCCGCGCGACGGCCGACGCCAAAGGCCGACGGGCTTCCTAAGCTGGGGGAGTGGACAACGACGCACGGCCGCTGGCCGTATTCGACCTGGACGGCACGCTCGCGGACACCGCCCACCGGCAGCACTTCCTGGAAGGCCCGAAGCGCGACTGGGCCGGCTTCTTCGCCGCGGCCGTGGAGGACCCGCCGCTCGCGGAGGGCGTACGGATGGTGCTCGCGAGCGCCGAGGAGTGCCGGATCGTCTATCTGACCGGACGCCCCGAGCGGTGTCGTCGCGACACCGTGCGCTGGCTGAGCCGGCAGGGGCTGCCCGAGGGCACGCTGTTCATGCGGCGCAACGACGACCGGCGCCCCGCACGCCGGACGAAGCTGGACATCCTCCGGCAGCTGGGGCGGAAGGGGCGGGTGCGCATGCTCGTGGACGACGACGAGCTGGTCTGCGACGCGGCCCAGGTGGCCGGATTCACTGTGGTGCGGGCCCGCTGGGCCGACCCGTCGGCGGTGCTGAAGGATGCCCAGGAACGCGAGGGGCGTACCTGATCAGGCGCTTTCGTCGAGCCGGAAGCCCACCTTGAGGCCGACCTGATAGTGAGCGATTCGGCCATCTTCGATATGGCCTCGAACTTGATTAATCTCGAACCAATCGAGATTGTGCAACGTTTCCGCCGCTCTTGCGACGCCGTTCCGGATCGCCTCGTCGATGCCCTCCTCGGAGGTTCCTACGATCTCGGTGACCCGATAGGTGTGGTTCGCCATCGTTTGTCTCCTTTCCTGTGACCACGTTGCCCCAATCCGAGCTCTCCCGCGAGGGGGAGGATGGGGTGAATCGGGACGGGTGTCCGCCTTGACCTACTGAAAGGTCCATACCAAAATTCAGCCAACCACCCGTGCGAGCGCCGCCCGCAATCCCCCCACACCGGGTCCCGATTTCGTTTGTGCCGTTTCGCAGAAGGTGACCACGTGAAGAACCGCATACTGGCCGGAGCCATCGCGCTTGTCTCGTCCGTCGCACTCGGTGGATGCGGCTTCATACCGGGCTCGGGCAGCGGTGACCGCACGGTGACGGTCTGGCTGATGAAGGACAGCGTCTCGCCCGGCTTCCTGGACAAGTTCACCCGCTCGTACGAGGAGGAGAACCCCTCGATCGAGCTGGACTTCAAGATCCAGGAGTGGAGCGGCATCGGACCCAAGGTTCTCTCCGCGCTGGAGGGCGACGCCCCGGACGTGATCGAGGTCGGGAACACGCAGGTCGCTCAGTACGCGGAGAGCGGCGGCCTGCGCGACCTGACCCTCGAATCGATGCGCGACCTGGGCAGCGAGGACTGGCTGCCCGGCCTGGCCCAGCCCGGCAGCATCAACGGCGTGCAGTACGGCATCCCGTGGTACGCGGCCAACCGGGTGGTCATCTACAACAAGGAGATCTTCGAGGAGGCGGGCATCGACTCCGTCCCGAAGACGCGCGACGAGTGGATCGCCGCCACCGAGAAGCTCAACAGGGCGGGCAACCAGGGCATCTACCTGGCCGGTCAGAACTGGTACGTGCTCGCCGGTTTCATCTGGGACGAGGGCGGGGAACTCGCCGATGACAACGGCGGCGACTGGCGGGGCGCCCTGGACACTCCGGAGGCCCTGGCGGGCATGGAGTTCTACCAGGAACTCCAGGCGCTCGGCGACGGACCCACGGACGCCGACGAGGAGAAGCCCCCGCAGACCGACGTCTTCGCCAAGGGCGACGTCGCGCAGATCATCTCGACTCCGGGCAGTGCCGCGCTCATCGAGCAGAAGAATCCCGAACTCAAGGGAAAGCTCGGCTACTTCCCCATTCCCGGCAAGTCCTCGAAAGCCCCCGGCTCGGTATTCACCGGCGGTTCCGACCTCATCGTCCCGAAGAAGGCCGACGAACGCACCGCCGGCATCGCCGTCGTCAAGGCGCTGGCGAGCGAGAAGTGGCAGACGGAGCTCGCCCGGGGAATGAGCTACGTCCCCAACAAGCCGAGCCTCGCCCACGTCATCGAGGGCGACGAGGGCACCGCGGCGATGGCCGAAGGCGCCACCCGGGGCCGGGCCACCCCCAACTCGCCCCAGTGGGCCAGGGTCGAGGCGGAGAACCCGATCAAGCCCTACATGACGGCCGTGCTCGAGGGCGGCGACCCTGCCCGCGAGGCCAAGGCCGCCTCCGAGCGCATCACCGCCCTGCTCGCCGGCAGCGGCTGATCCCACCCGGACGGAGTCCACGGGCAAGGGGGCCACGCGCAAGGGGGCCACGGGGCAAGGGGGCCACGCGGTACGGGGAGGCCACGCGGTACGGAGGCCACGCGGCACGGTGTCCCCGGGCATCGTCTCCCTGGGGATTCAGCCGTCGCACATCCCCGCTCTCCACAGCGGTCACGTCGAATCCAGCCGGTGACGGAAGAAGTAGGGGGCCGGGCCGTCGCACCCCGCGACAGCCCGGCAGCGCCCCTCACGCTTCCGTCCCCGGAGACCGCCATGACCGTGCTGCCCGTCGCCCCGCTCCCCGCCTCCGCCGGTACCTCGATCCCCGCCTCCGCCCCGGCCCCCGGCCCCGCCGACGCCCCGGAACCGGCCTACCGGGTCTCCCTCGCCGACTGCCAGGAAGACATACGAGCCGCCCAGCGCCTGCGCCACCTCGTGTTCGCCGGGGAACTCGGAGCCCGACTGGAGGGGCCCGAACCAGGCCTGGACAGCGACGTCTTCGACGCGTACTGCGACCACCTCCTGGTCCGCGAGACCGCCACCGGGGAAGTCGTCGCCACCTACCGGCTGCTGCCGCCGGCCCGAGCCCGGATCGCCGGACGCCTCTACGCGGAAGGCGAGTTCGACCTCACCCGGCTCGCCCCGATCCGCCACGACCTCGTCGAGGTCGGCCGCTCCTGTGTCCACCCCGCACACCGCGACGGCGCGGTCATCGCCCTCGTCTGGGCGGGACTCGCCCGCTACATGGAGCGCACCGGCCACACCTGGATCGCGGGCTGCTGCTCCCTGCCGCTGGCCGACGGCGGCGCGAGCGCCGCCCGGAGCTGGAACACCGTTCGTGCGAGCCACCTGGCGCCGGAGAAGTACTGGGTCACCCCGCACCGCCTCTGGGACTCCGCCGCGCACGGCCCGGAGACCGGCTCCCGGGCGGACCTCCCGCCCCTGCTGCGCGGCTACCTGCGGCTCGGCGCCCAGATCTGCGGAGCCCCGGCGTACGACCCCGACTTCAACGTCGCCGACCTGTACGTCCTGCTCTCACTGCGTCGCACCGACCCGCGCTACCTGCGCCACTTCCTCTCGCTGGCCCCGTTGCGATGAGCGTCTGGCTGCCCGTCGCCCCCTGCACCCCGGACGGCTGCGCCCGGCACACCGGAGCCGTACGCGCTCCACTGCCCGCCACCCTCCTGCTGCTGGCCGGCTGCGCACTGGTCCTGCTGGGGGTGGCCTGCGTCCCGCTGGTACGGCTGCTCGGGCCCGCCCCGCGGCGCCGCCTGACACGGCGCTGGGCGCGTGCCGTCCCCCGGGCCTTCGGCGTACGCGTCACCGTGCGGCGGCACGCTCCGGAAACCACCACGGGCGGCGAACTCGTCGTCGCCAACCACATCTCCTGGCTCGACATCCCGCTGATCGCCTCCGTATTGCCCGGCCGGACGGTCGCCAAGAGCGAGATCCGGCGCTGGCCCCTGCTCGGCCCCCTGGCCGCGCTCGGCGGCACCCTGTTCATCGAACGCGACCGGCTGCGCGCCCTGCCCGCCGCCGTACGGGCCGTCGCCGCGGCCCTGCGCTCCGGCTCCCGGGTCGTGGTCTTCCCCGAGGGCAGTACCTGGTGCGGACGGGACGGCGGCGCGTTCCGGCCCGCCGTGTTCCAGGCGGCGATCGACGCCGGCGCGACGGTCCGACCCGTCCGCATCGCCTACCGCACCGCGGAGCACCGCTCCGGACCGGCCGCGGGCGCCGTCGCGTTCGTCGGGTCCGACCCGCTCGCCGCCTCCCTGTGGCGGGTGGTGCGGGCGGCCGGGCTCAGCGCCCGGATCGACGTCCTCGCGCCGATCCCCGTGGACGGCGAGGACGGCCGCCGCGCCCTGGCCCGCAGAGCACGAGCGGCCGTCCGCGAACCCGAAGGCCCCCTCCGGCCCCGTCAGACCGCCGTGGCCAGCGACAGGGCGAACCGCCCCGCCGAGTCCGTCCACCACTGAGTCAGCCGCATGCCGGCGGCGGCCAGCTCCGCACGGACGTCCTCCTGCCGGAACTTCGCCGACACCTCCGTACGCAGCTCCTCACCGGCCTCGAACGGCACCACGAGGTCCAGCTCCCGGATCTTCACGCTCAGCGCCCGGCGGGCCCGCAGCCGCATCTCGATCCAGCGGTCCCGCGGATTCCACACCGCGAGGTGATCGAAGTCGTCGAGCGGGAAATCGGCCCCCAGCTCGCGGTTGACGACGTTGAGGACGTTCTTGTTGAAGGCCGCCGTCACCCCGGCCGCGTCGTCGTACGCGGCCACCAGCGTTTTTTCGTCCTTCACCAGGTCCGTGCCGAGGAGCAGCGCGTCACCGGGCGAGAGCAGCGAGCGTACCGACCGGAGGAACGTCGCCCGCTCCTCCGGCAGCAGATTGCCGATCGTGCCCCCCAGGAACACCACCAGCCGGGGCCCCGGTGTCCCCGGCAGGGCCAGGCCCCCGGTGAAGTCCGCGATCAGCGCGTGGACGGACAGCCCCGGGTGCTCGGCCAGCAGCGACTCGGCCGCCCCCGTCAGCGCGCTCTCGCTCACGTCCACGGGGACGTAACTGTGCAACCGGGGGAGCACATCCAGCAGGTGGCGGGTCTTCTCGGAGGACCCCGAGCCCAGCTCGATCACCGTCCGGGCGCCCGACGCCGCGGCGATCTCCTCGGCACGCGCCTGGAGGATCTTCCGCTCCGCGCGGGTCGGGTAGTACTCCGGCAGCCGGGTGATCTCCTCGAACAGTTCGCTGCCGCGGGCGTCGTAGAACCACTTCGGCGGCAGGGTCTTGGGATGCCGGGTCAGGCCGCTGAGGACGTCGGCGCGCAGCGCCGCCTCCGTCGCGTCCACCGGCAGGGTGCGGGTCAGCAGGAAGGGACTCACGCGGTGGGCTCCTTGAGCGGGGTGAGCAGGACGTCCGTGGAGGTCGCGACCAGCAGCGTGTGGTCGGGGACCTCGCGCCAGAGCGGGTCGTCGTCGTAAGGCTCCGAGGCGACCGCGGTGCGGTGGCCCGGTGTCGTGAGGTACCAGAGGGTGTCGCCCCAGGCGGTCGCCGTGATCGTCTCCCCGTCGGTGAGGAGCAGATTCAGCCGGGACCCGGGCGCGGCGGCCGCGACCTCCCGCACGGTCTCCGCGACGGCGCGCGGCACGTCGTCCCCGGCGTCGGTCCGGTGGCGGATCAGCGCCCAGATCAGCGCCGAGTCGTTACGGGCGGCCAGCGACAGGAGCCGCTCGGCGGGCAGGGCGGCGGCCGCGTCGGCGAGTGAGCCGGGCCACCCCCGCACCATGCCGTTGTGGCTGAACAACTGCCGCCCGGCGGTGTACGGCGCGGCCGCGGCCTCCCCGTCCGCACCCGCCTCGGTGGCATCCCGTACGGCGGCGAGCAGCGCGGTGCTGCGGACCACCCGGGCCAGATCGGTGAAGGTCTCGTCGCCCCATATGGGTCCCTGACGGCGGTAGCGTCCGGGCACCGGGTCGCCGTCCGCGTACCAGCCGACTCCGAAACCATCCGCGTTCACCGTGCCGAAACGCTGGCGGCGCGGGGCCCAGGACTGCCGCACCAGAGCATGCGGAGGCCGCAGCAGAATGTCGCCGAGCGCCACCGGTTCGCCCACATAGGCGATGTGACGGCACATCAGACATCCTTCGCGGTGCGGAACCCGGAGAAGATCTGCCGGCGCACCGGAAGGTCCCAGTTGCGGAAGGTGCCCCGGCAGGCGACCTCGCCCACGGCGAACGAGCCGCCGCGCAGCACCTTGTGGCCCGGCCCGAAGAACACCTCCGAGTACTCGCGGTAGGGAAACGCCACGAACCCCGGATACGGCAGGAAGTCACTGGAGGTCCACTCCCACACGTCACCGATCAACTGCCCGGCCCCGGCGGGCGAACGTCCCGCCGGATATGCGCCGGACCGTGCCGGACGCAGATGGCGCTGGCCCAGGTTGGCCCGCTCCGGCGTCGGCTCCTCGTCGCCCCACGGGTAGCGCCGGGAGCGGCCGGAGGCGGGATCGTGGCGGGCGGCCTTCTCCCACTCGCTCTCCGTGGGCAGCCGCCGGCCCGCCCAGCGGGCGTACGCGTCCGCCTCGTACCAGCTGACGTGCAGCACCGGCTCGTCCTCCGGCACCGGCTCGGTCACCCCGAACCGGCGGCGCAGCCACGCTCCTGCCTCCCGCCGCCAGAACAGCGGTGCGGTCAGACCGTGTTCACGGACCATGGTCCAGCCCTCGGGCGCCCACCAGCGCCTCTCCCCGTACCCGCCGTCCTCGATGAAGCGCAGGTAGGCGCCACAGGTGACCGGCGAGGCGTCCAGACGGAACGCCGGCACCTCGCACCGGTGCGCGGGCCGCTCGTTGTCCAGGGCCCACGGCTCGGCGGAGGTGCCCATCGTGAACGGGCCCCCGGGAATCAGGACGTCGTCGGGCAGTGCCTCGGCGTCGATGGGCGAAGGCGGCGCGGGCGCGGTGAGCGCCGCGGGGCCCGCGCGCAGCTGATGGGTGATCAACATTGTCTCGTCGTGCTGCTGTTCGTGCTGGGCGATCATGCCGAAGGCGAACGCGGCCCGCTCCAGCGGGCGCCCGCCCTCGTGCAGCGGTGCGCCCTCCAGCAGGTCCAGTGCCCGCCCCCGTACGTCGGAGGCATACGTCCTGGCCTCGGCCGGCCCCAGCAGCGGCAGCGAGGGGCGCGAGGCGCGCGTGTGCTCGAAGGCGTTGTACAGCCCGTCGATCTCCGGGCGCAGCGCCTCCCGGCCGCCGACCGCGCGCAGCAGCCACTGCTCTTCCTGGTTGCCGATGTGCGCCAGGTCCCAGACCAGCGGCGACATCAACGGGGAGTGCTGAGCGGTCAGTTCGCCGTCGTCCACGCTGTCGGTGAGCAGCGCGGTGCGCTCGCGCGCGGACAGCAGCGCGTCGAGGGCACGCCCCCGCAGCGCCTCCGGATCGATGCCGGGTGCGACGGTGAAGCCGGCCGACGCGGTGGAGCCGGCCGGATCAAAGGCGTCGGAGAGCTCGCGGTGCCGGGTGTCTTCACGGTGCTCGGTCATGCGGAGGCCGCCTTTCCGGGACGCGGCGGGGTGTGATCGTTCAGCGGGCCCGGACCGTTCAGCCGGCTCGGACCGTTCAACGGACTCGGACCGCTCAGGAGGCTCGGACCGTTCAGCGGGCTCTGATCGGCCGACAGGCTCCGAGCGGTCAGGTCGCCGGGCTCGGGCAGGTCATCGGCCGGACATCGGCCCCGGGCGACATAGCGGTCGGTGAAGGCGGCCACGGTGTCGCGCACCGCCCCGCTCGCTCCCATCCGCTCCAGCGCCGGGAGCGCCGCCCCGAAACAGGCGATGGCCGCGGCCCGCAGCTCCGGGTCGGCGAGCCCCTCGCGGGCGGCCGCCGTCCAGAGCGGATTGCGTGGTGCGGCCGGTGCGCCCGACGTGTCGGCCAGCGGCTTCACGGTGCGGTACACGGTCTCGGCGGCCTCCGGGTCGTCGAACAGGGCCGTGGCGACGGCGAGCGGCACCAGCCACCCGTCGGGCCCGCTCTGCGCGTCGATCATGCGTAGTTCGAGGTGACCGCGCGGCCGTACCGGAGGGAACAGCGTGGTGAGGTGGTAGTCGAGATCGGCCCGCACCGGCGGCCGGGGCGACCCGGTACGGATCCACTCACGGAAGGTCAGCCCTTCCGGCACATCCCAGGGGCCCTCCTCGCACCGGATGCACAGCACGGTCGTGTCCAGCACGTGCGCGGCCCACGCCTCGCGCGGGGCTCGCCCGGAACCCGGCGCCAGACTCCGGCCCGGGTCCAGATCGGCCCACAGCGACTGCCGGGTGGAGCGCCAGCCGGTCCGGCGGCCCTGCTGGAACGGCGAATTCGCGAAAGCGGCCACCAGCACCGCCCCCAGCAGGTGCGCGTGCTGCCAGCGCCGCCCGTAACCGAGCGGCCCCGGCTCCTCCTCGCCCGCGTCCAGGCAGACCTGGACCGACGCGGAGGTGCACATCATCGCCCGCCCCGCCGGCCCCGTACGGTCCAGCGCGGCCTCCATCGCCTCGTAGCGGGGCTCCCGCAGCCTGCGGCGCGGCTCCTGCCAGGGGTCGACGCCGAGCCCGACCGGTGCGAGCCCCGCCGCGCCGAGCGTGGCGCGGACCGCCGCCAGATCGGCCGCGGTGGTGTCGACGCACTCCATGAGGGAGCCGGCGGGCTGCGAGCTGAGCTCCAGCTGCCCGCCGGGCTCGAACGTGAGCGCCGCGCTCAGCGGCAGTGCGCGGACCGCCTCGACGGCGCTGTCCAGCCGTTCCTGGCTAACCGCGAGGTCAGGTCGTTCCCGGTCGTGGATGAGCCATTCGAGTTCCACTCCGACGGTTCGAGGCGGGCCCGTCTTGAAACATATGCCGCGCAGTAAATCCTCTGCCCCGCTCTCGTCGAGGGGGACGGCGTCCGGGCACGAGCCGGTTGCGCCGGGAATGTCCAAGCCCATGGGGGCCTCCTTCTCAGCCGCGTGCCTACCAGCCAAACCCGTACCCGGAGATCGCACAAGGGTGCCCCCGAGTCGGAAGAATCCGGTTGCGCCCAGGCCGGGTTCCCCGTCAGCATGCCCCGTATGCACCAGACGGGGGAGTGCCGGTGAGCGCGCGGCTGCGCGGAATCGCGCGCGGGACGGAAGCGGTCGTCGCGGCCGGGGCATATCGCAACGTTGCAGGTCAGGACGTGTCCATCGCGCGGGCCGTGGCCGCCGCGCCGTCCGGTACCAGGCTTTACGGGCCGGCCCCGGTGCCCGTCGCGGCCCTGGACTCCGACCGCGCCCCGCAGGACGAGGTCACCGGCGAGAACAGCCTCGCCGCGGCCCGCGGAATGACCGGCGAGGCACCCGGCCGGGTCGCCGTCCTCAGCCACGCCTCGGCCCGCAGTCCCGGCGGCGGCTGCCTCAACGGCGCGCAGGCCCAGGAGGAGGCCCTGTGCCGTGGATCGGCCCTCCACCGACTCTCCTGCGCGCCCCCGAGTACTACGCGCACCACCGCGCCGAATGCAGCGCCTTCTCCACTGACCGGGTGATCCACTCGCCCGGACCTTCACCTGACCCGGGGACCGGCGTCCGGACTGTGCCGGGCGGACCTCACCCTCGCCCGCCGCGTCGCCGCCTCCTGCCGCCCGCCGCTCAGCTCCAGCCGTACCGCTCGCGCAGCCGCTCGGCTACCCGGTCGAACCGCTCCCGGTCCAGGGCGCACGCCTCCCGGCGCATCCCGTCCTCGTGGACCCGCAGCACTCGTTCAAGACCCGCCCAGGAAGGCCGCCCCGAGCTGTCCCAGGGGCCCGCGCCCAGCGTCACCCACTCGTGTTCCCGGTCGTGCTGCTTGCTGGAGAGCTGGACGGCGAGGAGCGTGCCCGCCTCCTCGCGGGCCACGACGAGCACCGGCCGGTCCTTCCCCCGCCCGTCGTTCTCGTCGAAGGGCACCCAGGTCCAGACGATCTCACCCGGGTCGGGATCGCCGTCGCGATCGGGGGCGTAGGAGGTACGCACGGAGCCCACGTCATCGGCGTCGGCCTCTGTCGTGGCGGTCGGCCCGCTGCTTCCGGGCACGTCAAAGGGGTTGTCGGAACGGTACGCGCTGTCGTGGAACGTCATCGCAACACCGTAGAACCTTCCCGCCCGATCCCGGGAGCGGGGCGTCGGGCCGAGGCCGCGGGGCGGCGTTCCGGCCACCGGGACCGGAGCTGCGGGCCCCGGACCGAAGCCCGCTCCCAAGAGTCTGGAAGACTGCCCGACGCCATGAGCCAGTTACCCAAGCAGCCCGCCGAAGTCTCCGTTCCGACCAGCGCTGATGTCGCGCGCCTCGCCGGAGTGTCCCGGGCCACCGTGTCATACGTACTGAACAACAACGCCACCGTCCGGATCAGCGAACCCACCCGACGCCGGGTCAGGGAGGCAGCCCTCCAGCTCGGTTACGTCCCGCACGCGGCTGCCCGCAGTCTGCGCGCCGGACACAGCCGTATGGTCCTGCTGCCCTCCGGTCACATACCGGCGGGACCGCTGCACCAGTACTTCTTCGAGGAACTCCAGTCCGGGCTGCGCCGCCTGGACTACACCGTCGTCCAGTACGGCAGCGTCGGTCTCACCGCCGACGAGGCGGCCACGGCCTGGGCCGAACTGCGGCCCGTCGCCGTCGTCGTACCGCCGGGCATCGCCCTCACCCCCCACGGCACGGGCATCCTGACCCGCTCCGGCGCCAAGGCGGTGATCACCCTGGGCCCCGGCCCGGTGGCCGGAGCGCACGGCCTGGTCATGGACCAACGCCAGGTCGGCGCCAGCGCGGTGGAACACCTGCTGGCCCGCGGCCGTCGCCACATCGGCGTGGTCATGCCCCAGGAACCGGGCCGGGTGCCCTTCTCCGAACCCCGCCTCATCGGAGCACGTCGCGTCGCCGAACCGGCGGGGGCCCGCGTGTGCCCCCTCCCGCTGCGGTACGAGGAGGAGTCCGCCCACCAGCTGGCCGCCCGCTGGCCGGAACTGGGGCTGGACGCGGTGTTCGCGTACAACGACGAGTACGCCATGCTGCTGATGCGGGCCCTCCAGGACGCCGGGGTGACCGTGCCCGCCGACACGGCGGTGATCGGCGCCGACGACTCCCTCATCGGCCGGCTGCTGCGTCCCCGGCTGAGCACGGTCCGGATGGAGCTCGCCATGCCGCAGCCGCTGGCCGAGACGATCGACCGCATGGTCCAGCACCCGGGCGGACCACCGGTCCATCAGGACCTGCTCCGCACCAGCGCCGTGCACCGGGAATCCAGCTGACCGCCTCCGGCGCGACGACATGCGCGACACACGGCGGATGTCTAGCGTCGGAGGCATGAGCCACCCGCAGAGTTACGAACTCCTCCTGATCCCCGACCACAGCAGGACGCGGACCGGAGCCCCCGGCCGGCCGATCCGGTCCGCGGTCGTCGCCGCCACCGGCGAGACGGGGGCCTCGGGCTACCCCCGGTACGCGGGCGAGGGCATGGAAGCGGACGTCGACCCGGAGACCCGGACGGTGGAGGCCGTGCTCATCGACGGCGAGGAACTGGGCTTCGGCATGTCGGTCCGCGTCGCCGGGGCCGAGGGGGAGCGACCCGCGTCCTGAAAGCGAGAGAGCGAGGGAAGAGGCAGGGCCGGGGAAACCCTGGCTCGACGCCCCCGGGCACGACAGCGGGGCCCCGACCGCGTACACCGTCTCCACGGTGTCGGTCAGGGCCCCGGGTCCGTGCCGGGCGCAGTGAGGCCGGACTACGGCGCCTCCGGCTGCCCCTGGCCCGCCTCGGCCGCCCGCTTCTGCTCCTCGACGGACTTGCGGACCTCCTCCATGTCCAGCTTCCGGGCCTGCCCGATGACGTCCTCCAGGGCCGCCTCGGGCAGCGCACCGGGCTGCGAGAAGACCGCGACGTTGTCACGGACGATCATCAGCGTCGGAATGGAACGGATCTCGAAGGCCGCCGCCAGTTCCTGCTGCGCCTCGGTGTCCACCTTGGCGAAGACGAGGTCGGGGTGGCGCTCGGAGGCCGAGTCGTAGACCGGCGCGAACTGCCGGCAGGGGCCGCACCAGGAAGCCCAGAAGTCGATCAGAACGAAATCGTTGTCGCTGACGACCTGATCGAAGTTTTCCTTGGTGAGCTCGACGGTGCTCATACGGGGGATACCTCTTCCTCTGCCGGTGGGGTCCTCACGGGTCCTGTCCGGCACAACGGTGACTGCACGTGCGCTATTCCGCCTGCCCATGTGGCCGGGGCGCACACCCACGAGGACACTGTTCCCATGACTGACGCAGGGAAGAACTCCGAGCGCTCCGAGTACGACGTAGTGGTCATCGGCGCGGGGCCGGTGGGGGAGAACGTGGCGGACCGGGCCCGCGCCGCCGGGCTCTCCGCAGCGGTGGTGGAGTCCGAGCTCGTCGGCGGCGAGTGCTCCTACTGGGCGTGCATGCCGAGCAAGGCGCTCCTGCGCCCCGTCGTCGCCCGCGCGGACGCCCGCCGGGTGCCGGGACTGAGCGCCGCGGTGCGGGGCCCTCTGGACGTGGAGGCCGTACTCGCCCACCGGGACGCGGAAGCGAGCCATTGGCAGGACGACGGCCAGGTCGCCTGGCTGGAGAGCGTCGGAGCGGACGTATACCGGGGTACGGGCCGGCTCACCGGCCCCCGCGCGGTCACCGTGACCGCCCCCGACGGCACGGAGCACCGGCTCACCGCGCGGCACGCCGTCGCCGTCTGCACCGGCTCCCGGGCCGTGGTCCCCTCCCTTCCCGGCATCGAGGAGGCCCGCCCCTGGACCAGCCGCGAAGCCACCAGCGCCAAGGGGGCTCCCGGTCGGCTCGTGATCGTCGGCGGGGGCGTCGTGGGCGTGGAGATGGCGACCGTCTGGCAGGCGCTGGGCTCCGAGGTGACGTTGCTGATCCGGGGCGGCGGCCTGCTCCCGAAGATGGAGCCCTTCGCGGGCGAGCTGATCGCCGACGCGCTGGCGGAGGCCGGGGCCCGGATCCGTACGGGCGTCTCGGTCACCGCCGTCCACCGCCCCGCACCGGACGGCCCGGTCACCGTCGACCTGGACGACGGCGACCGTATCGAGGCCGACGAGATCCTCTTCGCCACCGGCAGGGCCCCGCGCACGGACGACTTGGGCCTGGAGGCGATCGGCCTCGAACCCGGCTCCTGGCTCACCGTGGACGACAGCTGCCGCGTCGACGGAACGGACTGGCTGTACGCGGTCGGGGACGTCAACCACCGCGCCCTACTGACCCACCAGGGCAAATACCAGGCCCGCGTCGCGGGCGCGGCGATCGCCGCCCGCGCCGGGAACAACCCCCTGGAGACCACCCCCTGGGGCACCCACGCGGCCACCGCCGACCACACGGCCGTGCCCCAGGTCGTCTTCACCGACCCGGAGGCCGCGTCCGTCGGCCTCACCCTCGTCGAGGCCGAACGCGCGGGCCACCGCGTACGCGCCGTCGAACACGACCTCGCCTCGGTCGCCGGCTCCGGCCTCTACGCCGACGACTACCGGGGCCGCGCCCGGATGATCGTGGACCTGGACCGCGAGATCCTGCTCGGCGTCACCTTCGTCGGCCCGGGCACCGGCGAACTCCTGCACTCGGCGACGATCGCCGTCGCGGGGGAGGTCCCCATCGCCCGCCTGTGGCACGCGGTCCCGGCGTATCCGACGATCAGCGAGGTGTGGCTGCGGCTGCTGGAGGCTTACAGGGGATAGGAACGGCCGCCGACGGCCGATCCTGTTGCGGCGGACGCCTGCGTGCAGCTGACGCAGGGACTTCGCGTCCTCGGTGAAGAGGCGTGAGCCGCAGCCGATGCACCCCAGCATAGGTGGGCCGCGGCAGGTGACCAGTCAGCTTCTGACAACCGAGCCGGGGACCGCGTCGGGCAGGTGCTCGACCTGATCGGCCGTCACTCGCTCGCGTGCCAGCAGGTCACCGCCGTGCGCGGCGACCTGGCGCAGGGCGTGAAGGGCATGCGGCTCGGCCGGCAGGTCCGCCGGCGGTCCGGAGGGACCTGGTCGGCGGCGGTCAGCAGGGACTCGGCGGCGAGCCGGTGGACGTGGGCGTCGGCCGAGCGCGCGAGGGCGGGCGTCACGGTCGCGTTCCTGCGGGCGAGCGGGGGCGCGGCGTGCTGCCGCAGGGCTGCGCCGCCGCGGCCTGAGGCAGGTTCGAGCTGTCGCTGCCGACGAGCCGCACTGATCCCGTTGTCTTTTGTCGTCCAATGGACGACAATTCTGATGTCGTCGGCCCGCTGACAAGACGAGGGAGGTGCCGTGAACGCAGCAGACCAGCCGTCCACGGACAGTACCGGCGCCCACAGTCCGGCGTCCTTCATCGCCGCCGCGGCGGCCCTGGCCGCCATGGACGACGCTCTGCGCGTCGCGCAGAGCGAGTCCCCCGACGCCGTCGGTCCTGGCCCCGAGCAGGCGCTGGCCTCCCTGATGCTGCTGCGGCAGGTGCGCGAGCATCTCGCCGGCTGGGAGACCGGCCTGATCGAAACCGCCCGCGGCGCGGGCGCCAGCTGGGCCGATCTCGCCCGCCCTCTCGGTGTCGCCAGCCGCCAGGCCGCCGAACGCCGCTACCTGCGCGGCCGCCCCGGCGCCGCCGGAACCACCGGCGAGCAGCGCGTGGCGGCCACCCGTCAGGCCAGAGCCGCCGGCCGCGCCACCGCCGACTGGGCCCGCGCCAACGCCGCCGACCTGCGCCGCCTCTCCGGGCAGATCGCCGCGCTCGCCCACCTCGCGCCCGACGCGCGCGCGGCCCAGGACGCCCTGCATGCCGCTCTCGGCGCCGCCGACGCCGCTGAGCTCATCGCCCCTCTGGCCGGCATCCGCCCCTACCTCGATGCCCGCCACCACGCCGGCCTCGTCGAATCCCTGGACGGCCTGGAAGCCCAGGCGCACAGCCACGCGGCCGGCGATGGCTGACTCCCACCACGCAGAGGCACGCCATGCGGGTGCGGCCCGACCCATGCCGAACCACGCCGGTGACGGTCAATGACCCGGCCCGGCCCTGTTCCGATTCCCTTCATGACGTACCCACAGAAAGAGTTCCACATGAGCGGCAGTGTCGAGACGCTGGAATTTCAGGCGGAGACCCGCCAGTTGCTCCGGCTGGTGATTCACTCGATCTACTCGAACAAAGACATCTTCCTGCGCGAGTTGATCTCCAACGCCTCCGACGCCCTGGACAAGCTGAGGCTGGAATCGCTGACCGACTCCAGCCTCGAGATCGAATCGGCCGACCTGCACATCGCACTGGAGGTCGACCCGGAAGCCCGCACCTTGACCGTCCGTGACAACGGGATCGGCATGACCCGCGAGGACCTGGTGGAGCTGATCGGCACGATCGCCAAGTCCGGCACCGCCGGCCTGCTGGAGAAGATCAAGGAGTCCAAGGACGCCGCCACCGCCGAGAATCTGATCGGTCAGTTCGGCGTCGGCTTCTACTCGGCCTTCATGGTCGCCGACAAGGTCACCCTGCGCACCCGGCGGGCCGGCACCGACACCGGCACCCGGTGGGAGTCCGACGGCGAGGGCACCTATGCCATCCAGGCCGTCGACGACCTGCCCGTGGGCACCTCGGTCACCCTGCACCTGAAGCCCGCCGACAGCGAGGACGGACGCGCCGACTACCTCTCCGAGCCGAAGATCCGTCAGATCGTCAAGCAGTACTCGGACTTCATCCGCTGGCCCATCCGGATGGCCACCGGGCGCACCTCCGCTGATGGCGCGACCACCCGCGAGACCGAAACGCTCAACTCGATGAAGGCGCTGTGGGCCCGCCCCCGCAGCGAGGTGACCGAGGACGAGTACAACGAGTTCTACCAGCAGATCAGTCACGACTGGCTGCCCCCGGCCGAGACGATCCACATGCGGGCCGAAGGCACCTTCGAGTACGAGGCGCTGCTGTTCATCCCCTCGCAGGCGCCCTTCGACCTGTTCTCCCGCGATACCAAGCCCGGCGTGCAGCTGTACGTCAAGCGGGTGTTCATCATGGACGACTGCGAAGCGCTCATGCCCAACTACCTGCGCTTCGTCAAGGGTGTCGTCGACGCCCACGACCTGTCGCTGAACGTCTCGCGCGAGATCCTCCAGCACGACCGCCAGATTCACGGCGTGCGCCGACGCCTGGTCAAGAAGGTCCTCGGCGCCCTCAAGGACATGCAGTCCAAGGACACCGAGCGCTACGCGAAGGTGTGGGAGCAGTTCGGCCGGGCCCTGAAGGAAGGCCTGGTCGAGGACACGGACAACACCGATGCCCTGCTTCAGCTGGTGTCGGCGGCCTCCACCCACGACCCCGACAGGACCACCACGCTGCGCGAGTACGTCGAGCGCATGAAGGACGGCCAGGACACCATCTACTACCTGACCGGCGAGAGCCGCGCGATGGTGGAGAACTCCCCGCACATGGAAGCCGTCGCCGCGAACGGCTACGAAGTGCTGATCCTCACCGACCCCGTCGACGAGGTGTGGGTCGACCGGGTTCCGGCCTTCGACGGCCACCCCCTGCAGTCCATCGCCAAGGGCCAGGTCGATCTCGGCGAGTCCACCGACGGCGAGAAGGACGGCGACGCCGCCAGGGCCCAGCGCGAGGAGGACTTCGCCGCCCTGCTGCCCTGGCTGACCACTGCCCTGTCCGAGCAGGTCAAGCAGGTCCGCCTGTCATCACGCCTGACCACCTCGGCCGCCTGCATCGTCGGCGACGCCCACGACGTGACGCCGACCCTGGAGAAGATGTACCGGGCGATGGGCCAGCAGATGCCCACCGTCAAGAGGATCTTGGAACTCAACCCCTCACACCCGCTGGTCACCGCCCTGCGCACGGCACACGACGCAGACTCCGACGACCCCGCGCTCACGGAGGTCGCCGAGCTGATCTACGGCAGCGCACTGCTCGCCGAAGGAGGCGACCTGCCCGATCCGGCCCGCTTCACCCGGCTGCTCGCCGACCGCCTGGCCAGCAGCCTCTAGGCACGGTACGGCCCGGCACAGGCGCGGTCGCCTGTGCCGGCGTCCCGTACGGGGTGCCGGCACAGGCGACCGCGGGAACCACGTCGCGGTGTCACCGCTCCATGGGCCGGGCGTCGGCAGGGATGACCGTTCCCGTCAGCCGATGTGCCCGCGATGGTCGACTCGTACCCCGTGGTGAAGCGGATCGGCCCCTCTGCGCAGGGACAGGGAGAACGGCCCCGTCCAGTGACGGGGCGCCGTAGATCTGCCGACTGAAAGCCGGTGCCACAGCGTCGTCCACGCGCCGGAGCGTGTCGGCCACCTGGGAGAACCCGGATATCTGAAAGGCCGTCAACGAGGGGATCGCCTCGTCGGACAGGCGCGCGCGGTCGTGGTCGTGCGGTACGAGGTGACTGTCCGAAGGGTTGTCCGGGGCGCTGTACCCGTGGCAGGCGACGTGCGCCCGGCCGCTGGACGGCACGGCGTCGAGAACGGCGTCGCGCGTCGCGTCCGCGCCGACCCGCACCGAGGCGCCGGGCACGAGAGCGGTCACATGGTCGGCTTCGGCCTGTGGGCCGGGCAGGTCCGGGGCGTCCGGAGTGTGCTGCATCGCGGCCACCAGCAGCCGGAGCCTGTTCCGGTCGTCCCGGCTGCCCGCGCACCGATCAGCCGCGGCCGCCCCAGGAATCCGCCCCAGCCGCCGCCGGTGGACCGGACCAGCCTGACCGGGGCCGGCCCCGCCACTACGGCGCACAGGGCATACAGGGCGTACAGCGCGAGCGAAGCGACGATCGCCCGCAGCGCCCCCGCTCGCCCGGATCGCTTTCACGGGGCATCCCACCGGGCATCCGCCTGCGGCGGCGATCCCGGACGAACCGGTAGGTGACCCAGGGCAACACCAGAAGGGCGAGCAGGGCGAACTGCGGGACGGTCGCGGGCTCCTGCACGTCACCACCCCCTGTCCCACCCACTTCCCTCCATCGCGCTACCGCTCGGGTGTTCCGCGGTCGGCGGAGCACCTCTTCCCGCGACTCTCGGCGTCGCCCGCCTCCTGGCCGGCCTCGACACCCGCATCCGACCAGCAGTGACCACGGGCTCCTCGGATCCGCGCGAAGGGTGTAGGCGCACGCTGACAGGGGCGCTCCCTGACCTGACCTGACCGGGTCTCGGCGAACGCGGCCCGTCCGTGGGGACCGCCACCCCACGAAATATACCCCCGGGGGTAAGAGTGTTACGGTGAAACCACATACCCCGGGGGGTAATTTTTCGTCGGAAGGGGACTCTCGTGTTCTTCGTTGAAGCCATCGAGCTGGAGGGGTTGGGCAACCGCAGCTACCTGGCCGGTGGACGGCAGGCGGCGGTCGCCGTGGATCCGCCACGTGACATCGACCGGGTGCTGGCCGCCGCGGCCCGGCGTGATGTGGCGATCACCCATGTGGTCGAGACGCATCTCCACAACGACTACGTGACCGGCGGCCTCGAGCTGGCCCGTATCACCGGAGCCGCCTACCACGTTCCGGCCGGCGCACACGTCTCGTTCGCCCGGACCGCCGTGTCCGACGGCGACACCGTCGTCATCGACGCGGAACTGATCCTGGGCGCGGTGGCGACGCCCGGGCACACGCCGCACCACATGTCGTACGTGCTGAGCGAGGCGGGCAGGCCTGTCGCCGCGTTCACGGGCGGTTCTCTCCTCATCGGTACGGTGGGGCGGCCCGATCTCGTCGAGCCGCGGCTCACCGATCAGCTGGCCCGTGCCCAGCACGCCTCCGCCCGTCGGCTCGCGGACGCGCTGCCCGACGGGACCGAGGTGCTGCCGACGCATGGGTTCGGAAGCTTCTGCTCGTCCGCCCGGGCCCAGGGGGAGGCCACCACGATCGGAAGGGAGAAGGCGGTCAATCCGGCTCTCACCGTGGATGTGGACACCTTTGTCGCCGAGCTCCTGGCGGGGCTGGAGGACGTGCCCGCGTACTACGCGCACATGAGTCCCGCCAACGCGGCCGGGCCCGCACCCGTGGACCTGACCGTGCCGGCCGTGGCCGACCCCCACGACATAACGGCGCGGCTCGCGGCGGGGGAGTGGGTGGTGGATCTCCGCAACCGCGTCGCTTTCGCCGAAGGGCACGTCGCGGGGTCGTTCAACTTCGAGGCGGACGGCAAACTCGCCACGTACCTCGCCTGGTTGATCCCCTGGGGCAAGCCGGTGACCCTGCTCGCCGAGTCGGCCGAGCAGCTTGCCGCGGCCCAGCGGGAGCTGGTCCGCGTCGGCATCGACCGCCCGGCGGCCGCCGCGACCGGCGGTCCCGTCGACTGGCTTCGCGCGGGCGAGAGCGCCGCGTCCTTCCCCCGTGCCACGTTCGCCGACCTGGCCGGCCGGGGAAGGGGCCGGATCGTCGTCCTGGACGTACGCCGCTCGTCCGAACGGGCGGAGGGCTGGATCGAGGGCTCGGTGCACATCCCGGTCCACCAGATCCACCGCCGTATCGACGACGTGCCCGACGGCACGGTCTGGGTGCACTGTGCGGGAGGTATGCGTGCGGGCATCGCCGCGTCGATGCTGGACGCGGCGGGGCGGGACGTGGTCGCCGTGGACGACGGTTTCGACGCCGCGGCAGCGGCCGGGCTGACCGTCGTCACCGAAGAAGGGTGACGACATGTTCCTCTTCCGATTCCGAGGACGTGGAGAACGCCTGGCCGTCGGCGAGGCGCGCACCCGCACCGGCGGGGAGCGGCCCGCAGCGGTTCTGCTGGACGTGCGGGAGAAGTCCGAGTGGCGAACCGGCCACGCCCCCGGCGCGGTGCACGCGCCGCTGACCGCCCTGGCCGCGGGCGCGCCGCTCCCGGCCGCGGCCGCGCGGGAGAGGCCGCTCGTGGTGATCTGCCGCAGCGGGCAGCGCTCTCGGCGGGCCGTGAGGCTTCTCGCCGAGCGGGGAGCGGACGCGGTGGACGTCAAGGGCGGCATGATCGCGTGGGCCGCCGCAGGGTTGCCGGTGATCGACGAGCGCGGTGACGGCGGCTCGATAGCGTGACCACTTTGGTTCTCGCCCTCGTCGCCGGGACGGTGATCGGGCTGGCGCTCGGTGCGCTCGGCGGCGGTGGCGGTGTTCTGGCGGTTCCGGCACTGATCTACCTGCTCGGTCTCTCGGCGGCCTCGGCCACCACGGCCAGTCTGATCATCGTCACCGCCACATCGGCCACCGCTCTCTACGCCCACGCCAGGGACGGCCATGTCGCCTGGAAGGCCGGGGTGTCGATGGCGGCCGCGGGAGTCCTTCCGGCGTTCCTCGCCGGAGCCGTCGCCGACCACCTGCCCGAAGCGGCTCTCACGGCAGCGTTCGCGGCGATCGCCGCCCTGGCCGCGCTGCGGATGCTGCGGCCCTCCGCGGCCGAGCCGACGGAGGGGGCGCGGGCTGCGAAGGCGGCCGGAACCGGCGCCGCTCTCGGCGCCGTGACGGGACTCCTCGGGGTGGGGGGCGGGTTCCTCGCCGTGCCCGCCCTCGTCGGAGTCCTCGGCCTGCGGATGAAGCAGGCCGTGGGCACCAGCCTCCTGGTCATCACCGTCAATTCCCTCGCCGCGCTCGTGGCCCGGTCGGGAACCGGCGACGCCTTTCGATGGGAGGTCATCGCCCCGTTCGCCGGAGCGGCGATCCTCGGAGCCTGGGACGGCAAACGGCTGGCGGCGAAGGTCTCCGGCACCACTCTGCGGAGAGTCTTCGCCTCCACTCTGCTCGCGGTGGCGGCCTTCATGATCATCGACGTGGTCGTCTGAGCACGAGGGCCGCCCCCACGTCAGGCGAGCGAGAGGAAGAGCTTCTCCAGCCGGGCGCGCATCTCGTCCTGGGACTCGGCAGAACGCCGGCCCTCCTCCGCCTCGGTCAGGCACTGCTGGAGTCCGGTGGCGATAATCGCGAAGCCGGCCCGGTCCAGCGCCCGCGACGCCGCCGCCAGTTGGGTGACGACGTCCTCGCAGTCCCGCCCCTCCTCGATCATCCGGATCACCCCGGCTATCTGCCCCTGTGCCCGGCGCAGCCGGTTCAGAACCGACTTGAGCTCCGCTCCTGCCAGATCAAGCTCCATCATCACTCCTCATGAATACCCCCAGGGGTAATGTACTCCCCTGGGTGGGGACCCCGCCGAGAGAAAAAGGATGACACCCGCATGACCACGCCCATCGCCCTCGCCACCCACGAGACCCACAGCCGCCTCCACGAGCTGACCGTCATCGACGTCCGCACCCCCGGTGAGTACGCCGGTGGCCACCTGCCCGGTGCCCTGAACATTCCCCTGGACCGGATCCAGCGGGCGCTCGCCGATATCCGGCAGGCCGCTGACCGGGGTGAGGTCCTGATCGTCTGCGCGTCCGGAGCCCGCTCCGAGAACGCCTGCCGGATCCTCGCCGAGAACGGCATCACCACCGCCACGCTCAGTGGTGGTACCAGCGCCTGGGCGGCCGCCGGCCACGACCTGCACCGCCCCCGGGGAACCTCCCGTGCGGTCTGGGGCATGGAGCGGCAGGTCCGCCTCACCGCCGGAACCGTCGTCCTCCTGGGCCTGCTCCTCGGTCTTCTCGTCCACCCCGCGTTCCAGATCCTCTCGGCGGGCATCGCGGCCGGGCTGCTCCTCTCCGCCCTGACCAACACCTGCGGCATGGCCGCGATGCTCGCCAAGTTGCCCCACAACCGCGCCGGCGCAGCCGATCTCGACGCCACTCTCGCGGCGCTGCGCAGGCGCTGACCGGGCACGACAGAAGAGAAGCGCTCAGGATGCGAGGCGGTGACGGGCGGGAGGGCCTGCGCGTCCCCGGGGCCTCGGTCCTCGGGGTGCGGGAGGCCGCGCCCGTAGGCCTTCACCAGCCGTTGCGGCACCCGGTGGACGGAACGGTCGATCGTGACGGGGCCGACTGAGGCGTCACGGCCTTCCACCGGGCGCCACGGCGACGGGTGTTGCCGCGGGACATCTTCCGCTCCGCTCCGGTGCCCCGCGATGCCCGCTGCTGTGACCGCTCCCGCCGCGACACCGGGGTGACACACGGTTCGGGTACGGTGCCCGCTGAGTCGTTCGTGGGGTGACGAGGGGAAGTGCGCGTGCGTTCGGTGGATGTCGCAGGGGGCACGGGCGGATTGCGGCGTCGGCTGGGGGTGTTCGACGCGGTGGTGATCGGCCTGGGATCGATGATCGGTGCCGGGATCTTCGTGGCGCTGGGTCCGGCCGCGGAGGCCGCGGGTTCGGGGCTGCTGCTCGCCCTGGCCGTCGCCGCGGTGGTGGCCTACTGCAACGCGACGTCCTCGGCGCGGCTGGCCGCCCGCTACCCCCGGTCCGGCGGCACCTACGTCTACGGCCGGGAACGACTGGGCGACTTCTGGGGCTACGTGGCCGGCTGGGCCTTCGTCGTGGGCAAGACCGCCTCCTGCGCCGCCATGGCCCTCACGGTCGGCGCCTACTTGTGGCCCGGTCAGGAACACGCGGTGGCGGTGGTCGCCGTGGCGGCGCTGACCGCGGTCAACTACGCCGGGGTGCAGAAGTCCGCGCGGCTCACCCGGATCGTCGTCGCGGTGGTCCTGACGGTGCTCGCCGCCGTGGTCCTCGCCGCCCTGACCTCGTCCGGCGCGGACGCCTCGCGGGTGCGTATCGGCTCGGACGCCGGTGCCGGCGGGGTGATCCAGTCCGCCGGGCTGCTGTTCTTCGCCTTCGCCGGATACGCCCGCATCGCCACGCTCGGCGAGGAGGTGCGGGATCCCGCCCGTACGATTCCGCGCGCCATCCCGATGGCGCTCGGCATCACGCTCGCCGTCTACGCCCTCGTCGCCGGCGCCGCACTTGCGGTGCTGGGCCCGGGGGGAATGGCGGACACGACCGCCCCGTTGGTGGACGCCGTACGCGCCGCGGGAGCCGGCTGGCTCGTGCCGGTCGTCCGTGTGGGGGGCGCCGTCGCGGCCCTCGGCTCCCTGCTCGCGCTGATCCTCGGCGTCTCGCGCACCACCCTGGCCATGGCCCGTGACCGGCACCTGCCGCACGTCCTGGCCGCCGTCCACCCCCGCTTCGGCGTCCCGCATCACGCCGAACTCGCCGTCGGCGCTGTCGTCGCCGTGCTCGCCGCGACCACCGACGTGCGCGGAGCGATCGGGTTCTCCTCCTTCGGCGTGCTGGTCTACTACGCCATCGCCAACGCCTCTGCCTGGACGCTCACCCCCGAAGAGGGGCGGTCGAACCGCCTCGTCCCCGCCGTCGGCCTGACCGGCTGCGCGGTCCTCGCCTGCGCGCTGCCCCCGGGTGCCGTGATCCCCGGTGCCGCGGTCGTCGTCCTCGGCGCCGCGGTCTTCGCCATCCGAAGGGCGGCGGGCGGCCGTTCGCTCCGCTGACCCGCGCGTTATACCCCTGCCAGGTATAACGTGTTGCCGGTGGGGCAGGGGCACACCGCGCGGCACGGGAGGCGACGACCATGGACCACGGCACGCACCACACCGACCACGACCACGGCGGCCGGCAGGCGCCCGCGGGGCATGCCGGACATCGGAAGGACGGCGCGACGTGGGGGACGGCCGCGAAGGCGACGCTGCACTGCCTCACCGGCTGTGCCATCGGTGAGATCCTCGGCATGGTCATCGGCACCGCCCTGCTGTGGGGCAACGTCCAGACGATGGCCCTGGCGATCGCGCTGGCGTTCGTGTTCGGCTACTCGTTCACTCTGTTCGCGGTCCGCAGGGCAGGGCTGGACTTCAGGACCGCGCTGAAGGTGGCGCTGGCCGCCGACACCGTCTCGATCGCGGTGATGGAACTCGTCGACAACGGCATCATCGCCCTGACGCCCGGGGCCATGGACGCCCACCTTTCGGACGCGCTGTTCTGGACGGCCCTGCTGGGCGGCTTCGCCGTGGCGTTCGTGATCACGACGCCGGTCAACAAGTGGATGATCGGCCGCGGTAAGGGACACGCCGTCGTCCACGCCTACCACTGACCGACGCGCACGCCTCCCCGGCACCGCGTCGGTTTCGGGCCGAGTCCGTTTCCTGCTCCTCAGGGGGCGTGGGCCGGCCCGTGCGACAGGTGTGATGTGGCCTGATGGCGCGTCGGGCCGGTCAGGAGGAGCAGCAGCCGCCCGCCGCACCGCCGTCGGCCGGCGCTCCGGCGGCGAGCCGGACCACGGTGGGTTCGGGTGTCGCGCAGCAGCCGCCGGTGTCGGCCTGGGCGGCGGCCGGGTCGTCGAAGAGGCCTGCCCCGCCGCAAACACCCGTTTCGGGGAGGGTGAGTTCGACGCGGTCGGCCGCCTCCAGGTCGCCGGCGAGGGCGGCGGCCACGGAGCGGACCTGCTCGTAGCCGGTCATGGCGAGGAAGGTCGGTGCGCGGCCGTAGGACTTCATGCCGACCAGGTAGATCCCCGGTTCCGGGTGGGACAGCTCGCGGTGCCCGTGCGGGTAGACGGTGCCGCAGGAGTGCTGGTTGGGGTCGATCAGTGGGGCCAGTCCGATGGGGGCCCGCAGTCGATCGTCCAGGCCGAGCCGCAGCTCGTCCAGGAAGCCGAGGTCCGGGCGGAGGCCGGTCAGCACGATCACCTCGTCGACCGCGCCCAGGCGCCGTCCGTCCTCGCCCGCCAGTACGAGGCGGCCGTGGGCGTCGCGCTCGATCGCCTCGGTCCGGAAGCCGGTGACCGCGTCCACGTACCCCTCGTCGACGGCGGCCTTCGCCGCCAGTCCGAGCGCCCCGCGGGCGGGCAGCTGGTCGGCCTCGCCCCCGCCGAAGGTGGAGCCGGAGAGGCCCCGGCGCAGGACCCATACCCCCGTGGTGCCCGTGCCGTCGTCGGACCTCGCGAGGCCGGCGAGGGAGGTGAGGGCGGTGAAGGCGGAAGCCCCGGAGCCGATGACGGCGGTGCGGCGCCCCGCGTAACGGGCGCGGACGGCCGGGTCCTCGAGGTCGGGGACACGGTAGGCGATGCGGTCGGCGGCGGCTTTCTCGCCGAGGGCCGGCAGGCCGTCGGCGCCCGCGGGGGACGGTGTGGACCAGGTGCCGGAGGCGTCGATGACGGCGCGGGCGAAGAGCCGCTCCTCGCGTCCGTCGGCGTGGGCGATGTGCACGACGAACGGCTGCTGGTCGCGGTCGGCGTCCACGATCCGGTCGCGGCCGCTGCGGGAGACGCCGGTGACCCGGGCGCCGAGGCGGATCCGGTCGCCCAGGGCGCCGGCGAGCGGCCGCAGGTACTGCTCGGCCCAGTCCCCGCCGGAGGGGTACGTTTCCGGGGCGGGCCGCGTCCAGCCGGTGCGGGCCAGCAGCTTCTCGGCGGCCGGGTCGACGACCTCGCCCCAGGTGGAGAAGAGGCGCACATGCGCCCAGTCGCGCACCGCGGCTCCGGCGGTGGCGCCCGCTTCCAGGACCAAGGGTTCGATGCCCCGGTCGATCAGGTGGACCGCGGCGGCCAGACCCGTGGGTCCGGCTCCGATCACGACGACGGGCGGTTCGGTGGTGGCGGGTGCGTTCACGGCGGCGACTCCTGTGTGTTTCGACATCTGTCGATGCCTTGTGCGGCCCAGGATGACACTTGTATCGATGGACGTCAACATAGACATGTGTCGAAATAGTCGGCTCGCTCGGTGCTTCGGACTCCCGGTGCGGGCGGCCGGAAGGGGCACTCGGTTCGTCCGCCCGCCTGGCTTGCCCGCGCCCGCCTTGCGCGCGCGGGTGAATCTCTGCCGCCCTGGTTTGACGTATGTCAACATAGGCGTATGTCGAATGCGAAGGTGCTGCCGCTGGTCGAGCCCGTCGGCGGCCGGGGCGTCGTGCCGTGCTGCCCGCCCCTGGCCGAGCGCCCGATGACCGCCGACGAGGCGCAGACGGCCGCGCGGATGTTCAAGGCGCTCGGCGACCCGGTGCGGCTGCGGCTGTTCTCCGCCGTGGCCTCGCACGAGGGCGGCGAGGCGTGCGTGTGCGACATCTCCGACGTCGGGGTCTCCCAGCCCACCGTGTCCCACCACCTGAAGAAGCTGAAGGAGGCCGGGCTGTTGACCTCCGAGCGGCGCGGCACCTGGGTCTACTACCGGGTGGAACCGTCGGTCCTGGCCGGGATGGGCAGGCTGCTGACGCAGCCGTCCGCCTGACCGGGGTGACGGGGATGGGGCGCGCGGTGAGCGGGCCGCCGGCCGTCGTGATCGCGCCGCTGACCGCGGACCACGCCGAGCAGGTGCTGGCGATCTACCGGACGGGCATCGACGAGGGCAACGCCACCTTCGAGACCGGCCCGCCCGACTGGCGGAGCTTCGACGCCGCGAAACTGCCCGGCCATCGCTTCGTCGCTCTCGGCGGGCTCGGCGAGGTCCTGGGCTGGGTCGCGGCCGGCCGGGTCTCGGACCGGTGCGCTTACGTGGGCGTCGTCGAGCACTCCGTCTACGTCGACCCCGCCGCGCGAGGCCGCGGGATCGCCGCCGTTTTGCTGAAGGCTCTGGTCGACTCCACCGAGCAGGCCGGGATCTGGACCCTTCAGGCCGGGATCTTCCCGGAGAACACCGCCAGCCTCGCCGTTCACGAGCGGGCGGGATTCCGGGTCATCGGCATCCGCGAGCGGATCGGGCGCCACCGCGGCGTCTGGCGCGATGTCGTTCTCGTCGAGCGCCGTAGCCCCGCCGTCAGGTGAGGGCCGGGGCGCGCCGTTCCGCGTACGGTGTCGCGGGGCGCCCGCGCCGCGTCACGGTTTCGTCGTCACCGCCTCTGGGGCGAATGTGCGCCGCCAGGCGAGCGCGACGTACACCAGCCCGATCAGCACCGGCACTTCGATGAGCGGGCCGACGACACCGGACAGGGCCTGTCCGGAGGTGACGCCGAAGGTGGCGATGGCCACCGCGATGGCGAGTTCGAAGTTGTTGCCCGCCGCGGTGAACGCGAGCGTGGTGGTGCGGTCGTACGCCAGGCCGAGGCTCTTCCCCAGGAGGAAGGTCCCGAAGAACATGATCGCGAAGTAGACCAGCAGCGGCAGGGCGATCCGTGCGACGTCGAGCGGCTGCGAGGTGATCGTCCTTCCCTGGAGGGCGAAGAGGACGACGATCGTGAACAGTAGTCCGTACAGCGCCCAGGGCCCGATCCTCGGCAGGAACCGCTGCTCGTAGCGCTCGCGGCCCATCCTCTGCTCTCCGAGGCGGCGGGTGAGGAAGCCGGCCAGCAGCGGGACACCGAGGAAGATGACGACGTTCAGGGCGATGTGCCACACGGAGACGTCGAGGCCCTGGCCGTCTCCGAGGTTCATCCAGCGGGGCAGCAGGTCGAGGTAGAGCCAGCCCAGCAGGCCGAACGCGAACACCTGGAACACGGAGTTCAAGGCGACGAGGACGGCTGCGGCCTCCCGGTCGCCGCAGGCGAGGTCGTTCCAGATGATGACCATGGCGATACAGCGGGCGAGGCCCACGATGATCAGGCCGGTGCGGTATTCGGGCAGGTCCGGCAGGAAGGTCCACGCCAGGGCGAACATGACCGCGGGGCCGACGATCCAGTTGACGACCAGGGAGGAGACCAGCAGTTTGCGGTCGCCGGTCACGCGGTCGAGCCGGTCGTAGCGCACCTTGGCCAGCACCGGGTACATCATCACCAGCAGGCCGAGCGCGATCGGCAGGGAGATCCCGCCGATCTCGATCTTCGCGAGGGCGTCGTCCATCCCGGGAACGACACGGCCCAGACCCAGCCCGACGGCCATGGCGAGCAGGATCCACACCGCGAGATAGCGGTCGAGGGTGGAGAGCTTCCCGGCGATCGAGTCGTCGCCGCCCGGGCCGGCGCCCCGGGTCGCGGTGGTGGTGGGCTCGGTGGAGGTCATGGACAGGCCCTCTTGTTCTCACCGGCGGTACGGGCGGACTCGGCCAGTGCGGCGAACTGCTCCGACAGTCCGGCCAGGACCTCGGGCCTGAGCCGGTAGTAGGTGAAGCGGCCGCACGGCTCGGTCTCCACCAGTCCGGCCTCGCGCAGCACCTTCAGATGGTTGGACAGGTTGGTCTGCTTGGCTCCGGTCTCCTCCACCAGGTGTGTCGTGCAGAGCGTCTCGCGGGCGAGCAGGGTCACGATCCGCAGGCGGAGCGGATCGCCCAGCACCCGGATCACATCAGGATCGACTGAAGTCAGCATGCGCTGATATTCTCACATCACTGCTCGCTGATACCAGCGGGTGTTGAAGTCATCGAAGTCATCGGCGGCCCGGTTCCGCCGTGCGACGGGAGAGAGTGATCACCATGGCAGCCTCCTCCGGCCGGCCGTCCGTCCTGTTCGTCTGCGTCCACAACGCCGGCCGCTCCCAGATGGCCGCCGCCTGGCTCACCCACCTGGCCGGGGACCGTGTCGAGGTCCGCTCCGCTGGCTCGGACCCCGGAGACGCCGTCAACGCCGCCGCCGTCGAGGCGATGGCCGAGGTGGGGATCGACATCTCCGCCGAGAGGCCGAAGGTGCTCACCGTCGACGCGGTCCGCGAGTCCGACGTCTGCGTCACAATGGGCTGCGGCGACACCTGCCCGGTCTTCCCCGGCAAGCGCTACCTCGACTGGAAGCTGGAGGACCCGGCCGGTCGCGGTGTGGCCGCCGTCCGCCCGATCCGCGACGAGATCAGGACCCTCGTCGAGGGGCTGATCGCCGAGATCGCGCCGGAGGCGTCGGCCTAGGTGCGCCGGCCCGCAGGGCCGTTGACCCGGCCGGACTTGATCATGGCGAAGCCTCGTCGCCCGGCGCGGGCGCGGCGCACGGCCGGAGGACCATCAACGAGTCCTCCGGCGACGCGACCATGGCGAAGGGGAACCGGTCGAGTTCGAGGCAGAGTGCGACGTCGTCCGGATGGGCTCCCTGCCGTACGCCCTCCGTCAGTTCGGCGGCGGCGCGC
The DNA here is from genome assembly GCF_044333295.1 of Streptomyces sp. NPDC021019. NCBI lineage: Bacteria > Bacillati > Actinomycetota > Actinomycetes > Kitasatosporales > Streptomycetaceae > Streptomyces > Streptomyces sp. NPDC021019. The sequence continues at coordinate 661,081 of NZ_JBIRQR010000003.1, forward strand.
GACCGGGCGGCGCGGCGCAGGAACGGGGTCGCGTCGGTCCCGCCGCCGTCGGTCCTTCGCGCGATGTACTGAGCGCACGCCAGATCCTCCTCGGCGCGCCCCTCCTCGCCGGTGACCACGAACGTGACGTCGTCACAGCCGCGTTGACGCAGGAGCCGAGCCGTCGCTCCCGCCACCACGAAGCCGGCGCACAGCACCAGCGACGCCTCCGCGACCGCGAGGGCGCCGACCGTCCCCGCCGTGGTCTTCTGTACGACGCTCCGTCCACCGAGGTCGAGGGATCGCAGCAGGCCGGGTGAGTTGACGGTGTCGAAGCCGGGTGCGGGCGGCCCGTCCTTGAGGGCCACCCAATCGGGATGGCGCGCCTTGAGCGCCAGCGCGGCGGCAGGGGACTCGGCCAGGACGATCTTCTCCGCGCCCCGGCCGAACGCCCAGGCGGCCACAGTGAACGCCCGCATGACGTCGACCACGACCGCCACGGACGGAGTTTCGGCCAGCTCGGCGATGCCGAGGAATCGAGCTTCCATCCGGCCATGATCGCGCATGTTCGTCCGGAGCACCCGGAAAGTGGGGCGGTTCACAGCGGCCGTCCCGGAGCGCGGGACCAGCCGGTCGCGGCGGCCCGGGCCCCCGGAGTGCCCCGCGGTCACTCCGCCTCGATGCCCAGGAGCTCGAGGAAGGCCGCTGCCGCCGGGGTTCGGCTCTCCCGGCCCCAGATCACGTACTCAACGCGGGTCGGCGCGTCCGTGACCTCGATCGTGGTCACTCCGGCGAGGCCGGCGACGTACGCGGGCGGGAGCAGGGCCACACCGAGGCCGGCGGCGACCAGCCGGGCCAGGTAGTCGGCGTTCGTCACCTCGAAGGCGACCTCGCGGGTGAGGCCGGCGGCGGCGAAGGCGAGATCGGACTGTGCTCGGCCGGCGGTCTTCGCCGGAAGGTCCACGAACACCTCCGAGGACAGCCGACGAAGGTCGACCGAGGACTCGCCGGCGAGCGGGTGGGCCGGGGAGACCACGGCGATCAGCCGCTCCCTGGCCAGCTCCCGGGCCTGGACACCCCGGGGCCGGACCGTGACCGGGACGCCGAGAAAGGCCACCTCGATCTCGCTCCTCCTGACCTGCTCGACGAGATCCTCGCTCGCCCCGACGCTGAGGCTGACCCGGGCCCTGGGGTGGCGCCGGTGGAAGTCCCTGAGTACGGAGGGGAGGTCCACGGCGGCGACGGTGGGGATCAGACCCACCGAGAGGCGCCCGCGCACCTCCCCGACGGCCGCCGCCACTTCGGCCGCGGCCCGCTCCGCCGCGTCCAGGCACTGGCGCGCAGCGGGCAGGAACGCCATACCTGCCGAGGTCAACCGGACCCGGCGGCTGCTGCGTTCGAAGAGCCTGGCGCCCAACTCCTTCTCCAGGCGCGCGATCTGGTGGCTGAGCGCTGACTGGACCACCAGACAGCGCTGGGCGGCCCTCGTGAAGTTGTTCGTCTCGGCCACGGCGATCACGTACCGCATCTGCTGGAGCTCCATGGATCCATCGTGAATCGAGATTCATCAGGTGACAAGCATGTGTTGGACTCATGGATGGCCCCGGCCCGACACTGATGACGACCGCACACGGCAGGATCCCCCTGGGCCCGACCTCTTCGGTCGGCCACGCGACCGGGGCTCTTCCGGCGCGCCCGAAAGCGGAGCCGCCGTGATCCCCCGTGACCGCGAGGCGAGATGACGAGCAGACAGAACATACGCACGGCAGCCCTGACCGGTCTCGCTCCGGCGGTCTGGGGCAGCACCTACCTGATCGCCACCGAACTGCTGCCACCGGACCGGCCGCTCCTGGCGACCACCGTGCGGGCCCTGCCGGGCGGGCTGGTGCTGCTGGCCCTCGGACGGAGACTCCCCACCGGTGTCTGGTGGTGGCGTGCGCCGGTCCTCGGCGTACTGAACATCGGCGCCTTCAACTTCCTGCTCTTCCTCGCCGCCTATCGGCTGCCGGGCGGCATCGCCGCCGTGATCATGTCGGCCCAGCCCATGTTCGTCGTGGTCCTCGCCGCCCTCTTCCTCGGCGACAGGGTCAGGGCCCGCCACGCCCTGGCCTGCGCCATGGGAGCCGGGGGAGTGGCGCTGCTGGTCTTCAGGGGCGCGGTGCCGCTCGACGTCCTCGGTGTCCTCGCGGCCGTCGGCGGTGCGCTGTGCATGGCCCTGGGCATCACGTTGACCAAGCGGTGGGGCCGACCGGAAGGCGTCGGTCTGCTGACGTTCACCGGGTGGCAACTCACGGCGGGCGGACTGGTCCTGCTGCCGTTCTGGCTGTCGCTGGAAGGACTGCCGGACGGGCTCACCGGATCGAACCTCATCGGGTTCGCCCACCTCATCATCCTGGGCGCGGTCCTGAGCTACTTCGTCTGGTTCCGGGGCATCGAGCGCCTGCCCGCCGTCGCCGTCTCCTTCCTCGCGCTGGGCAGTCCGGTCGTGGCGACCTTGCTGGGCTACCTGGTCAAGGGCGAGACGCTGTCCGCCCTCCAGATCGTCGGCATGGCCGTGATCCTCGGTGCGGTCGTGCTCGGCCAGCGCCCGGCGCCGGGGGGACGTAGCCGCAGTGCCGCGTCACCTCGGGGCGGGCGGCGGCACGATGTGCACGCGGCCGGGGCCGACGTGGGCGAGCCCCCGAAACGTATCCGGTCGCCAGGACGGCGGCCGGACCGACGAACTCCGCCGCGTTGAGCCATGCGTGAAGCGGTTGCGCAGCCATACTCCGTCGCGCTGCCGCTCGACGGCCCGGTAGCCCCGGTCGGACAGCTCGGCCAGGTGCCGGCCCTGGGTCCCGTACGCGCACATGGTCTCCGCCCCGTGTACCGCCTCGATGACACTCTGTCCGCGCGCGGACTCCAGCCCGCGGATGTCCCCGTACACCTGGAGGGTCCCGCCGAGGAAGCCGCGGGTGGCCAGGACGTGGACGGGAAGGCAGACCAGGCCCGCCAGGGCGAGGCGGGCTCGACGACCGCGAGCCCCACCAGGCTCAGACCGATGGTGAAGGCCGCGCCGGTCACCTCGGGGGCGGTCACGGTCATCGCCGACAACGAGCGGCCGGTCGGTGGAGACCGAGCCCGGATTCAGGGCAGCCTCGGCCAGGGCTTCGACGGAGGGCCGTACGCCTCCGACAGCGCGTTTCGGACGGCTTGTCGCCCCGCTTGCCGGAACGCACGGGGGTGGGAGTCCACTTCGTGCACCTTGATGGACCGCAGGACGACCGCGACCGCCACCGTGGTGCCGGGGTTCAGCTTCGCGAGCTCCTCCAACTCCTCGCGTACGCCGGAACCGAAGGCCGCGTGCAGCTCTGCGACCTCGGCGTCCGGCCAGCCCGGCACCGTGCACGCGTCCGCCGTCTCGAACTGCACGCCTTCCTCCCAGGGCTCGAAGTCCGCCACCGCCAGGGCGAAGGAGGACGGGCAGCCGGCCTGACGGGCGTACACGGCCTTGACAGCGGACAGGGGGCGGGGAGGGAAGGTCCTCGGCTCGGCGGTCATGCACGCCACGGTATCGACCCCCCGGCGGCCTCCCCACGGAATTTCCGCGGGGAGGCCGCCGGCTCGGGCGTCCCGGCGCAGCTCCGGGGTGCGGCACTTCGGGCCGTCGGCGGCCTCGAGGAGTTCCGACAGGTCCACGCCGACCGGGCGGAACCCGCGCTCGCGCAGCTGTCCGGCCGGATCCGTCGCGTTCTGCGGCAGGACCACGCCGTACCCGTCCGACGCCGCGTTCAGCCCGAACGCGGAGCGTCGGCGGCGGAGGCCAGGAGGACGTCCGGGAAGAGACGCCGCAGTACGGCCGGGCTGCCGGGGGAGAAGGCGGCCGGAGAGGGGCGAACGTTCTCTCGCCGAGCGCCGCATGCGTCAGGCCGTGCCCGGGTCCGAGCCGGGTCCGAGTCCGGGGACCGATGGTGCCCGCCGCACCCCGGCGCTACATTCCGGGCGGGCGGGAGCCCTCGGCGGCGATGCCGCACAGCCGTACGGCTCCGAGAAACCCCGCGCCCGCACAGCACACCGGACTCCGACGGACGGACTGCCCATGCTCTGTACGCGACTGACCAACGCGCGCATCCTCACGATGGACCCCCGGCACCCCGTCGCCCACGACCTGGGTATCTGGCGGGGGCGGGTCGTCGGTGTGGACGATGCGGTGACGTCCCTGCCCGCCCGCGAGGTCGTCGACCTGGACGGCGCCACCGTGCTGCCCGGTTTCATCGACAGCCATGTCCACCTGGCCTGGGCCGGGTTGAAGGCCCGCACACCGAGCATCGCCCCGTGCGAGCGGGTCGAGGACATCCTCGCCGTCGTGGCCGCGGCGGCCCGGCGGCCGGCCCCTGCCGGCGCCTGGGTGGACGTCGCCGGGTACGACCAGCGGGCCCTGGGCCGGCATCTGACCGCCGCCGAGCTGGACCGGGTCAGTCACGGCCGCAAGGTCCTCCTGATGCACGACTCCGGGCACGCGTGCGTCGTCAACACCGCCGTACTGGAGCTCCTGCCGGACGGAACGCCGCACGAGGACGGCTTCCTCGCCGAGAGCGCCATGACCACCGCCCGCCGGCTGCGGCTGCCCTACTCCCAGGAAGAGCTGGCCGACGCGATCGAGCTCGCCGCCCGAGGCTGCCTCGACGAGGGGATCACGGCCTGCGCCGAAGCGGGCATAGGCGGCGGGCTCCTCGGTCACAGCCCCGTCGAACTGGGCGCCTACCAACTGCTCCGGGACCGCGGCCGACTGCCCCTGCGGGTCCAGCTCATGGCGTCCGGCGACACCCTGCGCCCCCGCGCCACCCATGCCGACGACGGCTTCCCCCGGGCCCTGGACCTCGGCCTGCGCACCGGGTTCGGCGACGACTGGCTGTCCCTGGGCGCTCTGAAGATCTACACCGACGGCGGGATGATGGCGCGCACGGCGGCGCTCACCTCCCCATATGTGGGCACGACCGACAACGTCGGCCGTTTCCAGGACGACCCCGACCTTCTCGGTGACCTCATCGTCGACGGCCACCTCGCGGGCTGGCAGCTCGCCGTCCACGCCATCGGCGACCGCGCCGCCGACCTCGCCCTGGACGCCCTGGAGCGGGCCCAGAGGCTCCGTCCCCGCCCGGACGCGCGCCACCGCGTCGAACATGCCGGACTGATCCGCCCGGACCAACTGCCCCGGTTCGCCGAGCTCGACGTGAGTGCCGTGGTCCAGCCCGGCTTCCTGCGCTGCTTCGGCGACGACTACGCGACGGTGATGGGGGAGGAGCGGGCCGGCTGGCTGTACCGGGGCCGGGGCTTCCTGGACCACGGCGTCGCCCTCGTCGGCAGCTCGGACCGCCCCGTCGCGGACGGTTCGCCGCTGCGGGCGATCCAGTTCATGGTCGAACGCGCCTCCGCGTCGGGCCGCCTCGTCGGCCCGGGCGAGGCCGTCACCGTCGACGAGGCGCTGCGGGCCTACACGGTCGCCGGCGCCCGTGCCTGCCGCTGGGAGGCGTCGGCGGGCGCCCTCTCGCCGGGGCTGCGTGCCGACCTGGTGGTGCTGGGCGACGACCCGCACCGCGTGGAGCCCTCGCGGATCGGGGACATCGAGATCGTCGGGACCTTCGTGGACGGCCGGAACAGCCGTTAGGGTCGGCGTCATGCGTGGGGAGAAGGCGGAGAACGGGGCGAGCGCCGCGTGGGTGGCCGTCGTGTCGTGCGAGAACCTGCCGGGCTGTCCCCGGCCCCCGGCGGCCCTCCGCGCCTGACTGCGGGACCGTGGCGTCGACTGGATGCCCTTCGCCGGGAATCTCGTCCGCTTCGATCTTCTCTGCTATGCCGGCGTGGACGGGCGCCGGCGCGGTCAGTACGTCGTCCGGGTCCGCGCGGACGCGCTGCGCGTCCTGGGCCTGCACCCCGATCAGCCCACCGCCGCGGTCGCCGGTCCCTCTCCGCCCCGCTGGTGGCACGCCGCCGCCGAGCGCAACGCCGGACGGGGTCTCGGGTACTGACGGGTCATCCGCCCGTGCTCTTCCCCAACTTCTCTCACACCGACGCCCTTTGAAGGCTGAAGGATGGTCGGCCCAGCTCCTTCCCGTAGTCGGGTGACAGCCGGTGACCGTTCCGGACGCAGTCCGGAGGAGGTTCGGGTGGAGCGCGGTGGCAGAACAATGCGTCGCTCTTTTCGTGTTATTTAGGGTGAATGCGGACATCGGCCCGTAGGTTGGGGAGAAACGCCACCCGAGTGGCGTCCCGTGTCCCCCGACCCGCAACCGGCCCGGGACCGGGCGGCCGCCGTTCCACCGGCCGCTCGGAGCCCCGCGCCGCAGGTCATGAACGAGGAAAGGCAGGGCAGGTGAACGTGCTGGGGATCATCGCCTCCGGTGTGGCCGCGCTGTTCATCACGGTCGCACTCGCCAAGGTCGTCCGCCGTGCGGCCCTCCGCCCCCACGCCCCGGACGAACCGGGCGGGCGGGCTCCACGGGCCGCGGCGCTGCGCAGGACAGGCGGTGCCACGGTCGTGCTCGGCGTCGGCACGGCAGTCGGCGGGGCCCTGTGGTTCGGCGCGGTGGACGACTCCGCCGGCTCCGTCGCGGGGGCGCTCGCCGGGGCCGCGATCGTCGCCGCCCTGGGGCTCGTCCACGACCTGAAGCCGTTCCGGGCCGCTCTCCGACTCCCCGTGCAGACGGCCGCCGCGGTCCTCGTCGTCTGCCTCGCAGGTCTGTCACCGGCGGCGGGCGTCCTGGCCGTGCTCTGGATCGTCCTCCTCACCAACGCGTTCGCCTTGCTCGACCACGCCGACGGACTGTTGACCACCGTCGGGCTGGTCACCGCCGCCGGGCTGCTCGCGTGCGCCGCCGTCGGCGGGAGCCCCGCCCTCGCCCTGCTTCCGGCGGCCCTGGTGGCCGGCCTGGCCGGCTTCCTGCTCCACAACTGGCACCCCGCCCGCCTCCGGCTCGGCGCATCCGGTGCGCAGTTCACCGGATTCGCGCTGGCGGCCTCCGGCGCGCTGATCCAGACGGCAGCCCCGTCGGGCCGGGCCGCCTGGGCCGCGCTGCCGGTCCTGGCGACGGTGGCCCTCGCCGACACCGCCCTGGTCCTGGTCTCCCGCCGCCGCGCCGCGCGTTCCCTGCTGTGCGACACGGACGACCACATCGCGCACCGTCTGCGCCGGGTCCGCGTCACCGTGCCGGGCACGGCGGTCCTCCTCGGCCTGTGGGCGGCGGTGCCGGTCACCACCGCGACGCTGGTGTACGCGGAACTGCTGCACCCCGCGCTCCTCCTCCCGCCGCTGGCCGGGACTGCGGCCGCCGTCTTCGCGCTGCTGAGGATTCCGGCGTACGCACCGCTCCGCACAGCCCGCCCCCGTATCGCCGCCCGGCGCACCACCGCGACCTCCACCGGCGCCGCGATCCCCTCCGCCGCCTCCGCACGGCGTGTCGCGGGCCCGGCTCCCGGGAAGAGGGCGCCCGCCGGCGCCGCCAGGACCGCCGGGGGGCACCCCACCGTGCCGCCCCCGCCCACCGGCCGGTCCGCCGCAGCGGTGGCCGCCGAGCGAAGCTGACGCCGCCCGGCCCCCGATCACCCCCGCAGCCGGCCGAGCGTGGCGCGGGCCGCGGCGCGCGCGTACGGGGCGAGCATCAGATACGGCGCCCATGGCCAGGTGTGCCGCAGGCAGTACACCCACCACGGGCGGAGCGGCAGCTCCTGTACGGAGGTCACGCGGCGCAGCGCCTCCCGGACACCGATCCCCGGCTCCCGGGATCGGGGAGCATGCGGTCCGCCCACGCACTCACCGGCATGTCCCGGGGCGACGAACGCGGTCACCCCGGCCCGCCGCGCCCGGCAGCCGTGGTCGTAGTCGCCCATCCGGTGGCGGAAGACCTTGTCCGGGTCCCCTACGAGGTCGTACACGGCACGGGGGAGCAGGACCACGCGCCCGTCGTACGTGTCGCAGGGCTCGGGCCGGTGCTCGCCGGGCTCGACGAGGGTCAGGGAACGGCCCCGCCGGCCGGAGTACACCGTGTCCCCGTACGCGTTCCGTACCGCGCCCACGACGACGGTCCCGGGCCCGGCCGCCCCGGCCGTCCGCAGCAGGTTCGCGAGGGCGTCCGGGAAGAGTTCGACGCCGTCGTCGAGCCAGAGCTGATGCGTCCACGAGTGGGTCGGCCCGCCGGGCTCGCCGCCGAGTGGACCGCCGCCCCCGCCGCCGCTGCGGCTGTTGCGGCTCGCGACGCGCAGCGCCAGGTTGGGGGGCGTGTCCGCGCCCATCGACATGACCTCCACCGCCGGATGCCGCAGCCGGACCACCTCCGGCGTACCGTCGGTGCTGCCGGTGTCCACGAGATGCACGCCGAGCGTCGTCCCGGCGGGGAGCCCGCGCTGCTCCTCCAGGGCGCGCAGCGCGGACAGCGTGCGCGCACGGCGGTCGTGACTCGTCATCAGCACGGCCAGGTGAACGCGGTGCACAGTGGGCTCCTCAGCTCCTGAATCTCATCATTCACGCATAGAAGCTGATATTCCGCATAGGCTGGCCGAGTGAGTGCCGAGCCGACTGTGAACCCGCTCGAGCCGTCATGGGGACCCGCGCCCCCGCGCCGGCCCGGCCGCCCCGTGCCGGTGCTCGCCTTCCTGCTGGCCGTCCTGTGCGTGACGACGGTCGCCCTGACGGCGACCGTCCGGTCCACGGTCGCCTCGCCCGGCTTCTACCAGGCGGTGCTGGACGAGGAGTCGGCCTACGACCGGCTCTACACCGAGGTGCTCGTGGACCCGGAGATCTCGCCCGTCACCCGCGAGCTGCTCGCGCGCCTGCCCGTGCCCGAGGCGCTGGTGACGTCGAACGTCAAGGTCGTGCTGCCGCCCGCCACGGTCCGGGCCCTCACCGACCAGCAGATCGAGGCGGTGACCGGCTATCTGCGCGGCGACCGTGACGAGTTCCGGCCGACCGTCGACCTGGCCCCGGTGCTGGAGAACCTCGCCGACCTCGCCCGCGTCTACTTCGGCGATCTGGTGGCCAGTATCCAGGGGAGCGACCGGCCGGACTTCGAACGGTTCGCCGCCGACCTCGTCACGGCGCTCGACGCGCTCAAGGAGGGCCGTGCCCCCAACCTGCCCAAGCTGCCGCTCACCGAGGACCAGGCCGGCCGGGCCGCCGACGCCCTCCTCGCGACGGTCCCGGAGCGGGATCGGGCGGCGCTGCGTCCCGAGATCGAGGTGGCCCTGGGGGAGGGAGACGTATCGACCGCGCTGGCGGTCACCGCTGCCGCCGCGCTCTCCGAGGGTTCACGGACCGCCGCGGCCGGCCTCCGCACCACTCTCCAGGACGGTACGTGGGACCTCACCGGCACCCTGACCAGCGTCGGGGCGGACCTCACGGACCTGGAGCGGGCCCGTGGCGCCGTCAGGCTCCTGACCCTGCTCCAGGTCCTCGCCCTCACCGTCGCCCTGGCCGCGCTCGCGACGCTCTGGCTCACCGGTCCCGCCGCCCCGGCCCGCCGGCTGATGCGACTGGGGCAGGCGCTCGCCTGCGCGGGAGGCCTGACCGCCGCGGCCGTGCTTCTGGCCCGGCTGGCCACCGGAGGACGCCTCCTCACTACACCGGCCTCCTGGGCGCCGAGCGTCGCCGCGCTCGTCGACGACCTCCAGCGCAACGCCGTGGACCAGGCGGTCGCGACCGGGCTGAGCGCCGCCCTCACGGCCCTCGTCGGCGGCGTGCTCCTCACGGGCGTGGGCTGGGCGTTCCTGGTGCGCCCGGGGCGGATGCCGGCCCCGGCCCCGACGGCGGTGCGGACGACGGCGGCGGGCGTGGCCTGTGCCGCACTGGCCGGCGTACTGCTCGTGCCGCCCGTGTTCGGCCCGTCCGCACCCCGCCAGTGCCTGGGCAGCAGCCGCCTGTGCGAACTGCGCTACGACGAAGCCGCCTACCTCACCTCGCACAACGCCATGTCCACCACCGCGGACCGGTTCATCGGCCCTCTCCAGGACCCCGACATCACCACCCAGCTCAACACGGGCGTCCGGGCCCTCCAGCTCGACACGTACCGCTGGGAGCGCCCGCAGGACATCGCCGGGCGTCTCGACTCGCCCGAGTTCACCCCCGAGCAACGGCGCCTGATCACCGGCGCCATCGACCGGGCGAACCCGCCGCGCGAGGGACTGTGGCTCTGCCACGGCGTCTGCCGCGCCGGGGCCGTCGAACTGGTCCCGGCCCTGGAGGACATCGGCGACTGGCTGCGAGCCCACCCGACCGAGATCGTGACGATCATCGTCCAGGACGACATCAGCCCCGAGGACACCGAGGAGGCGTTCCGCGCCGCCGGCCTGGAGGGCCTCCTGCACACCCCCTCGGTTGATCCTGACGCCCCGTGGCCCACCCTGGCGGAGATGATCGACAGCGGCCGCCGACTGGTGGTGTTCGCCGAGAAGGCCGACGGCCCGGCACTCTGGTACCGCAACTTCTACCGGTACGGGATGGAGACCCCGTTCGCCTTCCGGAGCCCCTCCGAGATGACGTGCGAACCCCACCGGGGCGGCACCGGGAAGCAGCTCTTCCTGCTCAACCACTTCATCACGAACGCGGGCGGCAGCCGCCTGGACGCCGGCCGCGTCAACGCCCGGGACTGGGTCCTGGAGCGGGCCCGTGCCTGCGAGGCGGAACGCGGCAGTCCGGTCACCTTCATCGCTGTCGACTACACGACGGTGGGCGACGCACTCGGTGCGGTGAACGAGCTGAACTCCCGCCGGGCGGAAGGCGACTGACAGGACATCGGCGCCGGTACGCCCCCGTCGACGTGCCCGCCGTCCGAAACCCCGGGGGAACCGGGAGGGGAGCGTGAGAGGCTACGTTCCCAGCGGCTCCCCACCGTGCGGACGGAGCCCGACCACTGCCGACAGATCGGGAAAACAGCGCCCATGACGCCTCCGAGCGACCCCGCACCGCACGGTGCCCCCGCCGACGTTCCCGCCCCCGCCGACGTTCCCGCCTCCGGCGACGGGCCCCGACAGCAGCGCGCGGGCCGTCTGCTGGCCGTGAGCGACCTGCACGCCGCGGTGACCGACAACCGGGCCATCGTGGAGTCCCTGCACCCGACGTCCGACGCGGACTGGCTGATCGTCGCCGGCGATGTGGCGGAGACGCCCGAGGACATCCGGTGGACGCTCGGACTCCTCGCGGAGCGCTTCGCCCACGTCATCTGGGCCCCCGGCAACCACGAGCTGTGGACCCTGGCCAAGGACCCGGTCCAACTGCGCGGCCAGGCCCGCTACGACCACCTCGTCGAGCTGTGCCGGGGCCTCGGGGTGACGACTCCGGAAGACCCGTTCCCGCTCTGGCCGGGCCCGGACGGACCGGTGGCGATCGCGCCCCTCTTCCTCCTGTACGACTACACCTTCCGCGCCCCGGGAACGCACACGAAGGAGGAGTCGCTGGCCGTCGCGCACGAGTCCGGCGTCGTCTGCAACGACGAATACCTCCTGCACTCGGACCCCTACCCGACGCGGGACGACTGGTGCCGCGCCCGGGTCGCCGCGACCGGGCGCCGGCTCGCGGAGCACGACCCCGAGATACCCCTCGTCCTCGCCGGGCACTGGCCGCTGGTCCGGGAGCCCACCTCGGTGATGTGGTACCCCGAGTTCGCCCAGTGGTGCGGAACCGAACTGACCGCCGACTGGCACCGGCGCTTCAACGTCACCGCCGTCGTCTACGGCCACCTCCACATCCCCCGTACGACGTGGTACGACGGGGTGCGCTTCGAGGAGGTCTCCATCGGTTACCCCAGGGAGTGGCGCGAGAGGGGACACCCACGAGGCCTGCTGCGGCAGATCCTCCCCTACGAGGGGCGATCCGCTCCACCGGCCCGCGCCGACGCCGAACCCTCCGCACAGCGGCGCGCCCCCGGAGGCTCCTCGTGATCGAGCGGCTGCTGCCCGCCGACGTCTCCTGTGCCGCCACCCGCGCGGAGACCGTCCCCGACGGAACCCTCTTCCCGGAGGAGGAGGCGCTGGTCGCCCAGAGCGTGGCCAAGCGCAGGAACGACTTCACGACGGCCCGCGCCTGCGCCCGGCGCGCCATGGCCGGCCTCGGTCTGCCACCTGTGGCCGTGCTCCACGGTCACCGGGGACGACCGCTGTGGCCCGAGGGAATCGTCGGCAGCCTCACCCACTGCGAGGGGTACCGGGCGGCCGCGCTGGCCCGCGCGAAGGGCGTACTGTCGCTCGGTATCGACGCGGAACCGCACGCACCGCTCCCCACCGGCGTACGGGAGTTGGTGACCCTGCCCGCCGAACGCGCGCGGATCGGCCTTCCGGCGCCGGAGGACGAGAGCGAAATCCACTGGGACCGCGTCCTGTTCAGTGCCAAGGAGAGCGTCTTCAAGACCTGGTACCCGGTCACGGGAATCGAACTCGACTTCGTTGAGGCAGACCTGACGTTCCAACGAACGGGCGGTCGAGCCGGCAAGGAGGACACGCCCCCCGGGGACATCGCTGTCGAGGGTACGTTCGCCGCGCGTCTGCTCCTCACGGACCCGGCCCTGCCGACCACGCTGCACGGGCAGTGGCGGATCGAGGACGGCATCGTCGCCACGGCCGTGCTGGTCCGGCCCGACTGGCGGGAGAGCGAGGGGGCGTGACGCCCGGTCGGCCGGGCTGTGCGAGGCATGCGCAGTACCGCTTGGCGGGCCGGGTCCGTACCGCGTGGCGTTCGGCCGGGCGTGGGGGCGGTGATCGGGCGGCCCGGCCCCACGTTCCACCGGCCTGGTCGTCCGCTGGGTTCGGTCGGCGTCAGCGGGGCGGCATCCAGCCGCCGGAAGGCTTCCGCCGCCAGCCCCCCGCCTGGACGGCCGCCGCGCGGACGGCGGCGGCCGCGGGCCACGGCCAGGACGTCCGCGCCGGGTGTGCACGGTCCGCCGAGGGAGTCCGGCCACCGTCCGATTCCGACGTCGGCAACCCCGACACCATCGGCGAGCGCACCGCTCGGTTCTTCCTGATGGTCGCCCCCGGCGGGCCTTCCTGTGCGGGCAGGCCGAGGCGGTCACGGTGCGGGGGCGGAGGCGTCGTGATCGCGGAGGCCGTCCTCCGTGCGGCGTGCCGCGTTGCCGACGATCCGTTCGAGGCTTTCCCGTACGTCGTGTTCCGTGCTCCCGTGCGGTGCGTACGCGGACACCGTGAGCACGAGGTCGCCGTTCCACAGGAGGAGGGTGCGGCCGGGGCGTCCCTGGTCGTCGGCCGGTATCGCGTAGGCGGCGGCGTGGACCTTCTCGGGCCCGCGTCCGTGGGCCCGGTCGAGGTCCTCCTTGACGCGGTACGCGTGACGGGCGGCCTCGGCGGCCTCGTACACCGACGCCCTGGTGCTGAGCTTCCAGAACGTGCCGTCGGACGCCCTCAGGTCCGCGAGGCAGCCGGTCTGCCGGTAGAGCGGCCGCGCGCCGTTCTCGCCGATGTCCTCCAGGGCGTCGGGGGAGGCGGAGTCGGTGGTGGTGCGGAGGGCGAAGCCCTCGGCGGGCGCCTCGTCCGTGAGGAGGTCGCAGGGTCTGCTGGTCCAGCTGTGGGTTCCCGGCGGGCGAGCGGTCCGCTCCGCCGCGTCCCGGTTCTTCCCGTCGTCTCCACCGGAGCAGCCGGCCGAAACCGCCACCGCCAGCCCGATGAGCGCGGCCGACCGCGCCCGGCCTAATGCGGCACTCCCCGATCCGTGCATCTTCCGCCCCTTCGTCCTGGAGATCCCATGGTCCGATGCTCGTATCGGCGAGTAAAGGAGACCGGGCCCGCACCGAGTGGTGGGGCCCGGCCGGTGGCACGGAACGGCTCAGGAGCGCGTGGCTCCGGGGCCGAAGTCTCCGGTGAGGGCGGCGGCTATCCGCAGGTGCGGCGCCGCGTCGGCGATCCGCCCCTGGCGCTCCAGCGTCCGGCCCAGCATCAGGCGCGCGTAGCTTTCCACCGGGTCGAGCTCCAGAACGGCCCGGAGCTCCTGCTCCGCCTTGCCCAGCCGGGCGGAGTGGTAGTAGGAGCGGGCCAGCAGCAGTCGCGGCGCGACCTGCTCCGGCGCTTCCTCGACGAGTCCGCCCAGGATCCGTGCGGCCGTCAGGTACTCCTTGGCCTCGAAGAACATCTGCGCCCGGTCCCACCGGTCGGCGGCGGTGCCGAACTCGTAGTAGGTCTCGGTCTCGCTCACGCGTCCTCCTTGATGTGGTGCGAGCCGGCTCCGGGCCGCCCCGCCGTACGTTCAGCCATGACAACACCGCACAATGGTTGAACATTCCACTAAAGTTCTGGTGTGGGACCCGGTGCTCCACGCCCCTACGGGATTAGGTTGAGCGTCATGAGTAATCTCGATCGCCAGGCCACGCCCTCCGTCTGCGGAGGACGCGGCTTCGTCGTCGCCGAGCCCGTCCGTGAGCTTCTCGCCCCCCGACGCGTCCGGCTCGGCGAGGCCACCGAGGTCCGCCGTCTGCTGCCCAATCTGGGCCGGCGCATGGTGGGGGCCTGGGCCTTCGTGGACCACTACGGCCCCGACGACATCGCCGACGAGCCCGGGATGCAGGTCCCTCCGCATCCCCACATGGGTCTCCAGACCGTCAGCTGGCTCCACGACGGGGAAGTCCTTCACCGGGACAGTCTCGGCAGCCTCCAGACGGTACGCCCCCGCGAACTGGGCCTGATGACCTCGGGCCGCGCCATCAGCCACTCCGAGGAGAGTCCGAAGGAACACGCCCGGCTGCTGCACGGAGCGCAGCTCTGGGTGGCGCTCCCGGAAGCGCACCGCAACATCGAGCCGCACTTCCAGCACCACGCGGACCTGCCCGTCGTCACCGCCCCCGGCGTGACCGCCACCGTCATCCTGGGCGAACTGGACGGTGCGGTCTCGCCCGGCACCGCGTACACACCGATCGTCGGCGCAGACGTGACCCTGGCCGGTGGCGCCGAGGCCCGCCTGCCCCTGGATCCCGACTTCGAGTACGCGGTCCTGTCCATGTCGGGTGAGGCCGAGGTCGACGGCGTCCCCGTGCTGCCCGGCTCGATGCTCTACCTCGGCTGCGGCCGCACCGAACTCCCTCTGCGCGCTGTCTCCGACGCCGGGCTGATGCTCCTGGGCGGCGAGCCGTTCGAGGAGGAACTGGTCATGTTCTGGAACTGGATCGGACGGTCCCAAGAGGACATCGCACAGGCCCGCGATGACTGGATGAACGGCACCCGTTTCGGGGAGGTGAAGGGCTACGACGGCCCTCCGATTCCGGCCCCTAAGCTGCCTTCGGTGCCGCTGAAGGCGCGAGGGAGGGTGCGCTGAGCTGGGATCATGGACCGAACCGACCTCAGGCTGACTGGCTTCGGACGAGTTCCGTTTCTGGACGACTCGCAGATGCTCGCTTGGCCCTTCGCGTGTGCTGCAGATCTTGGGCGCGACTCCCATGCAGAGCAGAGTGTGGCGACGTTTGCCGGAACGAACGCTGACTCCATGCTGACTTCGCTGACGCGTAGTCAGGTATCTGATGTCGGTCCCCGCCATGTCGTCGCGCCAGGAGTGAGTCGGCCCCGGCTCCGCGCGAAAGGGAGGCCCCGTGCATGGGGCAGGGTCGTGCGTCTGTTGCCTTGCGCGTGATGGGCGACGATCGACTCCGCGCCTACGCCGATCCAGCGCATGGTGGGCAGTCGAGAAGCAGGACCCCTCGGCTTCGGGTTCGCGACGGGACCGCGTCCGCGGGCGGGACCGTGATGCGAGTTCCGCCGAGTCGTGAGAAAGCCGTTGGGGAAACTGCGCCGATCGGCCTCGCGGTGTCACACGCCCGAGCGGTTGATCTTGGGCCGCCGCAGAGCTGGGTCCGTGGGGCGGATTGCTGCTGTCTCAGCTGCCTCGACCGTTTGTATGAAACGCGATGCGGCTCAGTGATGCCGCAGCCGCATCGGCGCCGGTGGGGTGATGCGTCGGTGCGGCGACAGTGAGAGGACTTCGTCGACTTCGTCATGAACCTGCCTACCGGGTGGCCTGACCTGCGCCGATGCAGCTGTGCCCACCTTTGACCGGCGCGGACAAGCCTTTCAGCTCTTTCGGAGTCTTGCCGCGTTACGCGCTCGATTCTCTCCACGCGCTCCCGAGGACCGTCGATACTCCCCGGATTCTCCCCAGGAGGTGCCGTGAAGGCGGGTGTGGTGGCACGGGGCGTCATGCCGCCGGAGGCGCTGCCCAGGGTGCGTTGAGTGACTACCCGCGGGCAGGGCAGGATCCTGGCGCCGAGCGGATGAGCGTCAGGCGTGAGTTTTCGCCGGAAGTCGACGTCTTGCCGATGACCCACACGTGGAGTGCGTCGCGATCCTCGATGGCTGGGACGACTGCCTCCCGCGCAGCGGAACACCCCGCGTCGGCGGGAAGGGCCGGGTGGAGGCGCGGACTCCGGCGACCAGCGCCGTCCTCCCCGCCGGCGCGGGGGTGATCCGTTTTCAGGGCTTTCTGGCGACTGCCCCGTACATGGCGATGTCCTGGCCGTCGATGCCGTTCTGTTCCGGGCCGGGGCGCCAGGTGTGGACCTGGGCGACCCCCGGTTCCTGGAGCTCCAGGCCGTCGAAGTGCGAGGTGGCGGTGGCGAGTTCGCGCAGGACGAAGGGCATGCCTTGTTGGCGGTACTCCTGGGCGACCCGGTTGACCTCCTGGGGCGCGAAGTCCGCGGTGCCGATGGTCATCGCCAGGTAGCTGCCGGACGGCAGCGGATCCAGCAGGCGTTGGACCAGGCGCCGGTCGTCCGGCGGCAGGATGAAGTGCATGATGCCGATCACCATGAGGCCGACGGGCTGGCTCAGGTCGATCAGTTCCCGGAACTCCTGGCTGCCGAGGATGGCGTCGGGGTCGTGCATGTTCGCGTCCACGTAGGCGGTGGCGCCCTCTGGTGAACTCTGCAGGAGGGCACGGGCGTGCGCGAGGACGATGGGGTCGTTGTCGACGTAGACCACGTGCGCTTCTGGGGCCACCTCCTGCACGATCTCGTGCAGGTTCGGCGAGGTCGGCAGGCCGGTTCCGATGTCGAGGAACTGGCGGATGCCCCGTTCCTCTGCCAGGAAGCGCGCGGCGCGGTGCATGAACCGGCGGTTCTCCAGCATGTGCACGGGAAGGGCGGGCCAGTGCCGGGCCATGGCGTCGCCCGCTTCCGCGTCCACGGGGTAGTGGTCCTTGCCGCCCAGGATGTAGTCGTACACCCGGGCGGAGTGGGCCCGTGTGGTCGCCAGTCCGCCCTGACGGTCGTTCGGCGTGTTCATGCAGAGCCTCTTTCGTCCGGGGACGGGCCTTCTCGACGGTATAGAGGCACTGTTCCGGGCGCAAACGATGAGGTGCTCGGTACGAGCGGTCATGAGTCCGGCCGGGCTTGCAGGGCGATGATGGCGATGTCGTCCCGGCGGTGGTGAAGAGGGGGGAGAAGGTCCCGGACCAGGGAGCGCAGCGGCGGGCTCCGGCGGGCCAGCGCGTCGGAGCGTGTCCGCAGCCGCCGTAGGTTGTCACCGATGTCCGTGTCCGGCGTCTCCACCAGCCCGTCGGTGTAGAACACCAGGGTGTCGCCCGCGTGCAGGTCTGCGTGGAGGGTGGTTCGGGTGAGGTCGTCGGTGACGCACAGGGGCGGGTCCGGGGCCGTGAGGTCGTGCAGGTAGCGCGAAGGCGCGGCCGCCGGGATCAGCAGGGGCGGCGGGTGGCCGGCGTTGGACAGGGCGATGTGCCAGTCACCGTGTGTCTGGCGGCGTAGGACCGCGTGCACCGCCGTGACCATCGACGGGCTGTCGAGGGCTTGCACGACGCGGTCGAGTCGGTTCAGGGTGACCGCTGGACTGGCTGCCGGGCCGCTGTCGTACGCGAGCCCTCTCAGGATGCTGTTGACCCGCGCCATCGCCATGGCCGCGTCGAGGTCGTGCCCCGCGATGTCGCCGATCGACAGGGCAAGGGCGTCGGCGGAGAGCCGGACGGCGTCGTACCAGTCCCCGCCGACCTCCGCCGCCGAGTCCGCCGGATGGTAGAGCGCGGTGATCGTGAGACCGTCGATGGACGGCGGGGCCGCCAGGAAACTCTGCTGCAGCGCGAGCGCCTTGCCACGGATGCTCTGCAACTCCATCGTCCGGCGCAGCGGCCCGCTCATCTGCTGGAAGACGTCCCGCAGCAGCGAGAGGTCGGCCTCGTCCGGGGGCGGGTTGCCCCGGCAGGTCGCGATCGTCGCCAGCGCGACGGTCCGGCCGTCCACCACCACGGGCACCAACGCCACGCCTGTCGCCCCGGCCTCCCGCAGCCACCGCACGGAAACGTCCGAGAGCCCATCCCCGGGTGGCCCGCCGGGCGGGAAGACCAACAGCCGGGCCTCCTGGCTTTCGACGGCCCGCTGGGCGACCGGACCCAGTACGAAATCGGAGTCCAGCGGGGGCAGGGAAGGCAGCCCGGGGGCAAGCCCCACACGCTCCGGCGACGCGGCCGCTACGCCGGAGGGCCGCCCCCCGGCCTCTACGCCGTCCACTACACGAAAGATGGCCACTGCATCAGCGAGTTCGGGCACGACAGCCGCGGCTGTCGTCAGAAATGCCTCCGAAAGATCGCGGGCCGCGGGCACCGCCGCCATACGCGCCAGCAACTTCTCCCGCATACGGCCGCGCCAGTGCTCCTCCGCGTCGGTGGCCGTCCCGACAAACTCCACCTCACCGTCCTCGTCGACAACGGGCGCGGCGATGATCTTGACGTGGCGGAAGCGGTCGACCGCATCGTCCAGCCGCACCCTGACGATCGTGTCGAGAGGGGACCGCTGCTGCGTGGCCCTGCGCCACGCGCGCTGGAACCAGGCCCGATCTTTGGGATGCACGGCATCCATCCACGAGGTATCAGCACCGGGAGTCCACAGCTTCTCGGCGATCCCGCCCCCGGACAACACGGTGACGACACCGCCGGGCGACATCACCCACACCGACTGCGGCACGGCCCCCATGAGCGCCTGGTACCGCCTGAGGAGACGCTCCTCGTTCACAACCGTCCCCTCCGCCGCCGGGCAGACGAGCCCGAGGACCAGGCCGGCGGCATGGCACCGCCCGCGGCCGTCTCCGATCGCCTCCGCCCGCCCCACTCTCCAGACGGCGCCAGTGGATCATCACCACTCATGCTCCGATAATCCCTCGCATCCCGGACATCAGCACACCCAGACGCTCCGTGCGACCACCGAGCACCCAGCGGCCGACGGTGCCGCGGCACGTACCGTCGGCCGCAGAGTGTGCTCGTGGGGCAGGCCCAGGCAGCCGGAAGCGAGGACACATCCTGAGCGCGACCCGGGGGCTCGCTCAAAAGCCACTGCGGGCTCTGGGGACACAGCCTGACTACGGGCTGCCTTGTGCCGTGCCAGACCCGACTGCCACCGTCAGGACGCGCGGCGCCGACGGTTGTCGCGCCGGGGCCAGCCCCGCGCGCGCGGAGAGCAGACTTCTTGACCTGCGGCTTTACGAGGGGAGAGTGCGATTCTCGAGCGCTTTCACGGATTCCGCCAAATCAACCATTCCGCAAGCTTGCGCTTTCACTGTGTCACTGGCCGCGGGTCAGGGAATTCCGGCGTACGCGACGGTGAGGACGGTGGATGTCCTCGTGTCGTGGCCGAGGAGGAGCACGGCGGTGATGTGTCCCTGGGCGACGGTGCGGATGATGCCGTCGTCCTGTCCGTAGGGTTCGGAGTTCGCGAGGGGGTCTTCCTGGGCGTCGACCAGGGCGAGCGCGAGATCCCGCCGGGCAAGCTCGGGCAGCTGTTTGTACGTGTCGAACACGGTCCCGGGGAAGTGGAGCCGGTAGGTCACGCGGCGCCCCGGCCGCGGTCGTTCCGGCGTTCTCGCCGAGGCTCCGCGTCGTCAAGGATCTCCGTCGTGACGTCCCGGGTCTCCAGCTCGTCGGGCAGCACACCGCGCACCTTCATGCGCGCGGGCGGCCTCGATGAGCGGCCGCGCCGACTCCAGCCGCTCAGCGGCCGCAGCCCACCCGTCCAGCACGGCGGGCAGGTTCTCGATCGGGGTGAGGTTCACGTCCTGGAACAGCTGTTGCCGGGACGCCGAGTGCGGCAAGGCGACGTGCAGCCGGTCCACGGTCCAGCGCCTACGGTCGCCTTAATGAGCAGTGACGGCGTAGTGGCGGATGAGGCGGTCCGTGCGGCGTGGGACGCCTACCAGGTCCTGGAGAAGCGGACGCCTGCCGAGGAGCGCCAGCAGGCGCAGCAGCGGCTGAAGGCGGCGGTGGACTCCGTCGGGCGCGAGCAGGTCTCACGGGGCACGGTGTTCCTGGTGGGGGTGCTGACCGGGTACTTGATCGCGGAGCCGCCTGGGGGCGGGGAGCAGCTCGATCCGCTCAATGACCTGATCCCTGCCGTAATCCGTCGGCTGCCCTCCTTCGAGATGGCCGACCCGGAGCAGGTGCCGATGGTGACCGGAGTCCTCATGGCCGCCGCCATGGGCATGGACACCGTGGCCTGGCGCGACCGGTTCGGGACGATTCCGCCGAAGGAGGCCATGGTCCACGGCTTCGTGCTGTGGCTGCTCGCGGACCTCTTCGACTCCCTGGCCGACAAGCCGGGAACCATCGACCAGCTGATGCGCGAGACCTTCGAGACCATGGGCTCCTCGGAAGGCTGACGTAGCGGTGGGACTTCACCAGCCGTCTGCCCGCCGGGGCGCCGCCCGTCCAGCACCGACGCCCAGGACAGCTCTGCAGGTGACGGCGCCTCACACCTGTGCCGTCTACCTGGGGATTCGGATTGTGAGGCTCACAACCTCCGCGTCGTCTGGGAGGTCCGGGCACTGCTTGCAGGGGACCCTATGAGTTTGGTCAAGGTAATCAGTGGCAGAGGACAGCGACACCGTCCGGGCGTGCGGCGTAGACAAGGACGGCGCACAGCCGGGCCAGCAGGCCGTGCACGATCGCGCCGCCCGGATCCCGCGCCATCAGCCGCACGGCCCCGGAGACGGCGTCCCCCACCGCCAGAAGGCGCACCTGTTGGTCCAGGGTGAGCCAGCCCGCCTCCGGCAGCACGCCGGGGACAGCGGCCAGTGTGCTGACCGTCCTGGCATCGACGCCACCGGTTCCGTCGCGAAGTGGTGGTAGAACCCGCCGCGGGAGACTCCGGCGACGCGCGGGATCTCCGGCGGCGTCGCACCAGCGTAGCCGTGCCGGTCGATCACCATCCCGGCGGCTGCGGGCCCGGGAAGGGGCGATCGTGCTGCACTCGATGAAGTGGCCCGATGAGGTCCGCAGCCCCGAGCCCTGGCCCCCTCGGTCTGGCATGCACCTGTACGACGGGAAGTGTTCCTGTCACGCTGAAGTCAGAGGCAGGTCTCGCTCGGCAGCTCTGACTGCCAAAATGGATTGACGGGGGGACAGCGGATGCCGGGCTTCCTAACCCATTTGCCCCCTTCCCCGAGGAGCGGGCAGAGGTGCCAGGGGCAGGTTTCCTGACCTCTTACGACAAGCGTCTCGACTTCGAGAGCGCTGGGCACACCCACGAGGCGGCTCTGACAGCCGAGGTGTGGAGCAGCGAACCGCCCGTGACCTGTGACGTTCGCCGGGAAGCTCAGGGCGGAGCAGAGATCTTTTCTACCACTGGGAATCTGTCGGTTGAGACGATGTCCGGGGTCGGCGAAGGTCGGGTGGAGCTTGGGCGGCCCGACACGCTGTGGAAGGTCCGTGCCTCTTGTTCGGGCCGGGCCGAGGTTGCCCGGCTTGCGGTGGTGGACGTGCCCGTTGGAGTGGAGCGGTACCTGGTGCAGTTCTGGCCGGTCAGCGCCTGAGAACCTGTGGGCGCGCTGCCCGGTTCCACCCACGACCTGACTGCGGCCCGTACTCACGGGATCGTCGAAGCTCTCGCCGCCGCCGAACTCAAGTGCTGGGCGGCCAAGGCATACCAAGGTGCCGGCTGCCCGGTCCGGGTGCCCCTCGACGGCCGTCGCCTCAAGCGGTGGCAGCGCCGGCACAACAGCACGCACGCCAGGATCCGCTGCCTCGGCGAGCCGGCCATGGCCGCCCTGAAGGGCTGGCGACTGCTACGGAAGCTCCGCTGCAGCACGAACCGGATCCCCGACGTGGTGAAGGCCGTTCTCGTCCTTCACCACGCGAGAGCGTGGGGTTGGAAAACCCTCACGGTCGTCGGTGGTGGACGACACCTCGGCGATCCTGACCACCGGCATGCCCTGCGCGGACAGCAGGACCATCTGGGCCCGCCGCCAGGTCACCACCGAACCGGTGCCCCTGCGGATGATCCGCAGCAGCCGCCGCCCCTCGTCATCATCGATCTCACGGACCTGCACTCGTATCGCCACCCGGACAGAGTGACCGTCACACGCCGCCCGGCACAGCACCCGGACGGCGCGTCACGTACAACAGGGCAGACGTTGCCTGATCCGGCACTAGACGCAGAACGCCCAGCGACTCCACCGGCCGTTGCCCGTGTCCACGGTGCACCAGTAGCCGGAGTTGTTGACCCACACCGAGACGGAGCGGTAGGAACCGCTCATCGCGGCCGCGCCCACGTTGTCGGCCTTGCCGTTGTGCGGCATCTCCTTCCACTCGCCCGAGCCCGGCCACGCGTGCCAGATCGTGCGGTTCGGTGCGATCCCGAAGCTCTCGAACCTGGCGCCGCCCCAGTTCACGTCCAGAATGGTCGAAGCGTCGCGGAAGACGCCTGCGTATCCGTACCGCGTATCCACCCAGGCGTTCGCGCTGACCCCGCCGCGATCCACCGACTTGATGGATTCCGCGGACACACCGGCTGCGATCAGGGCGTTCTTCGCGGCCCGCGCGCCCGGGTCGGCGACCGGTGTGCTCTGCGCCCTCACCACCGGGACGGACGGATGCGCCTGGGCGGTGGCGCCCCAAGAGAGCGTTGCGGTCAGTGCGGTCGCCAGCAGGGCGGTCACTGTTCTCGTACGACGAAGCATGGCGGTTCTCCTTGATGATGGCCGAGAAGATCGTGGACGGAGCGGACGGCCGGCGCCCGGGGTGTCCGCTCCAGGGGCGGTCGTGGTGTCGACGAAGGGCGGGCCGGTGACCCGCCGGACCCGGGTGCGGCCGAGGCGGCCTCTCCTTCTCCCCTGGAAGGTCACCAGCGGGAACTGAGTGCCATGAGGTGCTGCATCCTCCGGTGCCCGTTGCCGTTCAGGAGATGGGGGATGTGCAGGTAGGGGCTCATGCCGTCAACCGAGTACGGCGGGGGGTTGTCGCCGTTGTGCGAGTCCCCGGCCCATTGGGAAATGGCGCCCCAGTTCCTTTCTAGGTCCACGCCGAAGCCGCCGAGAGTGGTCTGCTGGCCGTGCTCGTCCTGCTGGAATCCCGCCCTCAGGATGGCTTCGATGCGATTCCTGACCCAGCCGAACCGCACGGCCTCGGCCGTCGCGGCGATGATGCGAACGAAGGAATCACGGACGATCTGCACATTGTTGGTCTGGCGCAGAGCCGACAAGGTGTTGATGGCCTGAGCCAGCGGGAAAATACCGAAGGTGAAGGCGGCCCGGTTGTTGTTCGGGTCGAGCATCCCGTTTCCGGTGTATCTGCCGCCGAAGGCGAGACGGGCGAACGGAGCGACCGGTCCGCCATAGTGCGCCTGGAGAGCGGCGGTGGCCAGGGCCGCGTCACCGCTATCGACCATGTCCAGGAAGGCGTAGTGGAGACCCTGGGCCGTGATTCCGATCAAGTAGAGGTTGTCCGACCACAGATAGAGGGTCAGCCGGTGCCGGCTGGTGAGGTTGTTTCGGTCGATGACCCGCAGCTCGATCAGCTGGCTGCGAGTGGCGTCGGTGACCCGTACGGCACCGCCCGTGTCGGGGATCTCCCGCCCGATGGAGTAGAAGAGCCGTGCGGTCATCTGGTGGTACTGAGTGGCGACGTTCTGGCTGGTGGGGTTTCCACTGTTAAGGCCAGTGATGTCCCACTCCAAGATCCTCACCGTCGGCACCGGCTGCGGCTGCGCGCGGGCGGGTGCGGCGGTCAGGACCGGGGCGACGAGGGCAGTGGCCAGGCCCGCGGACAACAGGGTCCGCCGGTGGAGGGCGGGGTGTTCCGTCATGAGGAAGAGACACCTTCTCGCTGCTCGATGGGGTGGTACCGAGGGGTGGGCCCCGTGTACCGCTTCTGTCTCGCGGCCGCCTGACGATTCCATCACCGGGTCATAGCCGTCACCAGGCGGAACCTCCGGCGGAAGTACGCCATCTCTAGTTCTGCCGGTCCGTCACGCCCCTTCCGGGCACACACCAGGGGAGAAGCATGACCACGACGACATCCGACGGCCTCGGGCAGCACTTGCGCGCCTTGCGCCTCGGCGCGGGGCTGAGCCAGGAGCAGCTCGCCGAGGCCGCCGGGATCAGCGTGCGGGCACTGGCCGACCTGGAGCGCGGACGCACCCGGGGGCCGCAGCGGCGTACCGTCCAGGCGCTGTCCCGAGCGCTGGCACTGGACCCGGACGAGGCCCGAGCGCTGGAGGCGGCGGCTGCCCCCGGGCGGAACCGCGCCTGCCCAGCCACCGGCCCGGGGGCAGCGAACGTCCTGTCCCTGCCGAGGAGTGTCCGCGACTTCACCGCGCGCGACCACGACCTCGACGACCTCGATGCCGTGGCCGACACCTTGGATCCCGTCGATCCGCCCGTGGTCGTCGTCGCCGGCGCGCCCGGCCTCGGGAAGACGGCGTTCGCCGTCCGGGCGGCCCACCGGCTCAGCCCTCGCTTCCCCGACGGGCAGTTCCACCTTGATCTGCGCGCCATGGACCCCGAACCGGTTCCGCCGGGCGACGCGCTGGCCCGGCTGCTGAGCGCTCTCGGCGTCGCCGGACGCTCCCTGCCGCAGGACCCGGAGGACCGGGCCGGGCTGTTTCGCTCCCTCACCGCGGCCCGCCGTCTGCTCATCGTCCTCGACAACGCCGCCGACGAGAACCAGTTACGTCCCCTCCTCCCCGCGACGGGCGCTTCCTTCACCATCATCACCAGCCGCGACAGCCTCACTGGCCTCGAAGCCACCCACCGCGTCGACCTCCCCCTGCTGCGCCGCGAGGAGGCCGTCGAACTCATCAGCCGCATCGTCGGACCGCAACGCGTCGCCCGCGAGGCACAAGCTGCCCGCGACCTCGCGGATCGGTGCGGACGGTTGCCGCTGGCTCTGCGGATCGCCGGACAGCGCCTCGCCGCCCGGCCCCACGAGACCCTCACCAAACTCGCCGCCCTGCTCGCCTGCGAAGAACGAAGACTCGACCTGCTCGAAGCGGGCGACCTAAAGGTCCGGGCGGCCTTCGCCCTCTCCTACCGCCAGCTCGACGAGGTTTCCCAGCTTCTTCTGCGGCGCTGCGCCCTCGCCGAGGGCCCCGATGCCAGCCTGGAGACAGCTGCCCTCCTGACGGGAGTTCCGCTCCGCGAGGCCGGACTCCGTCTGGAGCAGCTCTGCGTCCGCGGGCTGCTGCAGGCGGACGCGGAGGCCGAGCGGTACCGGTTCCACGACCTACTGCGGCTCTTCGCCGCCGCACAGCTGGCCGTTCAGGACGACGGGACCAGCCGGGGCGCGGCCCTGGACCGCACCGCCCGCTGGATGCTCGCCCGCGCCACCGCAGCGGCCCTCCAGTTCGACGCCGAACACCACAGCGCCGCGGCAGGCGACCCCGACCCCCCCACCGCCCCGACGGGCCGGGACCGGGCCCGCGCCTGGCTGGAGGCCGAACGGCACCAGTGGCTCGCAGCTTTCCGCCATGCCCACACCGCCGGATGGCACCGCCAGATCCTCGATGCCGCCGAGGCGATGCACTGGTTCTCCGACCTCACCCAGCACTGGCCTCAGTGGCTCGACGTCTTCCGGTGCTCCGTCCACGCCGCCCGCGCTCTCGGCAGTCCGCACGAGGAAGCGACCCACCTGAACTACCTTGCCTGGGCCCACAACTTCTGCGCCCGCGACGCCCCGGCCGCCCTCGAAGCCGCCGACCGCGCGCTCGCCGTTGCCCGCACTTGCGGCGACCCGCTCCAGACCGGGTGGGCCCTCGGATACGGAGCCGGAGCGCTGCGCCGCCTCGGCCGCATGGACGAGGCCGTCGCCCGGCTCCGCGCCTCCGCCGACTGCCACCGCGACAATCCCACCGCCAAGGGCAGACTCGCCCTGCTGACCACCCTCAACGCCCTCGGTGAAACCCTGGGCCAGCTCGGCCGGGCCGACGAAGCGCTCGAACTCCACCTGAACAGCCTGGAGGCCTCCAGACAGGGCCACCCCGGACTCACCCCCCATATGCTCACCATCCACCGGGCCATCACGCTGCGGCACCTCGGCAACGCCTTCACGGCCCTCGGCCGTTGGCAGGAAGCCGAACCGTCCCTGCGACAAGCGTTGACGGCCTTCGAAGAAGCGGACGTACCTATATGGAGCGGGCTCGTCCGGCTCGGACTTGGACGCGTCCTGCGCCACCTTGACCGCCCCAGTGAGGCCCGCACCGTCCTGACCGCCGCCCTGCACACGCTCACCGCCCACCACCACCCCCTCCAGGCCGAGGCCGCCACCGAACTCCACACCCTCGACCGCACCCGGTACTGACATCGGACGGCGTGCCGGTCATGCGTCGCCGGGACGGGGACGGCCGGGATGCGGATCCCGCGACCGGGAGTGTTCCGGAGCCGGGCGCGGGGCGCGCTCCCCGGCCGTACGAAGGAATCCAGCCGCGCGAAAGGGGCCCGAGCATCCCGAACAGCCCCGCGCACACGGAGAGGCCCGGCACGCAGAAGCACACGCGGTCCCCCGATAGGTCCTGAACTGCGGTCAGAATCCATAGATCTCCGGGCATGATGCGCCCCATGGACGCACAGAAGACCCTCAGCAAGGCCGACGAGATCAAGGCGGCGCGGCAGGCCGCCCGGAAGGACGCGATCGGCCCGCTGGCCACGGTCCTGGCCGAGCGCAAGCAGCTCCGGAACAATCCAACTCCATGTACCCCGCCCCATGATCAGCCCAACGACCGCCTCACCACGTAGGACACAGTCTTAGAGGTCGTCTCAACTGGCTTGATCACTAGGCTGGCGGCCGTGATGGCGATGGTGGAGCGGCTGGTGCCGGACGGGTTGTGGGAGTTGTTCCAGCGGGTGGTTCCGGCGGCGCCGGTGCGGCCACAGGGTGGGGGACGACGCCGCTATGGGGACCGGCAGGTACTGGCTGCCATCGTGTTCGTGGCCACGACCGGCTGTACGTGGCGGCAACTGCCACCGGACTTTGGCCCGTCCGGGCCGACCGCGCACCGCCGCTTCACCGAGTGGAGCCGGGCCCGCGTGTGGGGCAAACTCCATCGTCTGGTCCTGGACGAGCTCGGCGCACGCGGCGGACTGGACTGGTCGCGGTGCGCGATCGACTCGGTGAACATGCGGGCCCTCAAAGGGGGGACCTGACGGGTCCGAATCCTGTAGATCGCGGCAAGAAGGGATCAAAGATCCACTTGATCACGGAGCGGACCGGTCTGCCCCTCTCCATCGGGATCTCAGCTGCGAACACCCACGACAGCCAGGGTCTGGAGCCTTTGGTGCGGGGCATTCCGCCCATCCGGTCCCGCCGTGGGCCGCGCCGCCGTCGACCGGCCAAGCTGCACGGCGACAAGGGCTATGACTCCGACCGGCTGCGCACGTGGCTCCGCTCCCGCAACATCACACCGCGCATCGCGCGCCGGGGCATCGAATCCTCCCAGCGCCTTGGCCGTCACCGTTGGACCGTGGAGCGCACCGTGGCGTGGCTGTCCGGATGCCGCCGTCTGCACCGTCGCTACGAGCGGAAGGCCGAACACTTCCTGGCGTTCGCCGGCATCGCCGCCGCCCTGATCTGCTACCGCAGGCTGACAGCCTGACCGGCGAGACCTCCGAGCTGGGATGATCCATGCCGTAACCGAATGCCCCCGATAGAGGGGGTGTCCGCCGCATAGGCGGCACACACCAGCGAGGAACGCCATGACCGACTACCTGGCCGCCGCCATGGCGATGCTCGGCCCGGCCCAGAACCGCTACGCCGACCCCGCCGCCTGGGACCGGCTCCACGCCGAACTCGACATCCGGCTGCCGACCGACTACCAGACCCTCGTGGACGCATACGCTCCCATCCAGCTCAACGGCCACCTGTACCTGCACCACCCCGCGACCGAACGCTGGAATCTGGGCCAGAACATACGGGACACGGTCCGCGCCTGGTCCGAGGTGCCCTGGGACGATCTCGATCCGGACGAGGACCCTCGCCTGCTGTTTCGACTCACGGAGTTGAGCTTCGGCACCCGCAACGGGCTGTGGCCGATCGCCAGCACCGACCGAGGCGAGACAATCTTCCTCGTCGCTGCGAGCGCCATGACCCTCTGGCTCCTGGTCGAAGACGGCGAAGGCGGCTGGGCACAGTACGACATGAGCTTCGCCGAATGGCTCTACCGCTACCTCATCGGCGAAGACATGGCCGGCCCCAACACCTCCGCCTTCTACCCCGGACCGGTACAGCTGCGCCGGCTTCCGATGACCGTTGGTGAACGGCCAGAGCCGTGGAGCGGGCCGGACCGCGGCATGTAACCCTGCCGCCACGGCAGTCGCAGGCGCCCACCAACTTGCCTGGAGAGCCAAACGAGACGACCTCTTAGGCGACCACAAAGTGCTGGTGCTCCACGACTGGTTCGGCACCAGCGCCGACTGGGTGCCCTTCCTGGACTACCTGGACGGTGACACCTTCAGCTTCGCCTGCCTCGACTACCGCGGCTACGGCGACCGCAAGCATGTCACCGGTACTACGGTGCCGCGCAGGACCGCGACAAGCGACGCTCCATCGTGGACCTGGTCACCGGCCGACGCACTACACGGGTATGGGTGGACCCGATGGTCTACCGCTCTCTGGAGTGATCGACCCGGGAGGCGTTCGGCGGGTACGTGAAGGACTGGGTCACCGCCGACCTCACAGACCGGATCACCGGCGACCCCGTTCTGGTCAAGGTCATCGTCGGGGAGCACGATCTCGCCCTGACAGCCCATGCGCGCCACGTGGCTCAGCCACTATCCGAACGCCGAACTGGAGGAGATCGCCAACAGCGGCCACTACCCCATGCACGAGACACCTGTGGCCAGGGCCACAGGTGTCTCGAGACATTCCTGAACGCCTGAGCCCGCAGCGACAGCTGCAAGAACACTACCGACCCGGCCTGGAGAGCGTTGTCAGGTGACCCTGCCGCGGAGCCACCTCCTCCTCGCCGCCCGGCGGCACGAAGAACCCGCCCGCTGCTCTCACCGGCGGAGGTGTTTCAGGACCACGCAGCCCGGGCCCGTCCGTGCAGCGAGCATGGGTATGCCGAGGGCCGAGGAAACGGGCGTCTCCTGCGCGGCCAGCTCAGCGGAGATTCGCACGACGGTCAAGGTGCTGCGGCGCCCCGCCACATCGCTCACGGCGCCACAGACAGGCCCGCGTATCAGCGGCACCGGGCGGGTAGCGCTCCAGGCGGACCGGGCACCGGCGACATGCGGGCTATGTGTCGTGGTTGAGCCCGCATCGGCGTCTCGACTTGTAGATCTGTTCGCTGCTGCCCATGGCGGGCACAATGGCGCCATGACGATGAGTGTGGGTGCTCCGCCCGCGCACCACTCGCCTGCCGATCTCGCTTCTGGGTTTCTGACGGCCGGTGTCATCGGAGCGTCGCTGACGGCCTTCATCGGAGGTTGGATGGTCGAGAGCGTGCCGATGTTTGTCACGGGACTGCTCGTGCCCGCGCTCTACGGCCTTCTCTTCTTCCTTGCCACGCTGCCGCGTCGTGCCAGCGAGGCGGCATTCGTTCCGCGCACGGCGCTCGCGGCGATCGAGAGTCTGGAGGCGGTCAGGGGTGAGACCAGTGATGTGCCAGTGCGATTCGATCTGTCCGTCGTGCCGGACGACGCGCCTGCGTTCCGAGTCGAGATGTGGCAGGACGTCAACCGCGTCGAGCTGACCGAGTACCGGCCAGGCGGGACTGTGGTGGTGGAGTACCCGCCGGACCGGCCGTGGAAGACGCGGATCGTGAGGCGGCCGACGCCGCAGTGGGAGGAACGGGCGGCTGTGGCCCGGGTGGTCTCGGTGCCCGGTCCGGTCATGAGGAGCGAGACCCCGGACAGCTCCTTCAGCGGGTTCCTCAATCTCTTCGGGTTGCTGCTCGGCGTGGCCGCCGTGCTTCTGCTCTTCCGTGCCGACCTGTTCGATTCTTACGAGGGCGATAACGGCGCTGCCCCCAAACCGTCTGTTTCCTCTTCCTCCTCGTCATCCTCCGCGACGCTCGTGACCTCTGTGACAGGCACGGTCGCCATCGGCCCTGGCCGATCGATGCTCGATGAGAGCGAACTGCGCCGCGCTGTCGAGTCGTTGACGCAGACCGCGGACAAACGTCACGCGCTCACCGTCGTCGTGCAGGACCGCCTGCTCACGGTCGTCTTCCCGCCCGCCGGTGTGAAGGTCGCCGGGTTCGACCCGAGGTCCCTGCCCTACGAGCGCGTCGCCGGCCTGGTCGAGGAGGCCCGGACCACGCTCAACGTCGACTCACCGCGGAGCTGGCAGCTCACCGCCGACAGCGTCACCGGACCGCTCACGCTCAGAGTTGTGGTCACCGGGGGCGGGGGCACGGGAATGCTCGAGGCGGACGGGAAGGGCGAAGTGCTCCGGCGTAACGGTAGTTGACCGGACCGGCAGGAGGTGGGCGTCATGAGTTGGGAAGAGTTCCTCGCGCTGTGGTGTGGCGTGTGGGCTGTGCTGGCGCTGGCCGGGTACGGCATGGCGCTGGCCGGAGTGACCAAGGCACAGCGGATGGTCCGGTACACGGGGCGGATTGAGCAGGTGCGGTTGCCCCGGCACGGCGGGTCCCGTACGGGCGGCATATCGGTGGTCATCTCCTACCGCGACGCGACCTCTGGTCAGGAGGTCACCGTGACCAACGACGGTGAGCGAGGGGAGGTGATCACCTCTGCGTGGGAGGGGCGGGAGATAGGGGTCAGCCACCCGCGAGGCAGGCCGCATGCCTACCGGCTTTCCTCCACTCCTGAGGAGCCGAGTCGCGGGCTGGGCTGGCCGACCTTCGCACTCTTCCTGGTCTACTGCGGGCTGGTGGCCCTCGTGGCGGCCGGTTGGGGGTGGCCGTGGGCGCTGATCGGCCTCGGCGGGCCGTTGTCGGTCTTCGCCGCTGTTCATCTGCCCGGAACGGTACGTGCCAAGAACCACCGCATCGAGAAACTGGCCGCGATGGACACCGCGCACGGACGGATCATCGCGGTCCTCAAGGACGTCACCCTAGACCAGGACAACGGCACCTCCACCACCATCACCCCGGTGGTGTCGTTCACCACCCACGAGGGCACGGTCGTCACGGCTCACTGCACGTCCAACCTCCCGGACCCAGCCGACTCGTACGGCCGTGACGTCACGGTCCACTACGCCCCCGGCGGCCTTGCCGACTTCACCTTGGACCGAGCCGCCGCACGCCGCGGGCAGAAGCTGGACGTGGTGATCAACGCGCTCGCTGTCGTCGTACTGCTGGCGACGACCGTGGCGGGAATGGCGATGCTCTGAGGCAACGTGCTGCTGCCGAGGCGCCGTAGGTCCGCTTCCCGGCCGCGGCTCGGTAGAGCGCGACAGCGTCCTTCCTGCACTCTTTCGGATACGGAGGTCGTCAAGATCCATTGTCAGGGGTGTCAACTCCAAGGGATCAGCCTCCCTCCAGCCCTGCCCTCGGGCCGTAGGGGCCGGGCCGGGCGGGCAGGGCGGCGAGCAGGCCAGGTCGACGTCAGCGACCATCGCCCGGACGATCGCAGCGGGGTCGACCTGAGGGCGACCAGTGACCGCCGCCGAGGGCCTGGCCGTTGAGGGACCGACATGGCGATGCCCCCACCGGGCGAGGTCTTCGGGGTGCGGTCCAGACGTGGCGTGGCCGGGATGGTCCGGGGCAACCTCAGCCCGCTTCAGGCCACGCAGCACCCCTAGCCGGCCGGGGCGGCGGTCCAGCCGGAGAAGCTGCCGGGTGTGGCGGTCTGGAGTGTCTGGCGGGTTCGCAGTGCCGTGAGGGCGAAGACAGTGGTGAGGTAGGACGAGCCGAAGTACACGGGGAACCGCCCCATCCGATAGTACGGGCTGGCCGGCCAGGAACCGTCGGACTGCTGGGCCTGGGCAATCAGGGTGCGCCGCTGGTCCTGGCCGGCGGTGAGTCCGAGGTTGTCGGCTGCCAGCGTCCGGAAAGCGAGAGCCATGGGGCCGGGCTCGCCGCCCGTACGCGGTGAGGAGTTCGCCTGTTCGCGTTCCTGGAGGGCGCGGCGCAAGGGGGTGGCGAGGACCTGGGCGCTGGAGGGGAATCGGGCACAGAGGCGGGAGAGCGCGTAGAGGAACGCGCCGGGAGATGGGTAATAGCGGGTGCCGTTCAGGTATCGCCCGGACTCAAGGTGCTCGGCCAGGTATCGCGTCGAGGTGCTGATAACCGCCGCCGCGCTCTCGCTATCGGTGTGGAGGTCGCTGAGCTGAGCCGTGTAGAGGGCGTTGGCACAGGCGACCGCGTCGTGCTTGCGTCCGCGGCGCAAGGCATGGGGTTCCAGGCCGTCTTCCCAATAGACCATGAAGACTCGCGCACGGAGTGCATCATCGTCGCCGTATTGGCGGGGAACGCTGTCAGCGGGTGCTGCCGCGTGCAGGAGATCGGCCACGTGTGCTTCGAGGTCCGCAGGGGCGAGCAAGCCGTGCTCGTATAGAGCACCTACGGCCAGGCCTGTGCAGTCGGTGTCGGCAGGAAAGCCGTTGGATCCGAGGAAGAAGCGATACCGACGCTGCCAGCGGGCCGCCTCCATCTGACGGCTCAGTCGCAGGGCCAGTTCCTTGTCCCCCGCGGTGGCGGCGGGAGGCAGGAGCATCAAGGCGACTATGGCCGTGAATGCCTCGTCGGCCAGATCGAATCCCGGATCCGCACCCAGACGCTCGCGAAGTACCGCACGTGCCCGAGCACCGGAAAAGCTGCGGCTGAAGGAGACGTCAAGAGACAGCCGCGCCGAGGGGGCACCACCGTCCAGGAATCGGTTCAAGTAGCGCCAAGCGCGCTCGACGGCACCCTGGACGTGCCGCGTGGCCGCCAGCGGCGTATCCGCAGAAGCCGAAATCGTCACCGTGCCTCGTTCCTCCTAAGACGAAACTGCTGCCGAAGCCGCCCGGCTCCAGGCCGCCACGCCACTGGGGCCCGAGTACGACCACCGGGAGCCGGGCAAGCTCCGCGGGCTGTTCCGCCGCCGCGGCTGACCCCACACCTTGAGGCCGCCTCACGCCGGACACGGGGCAGTGGCGGCGTCGACGAGCAGCGGCCCGGTCAGGCTTGTGCCGCGGGGGCGAGGAGCTGTTCGAGGGTGCGGGCCAAAACGCCGGGCACTGGCGCCAAGTAACGCTGGTAGAGCGAGGGGGGGGAACAATGGGTGTGCAGCTCCTCGACAGGGGTGGTGTCGCCGGTGGTGGGGTGGCAGGGCCGATGAGCAGGGAGCTGCTCAGCGGCTTCATGATGGGCGCTCACAACGGGCCGGAGCCCGCCGCCTGCTGCGCTGTGTCCGTGCACGGTCTCGCCAGAATGCTGAAGCGGGAGACGGAGCGAGCAGCGGGTCCTGTGGCACACCGAGGCCCTCCGGCGGCGTTCCGGCGCGGGCAGAGCGGCTGACGGAAGGCCCTGCGGCGTTCCTCAGCTGGGCTGCAGTACTCGTGCAGCGTCCGGGTGCGAGGTGTCCCGCACCAGATACCGCTGGTACCAGGCCCGTTCATCTGGGGTCATGGTTGTCCTGGTGCCGGAGGCGTCGAGACGCATGGCACGGGTGCGGACCTGGGCATGCTCACCCAGAGGCGACGAGATCGACGTGACCAGGTGCAGGCTGACCCGTCCGACCTTCTCCGCCCGCAGTGCCAGCTGGGTCTCCGGGGTGGTCCAGGGCAGCGGCCGGGTAAATTCCGCCTGGACTCCCACGGCACCCCAGTAGGTCTGCAGACCCAGCTCGTCGCGCAGCGCGCACACCCATTCGACCGCGGTGTCCTCGGCGTAGCGGATGATCGACAGGTTGTGCACGTTGCCGTGGATGTCGGCATCGCTCAGCCTGATGAGCCGCCGCGTGGTGAAGGTGAGCATCGATGTCCTTGTTCCGGGAGGCACTGCTGGCAGGCCGATGACGCGGAGGTCTCGGACAGACGAGCCCGGGCACCTCGCGGTAACGGGAAGCGGCGCCCGAGTCAGGATCGGCCGCGGATCAGCCCCCAACCCGCGCGGCAGCGCCATGCTTGATCAACAAGAAAGGTGTACCACGGGCCATGCAGGTATTTGCTGTCGATTCGGCCCGGGCCGCTCCCATACTCCGATCGAGCGAGCGCGCGCAGCGCACCCGGCCCGAGGCGAATGCGCCCCCGCCGCCACACGGTGGGGCCGCCCCACCCCGCCGCGGCCAGCACGCACCCGGCCGAGGCCCCTGCGCGCAGGCAGCACCGGTGAGGACGGCACGGGGATCGGCCGACGGTCCGAACCCGCTGAGGTGCGCAGAGCCGGAATCGCCGACCCGCTCCGGGGCACCCGCCCTGATCTGGACGGCGGTTGAGTGACGGTCTCCTGCCCGTCAAAGGCCGAAAGCGCCGGCGGGGACGGCCGCGGCCAGTGCGGCAACAGCGACCTGGGACTCGATCCAGGGGCGCAGCCGGGCGTCTCGCTCCGGGCTGTGGCAGGCGAGCAGGGCCGCAGCGTACCCGCCCCACACCAGCCCCACCAGCGGTGCCACAGCTGTAGAGACCAACAGACCGAGTACTGCGAATGCGTAGCCGAGCCGTTTGGCTCTGGCCACCCCCAGGAGTACTGGCAGGCTCCGGGTGCCGTCCAGGCGGTCCGCGCCGACGTCGCGCAGGTCGTTGTTGATGACCTCGACGGATCCGATCAGCAGCACACTCAGGGCCCACCACCAGGTCGACGCCAGCGTCAGCAGGTTGTGGCCGGCCGCGACAGGCAGGATCGCCACTGTCACCCACACGGCGACGACGTATGGGACCTTCGTCCCGGGAAGCTGCCGCAGGGCCACCCGTCGGCCGCGGGCGGAGATACATGGCTTGGCGTACAACCGTGCGGAGATCCAGGCCAGGACCAGTGCGAGCGCACACCACGGCCGCAGCGCGGCCGTGACGAGGGCAAGCAGCACACACAGGCCCATCCATGTCCGCATGGCCTGGTGGTGGCGGGCCATCCATGCTTCGCGGCTTCCCGGGGCGTCCTCACTGTCGGGTCCGGTCAGCCGGTCGCGCGTGTAGGTGGCGGCGATGATGGCGAAGGCGAAGGCAGCTGCGATGAAGTCCGCTTCCTCTCCTAGGACCTGACAGGTCGCGAACGTGGCTGAGGCGGCGGACAGCCCCATCAGAACATTGGTCCATGCCAGCAGCGTCAGCGCGGAGGGCCGTGGGCTGGCCGGCCCGTCCAGCGTCGTGCTGCTGCCGCGGCGAAGAAGCGACATGAGTGCATCCGTTCTGTGCAGGGCGAACCTCGGCGACTGCGAAGCGAAGAGCAGAAGGGGCATGCCTGTGGGATACAAGCCAGGCTTGTGGGGCATTCCGGAAGGCCAATTCTTCCCACCCGTTTCACTACGACCGCCCTCTTTGGCGTGATATGAGCGTGTTTGTTCAGTCCTTCATCACCCGATCGAGGACCTCTATACCGTCCTTCAAGTCGCGCTGGCGGTGTTGGTCATGCGGTGAGAGGTGGCTGCCGGGGGCGGGGCTCGGGCGACGTGTGCGCCGTCGACCTAGGTTCCCGGCGGCTTCGTCATCGAGGCCAGGCCGGCGTAGACCGCGGGGGAAGGGGTGCTCGATGGTGCCGGCTCCTACGCCGCCATCCGGTGCGGCTGTTGCGCCTGTACTGGGGAATGCCCCGGGTCACCGCGACGGGACGTCAACTCGTCACCCGGAAGGCAAGAGTCGGCCGCCGCTACTCGCAGCGACGACCCAAGACACCCGAGCGGAGCGTTCTGCTCATGATCGGCACCCGCACGCAGTGCTCATCACGCGCGAAATTCCCCGTTTCCGCAGGAAGCTGTGCGCACCAAACTGCGGTCCCTACACCGGGGCGGGGGTCGGCATCGCCTGGAGCAGGCCGGCGTCGAAGGCCGCCGCCATGCTGCGCGGGGTGGGGTCAGGAAGCGGGCTGCGGGTGCCGGCGCCCGTCACCAACTGGTCTTCGTCGACCGGCTGGTGGCCACGCTGATCCATCTGCGCCATGATCTGCCGCACTCGGTCCTGGGCCTGTCGTTCAGCGTTAATCGCTCCACCATCACCCGGGCCGTCCAGGAGATACGCGCGCTTCTGGCCGAGCGGGGGTGTGCGGTCCCCGACCGCCCAGGCCTGCGTCTGCGGACGCTGACGGACGTGTTCGCCTATGCCCAGGCCGAAGGCATCGAGCTGCGGCTGGACGCTACCGAGATCCAGGTCCGCAGACCGCCGGCCAACCGCGGCGGGCGCCGTGCGTGCGTCTCGGGCAAGAAGAAGCAGAACACCATGAAGGCCACCGTGATCGCCGACTGGCGGGGCCGAACACTATGGACCGATACCCTGCGACCCGGACGTATGCACGATGCCACGGCCGCCCGCAACGAGGGCATCGCCGCCTGTTTCCAGCACTTCTCCGACGTCGAGGTCCTCCTGGACGACGGCTACCTCGGCCTCAGTCGCGACCACCGAGGACAAGCGATAACACCACCCAGAAAGCCCCGGCCGGGAGCACTGCCCGGCAGAGTTGAACAGTGGGCACGCGAGCGCCACGACCACTCGTCCGACCGCATCAGCGTCGAACACGCTCTCGCCGACCACAAACGCTGGAAACAACTGACGCGCTGGACCCACCGTCGCGACCGCCTGCCCGACACCTACCGCGCCACCGCCGGCCTCGTCTCCGACCGCACCAACAACGGCTGACAACAGGCCAGGGCCAGGCCAAGCACGCCTCACCCGTTATCACGCACCAACTCGTTAGGGGACAAGTCTTGGGCGCTTGAAGTGGTGGAGGAGCTCGAAGGCCTGCGCGACGACGTAGCGGAGCTTGCCCATCCCTTCGAGGTCGGGCAGCCCTTGCGCGAGATGACAGGCAGGATCCGGCGCTCGAGCAGCGCGTCCCGGTTCGGGGTGGAGTCGTAGCCCTTGTCGCCGAGCAGGGCGTCGGACCGGCGGCGGGGCCGGCCCGGGCGGCCGCCGATGGGCGGGAACTTGTCGACCAGGGCGAGCGTCCGGGTGCGCCGTTGACGTTCGCGGCAGTGGTGATGACCTTGAGCGGGGTGCCACGTCCGTCGCAGATCAGGTGGTGTCCGCCGCCCGTCTTCCGCCGGTCGACCGGCGGCGGCTTCCCGCCGTGGGACCGAGTCTGCGCGTTCTTCCGCCGTTGGCGCGACCGCGTGCAGGTCAGAGAGTTCCACGACCGGCCGCGCGGCCGGGTCCACCTGGAAGCTGGGCGGGATGCCGGGGCGAGTGCGGGGGTGATTGATTCTCAGTCAGTCGAAGCGGACGCGGTTGTCGGCACGGACAGTCGGGGCTTCGACAGCGGGTAGCCGATCAACGGGCGCAGACGGCACGTCGTGGTCGATCCTCCGGGGCTGCTGCTGGGCGTGATGGTCTCGAGCGCTGGAAGCGGCGAGGAAAGGGAAGCGGGGCTAGTACTCCAGCCGTAGTTCGTGATCTCGATCGTGAGGGGCGCCGAGGAGGCAGCTGGCAGCGTCGATCATCTGGACGAGACCGACCACGCCGTCGCGGGCGTCCGTTCTTCTCCGCCTACCCGAGTCCACCGAGACGGAGGGCGTTCCTTATCTCGCTGAGCTTCGCGGTCGTCGCCGGGGTCCACTCCTTCGCCTGCTCACCGAGACGGAGGGCGTTCTCCATCTCGCTGAGTTTCGCGGAGGACAGAACGCCCGCTCGCTCGATCAGGTCGTCCCGGGACACGGTGGTCAGCCACGTGCAAGGGGTAAAGCCCGGACGCGGCAACGCGAACCGCAGCACGCCTTCAAAGGGCAGTCCTTCCATGGCGCCTACTGCCACTTCGACTCCCAGACCGGTGATGTCGACACCCGCCCGTGCGACGACCTGCATCACCCGGATCCCGGACGCGTCGTCTCCCGACAGCAGTACGACCGGCCGCCGCTCGTCGAACTCCACCCACCAGACTTCGCCACGTTGCACAGGTCCTCCTGACACAGGAACGGCGCGAGGACGCTGCGCGACCCCGACGCGCTGTGGAGACGGGTGCGGCCACCCGTTGATCATCGGTGTGTGAAGACGAACGATCACGCGGTGGCCGCAGGTCACAGCGTAGACCCTGCCCGCTGGCAGGAGGCGTTCGAGGGCCTGATGAGCCGGATAGCGGGACGGTTCACACGGGTCGAACCCCGGTTCCGGGTCCGGACGTTGGTGCTCGGACTGCTGTCGGACCTGCTGCGCAAGAACTGCTGGACCATCGCCGAATGGGCCGGGGAGAGGACCCCGGACGGCATGCAGCACCTGCTCGGCCGGGCCAAGTGGGACGCCGACCGGGTCCGCAACGATGTGTGTGACTACGTGGTGGATCACCTGCACGACGACCAGGCGGTACTGGTGGTCGACGAGACCGGGGACGTGAAGAAGGGCACCGACACGGTCGGCGTCCAACCCCAGTACACCGGTACCGCGGGCAGGATCGAAAATGCCCAGGTCGCCGTCTACCTGGTCTACGCCGGCCGGCGCGGGCACGCGGCAGTGGACCGGGAACTGTACGTCCCGCGTTCATGGACCTCCGACCCTGACCGCTGCCGGGATGCCGGACTCGACCAGGACACCGCCTTCGCCACCAAGCCGGAACTGGCCACTCGTATGGTCGCCCGGTTCCTGGACGCCGGCCACGAGGCCGCATGGGTCGTCGGCGACGAGGTCTACGGCGGCAACCCCAAGCTGCGAACCGCACTGGAGGAACGCGGCACCGGCTACGTCCTCGCGGTGGCCTGCTCGCACGAAGTCACCACCGGGGCGGGGAGGTTCCGTGCGGACACCCTGACCAAGAAGGTGCCCAAGCGGGCCTGGCAGAAGCTCTCCGCAGGGGCCGGGGCCAAGGGCCACCGTCTCTACGACTGGGCAGTCATCTACCTCCCCGACCCCCGACCCGGGAGTCGTCAGCTGCTGATCCGCCGTAACCGCAGCACCGGCGAACTCGCCTACTACCGCTGCTACTCGCCCGCACCCGTGCTGGTCAACGTCGCTGGATCAAGATGGCGGGTGGAGGAGTTCTTCCAGTCGGGCAAGGGCCTGGCCGCACTCGACGAGCACCAGGTCCCCCGCTATGCCTCCTGGTCCCGCTGGGTCACCCTCGCCATGCTCGCGCACGCCTTCCTCGCCGTCGTACGCGCAGAACGAGCGCACCCGCCCCGCACCCGATGCCCTCAGTCCGCTCGCCTGCAACGAGATCCAGTGCCTGTTCATCACACTCGTTGTCCGACGCGTCCACGATGCCGCCCACCGGCTCGGTTGGTCCGACTGGCGCCGCCACCAGGCCCGATCCCAGGCCAGCCACTACCGTCGACAAGCCACTCAGGCATGAAGATCACGCACTACGGCTGGAGTACTAGGGCATGCTGTTCGATGTCGATTACGGTGCGCTGGCGACTGCCGTCGGCGAGGGCAATGTTCATCGCCTGCCGACCGGGACCGCAGGGCGCAACGGATTCACCGCGGAGACGTTCGGTTTTTTCACCGAGGTTGGAATTCCGTCTGCCGAGGATTACGAGATCTCCTTCGTTCTCCCTGCAGAATTCGACGATGGCTATATCTGGCGGCGCGCCGTGCAGGAATCGCAGGGCTGGAAGTTCCCCGAAGGGGTCGAGACGCTGATCAAGATCGGGCATTTCCCCGTCAACGCCGTAGTCATCGACCCCATCACAGGGATCGTCTACCAGTACACCGATGCCTCGATGGAAGCCATTCCCGTTCATGCGGATGTTTCCTCCTTGGCCGGGACCGTCCGATCGTTCGTCGAGTACGTTGAAAATTACACGCGCGGTGATGACGAGGGCGATGAGGACGTGGAGTATGCCCGCCGCAAGCGGGAAGTCGACGCCATTCGCGACGCGATCCGCCTTGTAGACCCCCTGCCGTTCGCTCATGAATACAGCGAATGGGTCGAGATATTCGACAACCTCGAAGGCGGGATCTACACTTGACGGCCCTCGCTTTCGCCTCGAGGTCGGCTCGAGCTGCGGCCGGGTCCCGGCTCGCAGGACGATCGCGTACGGCCGGCCAAGATCGGGAATGGTCTGGTCCTTGCCCCGTCCGTAGGTGTGACACGGGGTTGGCTCCGGTGAGGTGTGGGCGTCCGGCCGTAGCCAGCAGGTGACATCGGCGGCCAGGACCAGCCGGCTGTCCGCCGACCCGGGCAGTGGCACCGAGGTCAGGGCCGACCTCATACGTGTTCGGACGAAGGCCGCTTCCGCGTACGGCGGTTGCCGCACCGAGTGACCAGGTGCGACGTACCGTTCTCAGGCGCACGTTGAAGATCAAGCTCGGGCGTGCCGCGAAAACGCTGGTGAGATTCCAGGGAGACCCTGAGACCCTGGGCGCATGCCTCGACGCATCATGTTTGTGCAGCTGAAGACGGGTTATGACACCGACCGCGGGCCCTCGTGGATCGAGTGGGTGGACTTTTCGAAGACATGGGGGACCGCGCACTTCCACGGGCGAACGCTGCGCCGTGCAGGGGGGATGTTCGATGCCAACTTCTACGACATCGAGACCGGCGAGGAGTTCTGGGTCTCCGGCCCGAAGCGGAACCGTGCCGACACTCGCTACGCCCCCTCGGCCCCTGAGGTCAAGCCGGACGCAGCCGATGCCTATGAAGCCTTCCTGGACGGCGCGCCTCTGCCGGGCAGGGAGAACGGCTAGCGTCTCGACGCGCGTTGCCAGTCAGAGCCATGCGTCGAGAACTGCGACCAGGAGGGTCGCCTCATAGCGGACGGCGAGCTTGTCCCATCGGGTGGCAACGGCGCGGACCGGCTTGAGGCAATGGATCCCGCATTCGACCGCGTGGCGCTCGTGGTGGTGGACCGGGGCGAAGGTCGGGTGCGGACAGCAGCAGGAGCGACGCCTGGTGGGGCGCTGCCGATGGTCTTCCCGGTCGCCGTGTCACGGGCGGTCCGCGCTGGTCGGCATCGGTGAACCGGGATGCTGTCAGCACGCCAGGTCACTACGGCGCCGGCTGACACGATCAGTCCCATGCCGACGAGCACCGGTGCGGAGAGAGCTTCGGCGAGGGCGAGGGCACCGATGAGCGCGCCCATCACCGGGTCGAGCGAGAACAGCGTCGCGACCACTTTGGCACCGGCCAGCTTCACGGCCTGGAAATCGAGAGTGAAGGCGAGGGCCACCCCGACGGCGCCGGAGACAGCGACCAGGCCCCAGCCGGATCCGTCGACGTTCGGGGCGGCGGGAACGGAGAAGGGGAGGAGCAGCACCGCCGAGATGCAGACCGATACGGCCAGCCCCTCCAGCCCGGAGGATGCCCGGCCCACCCGCTGGGCGAAGACGGTGTAGCACGCAAGGGCCAGCGCGGAGAGGAGTCCGAAGGCCATTCCTGCCCACTCGACTTCCCCGCCCGGCTCCGTGACCAGGACCACGCCCGCCAGACCGACCACGGGGAAGAGCGCTTCGCGCCAAGCGCGTGCCGAGGCGACCGCCACGACGAACGGCCCGAGGAACAGCAGCGTCGCCGCCACGCCCAACGGGAGACGGCTCACCGCGCAGTAGTAGGCCACGTTCATCACGGCCATCGCCGCGCCGTAGACGACCATGCCCGCCCATTCCCGCCGTGTGTGGCCACGGACCCTCGGACGCACCAGCGCCATCAGGACGAAGGCGGCGCAGAGCTGCCGCAACCCGGCGACGGAGGGAGCGCCCAGCCGATCGAAGAGTGTCGAGGCGAGTGCTGCCGAGGCTTGCACACTCAGGCAACTGAGGAGGACCAGGCCCGCACCGAGGGGCGCTCGGGTGCGGGCAGGCCCCGCGGTGGTCAGTTCCTTCATGTGCGCACCCTCCGGTACGGGGCACGAGACACTCGCCCGTCTCCCACCCCACTGAAACGACCGTTTCACTGTAACGCTCGTTATGCTGAGGTGCATGGATCAGGAGACCGCCGAAGCCATGCCCCGACCGTCCGCCAGGGAGCGATTGCTGGACGCGGCCGACGAGCTCTTCTCCCGGGACGGCATCGCCCGCACCAGCGTCGATCAGGTGCTGCACCACGCCCACGTCGCTCCCGGCACGCTTTACGCGCACTTCGGAGGAAAGGACGGGCTGATCGCAGCCGCGCTGCAACGGCGCCTGGACCGCTGGGAACAGGTATGGCAGGAAGCGGTGGACGCCGCGGCCACACCCGTCGAGAAGCTCCTGGCCCTGTTCGACGCGGTCGCCGCCTACCGGGACCGGTACACCCCGGGTCGTGGGTGCGCCTTCCTCGCGACCAGCACGGAACTGCCCGACCTCGACCACCCCGTCCGCGCCGTGATCGAGGCGGAGACCACCCTCCTGCTCACGCGGCTGAACCAGTTGGCGGAAGCCGTCACCACCGAGGCCCCCGCCGCCCTGGCGGGCAACGTACTGCTCGTGTACGACGGAGCCATGGCAGGCCTCCAACGAGGAGGGACACCAGAGCCGCTCGGCCACGGAAAGACGCTGGCGAGATGCCTGATCCAGAACGCGATCGGTACCGAACAGGCCCCCGTCCATCCGGCTGGTTCGTGAAGCCTTCCGCAGCGGCGGAGCGCGGCAGCGAGGCCGAGGAAGGCAAGGCGATGTCCGGGGATCGATCCCGTGCAGGCGGCCGCGACGGGCGGGGGCGCGCCGGGAGCGCGTACGCCTTCGGGACAGCCAGAAGTGTCAGGGCGATCGACGCGCGGAGTCGCCCCGACGGACCTCTGCGTCGAGCCGGTCATCGGACGACGGAGTCCGACGGCACTCCCGCCGCAGGGTCGGGCCCGAACGCGTGGGATCAGTGGTCGCCGCCGTGGAAGACGCAGCCCACCGTGGCGCCGCTGCCCATGCTGACGACCCCCACCGCCGGATCGGTGCTGCCCCGGACGAAGCCTCCCGCGTAGCCGTCGTCCTCGGCGCCGCGTGCGCTCAGGTAGAGGCCCCAGTTGAGGAAGAGTTCCCGCACGCCGCCGGCGCCGTCGGGAAACGGCTCGGCGGTGGGACGTACACGGCGCTGGAGTACGAACGGGCCGTCCATCGCCGCGGCGACCCTGCTTTCCCACTCGGCCGGGTCCACCGTCCAGCCGGCGATGATGCCGTTGCCGCCGTGCAGCAGCGTCGGCTTGAGGATCAGCTCGTGCTGGTGCCCCAGGGCGTGGTCGAGCAGGTCGACCCGGGTGCCGCCGGGGTCCGTGGCGCGGGGGCGCACATACCGCGTCCACGGCAGGATCCGGTCGAGGCACGCCAGTTCGGCGGCATCGTACCGGTCACGGTGCTCCTCGTCGGAGAGCATCGCCAGGGTGCCCTTGTTGCCGTACAGCTCGGCGTCCAGTCGGCTGAACAGGCCCAGCCTCCCCTGCTCGACCGCGGTCAGCAGCGGCTCCAGCTGGGCCGCCGCGGTGGGGTCGGTGAGGTCTTCGGGCAGGAAGTACCGGAAGACGACGTCGACGGTTCGGCCCGAGGCCGTCGGACGGCCGTTCGGGTACGTGATCGCGCCGAGGTCGCAGGCGATCCCCTCGACCCCGAAGTCGGCCAGCTTCTCGGCGAACACCCGCAGACGAGGTCCCACGACGGCGAAGTTCTCCACCGTGTCCACCACGGCGACGACGGGCGCCCGGCCGGTGGGGATGTTCGCGGCACACTCCGCGTACATGGTCCGCACCATATGGCCCAGCGTGTCCTCGTAGCGCAGCCCGTGCCGCGTTACGAACTCTTCGAGCGGGGGATAGGCCAGCATCGCCCGGTTGATGTCCGCGTTCTCGAATCCGCCGAGGGCGCTGGTGATATTGAATTCGAGAAGCCTGAATCCCGTGCCGTCGTGATAGAGATCGGCTCGCCCCAGCGGGAGAAGTGACCCGGTCCGGGCGCTCCGCGTGATGAGCGCCGACTGCGAAGGGTCCAGGCCGACCGCCGCGGCCAGTGCGGTGACGCTTCCACCGAACCCGCGCTCCGGCAGCGAGCGCAGCAGCCCGTAGACCGTGTGGAGGTCTCCCACGAGGGTGCGGAGCTCGCTCTCGCCGAGGAAGGCGGGGCCGGTCAAAAACCGGTCCTGGTACGCCAGTCTCAGCGTGGCGGACTCCAGGGCCGCCGCGGTGGGGCGGCCCGTCGGCCCGTTCCGTGCGAGCTGCTCCCCGTACGCGTGGCCCAGCCGCGACCTGGGCGGGGTGCGCGGACTCGTGGTCGTCGTCATGGGTGTCCCTTTCCAAGATGGGCCGTGCGTTCGGCACGGTGCCGCGTTCGGTGCGGTGCGGTCCGGGGCGCTGCCGTGCTCAGTGCCGTGACGGCGTCCCGCGGCGCGCCGGACGGCTGCCCGCTCAGTCCGTTTCCGTCGTGCGCGGAGCCGGGGCGGCGCGGGTGATCCACCGGCGGCGGGCGCCCACGAGGAGCCCCGTCGCGACCACCGCCATGACGACCGCGCCGGCCCCGAACACGGCGCGGGTGCCGACCTCCGCGGCGACGAACCCGCCGGCCGCCGCACCGACGGGCAGACCGCCCCAGGCCACGAGCCGGTACACGCTGTTCGCCCGACCG
Source organism: Streptomyces sp. NPDC021019 (assembly GCF_044333295.1). Classification (NCBI taxonomy): domain Bacteria; kingdom Bacillati; phylum Actinomycetota; class Actinomycetes; order Kitasatosporales; family Streptomycetaceae; genus Streptomyces; species Streptomyces sp. NPDC021019. The sequence continues at coordinate 705,761 of NZ_JBIRQR010000003.1, forward strand.
AGCAGGTGCTGCGGCACCAGGGTCTGCCGCAGCACGACCACGACGACGTTCCATGTCACCGTCCCGCAGGCGAAGATCGCGAGGGCCACGCCGGCCGCGTACATCGAGGGCACGGCGGCGAGCACCGTCTCGCTCGTGGTGATCAGGACGGCGGTGGCGACCAACGCGCCTTCCCGGCCGAGCCGTTCCGTCAGCGCGGGCGCGAAGCGTGAGGCCAGAACGGCTCCCACCGCCTGGCAGGCGAGCAGGACGCCGTACCCGAACGGCCCCAGGCCGAGCTCCTTCCCGCTGTGCACCACGAGGACCGCGAGCATCGCGCTTCCGGCGAGGTTGATCAGACAGGACACCAGGGCGAGGCTGCGCAGCAGATGATGCGAGAACAGCCATCTGGCGCCGGCCAGCATCTCCTGCATCACGCCGGACCTGTCCGGTGCACGCTCGACGGGCCTGGTGCGGCGGATGCGGCTGATCAGGACGGCGGAGCACAGGAAGGTGGCCGCGTCCACGCCGAAGGGCAGGGCCGTCGCCACACCGAACATCAGCGCGCCGAGAAGCGGGCCGATGAAGCCGGTGCCGGCCTCCTGCGCGGCCATGATGCGCGCGTTGGCGGTGGAGAGACCCGCCTGCGGGGTGATGAAGGGTACGAGTACCTGGGCCGCGTTGCGGCAGAGGACCTCGCCGACGCCGAGCAGGAACATGCAGACGTAGAGCAGCGGCAACCCGCCCCAGCCACCGAGGATCCCGAGGGTGAGCACCGCCAGCAGGACGGCCCGGCCGACGTCGACGCGCACCATCATCGCCCGGATGTCGACGCGGTCCACCAGCAACCCCGCCGGGATGCCGAACAGCAGGAAGGGCGCGGTGAAGGCGACCGAGGCCGCGCCGATCAGGCGGGGGTCGTCGGTCAGACGGGTGGCCAGCAGGGGCGCGGCGGCGATGGTGGCCCCGTCACCGAGCGACGACACCGCGGCGGACCACCACAGCCGGGAGAAGTCACGTCCCAGAACGGGTCGTTGAGCGTCGGCCTTGTCGGTCGTCGACGCGGTCATGAGAGCGCGTGGCAGCGCAACCCGCAGTACATTGCCTCCCCCTTCGATGTGGCTGCCCGCCGGCGACGCCCCACCAGCCCGTCGTCGCGCGCCGAGACCCGCACAGCCAGGTGCACGGGGTTCCCGAGAGTAGTCGGCGTCCGCGGTGGAGTCGAGGGAAGGATCAGGTCCTGCGGGGAACGGCACGCATCCGCCGCTCACATGCCCGGGACGGAGCCGCCGGGCGCCTCCCCGGAAGATCAACCCATTCATGAATGAGGGGGGTTGTGTCCTGCGGTCTTCTGATATGTTCGCCGCCGCTGGGCGGGTGAATCGGCGGCCGGCGACGTGCATGCATGGGAGGACATGCCGTCAGCGGGGCTTCAACACACCGAGTCAAGCCTCCGGTTCGCGCTCACGGCCGATTTTTTCGGCGCGACGACATGCGGCCGGTGACTCCTCGTCTCCCAGCGCGACCGCGCAACGCGTCACTGACGCCTCACCTCTCGGCAGCCGACCGGCACAGACGACTGATCGACGGCTGCGCGAGGCACGCGGGAGAGGCGTCGTGACCCGACCGCGTCGGTACACGGTCCGGAACGGACGGAGATCCCGGTGAGGCACCTGGCCGCCCGCGGCCAGGACCGCCACGGAGCAGCCGCGCGCAGACGGAAGGGTGGGAACAACGTTCATGAGAACCTACGAACCCGACACGGCGAGACAGACGACCGGCGCCCGCCGTCGCCACGCACATCATGCGCCGGCCCCCCGCCTCCGGTGCCCCGGAGGCATCCGTTGAGTCTCGCCGCGGGCCTGACGAACTCCCGTCCGGACATCGTCGAGACCGTGACGGTCGCCGTCATCGGCACCGGGGCGATCGGGCGGGACCTGGTCAGCAAGATCGACCGGTCGCCCGGACTGGACTGCCGGCTGGTCGCCGGACGCCGTCCCGAGTCGGCGGGCCTGCGGTACGCCGAGAGCCTCGGCTGCCCCACCGACGCCGCCGGCATCGAGGCCGTACTGGCGGCGCCGATTCCGTTCGACGTCGTCTTCGACGCCACCAGCGCCGCGTCCCACCGGGAGCACTGGCCGCTGCTGGAGCCGCTCGGGACGCTGGTGATCGACCTGACCCCCAGCAAGGTCGGGCAGATGGTGGCGCCCACCGTGACCGGGGTCGCGGCCGAGGCCGCGCGCAACGTCAATCTGATCAGCTGCGGAGGCCAGGCGTCCGTTCCGGTCGTGCACGCGCTCGCGGCCCGGTTCCCGGTGACGTACCTGGAAGTCGTGTCGACCGTGGCCAGTGATGTGGCCGGCCGCGCGACCAGGCTGAACCTCGACGAGTACGTGACGGCCACCGGTCACGCCGTGACGACGTTCTCCGGTGTGAGCGACGTCAAGGTGATCCTCAACATCAGCCCGGCGGTGCCGCCGGCCACCTTCCGCACCGTCATCCACGCCCGGGTGCCCGACGCCGATGCGGCGGCGGTGCGAGCGGTGGTCGACCGGGCCGCCGAGCAGGTGCGGTCCTTCGCCCCCGGGTACGAGGTCGTCGCCTGCACCGCCGCCGACGACCTGGTGACGATCGTCCTCAAGGTCACGGCGCACAGCGACGTCCTGCCCCCGTACGCGGGGAACCTCGACATCATCAACGCCGCAGCCGTCCTGGTCGCCGAGCAGTACGCGACCCGGCCGGACCGGGTGTCCCGGACGGGAGTGCCGTCGTGAAACAGGTGGTGATCCACGATCCGACGTTGCGCGACGGCCAGCACGCCGTCCGCCACCAGCTCGGCCTGACCGCACTGCGCCGCTACGCGGAAGCGGCGGACGCGGCGCGGATCCCGGTGGTGGAGGTCGGCCACGGCAACGGTCTGGGCGCCTCCTCGTTGCAGGTGGGGCTTGCCGCGGCGACCGACGACGAGATGCTGTCGACGGTCCGCGAGGCGCTGAGCCACAGCCGGTTGGGCACCTTCATGCTGCCCGGCTGGGGGACCTCCGACGACCTCCGCCGGGCGATCGCCCACGGGGTCGACGTCTTCCGCGTCGGCGTACACGCCACCGAGGCGTCCTTGGCCGAACACCACCTGGGCTTCCTCCGGGACGCGGGCGCCGAAGCCCACTGCGTCCTGATGATGAGTCACATGGCCTCGCCGGACGAGCTCGCCGAGCAGGCCGCACGGGCCGTCGGATACGGGGCCCAGGGTGTCGGGATCATGGACTCCGCCGGGCACTTCCTCCCGCCCGACGTCACCGCGCGGATCGCCGCGATCGTCGAGGCGGTAGACACCGTCCCGGTGATCTTCCACGGGCACAACAACCTCGGAATGGCCGTCGCCAACTCGGTGGCCGCCGCCCACGCCGGCGCCCTGATCATCGACGGGTGCGCCCGTGGCTTCGGAGCCGGGGCGGGCAACACCCAGCTCGAAGTGGTGGTGCCGGTGCTGGAGCGGAGCGGGTTCGCCACCGGCATCGACCTGTACGCGCTGCTGGACGCCGCCGACCTGGCCGAGCGCGAACTCATGCCCGCCCCACCGGTCACCGCCTCGATGAGCATCGTCAGCGGTCTGGCCGGAGTCTTCTCCGGCTTCAAGCACCGGGTCGTCGAACTCTCCGGGGCCGCGGGTGTGGACCCGCGAGAAGTCTTCTTCGAACTCGGCCGGCGGCAGGCCATCGCCGGGCAGGAGGACCTGATCGTGGACGTGGTGGCGGAGTTGAGCGGCCGTGGGACCGACGGCTGACGCGGTAGGAGACCCGGCGAAGAGAGAGGAGGACCATCGACATGGCAGTTCCTGAAGCCGTGCCCGGGTCGAACGGGACAGCGGGTGTCGAGATCACCCGTATGTCGTTCGACGCGTTCCTGGCCATGGGCCCCCGGGGTCTGTACAAGGCCGACCGCCCCGTGGTGATCAAGCTGCCGGCGGGCGTGCAGGGACTCGGACGGGACGAGGTGGCCGCGCGCCTGGCCGAGATGACCGTCACCCTGTTCACCGAGCCGGGCGACAAGAACCACCCGGGGCGCTGGGAGACTCGGGACATCAAGCTCCGCGACTTCTTCGCGGACGAGCAGTACCTGACCAGCACGGACACCTGGCACCGGGTGGTTTCGAACATCCGCAGCAGTCCGGCCGACGTGAACGCCGTCATCGGATTCGACGCCGAGGAGTTCTTCGGCTACGGCGACAGCCTGTACGCGGCCAACCTGTGGATCAGCCACCGCGGCGTGTTCACCAAGAACCACTTCGACGAGTTCGAGAACTTCAACATCGCGCTCGAGGGCCGCAAGCGGTTCATCATCGCTCCACCGGGCGTTCGGGCCTACTACCCGCGGTCGGTACTGCGTGGGTTCGGCGACAAGTCGAACGTGGTCGACCTCGACGACGTCGACCTGGCGCGATACCCGAGGCTCGCGGCCAAGCTCGCCCAACGCCGCGACTTCGTCCTCGAACCGGGGCACATGCTCTACCTGCCGCTCGGCTGGTGGCACCAGGCCGAATCGCTGGACGAGCTGAACATCAACGTCAACTTCTGGCTCAAGTCCAAGAAGATCCTCCACCGGCCGCACGTACTCGGCGTCGCCCTGTACACGTACGCCTACCGGAGGCTCAAGGGCGTCTACAGCTACAGGCCCACCGAGGGGAACTCCCGATGAGCGAGCGCAGAACCATCACCCCCACCCACCGGTACCGCAACAACGACAAACTCATCGGGATCGGCAACGCCTTCTGGAACCAGTCCTACGAGAACGGGGTCGCCGGCATCGTCGGCGACCTGGAGGACGGCGTGTTCCACATGCCCGACGGGCATGAATTCGTCAACTTCACCGTCTGCTCCTACCTGGACCTGGACACCCACCCCAAGGTCATCGACGGCGCGGTCGCCTCGCTGCGCCGCTTCGGGGTGCTCGACCACTGCATCCCGCGCACCCGCGTCCAGACCCGGGTGCTGCTGGAGCTGGAGGAGTCGCTGGGCGAGCTGTTCGGCGCGATGGTCATCAGCGCCCTCTCCACCGCCGCGGCCAGCACCGGTCTGCTGCCGATGATCGCCTCGGGGCACCTGGGCAACGGCACCAGGCCGCTGATGGTCTTCGACAAGAACGCCCACGTCTCCCTCGCCCATGCCAAGCCGAGCTGCGCCGACGAGAGCGAGGTCGTGACCTGCGGCCATCACGACCTCGACTTCATCGAGGACATGTGCCGCACCTACGAACGCGTCTGTTACGTGGTGGACGGCTCGGACAGTCTCGGCGGCTACGCGCCCGTCGAGGAGCTGGCCGAACTCCAGGAGAAGTACAACCTCCTGGTCTTCTACGACGACTCGCACTCGCTGTCCGCGTACGGCGAGCGCGGCATCGGCTACGTGCGCACCCACTCCCCGGTGCTCGACGAGCGGACCATCACCGTGGCGACCCTGACCAAGGGGTTCGGCGCCGGAGGCACGGCGATCCTCCTGGACGGCTACCCCGAGGAGACGCGCCGGCTCGTCGAACGGTTCGCGGGCCCGCTGGGCTACTCGCAGAAGATGAACGCCGCCGCGGTCGGCGCGGCACTCGCCTCGGCCGAGATCCACCGCACCGAGGAACTCACCCGGCTGCAGGAGCGCCTGCGGTCCAACATCGCGCTGTTCGACTCGCTCGTCCTGACCGAGCAGGCCGACAGCACCTACCCGATCCGGGTGGTGCCGATGAGCGACGACACGGTCGTCGAGGCCGCCAAACAGGTCTTCGCGGCCGGGTTCTACACCTCACCCGTGTTCTTCCCGATCGTCGCACGCGGTACCGCCGGACTGCGGGTCATGCTGCGGGCCGGCCAGAGCGCCGACCAGATCAAGCGGCTCTGCACCGCGCTGACCGAGGCCGGGGCGCGCCCGGCGGGCGCCACGCTCCCCGGGGCGGTGAACCGGTGACCGGGGCGGCCAGGGCGATTCCGCGCAGCATCCTCTACACGCCGGCCCTGTCGCCGGAAAAGGTGATGAAGGCCTGGTCGTACGATGCGGACGTCCACCTGATCGACCTGGAGGACTCCGTACCGCCCGCCGACAAGCAGGCCGCCCGCACGGTCTGCCGGGCCGCGCTGGAGAAGACCCCGAGACCGGAACACGTCGCCGTGCGGATGAACGAACTCGGCAGCCTCGCGGGGGTCCAGGACGTCCTGATGCTGGCCGAGGGCCCGGTGCGGCCCGGCCTCGTCCTGATGACGATGGTGACCTCGGCGGACGAGGTCGACCTGCTGCGCCGGATGCTGGCCTCGGCCGGCGCGTCCCCCGAGATCTACGTGACCGTGGAGACGGTCGAGGCGGTCACCCGCATCGACTCCATCGCGCGCTCCGCCGACGGCCTGGTGCTCGGCTCGGCCGACCTGGCCGCCACACTCGGTGTCGACATCAGCTGGGAGGCCATGCTGGCCGCCCGGCAGGCGATGGCGATGGCCTGCGCCCGGTACGGCACGGCGTGCGTCGACACCGCCAACTACCGGCTCGCCGAACCGGCGGTCCTCGCCGATGAGACCACCCGGGCGCGGGCGCTCGGCTTCCACGGCAAGGCGACGGTGCACCCGGGCGAACTCGACGTGATCAACCGTCTCCTGCGGCCCCGGCCCGAAGAGCTGGGGCAGGCCCGCCGAGTGGTGGAGGCCGTGACGGCGGCCGACGGCGGGATCGCCGTCCTGGAGGGCAACATGGTCGGCCCGCCGTTCGCCCGGCTGGCCCGCACCACCGTGGCGCGCGACGACGCCTGGACGAGCCGGTTCGGCCGCGCCGGAGGAACCGCGTGAGCGCGCCGGTGATGGTCCGGGCCGCCGACATGGCCGGAACCCGGCGGATGCTCCGCGTGGTCGACGTGCTCGGCGAGATGTTCGTCGACCTGGCCGCCGGCCGCACCCGCTCCCCGGCCCGCACGGTGCTCGAGCACGGCGACCGGCGCGTCCTCCTGGTCAGCCCCGCCGTCTGGGAGCGGCGCGCGGTGGGCAGCGTCAAGGTCACCACGCTCACCCCCGAGAACCCGGTACGCGGGCTGCCGCTGATCCACGGAATCGTCGCGCTCACCGACCTGGAGACCGGGCAGATCACCGCCCTCCTGGACGGCGCCCAACTCACCGCCGTCCGCACCGGCGCCGTCGCCGCACTGGCGACCCGCTGCTGCACTCCCGACGACGCCGACGACCTGGCGGTGATCGGCGCGGGGGTCCAGGCAGACGCCCTGGTCCGGGCGGTGACGGCGGTGCGCCCGATCCGTAACCTCCGCCTGCACTCGCGCACGCGCGCGCGGGCCGAGCAACTCGCCGACCGGGTCCGCGACATCGCACCGGGAACCGTCCGCGTGACGGTCTGCGACACCGCGAGGGACGCCGTCACCGACGCGGCGATCATCTGTACGGCCACCTCGACCGACGACGGCACCCCCGTGGTGGAGGCGGACTGGGTGACCCCCGGGGCGCATGTGAACGTGATCGGCGGAACCCACCCGGACGCCGTCGAACTGGCCCCCGCCCTGCTGGCCGACGCCGTGACCGTCGTCGAGGACCGGACCGCGGCGCTGGACGGCGCGGGGGAGATCCGGGCCGCACTGGCCGCCGGCCTGATCAAAACCGAGGACCTGTACGAACTGGGCGGCCTGGTCAGCGGCGCGGTCGACGTCACCGGCCGGACCACGGTCCTGCGGACGGTCGGCCTGGCCATCGAGGACACCGCCGCCGCGGTGGCGCTGTTCGAGGAGCGCCGTACGAACGGGCAGGAAACCGGCGGCCCGGCCGCCGTTGTGCCGACAGAGGAGGGAACGCCGGATGGACACGCATGAGGACCTCGGTCCGGGACAGGGGCACCCGTGGTTCGGCCGCCACCGGCTGAGGCCCGCCGCGTCGGCGGACGCGATCCGGCGGATGCTGCGGCACGAGCTGCGGGACACCGGCTGGCCGTACCAGAAGGTCCTTCCCGCGGCGCCGCTGGCGATCCCGCGCGCGTCCTACGCCGAGATCTTCCGGGTGAGCGTCGCGCTGGTCGATCTGCTGCGCCGTGCCGCCCTGGAGAGCGGGCACACCACCGCCGACCGGCTGACCGCCTACGGGATGCCCGCCACCGAGGACCGGCTGTGGATGCGGGACCCGTTCGTCGAGGAGCGGTACGCCGACTCCGTGGTCCGCCCGGATCTGGTCATCGGGCCCGACGGGCCGCAGTTCCTGGAGTTCAACGTCAGCGGTGCGCTCGGGGGCGTGGTCGAGACCCAGAGCCGTCTGGCCGTGTGGCGCGCGCTGCACGCCGACGAGGAGGGCCGGGCCCCGTTCCGTTCCCCGAACCCGTTCGCTGTACGCGCCGAGATGTTCCGGTCGCTCAGCGCGGAGACGGCGGTGGCGCCGAGGGTGGCCGTCGTCGGCAGCGCCCGGGTGACCGGCGTGGAGCGACGGTACTTCGAGATGGAGGCCGACCACTACAACAGCCACGGCCTGACCGCACGCTTCTTCGAACCGGAGGAGCTGTCGGAGGCGTGGGACTGCGCCCCGCACCTGCGCTATCCGGTGGGACTGCGGAACTTCACCATTCCGGACTGGCTCGACGCGGGCCTCGACACCGCCCCGGTCCAGGACGCCCTGGACCACGGCTGCCTGCTCGTGGGCACCCAGACATCGACGTTCCTGCACAGCAAGCTCACCATGGGGCTCCTGTCGGAGGGCCGGCCCTGGATGACCGAGGGCGAGCGCGGGCTCATCGCGCGGTACCTGCCGTGGACGCGGATCCTCTCCGAGCGCAGGACCGACCGCGAGGGACACCAGGTCGACCTGGTGCCGTTCGTGCTGAAGAACCGCGAGCGGCTGGTGCTCAAGGCCGCCCTCGGGGAGAGCGGACAGCAGGTGATCATCGGCCGCGAAGCCGATCAGGCCGCGTGGGAGTCAGCCGTCGGTGAGGCCGTCCAGGGCCGCACCAGCGTCGTGCAGGAGTTCGTGGAGCCGGGGACCTGCCGGGTCGCGCTGATCGCCGACGGGGTGGACGAGCCGTACGACGCCGACGTCGCCCCGGTGCTGGGGCCCCTTGTCTTCGGCGGCCGGCCGGCCGGGCTGTTCTGCCGGTTCTTCGGCGACGGTTCCGCCGGGATCGTCAGCGTCCGGGGCGGCACGAGCAGCTCCGACAACGTGATGGTGGCGATCTGACCGCAGCACCGCTCACGCCCCGCCCCGCGAACCGGCGCGCCCCTCCGCGCCGACCTGATCAAGTGACATCACCGGAGAGATGCCGCATGACCCTGCGTCACGTCAAGGACAACGAGTACGTCGAGGAACACGGCGGGGACTACGAGGACTTCGCGCCGGGCATGGTGATCCGGCACTGGCCGGGCCGTACCCTCTCCGAGGCCGACAACACCTGGCTGACGCTGCTGACGATGAACCAGCACCCGCTCCACTTCGACCAGCACTACGGCGCAGGCGCCGAGTACGGAAGGGTCCTGGTGAACAGTGGCATCACGCTGTGCCTGGTCGGCGGGATGACCGTGCAGGCGCTGTCGGCGCGGGCGGTGGCCAACCTGGGCTGGGACAGGGTCCGTCTGAAGAGCCCCGTCTTCGTCGGCGACACCCTCTACGCGACGAGCCGCGTCCTCGACAAGCGGCTGTCCCGGTCCCGGCCGGGGCAGGGCATCATCACGGTGGAGACGACCGGCACGAAGTCGACCGGGGAGGCCGTCATCGTCTTCGAGCGGTCCTTCATGGTCCGCTGCCGTGAGCTGCCCGAACCACCGACGGGCCAGGAGCCCGAGGAAGCGACGGCCGCTGTCGAGGCAGGCCCGCCCGCGAGCGCACGCAACCGCCGGTCCCTTACCGCCCCGGGCCCGTTCGGTTCCCGGGCGGCCCCGCCCGGCCGCCCAGGAACTGCGACCCGTGTGCCCCCTGGCTACGCTCGAACCATGGAAGACAGCGGAGCCGCCTCCGGGCCACCGCCGAAGGGTGCCGACGCCCAGGACCCCGCGGTGGAGGCCCGGCTCGTCGCCCTGGTGGAGGAGTGGTCCGCCGCGATCGTCTCGAACGACGTGCCGCGGATCAGCGCCTTCATGGCGGACGAATGGGCCATCGTCTCCGAGTCCGGCATCACGGACCGGGACGCGTTCCTCGGCTACGTCGCGTCCGGCGACCTGACCCACTCGGCGATGCGGGCCATCAGCCCGTCGAGGGTCCGCGTCCACCGGGACACCGCGACGGTCACCGCACGGATGACGAACACGGCCCACTACGGTGGCCGCCGCGTCGACGCCGACGAATGGGTCACGGACGTCTTCGTCCGGCGCGACGGCCGCTGGCTGTGCGTGCTCACCCACATCACCTCCGCCGCCCCGACGGACCCTCCGCCCGACGCATGAGCCGAAGGACAGTCGGCTCCGCGCACCGGAGGAAACGCCTCGGCTACCCGGCCGCGGCGGCCGTCTTCGCCATCGGTATGGCGGGCACCACGCTTCCCACACCGCTCTACGGCCTCTACCGGGACCGGCTCGGCTTCTCCGAGCTGATGGTGACCGTGGTGTTCGCCGTCTACGCCCTCGGAGTGATCGCCACCCTGCTGCTCGCCGGGAACGTCTCCGACGAGGCGGGGCGGCGGCCCGTCCTCCTGGCCGCCCTGGGCATCTCGGCGGCCAGTGCCCTCTGTTTCCTCTTCGAGGGCGGGCTCCCCGCCCTCTTCGCCGGACGTCTCCTCTCGGGGTTCGCCGCCGGACTCCTGAGCGGCGCGGCGACGGTCACCGTGATGGAACTGGCCCCGCCGGGACACGCGGCCCGGGCGGGGCTGGCCGCGACCGCCGCGAACATGGGCGGCCTGGGGTGCGGCCCGCTGCTGTCCGGGCTGCTCGCCGAGTACGCCCCCTGGCCCCTGCGGCTGCCCTTCGTCGTGCATCTGGCGCTGCTCGCCGTGGCCGCCGTACTGACCTGGTTCCTCCCGGAGACGGTCGCCTCCTCCCGGGTACGGGGAGTGCGGCTGCGGCCCCAGGGGCCGGCCGTCCCGCCCGCGGTGCGCGGCGTGTTCGCCACCTCGGCGCTGGCCGCCTTCGCCGGGTTCTCCCTGCTGGGCCTCTTCACCGCGGTGGCCCCCGCGTTCGTGGCCGAGACGCTCGACGTGCACAACCTGGCCCTGACGGGACTCCTCGTCTTCTCCGTCTTCCTCGCCTCGACGGCCGGGCAGGCGCTCATGGGGCGGGTCGGTGAACGGCGGGCCCTGCCGGGCGGCTGCTTCGTCCTGGTCGGGGGCCTTCTCCTGGTGGGCGCCTCGTTGCTCTTCACCTCGCTTCCCCTGCTCATCGCCGGTGCGCTGTGCGGCGGCCTCGGCCAGGGGCTCGCGTTCCGGGGCGCGGTGACGGCGATCAGCGCCGCCGCACCGGTCGAACACCGGGCCGCGACCGTGTCCGCCTTCTTCGTCATCGCCTACCTGGGCATCTCCCTGCCCGTGGTCGGCGTCGGCGCCCTCACCCTGGCCATCGGACTCAGGAACGCGGGAGTGACCTTCGCCGGCTGTGTCCTGGCGCTCGCCCTCGGCGTCGGCCTGTGCCTGGCGCGCAGGCCTCCCGCACCCCGCTGACGTACCCCGGGGCAGCGCCGGCCGACGTACCGGAAAACCCTTGCGGTGACCACCGACCACGGTGCGAGACTGGCTCCGTGGACACAGCGACGCGCTTCCGGCAGACGGTCGTCTCCTGGGCCGCGGGCGACGCGGACACGCCCGCGCCCGCCGAGGCCGGGGCCGCCCGTGAGCTGGCGGCCGACCTGAGCCTGCGCACCGTGGTGCTCGTCGAGGGCGTCAGCGACCGGGCGGCGGTCGAGGCCCTCGCCGAACGCCAGGGGCGCACCCTGAGCGCCGAGGGCGTCGTGGTCGTGCCGCTCGGGGGCGCCACCAGCATCACCCGCTATCTGCGCCTGCTGGGGCCCGACGGGCTCGACACCCGGCCCGCGGGCCTGTGCGACGCGGCGGAGCAGCGCTTCTTCGTCCGGGGCCTGGAGCGGACCGGCTTCGGCACCGCCCGGACCCCCGACGACCTGGCGGCGCTGGGCTTCTTCACCTGCCACGCCGACCTGGAGGACGAGCTGATCCGGTCACTCGGCACGGACGGCGTCCACCAGGTCATCGACGACCAGGGAGACCTGCGTACCTTCCGGCTCTTCCAGCGCCAGCCCGCACAGCGGGAGCGGACGGTCGAAGCACAGTTGCGGCGTTTCATGGGGACCATCGGCGGCCGCAAGGAACACTATGCGCGAGCGCTGACGGAAGCACTGGACCTCGCACGCCTGCCGGGACCGCTGGACGGACTCCTCTCCCACGTCTGACGGATGCCGCGCTGCGTGGCCGAGGACACCGCACCACCGAAGGGAAGACGGAGAGGGGCCGCTTCCGGCTGACCGCGACCCTGCCCGTCAACACCACCGCAGCCATGTGGATCCAGGCCGGTCGGGCCGAGGACGTCACCTACACCGGGGCCCGCTCCCTGCGGATGGAGGACGGCTGCGCGGTCTTCGCCGTCGGCTCCGGGCACCACCGATCCGCGGTCCGAGCGACCTCAGGGCGGCGTACAAGCGCCGTGTCCGCGACCGGCGGACGATCGCCGGCACGACGCGTGCCCCAGCGCCTCAGCCGCTGCTCAACTCTTCCGCCCAGTCGCCGAGTTCACGTACCTCCTGCTCCGTGAGGTGTCGCACCTCCCAGATCAGCGTCGCCACGTCCGCCACCTCCGGCGACGGCCCGGCGCTGCGTACCGGGCCGCTCACTCCGGTCAGCGCGGCCGGCACGGCGGCCGGCACGCCGAGCACGGCCGCGAAACCTCCGAGAAGCTCGGCGTCGAGTTCCTTCACGCCGTCGCGGACCATCCGGATGGTCGAGGCCGCTTTACAGACGCCCGACACCAGGCACATCGTCTCGGCGACGGCCGACGGGCTCAGATTGCGCAGAGCGAGCATGTGCACCAGGAGTGAGCCGAAGCCCGGCGGCCCGGGGGCGGCGGGGGGCCGCTCCAGCGTCCGTGCGGGACGCGGTTGTCCGGCCGCCGTCCGGGCGCGGATGAGCAGGCTCTGCCGGTCGGCGGGGGCGAGGGCGAGGGCATGCTGCACCAGCGACGGGACCCATCCGCCCGCTGTGCCCTCCAGGTCCAGCGCGGCCTCGGGCAGGGGCAGTCCGGCGACGAGGAAGACGTCGTGGTCGCGGAGACCGGCCCGTACGGCGAGGTCGTGCAGGTACGCCTCGCTCGGGGGATGCTCCGGGGGAGGGCTGACGTCCAGCCCGCGCGCGAGCCGTGCCAGGAGGACATCGGGGCCTGGACAGATCGAGGGATTCATCGGTGCCACCGTATCGGGAGAGTCGTCGTGCGGGTCGTGCCCGCGGGGGACGGCCGACGTGGGCCGTCCCCCGCGGGGCGGGAGCGGATCAGGGGTTCTTCTTGACGTAAAGCGTCCACGCCTTGTCCGGGAACACCCAGCCGTGCCCCAGGAAGGCCGCCTGGGTGATGTCCTTGAGCGAGGTGAATCCTTCCTTCTGCTGCGGCATGTAGTGGCCGGAGAAGTTCCTGACCCGGGTGATCAGACCGGCCGCGCCGACGTCGAATTCGCCCGCCATCAGCACGGGCTTCTTCTCGGCCAGCGACGTGTGACCGGGGTAGTCCTCGATCGCCTCCAGGTCGTCGACGCTCATGGCGCGCAGCGAGCCGTCGAGACGGACGACGAAGATGTAGTCGCCCGGCCTCAGGAAGGCGCCCGTCGGGATACCGGCGTCCGTCGGGACGGGACCCTGCGGAGTGTCGTCGACGCCCTTGCGGAAGGGCCACCAGACGTACGGGCCGCACTCCACGGCGGGATCGTCGGCGACGGCGGCGCTGCGGATCGGGACACCGCCCGGCACACCCGCCGCGGGCCCGCCCACGGGACCGGGACCCGCGGCGCTCTTGCCGCCCGTGCCCGGCTTGTCGTCCGTGAGGCACCTGGAGCCCTTCTTGACCTTCTCCAGTGCCTCCTCGAACTTCTTGACCTTCTTGCGTGCGGCAGCGGTCTTGTCCAGGAACGCGCTGATGCCCAGGAGGGCCTTGGTGATCTTGGGGATCTGCCCGAGGAGCTTCGCCGCCTTGAGGACCGGCAGGTTGGAGATGATCGCCCAGATACAGGTCGCGATGTCCGGATCGTCGACGCACTCCATGATGTCGCCGGCGACGAGTTCGACGAGGATCTCCGCCCCGTTCTCCAGGAGGTAGTCGAGGAGGTCCTTGCCGGCGAGCGCCTTCGCGGCCTCGTACTCATCCGCGGAGATCCCGGCTTCCTCGAGCGCCTGCTTCACCAGATCAGCGTTGGACTCCGGCGTCGTCGGAGCCGGCTCCCTGGCCGCCTCCTCCCGGGCCTTGCGCTCCTGCTCGCGCTGGTACGCCTCGGCCCGTTCCGCGGCGGCTTCGGCTTCCTTCGCGTAGGTGTCGGCCTTCTTGGCCGCCGCCTCCGCCGATGTGGCGTACTCCTCGGCGGACGTGGCGAGTTGCGCGGCGGCGGCCGCGTCCTTCTCCGCCTGGGTGGCGGCGGCCTGCGCGGCCGTGGCCTCCCGCTCGGCCAGCGACGCCGCGCTCGCCGCGGCGACGGCGTGGTTCTCCGCCTCGGTCGCCGCTGTCCGGGCCTGGACCGCCTCGGCCTCGGCCCGGGTGGCGGCCGTACGGGCCGCCGCCGCGTCGGCGAAGGCCTGGTCGGCCGCTTCACGGGCGGCCTTCGCGTCGGCCCGGGCCTGTACGTCGGCCCGGTCGGCGCTCGCCGCGGCCGCTCTGGCCTTGGCCCCGTCCTCGGCGGCGTCGGCCGCGGACCGCATGGCCGCGACGGACGAGCGTGCCGCGTCCGCCGAGGAACGCGCCGCCGCTGCCGCCGCCTTGAAGGCCGGAGCCACCTGGGCGTTGGCCAGCTTCGCGGCCGCCTCCGCCGCTTCGGCCGCGCTGACGGCCTCCGCGGCGCGGGCCTCCGCCTTGACGACCTCGGCCTGACCGAGTTCCAGCGCGGCCTCGGCCACCTCGGAGGCGAAGTCCGCGGCCAGGTCCGTCCCGGTGAACGGCGCGGTCAGGGAGATGGCCGTGTTCGCGGGGTCGGCGATGCCCGCCGCCGTGGAGCGGGCGGCTGCGGCGGCCTGAACGGCCACCCCGGACTGCACGCGTGCCATGGCCGCCTCACGGGTGGCCCCGTCGGCCTCGTCCCGGGTGCGATGGGCGGCCTGGAGGGCGTGGTTGGCCTCGACCACGGAGAGCCCGGCGAGGCGCGACGCCTCATGCGCCGCAGTGCCGGCACGGGCCTCCTGCGCGGTGGCCTCGGTCGCCTTGGCGTCGGCCCGCCGCGCGGCCGCCCGTGTGAGGGCCGCCTCGAACTCGGCCCGGTGCGCCGCCGCACCAGCCGCGGTGGCAGCGGCCTCGGCCTTGTTCGCGGCCGCGTTGGCCCGTGAGGCGTGCGCCGCGGCCTCCGCAGCGGCGGCCCGCGCCCTGCCCGCCGCGCCGTCCGCCTCGATGGCCGCCTGCCGCGACCTCACCGCCGCGCCCGAGGCGGCGTCGGCTGCCACTCGGGCCTGGCCCGCCGCGGTCTTCGCCGCGTTGGCCGCGGACCGCGCCTCCGTGGCCGCGTTCCGCGCCTCCTGGGCGTGTTCGGTGCCCTGCGAGGCCGCCGCCAGCGCCTCGGCCGCTCTGGCCCGTGCCTCCTCCGCGTTGTGCAGCCGCTCGGCATCGACCGCCTTGTCGCGTGCGGTGCGGGCGTTGCGCTCCTCACCCCGCGCCTTCTGGTCGGACTTCGCGGCGACGCCTTCCTGGGTCTGCGCCTCGGCCCGCTTCTGTGCGGCCGTGGCCGCGGCCGCCCGGGCCTCGGCCCGCTTGGCCGACGCGGTCCGCTGCTCGGCCTCGGCGCGCAGCCGCGCCTCGGCGGCGACGTTCCTCTCCTGCTCGGCCCGGACTCGCGCGGCGGCCGCCAGCTCCTGCTCCCGCTCGGCGACGGCCCGCTGGTCGGCGGCCACCTTCGCCTGGCGCTGGGCCTCGACGCGGGCATCACGCGTTCTCTGTGCGTGTGCCCAGGCGGCCTTCTCCGCCGCCTCGGCGTCGATCCGGGCCTGCCGGGCCCTGGCCGCGGCCGTGGCCGCGATCTGCGCCTGGCGCGCCGCGGCCCCGGCCAGCTGGGCCGCCGCCTTCGCGTGCTGCTCGGCGTTGGCCCGCCACTTGAGGGACTGCTGGGCGTGCAGCTCCGCCTCGTTGGCGGAGCCGAGTCCGGCGGCGTCGGCGGCGGTGGCGTCCACCGCGTGCTGGGCGGTGGCCGCCGCCGTGGCCGCGGCGTCGGCGGCCGCGGCGACGCCGGTGGCGACCTCCGACCACTGCACGCCGTGCGTCAGCCCGGTCTCGACCAGCACATCGGCCTGGACCTTGGCCTGGCCTGCGGCTACCTGGGCCGCCTTGGCGGCCCCAGCGGCGTTGCCGACCTGACGGGCGACCTCGGCCTTGACCGGCCTGTAGTCGGAGACCTTCTTGCCCGCCCGGTCCGCGTCCAGCAGCCGGTCCGCGGCGCGTGACTGCGCGGCGGCCGCACTCATCGCGTTCGAGGCTTCCTTGAGCGCCTTGACCGCGGCCCCGTGGGCGGTGATCAGCTTGGCACGGGCCACGGCGGCACGCGCGGTGTTCTCCGCCAGTTTGCGGAGCTTCTCCGCCGCCTCCAGGGCGTCCTGCTGCGCCTTCTCGTGGGCTGCCCGGTCGTCGGCGTCCTTGGCGGCGGCGGTCAGATAGCCCTTCTCGAGATACTCGGCAATCGCCTTGTCGTCGTTCGTGGCCAGGACGGCCCGCGCGGTCCGCTTGACCTCGGGGCCGCCGACGGCGACCAGCATCTCCACGCGCTTGCGGTTCTCGGCCGCGCGCTCCTGCTCGTTCTGCTCGGTCTCCTTGTCCCGTTGCCGGGCGATTTCCGCGCCGAACGCGAGGAAGTCGGCCCGGTCCCGGGCGTCACCCTTCAGAACCCGTTCCACCTCGGCGTTGAAGAAGGGGCCGCCGGTGTCGCGCAGCGCCTCGATCTTCGTCCGGTTGTCCCGGTCGACGGCTTCCCGCTTGTCCTTCGCCCGCTGCCGGGCCTCGGCCTCGCCGTGCTCCAGGAAGTCGCGGATCGCATGGGGGTCCGTGCTCTCCAGGGCCGCCCTGGCGGCTTCACGTACCTCTTCCTCCTCGTCGAACTCGGCGAAGTCCTCAACGAGTTGACGGTCACGGTCGGCGCTCAGCGCCTCCAGCTCCGTCGGTGCGGGTGGCGTGGGCGCGGGCCCGTCGGTCAGTGCGGTCACCAGCTGGCGCAGGGCCGTGGCGTCGGCCGGCGCGGTCGGGGAGGCGGCGGTCGCGGGTCCGGCCAGTCCGCCCAGCAGGGTCAGGGCCACGATCCCGGACACGACCTTGGGCACAGCTCCGCGCATGCGTCTGCGACGGCCTGGCGGTCGAAGTCTGCCTGACAAGGAAAGCCTCCAGAGAATGAGAATCCCCACCGGTCGTGAAGGAGTACCGGTCGGGAAGGAGTGCACGAGCGGCCGGGCATGCGGCGGACCGTCACGCGGGCATGCCGATGCCCTTCTCCGCGCGATCCCGGCCCGGGCCTTTACGTCGAAACGAAGCTGCGGATCGTTCCTTGTGGTGGGCGAGGAGAATTCCGACCGCGCGTCGGCCGCGGTGTGCGCCACAGACGCGGCGGTGAAGAGTGGGCGCGAAAACTACGCGTTACTCGTCAATTGCGTCGGCCGGGCCTACTCGTGGCCGCCTAGCCGCACCACGCCCGGCAGCACAGAAAATGAAGGGCCATCACGGCGCCTGGGCATACCTGTCGGTCATTGATTTCCCCCTGCGGCTCGGCGCTCCCCAGCGCGTGCGCGGTTCGCCGGAGTGCGATGACTCCGGCAATTCCCCTCCGGCGTGCCGACCGAGCAGGTCGGCTGCGTCACCGTAACCCCTGAGGGCGGCCACCGCAACGACCGCCCCGAGGCTGCCGGGGAACGAAGGCTCTTCGGAGATGGCTGGAAATCCTCTGTGCGGAAAGCGATCTGATGGCACATCACCTGTTGCCCGGACGGTGTGGCCGCCGTGGTCCCGGAGCCGCGCGCCCGATGCGCGCGAAGCCGATTCCGTACCGACACGGGGATTTCACCGAGAAGCGGTCACGGAGTCGCCGGCAGCTTGGCGCAGAAATATCGTTGCCGACTCCGACCCATTCCTAGTAAGGTCACCCTCGCATCCGGTTGAAACGGCTGGATTCGGGGGGAAATTAGTTCACGACCAGAGGGCCATTGGTGCTGCCAGCATTATTCCGTCGGGAATGACGACACGCTGACACTCCGTTTCTCTTCCGCTCCAGCCAGGAGCGGACGGTCCTTCCTGCGCCGATTTCACCCTGCACTCGTCAAGCCGTCCTCAGGCGGCGGCAGTAGGGATTGCCGAATCAGCATGAAGAAGAGATCTGTCCCGTCCTCGAGAGTGCGCCGGACCGTCAGGCGTGGCATCGTCACCACAACAGCCCTCGCCGCGGCTCTCGGTGCCGTCGGCCCGGGGGCCGTCGCCGTAGGCGCCACGGCCGAAGCATCCACCCGGGCCGCGGGCATCGGCACCACCGACACCCAGCGGGTGAACGCCGCGGCCGTGGTCCGCCTCGACCCGACCGCCGACGTACTCCTGCTCAGCGACTACGACTTCATCCACGCTCTGTGGCAGAAGGCCAGGGACGCCGGCGAACTGCTGGACTCGGTGCGCGTCGCAGCGGAGCAGGCGATGTTCAGCTCCGCCCCGGCCGACCACGTGACCTTCATCGTCACCGGCATCCACGACGCGTACCGGCTCGACCAGCAGCGCGAGCGGGACAAGGCCGAGGCCGAGCGCGCGGCCAGGCTCGCCAAGACGCAGGCGTTGCAGGTCGTGGGCATTCCCAGCACCCCCGAACTGCTGGCGCTGGGCGATGACAACTTCATCCGGGCCGTGATCAAGCACGACGCCGCGGGGCCCGAGGTCCGGGCAGCCGGCATCCGCGCCCTCGCCGGTGAGCCGGCGGAGTGGCGGGAGTACATCGTCAACGGCGTACGTGATGCCCACCGCACCGATATCGCCAACGAGCTGAAGGAGCTGGAGGAGAGAGACCGGGAAGAAGCGGAGCGACAGCGGGAGCTGGCAGCCCGGAAGACGGCGGCCGCTCTGTTCCGCATCACGGCGACGGAAGGCATGCTCGTCCTCAGCAGCGACAACTTCATCCGCGAGCTGATCCGCCAGGCGCCGGCCGACCTGCGCGGCTCCGAGCTGTACGCGGCGGCCCAGCGGGCCGTGCTGAGCCCGAGTCCGCAGGACTGGAAGGCGTTCATCCACACCGGGGCGGACGCGGCGTACAAGCTCGACGACGAGAACCGGCGCAAGAAGGCCGCCGAGGCCGACCGCCGGCTTGCCCTCCAGATCCAGGCCGCCGCCGAGAACGGCGGGGTGCACCCAGGCCTGGTGGCCGCTGCGAAGAAGGCGCTGGCGGGGTCGGACGAGCAGGTGGCGGCGTTCCTCAAGGAGGACACGCAGCACCGCCTGAAGCGCCAGTCCATCCAGTCCCTCGCCGCGGCCCATACCGGCTGGCACGTCCGTCAGTCCACCGTGGACAAGGGGGAGGCGTTCGTCACCCCCGTCGACAGCAGGAGCCCGCTGACGGACCGGCAGGACGCCACCTGGACGATCGTTCCCTCGCTCGCCGGCCTGCCCGGCTGCTGGTCGTTCGAGTCGGTCCGCAAGCCCGGCCACTACCTGATGACCACCGTGACCTCACTGAGGATCAAGCTCGCCGCCGACGACCGCACATCGGCGTTCCGTACCAGTGCCACCTGGTGCAAACGCAAGAACGGCACGTCGGCCGGGTTCGTCTGGGGCGTCGGCCCGGAGGAGCGCTGGCTGGTCAACGACCGCGGATCCCTGTACGCGGTCACGTCGAGAGTGGCGGGATGGATCGAGAAGGACGGCGTCTGGAAGGTCGCACCGCCCCTCGCCCCCTGATCCGCGTGCCCTCAGCCAGTCACCGCAGAAGAACGGACCTCACCATGGCACGGATCGCCCGAATCACCCTGGCCGCAGCCGCCGGCCTGGCCGCCCTCGTCAGCGGCGCGACGACCGCCCACGCGGAGCCGAACACGACCTACTTCCGGTTTCAGGTCGAGCACAGTGGCAAGTGCCTCACCGTCGCCGGCGGAAGCCTCGCCGACGACGTGGCAGCCGTGCAGTCGACCTGCGCCGCCGGCCTCGACAACCAGTTGTTCGCACTGAAGCCCGCCGGGCAGGGCCAGTTCCAGATGCAGGCCAAGCACAGCGGGAAATGCCTGACCACGGGCGCCGACCTGAACTGGAAGGTAGAACAGCGGTGGTGCAGCACCATCACCACCCAGAGATGGCGGGTGATGATGGTCGACGTCGCCAAGGGCCTCCACCAACTGCGCCCCGGCGACGAGCTCGACTACTGCCTGACCGTCCCCGACTTCAGCACCGCCGACGGCGTGCGGCCCGGCATCGGCCAGTGCGGGGACCTGTCGCCCCAGCGCTGGACCGTCACAGCGGCCGCCTCCTGACGGTTCTGCGCGTCCGCAGCCCCGAAACAGCCGAAGAGAAACGGAACTTCACGATGGCACGGATCGTCCGAGCCGCGCTGGCCATCGCAGCCGGCCTGGCCGCCCTCGTCGGCGGCACCACCACCGCTCATGCGGCGGACAGGACCTACGTACAGCTCCAGACGGCGGACAGCAGCCTCTGTCTGGGGGCGGCCCCCAACGATGTGACGTACCTGGACCTGTGCCACACCGACTGGATCTTCCCCGCGGTATGGGAAGTGGTGCGCACCGCGGACTCCACCCTCGAGCTGCGCTGGGAGAGCAACAGCAACTGCCTCGAAGTGGCGAACGGCGGCACCCAGGCGGGGGCGAACGTGCGGCTGGGCGCCTGCGCGGGGGGAAAGCAGACGCGTTGGCAGATGGACCTCGTCGACCCCGTCCGCAAGTTGTACCAACTGCGTCCCACCCACACCACGGGCCGCTGCCTGGACATTCCCAACAGCGAGGTGGTCCAGGGCAACTCGGTCCAGCAGTGGACCTGCAACCAGACCGACGCCCAGCTGTGGCGCGTCAAGCAGATCGCGTGGCCGGCATGAGCGCCGGCCGCCGGGCCGCCACGGCCCTGACCCTTGCCTTGCTGACCGTGGGCGCTCCGCTCTCCGGCGCCGCGCCGGCGTGGGCCGGGGCCCCGGGGGCGGCCCACGCCACCGTCGCCGCCGACGAAGCACCCGCGCTGTCCGCCCTGGCGGCCGCGGCCGCACGCGGCGAGGTGGAGCGCATAGCCAAGTCGGGGCTCCCGGCCGAGTTGCGCACGTCGGCATGGAACGCCCTGCGCAGCTCGCTCGGCGACGCCGCGATCGAGGATTGGCTGGCCCCGGGGGGCGGCTACGACCTGGCCAAGCAGCGCCTGCGCGACACCCGTACGCGTAACCGGCTGTTCTGCGAACGGGTGGCGTCCACCCACACCCCGGAGTTCTCCCCGCAGGTGAACGCGGCCGCCAGGAACGCGCTGAGGGGTACGGACCCCGACCGGGCGGCGTTCGTGAGCACCGGCTACGAGCGGGCCCAGCAGCGCGACCGCGAGGTCAGGGCCGCCGACACCGAACACCAGCAGGAAGTGGCCGCGAAGGAGAGGGACTTCGTGCGGGCTCTCGCGGCGACCGACCCCGGGGGCGAGGTTCGTGTGACGGCGCAGTGGGCCGTACGGCCGGGCTCGACCGACGCCGATGTGGCGGAGTTCTTCGGCTACGGCTGGGCCACCGGAGCCACCCTCGACCTGGAAGGGCATCGTCTGCGGATCGCGGACGGCGAGACCCGCCGCCACCACGCCCTGGCCCTGCTGCTCCGCAAGGCCGTCGCGGCCGAGGAGGCTCTCAAGAACGCCGCCGACGCGGCGAAGGCACGAGCCGAAGCGCAGGCGGCCTGGCGCTCGGTGGGGGACCAGGCCGGAGCCGCCCACCGGAGCTGGCTGGACGAGCAGGCGGACTCCGCCGCGCAGGCCGAGCACTGGGCGGCCGTCGCCGCGGCCGCCGCGGCAGAGGCGGACGGGATCTGGAAGAACATCGCTGGGCCCGCCGGCGTCAACCAGCGGTCCTGGGCCCAGGAAGGCGTCGCGGCGGCCGGGGCCGCCGCCTACTGGCAGGACATGCTGGAGCGGGCCGAGGAGAGCGAGGACCGGGTGAAGCGGACGGCGTGACGGGCGCCTGACGGGCCGGTCCCCCTGTGCGGGAGACCGCAGGCCTCTTCCCGACGCGGGAGCCGCGCGGCCGACGACGACCGCGCGGCTCCGGAACCGGGACAGCCCCGCGCTCACCCCTCGCGCCGCGACCGCCAGAGCAGCCAGATGAAGTACGGGGCGCCGATCACGGCTGTCAGCAGTCCGACCGGGATCTGCGCCGGCGCGATGATCGCCCGGCCGACCAGGTCCGACACGACCACCAGCAGCGCGCCGAGCAGCGCACTGACCGGTATCACCCGCACATGACTGCGGCCCACCAGGGCACGTGCCGCGTGCGGGGCGACGAGGCCGACGAAACCGATCACGCCGACCGCCGCCACGGCACCCGCCGTCAGCAGGACGGCCAGGCTCAACAGCGCCAGCCGGGTGGCGCCGATCCGCACACCGAGCAGGGCGGGCGTCTCGTCGTCCAGCCCGATCAGGTCCAGCTCGCGGCGCATCAACGCCAGGACGGGCAGCGCGACGACCAGACCGACCAGCACCGGGATCAGCTCCGGGAACGTCCGCCCGTACGTCGAACCGCCCAGCCAGGCCAGCGCCTTCGTCTCGTTGTGCGGGTCGGTGAGCACGATCAGCAGACTCACGAACGCGCCCGCACCGGCCTGCACGCCGATGCCGATCAGCACCAGGCGGTTCTGCTCCAGTCCGCGGCGAGCGGCGAGACCGAAGACCAGCGCCGCGGCGGCCGTCGCACCGGCCAGCGCGGAGCCGCCGATCAGCCAGAAGCTCGCCAGCGGTACGACGGTGAGGACGGCGACCGCCCCGACCCCCGCCCCGCTGACAACGCCGAGGACGCCCGGCTCCGCCAGCGGATTGCGTGACACCGCTTGGACGACGGCACCCGCGACGGCCAGCGCCGCACCGGCCAGCAGTGCCGCGGCGACCCGGGGGACGCGCGTGTCGAGGACGTAACCGACGAACTGCCCCGCCCGGCCGGTGAGCCAGTTGCCCACATCGCCCAGGAGCAGCGTCGCGTCGCCGAAGAGCGTCGCCGCCACCACCGCGCCGAGGAGTCCCACGACCGTCGCCGCCAGCGTGAGGACGAACGCCCGCCGGCCGCGCAGCCGGGCGAACGCCGTCGAGCCGCTGTCCGTGCCCATGTCGCGCGACCGGTAGGCGAGGACGATCAGGACGAGCGCGCCGAAACAGGTCGTGACGATGCCGGTGGGCACCTCGGCACCAGCCTGGGCGCCGAACACCGCGCGCAGAGTCACGTCCGCGCCGAGCACCACGAGCACACCCGCGAGCGCCGACGCGGGGATGAACGCGTGGTGCCGGACCAGGCCCGGGATCCAGGTACTGAGCAGCCGGACCACGGCGGGCGCGCACAGGCCGACGAAGCCGACCGGCCCCGCGACCGCCACGGACACCGCCGCCAGCAGCACCGCGAGGACGACGGCGGTGCTGCGCGTCAGCCGGGGGCTCACGCCCACGACCGCGGCGCCGTCGTCGCCGAGGGCGAGGATGTCCAGCCGCCTGCCGAGCAGCATCAGTCCGGCGAACGCCACGAGCGCGACCGGGGCGAGCCGGTCGATGGACTGCATGCCGATCTGGGCGAGCGAACCATTGCCCCAGGCGAACAGCCCGGTCGTCTGCTGGGAGCGCAGAAGCAGCAGCATCCCGCTCAGCCCGGACAGGGCGAGGGTGAGCGCCGAGCCCGCGAGCACCAGCCGGATCGGTCCGGCCCCCGCCCTGGACAGGCCGAGGACGACGCCCGCCGCCAGCAGCCCGCCGAGGAACGCCGTGGCCCCGGCCGGCAGCGCGGGCAGCGTGATGCCGAACGCGGCGACGGCGACCACCGCGAGGTAAGCGCCCGCGTTGACGGCGAGCGTGTCGGGCGAGGCCAGCATGTTGCGCGACACCGACTGGAGGGCCGCGCCCGCCGCGCCGAGCGCGCAGCCGACGAGGAGCCCCGCGGCGAGCCGGGGCAGCCGGGAGTCCAGGACGACGGCGGCCGCCTGCTCGTCGGCGGTCCGGTCGGAGGCGGCCCCGGTCGCCAACTGCCAGAGCGTGTGCAGGTCCACGGCGGCGGTGCCCTGGCCCACATGCGTGATCGCGAGTGCGGCCAGCGCGACGATCCCCGCGACCGCGAGGAGGAACATCCGGCCGCGGCGGGCCGACGGGCCGGCCGCCACGGGGGGCTCTGCCCCGGCCGGACCGGCCGCGCCCGCCCCGGACTTCACGGGGGCGGGCGGGGCGGTTGTGGTGCGTGTGCTCATCGTCAGGCGGTCAGCGCGCCGACGAGGGCGTCGATGTACTCGCGCATCGACGCGGTGCCGCCGAACATCCAGATGCCGTCGGGCAGCCGGTGGACCTCGTCGTCCTTGACGAACGGGAGGGACTTCCACACCGCGTTGTCCTTGAGGCCGTCGGCGAACGGGTCGCCGCCGTCGGAGTCGTTGGCGATGTACGCGAACCGCGCGTCGCCGATCTTCGTGAGGCCCTCGACATCGGTCGCCGCCAGGCCGTAGGCCGCGTCGCCCTTCAGCTTCCACGGGTCGACGAGGCCGAGTTCGGTGTTCACGTCGGAGAGCAGCGAGCCCTTGACGTACGGGCGGACCGAGACCTGGTTGCCCTCCTGCCAGCCGTCGGCGAAGGCGACCTTCTCGCCGCCGAGCCCGGCGTCCGCGAGCTTCTTCTTCCCGTCGGCGACCGCCTTGCGGAAGGAGTCGACCTCGGACTCGGCCTTGTCCTCGTGGCCGGTGGCCTTGCCGATGAGTTCGACGGTGTCGACCATCTGGTCGATCTGCCGGCTCGCGTCGGCCGAGCGCACCACGGCGACCGGGGCGGCCTTGGACAGCTGCGCGATGGCGGAGTCGGACAGGTCGGTGGTGGCGATGATGAGGTCGGGCTCGAGACCGGCGACGGTGGCGACGCTGGGCTCGCCACGGGTGCCTATGTCCTTGGCGCCCTTGGTGAGCGGCGCGGCCGTGTTGTACGCGGTGTAGCCCTTGACGTCGGCCACGCCGACCGGCTGGACGCCGAGGGTCACGAGCGACTCGACGACGTTCCACTCGGTGCCGACGACGCGCTTCGCCGGCCCGTCGAGCGTGATCTTCTTGCCGCGGGAGTCGGTGATCGTCACCGCGCTGTCCTTGGCGGACTCCTTCTTCGGCGCCTCGGTGGTGCCGCAGGCCGTGAGGGCGAGCGCGGTCGCGGCGGCGAGGGCGGGCCACGTCAGGTGCTGGTTCTTCATGAGGGTGTTCAGGGCCTTTCGGAACGAAGGTGGTGGCGGCCGACCGCGCGGGTGCGCGGGATGCCGGTGGAGGAGTCGGGTTCGACGTCGATGCGGATGCCGTACGCGTCGCTGAGCCGCTCGGGGGCGTACACCTCAGCGGGCGTGCCCGCGGCGACGATCCGCCCGGACGAGAGGAGAACGACCTGGTCGGCCACGGCGGCGGCCTGGTCCAGGTCGTGCAGGACGACGCCGACGGTGACGCCGTGGGTGTCGGCGAGGTCCCGGACGAGGTCGAGGATCTCGACCTGGTAGCGCAGGTCGAGATAGGTGGTCGGCTCGTCCAGGAGGAGGACGTCGGTGTCCTGGGCCAGGCAGCAGGCGAACCAGACACGCTGCAACTGCCCGCCGGACAGGCTCTCCACCCCGCGGTCGGCGAACTCGGCGAGGTTCGTGACGGCCAGTGCGTGCTCGACCGTCCGGACGCCGTCCGGATCGGTTCCCCGGAGCCGCCCCCGGTAGGGATGCCGGCCGAATCCGACCACGTCGCGCACGCTGAGACCGGCCGGCGCGTTCCGGCTCTGCGCGAGCAGGGTGACCCGGCGGGCGAAGTCGGAGCGCGACAGGGCGAGGGCGTCGACGGGCCCGGTGCCCTCGCCCTGGGCCGCCACGGTCACGCTGCCGGTACGGGCCTTGTGCAGCCGGGCCACCGCCCGCAACAGGGTGGACTTCCCACTGCCGTTCGGCCCGATGAGCGCGGTGACGCGACCGCGCGGCAGCCGGAGGTCGGCCCCGTGCACGACGTCGGTACGGTCGTACGCGATCGTCATGTCGCGGGCGTCGAGTCCGGCATCGGGTTCGGGGGCCGCGGAGGCCGAGGCCGGGCCGGGCTCGGCGCAGGGGGGCGCGGCGGGGGCACCGGCAGCGGGCGCGGAGCGCCGTCGCGGCGGGGGGTCTTCTCGGTCGAGGGCAGAAGCGATCACGGCCGTGAGGTTAGCCTAACCTAAATTACCCCGGTCAAGCGGGATTCGGAATCGTGTCCTCCGCGTAACCCTCGGGTGGTGCGGCGTGTGGGCGCCGGTCGTCGTCGAGGGGTGGTCGACGCTCTCGGAAGAGTTCGAGGGGCCCGGGTTCGGCGGTACTTTCTCGCCGAAGCGGCGATGTGGCGCATCGACGGGGTTCTGCGCATCCGCAGGTCAGACGGTTGTTCTGTGGTGAACCGCCGAAGTTCGTCCATATGCTGGACGGCTCGCGCGAGGTGCCTGAGCTGCCCGAATGACCATTCGGTCGGATCGAACGTCCGTCTGCGGCTGGAAGCGGGCCGTCAACGTGCGCCTACTTTCCGCATGCGTAAGACTCCTGACCGCGATCAGGCACACGACCAAGGAGCCTTCACCCATGCGACGCAACCCTCACCGGACCTTCGCGACCGTCACTGTCCTCACCCTTCTGCTCGGCGGATTCACGACCGCCGCCGCCCAGGCCGCGCCGACGGGGGCGGAGAGCCTCTACGCGCCCTCGGCGCTCGTCCTCACCGTGGCCCACGGCGAGGACCCGCTGACCGCCACCGTCGAGCGGGCCGTGACGCTCAGCTGCGTCCCCACCGCCGAGGGGACGCACCCCACTCCCGCTGCGGCCTGCAAGGAGCTGGCCGCGGTCCAGGGGGAGTTCTCCGAGCTGGCCGCCGGTCCGTCGAACCGGACCTGTACTCGTCAGTGGGACCCGGTCGTCGTGACCGCCCACGGCGTCTGGCAGGGCAAGCAGGTCCGGTTCAGCACCGCCTACGGCAATGCCTGCGAGATGGCGGGCAGCATGAACGACAACGCCGTATTCGCGTTCTGATCCACCGGGGCGCGCCGACGCCGGGAGGCGTCGCGCGCTAATTGCCCGCCGCGGATCCGATGTACGGCAGCAGGGCCATCTCGCGGGCGTTCTTGATGGCCGCGGCCATCTGTCGCTGCTGCTGGGCGCTGATCCGGCTGACCCGGCGGCTGCGGATCTTCCCGCGGTCGGAGATGAACCTCCGCAGCAGATCGGTGTCCTTGTAATCGATGTACGTGATCCTGGCGGCGTCCAGGGGGTTCGGCCGGCTCTTGAGCGGCTTGCGGGGGTCCTGCTGACGTGCCACGGGGCTTCCTTCGTGCTCGGTGTGCGGTCGGTGGTCGTTCGAGGCGCGGGGTTCGGGGGCGGGGCGTCAGTGCACCGGGTCGAGGAGCGCGTCGAACGCGGCGGGCAGGCTTTTCCACGCCTCCCGGCCGGTGCCGTACTCCTCGTCCGTGAGCAGGCAGGAGTCGAGGAGGCCGGTCAGGCCGTCGCGGTCGAGGCCGGGGGAGACGAAGACCAGGTGCTGGCAGCAGTCGCCGTGCTCCGGGTGCCAGTCCAGTGCGGCGGCCGCCCGTCGGTAGGGCGGCACCATGGACCAGGCGGCATCCGGAAGCGAGGCGAGCCAGGGGCCGGTGTTCTCCACGCAGAGCGCTCCGCCCGCGGCATCCCAGGAGAGCAGCGTGTCGGGCCGGTCCGCGAGCCAGAACCGGCCGCGGCTGCGGGCCGCCGCGCAACTCAGGTCCTCCAGTGCGTCGAACAGGCGCTCGGGGTGGAAGGGGCGGTGCCGCCGCCAGACGAGCGTGCCCACCCCGGCCTCGTCTGCCTCCTGCGGAAGCAGCGCGCAGGCCGGGTGCTGGCCCGCGCCCGCCGCCTCCACGTCGAATCCCGCGAAGGCGAGCCGAGCCAACTCGTTTGACCCAGGGGCGGCCTGACGCGCCGTCGGGTGAAGCTGTCGGATCAGGGCCCGGTCCTCGTCGTCGGCCGCCGGGCTCGCCGTCACGGCCAGTACGGGTGCGTACTCCACCTGCCGGGCCCAGGTGTCGCCAATGGTCCGCCGGTCGGCCGGCGCCGCCGCGAGACCGGCCTCGGCCAGATCGTCGCCGTTGGAGAGGCAGGGCAGGACGAGCGTGGGGTCGACCGCCGCGAACACGTTGGTGACCTCGGCGGCGGTGGTGTGCGCGGCGATCACCTCGGCCATGGACTTCGGCTCGACGGAGTCCCAGAGCTCCAGGACGGCGAGGCGGGTCCGTCCGTCCCCCGCGAGGCGTTCGAGTTCGGGGACGAGGTCCTCGCGCAGCGCGCAGCAGGCGCACGCGTTCACCAGCGGCGTCTCGCCGGAATCCAGCTCGCCGCCGGAATCCCGCAGGGAGCGGCGTACGGTCCCGCCGGTGGCCGTGGACAGGTCGTGGTGGAGCGCGACGCTGTACGGGACGTCCCGGAGCAGCCCTTCCACCACTTCGCGGCGGGCCTCGGAGTGCAGGCCGCAGACGATGACGACGGGCAGTTTCGTGCGGTGCCCGTTCACCGGGCCTCACCGCGTCCGTAGCGGCGTTCGAAGCGCTCGACGCGTCCGGCGGTGTCCAGCACGCGGGCGGTGCCGGTGTAGAAGGGGTGGCTCGCGGAGGAGATCTCCACGTCGACCACCGGGTAGGTGTTGCCGTCCTCCCAGGTGACGGTGCGGTCGCTGGTCATGGTCGAGCGGGTCAGGAACGCGAAGTCGGCGGCTTTGTCGCGGAAGACGACGGGGCCGTAGGAGGGGTGGATTCCGGGCTTCATGACGGTGTCCTAGGGGTCGGGTCCGGGGCGGGTGAGGGGGAGCGGCGGGGCCTTTCCGGTCTCAGCGCTCCTCGCGGAAGTCGACGTGGCGTCGGGCGACCGGGTCGTACTTGCGCAGCACCATCCGGTCGGGGTCGTTCCGCCGGTTCTTGCGGGTGACGTAGGTGTAGCCGGTCCCCGCGGTGGAGCGGAGCTTGATGACCGGGCGTACTTCGTTGCGAGCCATGGGCGCTACTATATGGCAATGGTTTCCATTTTCAATAATGGATGCGTCGAAGGAGAGGCAGGTAACCTCATGTCCGCCCACTGCCAACTGACCGGCTCGAAGCCGGGATTCGGCAACAACATCTCCCACTCGCACCGCCGGACGTCCCGACGGTTCGACCCGAATGTCCAGCGCAAGCGGTACTGGCTGCCCGGCGAGGGTCGCTATGTGCGCCTCACGCTGAGTGCTCGTGCCATCAAGGCCGTCGACAGCATCGGCATCGAGGCCGCGGTCGCGCGCATCCGTGCGCGGGGAGGGAAGGTCTGATGGCGAAGAAGAGCAAGATCGCGCGGAACGACCGGCGTCGGGAGACCGTCGACCGCTATGCCGCCCGCAGGGCCGAGTTGAAGGAGATCATCCGCCGACCCGGTACGCCGGAGGGCGAACGGAGCGCGGCCGTCGAGGAGTTGCGGCGTCAGCCACGCGACGCCAGTGCCACACGGGTGCGCAACCGTGACAGCGTCGACGGCAGGCCCCGGGGATATCTGCGCCGGTTCGGGCTCTCCCGGGTCCGGATGCGTGAGCAGGCCCACGCCGGGTTCCTGCCGGGGGTGACCAAGTCCTCCTGGTGAGGACGGTCCGAGCGCCGGGGCGGGTGGTGGTGCGGCGGTCGCGCCGCGCCCCCACCCGCGCGGTGTCTCTCAGCGGCCGACCGGGTCGGCCTCGGCCCCGTCCCCGGGGGTGAGGAGGGCGAGGTGGCCGCCGTCGTCCAGAGGAGTCGGGACGGTCAGGGTCGTGAGCAGGTCCGCCCGGTCCGCGTCGAAGACATGGACCTCGCCATGGCCTCCCCGGCTGACCGCGACCAGGCCCCCGCCGGGTGAGGCGGCGACGGCCCGCCGCTGCACGCCGTCCCAGGGGGTCCCGCCGGGCCGGGGCGCGCCGGACATGGCGGGCAGGGGCAGGCGCGCGGCGACCTCCGGGCGGGATCCGGCGATCGTGGGCGCGGTGAGCAGGACGAGTTCGTCGCCGTCCGGGTGGACGCGGGTGTACGCGACGTGGCGGGCGGTCACCGCGAGCCGGAAGACCAGCCCGGGGCCCAGGTCCAGCCGGCCCGTGACGCCGGTGTCGAGGTGGTGCCACCAGGCGTCGTTGGACCACTGCGGCCACTGTCCGGGATCGCCCGGTCCGCCGCGCACGCAGGACCAGAGCATCCGCCGCACGGGGTCGAGCCGCAGATAGTAACCGCGCCCGCCGGAGCGCCCGTCGGCGGGCCAGGGCAGGGCGGCCTCCATGACGAGGTCGTCATCCTCCCGCCGTGCCCGGTGCACCCCCGACCCCGCGGCGGCGAACACCCGGCCGGTGAGCGGGTCGTGGGCGTCGCCGTGACCGTCGTCGTCCGGCAGGCCGATCCTCCGGACCGGAATCGCCGACGGGCATGCGGGGGCCGAACGCATCAGGTCGCGGTGCCGGTGGACCAGCAGCTCGCCGGGCTCCCGGTGGCGCAGCACCACGAGCGAGGACGGCCCGCCGAGGACCGTGACCCCCGGCTCGCCCGTCCGCCCCCGTACGCGTACGGCGACGGCACCGTCCGGTGCGTCGAGGTCGACTGCCGTCAGAAGCCCCGTCCAGGCCTCCTCGTTGCGGCCGAGGCCGGTGGTCACCGCGAGGTGCCGCCCTCCCGGGTCCGCCGCCAGATGTTCGGCGGGGACCGCGACCGGTATCCGCCGCCGGACCAGTGGCCGGCCGGCGCCGGGGCCGTAGGGGTCGAGGACGAGCAGCTCGCCCGCCCGGTCGTCCACGCAGGCGGTGAGGCCGTCCGGCAGTGCGAGGAACCCCGCGTGCTCGGCGAGGTGCCGGTGGTTCAGCTCGGCGCGCTCCGTGCCGTCCGGGAGGTCCAGCAGGCTGATCCGGCCGGCGACATGGTCGGAGACCAGCAGGCGCGGCGGTGCGTGGGGCGAGGGCTGCGGGGACTGCGGCATGGCGAACTCCTGTGGTCGGCGGGGTCGTGGGGGTGGCGGGGGCCGGTGGCTTCCGGCGAGGACCGGGTGAGGACGCCAGCCACTTTATTGGAAATGATAATCATGTGTAAGGTTTCGGTCTGTGGCGGGGATCGCTCCCGGGGCTCTGCCGCCTCCTCTGCCCCATCCCCGGGACCGCACAGGAACGTTGAGGGACCGTCGATGCCACGAACCGCGCTGAGAGTCCGCCGCTGGGCCGCGATCGCCGTACTGGGAGGCCTGCTGGCCGGCTGCGGAACCGGGGAGGCCGACACCGGAGGGCCGGCCGCCGATCCGGCGAACGGGGCCGGCGGCGGCACGAGCACGGAGGTGCGGCCCATCGAGGCCGCCACCCGGATCACCGACGCCAAGGGCGTCACGGTCTCCCTGCCGAAGCCGCCGGAGAAGATCGTCTGCCTGGTCGCCCTCTGCGACGACATCCTCGTCGAGCTGGGCATGACCCCCACCGCCACCAACTCCCAGGTGCTGGCGCACCCGAAGTTCCTCGGCGAGAAGAAGGCCGCGGAGGTGCCGGTGGTGCCCGGCGGCTTCCTCAGCCCCGAGGTCGAGGCGATCCTGTCCCACCGGCCCGACCTGGTGATCGGCCTGGAGGACACGCACGGCAAGCTGGCCCCCGCGCTGAAGGGCGCTACGACGTTCTGGCCGGTCCAGCCCGGATCCTGGCAGGACAGCGTCGGCTACCTGCGGGACCTGGCCGCGCTCACCGGCCGCACCGATCAGGGCGAGACGGCGGAGAAGACCTTCCGCACCCGCCTGGCACAGGCGGAGAAGAGGAAGAGCGACAAGACCGCGCTCATCGTCTACGGCAGCGACGAGAACTTCGGCGTGGCCACCCCGGAGTCCGACGTGGCGGCCGGGCTGTTCCCGAAGATCTCCCACTACCCCTGGAAGAGCCGGGGCGTCGACGGCAGTTACAGCCTGGAGGAGATCCTCGCCCGGGACGTCGACGTCCTGTTCGTGGAGACCCTGTCGTTCGGCGCCCCGGACGGCAAGCTCTCCGACAAGCTGGCGAAGAACCCCCTCTGGTCACGCATCCCCGCCGTGCGGAACGGCAAGGTCATCGAGGTCGACTCCGAGGTGTGGGCCAAGGGGCGCGGCACCCGCTCCCTGGGCGTCGTCCTCGACGAGGCGACGGCCGCACTGCGGTGAGGCGTCCGCCCGTGGCGCCGCTCTGCCTGGGCGCGGCGGCCCTGGCGGGCGCGGTCTGCGCGCTCAGCCTCGGCACGCCGTACGTCCCGCCCGTCAGGCTCCCGGCCACGCTGGGCGCCGACGGGCTCGCGGGGCTCGTCGTCTCCGAACTACGGCTGCCCCGCATGGTGCTGGCGCTGATCGCCGGTGCCTGCTTGGGCGCGGCCGGCCTCGTTCTCCAGGAGGCCCTGCGCAATCCGCTGGCCGTGCCCGAGATGCTGGGAGTCTCCTCCGGGGCCGCCCTCGGCGTCGCCGCACCGCTGGTCCTGGCCCTGGCCGTTCCCCTCGGACTGCAACCGTTCCTCGCCCTGGCCGGGGCGGCGCTCGGCGGTCTGCTCACCCTGGTCGCCGCCGGATTCGGGCGGAGCCCCTCGGCCGTCCTGCTGACCGGAGCCGCCGTCGCCGCAGCCCTCCAGGCGGCACTGCTGGTGCTCATGGTGATGGCCGACCAGCTCGACCTCCAGCTCATCTACCGCTATCTGCTGGGCAGTCTGTCCGCCCGCACCTGGGACGACGTCACCGGTCTGCTGCCCTGGCTCGCCGTGGCCGTCCCCGCGCTGGTGCTGTGCGTGCCGGTGCTCGGTGTGCTGCGCCTCGGCGACGACGACGCCCGTGCGCTGGGCGTACGCGTCGAACGCGCGCGGGTCGCCGCGCTGGGCATCGCCGTCGTCCTCATCGCCCCCGTGGTCGCGGTCTGCGGACCGGTGGCCTGGGTCGGCTTCCTCGCCCCCCACCTCGCCCGCCGGCTCCGCCCGGACGGCGGCGCGGCCGGGTGGCTCGTCCGGTCCGCCGTGTGCGGCGCGATCGTCGTGCTGTGCGCCGATCAGCCGGCCCGGCTGGCGCTCGCCCCGGTCGAGACGCCCGTCGGCGCCTGGACCGCCCTGGTCGGAGTGCCGGTCGGGGTCGTGCTGCTGAAGCGGGGGAGACGGCCCGCCCGGGACCGGGGGCCCGTGCTCCCGTCCCTGCGGGGTGCTCCGCCGGACCTCCCTGCTCCCGTCCCGTGGAAGGCGGAACGATGACGCTCATCGACACCGTGCCCGTACCGTCTCGTCGGGTCCTGCGCGCACCGGGCGTCCGGATGGGCGGCCTGGCGCTGCTCGTCGCCGCGGTGGCCTGCGCCGACCTGTTCGCCGGCCGGGGCGTCACCCCCGAAGGCGTCCGGGCCGTGCTGTTCGGCGGCGGTGACGACCCCACCGCCGCGCACATCGTGCTCCGACTGCGGTTGCCCCGGCTGCTGGTGGCGCTGGTCGCCGGGGCGTGCCTCGGGGTGGCCGGGCTGGTGCTCCAGTCGGCCCTGCGCAACCCGCTGGCCGGGCCCGAGGTCACCGGCGTCACTCCCGGTGCGGTGCTCGGCGCGGTCGCCGCGACCGGCCTCGGCCTCGCGGGCTGGGAATCCCCCACGGCCGTGGTCGTGGCGGCCTGCTTCGGTGGCTTCGCCGGGGCGGGGCTGCTGTGGCTGCTCGCCGGGCGGGACCGGGGCGACCCGGAGCAGACAGCCGTGTACGGGGTCCTCGTGTCGGCGGTGCTGGCCGGGCTCACCGCGGTCGTCCTCCTGGTGGCCCCCGGCGAACTCGGCAGCGTCGTCCAGTGGTTGATCGGCTCCACCGAGGGCCGGGTGTGGCAGCACTGGAATCTGCTCTGGCCGTGGGCCGCCTTCTGGGGCGTGGCGGCCTGGCTGCTCGCCGGGCCGCTGACCTTGTTGCGCTGCGGTGACGAACAGGCCTCTGCCGCGGGCCTGGCCACCGGCCGGGGCCGGGGAGCGGCGCTCGTGTGCGCCGTCGCGCTGACGGCCGGCGCCGTGTCGGCCGTGGGGGCGCTCGGCTTCGTGGGGCTGCTGGTGCCCCATCTGGCGCTGGCCGTCTTCGGGGCCGATCTGCGCATCACCCTTCCGGGTGCCGCCCTGCTCGGCGCGGCGGTGGTGTGCGGGTCGGACGCCGCCGCCCAGCTGCTGTCCCGGCTGCTGGCCACCGCGCTCGACGCGGACCGGCTGACCCTTCCGGTCGGCGCCCTGACCACCTTCGTGGGGGCGGGGCTGCTGATGGTCGTGGCGCGACGGCGGGCGGACGAGCGATGACGGAGAGCGGCACGCGGAACGGCCGCGCCGATGGCGGCATCGGCGCGGGCCTCGGCGTCGACAGCGACGGCGACGGCGACGGAAGTGGAGGACAGTGGATGAGGAGGGTGACATGCCGGAAGGCCTGACCGGACAAGTGGAGTCGAGCCCGGTGGAGGCGGCCGGGCCGGAAGCGGAACCGGGCGTGGTGCCCGGCCCCGAGGTCGTCCGGGCGGAGGGGCTGACCTTCGGCTACCCCGGCCGCATGGTCCTGCGCGGGGTGGACCTGAGCGTCCGCGCCGGCGAGCTGGTCGCGCTGATCGGGCTGAACGGCTGCGGCAAGAGCACCCTCCTCAAGCTCGCCGCCGGACTGCTCACCCCGAGCGGCGGGCGGGTCCTGCTCGAAGGCGACGACGTGGCGCGGCTGCCCCGCCGTACCGCCGCCCGGCGTGTCGCCCTGCTCCATCAGTCCGCGCCCGCCGTGCCGGGACTGACCGTGCGCCAACTCGTGCGTCAGGGACGCTACGCCGCCCGGGGTCCGCTCGGGATGCTGCGGGAGGGAGACGACGAGGTGACGTCGCGGGCGCTCGCGGACGTCGGCGTCACCGCCTGGGCCGACCGGCCCGTGGACGCGCTGTCCGGAGGCGAACGCCAGCGGGTCCGGCTGGCCATGGCGCTGGCACAGGACGCCCGCGTGCTCTTCCTGGACGAGCCGACCACCTATCTCGATCTGCGGCACCAGCTGGAGGTGCTCCAGACGGTCGTACGGCTGCGCGCGGAGCGTCGGCTGACGGTGGTGATGGTGCTGCACGACCTCAACCACGCCGCGCGGTTCGCCGATCGGATCGTCGCGCTGCGCGAGGGCCGTGTCGCCGCCGACGGGCCTCCGGCCGAGGTGGTCACCCGGCGTCTGCTGGCCGAAGTCCTCGGCGTGGAGGGCCGGGTGGGGGTCGACAGCGAGGGTGGGTGGCCCGTCTGTTACCCAGATCACCCTCTCGATCCGCTGCAGCTATTGCGGAATGAAAATCATATTCATTAGTGTCTGTGCTGCGGCAGTCGCCGACGCCGCGAACGAAGCGCCCATCCGATCCTTCCGAATGGAGACTCGACTCATGGAGAACAACAAGGTGTTCAGCCCGATCGCCGACCAGGGGCAGCTCGCGCACCTCTCCGCCACCCACTCGAACGCCCTCGTCGAGAACCCCTTCGACGACGCCGTCGAGGCCGACACCGCGACCGAGAAGTAGGAGACGCCTGCCGCTGACGGCAGGTACCCCGCATGGCGCGGGGGCGGGCCCGCCCGGTGACATCCCGGGCGGGCCCGCCCCGTTCAGCCCGTTCAGCCCGTTCAGCCCCGAACGTCCTGCTTCCTGCTTACCGCTTCGGAGGATTCCGTGAACCGCAGTCGACTCGCTCCCGGCACCGGGATCGTCACCGTCCCCGGTGAAGCCCCCGTCCTCCGGACGTCCGGAGGGGAGTTTTTGCGCATCGACACCGGCGGTGTCGCCGGCGAGGCCCTGGTGCGTCGGCTGGCGGGGGAGGAGGCGTCGGACGAGGACGCGCCGGACGGGAGCGGGCTCGCCGCCGAACTCGACCGACTCGTCCAGGCGTTCGTGACGGGCGGGCACGCGGTGCCCGCCCCGCCGCGGGCCCGGCTCGCCGGCCGCACCGTCCATGTCCTCGGTGATCCCGTGCTCGCCGAGCCGCTGGCACGCTGCGCCGGAGCGGAAGGCGCCGTGATCCACCGGATCACCGCGGACCGCGTGGCGGAGCTCGCCCGGGCGGCCCCGGACCACCGCACCGAAGGGCGCGTCGCCGTGGTGTGGTGCCTCGACTCGCCCGTGCCCGAAGGGCTCTGGGACACGGCGGACCTCCTGCCCGGGCGGCGCGTCGCCTGGCTGCGCTGCCACCGCGAGGGCGCCCACTGCTGGACCGAACCCCTTGCCGCGGCCCCGGAAGACGTCACCTCCCGTCACGTCAGGCTCCGCAGACTCGCGGCCACCCCTGCCCATCGCGAACTCGCCGCGTACTGGGCCGGGCACCGGACCCCCGACACCGGACCGCACCCCACCGAAGCCTCCGCCGCCCTGATCGCCGCGCTCCTCACCGCCGACCTGCTCGCCTGGGCCGAAGCCGAAGCCGAAGCCGAAGCCGAAGCCGAAGCCGAAGCCGAAACCGGGGCGCGGGCCGATGCCGGGACGAGCCGGGCGACCGTTCTCCCGGTGCGCCGTCGGTTGCGCCGCGTCGATCTGCGCGATCTCACCTTCACCGAGCACCCCGTGCTCCCCGTCCCGGAGGTCGCGCCCCTGCCCGCTCCGGCGCGGACGCGCGCCGGTCTCGGAGCCGGAGCCGGGGCAGCCGAGGCGCGTGCGTGAACACCCGCACCGTGTACGTCCCCACGCCGGACGGCACCGCCCTCGCCACCGACGTATGCCTCCCGGACGGCACCTGCCCCGTCCCCGCCGTCCTGATCAGAACCCCCTACGGGCGCGGCGCCCACCGCGCCGAGCTGCGCGGCTGGGCGGCGCACGGATTCGCCGCCCTCGCTCAGGACGTTCGCGGCCGCCACGGCTCACCGGGGGAGTGGCACCCCTACGGGGGCCACGAGACGGTGGACGGCGCGGCCACCGTCGCCTGGACCCGCGCACAGGTGTGGAGCAACGGGGAGGTCGTCGCCGCCGGCGCCTCCTACGCCGCGTACTGCGCCCTCGTCACCGCACTCACCGCCCGCGACACCGCCCGCGACACCGCCTGCGATGCCGCCCGCGACACCGCCTGTGATGCCGCCTGTGATGCCGCCCGTGACGCGGCCTGCGATGCCGTCCGCGACGCCGGGCCCGGCTCCGGCCCGGACGACCTGTCCTGCGACGGAGTCCCCGACGCCGTGATCGCCGCTGTCCCCGCGCTCGGACTCGCCGACACGGCGCGGGAGCCCGGGGGGCCTGAGCGGCTGTGGGCCCGGGCCGGCTGGTGGGCGGCCCACGGCGACCGCCGCGACTCCGACCCGGACGCGTTGGCCCGAGCCCTGGCGGACGATCCCCGACTGCTCGAACACCTCCCGGTCGCCCGCCTCGCGGAGCGGCTGGCCGAGGGCCTTGGGCGCGAACTGCCGTCCTGGCCCGGCCTCTGGGCCGGCCGAGGGCGAGGCCGACTTGTCGCGCTGGGCCCCACCGCGCGTCTTCCGCTGCTCGCCGTCGGCGGCACCCGTGACCCCTTCGCCGACGACACCGTGGCCCTGTGGCGCGGCTGGGGCGGACCGTCCCGCCTGCTGCTCGGGCCCTGGGGGCACCGTCTCACCGCCGACCCTTCCGCGCCGGCCCGCGCCCGCGTCAACCTCGGTGCGCTGTACGTACGGTGGGCCCGCGCGGCGCTCGCCGGGCAGCTGGAGCCGACGCGGTACGGTGTCATCGCCCTCGGCGACAGCGGTCGCTGGCACCACGCCCCGGGAGCGGCGATCACTCTCGACGCCACCCCATCGGACCGACCGGAGACGGACTGCCGCTGGTCCTTCGGCTCGCCCACCGGTCTGCGGCTGCTCCACGGAGCCGAGTTCAGCGCCGACCCGGACCGTCCCGTGCGCTCCGACGACCTCGCCGTCCCGGCCGACGGCGACCGTGCCGATCGCTGCCTGCTCCTCTCGCCACCGCTGCCCCGTCCGCTCGACCTGGCGGGAGCCGCCGTCGCCCGGATCAACGTCACGGCCGACACGCCCAGTGCCGACTGGGCCGTACGCCTGACCGCGCTCGACCCGTCCGGCCATGCCGATCCGCTCGCGTTCGGGATCGTCCGGCGCACCGGCCCGCCCGGCGAGGCCGCGGACGTCACCGTGCCGCTCGGCACGCTGGGCCGCCGACTGCCCGCCGGGACCCGGTTGCGCGCGGAGATCGCCGGACACCACTTCCCCGCCCACGCCCGTAACCCGCACACCGGGGAGGACCCGGTCACCGCCACCCGGCTCGCCCCGTCCCGCCGCACCGTGAACCCCCGAGGCAGCGCCCTCCACCTGCCCGTCGTCGCCCGACGCCGCTACGTCGAGCCCGCACCGGAGATATGCCGTTGACCATGACCAACGCCCTGCCCGTCGAAGCCCTCGTCGATCCCGTCACCGGGATCATCCGCGACGTCGCCCCCGTCGAGCACCCCACCGGTGCGCCGCCCCGCTACACCGCGATGACCGCCGAGGTCGCCGACGCCCGCCGCCTCGGCGCCTGGCCCGCCGACCGCGTCTCGCTCGGCACCACGTTCGGCGACCCCCGGGGCGCCTGGATCGCCGCGGTGGCCGAAGCCGTCGAGCGCTACTGCGGCAACCGACTCCCCCCGCCCGGCCACCCCCAGGAGCCCCGCCGGGCCACCGCCGCCGAACTGGCCGCCGAGGGCCACCGCGTCTACGGGCCCGGCGCCCTGCCGACGTACGCCCCCTGGCAGTACGACCGCCCGGGATTCCCGTACACCGAACTCACGCCCGACACACCGGCTCTGTGGACCCGGGTCGTCGAGGACGGACGGCCGTGCTGGGCCCCCGTCGCGCTGACCCACCTCAACTGGCGGCAGGGGGAACTGCGTTCGCTGCCCCGTACCCACCATCTCAACTACGCGGGCATCGCCACCGGCCAGGGCCTCGACGACGCCGTCGAGCGCGGGCTCCTCGAAGTCGTCGAGCGCGACGCCCTGGAGCTGTGGTGGCACCTGGACGGACCCACCCGGGGCATCGACCCGGCGAGCGTTCCCGGGCTCACCGAGGACCTGGCCGGCTGCGGGCTGGACGTGCACATCGTGGAGATGCCCTCCGAGTTCGCCCCCTGTGTGGCGGCCCTCGTGCACGATTCCGGGCGCGGCATTTACGCGGCCGGGTTCGCCTGCCGCTACGACCCGGCGGAAGCGGCCCGCAAGGCCGTCCTGGAGGCCGTGCACACCTGGGTGTTCACCCAGGGTGCGGTGGACGCCGACGGCTGGGTGTACCGGGCGGTCGAAGCCGGGATGCTCGCCCGTGGCCTCTACCTCGACCACCGCGCCGACCGGCGCTATCTCGACGACTGCGGGACCGGGTTCGCCGCCGTGCGGGACCTCGGGGCACACGTCCAGGTCTGGCTGGACGACCGGATGTCCCCGCTCGCCCGCCGCTTCACCGAACCCGCCCTCGGCACGGTCCCGGTCACCGCGATCGCCCACGGCGGCCGCACCGCGCTCGACGCGGCGCTCGCCGCCGGGGGGCACCGGGTGATCACCGCCGACCTCACGACGGAGGACGTCGCCGAGACGACCCTGCGCGTCGCCCGCGTCCTGGTCTCCGGGCTGATCCCCAACGCCCCCGCTGCCTTCGGCTACTTCGGCTGCCCACGCCTCGCGGACGCGGCGCTCGCCCGGGGCTGGCGGACCCGACCGCCCACCGCCCCGGGGGACTTCACCCTCGCCCCGCCCCCGCACATGTGAAGGAGCGCGCCACCATGCCCGACACCCCGGCCCCGACCGGCGCCCCCGACCCCCGGACGCACCCCGCGTCCGGCCTGCTGCGCCGGGCCCTCGCAGACGTCCGCTCCTCGCGCGCGCCGGGCCTCTCCCCGCACGTTCCCGAGCGCCCGTTCCCCTGGAGCGGAGCCGGGCTGCCGTTGGCCGGGGACGGGGTCCGGTCCGGGCCGGACCCCGGGGCCCGGGGCGGGGCCGCGCTCGACCTCGACCGCGTCCTGCGGCTCTCGCTGGCCGCGCCCGCCGGCACACCGGGCCGGCTGCGGCCCGTCCCCTCGGCGGGAGCCCTGCACCCGGTGCGCGCGCACCTGTTGGCCGGGCCCGGGTGTTCGCTGCCGCGCGGGCGCTACGCCTACGACCCGCGTGCCCACCGCGCGCACCCGCGCGGCCCCGCCCCCGAAGGCGTACCTCCGGGCGTCCTCGTGATCCTCACCGTGGTCGCGTCCCGCACCGTCGCACACTACGGCCACCGGGCCTGGCCGCTCCTGCTGCTGGACACCGGCCACGCCGCCGCGGCCCTGGCGCTGGCCGCGCCCCCGGCCGCCGACGTCCTGGTCTGCCTCGACGCGGACACCGTCCTTCTCGCCGCCGCCGCCGGGCTGCCCTCCGCTCCGGACCGGCCGGACGCCCGGCCCGGCACCGAACCGGAAGTGCCGCTCGTGGTAGTCGGGTTGACACCCGTGAGCGTGACAGCCGACGCCCCCGGGGCACTCATGGCCTGGTCAGGCACACCCTGTAGCGGAAACCCGTCGCCGCGACCCGGCGCGGGACCCACCCCGCCCCCTGAACTCGCGGCGACACTCCATCTGTTGCACCACATCGCGGCATCCCCCGAGCTGCCCGGCGGCACCTGGCACCCGGCCGTCCGTCCGGGACCTGTGACCGACACGGCCCTGGAGGCGCGCCGGAGCGCCCCGCCCGACGACCTGAACCACCCGCCCGGCGAGGAGCAGCTCGCCCGGCTCCTGACCACAGCCGGGACAGCGCGGCCGGACGGACCCGTCTGGACCGCGGCGCTCGGCGGGGGTGCCCCGGCCCTGTACGCGAAGGCTCCCGGCAGCAGCGGACTCGACGTCCGCGCCTCCGGGGACGCGCGTCCCACCCTCGCCCACTGGGCCGCGGGCCAGCAGTGGATCGGCGGCGCGGGCGCGGTGCTCCTCGCCCACGGCTGCCCCGACGTCGCCCCGCCTGCCACTGTTCGCACCGGCCACCTCGCCGCCGGGTACGCGGCCGGAGCCGTCCAGGCCCACGCCACCGCGCTCGGCCTGCGCTCCCGTCCCGTCGGATCCTGGCAGCGGGCGGATCTGGGCGCGGCGCTGGGCGAGACTCCCGGACGCGACTGGGTCGTGCACGGCCTCGTGGTGGGAGCGCCCCCACCGCCGGGCCCCGTGGACCCGGGCCCCGTGGACCCGGGCCCCGCGGACCCGGGTTTCGTCCGACGCCCAACGACCGCCGAAACACCACCCGCCCCACCACCGCCCGCCTCCGCGGCCCCCGGCACAGCGAGCCCGGTGCCCGCCCCGACGGCACCCGCCCCAGCGCCCCCGACCAGCGCCGCCCCGGCGGCTCCGCCCGGCGAGGAAGAACGCCCATGATGCTCCACCCCGAACTCCTGCGCGCCGCGAACAGCGCGCGCCGCCCGCTCGGCCTCGCCACCGCCCTGCTCGCGGCCGTCGCCGCCACCCACCTCGCCCAGGCGGTCCTGCTCGCCCTCGTGCTCGCCCGGATCGCCCGGGGGGAGGCGGCCGCCCTCGTCCCCCTGCTCACCGCCGTCATCGCCGTCGTGCTGGTCCGCGCCGGACTCGGCCGCGCCCAGCGCCTGACCGCCGTCACGGCGGGAGCCGCCGTGCGGGTCAGGCTGCGCGACACCCTGCTGGAGCGGCTCGGCGCACTCGGCCCCACCGCGATCACCGGCGCGCGCGCCGGAGCCGTGCGCGCCACGCTGGTGGACGGCGTCGAGGGCGTCGACGCGTACGTTTCG
Source organism: Streptomyces sp. NPDC021019 (assembly GCF_044333295.1). NCBI lineage: Bacteria > Bacillati > Actinomycetota > Actinomycetes > Kitasatosporales > Streptomycetaceae > Streptomyces > Streptomyces sp. NPDC021019. Next base: position 747,722 of record NZ_JBIRQR010000003.1, read on the forward strand.
CGCTATCTGCCCCAAGCGCTCATCACCTGCGCCGTTCCACCGCTGCTGCTCGTCGCCGTCGCCCTCGTCGAGCCGTACGCGGCCCTCGCCCTCGGCCCCGCCCTGCTGCTCGCCCTGTTCGGACCACGCTGGTGGGACCGGCTGCTCGCGCGGCGGGGCAAGGAGCACTGGGACTCCTACGAAGCCCTCGCCGCCGACTACCTGGAGGCGCTCCAGGGGATGCCGACCCTGCGCGCCACCGGTGCGATGGGCCGCGTACGGGAACGGCTGGAGCGGCGGTCGGCCGCCCTGCACCGGGCCACCGTCGCCAAACTCCGCGTCTCGCTCGTCGACACCGGCCTCACCGACCTGGCCGTCCAGGGCGGCACGGCCGCCGCCGTCCTCGTGGCGTGCTCGTCGGCGGCCACCGGCCGTACCGCCGCCACCGGCACCTACCTCCTTCTCCTCCTCGCCTCGGAATGCTTCCGCCCCGTCCGCGACCTCTCCCGCGAGTGGCACGCGGGTTATCTCGGGGTGTCCGCGGCCGACGGAATCGCCGCCCTGCGCACCGCCGAGGCCGCCGTGTCCGACCGGGGCACCCTGGCCGGCTCCTGGGAGAGCCCACCCGAAATCCGTTTCGAGGACGTGCGCTTCACCCACCCGGGGAGCAAGCTGCCCGCCCTCGACGGCGTCACCTTCACCGCGGCCCCCGGGCGCACCACAGCCGTCGTCGGACCGTCCGGGGCGGGAAAGTCGACCCTGCTGAGCCTGCTGCTGCGGCAACGGGACCCGGACAGCGGCAGCCTTACTGTCGCCGGGACGGCCACCGCCGCGTACACCCTCGCCTCCCTGCGCCGGGGCATCGCCGTCGTCTCGCAGGACACCTACCTCTTCCACGCCACCATCGCGGAGAACCTGCGGATCGCCCGCCCGGCCGCCACCGACGGACAACTGCGCGCCGCCGCCCGCACCGCCGGGATCGACCAGGAGATCGCCCGCCTGCCGCGCGGTTACTCCACCCTCGTCGGCGAACGCGGCGCCACGCTCTCCGGCGGGCAGCGCCAACGGCTCGCCCTCGCACGGGCGGTGCTGGCCGACGCCCCCGTCCTGATCCTCGACGAGGCCACCAGCGCGGTCGACGAACGCGGCCAGGCCCGCATCGTGCGGGAACTGTCGGCGGCCGGCCGCGGCCGCACCTGCGTCGTCGTCGCCCACCGGCTCGACGCCGTACGCCACGCCGACCACATCGTCGTCCTCGACGCGGGCCGTGTCGCCGCCGCGGGCGACCACACCACCCTGCTCGCGGGCGGCGGCGTGTACGCCTCGCTCGTCGCGGCCGGGCGCACCGCTCAGGAGGAGCGCGCCGCATGACCTCGACCTCTGCCCCGACCGGCCCGGCCCGTTCCCCCGGCGGCGCCGTCACCGACGACGCCGCGACCGGCGCCCTGCGCTCGCTCCTCCCGGTCCTCGGCGCGCACCGAGCCACCGTCCTGCGCACCTGCCTGGCCGCCCTCGTCGACCAGGCGGCGCTGGTCGCCCTCGTGACCCTCGCCGCGTACACCGTGGGCACGGCCGTGACGGAGCACCGCCCACCCGCCCCGGGGACCGTCGCCGTCCTGATCGGGCTGGTCCTGCTCCGGGCGCTGGCCACCTGGCGGGAGATGGACCTCTCGCACGACCTCGCCTACCGGGTCCTCGCCGAACTGCGCGTCCGGGTCTTCGACGGGCTGGCCCGCAGCGCCCCCGCCCGGATCGCGGGCCGGCGCAGCGGCGACCTCGCGGCCACCGCGCTCGGGGACGTCGAAGCACTGGAGTTCTTCTACGCCCACGCCATCGCCCAACTCCTCGCCTCCGGCGTGGTCTTCGCGGTGTCGGCCGCTGTGCTGGCGGCCCTCGGCCCCTGGCTGCTGCTCGCCGTCGTGCCCGCCGCGCTCCTCCTGATCTGGTCGCCCCTGTTCGAGGCGCGCGGACGGGCCGAACGCGGGGCGCGGACCCGGAGCGCGCTCGCCGAGGTGTCGTCCGAGACGGTGGAGAGCGTCGACGGACTACGCGAACTCCTGATGGCGGGAGCGTTGAACCGCAGGCGGGCCCGGCTCCGGTCCGCCGGACGTCGGCTCGCCCGCGCCCAACGTGCCGAACAGTCCTGGGAGACCGGTGCGGGCGCCGCCCGCGACCTGCTGGTCGTCGCCGCCGTCATCGGGGTCGTGGCGGCCGCCGCCCACGCCGCGTCCGCCGGACGTCTCGACGGTGCGTGGGCCCCGGCCGCCATGGCACTGGCCCTGGGAGCCCTGGCCCCGGTCGCCGAATCGGCGGCCGCACTCGGCCGGGCCGGGGGTCTGCGCGCCGCCGCCGCCCGGGTCCGGGCCGCCGTGCACGCCCCCGCCGGAGCCCCCGCTCCCACCGTCCCCCGCCCCGTACCGCCGGGACCGCTCGGCCTGCGGCTGCGCGGAGTCCGGTTCGGCTACGGGGGAGAGGCCGTGCTGGACGGCCTCGACCTGACGGTCCGGCCGGGCGAGACCGTCGCCCTCGTCGGAGCGTCCGGGGCGGGCAAGTCGACCTGCGCACACCTCCTGGCGCGCTATTGGGACCCCGAGGCCGGCGCTGTCGAGCTGGTGCCCGCCGCCCCGGCCGGCCCCGTGGACCTGCGGGACCTCACCGAGGAAGACCTGCGCGCCGCCGTGTCCGTGGTGGGGCAGGAAGCCCCGCTCTTCCACGGCACCCTCGCCGAGAACCTCCGCCTGGGCACTCCGGACGCCACGGCGGACGAACTGGGCGCGGTGACCCGGATCTGCGGCATCGACCCCATCGCCGACGCCCTGCCCGACGGTCTGCACACCGCCGTCGGCGAGCGCGGCGCGACCCTGTCCGGCGGCCAGCGCGCCCGGGTGGCCCTGGCCCGGGGGCTGCTGAGCGGCCCGCGGGTACTCGTCCTGGACGAGACGACGGCCCACCTGGACCACCGGGGCGACGCGGAGCTGTCCCGGGCGCTCGCTGCCGACTCCGCCACCCGGACGACCCTGGTGATCGCCCACCGCCCGGCGACGGTCCGCAGGGCCGACCGGATCGCGGTCCTGGACGGTGGGCGCATCGTCGAGGAGGGCACATGGGACGAGCTGATCCGGGCGGACGGCCCGCTGACCCGTCTCTTCGCCCGTGAGGAGAGTCCTTGAGGAGAGTCCGGAGGGGACGTCCCGCAGTCAGGGGGCGTCCCGCGGACCGGGCCGGATCAGGGAAGGGGCTGCTCCGCCCAGATGATCTTCCCTCGGGGGGTGTAGCGCGTGCCCCACCGATGGGCGAGCTGAGCGACCAGGAACAGCCCGCGCCCGCCCTCGTCCGTTGTCCTGGCGTGCCGCAGCCGCGGCGAGGTGTTACTGGCGTCGGACACCTCGCAGGTCAGCGCCGACTGGAACAGCAGCCGCAGCCGCACAGGACCTGCGGCGTACCGGATCGCGTTGGTCACCAGTTCGCTGACGATCAGCTCCGTCGTCATCGACAGCTCCGCGAGCCCCCACGTCTCCAACTGGCGGGAGACCTTGGCCCGGGTCTCGCCGACCGCCGCGGGGTCCACGGGCACGTCCCACGAGACCAGGCGCTCGGGGCTCAGGCGGTGGGTCCGGGCGAGGAGCAGCGCGATGTCGTCCGGCTGCGGGACGGGCAGCAGCTCCTCGACCACCGCCGGACACAGGTCCTCCAGCGGCATTCCGTTCCGGGACACCGCCCGTCCCAGACGGTCCATTCCGCGCTCCAGGTCCTTGTCGGCCCCTTCGATGAGCCCGTCGGTGTAGAGGCCGAGGAGGCTTCCCTCGGGCAGCTCGATCTCCAGGGACTCGAAGGGCAGCCCGCCGAGTCCCAGGGGCGGCCCGGCGGGCAGATCCGGGAAGCTGACCGTGTTGTCCGGCGTGACGATCACCGGTGGCGGGTGGCCGGCCCGGGCCATCGTGCAGCAGCCGTTCGCCGGATCGTAGACGGCGTACAGGCAGGTGGCCCCCACGACCGTCGTCCCGCCCCGCTCCTCCGGTCCCCCCGCGCGCTCCTCCTCGCTCAGCCGCAGAACGAGATCGTCCAGGCGTGCCAGCAGCTCGTCCGGGGGAAGGTCCATGTCGGCCAGCGTCTGTACGGCGGTGCGCAGCCTGCCCATGGTCGCGGCGGCCCCGATGCCGTGTCCGACGACATCGCCGATGACCAGGCCGACCCGGGCCCCGGACAGCGGGATCACGTCGAACCAGTCCCCGCCGACCCCGTCCTTCGCGTCCGCCGGAAGGTACGACGACGCCACGTCCAGCGCCGTCCCGCCGCGCAGCGTGTGCGGCAGCAGGCTCCGCTGGAGCACCAGCGCCGCGGTGTGCTCCCGGGTATAGCGGCGGGCGTTGTCCACGGACACGGCCGCACGCGCCACCAGCTCCCGGGCGGGCGCCACATCGTCCTCGTCGAAAGGCACCGGATTCCGCGACCGCATGAACGTGGTCAGCCCCAGCACGGTGTCGCGCGCCCGCATCGGTACGGAGATCAGCGAGTGCAGCCCGAACTCCCGGAGCCGGGCGGCCCGTGCGGGCTGCTCCACCGTCCACCCGTGGCTGTCCGGGTCGAGCACCGGGAGCAGGACCGGGTCGCCGCCCAGGAGGAAGTGCGCGTCGTGCGGCGGAGGCACGAAGTCGACCGCCTCCCCGACCCGTACGACCGCCTCCGGGCAGCCCTCCCGCACCGAGCTCAGGCCCGCCCGGCGCATGGCCGGCCGCTCGCCCTCGGCCGACGCCGCCGACCCCGGCCGGTCGCCGCCGAACGAGGTCTCCAAGAGGTCCACGAAGACGAAGTCCGCGAACCGGGGCACCGCGAAGTCGGCGAGCTCCTGCGCCGTGCGCTGTACGTCCAGGGTGCTGCCGATACTCGCTCCGGCCTCGTTCACCAGCGCGAGCAGCCGGCGTGCGTTCCACCGGTCGGTGACGTCGAGGACCATGCAGCCGATGCCGATCCACCGGCCCCCGGCGTCGGCCAGCGGGAAGAACGAACTCGCGAACGCCCGCCGACGGCGCGGATCGGGCCAGCTCCAGCCCAGGTACTCGTAGTCCGTGATCGCCTCGCCGGTCGACAGGGCCTGCCGCATCAACCGCTCGATGGGCGTCGCCAGTTCCCTGGGCAGCACCTCGCTCGGCCGGCGTCCCAGACGCTGTTCCCGGGGCACGCCGTCGACCCGTTCCAGGGTGTCGTTCAGCCAGAGGTAACGCAGGTCGGGGTCGAGCACCGCCATGCCGACCGGCGACCGGGCCAGGAAGCCGTCGACCACGGACCCGCGCATCGTCCAGTGCGGGGTGAGTTCCCGCCCGGACACCAGGAAGCCCTCCCGCCCGGCGATCAGGAACGAGGCGGTGACCCGTACGTCGATGTCCAGCGACCGGCCGTCCCGGGCCCGCAGGGGGACCAGCCCGCTCCACCCCGAACCGGCCCGGCAGCGGGCGGCCACCGCGGCCGTGCGCCGGGCGTCCGGAGGGCCCGTGAGCAGCCGGGAGGCGGACCGGCCGACCACCTCGGCCGCCGGATACCCGAGCAGCGCCTCGGCTCCGCGGGTCCAGCCGATGACCGTGCCGTCCCCGGCGATCACCGCCGCCGCGCCGTCGGTCGTCCGCGCTGGTTCCAGCCCGTCCCCGGAGGGCAGCGGGCCGGGCTCCGCCGGGGAGCCCTCGTCGGCGGATGCCATTGCACCTCACCACCCTCTGTAGGTTTCCATGGTCGCTCGTTGCCCCGGACCGCGCCCGGTGCGGGGTTCGGGCGCGGACTGTCCCTCGTTCGGCGGCGTGACGGAGCGGGCCGCGTACGCGTTGGGTGGTGGTGACAAGCGGTTGCTTGTCCACCTGCCCCGCGCTGGACCCGTGTGGGTGGACGGCTCCGGCCCCGACGGGAGGGCCGGAGCCGTTTCCATGCCTGGGATCAGTAGCGGAAGCAGATCTCGCGCTCCCGCAGCCCCGGGCCCAGCCAGTCGCCGAACGGGACCGGCACGCACCACTCGCGGGCGGGCGGCGCCCCGGCCCCCGGCGCCGTGGGCGCCGACGCCACCGGGGACGGCACCACCGACGGCGGGACCGTCGGGGAGGGCGCCGGATCCGTCGGGGCGGCGGTAGGCGCGGGGGTGGGGGGCGGGCTCGACGCGGGCGCGGCCATATCGGTCAGCATCGTCCGGAACACCTTCGACGACCGCGGATTGCTCTCGCACTGCCAGACGCCGTGCGGGCAGTAGTCCGTGATCGTCTGGTACAGCGGCTCGTGCCGGTCGATCCACTCCAGCATCCGCCGCATGTACTCGGGGTTGTCACCGTTGCGGAAGAGCCCCCACTCCGGGAAGGAGATGGGCTTCCCGTGCTCCGCGGCGAAGTCGACGTGCTTCTGGAGCCCGTACGGGTCGGTGATCTGGTCGTCGAAGGTCTCGCCGGGCGGCTGGTCGTAGGAGTCCATCCCGATGATATCGACGACATCGTCGCCCGGGTAGCACTCGGTCCACGGCACCGCGTCCCGTCCCCGGCTCGGCGTGAAGTCGAAGCGGAAGTCCTGACCGGGCACCTCGCGCATCGCCGTGACGATCCGCTGCCAGTACGCCTTCCAGGACGCGGGATCGGGGCCGCACCGATGGGTGTACGTGGTGCCGTTCATCTCCCAGCCGAGCACGATCACGGTGTCGGGAACGCCCAGCTCCACCAGCCGCTCCGCGAGCCGGGTGAAGTGCTGGTCGTACTCTCCGGCCGCGCCCGCCCGGAGCAGGGCGCGGACCTCGTCGTCGGGGACCCGCTCCTCGTTGCGCTCCAGCATCGGCACGTTCAGGACGAACATCCGTTCCGGGTCCGCCTGTCTCCACTCCGCCCAGGCGTCGAGGAAATCGGGCGCCCCCTCGATGTTCACCCACAGATCGCCCGGCAGGTACGTGTGCCCCACCCGTAGTTCCGCCCCGCCGAGCCAGCGCGACAGCTCGGCCATCCTGCTGACCCCTGCGGGCCCGTAGTCCAGATACGCGCCGTGCGCCGTGCCGCTCGCCGCCCCCGGGGCGCCGGGGGCGGCGCCGTCGACGGCATCGGTGCCCGGCGGCGACTGCCCCGCGATGCCGCCGCCCGCCAGGAGGCTGAGAGCTGCCGCCGCGATGCACGAAACGATGAGACGGCGCTTGGCCGGCATTACTCCTCCTGGCTGCGGTGAATTCCGGCCGGTTCGGCCCGATAGGGAGAGAGTCGCATCATCGTGCACCGGGGGCATGCGCAGGAGTCCATTTATCGTATTCGGCGTTGCGTACGTGCCGATCAGGTGAATGTGGGGCCGAACGTGAAGGGGAGCGAGCCGACGCGGTTGTCGAAATTCGAGTCGACCAGGTCCGGATCTCCCAGATTCCGCATGACGGGACGACGGTCGATCAGTTCCCGGAAGAGCGCCGTCATTTCGAGCCGCGCCAGATGCGATCCAAGGCAGTGGTGCGGGCCCCCGCCGCCGTATCCCAGATGGGGATTGGGCGACCGGGTGATGTCGAAGCGGTCTGGCTGGGTGAAAACCGTCTCGTCGCGATTGGCCGACGCGTAGATGAGAGCGACTTTCTCCCCCGGGAGAAACGTACGGCCGCCCAGTGCGCATTCGGTGGCGACAGTCCTGCGGAACTGGATGATCGGCGTCGAATGCCGCACGATCTCGTCGACGGCGCCGCCGATGTACCGGTCGAAGTCGGACCGCAGCAACTCCCGCTGCTCGGGATGCCGGTCGAGCAGGAACAGTCCGTGCGCGATGGCGTTGCGGGTCGTCTCCACCCCCGCCACCAGCAGCAGCGAGAAGAAGGCCCCGAGTTGCCGTCCGGAGAGCGCCTCGCCGTCGATGTCCGCCCTGACGAGCGCCGAGACGAGGTCGTCCTCGGGGTGACGGCGCCGTTCCCGGGCGAGCCGCCCCATGACGCACTGCATCCGGGCCAGCGACGCCAGCCCACGGCCGGGAATCCGCAGCCGGGCCCGGCCCCGGCGCTCGACGCCGACGTGCTCCGAAGCATGGTCGATCTGCTCCGCGATCCGCGCCCGGTACGTCTCCGGAATGCCCATCAGGTCGCAGATGACCTCCAGCGGCAGCCGCGAGGCCGCGGACGGCATGAAGTCCCGGGGGCGCTCGGCGATCAGCTCGTCCACCAGCCGCCCGGCGAGCCGGCCGACGTTCTCCTCGACGTCCGCCAGCAGCCGGGGGGTGAACCGCCGCGAGATGATCCGGCGCAGCGCCGCGTGCTCGGGCCCGTCCATGTTGACCATCGAGTTCCCGAACAACGCCTTCGCCCAGCCCGTCGGCTCCGGGGTGGTGACCCCCGGAGCGCTCGCGAACACCAGGGGCGTGCGGCTCGCGGTCCGCACGTCCGCATGGCGCACCAGGGCGTGGAACGGCTTCCCGGCGGTGCGCGCGGCACCGGCCCGCGGAGTGAACAGGACCGGCGCTTCCAGCTCCCGCAGCAGGGCGAAGGCCCTGAGTCTCACAGGGCGGGGCAGCCGCCAGAAGGCCGGGTCGGCCAGATCGACGTCCGCCGCGCGCAGTACACGGTCCCCGGACAACTGATACGGAACGGTCATGCCCATCACCTCCATGGTTCGCCAGGCCATGGTCCGGCCCGCCGGCCGCGAGGAGCGTCGTCGACGCGGCCCGACGCTCCCGATGAGTCCGCACGCTCACGCGTTTGACGGAACGGAGCCGGCGACTGTGCGCCGTACGCCGCACGCACGAGAACTGTTTCGTCACCGCCTCGTTGTCAACATCGCCATCAGAAGCACCTCGGACGAGTGAGCAAGTCACGAGTCGACGAGGCGAGTCAACGAGAGGCAGGCAGTCATCTCATGAGCCCCACCCCCGCGAAACCGGGCGGCGCCCGCGTTCCCTCCCGCCGGATCGTCCTGCGCGGAGCCTTCACCGCCGCAGTGGTCACGGGCACCGCGGGCGCCCTGCTCCCGCTGCTCGGCCGTGAGCGGGCCGCCGCGGTCCGGCCCGCGCCCCGGGCACCCGCATCCGGCACCGGATCCCGCCCCGCACCCACGGCGGAGGAGTTCGCCGAGATGTACCGGGGCCGGGAGATCCGGGCGACGGCGACCGCCGTCGTCCCCGCCGGCGCCACGGGCGACGACCGGGTCTCGATCGCCGCCGGACCGGGCGCCGAGATCCGCATCGACGGCAGGCCCCTGCACGTCATGAGGCGGGCGGACGGCACCTATCTGAGCGACGTCCGGCACTACGAGTCGTATCCGACGCTGCTGGAGGCGGCCCGTGCCGCCGTCGACGAGCTCGGAGCCGCCCAACTCGCGCACCCCGCCGCGCACCGCATGTGAACCAGGAGGACCAGCACCGGTGTACACCCGCAAGAACCAGCGCGACCTCACGCGCACCGAGAAGCGCCGGCTCGTCGACGCGATCCTGAAACTGAAGCGCTCGGGCCGCTACGACGACTTCGTCGTCATGCACCGGGAGTACTACGTCATGGACACCGAGCGGCGGCCGCGCCCGGCGCACATGACGTCCTCGTTCTTCCCCTGGCACCGCCAGTACCTGCTGGAGTTCGAGAAGGCGCTCCGGGGCGTCGACGCGGGCGTCAGCGTCCCGTACTGGGACTGGACCCAGGACAACAAGCCGACCTCGTCGCTCTGGGCGGAGGACTTCCTCGGCGGCAACGGCAGGACCGGCGACCGCCAGGTCACCACCGGGGCGTTCGCCTACGGTGCGGGCAACTGGCGCGTCGGCAGGGGCGTCACGGACGAGCGCTACCTCACCCGCAACTTCGGCAGACCCGGCCGCGACCCGGTCTCCCTCCCCACCAGGAACGACCTGGCGCGGGCGCTCAAGGACCCCGTCTACGACACCGAGCCCTGGAACAGCGTCTGCGCCGGGGGCTTCCGCAACCGCGTCGAGGGGTGGGGGATCCGGGGCGTGCGCGGGGTGGGCCTCCACAACCGGGTCCACCAGTGGGTCGGCGGCCCGATGGCGGGCGCGGCCTCGCCCGAGGACCCGGTGTTCTGGCTCCACCACTCCTTCATCGACCTGCTGTGGGACCGGTGGCGCAAGGCCCATCCGAACTCCGCCTACCTGCCGGGCCGCAAGCCCGCGTCGCCGGGGCCGGACCGCGACTACGTCTTCGGCCTCGACGAGGCGATGCCCCCCTGGGGCGTGACCCCGAGGAAACTCCTCGACCACGGCAAGCTCTACCGCTACGCCTGAGCCCGGACGGAGGAACGGCCGGCCCCCTCCGCGAGGAGGGAGCCGGCCGTTCCGGTACTACGGGAGATCAGCGGCCGTAGCCGTAGCCGCCCTTGTCGTGGTGGCCACCGTCGGCGTTGACGCAGGTGTTGCCGAAGGCCGGGTTCAGCAGGCCGATCACGTTGATCGTGTTGCCGCAGAGGTTCACCGGCACGTGCACGGGGACCTGGACCACGTTGCCCGAACCGACACCGGGGGAGGCCGCGGCGAGGCCCTGCGCGCCGGCGTCCGCGGACGCCATGCCGGCGCCGCCGGCGATCAGGGCGCCGGTACCGGCCATGACTGCGGCGACCTTCGTCATACGAGACATTCGGAACTCCTAGAACAGATAGGGGGTGTGCTGCGGACGCGAGGCCCGCACCCCCTGACAACGCGGGAGAGGCCGGACGGTAACGGATCAGGGCACAGGTGATATCTCCGGCACCCCTGTCCGGCGTACGCCCGGCGCGTCAGCGCCCGATCGCCGGAAGCCCCGTCAACCGCTCGTGCCAGTCCCGCGCCGCCGGGAACCGGGCCTTCACGGTCTCCACCGCCCGCTCCCGTACCGCCACCTGCGACTCGCGCAGCCGCAGCAGCGGCTCCAGGCCCGGCCGCGCCAGCAGCAGCCGTTGGTTGACCACCGGCACCGGTCCCCAGTGGTTCTTGTAGCTCTCCGCACCGCGCAGCAGGCTGAGCACCGCGCGCCCGCCGTCCGAGGCCTGCTGGGCGACCTCGCGCAGCAGCAGCGTCGACACATCGACCTTCCGCTCGCGCAGCGCCGGATCCGCACCGTACAGATAGCCGCCCGTCAGCCGTCCGGACTGCAACGACAGGTTGGACGCCACCACCTCGCCGTTCAGCCGGAACTCCGTCATGGCCGCCGTACCGTCCCCCACCATCCGCCCCACCGACCGGATCAGATGGTCCGAGAACCGCGCCCGGAGATGCTCGGGGTTGACCGCCCGGCCCTCCCACTGCCGCTCGTGCAGCCGCAGCAGCGTGCCGATCGCGGCGGGCACCCCGTCCCGCGGGATCCGGTGCGCCTCCACGCCCAGGGCGTCGACCTTGCGCAGCTTGGAGCGCAGCCGCTGGCCCCGCGAGCCCGTCAGCCGCGCCACGGCGTCGCCCAGCGGCTCGGCCGGCAGCTCCATGCACGTCGAGTCGGTGAGCCGGCTCCGGGCCCCGGCCCACCGCCCGAACAGCAACTGCGCCGACGCGTCGGGCCTGACCTCCCGCAGGTCCACCACGGTGTGCCGGGCCGCCCGGTCCAGACCGCGCCCCAGCGCCCCCACCGCGTAACCGGCCTCCTCCTCGTCCAGCAGGATGTCGAAGAAGTCGGAGATCGCCCCGCCCATCGGGACGAGCAGCGGCATCGGACGGTGCACCAGCATCAGCGGCGCCGCCCCGATCAGCCGCCCCGCCCGGCGGACCAGCAGCACCCGCAGCCGGCCCTCCTGGCCGTAGGAGATCCACCACGAGTGCAGCCAGGCGTGGCTCTGGAACGGGGTCGCGGTGGCGCAGCGGCGGTGCAGCGCGTCCCACTCCCCGGCGAGAGCGCCGAACTCCCCGAAGTCCCGGCACAGGGTCACGGAGAGGCCGCCCGCCCGGTGCCCCGTCATCGGACGAGCTCCCGGTCGTCCTGGGCGACTCGGCCGCCCCCGGCCGTCGGACCGGGAACCTGCGCCGGGACGGGCCGGCCCGCCCCGCGCGGCCGGACCAGCAGCACGAGGCCGCCCAGCAGCCCGCCCGTCGCGGCCCCCACGGCGCCGCCCAGCGGCACGGACGGCGAGACCGGCTGGTCCGGCGTCAACGCGTGGGTGAACTTGATCAGCTTCACCCCGGTGTCCTTGGAGACATGGCCGCTGCTCACGATGACGGCCTCGATGACCGCGTTGGCGATGTCGGCCGCCTTGTGCCGGTCCTCGGACGTGCCCGTCACCGAGATCATCGGCGAGTCGGGAGAGGTCTCCGACCGGACGTGGGACCGCAGCTCACGCAGCGGCTCGCCGGCCGCGCCCTGGGCGTACGAGAGCGTCGCGTCACTTGTCGTCAGCCGCCCGTACGACTGGGCGTACCCCAGGGCCGCCGAGGGGTCCGTCTCCGCCTCGGCGACCGCCATCGCGTAGCTGGTGGCCTCGTACCGGTCCGCGGCGAGCGCACTGTACGAGAGCCCGGACGCGGCGCCGATCAGAACGGAGACGGGCAGCGGCCACCAGTGCGGCAGCCGGGCCAGGGCGGTGCGCAGCCGGCGGACGACGACGTGTCGACGCTGCTGCTCGGGTGAGTCGGTCATGAAAGGGCTCTCCGGTTCGGTGGGGCGGTGTCGAGGGCGTACGCGTACACGTCCATCAGGCGCTCGCTGCTGCGCCTGATGTCGTAATGGCCGACGGCCCGGGGCGGCGGCCGCCGGTCCGCTCCGGCCTGTATCCGCTGCCGCAGCCGGGCCGTCAGCTCCTCGGGGCTCCCGGCGATCCGGGTGGCCGAGGGGGCGTGGGCGGCGGGCAGGTCGTCGATGGCGGGGCAGGCGTCGTGCAGTACGGGCAGTCCGGCGGCGAGCGCCTCCACGGCGGCGAGCCCGAAGGACTCCTCGCGGGACGTGGAGACGAAGGCGTCCACGGCGCTCAGCAGCGCCGGGACACCCGGGACCGGACCGTCCCCGTGCTCGTCGCACTCCCCGAGGAACCGGATGCGGTCCACGGCCCCGAGGCGCAGGGCCAGCGCCCGCAGCGCCCCGGCCTCCGGACCGTCCCCGGCCAGCAGCAGGCGGGCCTCCGGCAGAGCGGCGACCGCGCGGATCAGCACGTCGAACCGCTTGCCCGGCACCAGCCGCCCGATCCCGCCGACGACGAACGCCTCGTCGGGGACACCCAGTTCCGCCCGCACGGAGGCCCGACGCGCCGCGTCGAAGCGGTACCGGTCCGCGTCGATGCCGTTCGGCACCAGTCGGATCCGGTCGGCCGGCACGCCCCAGTCCCGCAGCCGGCCGGCCACGGTGGAGGAGACGGCGACGGTCGCCGCCCCGAGGCGTTCGGTCGCGAGGTAGAGGGCGCGAATGGACCGGGTGAGCGGGCGGCCCTCGATCTCGGCACGCCCCAGGGAGTGCTCGGTCGCGACGGTGGCCCGGGTCCCGGCGAGCCGGGCCGCGATCCTGCCGTAGACACAGGCCCGGTACAGATGCGTGTGGACCACGTCGTAGCGGCCGTCCCGGATCAGCCGGGCCAGCCTTCCGACGGCCGACAGGTCCCGGTTGCCGCGCATCCCGAGGTGGGTCACCCGGATGCCGTCGGAGCGCAGCTCCTCGGCCACCGCCCCCGGGTTGGTGAGCGTCACGACATCGCACTCCACCGGCAGATGCCGCAGCAGCAGCCGCAACTGCCGCTCGGCGCCGCCGACCCCGAGCCCGGTGATGACGTGCAGCGCCCTCACCGCGGGCCGCCCGTCCGCACCGGCACGGTGGCCCGGGGGCCCGCACCGGGCGCCGTCACCTGCCGCAGCCCGTGCCGCAGGTCCTTCGCCCACAGGCGCACCCCCCGGTCCGCCTGGCTGATGTGGGTGCGGGGCAGCGCGAACCGGCCGAGCAGCGGGCCTGGAGCCAGCGCGCACGCGTAGCCGTAGCCCGCCGACCGCGCGGCCTCGGTGACCCGGCGGTCGAGGATGCCGTACGGGTAGCAGAAGCCCTCCGGGAGCGACCCGGTGAGATCGCCGATCAGCTCCCGGCTGCGGGCGGTCTCCCGGCGCAGCTCCTCGTCCGGAAGGGCCGTCAGGTCCTGGTGGTACAGACCGTGCGAGCCGACCTCCATGCCCGCGGCGGCGACCCGCCGGACGCCGTCGTGGGTGAGCAGTGGCTTGCGCGGGCCGAGCGGATCCCACTCGTTGACGCCCCCCGGCCGGCCCGGGAGGACGAAGACCGTCGCCCGGAAGCCGTGCCTGCGCAACACCGGCAGCGCCTCGTCGAGGAAGTCCGCGTACCCGTCGTCGAAGGTCAGCCCAACCAGCCCGCGCCGCCCCGCGTCCCCCGCGCGCAGCAGCTCGGACACCCCCACCCCCGTCAGCCGCCGGCTGCGCAGCCAGGACAGCTGCTCGTCGAGGCGCCCGGGGGAGACGGTGATGCCGTACGGGTCGTCGCTCGGGTCCGTCACCGAGTGGTACGTGAGGATCCACGGCCGACGGCGGGTGTGGGTGTGCGGGCGGAGCCGGGACGAGGGAGCGTCGGCGCGGTGTGCCGAGGATTCAGCGGCCATCAAGGAACCTCCGTCGGGTGAGTGCCAGCAGGGAGACGACCTCGGGCGAGCGCAGGGCGAGCCCGGTCAGGAAGAACACGGCGGGGACGAGAAGACACCCGGCGGCCAGACTCAGCAACGGATCGGGGACGAGAGGGGCGCACGCCCAGCCGGCCGTGCCCGCCGCCAGCGACGCCCCGGCGAGCCGGCCCAGCGAGAGGGCCACGGCCCGCGTCCGGATCGGCACCACTCGGGTGCCGAGGCCCATGAGGAGCAGCAGCGCCGTCGTGCTGATCCCGATCGCGTTGGCGGTCGCGATGCCGTCCACGCCGAAGCGGTACGTCAGGGCGTACCCGGCCCCCGTCGTGACCAGCAGCCCGGTGCCCATGGCGAACGCCGGGAACCAGGTGGGCCGCCCGGACGAGAAGAACGGGCGGCTCAGCGCGCCGACCAGACAGTGGCCGAGCAGCCCCAGTGCGTACACCCGCATCACCTGGGCGGTGGACGCGGTGTCGGCGGCGTCGAACGCGCCGCGCTGGAAGAGGACCTCGATGATCCGGGGCGCGTAGCCGAGGACGACCGCCGTGCCGAGCAGCACCACCATCCCGGCGAGCGCCAGGTCCCGCTCGACGCGCAGCCGGGCCTTCTCCCGGTCCCCCGCGGCCATGGCCTGCGCGACCACCGGGAAGGTCACCGTGCAGATCATCAGCGACAGCACCATCGGCAGCTGCGCGACCTTCTGCGCGTAGTTCAGATGCGAGATCGCGCCCGCCGGCAGCGTGGAGGCCAGGAACCGCTCCACCAGCACCTGGGACTGACGGCTCACCACGAACAGGACCACCGGGGCCAGCACCGCGAAGCCCAGCAGCGGAGCGGTCCGCGCCGCACGCCGACTCCGCCGGAACCTCGGCGGCCGGGGCCGCGCGAGCGGTACCAGCCGCAGGAACATGGGCAGTTGGGTCAGGATCATCAGCACACTGCCGACCGCGACCCCCACCGCCGCCGCCCGTACCCCCCACGCCGTGTGCAGGGCCAGCGTCATCCCGATGATGCCGAGGTTGTACGCGACATAGACCCCGGCGGGCGGCAGGAAGCTGCGGTGCGCGCGCAGCGCGGCGCTGAAGTAGCCGGTGATCCCGAAGGTGAGGACGGTGACCGCGGTCAGCCGCGTGCAGTCCACGGCGAGCCGCGGATCGGCGAGGCCCGGGGCCAGAACGCCCACGACCCACGGGGCGCCCGCGACCAGCAGCGCCGCGCCGCCGGAGAGCAGGAGGAACAGCCGGGGGAGCGTCGTCGCCACCAGATCCCGTACGGGGTCGGAACCGGGCGCTTCCCCGGCCGCGGCCCGCCGGGTCAGGGCGAGGCTGAACGCGGGGACCAGCAGGAGTGCCATCCCGTCCTCGATCAGCAGCGTCGCCGCCATCTCGGGCACGGTCCAGGCGATCAGGAAGGCGTCACTCGCGTCGCTCGCCCCGAAGTACCGGGCGATGGCCTGGTCCCGCACCAGGCCGAGGACGGCGGCCACCACGGTCAGCACCGCCGTCCCCGCCGCCGCACGGGCGAGGAAGGCCCCGAGCCTGGGGGCCTCGCCGTCGGCCGTCCCGGGCGCGACGCCGGGGGAGAGGCGCCCTTCGGCTCCTCCTCCCGGGGCCGGGAGCAGCGGCGGGGCCGCCGCGCCCGCCGGACGCGCCTCGGCCTCCGTCCCCGCCCCCGTCCCCGTGCCGGTGTCGCTCATGCGGCGCTCACCCGGTCCGGCCCGGCCAGCGCCCACCAGGCGGCCAGCCCCAGCACGACCCCGCTCAGCACCGTGGTCGGCCCGCCGATGTCCGCGTACAGGAAGTTGACGCTCTGCCAGGTCATCAGGGCCACCGCCGCCAGCCCGCAGTCCAGGGCCGCGTGTCCGCGCGAGCGGGCGACGTACAGTCTGCGGACCGCGCCGACCAGGATCGCCGCCCAGCCGGCGACGAGCGCGGTCAGACCGATGAGGCCCTGCTCGCTGAGGACGAGCAGATACATGTTGTGCGGGGAGAGGAGCGCCTGCCGGCGGAACTCCTGGCCCGCCCCGGCCGTGTCGCTGCCGGAGGAGAGCCCGATGGATGCGTGTCCGTCACGGTGCGCGGGGAAGCCCTTGAGGCCGACGCCGGCGGCCGGCCGCTCCCGCCACATCGCGCCCGCCGCGCCCCACATCGCGTAGCGGTCGCTGACCGACCGGTCCGGGGTGCTGGTCACCCGGGTCACGCTGGCGGCCCGGTCCGCGATCATCTCGGAGCCGATGCCGAACCCGCCGACCAGGACCACCCCGGCCGCTCCCAGCACGGCCAGCGACGTCCAGGCCTGCCGCCACCCGGTCAGCGCCAGGACGACGAGGACCGCGACGACCGTGGCGAGCCACACGCCCCGGCTGAACGACAGCGTCAGGGGCACGATCAGCGCGACGGCCAGGACGGCGGCGCACGGCCGCAGCCAGACCGGGGCGTTCCGCGGCGTACGCAGGGCACAGGCCGCGGCGGCGAGCAGCCCGTAGGCGACGACGGTCGCCATCCCCATGATGTCGCTGGGCCCGAACGTGCCGACCGCCCGGACGTCCACGCCCATGTAGGAGGCGCCGGTCCCGGTGACGTACTGGTGGACGCCCGTGACGCCCTGCACGACCGCCAGGAGGACGAACGAGCCGGCGACGATCCGGAACCCGTGGGCGTCCCGGAGCAGCAGGTACACGGCGATCGGCACGAGGACGAAGACCTGGAGATGGCGGACCAGCCCCGGCAGGGCCGCCGCCGGGTCCGCCGCGGTGATCGTGGCCACCGCGAAGCCCACGGCGGGCAGGCCCAGGACCAGGGCGGCGGTGGCGCTCAGCGGACGCTGCCGCAGATACAGCAGCCGCCCCACGCACACCAGCACCGCGAGGCCGGACGCCACGTCGGCCGGGCCGCCGCCACCGGAGGTCCCGGAGGGCAGGGCGGGCAGCAGGACGGTCGCGACCAGGGGCAGCAGCGGCCAACGGGTCCGCCAACCACCCCACGGGGGGCGGCTGACGGCGCGGGGCCCGGCCACCGTCGACGGCGCGGGCGGGCCGAGCACAGCGGCCATGATCAGCTGCCTCCCAGTCGGAACAGGGAACCCGCGGTCCGCGCGAGCACGCACGCGTCCTGCCACAGCGACCAGGTCTCGATGTAGTGGTTGTCGAAGCGGGCCCGCTCCTCGATCGAGGTGTCGCCGCGCAACCCGTTCACCTGGGCCAGACCCGTGATGCCCACGGGCATCCGGTGGCGGGCCTGATACCCGGGATGGGCGCGGCTGAACTGCGCCACGAAGAAGGGGCGTTCGGGGCGTGGTCCGACCATGCTCATATCGCCCCGCAGGACGTTCCACAGCTGCGGCAACTCGTCGAGGGAGGTCCGGCGCAGCACGCGGCCGACGCGGCTCATCCGTCCGTCGGACGCGACGTTCCAGCGGGTGGCCGACTCCTGGACGTCGGCGGGCCGCAGCGTACGGAACTTCAGCAGGACGAACGGGCGCCCGTGCCCGCCGACGCGTTCCTGACGGAAGAGCACGCCCGGCCCGTCGGAGAGCCGCACGGCCAGGGCACAGACCGCCATCACCGGGGCCGCCAGCAACAGCCCGACCGCGGCCAGGGCGGCGTCCGTCACCCGTTTCGCCCCGTGGCCGAGAGGACGGTTCGTCCCGTCGCTCAGCGGCTGGACGGTGAAACCCCACAGATGATCGGGGCGGCCCTCCGCCGGGGGCCCCGCGACGGCGCCGGGCCCGGTGACCAGCCACACCCGGCAGCCGTGACCGGTGAGCAGAGTGAAGAGAGCGGCGCCGTCAGGGGTGGACTCGGGCGGCGCCGTGAACACCGCGTGCCGCACGCTGTTCTGGACGACGGCCCGCCGCACCTCCTGGGGCGAGGCCAGGACCGGCAGCGGCGCGGAGTCGGAACCCGACGGCCACTTGCCGTCCCCGGACGACGGGGATGCGACCAGACCGACCGGCCGCAGTCCGTAGACGGGGTGGTCGCACAGGGCGGCCGTCACCTGACGGGCCAGTGGCCCCTGACCCACGACCAGCGTGGACAGCGGGCGGCGGACCGCGGCCCGCCGCCGTGCCCGGTACACGGCCGCGCGTCCCGCGCAGGTCAGCGCGGTCTGCGTGGCGGCCCCGTACGCCAGCACCGTCCAGCCGATCGCCTGTTGCGGGGCCCAGGCGGCCAGCACCTCCATGGTCACGTACCACTGGAGGAGGGTGAGGCCGAGAAGGGCGGGGAGTTCGGAGAGGACCGAGAGGGACAGACGCATCGCGTACAGGCGACGTTGGGCGAAGAGCAGCACCTGCGCCACCGCCTGGACGGCCACCAGCGTCCAGGGCCACGGGACCGGGACGACCAGGGTGAACGCCACGGCCGGGGCCAGGGCGTCCACGCACAGGAGCGGCGCGAGACGGCCGTACCGGACGGTCCGGCGTTTGCCGGGCTGCGTCTGCGCACCGCCGCCGCTTCTTCGCGGCGGATGAACCGTGGGAGCCTGCACGGCTGTTGCCTGACCAGCGCCGGGAACCGGTGCACTCTCCATCGTCATCGCTCGGTGCGCTTCCTCGTCGTGGGGCCGGACAGGCCGACCAGTTCCTGGTAGAGACCTGCGACGGCCCCCGCGGTCCGTCGGACGTCGAAGGCCGCCCGGGTATGGCGCAGGGCCCGGCAGGACAGCGCGTCGCGCAGGCCGGGGTCGGCGAGCAGGGCGGTCAGCGCCGCGGCCAGTGCCGCCGGATCCTCCGGAGGCACCAGACAGTGGTCCTCGTGGCCGGGCGGGAGGCTCTCCCGCGCCCCGTTCACGTCGGTCATCACGACGGGGCGCCCGCAGGCCATGGCCTCCAGCGGGGCCAACGCCATGCCCTCCCAGCGGGAGGGCAGCACGAGGACGTCCGCCGCGTGGATCCACGGCCGCACGTCCTCGCAGGCTCCGGTGAACAGCACGTCCGGCGGGGCCGACGCCTCCAGTCCGTCCCGGTCGGGTCCGTCCCCCACCAGCACCAGACGGGCTCCGTCCACCGGCATCCGGCGCCAGGCCCGCAGCAGCACGTCCTGCCCCTTCTGCCGGGTCAGCCGGCCGACGCAGACGACCAGCGGGGCGTCCGCGCCGGCGCCCCCCAGTAAGGGCAGCGAGGCGCGGGCCTCCGCACGGTCCTCGCTGCCGCCGGGACGGAAACGGTCGAGGTCGATGCCGTTGTGGATGACTGACCAGCGGGCGGCGATGCCCGCCTCCCGTCCGGTGCGGCGTTCGGACTCGCTGACGCACAGGATGTGATCGGCCCAGCGCGCGCCGAACCGCTCCCAGCCGAGTGCGAGTTCCGCGGTGCGCCCGTCGACCGCCTCGAACGACCAGGCGTGCGGCTGGAACACGGTGGGGATCCGGCCGCGCACCGCGATCCGGCCGGCCAGTCCCGCTTTGGCGCTGTGGGCGTGCACCACGTGCGGGCGGC
Organism: Streptomyces sp. NPDC021019; assembly: GCF_044333295.1. Classification (NCBI taxonomy): domain Bacteria; kingdom Bacillati; phylum Actinomycetota; class Actinomycetes; order Kitasatosporales; family Streptomycetaceae; genus Streptomyces; species Streptomyces sp. NPDC021019. The sequence goes on from NZ_JBIRQR010000003.1 coordinate 767,611, forward strand.
TCAGGCGGACGATCCGGCGCGCGGCGGCCACCTCACCGGCCAGCCGGGGACCGGGGGCACGGGTGACGGACCAGCCATGGACCTCGGCGCCCGCGGCCGCCGCTCCGAGGGCCAGCGGGCTGCCGGGCGGGCAGGCCACCACCGGGCGCAGCCCGGACCGGGCCTGGGCCCTGACGAGATCGGTGACGACCCGGGCCACGCCGCCGTCCACGGGTTGAACCAGATGAAGGACCGTCAATCGGCTTTCTTCAGTACGACGCATGTGCAGCACGACGGCTCTCTTCGCTCCATCCGGTGAGTAAGCCCCACCGGCAATTGGGGGGCGGCGTCGCGGGGCTGGGCACGCGCATCTGCGGCGTTGTCGTCAATCACCATGGCTCCGCCATGCCTCGATCCTCCGCCTTGCAGCTGCACGCACCCAGCCCCGATCCTTTTTTCCACCCCCAATTGCCGGTGGGTCCAAGCCGAAGTGCACTTTGGCAGAGTTGTGGCGAAATCGTGCGCGTGACTCGCTCATACGACCACAGGGGGATGATGCGGGAATGAGGGCTGTTCGGGTGGGCGCGCAGCAGATCGACGCATGGCCGCGGCCTTTCTCGGACCGTCGGTGAAAGGGCTTGCCGAGAGTCCCCGCACGGAATGACGGAGGTGTTCCGTACGCATCGCGCCGCTTATATCTTCAGCCGTTTTCCGGCATGCCGTACTGCGCCGATCGCCACACCGGATGGCGGCACCATCTATCGGCCGACTAGGCCGTTCTCGTGCTGGCGGACGGGGTGGCGAAAGGGACCGTCGCGGCGCGCGCCACGATTTCCACCGAGTCGCCCAGAGCCCATTCGGCCACCCGTGACGCCATGGCCGCCGGCACCACGTCGCTGATGTCCGGCGCGGCCGGAACGTCGTACGTGGCGTGGGCGTCATGAGGCAGGACGACCCGGTAGCCCAGCTCCAGGGCCCGACGGGCGGTGGCGATCACGCACATCTCCGACATCACCCCGCACACGGCGAGCGCCCGGACGCCCGCCGCTCGCAGCTCGGCCTCCAGCGGAGTCTCCTCGAAGCCGTCGTCCTCGCTCTTGCGGATCACGGTTTCGGCCGGCCCGGTGCGCACGGGCAGGTGCAGCTTCCACCCGGGCGTCCCCGGCTCATCGGGCTGTCCGGCCGGGCCGTCGTTCTGCAGGTGGACGACGAGCGCCCCGGCCTCACGGGCCCGCCCGACCAGATCCGTCACCCGGTCCAGCAGCCGGGGCGCGTCGGGCACGGCCGCGTCCCCCGCGACGAACGCCGACTGGACGTCGACGACGAGCAGCGCCGTGACAGGAGCGGGAAGGGCGGTCACGCCGGGGCAGTCCTCACGTCGTCGCGGCGGGTGCGGGTGCCGGAGCGGGCGCGTGGGCATAGGCCCGCCGGCGGTCATTGTGCCGTACGGGGGCCGTGGCCGCCCGCCGATTTCCGGCGGGCGGCCACGGGTCAGGCGGTGCGGTCCACGAGGTACGGGATCAGCGTGAGCAGGTCCCCGCGCGCGCCGTCGGCCAGCGGCACCCGGTCCAGACAGGCGCGGGCCGCCGCCAGGTGCTCGTGCGCCTCGTCGACCGCGGCCCGCCTCCCCCCTGCCTCGTCGATCAGCTCGGCCGCACGGCGCGCGGTCGGGTCGTCGAGCGGCCCGGCGGAGGTGAGCAGCGCGTCGAGACGCCGGGCCGCCGGGTGGTCGGCGGACAGGGCCGCGAGCACCGGGTACGTCTTCTTGAGCCGCCGAAGATCGCTGTGCACCGGTTTGCCGGTCACCTGCGGATCGCCCCAGATGCCGAGCAGGTCGTCCACCGCCTGGAACGCCACTCCCACATGCCGACCCGCCAGGTCCAGCGCCTCGACGGTGCTCGCCGGGGCGCCGGCCAGCACCGCGCCCAGGGCGGCGGCGCAACCGAGCAGGGAGCCCGTCTTGTGGGTGGCCATCGACCGGTACTCGTGCGGCATGACCGCCCCGGGCCCGGTCCACGGCCGGGACTCGAAGAGCAGGTCCTGCGCCTGGCCACGCACCAGATCGCCCAGAGCGCGCGCCAGTTGCCGGACGGCCGCCGCGCCGCCGGGGCCCGGAGCCTCCGCCAGCGTGGAGACGGCCAGGGCGAACAGCGCGTCACCCGCGAGGACCGCCGGGCCCGTGCCGTACGCCTTCCACAGGGTCGGCCGTCGACGGCGGGTCTCGTCCCCGTCCATGATGTCGTCGTGGATCAGCGAGAAGGTGTGGATCAGCTCGACGGCCACCGCGCCGAGCACCGCGTCCGCCCCGCTGCCGCCCGCGGCCTCCGCGCCGAGGACCGCGAGCGCCTGGCGGACCCCCTTGCCCTGCGATCCGGGCGCCGGCTCCCCGCCGGTCCCGCTCCAGCCCAGCGAGAAGGCCGCCGTCTCCGCGTGCCAGGGGTGCAGCTGCCCCACCGACTCCACCAGGGCCGGGCGCACGAGTTCGCGGCAGCGGTCCAGTATCTGCGGTGCGCTCGCCCGGCTGGTCGTGGAGAGCGTCATCGGCGGCCGTCCCTCTCGCTCGCCGAGGCCGGTTCCACGCCGAGTTCGGCGTACGCCTTCTCGACCATCTCCTGGGCGTTGAGCAGCCCGATCCGGCTCAGCCTGCCGCGCAGTTCGTCCAGCTCGGCGGCGGTGGCGTCGCGGTCCCGGCCGAGCCGGGCCCGCGCCTTGACCAGGCCGAGGGAGGCCAGTGCCTCGCCCCGTGGCTCGTCCATCGCACGGAACTCCCCGAGCGCCTGCTCGTAGACCCCGCGTGCCTCCTCGTACCGCCCGGCGCGGAACAGCACGTTGGCCCGCATCTTGTGGTTGTACGCCAGGGCGCTGGAGAGGTTCATCTCGCGGCAGGCCACCTCGGCCTCGGAGAGCAGGTCGAGTGCGCGCCCGGTCGCCCCGTCCCGGAGGGAGACGATGTCGGCGATACCGCGCAGGGCCCAGGCCCGGCCGCGCCGGTCGTCCGCGTCGCCCGCCAGGACGGCCGCCTCCTCGAACATCTCCAACGCGGTGCCCAGCGAACCGGTGTTGCGGTGGATCTGCGCGATGCCCTCCAGCGCCCAGACGGTGTGCCGGGCCTCGCCCCGGGTGCGGGCCTCGGCCAGCAGCTGTTCGTGCAGCGTCGCGACGGTCGCGTAGTCGCCCTGGATCCGTCCGGTCTCGGCGAGGCCGGCCAGCGAATAGCCGCGGGCGACCACGTCACCGCCCCGCTTCCCCAGCTCCGCGGCGAGGCCGAGCAGCCTGAACGCGAGGCGCAGCGAACCGCGTTGGCGTGCCAGGGTGCCCCCGCTCCACAGCGCCCACGCCATCGCCCCGGTGTTCCCGGCCGTGCGCGCGGCCCGGTAGCTGGCCTTCCAGGCCCGGTCGGCCTCCGCGACCTGCCCGAGCCTGCGGTGCGCCTCGGCCACGGCCAGGCCCGAACGCGCCACCTCTTCCTGCGATCCGGAGAGCTCGGCCTGCCTCAGGTGGCGAACTCCCTCGGCCAGTACGTCGGTGAGCGAGGCGTTCACCGACATCTTGGTGAGCGCTCCCTGGTACTCGGGCGCCAGTGCCTTGGTCTGCATGGGGGCCTTCCGCGCGGTGCCGGGCCCATTCGTGCCGACTATACGCTCTGTGTATACGCGGAGCGCATAGTGGGGCGGTCGTGCGGGCCCGGATCTTGTGGGGGTTGGACGCCGCACGTCACACGCGGCGCACCGTCCTGTCAGGGATCAAGACGGCGGCCGGGCGAGGAGGGTTGCTCGGGAAGCCCAGGTCGTTCCGCGTTCCCGTCCCGCATCGCCTTCTGCGTTCTCCCCGTGCGCCGCAGCCGGTGGCGCACCGCCCGCCGGGCCACCGGGCCGAGCTCGTCCAGCACCCCGGCCAGTTCGGCGAGCTGCTCCAGTGCGTCGAAGGCGCGCCCGGCCCCCGCTGGGTCGACGCCCTCGTACAGCTCCAGGCCCACGAACGCCCCGGTCACGGCGCGTGCCAGGCCCACCGGGTCGGTGAACTCGCCCAGCGGCGAGTCCGCCAGGATCCGGGTGAGGACCTTCTCGATCTCGGCGGTCCACAGGTCGAGTCCGGCCGCCGTCGCGGGCGCCAGCCGGGGCTGGGTCTGCGCTCCCGCGAGCACCTGCGCGAGAAAGGCGACATGGCCGCCGGCCCGCTCCTCCTCGTGCAGGTCGCGCCCGCACTTCAGCAACTCGGCGAGGGTGGTGACGGCGGCGAGCCGGTCACGGTGACGGGCCACCCGCTGCTCCGCGCCGTACCGGCAGGCCGCCGCCAGCAGCTCGTCGACCGAGCCGAAGTGGTAGAAGACCAGCGCCTGGTTGACCCCGGCAGAGGCTGCCACCGAGCGGGCCGACGTCTTGGCGATCCCCTGCTCGGCGAGGGTGCGCAGCGCGCCCTGCAGAAGCTTCGTCCGGGTGTCCGCCCCCGCCGCGCTCCCCGTCATGCCCGCGCCTCCTCGCGGATCGGGCGCAGGCCCGCCCGAACGCCGTGGCGCAGGGCGTCGACATAGCGGGCGCGGAACGTCCCCTCGTACCCGAACAGGGGGCCGAAGCGGCGGTTGGTCACCGCGACCCGGATGCGGAAGCGGCCCGTGGCGTCGTCGAAGGACTCGCGGACCTCGGCGTCACCCCCGATCAGCCGGGGGACCCGCACGTCGACGGGCCCCTCGCGGAAGCGGTGCTCCCCGGAGCGGATGAGCAGGGAACCGTCGGGCTCCGCGGTGAGCCGCAGGTCGGTGGCGAGGTGCTGGTGGGTGCCGAGGTAGTCCAGCACGCAGGACCGCTCGGGGCTGTGCACCATCGTGGCGTCGAAGCGGCGTGGACCGCCCGGCAGGGCGAACGTCCGGACGAAGGTCACGGTCTCCCGGCCGTGGGCGTCGGTGTACGGCACGTTCTCGATGGTGAACGGGACGTCGTGGCCGGTCCTCGGCACCAGGATGTTGCGTGTGGCGCCGAGCGCGAGGAACGGCTTCACGAAGGCCCGGCCGTGCCAGATCCGGTCCATGGAGCCGCGCCCGACGCACGCCTCCCCGCTCTCCAGGCCGACTGAGAAGCGCCGTCGCAACTGGGGGTGGAGCCGCTCGAAGTCGGCTCCCATCGCACGGGCGAAGATCGAGGTCACGGGCGCTCCAGGCGGGCGAGGAGGGAGGGGGCGACGGCGGGACGGCCGGGCGGTCTGCGCAGGCAGCGGCGGGCGGCGGGCGTGCGGGGCGACGGGGGTGCCAACAGTGCGGCCAGGGCGGCCGGCAGCACGGCCGCCGGGCCGAAGGGGAGGGCGGCCGTTACGGCGAGGACCCGTACCACGACCTCCGCCAGGGCGTACGCCAGCGACCGGGCGGGGCTGACGTCGCGCTCGCACCACAGCCGCAGCCGGTCGAAGGACCAGGCGGTCGCCCAGCCCATCAGCGGCCGGAGCGCCAACCGGTCCGCGACCGCGCCGAAGCGGCCCCAGCGGGTCCGGTAGTCGTAGCCGGTCAGAAAACGGATGCCGTCGGCGGTGGGGACGTATCGCCAGTACCCGCTGCCCTCGGCCAGCGGCGACAACCACTCCGAGGAGGCGAAGCGCAGAGCCGAGACCCGCTCGCCGTCCGCCCGCCGCCGCTCGCCCGCGCTCGTCCCGGTCCCCGCGACGGTCAGGAAGGGCAGCACCCGGGTCGCGTACCGGAACCGCTGGGCGGAACCCGCCGGACCGGGCAGGTGGCTGATCTCGGCGAAGCGCAGATCCCACCGCTGATGCTGGGCGGGCTCCTGCGTCCGCTGCCACAGGCGCTCCGGATCCGTGCGGATCAACGCCTCTATGTACAGGCCCATAGGTCCCCCCCGGTCGACCACGAGAGGTTTGAGCGAGTGCTCAACCCTCTCCGTTCGCCAGGACGCTACCAGAGGGGTTTGAGCACTCGCTCAAATCCCTCGAACGGCGGCCCCCGACGCGCGGCGGAACCGCTGCCGCGCTCGAATGGGCGGGTGACGGCGCCCCCGGACGACTGCCTCGCCCGCAACGAGTGGATCTGCGGGGCCTACCTCTCCAGCCGCCGCGAGATCCTGATGGACGCGGTGCTGCAGCACCTCCAGCTGACGGCCGCCTCGGTGGCCATCGCGCTCCTGCTCGCCGTCCCCCTGGCGGTGGCCGCCCGCCGGTGGCGCTGGGCGGCCGGCCCGGTGCTGGGCCTGACGACGATCCTGTACACGATCCCGTCGCTCGCGATGTTCTCGCTGCTGCTGCCGCTGTACGGACTCTCGGCCGCGCTGGTGATCGCGGGGCTCGTGCTCTACTCCCTGACGCTGCTCGTCCGCAACATCCTGGCCGGGCTCCGGGCCGTCCCCGAGGAGACCCGGCAGGCCGCACGCGGCATGGGCTACGGGCCGCTGCGCCTGCTGATCGCCGTGGAGCTCCCGCTCGCCCTGCCCGCGGCGATGGCCGGGCTGCGCATCGCCACCGTCTCCGCGGTCTCCCTGGTCACCATCGGAGCGATCGTCGGCCACGGGGGACTCGGCAACCTCATCTACTCCGGCATGAACACCTACTTCAAGGCCCAGGTGCTCACCGCCTCCGTCCTGTGCGTCGTCATCGCCGTCGCCGCCGACCTGATGCTCCTGGGAGCGGGACGGCTGCTGACCCCCTGGACCCGGAGGCGGGCGTGAACACACCCAGCAGGGGGGTGTGGAGGTGAACACCCTCTCCGACACCTGGTCCTGGCTCACCACCGCCGCTCACTGGTCCGGTCCCGACGGCGTCGGGAACCGGCTCGGCGAACACCTCTACCTCACCGTCGTCTGTCTGCTCATCAGCTGCCTGATCGCCCTCCCCGTCGCCCTCGTCCTGGGCCATCTCGGCAAGGGCGGCGCGCTCGCCGTCAACCTCTCCAACGTCGGCCGGGCCGTGCCGACCTTCGCCGTACTGGTCCTGCTGCTGCTCACCCCCATCGGGACGCACGGGCAGTGGTCGACGGTCATCGCGCTCGTGCTCTTCGCCGTGCCGCCGCTCCTCACCAACGCCTACGTCGGGATGCGCGAGGTCGACCGGGACGTCGTCCGGGCCGCCCGGGGCATGGGCATGACCGGCCGCCAACTGCTCCTGGGAGTGGAACTGCCGCTCGCCCTCCCGCTGATCCTCACCGGCGTGCGGATCGCCGCCGTCCAGCTGGTGGCCACCGCCACCATCGCGGCGCTGGCCGGCGGCGGGGGACTGGGCCGCGTCATCACCGCGGGCTTCAACCTCGCCTCCACCCCGCAGGTGGTGGCCGGCGCGATCCTGGTGGCCGCCTTCGCCCTCCTCATCGAGAGCCTCTTCGAGCTTGGGCAGCGTCTCGCCCGCCGACGCGGCCGGGAGGCCGCATGAGCCGCGCCCGCCGGGCCCTGGCCGCACTGGTCCTCCTCGCCGCCACGGCCTGCACCGCCGGCCCGGCGCTGGAGAACCAGGGCGAGGTCACCGCACCGCCCGGCGACAGCGCACACCTCACCGTCGGATCGGCCGGCTTCACCGAGAGCGACCTGCTGGCCCAGCTGTACGCGCTGCTCCTGGAGCACGCCGGGTACTCCGCAGACATCATCTCCGTCACCAATCGCGAGATCTACGAACCGGCCCTGGAGAACGGCCGGATCGACGTGGTGGCGGAGTACGCGGCGACCTTCGCCGACTGGCTGAACGCCAAGGCCAACGGGGCCGACGCGCCGCCGGTCGGATCGCCCGACCTCGCCACCACCATGAAGGAGCTGCGCTCGCTCGCCACCCCGCGCGGACTCACCGTGCTCGCCCCCGGCCGGGCCGTCGACCAGAACGCCTTCGCCGTCACCGCCGCGTACGCCGAGGAGCACGGACTGAAGACCCTCAGCGACGTGGGCGCCGCGAAACTGCCGGTACGGTTGGCGGCGGGCGACGAGTGCGTCCAGCGGCCCTACTGCGCCCCCGGCCTGCGCAGGACGTACGGCATCGACGTCGTCGCCGTCGACCCGAAGGGCGTCGGTACCACCCAGGCCAAGCAGGCGGTGCAGAACGGTCAGGACCAGATGGTCCTGACCACCACGACCGACGCCACCCTGGACCAGTTCGGTCTCGTGCTGCTGGAGGACGACAAGAAGCTCCAGAACGCCGACTACGTCGTCCCCGTCGTCAACCGCGCACGCGCCGGGAGCACCGGGGTGCGCGACGCCCTCGACCGGCTCAACACCGTGCTGACCACCGCCGACCTGGCCTCGATGAACGAGCAGGTCGACAGCTGGCGCAGACTGCCCGAGGACGTCGCGCGCGCCTACCTGGAGTCGAGGAGACTCCTGCCGGAGGACTGAGCCGTCCGACAGCTCAGGAGGCGGTCGGTGCCGGAGGCCAGGGCACACCGGCCAGCAGGGGCAGGAGGTGCTCCTCCTCGTAGTCGAGGTGGGCGGTCAGCTCCTCGGTCATCCGGGCCAGTTCGGCGCGGAAGCGGTCCGGCTCCGCGACGGCGACGTCGGCCAGCAGGGCCGCGAGCGCCGACTGGACGGCCCCGATGCTCCGGTGCTCCTCCCGCAGCCGGTCGAAGACGTGCCCCAGCTCGGGGTGGTAACCCTCCATCGTCGGGAACATGTGGCCGCCCTCGGCCGTGTGGTGGAACTCCAGGGCCTGGCAGAACGCCAGACAGCGCTGCCGGATCTGGAGCCCGAGACCGGGTGCGGGCGCCTCGCCCCCGCCCGGGTGTGCGGCCCGCGCGGCGAAGTGCGCCTCCGTCTCGTCGTGCACGTGGCGCAGTTGGCCGCGCAGCCAGGTGTGCACCTCCACCAGCTTGTCGGCGAGCGAGGTGATCGCGGGGGCCGCCGTGTCGGGCTCGGGCCGTTCCAGGACCACGACCGGCAGCAGCCGGTCCGTCGCGTCCTGGTAGTCCGCGTACCCGGGCGCTTCGGCGACGACCCGGGCGAAGAGTTCGTCGCGCCGCGCCCCTTCGGCCGGTACGGCGAGGGAGTCGAACTCCTCGTCCCCCAACTCGACCCGCACGGTGGGACGGGCGAGGAGATCGCGGTACCAGTCGGGGTGCAACGGTGCGCCGAGGTTGGAGCCGACGACGAGCAGCCGACGGCCGTCGCGTACGTATCCGAGGGGTGTGGTGTGCGGCTTCCCGGAGCGGGCTCCGGTAGTGGTGAGCAAAAGGAGGTCGGCGCCCTCGAAGGGGCCGCCGACCTTCCCCGCGTTGGCGCGGAACTCGTTGATGACGGACTGCTGGAAGGCATGGGACATGGAGGTTCTGGGTCTCCTGGAAGAAAGCGGGCGGCGAGGGCCCGGCGTCGCGGCGTGCGTGCCCGCGGCGAAGCGTTCGGAGGGTTCGGTGCTCAGAGGCAGGGGGCGATGAGTGGACTCACGGCGTCATCCCTGGGAAGAAGGTGCTGGCTTGACCGCCGGCCGGCCCAGATCTCCTTGGCCGACGTCACGCTGCACGTACCCATCACAACCCGGGCGGTGTGGGTCTGTCAACGCGAGGAGGGGCAACGCCGAAAAGGCGTTGCCCCTCCTCCGGACAGCTGCGACGCTTCCGGCCATGCCCGCTGAACAAGAGACCCTCACGCCGCTGTCGCGGGCCCCTCGCCCCCACCGGGTCGCAGCACTCTCCTCGCACGGCCGCCTGGTCGCGATCCCGCGCAGGGAGGCCCGGCGGGAGCAGTTGCTCGTGCACCTCGCCGACGCCCTGTTCGAGCGGGAGCGCTCGTACACCGAGCGCGAGGTGAACGAGGCGCTCCTCACCGTCCACGAGGACTGCTCCGCGCTGCGCCGCTACCTCGTCGTGGCGGGGCTGCTGGTCCGGCCCCGGGACGGCAGCAGCTACCGCCGCGGACGCTGACCGGCGAACCGGGTCAGTCGAGGGTGTCGGGGTCCCGCCCCTACGCGTCCGCCACGGAATCGAACTCCACCTCCTCACGGGCCACCCCCTGCGCGTCGGCGTCCACCGACCGGCGCAGCGCCTCGTGCAGCTTGGCGGGGGTCAGCACCCCGAGGAACCGGGCCCCGTCCAGCACCGCCACCCACCCCGCGTCGTGCTGGAGCATCTCGCTGAACGCCTGCTTCAGCGGGGCGCCCACCGGCACCCACGCGTCCATCCGGCGGGCCAGACCGCCCACCGTTCCCTCCTCCCCGGCCGACCGCAGAGCGTCCGCCGACACCCAGCCGTGCAGCTCGCCCGCGCCGTTCAGGACCACCGCCCAGCGGGCCCCCGCAGTCGCCAGCCGGGCCGCCGCGGCCCCCGCGTGCTCCTCCAGCCGGGCCACCGGCGGCTCCTCCAGGTCCTCGGGCTCGATCGCCGTGACCGACAGCCGCTTCAGCCCCCGGTCGGAACCCACGAACCGGGCCACGTACGGGGTCGCCGGGGTGCCGAGCACGGCGGCCGGGGTGTCGAACTGCTCGATGCGCCCCTCCCCGTACACCGCGATACGGTCGCCCATCCGGACCGCTTCCTCGATGTCGTGCGTCACCAGGAGCACCGTCTTGCGCACCCGCTGCTGGAGCGCCAGGAACTCGTTCTGCAGCCGTTCCCGCACCACCGGGTCCACCGCGCCGAAGGGCTCGTCCATCAGCAGCACCGGCGGATCCGCCGCGAGCGCCCGCGCCACGCCCACCCGCTGGCGCTGCCCGCCGGAGAGCTGTGCCGGATAGCGCGAGCCGTACGTCTTTGGGTCCAGACCCACCAGGTCCAGCAGCTCCGCCGCCCGCTCCCGGGCCCGTGCGCGTTTCCAGCCGACCAGCGCCGGAACGGTCGCGGTGTTGTCCAGGACGGTCCGGTGTGGGAAGAGGCCCACCTGCTGGATCACATAGCCGATCCGCCGGCGCAGCCGCACCGGGTCGATCCCCGCGATGTCCTCGCCGTCCACCAGGATCCGGCCCGAGGTCGGCTCGATCAGCCGGTTCACCATCATCATCGTGGTCGTCTTGCCGCAGCCGGACGGGCCCACCAGGGTCACCAGCTCACCCTCCGCCACCTCGAAGGACAGCCCGTCGACCGCCGTCGTCCCGTCCGGATAGACCTTGCCGACCTGCTCGAACCGGATCATGCCTGAACGCTAGGAGCCTTCCGGCCGCCGCGCACACGGGCCGGGACCGTCCGGGGCGGGCATCCCCCGACGACCCCTTCGCCGGACCGGTGCGGCCATGTGCTGAACTGGCCCTTTCGCCCGGATCAGTCCGCACCCCGGATTCAGGAGTTCCCGTGATCAGCTACCGGCAGCCCGGCGTCGTCCTCACCGACCGGCGTTTCACCGTGCCCCTGGACCACAGCGACCCCGGCGGCGAGCAGATCGAGGTCTACGGCCGGGAGGCGGTCGCCACCTCCCGGGCCGGCGAGGAGCTGCCCTGGCTGGTCTACCTGGAGGGCGGCCCCGGCTTCGGCGCGCGCAGGTTCGTCGGCACGGAGGCCTGGCTCGGCCGCGCCCTGCGCGAGTTCCGGGTACTCCTCCTCGACCAGCGTGGCACGGGGCTGTCCACCCCGGCCAACCGGCAGACCCTCCCGCTGCGCGGCGGCCCGCGCGAACAGGCCGACTACCTCGCCCACTTCCGCTCCGACTCCATCGTCCGCGACTGCGAGCTGATCCGGCAGCGGCTCACCGGCGGAGCGCCCTGGACGGTCCTCGGCCAGTCCTTCGGCGGCTTCTGTGCCGTCCGCTATCTCTCCTCGGCCTCCGAGGGCCTCGCGGCGGTCCTGATCACCGGCGGACTGCCCTCGCTGGACGCCCACGCGGACGACGTCTACCGGGCCGCCTACCCCCGCATCGAACGCAAGGTCGCCGCCCACTACGCCCGCTACCCCCAGGACGTCGAGCGCGCCCGCGCGATCACCGCGTACCTCTCCGAGCACCGGCCCGAGAGCGCCGGGCACCGGCTGACGCCCGAGGGCTTCCAGTCGCTCGGCATCATGCTCGGCTCGGGCAGCGGCAGCCACCAGCTCCACTACCTGCTGGAGAACGCGTTCGTCCGTACCCCGGGCGGCACCGAACTCTCCGATGCCTTCCAGGAGGCCATGCGCGCGGCCGCCTCCTTTGCCGGGCACCCGCTGTACGCCCTGCTCCACGAGGCCATCTACGGGCAGGGCGAGCGCCCCACCGCCTGGGCCGCCGAGCGGGTCCGCGCCGAGTTCCCGCAGTTCGACGCGGCGACGGCGCTGGCGGGCGACGGCCCGGTCCTCTTCACCGGCGAGACCATCCACCCCTGGCACTTCGAGGTCGACCCGGCCCTGCGCCCGCTGCGCGAGACCGCCGAACTCCTCGCGCAGCGCACCGACTGGCCCGTGCTGTACGACCCCGAGCGGCTCGCCGCCAACGGAGTCCCGGTCGCCGCGGCCGTCTACCACGACGACATGTACGTCGACACCGCGGACGCGCTGCGCACGGCGGCGGCGATCCGGGGGCTGCGGACCTGGGTGACGGACGAGTACGAGCACGACGGCGTGCGCGCGGGCGGACCCCGCGTCCTGGACCGGCTGCTCGCGCTGGTCCGCGACGAGGCCTGACCGGCCCCGGACCCCGCGTGCCCGCCCCGGGGCCGGTCGTGGACCGGCCGGCCCCGTCGGATCAGCGCTGGAGCTCCTCCAGCGTGGCGTCCAGGTCGCCGACGGCACGCGGGGACCGGTTGTGCGGCAGCTTCGAGAGGACCGCGGCCATCCCGCACGTGTTGCTGAGCGCCGAGTACACCAGGCCCGCGCCGACGCCCGCGGACAGCCAGCGCGCCGCGGGGAAGCGGATGCCCGCCACCAGCCCCGCCACCACCAGCGAGCCCGCCGCGAGCCGCACCTGACGCTCCATGGGCCAGGTGGTGCGCGCGCCCTCGGGGCGGTCCAGGCCGCGGCCGTCGCCCTCCCAGGCCGACGTGCCGCCGGTCAGCGTCACGGCCTCGATGTCCGCTCCCGCGAGGATCTCGCAGGCCCGCGTGGAGCGGACCCCGGAAGCGCACACCACCAGCAGCGAACCGCGCGCGGAGGCGGACTTGAGCGCGGGCAGCGCGTCCGGCAGCTTGTCGAGCGGGATGTTCAGGGCGCCGGGGACGTGTCCGGCGGCGTACTCGCCCGGAGCCCGCACGTCGATGACGGTGAACTCCTCCAGACGGGCTGCGGCCTGGGCGGGGGAGAGGGATGCGGAGCTGGGCACGAGCGGGTTCCTTTCGTTCGCCGGAGCGGCGGGGCGCGGAGGTGCCCCCGCACCCCGCCCGGACGGGCCGGGCGGCCGTGTTCGCGATGACCGTCACCGGCCCCCAGCCTCGCACGCCCGGCGCCGGAGCCGGGAAGCCCGCCGTGCCGACGGTACGGACGGTACGTGGGTAGCCTGCCGGTATGACGTCGCAGCGACTCGAACCCATGCCCGTCGACTGGCAGCGCGCACTGGCGGTGGTCGCCCACCCCGACGACCTGGAGTACGGAGCGGCCGCCGCCGTGGCGGAGTGGACCGACGGCGGCCGTGAGGTCGTCTACCTCCTCGCCAGCCGCGGCGAGGCCGGGATCGACACGCTGCCGCCCGAGGAGTGCGCGCCGGTGCGCGAGCGGGAGCAACGGGCGAGCGCCGCCGTCGTCGGCGTGCGGACCGTGGAGTTCCTGGACCATCGCGACGGTGTGATCGAGTACGGCGTCGGGCTGCGCCGCGACATCGCCGCGGCCATCCGCAGGCACCGCCCCGAACTGGTGGTCACCCTCAACCACCGGGACACCTGGGGCGGGGTCGCCTGGAACACCCCCGACCACCGCGCGGTCGGGCGCGCCGCCCTGGACGCCGTCGCCGACGCGGGCAACCGCTGGATCTTCCCGGAACTCGGCGAGCGTGGACTCCAGCCGTGGGACGGGGTGCGCTGGACGGCCGTGGCGGGTACCGACCGGCCCACCCACGCGGTCGACGCGACGGCCGGTCTCGAACGCTCGGTCCGGTCGCTGCTGGAGCACCGCACCTACATCGAGGCGCTGACCCAGGAGGACCCGGAGCGCTACTGCCGGACCTTTCTGGAGGGCATGGCGAGGGAAGCGGCCGAGCGGTTCGGCGGCCGGCCCGCGGTCACCTTCGAGGTCTTCGCGCACTGACCGTATTGACAAACCGGCTTGCCGATCCTGCAATGGCCGGATGAAGGAACACGACCGGGACGACCCGGAACTGGAATCCGTCCTCTCCGGCGTCGGCCCCCGCCTGCGTCGGCTGCGCAAGGACCGCGGGGTCACTCTCGCCGCGCTCTCGGCCGCCACCGGCATATCCGTCTCCACGCTCTCCCGGCTGGAGTCCGGCGGCCGCCGCCCCAGCCTCGAACTGATGCTGCCGATCGCCCGCGCCCACGAGGTCCCGCTCGACGATCTGGTGGGCGCAGCGCCCGTCGGCGATCCGCGCGTGCGGGCCAAGCCGATCGTGCAGCACGGCCGGACCATGCTGCCGCTGACCGCCCGGCCGGGCGGCCTCCAGGCGTACAAGCTGATCCAGGAGCCCGGCAGCGGCGGCCCTCCGGAACAGCGCACGCACGAGGGGTACGAGTGGCTGTTCGTGCTCTCCGGGAAGCTGCGGCTGCTGCTCGCCGAACACGATCTGGTGCTTGAGCCGGGCGAGGCAGCCGAGTTCGACACCCGGCTGCCGCACTGGTTCGGCCCGGCGGAGGACGAGACGGTGGAGTTCCTCAGCCTCTTCGGTCCGCAGGGCGAGCGCATGCACGTGCGGGCGAAGCCCAAGCGAGCCTGAGGCCAGGAGCCTCCGGACCCCGGGGCGGGGGTGTTCCCAGATCGGCAAGCGACCGCTTAGTATGCGGCGCAGCAGTGGTAATGCCGACCGCGGCAGCGGTTGACGCCGACAGCGTTGTGGAGGCCCCTCATGCAGGCATGGCGAGTGCACCGGAACGGCGAGCCGGGCGAGGTGATGCGGCTGGAGGAGACAGACCGGCCCACGCCCGGCGACGGGCAGGTGCTCGTCGAGGTCCGCGCGGCGAACGTCAACTTCCCCGACGCCCTGCTCTGCCGGGGGCAGTACCAGGTGCGGCCGCCGCTGCCGTTCACCCCGGGCGTCGAGGTGTGCGGCACCACCGGGGACGGGCGACGGGTCCTCGCCACCCCCGCCCTGCCCCACGGCGGGTTCGCCGACTACGTGGTCGCGGACGAGGCGGCCCTGCTGCCCGCCCCCGACGCGCTGGACGACGCCGAGGCGGCCGCCCTGCACATCGGCTACCAGACCGGCTGGTTCGGCCTGCACCGCCGCGCCCGCCTCCAGCCCGGTGAGACCCTCCTCGTCCACGCGGCGGCCGGGGGCGTCGGCAGCGCCGCCGTCCAGCTCGGCCGGGCGGCGGGCGCGAAGGTCATCGGCGTCGTCGGCGGCCCGGAGAAGGCGGCCGTCGCCCGCGAGCTCGGCTGCGACCTGGTCATCGACCGGCGGAGCGAGGACATCGTCGCCGCCGTGAAGGAAGCCACCGGCGGGCGTGGCGCGGACGTCGTCTACGACCCGGTCGGCGGCGACGCGTACGCCAAGTCCGCCAAGTGCGTCGCCTTCGAGGGGCGCATCCTCGTCGTCGGCTTCGCCAGCGGCGTCATCCCCGCCCCGGGCCTCAACCACGCCCTGGTGAAGAACTACTCCGTCGTCGGCCTGCACTGGGGCCTGTACAACACCAAGGACCCGGCCGCCGTCCGCGCCTGCCACGACGAACTGACCAAGCTCGCCGAGCAGGGCACCGTCAAACCCCTCGTCAGCGAGCGCGTCGCGATGGCGGGAGCGGCCGACGCCGTCCAGCGCGTCGCCGACGGCACCAGCACCGGCCGCATCGTCGTCCTGCCAGGAGGAGCCCGATGAGCCCCGCCGTCGACGCCGCCGAGGTCCGCCGCCGCACCCGCGAACTGCTCGCCGCGCACCCGCCCGCCACCACCGACCGCACCGACTTCCTGAAGGCCCGCTTCGACGCCGGCCTGGCCTGGGTCCACTACCCGGTGGGCCTCGGCGGACTCGACGCACCCCGCTCCCTCCAGCAGGCCGTCGACACCGAACTCGCCGCCGCCGACGCGCCCGACAACGACCCGCGCCGCATCGGCATCGGCCTCGGCATGGCCGCGCCCACCATCCTCGGCTTCGGCACCGACGAGCAGAAGCGCCGCTTCCTGCGCCCGCTGTGGGTGGGGGAGGAGGTCTGGTGCCAGCTGTTCAGCGAACCCGGCGCCGGATCCGACCTCGCGGCTCTGGCCACCCGGGCCGTCCAGGACGGGACCGGCGACTGGATCGTCGACGGCCAGAAGGTCTGGACGTCCAGCGCCCACCTGGCCCGCTGGGCGATCCTCATCGCCCGTACCGACCCGGACCTGCCCAAGCACCGCGGTATCAGCTACTTCGTCTGCGACATGACCGACCCCGGCGTCGAGGTGCGGCCGCTGCGCCAGATCACCGGCGAGGCCGAGTTCAACGAGGTCTTCCTCACCGGCGTACGCATCCCCGACAGCCACCGCCTCGGCCCCGTCGGCGAGGGCTGGAAGGTCGCCCAGACCACCCTGATGAACGAGCGCGTCTCCATCGGCGGCTCCCGCGTCCCCCGTGAGGGCGGCATGATCGGCCCGGTCGCCAGGACCTGGCGCGAGCGCCCCGAGCTGCGCACCCCCGACACCCACGAGCGGCTGCTGACCCTCTGGGTGGAGGCCGAGGTCGCCCGGCTCACCGGTGAGCGGCTGCGCCAGCAGCTCGTCGCCGGACAGCCGGGCCCCGAGGGCTCGGGAATGAAGCTCGCCTTCGCCCGGCTCAACCAGGAGATCAGCGGCCTGGAGGTCGAACTGCTCGGCGACGAAGGACTGTTGTACGGCGACTGGACCATGAGCCGCCCGGAGCTCGTCGACTTCACCGGACGGGACGCCGGCTACCGCTATCTGCGCTCCAAGGGCAACTCCATCGAGGGCGGCACCAGTGAGGTCCTGCTGAACATCGTGGCCGAGCGCGTCCTCGGCCTGCCCTCCGAACCCCGCAACGACAAGGACGTCGCCTGGAAGGACCTGAGCCGATGACCGCGCCCGCCCAGCCCCCCGCCACCCCTGACCTGCTCTACTCAAGGGACGAGGAGGACCTGCGGTCCGCCGTGCGCGCCCTCCTCGCCGACCGGGCCGCCGCGCCGACGGTGATCGCGGCGACCGAGTCCGACACGCCGTACGACCAGCGGCTCTGGTCCTCGCTGGCCACCGGCATCGGCGCGGCGGGACTCCTCGTGCCCGAGAAGCTCGGCGGCCAGGGCGCCTCCCACCGCGAGGCCGCCGTGGTCCTGGAAGAGCTCGGCCGGGCGGTGGCCCCCGCCCCGTACCTGACCAGCTCCGTCGTGGCCACCGAGACGCTGCTCGCACTGGGCGCCGAGGGTGGTCCGGCCGCCGGGCTCCTGGGCGAGCTGGCCTCCGGCGCCCGTACGGCCGTGCTCGCGGTGCCCTTCGCGACCCCGCCCGGCGGGGCGGCCGCGGCACTCACCTCACGGGACGGGACGGTACGCGGTGTCGCCGACGCGGCGGTGGCCGATGTGCTGCTGGTGCCGACCGCCGAGGGTCTGTACGCCGTCGAGACGGCCGGCCCCGGCGTCGCCGTGCAGCCGCTCGTCCCGCTCGACCTGACCCGGCCGCTGGCCGCCGTCACTCTGACCGGGGCCGCCGGGGCCCTGCTGGCGAACGCGGACGCGAGCGCCACCGCCGTACGGCGCGGACTGCTCGCCGGGGCCGGACTGCTCGCCTCCGAACAGCTCGGCCTCGCGGAGTGGTGTCTGACCGAGACCGTCCGGTACACCCGGGACCGCCACCAGTTCAACCGGCCCGTGGGCTCGTTCCAGTCGCTCAAGCACCGCATGGCGCAGCTCTGGCTGGAGGTCGTCTCGGCGCGCGCCGCCGCCCGCAACGCCGCCGACGCCCTCGCCACCGGCAGCCCCGACGCCCCGCTCGCGGTCGCGGTGGCCCAGGCGTACTGCTCCGGCGTCGCGGTCCACGCCGCCGAGGAATGCGTACAGCTGCACGGCGGGATCGGCATGACCTGGGAACACCCCGCCCACCTGTACCTGAAGCGCGCCAAGGCCGACTCGATCGCGTACGGCACGGCGGGCCGTCACCGTCGGACCGTCGCGGAACTGGCGGAACTTCCGGCTCCCTAGGGGGTGGCCTCGGCGGCATCGGCCCTGGTGCACCCGTCTCGTCTGTCGAGGCGGGCTGTACCAGGGCCTTTTATGTGATGTTTAATTGCACACTGTTCGCAATAACAGCCGATCTTGAACAGGGATGTGCAGACTATGACGGCCCGATCGATACGGGTGGCGCTCGCCGCGACGATGGCGACCGCACTGTCCCTGACAGCAGCCGCCTGCTCGAACCCGGACACCGCCAAGAGCGGTTCCGGATCGGGGTCGACCTCGGCCGTCGTCGGCATCGCCTACGAACCCGACAGCCTGAGCCCGCTCCTCGGCTACGGCAAGGACGGCAACTCCAAGATCTTCGACGGACTGCTCGCCCTGGACGCGGACATGAAGCTCCGCCCCGCCCTCGCCGTCGGACTTCCCGAGGTCAGCGCCGACGGCCTGACGTACACGTACAAGCTGCGCCAGGGCGTGAAGTTCAGCGACGGGAAGCCGTTCGGGGCCAAGGACGTCGTCTTCACCTACCGCACCATCCTCGACGAGAAGACCAACAACGCCTCCCGCACCGAGCTCGACGCCGTCAAGGACGTCACGGCGAAGGGCGAGGACACGGTCGTCTTCACGCTGAAGTACCCCTACGCGCCGTTCGCCCAGCGCACCGTCCTGCCCATCGCCCCCCAGCACATCGCGGGCGAGCAGGATGTCAACACAGGGGCCTTCACCACCCGCCCCATCGGCACCGGGCCCTACGTCCTCACGAAGTGGTCCAAGGGCGAGAAGATCAGCTTCGCCGCCAACCCCCACTACTGGGGCGGCGAACCGGAGGTGAAGAAGTTCACCATGGCGATCATCAAGGACGACGACGTGCGCGCCACCCGGCTGCGCTCCGGCGACCTCGACGGCGCGATCCTGCCGCCCAACCTCGCCAAGGGCTTCGCGGACGACAAGAGCAAGAAGACGGTCGCCGCGACCACCTACGACTACCGCACGGTGACCCTCCCGACCCACAACAAGGTCACCGGCGACACCGCCGTGCGCCGCGCCCTCGACATCGCCGTCGACCGCGAGACCATGGTCGACGCCATCCTCAACGGCGAGGGCAAGCCCGCCTACGGGCCCGTCCCCACCGACAGCGAGTGGTTCGCCGAGGGCACCGAGCGCCCCCACGACCTCGCCGCCGCGAAGAGGATCCTGGACGAGGCCGGATGGAAGCCCGGCAAGGACGGCGTCCGGGTCAAGGACGGCGTCCGCGCCGCCTTCCCGCTCTGGTACCTCACCGGCGACAAGCTCCGCCAGGAGCACGCCCTCGCCTATGCCTCCGACGCCAAGAAGGCCGGCATCGCCATCACCGCCGAGGCCGGCACCTGGGAGGTCATCGAGCCCCGGATGAAGCACGACGCCGTGCTCGCGGGCGGCGGCTCGCCCGCCGACCCCGACTTCGACCAGTACACCCTGCTGAAGTCCTCCCTCGCCGGCGACGGCTTCAACAACATGGCCTGGTACGACAACGAGGCCGTCGACGCCGCGATCGAGGCGGGCCGCCGGAGCGGTGACAAGGCCGAGCGCAAGAAGGCGTACGACACCGTCCAGCGCGAACTGGTGAAGAACCCGGGCTACACCTTCCTCACCCACATCGACCACCTCTACGTCGTCGACGACCGCTTCGGCCCCCTCACCACCCAGGTCGAGCCGCACGACCACGGGCTGGCCTCCGGCCCCTGGTGGAACGTGGAGAAGTGGTCCACCGAGGGTTCCGGAGGCTCGAAGAAGTGAGCCGAAGCCTCCCCTGGGGG
Organism: Streptomyces sp. NPDC021019; assembly: GCF_044333295.1. Classification (NCBI taxonomy): domain Bacteria; kingdom Bacillati; phylum Actinomycetota; class Actinomycetes; order Kitasatosporales; family Streptomycetaceae; genus Streptomyces; species Streptomyces sp. NPDC021019. Next base: position 787,431 of record NZ_JBIRQR010000003.1, read on the forward strand.
CCGATGGCGCGGATGGCGGGACGGCGGGTCCTGTTCGCCGTCCCCGTCCTCGGCGTCGTCACCTTCGGCGTCTTCGCCGTCGCCGCCGCGTCCCCGTTCGACCCGGTCAAGGCCTACGCGGGCACCGCCGGCCTCACCGCCTCGCAGGAGAACCTCGACCAGCTGCGGGCCAACCTCGGCGTCGACCAGCCGCTCGTCGCCCGCTGGTGGGACTGGCTGGCCTCGGCGCTCCGGGGCGACCTCGGGGACTCCAGCGTGATGCGCCAGCCGGTCGCCGACGTCATCACCGAGCGCATGGGCTGGTCCGTCCTGCTCGCCGCCACCGCCTTCCTCGTCGCGATCCTGCTCGGCACCGGCCTCGGCGTCCTCGCCGCCCGCAGGCCCGGCGGCTGGCTCGACCGGTGCGTCAGCTCCGCCGCGTACACCCTGGAGGCCGCCCCCGCCTTCTGGCTCGGACTGCTCGCCATCTGGTTCTTCGCCCTCAAGCTGGACGTCCTCCCGGCCGGCGGACTCACCGACGCCGGCAGCGACGTCGTCACCTTCGGCCAGGTCGCCTCCCACCTGGTGCTGCCCGCCGCCGTCCTCGGCGTCTCCCAGCTGCCGTGGTTCTTCCTCTACGTACGCCAAGGGGTCGCTGACGCGCTGGCCGAGGACCCGGTCCGCGGCGCCCGCGCGCGGGGCCTGAGCGAGCGCACCGTGCTCCTCGGCCATGCCCTGCGCTCCGGGATGCTGCCGATGCTCACCCTGATCGGCTCCCGCGTCCCCGAACTCATCACCGGCGCACTGCTCGTGGAGACGGTGTTCAGCTGGCCCGGCATCGCCGCCGCCACGGTGGAGGCCGCCACCTCGGTGGACTTCTCCCTGCTCGCCGCGCTCACGGTGCTCGCCACCGCCGCCGTACTGCTCGGCAACCTGCTCTCCGACCTCCTCTACGGACTCGCCGACCCCCGGGTGGCCTTCGATGGCTGAGACCGCGCTCACCCTCCCCGGCCGCGCCACCCGCCGCGTCCGGATCGTCACCTCGGCCACGATCGTCATCGCCGTCGCGCTCGCCGTCCTCGTCGTGCCGCCGCTGGCCCAGCTCGACCAGCAGGCCGTCGACCTGGCCAACAAGCTCGACCCGCCGTCCTGGGCCCACCCGTTCGGCACCGACGACGTCGGCCGCGACCTCCTGCTGCGCTGCGTCTACGGCCTGCGCGTATCGCTGCTCGTCGGCCTGGTCGCGGCCCTCACCGCCACCGTCATCGGCACCGCTATCGGCGCCCTCGCCGGGGCGTTCGGCGGCTGGACGGACCGGGTCGTCATGCGGGTCGTCGACGCCCTGTCCTCCGTGCCGCACCTGCTCCTCGGCATCTTCATCGTCGCGATGTTCCGGCCCGGCGTCTGGCCGGTGATCATCTCGGTCGCCCTGACGCACTGGCTGTCCACCGCCCGGATCGTCCGCTCGGAGGTGCTCTCGCTGCGCTCGCGCCCCTTCATCGACGCGGCCGTCTCCGGCGGCGCCTCCCGCACCCGGGTCATCGTGCGGCACCTGCTCCCCGGCGTGCTCCCGCAGGCCGGCCTGGCGGCGGTCCTGATGGTGCCGCACGCGATGTGGCACGAGTCGGCGCTGTCCTTCCTCGGGCTGGGGCTCCCGGCCCATCAGGCGAGTCTCGGCAACCTCGTCCAGTCCGCGCGCGGATCCCTCCTCGCGGGGGACTGGTGGCCCACCCTCTTCCCCGGCCTCTTCCTGATCATCCCGACCCTCGCGCTCGCGGGGCTCGCCGGGGCCTGGCGCGACCGGATCAACCCGCGCCGGAAATCGGAGCTGATGCTGTGACCCGCGCCCCTGAATCCGCCGGGCCCCCCGTCCTCGCGGTCGAGAACCTCTCCGTCCGCTTCCGGATGCGCGGCGGCCGGGACATCGCGGCCGTCACCGACGCCCGCTTCTCCGTCGCGCCGGGGGAGTGCCTGGCCCTGGTCGGCGAGAGCGGCTGCGGCAAGTCGGTCCTGGCCTCGGCCCTGCTCGGGCTGCTGCCCGCCAACGCGGCGACCACCGGCAGCGCGGTGCTCGGCGGGGACACGGACCTGCTGACCGCCGACGAGCGCACCCTCGCCCGCACCGTACGGGGACGGCGCATCGGCCTCGTACCGCAGAGTCCCGCCGCCCACCTCACGCCCGTGCGCACCGTCCGGGCCCAGTTGGAGGAGAGCCTGCGCGAGCTGACCGGGGTGCGGGGGAGCGAGCTGCCGAAGGCCGCCCTGGCGGCGGCCGACCGCGCCTCGTTCCCCGCGGACCACCTCGACCGCTACCCGCACGAGCTATCCGGCGGCCTCGCCCAGCGCGCCGCGACCGCCCTCGCCCTGGTCGGCGACGCCCCGCTGCTGCTCGCCGACGAACCGACCACCGGGCTCGACCGGGATCTCGTCGAGCGGACCGTCGACGAACTGCGCCGCCACACCGACGCGGGCAGGGCGCTGCTGATCATCACTCACGACCTGGCCGCCGCGATGCGGATCGCGGACCGGGTCGCCGTGATGTACGCGGGCCGGATCGTCGAGATCGCCGAAGCGGGCCCCTTCTTCGGCGCACCCGGCCCCCGCCACCCGTACGCCCGGGGCTTGCTGGACGCCTTGCCCGAGCGGGAGTTCGCTCCGATCCCCGGGATGCCCCCGGAGCTGGGGGCGCTGCCCGACGGCTGCGCCTTCGCCGCCCGCTGCGCGCACGCGGACGCCCGCTGCACCGACGAACGCCCGGCCTTCGCGGCGGACCTGGCCTGCCACCACGCACGGCCCGGCCGGACGCACCCCCTCAAGGAGGCCGCCGATGCTTGAGCTGACCCGGATCACCGCCGGATACGACCGCCGCGACCCCGTCGTCCGCGATGTCTCCCTGCACGTCGCGGCGGGCGAGGCGGTCGGGCTGCTGGGCCCCAGTGGCTGCGGCAAGTCCACCCTGGCCAAGGTCGCCGCCCTCCTGCACCCCCCGGACGCCGGAACCATGACCCTCGACGGCACGGTCGTACGCGGCTGGCGGCACCGGGCCCCGCGCGAGCAGCGCACGGCCGTCGGCGTCGTCTTCCAGCAGCCCCGGCTCTCCGCCGACCCCCGGCTCAGCCTGCGCGAACTGATCGCCCAGCCGCTGCGGTCCACCGGGCGCCGCCGGGACGTCCCCGCGCGGGTGGCCGAACTGGCCCCGCTGGTCGGTCTCTCCGAGGAGCTGCTGGAGCGCCGCCCCCACGCGGTGAGCGACGGCCAGCTCCAGCGGGCCTGCCTGGCACGGGCCCTGGTGCTGGAGCCCCGGCTGCTGATCTGCGACGAGATGACCGCGATGCTCGACGCGTCCACGACGGCCGCCCTGGTAGCCGTGGTGGAGCGCTACCGCTCCGCGACCGGGACGGCCCTGCTCGCGGTCGGCCACGACCGGGTGCTGCTGGAGCGCTGGTGCGACCGTACGGTCCGCTGGGGCGAGCGGCCCGCCGGGAGCGAGCGCGTCGCGGTCGGCTGACCGGCGGCTGTCGCCCGAGCGCGCCACGCGAACGACGTACGGCGAGCAGCTCACGGCGCATGAGCAACGGAGCACGAGGAACGGCGTGCGCCACGGCCCACAGGTCCACGGCCCACGGACTGTGGACCGTCGCGCCCGGCGAACAACCGATGCGGCCCGGCCGACCGGCGGGCGACGGTCCAGCCAACTCTTGGCAGGTACCTGCCCAGCGGCGAGGTCGCGACTCCATACTCGACGCGACCGTCCCCCGTCCGTCCGCCGCTCAGGGAGTCCTCATGGCCCACCCCACCCGCCGCCGCGCGCTCACGGTCGCCCTCGCCACCGCCGCCGTGGCCGTCGCCGCCCCCACCGTGACGGCGGTCGCCGCACCCGCCCGCCCGCGCGGCCCGCGCCCGTTGCGCCACGCCCACGCGCACAACGACTACCTGCACCCCCGGCCGCTGCACGACGCCCTCGCCCACGGGTTCACCAGCGTCGAGGCGGACGTCTTCCTCGTCGGCGGCGACCTGCTCGTGGCCCATGAGCCCGCCACGCTCGACCCCACCCGCACCCTCGCCTCGCTCTACCTGGAACCGCTCGCCGCCCTCGTCCGCGCGGGGCACGGCAGCGTCCACCCACACCACCGCGCCCCGTTGCAACTCCTCATCGACATCAAGGCCGACGGCGCAGCCGCCTACCGCGAACTGGACCGGCAACTGCGCCGCCACCACCGGATCCTCACCCGCTACAGCCACGGCCGCGTCCACCCCGGCGCGGTCACCCCGGTGATCTCCGGCGACCGCGCCGCCCGCGTCCCCATGGAGGCGCAGCGCACCCGATACGCGTTCTACGACGGCCGCCTCGACGACCTCGGCACCGCGGCCCCCGCCTCCTTCGCCCCGCTCGTCAGCGCCAACTGGACCCAGACCTTCGGCTGGCTCGGCGCCGGCCCCTTCCCCCGGACCGAGCGCGACCGGCTCCGCGCCCTCGTCGCCACCGCCCACCGGGAAGGCCGCCGCATCCGCTTCTGGGCCACACCCGACCTGCCCGGACCCGCACGCGAGGCGGTCTGGTCCGAACTGCTCGCCGCCGGGGTCGACCACCTCAACACCGACGACCTGGCCGGACTCGAACGATTCCTCCGCACCCGTGGCAACGGCGTTTCGACCTCGTAACGCCTCCCGGCCGGGAAGTACCCGTTCGGCCGACACGCCAGTGCGCCGAACAGCCTCTCCGCTGCGCCACACTGGCGGCCGAATGCCGCAGATCCGGCGCGGCGGAGGAGGTTGGCCATGGCCGTTTCGATCTCGGTGGTCCTGCTCATGCTGATCCTGGCAGTGATCTTCCTGCGCAGCGGCGGACTGAAGGTCTCGCACGCACTGGTCTGCGTCCTGCTGGGATTCTTCCTGGCCGGTACGAGCATGGCGCCGACCATCCACGACGGCGTCGGGGCCACCGCCGACCTGGTCAGCGGCCTCCACCCCTGACCCGGGCCACCCCCCCCGGCGCGGAACCCGCGGCCGGTCCGGCCCGTGCCGGCGGCCGGTCCATGCCGGTCCCGGACATCCCGCACAATGGGCAGATGTCTTTTCCGCCCTCCGGCCGGCACTCGGGAGCCGCCCACCACGAGTACTGCAACACCGGCCTGTGCTGCCGGTGCCAGATGCGGATCTGGACGACGAAGGCGGGAAACGAGCGGCTCTGCGGGCCGTGCGCGGCCTGCTGCCAGTCCTGTGGCCGGGCCCCCGCGCCCCACCTGGACGGGCTCGACGGCGGACTGTGCGCCGAGTGCCGCGGCCTGTGCGGCCGCTGCCACGCCCCGAAACGGCCCGACGGAACCTGTTTCTGCGACCGCTGGCGGGAGAACGCCAAGAGCAACCCGCGCGGCTACGTCCTCCAGGCGTTGCCGCAGCAGCTCCTCCAGGCGCTCGGCGGCCGGGTGCCGAGCACCGTCCACGACCTGATCCACCAGGAGCTGGCGAACCGCAGCGCGGGTCTCCTCCGCGAACGCATCGAACGCCGCTGGAACCTGCGCTGGGCCCACGCCCTCAACGAGAAGGACGAGGACGGCCGCCGCCGCTGGAGCGCCCAGGACATCGCCGAACAGTTGCTGATGCCCGGCTCGTGCTCCGACCCGCAGTGCGAGGACGGCCACCGCGTCACCACCGACACCCCGTGTCCCCACTGCCGGCAGCCGCTGCACCGCTTCGTCACCTCGGTCGCCGACCACACCGCGACGCCGGAGCACGCCCGGGCCGCGGCGGCCCGGATCCGCCGGGCGATGCTGGAGAACCGCTCGCACAGGAAGCCTCCCCCGCGCGGATAGGGCGCGGCGCGGTGTGTTGCGGGCGCTGCCGCACGTGGTGGCTCAGCCGTCCGCCAGACGGGACCGGACGAGGAACCCCACCCCCCGGAGCTCCCAGCGAGAACCCGCTGCCGCGGCCCTCCGCCACGTCCACGACCAGCCGGGTGTGGGACCTCGCCGCGTACTGGCTCCGCGACGTCCAGAAGGGCACGCTCCCGGGCATCCCCTCGACGGCGAGGTCCGCCAGCAGCACATCGGCGCCCCCGGTACGGAACTCACCGGCCGGACAGCACATCGGCGCGCTGCCGTCGCAGCAGCCGCCCGACTGATGGGACATCAACGGGCCGTGGTCCCCCCGCAGCGTCGCAGCAGACCGGCCGCGGCCGGTGTCAGCTCGACGGCGGGAGATTTCGGGTCACACTCCATGGACCTGCCCCTTCTCGGCTACGGTGACGCCGCGACAACGGGCGCGAGTCAACTCGACCGGACGTTGCGACCGGGTTGCACGCCCTATGCTCGCGGCCATGGAGCAACGGGAAGTCGTGAAGCGCGTGATCGGCATCCTCACAGAGGCGCGCGAAATGCAGCGTCTGCTGGAGGCGGACCTCGAACGGGAAGATCTGGACACGGGAGCGGGCGCCGTCACCGCCCTGCTGAACGAGACGATGCCCCACATCGCCATCCCCGACGACTTCTCCGTGGAGGAGGTGGTCACCGTCGTCGGGCGCGAGGTCGGCGGTGCGGTCGAACAGCTCGTGAGCGCCTTCACCCTCGCGTTCACGATGCTGGCCCAGGTCCACGACTCCGGGCAGACCGACATCTCGTCGGCGGACGTCCTCCAGGACCTCGCGCTGCGGGTCGAGGGCGGTGGACCGGACGACGACGATCCACTGCTGTAGCGGCCTGCGTTCCGCCGCGCGGGTATGCATAGTGGAGGGAGAAGCGCGTATCTCCCTCGCGGCATGGAGGCAGCTGTGGGAAAGAGCACCGACATAGCCCGCGCCAAGGCGCGGAGGCTCAAAGGCATGATCAAGGAATCGGACGGCATCGCCCTCGAGGACGAGCGTTTGAAGGCCGAGGGCAGGAAGGAACAGGCCGAGGCCCGCCGCGAGGAGGCCCTGGCACGCGCAGCGCGGGCGGCCTCCGACCGCTGAGAGAGGCGGGGGCGCCCGTGCCGTCACGCATGGCAGCGGGCACCCGCGCGAGTCCGCTCCCGCACCCCGTGTCGCCGGCGGATGTCCCCGTAGCCCGGGGACACGGAGGTGCGGGAGCGGGCGGGGTCGGTCACTTCGGGGCCTGTGCGTTCTCCCGGACCGTCTCGACGACCTCGGGGTCGAGGGCCGCCCTGACCAGCGCCGCGGCGAACGCCGCCCGGCTCCGGCCGTGCGCCAGCTCCGCCAGCGTCCCGGGGGAGGTGGGCAGACCGAGCCTCTCGGCTCCTTGCCGGCCCTTCGCGCCGGCCCGGAACCCGGTCTCCGGCCAGAGGTCCTGAACCTCGCGCACGAAGATGTCGGCCCCGGCCGGTCCGATCCCCTGGACCCGCTGGAGCCCCGCACGCACCACCTCTCCATCGCCGTCCGCCTCCGCGCGGAGGCGGCGAAGGTCGCCCTTCCAGACATCGAGGACGAGCTGTGCGCCCTCCCCGAGCTGGGTGGAGGTCCGCTCGTCGTAGCGGCGGTAGCCGCCCTCGCCCAACGCGTCCACGCGCTGCTGCCAGGTCGCGTCGGCCATCCGGCGCGGGGTGCGCATGCCGTCCGCGAACAACGCCCGCGCGGCGGCCACGGCGACCGACGCCCGGATCCGCGCGCTCAGCAGATGACTCAGTACCAGAAGCTGGTAGAGAGGCTGCGGAGTGTCACGCAGCCGGATCCCCGCCTCCTCCGCATACGTCCGCCCGTACCCGTCCAGCAGCGCGTCGGTGATCCGGCGCGCCGAGGCGGACACCTCGCGGCTCGTCATCCGTAACCGAAGATCCGGGCGAGGAAGAATCCGGCGACCACGAGCGCGCCGGTCACGATCAGGGCGGTCCAGACGCCGGGGTGTTCCCACAGCCCTCCGTCCGGGCGTTCTTCGTGGGCCTCCCCGATGGAACCCTCGGCCGGCGGTGTCTCTCCTGGGGGATTCAGTAGAACAGCCATGAACCCAGGGTCTCTCCGTTCGAGCCCCCGCGCACGCCGTCCGCGCGGTGCGGCTGCGGGGCCGTACGGCGGAGCATGACGGGGGGAAGCGCTGCGGGGACGGTAATCGGGGCACCGTCAAGGAATGCCCCGAGTCTCCGCCCCCGTCGTCAAACTCGTGCAGCGCACCACCGAACCCGCCGGGGTGCAGACGCTGCGCTCGACTGCGGCCGCCGTCATCGCCTACTCCGTGGCCGTGTGGGCGCTGCCCGAACCAGCGCCCCTGACCGCACCCCTCACCGCACTCCTGGTCGTCCAGGTGACCCTCTACGCGACCCTCACCACCGGCGTCCGCAGGGTGAACTCGGTGGTCGTCGGTGTGCTCATCGCCATCGCCTTCAGCTCTCTGGTGGGGCTGAGCTGGTGGAGCCTCGGCCTCACGATCTTCACCTCGCTGCTGATCGGGCGGCTGGTCCGGGTCAATGAGTTCGTGCCCGAGGTGGCGATCAGCGCCATGCTGGTCCTCGGCGTCTCCCAGGTCGCGGACACCGCGTGGGACCGGGTGTGGGAGACCCTGATCGGCGCCGGCGTGGGACTCCTGTTTAACCTGCTCCTCGCCCCGCCCGTCTGGGTCGGCTCGGCCGGCTCCTCCATCGAGTCGCTCGCCGCCCGGATGGGCACGATGCTGCGCAGCATGGGGGAGGAGGTCGTGGGGCACAACCCCGTGTCCCGGGCCGCGGCCCGGCTCCACGAGGCCCGCAGGCTCGACCACGACATCGTCGAGGTCGACGCCTCACTGCGGCAGGCGGAGGAAAGTCTCACCCTCAACCCCAGGGTGAGGCAGGGGCTGCTCCACCGGGTCGTCCTGCGCACCGGGCTCGACACGCTGGAGATCTGCGCGGTCGTCCTGCGCGTCCTGTCCCGCACCCTCACCGACCTGGCTAAGGCCCGCACCGAGGAGTCGCTCTTTCCGGCCGATGTGACGGAACTGCTCCAGGAACTCTTCGGCCACCTCGCCGACGCGATCGAGAGCTTCGCCGTACTGGTCACGACCCAGCTCGCCGCCGACGCGGAGGCGGCGGAGGACGGGCTCGCCGACGCGCTCGTCCGCAGCCGCGCCACCCGCGACCGGGTGGCCGATCTGCTGCTGGAGGACGTCCAGGAACACCCGCGCCAGTGGCAGCTGCACGGTGCTCTGCTCGCGGAGATCGACCGGGTGCTGGCCGAGCTCGACATCGAGGAGCGCACCGAACGCCTCGGCGAGGAGCTGAACCGCCGTTCGGCGGAGGCGCACGCGCGTCACCCCAGGCTGCGCGCACTCCTGCGGAGGCTCGGCCGGCAGCCCTCCTGACCGCCCGCGCCGGCACGACACCCCGATTCCGGCACGAGAGCGGCGGCCGCGCGGGATGCGGAGGCGGCCGGTCGCTGGTTCGCTGGGGCTGGGGCGTGTCCGGCGGATCAGCGCCGGACACGCCCCAGAGGTCCCCCAGCGTCCAAGGAGTGGTGATGAGCGGTTCGGACGAACCCGCCGACCTGGCTCGGCAGATGCGTGAGAAGGCCCAGCAGCTCGCGGAGGCCGCGGAGCGCGCGAGCGACCCGCACGAGCGCGAGCGGCTGGAGAAGAAGTCCCGGACGATCCGGGACCGGAGCGAGCAGCAGAGCGCCATGGAGGCCGGGGACGTCTACCCCGAGAAGTAGCCCGGCCGACGCCGGCCCGCCTCCGGAGATCTACGGAATCTCCGGGGGCGGGCGGCCCCGCACGGGGCCCGTCGGTGGGTCAGCCGGCCCAGTCCAGGAGCCGGTCCGCACTCCAGGTCGTCACCACTCGGTCGGCCCGCACCCCGCACTTTTCGGCGCGGGCGCACCCTGACCGCTGCCAGGCGAGCTGCCCCGGGGCGTGCGCGTCGGTGTCGATCGCGAACAGCGCCCCCGCCGCGACGGCCGCGCGCAGCAGCCGCAGGGGCGGATCCCGCCGCTCCGGACGGCAGTTGATCTCCACCGCCGTCCCCGCCTCGGCGCAGGCCGCGAAGACCCGCTCCGCGTCGAACCGCGACTCCGGCCGGCCGCGCCCGGCCAGCAGGCGTCCCGTGCAGTGGCCGAGCACATGCGCCCGCGGGTGGCGCACCGCCGTCTCCAGGCGACGGGTCATCGGCTCCGGGTCCATCCGCAGCTTGGAGTGGACCGAGACCACGACCACATCGAGCCTCTCCAGCATCGCGGGCTCCTGGTCGAGCGAGCCGTCCGGGAGGATGTCGCACTCGATGCCCGTCAGCAGCCGGAACGGGGCCCACACCTCGTTGAGCCGCGCCACCACCGCGAGCTGCTCCCGCAGCCGCTCCGGCGACAGCCCGCGGGCCACCGTCAGCCGGGGCGAGTGGTCGGTGAGGACCGCCCACGCGTGCCCCAGCTCCGCGGCGGTCCGGCCCATCTCCTCGATCGGGCTGCCCCCGTCCGACCAGTCCGAGTGCAGATGGCAGTCGCCCGTCAGCCGGGCGAAGAGATCCTCGCCCCCCTCGGCGGGCGGCTCGGCGGCGGCTTCCGCCTCCAGCCGTTCCAGATACCCGGGCGTCTCCCCGGCCAGGGCCTCGCGGATCACCTCGGCGGTGCGCGGCCCGATCCCGGAAACCCGTTCCAGGGAGTTCGCGGCCACCCGCTCGGCCGCCTCCCCGGAGGCCATCTTCTCCACGGCGGCCGCGGCCGTACGGAAGGCCTTCACCCGATACGTGGCGGCCTGGGAGCGTTCCAGCAGGAAGGCGATCCGCCGCAGGGCGTTTACCGGGTCCATCGGCACCTCCACCAGAAGCGTCAGCGGCCGGCGCGGATCCGCGCCGGGCAGTCCGCCCGCCCCACCAGGATGGGCGCGTCCGCCCCCGGGCGCCTCCGCGCGGACGCCGCTGCTTCAGGACACGGCCTCGGTGTCCGGCACGGACACCCAGCGGCCGGTGCCCGTGTCGTAGTCGAGCACGGGCCGCCCCCGCACCGCGCTCGTACGGAACGGCCGCCCGCCGTCGTCGACGCGTACCGTGCCGGACCTGCCGCCGGAGCTCCAGGTCAGCTCCGCGAACCAGTCGCAGTCGCATCCGACCGTGCGACCCGTGACCAGGAGGACCTCGGGATCGGTGACGGAGACGCTGTACGGGAAGGCGACCGCCTCGATGGGCACGCCCGAGTCGTTGCCCGCGACCGGGCGGGCGACGGGCCCGGGCGCGTCGAGATCCACGTCGAACATCCGTGGGGTGAGGGCACCGCCACAGCCGGAGCTCATCCGGTAGACCCTGCCCTCCGCCGGCGAACGACGCTCGACCACGCGGATCCGCAGGGATTCCAGCACCACGGCCCGCTCGTCCATGCCCTGCAACGTGATCCGGACACCGGCCTCGCCCGCGTGCACCGCGCCGAGCGCTCCGGCCCAGGACGCCGCGTCCGCCTCGACCGGGGGCGGCGGGACGGCGGCAGGCGCCCGGTCGACGAGGTAGGAGTGGTCACAGCCGTTCTTCCAGACGTGGCCGTCCGCGGTCCACGTGAACGGCACACGCCCGGCCTGCGGGCCCGGCGAGCCCCCGGACGCCCGGGGGAGCGTCTCCCCGCGCTGTTCGACGTCGGGCGGCACGGCCGCCGTCCGGGTGCCGCCGGACGGCGTTCGGCGCGGGGTTCCGCTCGGCGTGTCCTGCGGCTTCGCGGGCGCGAGGGAGCCCGCAGGCGAGGGTTGCGGGCTGTTCGCCGCGGGCCCGTCCGGCTGCTGGGCCACCGACGGGCGCCGGTCCGTGCCCGGGCGCGACGCCCCTCCCCAGGCCGCGACCAGAGCGAGAATGAGCACCGCGGCGGCGAGGACACCGAGCCCCTGCCCGTACCGGCTGGCTCGACGCGACCGGGACACCGGCCTCCGGGGAGTCCCGCCGACCGTGGCCACCTCCTCGGCGACGGAAGCCGCCCCCGGGCGAGGACCGGTGGGGCCGGACGGCTCGTGGGCCGCGGTCGGGGCCGGCCCGGACACGGCCCTGCCGGACGGCCCGGCTCCGGCGGGGTGGGGCAGCGCAGGCCACCGCCCGGAGGACGCCGTCTTCCCGGCCGGTCCGTCCACCGGCACGACCACCGTCGGCTCCGCCTCAGCCTTCTCCTTCCCCTCCGCCGCCCCCTGGCGATCAAGGCGCTCGCGGTCCGCCAGGATCCACAGACGGTGAAGTGCCTCCCGCTCCGCGGCCGGTGCGCCGCACAGGCGGGCCAGCCGCTCCACGGGGGCGAACTCCGCGGGCACCGTCCGCCCGGTGCAGTACCGGTGCAGCGTCGAGCCGCTGACCCCGATCCGACGGGCCAGCGCCGCGTACGTCCGGCCCGACCGCTCCCGCAGTGCGCTCAGCCGTTCCGCCAGCGCCGCCCGCGCCGCCCCCTCGGCGTCACCCGACACGCTCGACCTCCCCCGCAGCCGTTCCAGGGCGTTCCAGCCCCCCAAAAACACCCACGTCACCAGGGGTGGGACGGTTCCAGCCCGGCGGGAACCCGTGTCGCGCTTGTCGGCGTCCGGCGCGGCGGCCCAGGCTGGTGCTCGTTCCCGTACCGCCGTCGCAGGGCCCCCTCAGCGGGCTCCGCACATCTCGGCGCGACGTCGTACGACCACCTGACCGCACCCTCCGAAACGGGGAAACCTCACCATGCGCACCCTTCGCACCGCAGTCCTCACCGCCGCGGCCGCCGGCCTGGCCGTCACCGCACTGGCCCAGGTGCCCGCCGCCGCGGCGCCGGCCCCCGCTCCCGTCCAGCCGAAGTTCCTGAGCGCGGGCCAGCTGCCCGCTTCCACCACACCCTGGACGGCCGGTCCCGTACGCCAGGGAGTACCCGCGGAAGGGTCGGTGTGCACCGCTGGCATCGCCCCGGCGTCCGGCACCCGCCACCGGGACTTCCGCACCGAACTGGACACCGGCGCCCGCCAGACCATCACGGTCACCACCACCACCGCCCGGGCCAAGGCGCTCGCCGCCGAGCTGCGCAGCGCCCTGGAGACCTGCCTCGACCGGCTGAAGGAGCAGGACCCCGGCCTGGAGGGGGAGGCGTTCTACCAGGGCCGTGTCGACATCGAGGAGGGCGCGCACGTCTACAGCATCGACACGTCCTACCCGGAGGTCGGCTCCACCGACATCGGGCTCTACTCCGTGGGCCGTGACGGCAGGGCCGTGACCGTCGTCGAGTGGGGACAGCTGGGCGAACTCGACGGCGCACCGCTGGAGGGCTTCAGGAACACGACGCGCACCGCCGTCGCCAAGCTGTACTGATGACACCTCCGGCGACCGGCCGCCGGGGGGCGGCCGGTCGCCGGAGGTGCGGGGTACCCCGCACCGGGAGCATGCTGGCTGTGTGACCCGGCACGGAACGCCCCGGCATCCCCCGCCCGGAAACGGGGCCGCGGCCGGGGGACACGAGGGTGGCCGAGTGCCCGACGAACTGTCCCTCGTACTCGCGCAGGCCCTCGTCAGCGCCGTCGAGTCGAGCGACGGCTACGCGGGCGGTGTCTACCTCCGCAGCCGGACGCCCGGGCTGCTGCGGCTCGCGGTGCTCGCCGGACTGCCGGGCCCGCTGTTCCGGCCCTGGTGGCGGATGCAGGTGAACCGGCCCTTCCCGGTGTCCGAGGCCTACCGCTCGGGGCGGCCCGTGCTGCTCTCCGACGCGGAGGAGGCGATGCGCCGGTTCCCGCAGCTGATGGCCGGACTGCCGTTCCCGTTCGGGTCGCTGTGGGTGCCGATCACCGGGCCCCGGGGGAGCCTGGGCGTGCTGGCGATCCTGCGGGCCTCCACGCCGGGGCGGCCCGTCGCCCCCGCCGACGGTGACCGGCTGCACCGCCTGGGCCACCGGCTCGGTGACGCGCTCACCGATCTGGACCAGCGGGGCGTGGAGTGCGTATGGGAGACCGAGCCGGTTCCCGTGCAACTGCCCGCCGCCACCACGCCCCCGGTCCGGGTCGGCCGTTTCGACTGGGACCTGCACTCCGGGCGGGTCGCCGCCGACGACGAACTCTGCGCGGTCCTCGGCTTCGAGCCCGCCGCCTTCCCGGGCACCGTCGACGCGCTCGCCGAACGGCTCGTCCCGGAGGACGTGTACGGGCTGTGGGCGCTGGCCCGTCAGACGGTGGAGTCGGCCGAACCGGTGGTCCGGCGGATGCGGCTGCGCGGCCCCGACGGCCGGTCCCATCTGCTGGAGCTGTCCGGCCGCTGGACGCACCCGGTCGGCGATGTGTCCGCCAGCCGTCTGAGCGGTTTCCTGGTCGACCTCGGCGCGGGGCCCGTCGTGGCGGAGGCCGCCGACCGGCTGCCGCGCGGCGTCCTCTCCCTCGACCGGCTGGGCCGGATCACCTATGCGAACGGCCTCGCCGAGGAGTTGCTCGGCCATTCCAGGGAGGAGCTCGTGGGCCACGTCGTGTGGCAGGCCCTGCCGTGGTTCGGGCACGAGGCCTACGAGGACCACTACCGGGCCGCCCTGATGGCCGACGAGCCCGTCCACTTCCTCGCCCGCCGCCCGCCCTCGCGCTGGCTGTCGGTCTCCCTGTACCCGGGCCACGACGGGGTGAGCGTCGTCCTCCAGGAGACCGACCGGCCGGACTACGCCCCGGGCTCGGTCACCGCGCCGGGCCTCGGCATCGGCTCGACCGCCGACCGCTCCTCGGCGCTGTACCGGCCGGTGGCCCTCGCCATCGCGCTGACCGAGGCGGTCACGGCACGTCAGGTCTCGGAGGTGGTCACGGAGGAGCTGCTGCCCGCGTTCGGCGGCCGTCAGCTCGCCATCTACCTGCTGGACGAGGGCCATCTCCACCTGGCCTTCGAGACGGGGTTCCCGAAGGGATTCCTCGACCGTTTCGAAGGGGTCGAGCTCGACGTCAGCATTCCCGGGGTGGAGACCCTGACCACGGGCCGCCCCATGTTCTTCGAGTCCCTGCATCGCCTGGCCGAGGCTTATCCCGGCATCCCGATCGACGCGGACGTCGGGGCCCGCGCGTTCCTGCCGCTGATCGCCTCGGGGCGGCCCGTCGGCTCCTGCATCCTCGGGTTCGACCGCCCCCGCGGCTTCAGCCCGGAGGAACGTACGGTCCTGACGGCACTGGCCGGACTCATCGCCCAGGCCCTGAAGCGCGCCCAGCGCTACGACAGCGAGTCGGCCCTCGCCCGCGGACTCCAGAACGCCCTGCTGCCGCACGGGCTGCCCGAGGTGGACGGGGTGGACACCCTGGGACGCTACCTCTCCGGCACCCAGGGCATGGACGTGGGCGGCGACTGGTACGACGTCATCGAGACCGGCCACGAACTCGCCCTGATCATCGGCGACGTACAGGGACACGGTGTCTCCGCCGCCGCGACCATGGGCCAACTGCGCAGTGCGGTCAGGGCGTTCGCGCTGAGCAATCACGATCCCCAGGAGGTGATGAGCGGGACGAACCGGCTGCTCATCGACCTCGACCCGGGACAGTTCGCGAGTTGCTGCTACATCGCGCTGGACCCGGTGACCGGAGTGGCTCGCGCCGTACGGGCGGGGCACCCGCAGCCGGTGCTGCGGCGGCCGGACGGCCGGACGGAAGTGCTGGACCTGCCCGGCGGGATCGTGCTCGGGATCGACGGGCAGGCGGCCTACCCGGTCACGGAGATGCTCCTCGAACCGGGCGCCATGCTCGCCCTGTTCACGGACGGGCTGATCGAGCGTCCCGGGACCGACATCGACGAGGGGATCGAGCGGCTGCGCGCCACCGTCGAACGCATCGGCGCGGTCCCCCTGGCCGAGACGGCCGACCAGGTCATCGGAGAGGCCAGGGCGGCCACCGACCGCCCCGACGACATCGCGATCCTGCTGGCCGCCCGGTGGGCCGGGACCCCGGAGGTCCGTCGGCCCCGGGAGGACCGGGCGCCCGGTCCGGACCTGTGGCGCACGTTCAGAAGGCCGGATCCGGGGCGCACGGCGGGTGCCCCGGATCCGGCCTCCTGAACGACGTCCTGCTGATCAGGTGCCGCTCACGCGTTGATCAGGCGTCGGCCGGCGGCTCTGCCGGCGCGGAGGCGCCGGAGGCCTCCAGCATCCCCTCGCGTTCCACGACCTTGATCCGCTCACGGCCCTGGGCCGCGCCCAGCGCCTGCTCGTGGGCGTCCAGCTTGTGCCAGCCCTCCCAGGTCGTGTAGCGGACGCCGCGGTCCTCCAGGAAGGCCTCGACGGCCTCCGGAGCGGGCGTGGCAGGCTCCGGCAGCCGGCCGGCCGCCCGGTCCTCCAGGACGCAGGCGACCGTCTCGTTCGCGTCGCCCTTGGTGTGTCCGATCAGGCCGATCGGACCGCGCTTGATCCAGCCCGTGACATAGACCGATGCCATGTGCTCGTCGCCGGCGATGACGCGTCCCGCCTCGTGCGGCACGGTGCCGGAGACCACGTCGAAGGGGAGCTTGGGCAGCTCCTCCGAGTAGTAGCCGACGGCACGGTAGACGCTCTGCATGTCCCAGTCCGTGAACCGACCGGTGCCCCGGACGTTGCCGGTGCCGTCCAGCTCGGTGCGCTCGGTGCGCAGCGCCACGACCTTGCCGTCCTCGCCGAGGATCTCGACCGGGGACTCGAAGAAGTGCAGGAACAGCTTGTGCGGGCGGTCGCCGACATCACGGATCGCCCAGTTCTCCAGGGTCTGCGCGACCATGTTGGCCTGCTTGTTCTCCCGGCGGGTCGCGATGGAGCCCTCGTCGTACTCGATGTCCTCGGGGTTGACGATGACCTCGATGTTGGGGGAGTGGTCCAGCTCCCGCAGTTCCATCGGGCTGAACTTGGCCTGTGCGGGGCCACGCCGCCCGAACACGTGCACCTCCAGCGCCTTGTTCTCCTTGAGGCCCTGGTACACGTTGTCCGGGATCTCGGTGGGCAGCAGTTCGTCCGCCGTCTTGGCCAGGACGCGGGCGACGTCCAGCGCCACGTTCCCGACGCCGAGCACGGCGACCTTCTCCGCGGTGAGCGGCCAGGTGCGCGGGACCTCGGGGTGCCCGTCGTACCAGGACACGAACTCGGCCGCGCCGTAGGAGCCGTCCAGCTGGATCCCGGGGACGTCGAGCGCCCGGTCGGCCTCGGCGCCGGTGGAGAAGATCACCGCGTCGTAGAACGACCGCAGGTCGTCCAGGCCGATGTCGTGCGGGTAGCTGACGTTTCCGAAGAGCCGGATCTGGGGCTTGTCCAGCACCTGGTGCAGAGCTTTGACGATGCCCTTGATCCGCGGGTGGTCGGGGGCCACGCCGTAGCGGATGAGGCCGAAGGGCGCGGGCATGCGCTCGAAGAGGTCGATGGAGACCCCCGGGTCCTGGCAGACCTCGGATTTGAGCAGCGCGTCCGCAGCGTAGATACCGGCGGGGCCGGCTCCGACAATGGCGACGCGGACGGGGCGTGTCATGGCGTGGTGATCCTTCGGGGCGGGCGAACGCGGGCAGGTACAGCGTACGTCGGAGGTAAGGGTTGGCTTACTAGTCTCCACCGCACACCGTAAGCGATCGCCCCGCGGGCCCTTCGACCGGCCCCGCCTGGAGTGCCCGATTAGCCCGTTTTCTTGTGCCGGTATGGGCGATTTGGTTCTTTTGGGAATTCTGCTAAATAAGGGGCCTATTGGGGTTGCTGGGGTATTTGTTTGAGCTCATTTTCGCCATCGCCGCGAGGAAGTGGTGAGCGTCACGTCCGAAGCGGGCGACGCGGAAGCGGAAGCATCGGTTCCCTTCCGTGCGGGGAAAGTTGACGGCGTGACGGAATGATCCGATCCGGCGATTCCGCCTTTCGATCTTGCGCGGAAAAGGAGCTTCGGAATGTGGGGCTTGTTCTGTTCGATGTTTCTCGCCTACGGTCACCGTCAATCCGGATGGAACGCCGAATCCTGCCGCCGTCCGGGAATCCGAAACCCACTCACGTACGGCAGGAGCGGGGGACCCAGGTAAGTCGCCGATCCGTGACCGGAACGGCTTGGGGTGAAGCCGCACGAGCGTGCGGCCAGACATCTCCCGTCTGAACCCGACAGCTCACCCCGCAGGCGCCGGAGAGGAAATCCCCCATGCCCGCACAGGGTAAGCACCGTCGTTCCCAGTCCACCTCGCTGCGCCGCGGCCTCGCCGCCGTGACCACCGGTGGAGCCGTCCTCGCCCTCCCGGTGATCGGTGCCACCAGTGCCTTCGCGGCCCCGGTGCCCGCCGCCGCGCCGCAGCAGGCCGTGGCGCCCGCCTCGGTGGCCCAGGCGAATTCCGCCGTGCGGGCCGCGCCCGCCCAGCATTCCGTGGCGGCCGGTGAAACGCTTTCCAAGATCGCCCGCGAATATTCTGTCAGCGGCGGCTGGGAGAAGCTGTACGAAGGCAACCGGAAGATCATCGGAGATAATCCCGATCTCATTCAGCCCGGAATCAAGCTGATCCTCGGAACCACGGCCGAGGCCCCTTCGGGCGGTAAGGCGGACAAGGCCGCCCAGGCTTCCCCGTCCACCGCGCGCGGTGCCGAGGCGAACCGTGCCGACCGTTCGGAGCGCGTCAACGCCGTGCCCGCGGCAAAGGCCGCGCCGGCCGCCGAAAAGGCCGTCACGTACACGAACGACCTCGATGGCTGGATCAAGGAGTCGCTGGCGGTCATGGCCGAGCGGGGCATCCCCGGCACCTACGAGGGCATCCACCGCAACATCATGCGGGAGTCCTCGGGCAACCCGGTCGCGATCAACAACTGGGACTCCAACGCGGTCAAGGGCACCCCGTCCAAGGGGCTGCTCCAGGTCATCGACCCGACGTTCCAGGCCTACCACGTGCCCGGCACCTCGACCGACAGCTACGACCCGGTCGCCAACATCACGGCCGCGTGCAACTACGCCGCGGACCGGTACGGCTCGATCGACAACGTCTTCGGCGCCTACTGATCCTTCGCGCCCGCGCCCGAGGGGCCCCGGACCCCATGGTCCGGGGCCCCTCGGGCGTACCGGGAAGTTACCCCCAAGTTTCTCGTGACTTACCACGCGATCGACAGTAGAACCTGTTGCACTCTGTCGAGAGTGAGGGAAGGCACATGGAGGACACGACCATGATAGATGCCGAGGCCAAGGGTGTCTCGCGTCGAAGATTCATCGCTGGAACAGGTTCTCTTCTGGGTGCTGCGGCGATCGCCGGGCACACCGCACCCGCGTGGGCGGGCGTCCGGGCGGCAACAGCGCCGATCGGCTCCGGGGCCCGGGTGCCGGTACTGGTCGTCGGCACCGGCTACGGCGGCTCCGTGGCCGCCCTCCGGCTCGCCCAGGCCGGCGTCGACGTCCATATGGTCGAGATGGGCATGGCCTGGGACACGCCGGGCGCGGACGGCAAGATCTTCGCCAACACCACCAGGCCCGACGACCGCTCCTTCTGGCTGCGGACCCGGACCAAGCAGCCGCTGAGCAACTTCCTCGGCTTCCCGATCGACAAGGACGTCAACCGCTACACCGGCATCCTGGACGCCGAGGAGTTCGCCGGCATCACCGTCTACCAGGGCCGTGGTGTAGGCGGTGGGTCACTGGTCAACGGCGGCATGGCCGTCACCCCACGCCGGGAGAACTTCGGCGCGATCCTCCCCACGGTGAACGCCGAGGAGATGTACAGCACCTACTACCCGCGCGCCAACAGCGGACTGGGCGTCACCGCCATCGACCCCGCCTGGTTCGACAGCGTCGACTGCTACCAGTACGCCCGGGTCGGCCGGAAACACGCCCAGCGCTCCGGCTTCCCGTTCCTCTTCGTTCCCGCCGTCTACGACTGGGAGTACATGAAGCGGGAGGCGGCCGGGACCGTCCCCCGGTCGGCCCTGGACGCCGAGATCCTCTACGGCAACAACTACGGCAAGAAATCGCTCCAGAAGACCTACCTCGACCGGATCAGGGCCACCGGCCGGGTCGCCATCTCCCCGCTCCACCGGGTCACCACGGTCACCCCGGCACCGGGCGGCGGTTACACGGTGCTCATCGACCAGCTGGACACCGTCGGCCGGACGACCGCCACCAAGACCGTCACGGCGGACAAGGTGTTCTTCGCCGCGGGCAGCGTGGGCACCAGCAAGCTGCTCGTCGGCCTCAAGGCCACCGGCGCGCTGCCCCTCCTCAACAAGGAGGTCGGCAAGGGCTGGGGCGACAACGGCAACGTCATGTGCGGCCGGGCCAACCACCTCTGGGACCCGACGGGGAAGGTGCAGTCGGCCATCCCCACCGGCGGCATCGACAACTGGGAAGCCGGCGGAGCGTTCGCCGAAGTCGCGCCGCTGCCCACCGGGATCGAGACGTGGGCCTCGTTCTACCTCTCCATCACCAAGAACCCGAACCGGGCGCAGTTCACCTGGAACGCCGCGGCGGGGAAAGCCGAGCTGAACTGGCAGGCGGCGTGGAAGCAGCCCTCCATCGACGCCGCGAAGACCATCTTCGACAAGATCAACCGCAAGGAGGGGACGATCTACCGCACGGACCTCTTCGGCGTCCACAAGATCTGGGGCGACCACCTCACCTACCACCCGCTGGGCGGCGCGGTCCTGGACAAGGCCACCGACAACCACGGCCGGCTGCACGGCTACCCGGGCCTGTACGTCATCGACGGCGCACTGATCCCCGGCAACACCAGCGTGAACCCGTTCGTCACCATCACCGCACTCGCCGAGCGCAACATCGAACGGATCATCGCGACCGACCTGTAGGCGCCCCGAGGACGCGGGGACCGACGAAGAGCCCGGGGCCGGGAGTGCCAACCCGGCGGCCCCGGACTCCGTCAGGAGGCGCCCGCGCTCACGCGTGACCGGGCAGAACGCACACCGCGTCGATCCCCAGCACATGGTTGAGCCGTCCGAACGCCAGCCACGAGCCGATGCTCATCGTCAGTTCCACGATCTCCGCCTGGCTGTAGCGCGCCGTCATCCGCTGCCAGAAGGCGTCGTCCAGACCGTGGTGGTCGAGCGTGTACCGCTCGGCGTACTCCGCAGCCAGCCGGGTGCGCTCGTCGAAGGCGTCGGTCGTACGCCACTCTGCCACCGCTCCGGCGAACTCCTCCTCGACCTTCGTCCCGTCCCGCTCGGTCCGCCAGTCCAGGCAGAACAGGCACCCGTTGAGCTGCGCGACCCGCAGCCTGGCCGCCTCGAACTCCCGCAGCCCCAGCGTCGTGTGCTCGTACACGGACATCGAGAAGGTGGCGGCGGCCGTGCCGATGCCGGGGACCAGCTCCCCCCACACATAGCCGATGGGCTCCCGGCCCTCCGGGATGTCGATGATCATGCCGGTCTCCTTCCCAGCCTGCCGACGGCAGGCCGCAGCGGAACGTCCAGTGCGTCGTACAGGCCCGGCTCCGCGTCCACCAGCCAGTCGATGGCGGAGACGAGCCGCCCGACCGCGGTGGCGTTCCCGCCCGCCGACCGGTTCTCGTCCTCGTCGGAGGCCTCGACCGTCACCTCGATACGGGGGCGGCCCTCGATCACCACCCGGTGCGCGCCCACCCCGTCGGGCGGGGACGGCCAGTCCGGGGCGCACGAGGCATGGACCCGGGTGACGTGCTCGATGACGATGCGCGGCACGCCGTCCACGACGCCCTGCACCTCGAAGCGCACCGCCCCCTGTGTGCCCGCCGCGAACTCGCCCATCGTGCGGGTGCGGACCGTCGACTCCAGCGCCCGACGGTCCATGGTCTCGCGGATCCCGTCCAGCTCGACGTCCAGCGCCCGCGCCATGAGCCGTATCTGACCGCCCCACACCATCGTCGGAACGCTCTCCGCCAGCATCAGCGGCTCGTAGTCCATCGGGTGCCCCATGCCGATCAGATGGCGCACCGACTCCTCCTGCCCGTACGTGGAGTAGTCGAAGATCTCCTGGCAGCGGATGACGTCCACCTCGGTGCCGAGGCCGCTGACCAGCAGGGGCAGGACGTCATTGCCCCAGCCGGGGTCGACCCCGGAGACGAAGAGGGAGCCGCCACCCTCGGCGACTGCGGCCAGGACCGGGTCCCGCAGCTCCGGCGGGGCGTTGCGCTGGTCGTAGAGCGGATAGAGGGAGGGCGTGACGACCACCGCGCCGGCCCGGATCGCCCGGCCGATGTCGGCGAGGGCGGCGTCGGGACGGATGTCGCCGGACGCCGCGTAGACCATCGCCCGGGGGCGGGTGGCCAGGACGGCGGCGATGTCGTCGGTGGCCGCGACCCCGAGCGTGCGCCCGACCCCGCAGAGCTCGCCCGCGTCGCGGCCGACCTTGGCGGGATCGTGTACGAGGACGGCGGTGAGTCTCAGTGCCGGATGGGCCTCGACGGCGCGGATCGCCGCGCGGCCGACGTTGCCGGTACCCCAGACAACTGTGGGAATCATGCGCGGAGGGTAGCCCCGGGACCCCGCACTTCCCAGACCCGTGCAGGGCCCGACTGGTCGGGTGGGAAGGGGAGTTCCCGGGCCGGAGACGGTCCTCCGGCCCGGGAGAGGGACGGCGGCTACCGCTTGGCCCGTGCGCCGTTCGGGGCGCCGGAGACCGTGAACTGCGAACCGGGCTCGATGAGTACGTGGCCGTCGCGCGAGTCGGTGACCGTCACGTTCGTGAGCGTCGCGTTGCCGCGCGCGCCGCCCATCGCCAGGATGCCGGATCCCTTGTTGGACTTGTCGATCCGGACGTTCTCGATCCTGACGTCCCGCATCAGGCCGCCGCCCGTCTTGAACTGGATGCCGTCATAGGTGGAGTCGATGATGTCCGTGTCGCGGATCGTGACCCCGGGGATCGGCAGGTTCTGCGGGAAGAGGGTGATCGCGCCGAACTCCTGGCCCTCGTTCCAGAAGGCTCCGCCGGTGCGGTACAGGCCGTTGTCGGCGATCAGCGTCTGCCCGGAGAAGGGCAGCGGGTCATGGTCGGTCGCCAGATTTCTGCCCGGTTTCTGATGTGTCAACGGTCTTCGCATGGCCATGTCATTCGAACGTCATGATTGACGCCTCGTCGGATCGGCCATCGGGCGGGCTCGTTCAGGCCCCGGCGGCACCCCGGGCCAGCAGCAGCGCCAGATCCACCGTGGCCACGGCCACCGCTCCGGCCAAGGCGGCCTTGCGCCAGCGGCGGCCGAGAGCCGGGCCGGCGAGCGACGCCGCACCGGCCAGGACGAGTGCCGCCGCACCCGCGGCGTCCACCGGTCCCGGCGGTCCGAACGCCAGCACCGCCGTGGCGCCCAGGAGCGGCACCGGCAGCAGCATCCGGGTGCCCCGGTCGCCCAGCCGGTGCGGGAGGCCCCGGATCCCGGCCGCCCGGTCCGCCGCGATGTCCGGGAGGGTGTCGGCCAGATGGGCCGCGAACCCGAGCAGGGATCCGGCCGCCACCGTCCACCACCGGGGCCACGGTCCGCCGGGCAGGGAGAGGGCGACGAAGGCGGGCAGGGCGCCGAATCCGGCCACGTACGGCAGCCAGGACAGGACGGTCGCCTTGAGCCGCAGGTTGTAGAGCCAGGCGGCGGTGACCGCGGCGATGTGCACCGTGCCGGCGAGGGCCCCGCAGGCCAGCGAGAGCGGTACGCACAGGGCCGCCGCGACCGCCGCCGCGGCCCACACCGCACGCGCCCCGACCGTGCCGTCGGCCGCGGGCTTCCCAGGACGGCCGGCGTCGGCGTCACGCCGCGCGTCGTACGCGTCGTTGCACCAGCCCACCGAGAGCTGGCCGGTCAGCACCGCCGCCGTGACCAGCGCCGAGCGGGGGCCGCCGAGGCCGGAGCCGAGGGCGAGGGCGCAGGCGAGCGCGGTCACCGCGAGCGCCGGTCCCGGGTGGCACGCGAGCACGAGCCCCACGCCCCGGCCGCGTCGCCCCGCGCCGGCGGGCTGGGCTCCGGCCGGCTCGGCGTCGGCCGGATCCGTTCCGGCCCGGTTCCCCCTGTCCGTGGCGTCCATCGGGCGATGGTAAGGGCCTGGCGCCCCGTCAATGCGGCGACCGGGCGGGTCTTTTACGCCGTTCTCTCGCACCTTGTGGGCAGGATGGGGCCATGACGCCACCGAACCAGGAGGCAGAATGACCCGCATCGCCGCGGTTCACGGGGCTCTGCCGCCCCACCGCCACACCCAGCGCGAGGTCACCGACATGGTGGCCCGCACCTGCCTGCCGCCCGGAGCCGACCGCCGTGTCCTGGACCGGCTCCACGAGAACGCCCGGGTCCGCACCCGGCACACCGTGCTGCCCTTGGACGGCTACCGCGACCTCGACGGCTTCGGCGCGTCCAACGACGTGTTCATCCGGTCCGCCGTGGACCTCGGCTCCCAGGCCGTACGCGGTGCGCTGCGGGCGGCCGGGCTGCGGCCCACCGATGTGGACCTGCTGATGTTCACCTCGGTCACCGGCATCGCCGCCCCCTCCGTCGACGCCCGGCTCGTGACCCGGCTGGGAATGCGATCGGACGTCAAGCGGCTGCCTGTCTTCGGCCTGGGCTGCGTCGCCGGAGCGGCCGGGACGGCCCGGCTGCACGACTACCTCCTCGGCCGCCCCGACGACGTGGCCGTGCTCCTGTCGGTCGAACTCTGCTCCCTCACCTTCCAGCGCCACGACCTGTCGCCGGCCAACCTCGTGGCCACCGCGCTCTTCGGCGACGGAGCGGCCGCCATGGTCGCCCTCGGCGGCCGCCGGGCCGTCTCCGGCCCCGAGATCGTGGCCACCCGCAGCCGGATGTACCCGGACACCGAGCACGTCATGGGCTGGGACATCGGCGGCACCGGCTTCACCGTGGTCCTCGACCCGGCCGTGCCCGACGTCGTACGCCGCTATCTCGCCGACGACGTACGGGAGTTCCTCGACGAGCACGGCCTCAAGCCGAAGGACGTCGCCCACTGGGTGTGCCACCCGGGCGGCCCCAAGGTGCTGGAGACCGTCACCGAGGTCCTCGATCTGCCCGACGGCGCGCTCGACGTCACCTGGCGGTCGCTGGCCGACGTCGGCAACCTGTCCTCGTCCTCGGTCCTGCACGTCCTGCGGGACACCATCGAACAGCGCCGCCCCGAGCCGGGCACCCCCGGACTGCTGCTGGCCATGGGCCCGGGATTCTGCTGCGAACTGGTGCTGCTGCGCTGGTAGGAAGGAGAGACCCCCATGACCTCGACCTGGTACACCCTCCTGGTGCTGGCCGTCGCGGCCGAGCGCCTCGCCGAACTCGTCGTGGCCCGCCGCAACACCCGCTGGAGCCTCGCCCGGGGCGGCGTCGAATCGGGCCGCGGGCACTACCCGGCGATGGTCGCGCTGCACACCGCGCTCCTGGCCGGCTGCCTGGCGGAGATCCGGTTCGCCGAACGCCCCTTCCCGGCCGTACTCGGCTGGACGATGGCCGTCGTCGTCGTGGCCTCGCAAGTGCTGCGCTGGTGGTGCATCCGCACCCTCGGCCCCCGCTGGAACACCCGGGTCATCGTGGTCCCCGACCTGCCCAGGGCCACCGGCGGACCCTACCGGTGGCTGGCCCACCCCAACTACGTGGCCGTCGCGGCCGAAGGCCTCGCGCTGCCCCTGGTCCACGGGGCCTGGGTGACCGCTCTCGTCTTCACCGCCCTCAACGCGGTGCTCATGGTGGTGCGGATCCGGTGCGAGGACGGGGCGCTCGCCCGCCTCCCGGCCGCGGACGCACCCGCGTGATCGACGTCCTGGTCGTCGGCGGCGGCCCGGCCGGACTGGCCGCCGCGATCCGGGCCGCCTCGGCGGGCCTGGAGGCGGTGGTGGTCGAGCCGCGCACCACCCCCGTCGACAAGGCGTGCGGCGAGGGCATCATGCCCGGCGGCGTCGCGGCCCTGCGCGACCTCGGCGTACGGGTGACCGGCCACGAACTGCGCGGCATCCGCTACACCGACGGCCGGCGCAGCGTGGAGGCGGCCTTCCGCGGCGGCCCCGGCGCGGGCGTCCGCCGCACCGAACTCCACACCGCCCTGCACGAGCGGGCCGCCGCCCTCGGCGTACGCGTCGTCGCCGCGAAGGCGGGAGAGATCCGGCCAGGACGAGGACACCGTCACCGCCGCCGGACTCACGGCGCGCTGGCTCGTCGCCGCCGACGGGCTCCACTCGCCGCTGCGCCGCACCCTGGGCCTCGACCGTCCCGTCACCGGGACCGGGCGCTACGGCCTGCGCCGCCACTACCCGCTCGTTCCGTGGACGGACCACGTCGAGGTGCACTGGTCCCGACACGGCGAGGCGTACGTGACCCCGGTAGCCGACCGCCTGGTGGGGGTGGCCGTCCTGAGCCGCGACCGCCGCCCCTACGACCGGCATCTGGCCGCCTTCCCCGCTCTCGCGGCCCGGCTCGCGGGCAGCACGGGGGCCACCTCCGTACGCGGGGCCGGGCCGCTGCGCCAGCGGGCACAGGGCCCCCGGGCCGGGCGCGTCCTGCTGGTCGGCGACGCCGCGGGCTACGTGGACGCCCTGACCGGGGAGGGCATCGCCCTCGCGGTGGCCACCGCGACGGCCGCGGTCGACTGCCTGGCCGCCGGGCGGCCAGAGGACTACCCCCGGCGGTGGGCGCGGGTCACGCGACGCTACCGCCTGCTCACCGCGGCCCTGCTGGGCGCCGCCGGCCATCCGTCCTCGGGGCGGCTGATCGTCGCCGCCGCCCACCGGGCGCCCGTCCTCTTCCGCACCGCGGTCCACGCACTCCAGTGAAGCCGGACGCCCGAATGGCGGGGCCCCGGGTTCCGGCATAACGTCGGTCGGGTGAACGCCCGCGTTCATCCGACCGACGCAGAGACCGGCCGCCCTCACCGGGCGCACCGCCCTCGGTACGAGAGACGAACCCCACCATGACGGGCTCCCACGCGACCCCCGCCGATACGGCCACCTCCGATCGGCACCGCGGCGGACTGGCACTGCTGGTCATCGCCTCGTGCCAGCTGATGGTGGTGCTCGACGTCACCATCGTCAACATCGCGCTTCCGCACATGCAGAAGGACCTGGGATTCTCCACCGAGAACCTCTCCTGGGTCGTCAACGCCTACACGCTGACGTTCGGCGGCCTGCTGCTGCTCGGCGGACGCCTCGGCGACATCCTCGGCCGCCGCCGGGTCTTCGTCTTCGGCGTGCTCCTCTTCGTCTTCGCCTCGCTGCTCGGCGGGCTGTCGCAGGAGGGCTGGCAGTTGCTGGCCGCCCGCTCGCTCCAGGGCGTCGGCGGCGCGATCGCCTCCCCCACCGCTCTGTCGCTGATCACCACCACCTTTCGCGAGGGTCCCGAACGCAACCGCGCGTTCGGGGTGTTCGCGGCCGTCTCGGCGGGCGGCAGCGCGATCGGGCTGCTCGCCGGCGGGCTGCTGGTGGAGTGGCTGGACTGGCGCTGGGTGCTGTTCGTCAACGTTCCGATCGGCCTGCTGATCGCCTTCGCGACCCCTCGCTACATCCCCGAGTCCGCACGCCGTCCGGGCCACTTCGACGTCGCCGGCGCGCTCACCTCGACGGTCGGCATGGTGCTGCTCGTCTACGGCTTCATCCGTGCCTCCGAGGACGGCTGGACCGACGCGCTGACCCTCGGTTCGTTCGCGGTGGCCGTCGTGCTCCTCGCGGTGTTCATCACGGTCGAACGTGGCTCGAAACAGCCCATCACGCCGCTGTGGATGTTCCGCGACCGCAACCGCGCCGGCTCCTACGCGATGATGCTCAGCCTCGCCGCCGCGATGTTCGGGATGTTCTTCTTCCTTACCCTGTTCGTGCAGAACGTCCTCGACTTCAGCCCGCTGCGGGCCGGCCTCGCTTTCCTGCCGGTGAGCGCCGTCATCGCGGTCAGCGCAGGCCTGGCCTCCCAGCTGCTGCCCAGGTGGGGACCGAAACCCTTCATGGTGGTGGGCGCGCTGCTGGCCGCCGCCGGTCTCGGCTGGCTGACGCTGACCGACGTGCACAGTTCCTACCTCGGCTCGATCCTCGGCCCGATGCTCGTATTCGGCTTCGGCATGGGCATGCAGTTCGTGTCGCTGACCCTGATGGCGGTCTCGGGCGTCGCCCCGAAGGAGGCGGGCGCCGCCTCCGGCATCCTCAACGCCACCCAGCAGGTCGGCGGGTCCCTGGGGCTGTCGATCCTGGTCACGACGTTCGGCACGGCCAGCCGCGACGAGGCCACCGACCAGGTGCCGAGATTCCTCCAGGAGGGCACGCCCGCCCAGCTGCTGGAGTTTCGCAGGACCGGCGAACTGCCACCGCCCTGGGGCGACCAGGTGCTCACCTCGGGCGTCTCCAGCGCCTTCGTCGTCGCGGCCTGTTTCGCCGTGGTCGCCGCTCTGGTCGCCCTGTTCGTCATCCAGGTCAGACCCGCCGATCTAGCCCGCCTCCAGGGCGGCGCGGCACCGCTCGCCGGTGAGGGGACGGACGGTGCCGCGACGGACGGGCCACGGCCCGGCACGGAGGCGCCACGGCCCGGCACCGACGCACCACGGCCCGGCCCGGAGGCCGAGCGACCCGCGAAAGAGAGCTGACCCATGGACTGGACCCTCGAAGTGATCGTGCTGCCCGTGACCGACATCGACCGGGCCCGGGACTTCTACCGGGACGGAATCGGCTTCCACGTCGACCTCGACGACGAGGTGATGCCCGGCGCCCGCGTCGTCCAGCTGACGCCACCCGGTTCCGGCTGTTCGATCGCCCTCACCCACGGACTGCCCAACCCGACCGGAACCCCGCGGCCGGGCACGTACCACGGTCTCCAGCTCTGCGTCACCGACATCGACGCCGCGCACGCCGAGCTCGTCGGCCGGGGCGTCGAGGTCTCCGAGCCGCAGCGGTACGCCCCCGACGACGGGGCGACCTTCCTGTACTTCACCGACCCCGACGGCAACGGGTGGGCGGTACAGGAGTACCGCCGCCGGAAGACCGAACCCCTGCACAAGGTCCTCGCCGACCTGGCCGCGAGCGACGCGGGGGACACGGTGGG
Source organism: Streptomyces sp. NPDC021019 (assembly GCF_044333295.1). Taxonomy (NCBI): domain Bacteria; kingdom Bacillati; phylum Actinomycetota; class Actinomycetes; order Kitasatosporales; family Streptomycetaceae; genus Streptomyces; species Streptomyces sp. NPDC021019. The sequence goes on from NZ_JBIRQR010000003.1 coordinate 816,162, forward strand.
GTGAACCGGATGCGGAGGTGGATCGCCCCGCGTCCGGTCCACCAGAATGCTCCCCGTATCGAGTGCAGAGATCCATCAGCGCAAGGGAGCGGCATCCAATGGGCGCCAACGCAGACATGGTGGCCTTCGTCCGGGCGCGGCTCGCCGACGAGGAACACGTCGCACTGGCCGCCGGCGGGGACCGATGGCGGTGCCCGGCCGATGTGCCGGGCGAGGTCCACGACCGCACCGGCGGGGTGGCGTTCACGGTGCGGGGCCGGGGCTTCGACGAGCACATCGCGCTCCAGGACCCCGCGCGGACCCTGGAGCGCATCGAGACGAACCGGGTCATGCTCGGCGAGTACGTCGAGGTGGCCGACCTGGACACCGACCGCCCGGCCGAGGACTTCCGCTCCGGCCGTGCGGTGGGCCTCGGATTCGCGGTACGGCAACTGGCCGCCGAGTACGCGGGCCACGCCGACTACCAGGCCCGCTGGCTGCCCCGGTTCATCCAGTAGCACCCGGGGCCCGGGCCCCGGGTGCTACTCGGGCGACCACGGGCTCTTCAGTGGTGTGTTTCCGGCCAAAGTGCAGATGGCCGTCGACCGGCGTCACCGCTCCGTCCGCAGCGGGTAGCGGCCTGGCCCCGCTGCCCCTCCAGGTGCCGCTGGGCCGGTGGGCGCGCGGCGTCGCCCGGGACGCCGACGGCCCCTGAACGGACCGTAGTCGGTGTGGTAGGAGCCGGTGACGGGGAAGGTGATCCACAGCAAAATGGCGTTGCTCTCTGGTGAGGAGTGATCCCGGCGTGTAGCGTCGCCGGAAGATGTCGTGGTTCGCAGTACCTGCCCGCGCCTGGCGCGGGCGTTTTGCTGTGCAGTGCCTGAGAACCAGGGCGATCACCTCCGGGTCCGCGCGGTGCGGATCCGTTTACTGCTGAGAGGTACGGGCATGGCCAGCGGAACCGTCAAGTGGTTCAACTCGGAAAAGGGCTTCGGCTTCATCGCGCAGGACGGCGGCGGTCCCGACGTCTTCGCGCACTACTCCAACATCAACTCCACCGGCTTCCGTGAGCTCCAGGAAGGCCAGGCGGTGACCTTCGACATCACCCAGGGCCAGAAGGGCCCGCAGGCGGAGAACATCACCACCGCCTGATCCGGGTCGACCGACCCTGGAGCCCCGGAGCGCGCCGCGCTCCGGGGCTCCAGGGCGTTCCGGGGGGACACTTCCGGGCGGCTCCCCGGTTGGGACGGCGCGTGTCGGGTACGCGGTGGATCTCGCACCGGTCGTTCCGGAACCTCCGGAAGGTCGGTGGAGGAATGGAGGGCGACCCATGTTCAAGGCCATCGCAGATGTACTCCGCTCCATCGGAGGAGCCATCGCCACCGTGGTCACGCTGCCCTTCCGGGCCCTGGCCAGGCTGTTCGGCGGCGCGTCGAGCAGCGCGCGCGGCCACCACTGAGCGCACCTGCCCGTGCCCCGGCCCGGAAAGGGGCCGGGGCACGGGCATGCCGTGCGCGAGGGGAGGGTCCCGATTCCTTCGGAGCGTGGGGCCCAGGGGCGGGCGCCCATCCGGCCGGGATTCCCAGGTTCCGTCGTCACCTGCCCGTCGTCGCCGGGAGGGCCCCCTGCGGGGGCGGGCCGGAGATCGACGACGGGACCTAGCCCGTCGACTCGTCCGGGGTCGGATGCCTGTCGGGGTGCGCGCCCGCGTTGCGCGGCGCGTTCCGGCCGGCGCCGGCCTCGTCCAGGTCGGGTTGTCCGCCTTGGCTGGCCAACCGGTCCGGCACCGGTATGTCGAGAGCCTCCTCACCCTCCTGCGTCTGCTGGTCCTGCATGTCCGCCGGAACGGGGGGCGGGCTGCCGGAAGCCCCGGTATAGGCGGTGCCTTCCGGCCTGCGGTCGGTCATGAGAGCTTCCTTCCGTTCTGCCCCGGTGTGACCGGGGGAGGAGTGATGCGCCCTGGTGGGTACCCGCTGCCGGGCGGAGCAGTCCTGGGGCCCGATGCGGGCCGGGGCACGTGGCCCGTTCCGGAAGGCGGCCCGGAAGAGGAGCGGAGGAGATGCGGAGGTTCTGCCGCCCGGCCATATTGGAGCTCCGGCCCCCGGCCGGGGGCGCGTCGCCCGGCATCGGAGCGGCGGAACGCGGTGCCCCGGTGTGTGGCTTGCCCGTGGGTGGGTACCCGGGACGGTGCCCACCCGGGCGAGCAGACACCACACGACGAACCGGCGGAAGGATGTTCGGCATGCTGATGGCCCACCCCACGGTACTGCGCAATCTGATCGAGCAGTACGAAGCACTGCGTGTGCTGCACGCGGAGAGCGGCGGCGAGGAGGCCCGGCGGCGCATGGACGACGTGGCGTACACGCTGTGCGTGTCGACCGGCACGGGTGACGTCGACAGCGCGCTGATCGCCGCCCGCCACCAACTGCCCGGCGCCCGGCCCGAGGACGACTCCGTCCTCTCCGCCTGACCGCCGTCGACCGTGGAAGGGGAGGGTGCCGTGGCCCGCACGGTGGGTGTCGAGGAAGAGCTGCTGCTGGTCGACCCGGCGAGCGGAGAGGCACGCGCCCTGTCCTCGGCGGTGCTGGCGATCGCCGAGAAGGAAGCGGTCGGCGAGTCGGCCTTCGAGCAGGAACTGCATCGCCAGCAGTTGGAGTTCTCCACGCACCCCTGCGCGGACATGAGTGAACTCGCCGCCTCGGTCCAGCAGTGGCGCACCGCGGCGGTACGGCACGCCTCGGAGGTCGGCGCGTCGGTCGTGGCCCTGGGGACCTCGCCGCTCCCGGTCAGCCCGACGATCGGCACGGGGGAGCGGTACCGGTGGATGGCGGAGCGCTACGGGCTGACCGCTCAGGAGCAGCTGACCTGCGGCTGCCATGTCCACGTCTCGGTGGAGTCGGACGAGGAGGGCGTCGCCGTGCTCGACCGGGTGCGCTGCTGGCTGCCCGTCCTGCTCGCCCTGAGCGCCAATTCCCCGTTCTGGCAGGGGCGGGACAGCGAGTACAGCAGCTACCGCAGCCGGGTGTGGGGGCGCTGGCCGTCGGCCGGCCCGGTGGAGGTCCACGGCTCCGCCGGGGCGTACCACGCCCAGGTGCGGTCCCTGATCGGCACCGGGGTGCTCCGGGACGAGGGGATGGTCTACTTCGACGTGCGCCTCTCGCACCGCTACCCCACCGTGGAGGTCAGGATCGCGGACGTCTGCCTGGACCCGGCCGACACCGTACTGCTGGCCACGCTGGTACGAGGGCTGGTGGACACGGCCGCACGCCAGTGGCGGGCCGGTGAACCGCCCCCGGACGTCAGCACGTCCCTGCTGCGTGTGGCCTCCTGGCAGGCGGGCCGTTCGGGTCTGGAGGACCGGCTGGTCCACCCCCGCACCCTGCGCCCGGAGCCCGCCCCCGACGTCCTGCGCGCCCTGCTGGACCATGTGCGGGACGCCCTGGAGGACAGCGGGGACCTGGAGGCCGCGGAGCGGGCCCTGGCCGCCGTGGTCCGGCGCGGGAACGGCGCACGGATCCAGCGCGAGATCCTGGCGCGGACCGGGAGCCTGCGCGACACCGTCGCCGCATGCGTACGGATCACGGCCGGATGATGAGCCGCCCCCGCCGGCCCCCCGCCGGCCGATACGACGAACGGGACCCGCCGCGACGACACGACCGTACGAACGGCGACGGACGAACGACATCACAGGAACGGAGCAGCCCATGTCAAGCACCGCTCTCGACGATCGCCGGATCCTGGCCATCGTCACCAACTACGGGGTCGAGCAGGACGAACTCGTCGTCCCCGTTGAACACCTGCGCGGACACGGGGCACAGGTCAGCGTGGCAGCGGTCTCCGCCGACGGGATCCGCACCCTCGTCGGCGACCGCGACCCCGGTAAGACCGTGCGGCCCGACCTCACGCTCGACGACGTCGACCCCGCCGCGTACGACCTGCTGCTGGTCCCGGGCGGCACGCTGAACGCCGACTCGCTGCGGCTGGAGGACGCCACCACCCGGATCGTCAGCTCGTTCGCCGCTTCCGGTCGGCCGGTGGCCGCCATCTGCCACGGGCCGTGGGCGCTGGTCGAGGGCGGCTACGTCCGGGGCAAGACGCTGACCTCGTACGCGTCGCTGCGGACCGACATCACCAACGCGGGCGGCACCTGGGTCGACAAGCCGGTGGTCCGCGACGACGCCTCCGGCTGGCCGCTGATCACCTCCAGGAACCCCGGCGACCTGGACGACTTCCTCGGCGAGATCGACGCCGTGCTCGACGAGGAATGAGTCGTCCGCTACGGACGGTCCCGCTGCCCGGTCAGGGCGGCGACGGCGGCGGACGCCGCCCTCGCGATCAGCGTGTTGTCGTAGTCGGCGTCCGCGTCCGCCCGGTTGGAGAGCACTGCCAGCACCAGCGGCGCCGCGTCGGGCGGCCACACCACGGCGATGTCGTTGCGCGTCCCGTACGTACTGCCCGCCCCGGTCTTGTCGCCGACGGTCCACCCCTTCGGGACCCCCGCCCGGATCAGTTCGCCGCCGGTGGTGTTGGTGGTCAGCCACTGGGTGAGCCGGGCCCGCTCGGGCCTGCCGAGGGCGTCGCTGAGGACGAACGCCCGCAGGTCCTCGGCCAGGGCCCGGGGGGTGCTGGTGTCGCGGGTGGCACCGGGAGTCCACTCGTTCAGCTCGGTCTCCCAGCGCTCCATCCGGGTCACACCGTCCCCCAACTCCGCGAGCACCGCCTGCAGTTTCCGGGGCCCGCCGACCGCGTCGAACAGCAGATTGCCCGCGGTGTTGTCGCTGAAGCGCACGGCGGCGTCGCACAGATCTCCCAGGGGCATTCCGGTGGCCACGTGCTTCTCGGTGACGGGGGAGTGGTCGACCAGATCCTCGCGGCGGTACGTCACGACCCGCTCCAGCCCGCCCAGTCCGTGCTTGCGGAGCACGGCCCCCGCGGCGAGCGCCTTGAACGTGGAGGCGTAGGCGAACCGTTCCCCGTCACGGTGGGCGACCGTGCGCCCGGTCCCGGTGTCGACGGCGTACACGCCGAGCCGCGCCGCGTACTCCTTCTCCAGCGCCGCGAAGGCGCGCCCGGCGTCCCGCGCCGTGGCCGAGGGTGATCCGGACGCCTTCCCGGCGGGCGACGGTGAGGGGGAGTCGGATCCCGTGCCACAGGCCGCGATCGGCACCGACACGAGGGCGCCGCCCAGCAGACGGAGTACGGCACGCCGGGCGTGGGGGTTCGACAGTCGGCTCATCCCGTCATGCTAGGACGCAGACGCCGTGCGGCGGGGGCGGGTCAGTCCAGCGTCTGCGTCAGTTCACTGCGCGTCGCCGTGTGGACGACCCGGCCCCGCGCCCCGTTGACCAGGGGGAGGTACGGCTGCACATGGCCGCACTCGACGTCGGCGACGATCGGCACGTCCAGCGGTCCGAGCGCGTCCAGCACCGCCTGACGCTGGGTGAGCGAGCCGCTGTCCGGGGCCGAGGTCCGGGCGACGAGCACGCCGTTGGCCGCGTCGAAGAAGCCGGCGAGCCGCATCCCGTGCAGATTGCGGCAGATGGTGAACGCGTCGTGGCCGCCGGCCTCCACATACACGAGGAGGCCCTCCGGGGCATGGGCACGGGCGAAGGCGGAGAGGTCGAGGTACGGCGTTCCGGTGAGGTTGCTCAGCATCTCGATACAGCCCCCGATCAGCCGCCCCTCGACGTCCACGTCGCCGCCGCCGTCCAGCCTCGCCCACCGGCCCGGGGTGTCGAGCGTGAACGTGCGGACCTCCGGATGCTCCGCGTAGTCGTCGTAGCCCGTGGCCCGGTGCCGCTCCGGCGGAACCTGGGTGAACCGGTGACCCGGCGGCGCGGCGACGACGTCGAGCCAGGACACCAGCCCCTCCGGCACCTGGTAGGGGGTGTCCATGAGGTTGTTCCCGTGCACGGTCGCCGCCCCCGTGAGGAGGGTCAGCGGCGTCATGACGGTCGACATGTCGGAATAGCCCACCACCCAGGTGGGCTCGGCCGTGCGCAGCCGGTCCCAGTCGAGCAGGGGCAGCAGGTCGATGGCGGTCTCCCCGCCCCACGGGGGCACCACGGCCCTGATGGCGGGGTCCGTCAGCATCGCCGTCAACTCGGCCGCCCGGTCGGCCGCGGGCGCGCTGACGTGCCCGCCGCCGTCCATGCACCGGCCGGTCACGACCTCGTATCCCCGTGCCTGCACATCGCGCACCGCGAGGGCGAACCGATCGCGCAGTTCCTCGGGCACTCCGCTGGACGGGGAGGTGATCCCTACCCGGTCGCCGGGGCGCAGGGGGCGTGGATATCGAACGGACATGCGTCGGATTCTGCCACGGCTCCCGGCCGTACCGCCGATGCCGTATCGAAGCGACACCCACAGAAGGTTAGGCTGACCTAAGTCAATTCGGTTCTCTCGTCCCGGCGGGCGAGGCGCTCAGGCCGACCACGCGTACGAAGGGGCAGAGACCATGACGATCCACCGAGCCGTCGTCGCCCGGGTGCAGCAGCTCACCGGGACCATGACCCGCGTCACGCTCCACGGGGACGGACTGGCGGGCTTCAGGACCACCGGAGTCGGTGACGAGTACGTGCGGATCTTCCTTCCGCACGGCCCGGACCGCACCGACGTCTCCCTGCCCCGGACGACCGAGCAGGGTGGGTGGGAGACCCCCGAGGGGCAGCCCGTCGCGCCGATGCGCACGTACACGATCCGTGCCGTGCGTCCGGAGGCGGGCGAGCTCGACATCGATTTCGTGCTGCACGAGGGCGGTGTGGCGTCCGGCTGGGCCGCCGAGGCACGGCCCGGGGACGTCGTGGGCGTCAACGATCCCACGGGCCTCTACAGCCCCCCGGCCGACCTCTCCTGGCAGGTCCTGGTCGCCGACCAGACCGGTCTGCCCGCCGCCGCCCGTCTGCTGGAGAACACGCCGGACCACGTCAGGACCCGGGTGGTGCTGGAGGCGCCCGCGCGCTCGGCCGTGCTGCCCCTGCGGGAGCCGTCCGACTCCAAGGTGACCTGGACGTACGGCGGGAACGGTCACGGCCCGAGCCGCCTGGCCGACCTGGTGGCCGCCGCCGTTCCGCCCGGCACGGACCTCGCCGGCGGGTACGTCTGGGTCGCGGGGGAGACCAACGCCCTCCGCTCGGTGCGCCGTTACCTCCGTCGTGACCTCGGCCTCCCGGCGGACCGCTTCAAGGTCGTCGGCTACTGGATACCGAACTCCGACACCTGGTCCGAGCGGTACGAGGCGCTGCCCGACGCCGTGCGCTCCGAGCTGGAGGCCCTCTGGGACAACCCGGCCGGCGACTCCGAGGACCTCACCATCCGCTACGAGGCCCGCCTGAGCGACCTCGGGCTCTGACCGGCCATCACCACCGATGTCGAAAAGAGAGTTGCGGGATTCGGCGAGTCGACCGCGGAGCCGACGGGTAGGGTCGCTAGCGATCAAGTAAAGACAGCCTTACCTACATGGATGGGGGTTGCGGTGAGCAATCCGTTCGAGGACGAGGACGGCGCCTACCTGGTGCTCGTCAACGACGAAGGACAGCACTCCTTGTGGCCGGCCTTCGCCGAGGTGCCCGCCGGATGGACCGTGGCCCATCCGGAGGACAGCCGCCAGGCCTGCCTGGACTACGTCGAGCGGAACTGGACCGATCTGCGGCCGAAGAGCCTGAGAGAGAGCATGGCGGCCGATCCCACATGAGAACTCCCCCGAGCTGAGGGACCCGGGCGCCCGCCGGGGTTCCTCAGCGAAGTCGGCGTGGTCGGCGTGTGGGCGGCCCACCCGGCGCCGGACTCGCCCTCCCCGGTGGATCCGGCCGTGCCGGGGCCGCCACCGCGCCGACCGCGGGCCGCCCGCCGGGTGACGCCGACGGTGTCACGGCAGGACCTAGGCTGCGACCCTGTACCGGCACCGACCCAGGAGCGCACCCGCATGTACGACCCCGTCTCCGGCCTCCCCTTCCCCGACGCTCTCCACCCCGGAGCCTCTCCCGCGCCGCATCCGCTGCTGGCTCCGGTGACGGGCTACCTCGGCACCTGGCGGGGCACGGGCAGCGGCGGGTACCCGACCCTGGACGCGGACTTCACCTACGCGCAGGAGGTCACGTTCAGCCACGACGGGCGGCCCTTCCTCGCGTACGAGGCCCGGGCCTGGCTGCTCGACGCGGACGGCCAGCCCCTGCGGCCGTCCGCCCGCGAGACGGGGTGGTGGCGCCTCCAGCCGGACGGGCGGGTGGAGGCCCTGATCACCCAACCCACCGGCATCGCGGAGATCTCGGTCGGCCACGCCCGCGACGGCGCCGTCGACCTCGCCACCGAGCGGGTGGCCCTCGCCCCCACGGCCAAGGAGGTCGACGCCACCCGCCGCCGCTACACCCTGACGGATCAGGACACGCTCGCCTTCGTCCACGACCTCGCAGCGATCGGCCGGCCGCTCCGGCACCACCTGTCGGCGCGACTCCGCCGGGAAGCCCCTGGCCAGGCCATTTAGGGCCTCTCGTTGTCGGAGCGTGACCAAGGACGTGCATGGAGGACGGGCCACAGGGCAGGTGGACGGGAAGCCAGGAGAACAGGAGCACTTCCCCGATGTCCCTACCCTCGTACCCGGATTCCCCGTACCCGGCGCAGCCCACCGCCGACCACGACCCCTACGGCGGCCAGGCGCCCGCCAGGACGAACGGCTTCGCTGTCGCCGCGCTGGTGCTCGGCCTGATCGCCTGTCTGTTCTTCTGGACCGTGGTGGGCGGGCTGCTGCTCGGCCTGCTCGCCGTCGTCTTCGGGATCGTCGCCGTGCTCCGCACCCGCCAGGGCCGCGCGCCGCGCCGGGTGATGGCGATAGTCGGCGCCGCGTTCGGGGCGCTCGGGCTCATCGGTTCCGTGATCGTCCTCGTGGTGGCCGTCTCCGTGCTCGACTCCCAGGAGTTCAAGAACCTCGAGGACTGCATGGACCGGGCCAACGGCCAGGCGGCCGAGGACCGGTGCGCGGAGGACTTCGTCGACGAGCTGACCAACTGACGGATCCGCACACCTGTCCGCACCCGCCCGGCGGCGCGCCGCCGGTTGCACCCGCACCAGGTGTTTGCCACGGTGTCCCTGGGCAGGAGGCTCGGTGGTCACCGGGCCTCACCGCCCGGTGGACCGCCCGCAACGGAGCAGAGAGAAGGAGGGTTCGATGTCATCGAAGCGACGTCGTAAGAAGAAGGCCCGCCGCAAGAACGCCGCGAACCACGGCAGGCGTCCGCAGAGCTGAGGCGACGCCGAGGCCCCACCGGGCGGAGGAGCCCGGTGGGGCCTCGGCGGTTTCCGTGGGCCGGGGGAGGGCCGTGCGGAACTCGGGTCCTGAGGGTGATGCCCGATGTGCGCCGGGTTCACACCCCGGGCGGGGCCGTGGGCTCCGTTCCCGCCCGGTCGCAGACCGACGCGGCCGTACCGGCCGCGTACTCCAGCATCGCCCTCGTCTGCCCGGCGGACAGCGCCGGGTCCCAGCCCGCCTCCGCCCCCAGCCAGGCCAGCATCCCCGCCATGAACGCGTCACCCGCGCCGATGGTGTTCACCACTCGCACCGGCAGGGCCGGGACCGAGACGGCGGGAGCGCCTTGGACGTACGCGGTGGCGCCTTCCGGCCCCCGGGTCATCACCACCAGCCGCCCCTCCCCGGCGAGAGCCCGGCAGCTGGCCTCGGGGGCCGTGTCCGGCCACAGACGCGCCAGATCCTCGTCGCTCGCCTTCAGCACCCGAGCCAGGGAGCACAGCTTCCGCAGCCGGCCGAGGCTCCGTACGGGGTCCAGGGTGCGGTCCTCGCGCACATTGGGGTCCACCACGAGGAGCCCCGCGCCGGCGGCCGCCCGCGCGGTGGCGGCCACGACATCGGCCGCCGGCGCCACCACGGCGGCGAGCCCGCCGACGTACACCGCGCCGAAACGCGCCGCCTCCGCCGTCCGGTCGGGCAGCTCGAAGGTCGCCGTGTCACGGAGGTGGAAGCGGTACGTGTTCCCGTGATCGCCCGGGTCGGCCACCGCGAGCGCCGTCGGCAGCGAGCAACGGGCGCTTAGCGAGAGGTCGACGCCCGCACCCGTCAGCCAGGCCTCGACGCTCTCCGCGAAGGCGTCGTCGCCGAGCCCGCCGACGAAGGACGGCCGCCCGCCGAGGCGGGCCAGGCCCACCGCGACGTTCGCGGGCGCGCCGCCCGGCTGGGCCGCCCGGATCCCGGCGTCACCGCCGGTCGGCACCAGATCCACCAGCGCCTCACCGAGCACGAGGACGGGACCGGGATCCGCGGCAGGCGAAGGCGCAGAATCCGTCACGGCTCCACCACGATCTTGCGGCCGATCCCCGCCCGGAAGCGCTCGATCGCCTGCGGGTACTGCTCCAGCGGCAGCCGGTCACTGATGAACACCGACGCGTCGAGCGCCCCGCTCGCGAAGAGCGCCGCGGCCCGCTCGTAACTGTGCAGGACCGCCATCGAACCGGTGATGGTGATCTCCTGGTTGTAGATCCGGTACGGCTCGATCACCGCGGTGGTGGCGTAGTCGGCAACCCCGAACTGGAGGAACGTGCCGCCCTTGGCGACCCTCCCCAGACCGTCCTGGATGGCGCCGGCGTTGCCGGTGGCGTCGATGACGACGTCCCAGCCGCCCGGACGGTCCAGCTCGTCCGCACGGGCCGCCGCGCCCGTACAGCCCAGGGTCGTCGCGGTGGCCAGCCGCTGGGCGTTGACGTCCAGCACGTCCACCGACGCGGCGCCGGTGCGCTTGGCCAGCTCCAGCATCATCAGCCCCATGGTCCCGGAGCCGTAGATCAGCACCCGCGCCCCGAGATTGCCGTTGAGGACGTCGTAGCCCCGCACCGCGCAGGACAGCGGCTCGATCAGCGCCGCGTCCCGGACGTCGATGTGCTCCGGCAGGGTGACGCAGTTGGCGACGGGCGCCACCGCGAACTCGGCCGCGCCCCCGGGCACGGTGACTCCGATCGCCGCCCAGTTGTCGCAGAGGTTGCCCCGGCCCGAACGGCAGTAGCGGCACTCCTGACAGTGCAGCGAGGGGTCCACGGCCACCTTGTCGCCGACGGACAGCTCCGTGACGTCCGCGCCGAGGCCGACGACCTCCCCGGCGAACTCGTGCCCGGGCACGATCGGCAGCGTCGGGGCGAACTCGCCCTGGAGGATGTGGAGATCGGTGCCGCACAGCCCGCAGGACGCCACCTTGACCACCACGTCGCGGGGGCCGGGCGCCGGGTCCGGGACGGTGGCCACGGAGATCTTGCCGGGGGCTTCGACGATGGCTGCCCTCATTTGACTGCTCCCAGAGAGAGGCCCTGGACGAGTTTGTCCTGGGCGGCGTAGCCGGCGACGAGCACCGGCAGGGACACGACCACGGACGCCGCGCACAGCTGGGCGAGGAAGAGGCCCTGACTGGTGACGAAGGTGGTCAGATGGACGGGGGCGGTCCCGGCGACGACGCCGGTCAGCACCCGTGCGAACAACAGCTCGTTCCAGCTGAAGATGAAGCAGATCAGGGCGGTCGCGGCGATGCCGGGACCGGCGACCGGGGCCACGACACGGCGCAGCACCGTCGGCAGCCGGGCCCCGTCGACCTGAGCCGCCTCGATGATGGAGACGGGGACGTCCGCGAGGAAGGACTGCATCATCCACACCGCGATCGGCAAATTCATCGAGGTGTAGAGGAGGACCAGCAGCCAGATGTTGTCCAGCAGCCCCGTGTTCTTCGCGAACAGATACACCGGCAGCAGCCCGGCGACCACCGGCAGCATCTTGGTGGACAGGAAGAAGAACATCACGTCCGTCCACTTGCGCACCCGCCGGATGGACAGCGCGTACGCGGCCGGAAGCGCCAGCAGCAGCACCAGCACGGTCGAGAAGAACGAGGCCGCGAGCGAGTTGACCAGCGGGGGCCACGGTGTCGGGCCGCCCCCGCCGCCGAAGAAGGCGCGGTAGCCGTCCAGGGTCAGCGCGGCGGCGATCGACGGCGGGTTGGTCGCGGCGTCGGCCTCCGCGTGGAAGGACGTCAGCACCATCCACAGGGCGGGCAGACAGAAACCGATCCCCACGACCCAGGCGGTCACGCCCAGGGCGGCGGAGCGCCGACGGGCCCTGCGCGTGGCGGCGTTGAAGGATGCGGGTGCGGGTGTCGCGGTCGAGGCGCTCATGCGCGGCTCGCCTCCTCACGGAAGAGGGAGGAGACCGTCCGGAGCGCGAAGGTGGCGATGACGATCGTGCCGACCACCACGACCACGCCCGCCGCCGACGCCAGCCCGTACTCATGGGCCCGGTAGAAGGTCTCGTAGACGGTGTACGGGAGGTTGGCGGTGCCGAGACCGCCGGAGGTGATCGTGAACACCGCGTCGAAGTTCTGCACGATGTACACGGAACCGAGCAGGACGCCGAGTTCGAGGTAGCGGCGCAGATGCGGCAGGGTCAGATAGCGGAACATCTGCCAGGGCCCGGCCCCGTCCAGCCGCGCGGCCTCCATGATCTCGGCCGGCCGGCTCTGCAGCCCGGCCAGCAGGATCAGCATCATGAACGGTGTCCACTGCCACACGAGCGAGGCCTCGACGGCGATCAGCGGCATCTGGGACGTCCACTCGGGCTGCGCGATCGACTCGATGCCGAACAGCTCGCCGAACCAGGTGAGCGCCCCGTTGAACAGCCCGTACTCGGGGTTGTAGAGCGCGTGCTTCCACAGCAGCGCGGCGGAGACCGGCACCAGCAGGAACGGGGTGATGAGCAGGGTGCGCACGAACCCCCGGCCGAAGAACGCGCGGTCCAGCAGCAGGGCGAGGACGAGCCCCAGCACCACGCTGACGATCACGACGGACGCGGTGAGGACGACGGTCGTCACGACCGATTCGCGCAACGCCTCGTCGGTGAAGACGGACGTGTAGTTGGAGAGGCCGGTGAAGTGGCGCTTCTCCGGCTTGAGGGAGTTCCAGTCGAAGAACGAGATCACCAGGGTCGCCACGAAGGGCAGTTGGGTGACGGCTATCAGGAAGACGAGTGCGGGCAGCAGAGGGGCGCGGGTCGCCCAGGCACGCCGTCGGCCGCCGCTGCCCGGCTTCTTCGCCGGGGCGGGCGGGGACGCGGTCTCCCTGGTTGCGGTGACGGTCATCGGTACTCCTCGGCGACCTTCTCGGCAAGCTTCTGGGAGGCGGCGAGTGCGGCGTCCACCGACTGTCGGCCCGCTATGGCGGCGCTGATCTCCTGCGCCACCCGGGTGCCCAGGTCGGTGAACTCCGGTACGCCGACGAACTGGATGCCCGCCGTCGGGCGGGGCTGGGTGCCCGGATTCTTCGGATCGGCCTCGGAGATGGCCCGCTCGGTGACGTCCGCGAACGCGCCCGCCTCCGCCCGATAGGCGGGGTTGGCGTAGGTGGAGGCCCGTTTCCCGGCGGGCACGTTGGACCAGCCGCTGGTGGTCCCGACGAGCTCCTCGTACTCCTTGCCGGAGGCCCAGGACACGAACTTCCAGGCGTCGTCCGCCTTCTTGGACGCCTTCTGCAGTCCCCAGGCCCAGGTGTAGAGCCAGCCCGAGCTCCTGGTCCGCTCCACCGGGGCGGGGACGTACCCGATCTTCCCCTTCACCGGGGAGCCCTCCGCCTCCAGGGACCCGGCGCCCGCCGTCGCGTCGTACCACATGGCGGTCTTGCCCTGGGTCATGTTGTTCAGACACTCGGCGTATCCGGACTGCGGGGCGCCGAGCTCCCCGTGCTTCCGCACCAGGTCGACGTAGAACTTCGTCGCCTTCTTGAACTCCGGCGACGTCAGGCGCGGTTCCCAGTCCTCGGTGAACCAGGTGCCGCCCATCGTGTTGACGACCGTGGTGAGCGGGGCGATGACCTCGCCCCAGCCCGGGAGCCCGCGCAGGCAGATGCCCTTCATCCCGCGCTCCGCCCCGTCCGCCCGCTCGGCGAGCTTCGCCACCTGCTCCCAGGTCGGCTTCTCGGGCATGTTGAGGCCCTGCTCCTCGAAGACGTCCTTGCGGTACATGAGGAAGGACGACTCGCCGTAGAAGGGCTGGGCGTAGAGCTTGCCGTCCTCGGCGGTCAGCGATTCCCGCAGCGGCTGGAGGATGTCCTCCTGGTCGAAGGCGGCGTCGGCCTTCGCGTAGTCGTCGAGGGGGTGCAGCCAGCCGTTCTCCGCGAAGAACGGCAGCTCGAAGTTGCTGATGGTGGCGACGTCGTACTGACCGGCCTGGTTGGAGAAGTCCTGGCTGATCTTGTCGCGTACGTCGTTCTCGGGCAGCACCGTGAAGTGGACCTCGACGCCGGTCTCCCTCGTGAAGTGCTTCGCGGTCAGCTTCTGCAGTTCGACCATCTGCGGGTTGTTCACCATCAGTACGTTCAGTGCGTCGCCGCCCCCGAAGGAGGTCCCGCCCGCTCCGGCGCAGCCGGTGGCGAGCAGGGCCAGTGCGGCGGTCACGGCGCGGGCCCGACCGCGTACACGTGGTCGGCTGCGGCGTCCTGGGTGGGGCATGGGGGCTCCTGATCAGTCGTAGCGGCTCGGTGATCGGGTCGTTGCGGGCATGGCGAAGCTGGCTCCGGCGGTGCGGGGGAGCGGTGACGCGGGGTGTGGGTGCGGGAGCTGTGAGGTCGGCGGTGCGGCGGGCGGGTGGGCCGGTGGGGTGGGCCGGTCGGCCGGGCTGACAGGGCCGGTCAGACGCGGATGACCTGGGGCCCCAGGAGGGAGTAGCGCTGAGCCTCGGCCGAGGAGAGCCCCGCGTCGGTGACGATCGCTTCGAAGTCGCCGACCCCGGCGAACCGGCAGAAGCTCACCGCCCCGAACTTGCTGTGGATTCCCGCGAAGATCCTGCGCCGCGAGCTGCGCAGCGCCTGCGCCTTCACCTCGGCGACGGCGGGATCCGGGGTGGTGAGGCCGTACTGGCGGGAGATGCCGTTGGCTCCGAGATACGCGAGGTCGATGACGAAGTCCGCGAGCATCCGGGAGGCCCAGTGGTCCACGGTCGCCATCGTCGAGCCGCGTACCCGGCCGCCCAGCAGCAGCACCGAGGTCTTCTCGGCCCCGGCGAGGGAGGTGGCGACGGCCAGCGAGGCGGTGACGACGGTCAGGGGCCGGTCCTGGGGGAGTGCCTCGGCGATGAGCTGCGGGGTGAAGCCCTCGTCGACGAAGACCGTCTCGGCGTCGCCGAGCAGACCGGCGGCGGCGGTCGCGATCCGCGACTTCTGCGGTACGTTGCGCGTGGTGCGGACGGCGAGCGTGGTCTCGAATCCGGCCGACTCCACCGGGTAGGCGCCGCCGTGGGTCCGGCGGACGAGTCCGTGCTCCTCCAGTACCCGCAGATCGCGGCGGACGGTCTCCTTGGCCACCTTGAACAGGTCCGCGAGGGCGTTCACTCCGACCGACCCCTCTTGCCGGGCCGTGGCCAGAATTCCCCGACGGCGTTCCTCGGTGTCCACGGCGCACTTCCCTGGTCGCTGCTGGGCCCGTTACGGGCGGAGCCCGTCTGACCGTTCGGGCTCATGTGTCGTTTGTACAAGCAGTGCCGGGGCGACTACCAGCCGCTTCACCAGATCCGCTCCGCCCGATCGTGCCCGTTTCCCGCGCGTGACGGTGCTGGTCATGCCCAGGACGGTCGTGGATCCGGTCACTGGGGCTGCCCGCTCTGCTGGGATCCTCGCCCGAATGGCGCCCGAAGTGCGGCAGCCCCGGCGTCCGCGGTGCCCGGGAAGGACCACGCGCGGGCCGGGGCAAGGGGTGAGCGGAACGCCGGGGCAAGAGATCGGGAAGGACGTGCGGCACCCGGGCGGAGGCGGGCGGCCGGAGGACGGACCGGCGGCTCGGGCCGGGCACAACGGTCACGTCAGGAGAGAACGGCGCTGTCCGAGCCCTCGCTGCGGTGCGGGCGGGCCACCGCGGCCCTGCCCGGTGCCTCCGGATAGAACCGCTTGGCCCAGCGCCGGAACGGCCCGATCGGTCCGTCACCGGAAGCCAGCCGGGGTGGCTGCTGATACTGCTTGTGGTGCCAGATCGGAAAATCGGCGGCGGTGAACTCGCAACTGGACCGGAAGACGGGACGGTCCAGGAGCCGCGCCGCGGTACGGCTGACCATCCGGGCGAGCCCGGGCGGCAGCCGGCCCGGCTCGTCGAAGGCGATGCGGTTCAGCTGGCGGAACTGCATCCGGTTGGGCCCGATGGCCGTCGGCATCACCATCGTGCACATCCGCAGCCCGAAGCGGGGCGTGTGGACATCGGCGTGCAGACAGCCGAGTCCGTATCCGTCCACCTTCACATCGACGGTGAAGTCACCCATGAGCGGCGCCGACTCATGGGCCCGCATGGCGACATGGAACGTCGCGTCGTCGTACGCCACGGGGCCGTCGATCTCGGCCTTCGCCCAGCCGTGCAGGGTGGCGAAGTGACCGAGGTCGACCGAGTTCTCGATGACCTCCTGGACGTTGCCGGCCAGCTCCCAGGCGGCGGTACGCGCGGGCCTGTGCCCGATCTCGTGCCACTGCGGGACGGACCAGTCCGGATCCCGGCCGTCGTGGTGGCGCCAGACGAAGACGCCCCCGTTCACCTCCTGGACGGGCAGCTGCGTCAGCGGGGACCGCGGAGGCGGCGTGCCGTAGCCCGTGCGCACACAGGTGCCGTCGGGTCCGAACGAGAAGAAGTGGAAGGGGCACGTGAGATCCTCCCCCTCGACCTTCGCCAGACCGAGGTGGGCGCCCAGGTGCGGGCAGTACGGACGGACGGCGCGGAGCGTCCCCGCGCCGGTGCGGTACAGGACGACGTCTCGCCCCGCGAGCGGCCGGGTGAGCACGGTGCCGGGCCGCAGCTCGTGCGAGAAGGCCAGGGCGGACCAGCCGCTCGGATAGGGCAGGGCGGGCGCTCCCGCCGCATCGGCCGGTGTCGGCCCCTCACTGATGCTGCGCCCGTACTCACGTGCCACTCCCACGACTCCTCCTCCACGATCGGTTCGCACGGAGGCTGCCCAGAGCCGTTCCGGAATCCTCCCGACCCGCCGCACCGCACCCGAACGGGGCGGTGGGTGCGACGCGTTGACGGGCCGAACCCGCACCCGTCAGAGCTCGTCGCCGAATGCCTCGGCCAGCTCACGCCATGTGGCACGCGGCAGGCCGCCGCCGCCCTCCTCGGCGGTGAGCACCTGCAACGCGACATGGTCGGCGCCGGCGTCGAAGTACTCCCGGGTCCGGCGCCTCACCTGCTCGGCGTCGCCCAGCGCGAAGAGGGCGTCGAGCAGGCGGACGCTGCCGCCGCCGTCGAAGTCGCCTTCCGCGAACCCCAGACGCAGCAGATTGTCGGTGTAGTTGGGCAACCGCAGATACATCCCCAGCATCGTCCGCGCGGTGGTGCGTGCCCGGTCGAGATCGGTGTCCAGCACCACCGTCAGCTCCGGGGCGAGCAGCGCTGCGGGGCCGAGCGTCTCGCGGGCCTCCGCGGTGTGCTCGGTGGTGACGAGATAGGGGTGCGCTCCCAGCGACCGGGCGGCCGCGAGCTTCAGCATCTTCGGGCCGAGGGCCGCCAGGACCCGGTGGCCGGAGCCCACGGACGGATCGGCTGTGTCGAGCGCGTCGAGGTAGGAGACCATCGCGCTGTACGGCTTCGCGTACTGCGGCACCATCGGACCGTGGCTGACGCCCAGACCGAGGACGAAGCGACCGTGCGCCGCCGGATCGACCGCCGCGATCGCCGCCGCCTCCTCGGCCGTGTGGTTCCAGATGGACAGGATGCCGGTGGCCACCGTGATGGACCGGGTGGCGGCCACGACGGCCGCCGCGTCCTCGGGCGTCGGGCTGCCCCCGATCCAGACGGTGCCGTACCCCAGCGCTTCGAGCTCGGCGAGCGCCTCCGCGATCGCCTTCCCGCCCGCGTCGTCCACCTGGGAAGCGTGCAGGGCGCCGCTCCAGATCCCCACGCGTCCGAATGCCCTGCCCGTTCCGGAAATCTCAGAAGTCATGGTGTGGTCAACCATGGCCGGGCCCAGGTATTCCTGGCCTGACGGCGATTCACTCGTCCGGACGCGCGGAGTGGGCGAGGGTCTTTCCGGCGCGTGTCACGAGCGTCTTCACTTCTCCGGAACGTCCTCCGGAACGTCCTCCGGAACGTCCTTCATGAACACGACTCCGTCGATACGGGCCAGGTGCGCCGGGTCGAGCGGGGCGTACCCGAAGTACGGGGATGTGCGCCGGACGGGGTCGGTGGCACCGAGGACGGTGGCCAGTTCGGAGGCGTCCACCAGGCAGGACTCCTCCGGGAGCGCGTACAGGGTTCCCTCGAGGGTGTCCGGCGGCGGAACGTCGACCCCCTGGTGCCTCATCGTGCCGAAGGCGGTGGCCAGGAAGCCGTACTCCTCGCCCAGGCGGGCGTCGACGACGGCGCCCGCGCTCCACCACTCCAGCCGCCGGCCGCCCATCCGCATCGAGCTCATGTCCCGCTGGAGATGGCTGTTGTGGGCGTGCGCCAGAACCGGCCCCCGCTCGGCGAGCGCGAGGAGATTGCCGGCCATCATCTGGTCCCGCAGGCCCGTCAGCCGTGACAGCCGGCTCGGTGACGTGTCCGCCATCCAGAAGTGGTACCGCAGCAGCCCCGAGGCGGCCCGCGCGTACAGCAGCGCCCGGTCGAACGCGTCCCGCGAGGCCACCGCGATCAGGTGCGGCGTCCACGCGTCGAGCAGCGCGCCCAGGTCATCGGCGAGCAGGCGCAGTCGCCCGGCCTCGGCCGACCGCCCGAAGGACGCGGACGGATCCAGCATCGCCGCCGGGTCGGTCCACCGGTCGTCCGGGCCGAGGAGGCGGTCGAGCGTTGCGGCGGTACAGGGCAGCAGGCCCGGGTCCACATGGGCGGCGAGAACACGGTGGAGCGAGGTGAGGGCCTCGCGCGGGCTCGCCGCGTACGCCATCTCCAGCGGCCCGTCGAAGCCGGCGAAGCGGACGCGGTCGGGCGCGGGCCGAACGTTGTTGAACGCGCGCATCCAGCTCACCAGTTGACGATTGGCCGCCGACTCGCCGAGTCCGTGGCCGAACCCCCGCTCCATCGCCTCGTCGAGCGTGCCCGCGCCCGTCGTCACGTAGTCGTCCACCAGTAGCCCCGCCACACAGTCGCTCTCGATGGTGATGGTGCGGTAGCCCTCCCGTTCGACGAGCTGCCGGAAGAGCGCGTTGCGCAGAAGGAGAGGGGCGTCGACCCCGTGGGTGGGTTCGCCCAGAGTCAGCACCCGGGGCGGGGAGGCGAACAGCCTCATGACGGAAGCCGCGTCGACGGCGTGGGCGATGTCCTGGATGTCGTTGGCCATGGCTTCAACCGTATCGTTGAACCTTCGGTTGAAACTTCTACGCGATACCTTGGCAGGCATGAGGCAGAACCCTCAAACAGCAGGACGTCTCCGGCCCGTCGATCTGGCCCGTCGGCACGGATTGTCGACGCAGGCCGTCAGGAACTACGAGGCGGCGGGAATCCTCCCGGCCGCCGGGCGCACCCCCCACGGCTACCGCACTTACGCGCCGCTGCACGCGTACGCCCTCGCGGCGTTCCTCGCGCTGGTTCCCGGGCATGGGCACGGGGCCGCCGCGTCGATCATGCGGGCGGTGAACCGCGACGATCAGGGGGAGGCGTTCCGCATCGTCGACGAGAGCCACGCCCAACTCCTGGAGGACCGGCGCACCCTGCAGGCGGTCGAGCGGGCCCTCGGTGATCTGGGGCCCGGCGTCACCCCCGCACCCGACGGCGCGGCGAGCGCCGACGGGATGTTCGTCGGACCGCTGGCCAGGAAGCTGGGAATCAGGCCCGCCACGCTGCGGAAGTGGGAGCGCGCCGGACTCGTGACCCCGCGCCGCGACCCGCGGACCGGCTACCGGGTGTACGCCGAGGCCGACGTACGGGACGCCGGACTGGCCCACCAGCTCAGGCGGGGCGGCTACCGTCTTGAGCAGATCGCACCGTTGATCGCCCAGGTCCGGGCGGCCGGCGGTCTGGAGCCGCTGGCGGCCGCCCTGCGCGACTGGCACGCCCGGCTGGCCGCGCGGGGGAGGGCGATGCTGGCCGGGGCCGCCGAGCTGGACGCCTACCTCCGCCACGCACACGACGTCCCCTGACGGAACGACAGCGGGCCGCCGCCCCAGGCCCATACGCCGGGCGGGGGCATGGCGCCCGCCGCCCCGCCCGCTTCCATCAGGCGGGCAGCCGCCTCTCCCCAACCCCGTCAGGCGGGCAGCCGCCCCAGCAGTGCCGCGAAGTCCGTGCCCGCGGGAAGCGTGCCAAAGGCGAGTCCCTGGTCCCCCGCGAGGCGGGACGCGCAGAACGCGTCCGCCACCGCCGCCGGTGCGTGGCGCACCAGCAGTGAGCCCTGGAGCACGAGAGCGGCCCGTTCGACGATCCGGCGGGCCCGTAGCTGCGCGTCCTGAGTGCGTGCCAGCTCGGCCCGCAGCTCCCGCCAGGCCGTGTCGAGGCGCGCGTCCGCCCCGGCCGCCGCCTCGATCTCGGCGTGGAAGGCCTCCAGCGACGCGGGCTCCCGCGTCAACGCCCGCAGCATGTCGAGGGCGTTGACATTGCCGGAGCCCTCCCAGATGCCGTTGAGCGGGGCCTCGCGGTACAGCCGCGGCATGCCGGACGCCTCGTCGTACCCGTTGCCACCGAGGCACTCCAGCGCCTCGGCCACTGCCATGGGCTGCCGCTTGCACACCCAGTACTTTCCGATGGCCGTGGCCAGGCGCAGGAAGGCGCGTTCCCCGTCGTCGCCCCGGTGGGCGCGGTCGGCGGCCCCTGCCAGGCGCAGGGCCAGGGTCGTGGCGGCCTCGGACTCCAGGGACAGGTCCGCCAGGACATTGCGCATCAGGGGCTGGTCGATCAGCCGGACGCCGAACACCGAGCGGTGGCGCGCGTGGTGGGCCGCCTGCGCGAGCGCGGCACGGATGCCGGCGGCGGAGCCGAGCACGCAGTCGAGCCGGGTCATCGTCACCATGTCGATGATGGTGCGCACCCCCTTGCCCTCGTCACCGACGAGCCACGCCACGGTGTCGTCGAACTCGGGCTCGCTGGAAGCGTTGGAGCGGTTGCCGAGTTTGTCCTTGAGCCGCTGGATGCGGAACGTGTTCCGGCTTCCGTCCGGCAGCACACGCGGCACCAGGAAGCACGACAGACCGCCGGGCGACTGGGCGAGCACCAGGAAGAGATCGTTCATCGGCGCGCTGGTGAACCACTTGTGCCCGCGCAGCCGCCAGGTGCCGTCGGCCTGTTCGACGGCGGCCGTGGTGTTGGCGCGCACATCGGTACCGCCCTGCTTCTCCGTCATCCCCATACCGGCGAGCAGGCCGCGCTTGGCGGCGGGGGCGCTGAGCCCCGGCTCGTACACACGGCTGGTCAGCAGTGGTTCGTACGTCTCGGCGAGGTCGGGGGAGCGGCGCAGCGCCGGGACGACGGCGTACGTCATCGAGACCGGGCACAGGTGGCCCTGCTCCAGCATCGTGGCCAGCATGAACCCGCCGGCCCGGGCGACATGGGCCCCGGGGCGCATCTCGGCCCAGGCGGCGCCCGCCAGCCCCGCCCGCACCGAGGCGTCCATCAGCGAGTGGTAGGCGGGGTGGAACTCGACCTCGTCGATGCGGTGGCCGAAGCGGTCGTGGGTACGCAGTTCCGGCTCGTGGCGGTTGGCCTGGTCGGCCCAGTGCTGCGCCTCCTCGCTGCCGGCGTACCGGCCGAAGCGGTGCAGCTCGTCCAGGTGCCATGCGGCCCCCTCGCGGCGTACCCCTTCGAGCAGCACCGCGTCGTCGGCCGCGTCGTGACCGGTGAGCGGAGGCGGCTGGTTCGTCACCTCGTGCGTCACGGTGGTCGGGTTGCTGCGCGGTGCGGTGGGCCTGGGCATCGGTTCTCCTCCGGGAGACGGGACGGCGGGTTGCGACACACGGCGTACGGGGACGAGGGGGCGCCCCGGGTCAGGGAGGCGTGGAACGGTCAGGGGCCGCACCGGCGCAACGCAGGGCCACGGCGGTGAGGCGGCTGACGAGCCGGTCCGTGTCGTACGCGGCCGAGGTGCTCAGCGGGTACACGAGGACCTCGCCGATGGCGCCGGTCAGCGCCGCGGCGGTGATCTCCGCGTCCTGGTCCGGCAGCAGGCCCGCGGCGACCCCCTCGCCGATCACCGCGGCGAACAGCGCCCGGTAGCGGCGCCGGAAGTCGAGACGCTCCGCGCCGACCGCGGGTTCGGCGGGCGCCGCGAGCAGGGCGTACGCCAGACCGTGGTTCTCCAGGGCCCGTCGGGCGAACACCTCCACCCCCCGGCGCAACCGCCCGGCGGGGTCGCCGTCGCTCTTCAGCACCTCACCCAGAACGTCCACCTCGCGCTGTGCGGCGCGCCGGAAGACCTCCACGGCCAGCGCGGACTTGGACGAGAAATGCTGGTAGACCGAGCCTGCGGCGATCCCGGCCGCGTCGGCGACAGCGGTCACGGACGCCTGCGCCCAGCCGACCTCCGCCACGACCTCGGTGGCGCGGGCGACGAGACGCTCCCGGGCGGCTTCGAGCCGACGGAGCTCGGCCGGTGTCTTGCGGTAGGCCATGAATGAAGTGAACCACCATTCAGAGGTTCCCGCCATGCTCGGCCGGCGTCGGCATCCCCACCCGGGCCCTGCTGGGCAGCCTCGGAAGCCGCGCCGTGATGGTGGCCGGCACCGCTGCACGGCTCCGGCGGACCCGCCGCGCCCGAGGCAGTGCGCGACCGTGCACGAACCGGTGCGGGTGTGCGCCGGTCAGTGCGGGGTGGGCCGGTAGGTGAGCTCCTGGGTACGGCCGTCGAGCGTCCGGCTCCCGATCAGTTCGAGGTCGAAGTCGGCCGCACCCCGCAGCACCGGTTCCGTACCGGTCCGACCGGTGATGACGGGGAAGAGCGTCACTTGGACGCGGTCGACCAGGCCGGCGGCCATCAGCGCCCGGTTCATGGACAGGCTGCCGTGCGAGCGCAACGGCACATCGGACTCTTCCTTGAGACGGGCGACGACGTCGACGGCGTCGCCGTGCGCGACGGTCGCGTCCGGCCAGTCGAGGGGCTCCTCGAGCGTGGTCGACACCACCGTCGCCGGCAGGCTCCTCATCCGCGTGACCCATGCGTCACCCACGCCGGACTCCTTCGTACTCGGGCCCAGCAGCCGCACGAATTTCCGATAGGTGTGGGCCCCGAAGACCATCCGCTGCTCCTCGCCGTACAGCGACAGCCGGTGCTCGAGCAGCTCGGGTCCCTGCTTGCCCCAGTAGCCGCCCCAGTCGACGTCACCGTTGTAGGAGCCGAAACCGTCGAGGCTGGAAAACACGTCGAAGGTGTAGGTAGCGGTCATGATGCCCTCCTGGGTGAGTCCGGTCGATGGACATAGGTGCAGACTGCGTCCGGTGGGAGAACTCATCGGGTGGAAGGCCACCGGGCCACCGCCCCTCCCTGCCTCCCGTCCTGGTCTCCCCGTCTTTCTTCCCTCTGTGCAAGGAGTACGTACGTTGTCGTCGCCGTCCGGCCCGGTCGCCGCCATGGAACGCCACCAGGTCGCCGTCTATGTGGGAGCCCTGGCCGCCGGGGGGCTGGTGGGCGGGGTCGCGCCCGGTACCGGGCCGGGCCTGGAGCACGCGATCAACCCGGTGCTGGCCGCCCTGCTGTACGTGACGTTCCTGCAGGTGCCCGCCGCCGAGCTGGCCCGCTCGGTGCGGGCGGGCCGCTTCCTGGCCGCGACGCTGGTGGTGAACTTCGTCGGAGTGCCGCTGGTGGTCGCCACGATGTTCACCTTCCTTCCGGACGACCGAGCGGTCCGCCTCGGCGTGCTGCTGGTCCTCCTGGCCCCGTGCGTCGACTATGTGATCGTCTTCAGCGGGCTCGCCGGCGGCAGCAGCGAACGTCTGCTCGCCGCCACCCCGTTGCTGCTGCTCGCCCAGATGGTGCTGCTGCCGGTCTATCTGTTCCTGTTCATGGGCCCGGACCTGGCCGACGTGGTGGAGGCCGGACCGTTCATCGAGGCGTTCGCCGTGCTGATCGTCATTCCGCTCACGCTGGCCTGGCTCACCCAGGCGTGGGCCGCATGCCGCTCGGCCGGGCGGAGGACCGCCGACGCGATGGGCGCGACCATGGTGCCGCTGATGGCCGCCGTCCTGCTCACCGTGGTCGCCTCCCAGGTACCGAAGCTCGGCGACGCGGGCAGCCTGGGAGACGTGGGCCGTGTCGTGCCGTTCTACGTGCTCTTCCTCGTCGTGATGGCGTTCGCCGGGCTCGGTGTCGCCCGCCTGTTCCGCCTGGAGGCCCCGGCCGGGCGGGCGATCGTGTTCACGGGCGCGACCCGTAACTCCCTGGTCGTCCTGCCGCTCGCCCTGGCGCTGCCGGACGCGCTCGCCGTCGCCGCCGTGGTCGTGGTCACCCAGACCCTGGTCGAGGTGATCGGCATGGTCGTCTACGTCAGGGCCGTGCCCCGGATGCTGCCGCTGCGGAGCTGATCCGCCGCACCGGCGCACGACGCCAGGTCCGGGGCCGCCACCGATCAGCCGCCCGCCACGACCAGGGAGGGTGACGAGGCGTCGCTCAGGAGACGGCTCGGCCCGGTGGCCGAGGCGCCGGCGGGGACGGTCCAGATGTCCGAGGCGCCCTTGGCCCGGCCCGGAAGGGCGTACGCGAGGGTCGAGTCGTCCAGCCATGCCACCTGGTCGTCGACGCTGCGGGTCTCGGCGACGGGCGTCTCACGCAGGGTCCTGAGATCCAGTACGTGCAGTCGCCATGGGTTCTGGGCGCCCTCGCGGACCCTCTTCTTGAAGGCGATCCGGGTGCCGTCGGGCGAGAGCGACGGGCACTCGACGTTCCGCCGGAGTGTGCGGGCCTTCCACGTCTTGATGTCGCCCTCGACGAGGTACGTCTTCCCCTTGGTGGCCACCGTCGCGTAGAAGCGGTTGTCGTCGTCCGCGAAGGTGATGCCCCAGTAGTTCACGTCCGGCGCGTGGTAGCGCCGACCCTCCAGGTAGAGCTGAAGAGTCTCCACGTTCTTGACCAGATAACCCGTCCGGGTGTCGAGGATGCCGGTCCGCGTCGAGAAGGACGACGAGGCGTACGAGTCGCCGCTGACGAACAGCGTCCAGGCGACCAGCCGGCCCGAAGGAGAGACCCGCGCCCGATTGGGGATGCCGCCGACCACGACGGTCTTACGGGTGTCCAGCTCGCGGTCGAGGACGCTCACCTTCGTCTTCTGCGCGATGCCGGGGTGGCTCGCGATACAGACGGCCGTCCGCCCGCTCGCGTGGAAGCGGTCGCACGACAGCCCGGTGTTCCTGCTGCGCGTCCCGTCGGCCGCACCCGCACCGGAGGAGTTGTAGGGCGCCGAGAACACGTTGCCCTTCCGCGCCGTGTGGTAGAGGCCGGGCGCGTTGTCGAGGGTGAGGCCCGGAGCGGCGACGGACTCCGGCGGCCGGCCCTCGCCGTCGGCTGCCGCCACCGTGTAGCCGACGGCGACGGCCGCCAGTACGGCCGTGGCCGCCGTGAGCGCGGTGATCCGCGCGCGCAGGGAGAGAGGAGGCAGGGTCATGAGGGCTCCGGGGCGGTGGCGGGTACGGGGGCGACGGGCGTGGGCGCGGCCGGCAGGAGGACGCAGGCGAGGACGAGTACGGCGCCGAGCGCCGCGGCGGCCAGGACGAGGGCGTTGTCCATGCCCCACAGCGTCCAGACGGCTCCGAACCCGACGGAAGCGAACAGTCGGCCCAGACTCTGACCGGTCTGCAGGAGTGCCATCCCGCCCGCGCGCCGGTCCGCCGGCACGACCGGACCGCCGAGCGCCATGAGGACCCCGTCGGTCGCCGCGTAGAACGTGCCGTGCAGAACGAGAACCAGGATCGTGAGCGGCCAGCCCGCCACCGGGGAGAACAGCGCGACGTACACGCCGAGCAGGGCGACATGCCCCAGCAGGTACGGGACGCGGCGGCCGATCCGGTCAGCGGCCCGGCCGAGGGGAACGGCGAGCAGGAGGTAGACCGCCGCGCTGCCGAGCGGCAGCAGCGGGAAGTACTCCACGTCGAGGGCGAGCCGCTTCTGCAGGACCAGGTAGAGGAACCCGTCGCCCACGCCGACGAGGCCGAGCGCCGTGGCCGCGAGGAGGATCCGGCGGAAGGCGGGGACGTGGAAGAGCCGCAGGGTCTCCCGCAGGGTGGCCGCCGCCCTGCCCGGCGGGCGTGCCGGCCGGGCCTCGCGGCCGGGGACGAACGCGAAGAGGATCAGTACCCCCAGCAGGCCGAAGCAGAAGCTGACGACGAAGACCGCGTCGTAGGCGTCGACGGTCGCCCACAGGACGGCGAAGGCGACGAGCGGTCCGAGCATGGCGCCCGTGGTGTCCATGGCCCGGTGCACACCGAAGGCGCGGCCGAGGTCCCGTTCGTCGCAGCTCAGTGAGATCAGGGCATCGCGCGGCGCTGTCCGCACGCCTTTGCCGACCCGGTCGGCCGCGAGCGCGGCGGAGAGGGCGGGGGTGGAACCGCCCGCGAGGAGCAGGCCGAGTTTGCAGACGGTGGACAGCGCGTAGCCGCTTCCGGCGACGAGCTTGTGCCGCTGCCAGCGGTCGGCGGCGTGGCCGCCGGCGAGCCTGACGAAGGCGGTGACACCGTTGTAGAGGCCGTCGAGAAAGCCGAACTGGAGGGGGCTGAGTCCCAGGCCCAGGACGAGGTAGAGGGGCAGTACGGCGGTGACCATCTCGGACGAGATGTCGGTGACGAGGCTGACCGCGCCGAGCGCGACGACGGTGCCGGTGAGGCGCCTCCGGCCGGCGGGCCGTGCGGCTGAGGGGGTCCGGTCGGGGGCGGTACCGTCCGGTGGACGGTTCCTGCCGACGGCAAGGTACATACAGACGCTCCTGGTACGCGGTGCCCGGAGCTCCGGCGCACAACCGGTGCTCCGGGCGGGTTCGCCGGCCGGGCGTGGCCGGCCGCCGGAGCATGGCGGCCGGACCACGACGGACGGTGCGGGGGCGGTGACGGGCGTGCCGATCAGTGGCAGCTGTACGTCGGGCCGGTGTCCAGGACCGTTCCGTCGGTACCGACGAACTTCGAGGTGAAGGTCGTGTCGGTGAAGTCGAGCCGCATCACGCCGAACTTGTCCCAGATGCGCTTCTGGCTGTTCTTCTGCACGGTGTCACCCTGGCCGTACAGGTCCTTGCCTCCCATGCCGCCGAGGATCTCGACAATGCCGTTCGGGTCTGCCCGGCCGTCCGGGCTCTGGGGGGCGAAACGCTCGTAGTGGTGATCGTGGCCGCTCAGCACCAGCTCGGTGCCGGCCGCCTGCAGCATGGACCAGACCGGCTTGCTCACGGGGTCGTTGCCGTGGCTGCCGGAACTGAACAGCGGGTGGTGGAAGTACGCGGCGACGCACTGCTTGCTGTTCTTGGCGAGGTCGGCCTTCAGCCAGTCGAGCTGTTCGCGCTCGTCGAACCGGTTGGAGTTGAGGGCGACGAAGTGCCAGTTGCCGTAGTCGTAGCTGTACCACATCTTGCCCTGGGGGGTGGCGCGGTCACCGAAGTACTGCCGGTAGGCGACCTCGTCCTGGTTGTCCCAGTCGTCGTACGCCTCGTGGTTGCCGGGCACGGGATGGGTCTTGTCCTTGAACTGGCCCCAGGACTTGTCGTAGTAGTTGCGGAAGTCCTCGATGTGGGCGTCGTCGTACTGGTTGTCGCCCATGGTGATGTAGAAGGCCGGGTCGATCGCCATGGCGCGCGCGGCGGTCTTGAAGTGCTGGCACCCCGGATCGCTCTTGTTGCACTGGTCGGCGATGTCACCGGCCCCGACCACGGTGAACGCTCCCTTCGGGGGCGGGTCGGTGGGGGTGGTACCCCCGGCGGTGCCGTACACGTCGGCCTCCCAGAGGGAGTAGCCGTACGTGGTGCCGCGTGCGGTGCCGTACACGCGCAGGTAGCGGCCCTTGCCGGTGAGACCGGTCCAGGTGTCGGTCCCGCCGTTGCCCGCCGTCTCCGCGGCGAGGCGGGTCCAGTCGGTGCCGTTGGGCGAGATCTCCAGCCGGTACTGCTTCGCGTACGCGGCCTCCCATGTCAGCTCGACACGGGAGACGGACGCCCCTTCGCCGAGGTCGATGCGGAGCCACTGCGGGTCGGCCCCCTCGGCGCTGGCCCAGCGGGTGGTCGCGACGCCGTCGACGGCCTTGCCGGGCGCCAGGGCGGAGGTCTCGGACGACGAGGCGGTGGCGGGCTTGCCGCGCGATATCAGTGTCTCGGTGCCGGATGGGCCCGTCGGTTCAGGGCCGGGCCGGGGGTCGCTGTCGATGCGGAAGTCGTCGCCGTAGACGGCCCAGGCCAGCGGGGTGTCGAGGTCGAGGTTGCCGTTCCTCAGGAACACGCGCTGGGCGGTGTCGACCCGGCTCGTGTCCTCGTGCGCCGCCTCCTTCTTCATCTCCACGACACGCGCGTCGAGGAAGGCGTCGAGGTACCGGGTTTCGTCGCCCCCCTCGGCGGGCGTACGGGCATCGGCCCTGGCCTCGGCGCGGATGCTCTCGAAGCCCGACTGCCCGTGCATGACGATGGCGTCGTAGTAGGCGAACTGCCCGAGCACCCGCAGCCCGTCGCTCTTCGCCCGGGACACGGAGGGGCCGAAGTAGACGCGGTCACGCTCGTGTTCCTGCGCCGCCCGGAACTCGGGGGTCGCCGCGGCCTGCTCCCAGGCCGCCGTGAAGCCGGGGTCCAGGCCCTCGTGGGAGTCGCTCCCGTCGACCGCGCGGAGCGCCGGGAGGTACGCGGCCAGCGGATTGTCCGGCACCTGGTCCGTGTAGTACTCGACGAGATCGAGCATGTCGTGCGTACCGGAACAGAAGCCGATGATGCCGGCCGTGTAGCCGCGCCCGTCGCCGATGTCCTCGATGTAGTCGAACTGCTCGCGCCACTGGAGCGAGGAGTTCTCGGCCGTCGAGACGATCTGCATGGCGATTTCCTTCTTCGCCGGATCGTCGAGGCCGGAGGCCGCGGCCGCCTGTCCGGTGTTGAGGGCGACCACGGCGGGGATCGCGGTCAGCGCCATGGCCAGGGCGATCCGGACGCCGGTGCGGCGCCGGCGGTGCGCGGGGCGGGGTGGTCGTTCCGAACGGGAAACGCGCCGGGAAATGCGGTGGGGCATGCGCATGCGCACGTGGTTCTCCGATCTCTCGCGACATACCGGACGCCGAACGCACAAGGGGCTCGTGGAGGGGCGTACGGACACGGCTCAGCTGGGAAGGCAGCTCTATTAGGAAAGTTTCCTTTCCATTGAGTCGCGTCCATTGGAGCGCGCCACTCCTCTTCTTGCAAGGGGCATGACAACAACAATTCTGTGCGGAGCGATCGTCCGCCGTGCGCGCGCCCGTTGACGCCTACGGAGTCTTCTGTACGCGAGTGGTTTCGCTGTCCAGGGGTGCGCCGTCCGCGCCGGTCGGCGTGAGGTCCGGCACGGGGTCGCCGTGCCGGTCGACCAGGACGGAGTGGGGCTCGCCCGGTGCGAAGGCGTGTCGCTCGCCCCATTGGCGCAGCGTGAGGATGACCGGGAACAGTGCGCGGCCGGCATCGGTGAGGGCGTACTCCTGGCGGCGGCCCGACGGTGCGGCGCGCTGGGCGAGGACCCCGTGGGCGAGGAGCTTGCGGAGGCGGTCGGTCAGGATGTTGCGCGCGATGCCGGTCCGCCGCTGGAACTCGGTGAACGAGGCCGCGCCGTCCATCGCGTCACGGATGACGAGAAGACTCCATCGGTCGCCGACGAGGTCGAGGGTGCGGGCGACGGGGCAGTCGGGATCCGACCATTGCGCGTCCGGGGCGCGCAGGGGTGCGCCTGGCATGAGGCCTCCCAATGAGTTGCGAATTGAAACCATCATGCCGTACCGTCCGATCGGTTGCAAAATGCTACTGATCGAAGGAGGCTGTGATGAACGCAGGGCATAGAGTGCTGCTGGCGGTGGTGTGCGGCGTCGCTGTGGCGAGCGTCTACGCCGCACAGCCGGTTCTGGGGCCGATGGGACGCGACCTCGGCGTGCCGACGGAGCTCACCGGCTGGTTCGTGGCCACCGGTCAGTTCGGCTACCTGGCAGGCCTGTTGCTGCTGGTGCCGCTCGGCGATGTGGTCGACAGACGCCGCCTCATCGCCGTGCAGCTGGCGGTCACGTCGGTGGGCATGATGGTCACGGCCTTGTCGTCGGCCGCGTGGCAGGCGCTCGCGGGGCTCGCGACGGCCGGGGTGTTCGCGGTCGTGGTGCAGATCGCGGTGGCCCACGCGGCGTCGGCCTCCCCTTCCGCCGAACGTGGACGGAACATCGGGGTGGTGACCTCGGGCGTCGTGGTCGGCATTCTGGGTGCGCGGGCCGCTACCGGCGCGCTCGCCGACATGTGGGGCTGGCGCAGCGTCTACGTCGTGCTCGCGGTGCTCTCCCTCGGGCTCGCAGTTCTGGTGCCCGCCGTACTGCCCCCGGCCCGGCGTGTGACGTCCCCCGCGGAGTACCGCGAGGCCGTCGGCACGCTCGGCCGGCTGCTGGGGCAGCGAACCTTCCTGACGCGCGGCCTCATCGCGTTCTTCCTGTTCGCCTCGTTCGGAACCCTGTGGAGCGGGCTGTCCCCGTCGCTGGCGGGCGGGCCCTGGCGGCTCAGCGAGACGCACATCGGGCTGTTCGGCATCGCGGGCCTGGCCGGCGCGCTCGGCGCGGCGCGCGCCGGACGGTGGGCGGACGCCGGGCGCGCGACCCCGGTCAGCGGCCTGGCGCTCGCCCTCCTGATCCTTTCGTGGGTGGCGATCGCCCAGCTCCCGTGGTCCCTGTGGCTCCTGATCATCGGAATCGTCGCCCTCGACTTCGCGGTCCAGGCCGTGCATGTGAGCAACCAGCACGTGCTCACCGCTACGTATCCGGATCGCTTGAGCAGCGTCATCGGCGGCTACATGGTCTTCTACTCACTCGGCTCCGCCCTCGGTGCGGCGGCGACCACGGCGACCTTCGCCACCTACGGCTGGACGGGCTCCAGCCTCCTGGGATCCGGATTCGCGGCCTGCGCGCTGGTTGTCCGGCTGGTCGGCAGGGATGGCTCCCGGAGCGACACCGCGGGCGCGGCCCCGGTTCGCGGTGGCCGGGCGCCGCACTCAGCGGTCGGAACACCGGCGGAGTGACGCCTCGTTCTGTCGGTGTTCCCCAACTCGTTCTTCGCGCAGCGCGCAGAAGCCGGACGGTGGTTTCCGCTGCACCCGCGGCCCCGTCCACCCTCCGTCCGCCCGCAGACGCCGTCCGACCGTGTTCACGCCTGGTGCTCCTTGCCGATCGACCAGAGGCGATCCTCGGTCAGCGCCGGCCGACGGTGAGGACGACGAGGAACTGGCCGCCGCCCGGCTCGACGCCGGCGGTCACCGGCAGCCCCGGTACCAGTCGGGAAAATCGGTCCTCCAGCCAATCCGCCGCTTCTTGGGCGTCCTGCCTGGTCGGACAGCGGCCCACCATCTCGCGGCCCCCCTTGCGCTCCAGACGGGCGGCCACAGCGATCAGCGGCGCGGGTTCGACCACGTAGAGACGGTCCGGCCAGGCGATGGACACCTTGACCGCGCCTTTGCGGGAGTTGCACCCGCGGTGCGCGAGTCGCTCGGTGACCTTGGCCTTCCGATCAGCGGTCCGGCTGTCGACACTGGGGCCCTGCTGGTCGTTGACCGACTTGTCGGGGTCGACCGGTTCGTCGCACACCCAGCACAGCCAGCCATCGCGCTCGGCCACATCATGGAGAAGGCTCATCCGAGCAAACTAGCCCCTCCGGCCGCCGCTCCGTGCATCAGGGCCACGGCGGAGTCCCGCGGAGGCCACGGCCGGAGCCCGTCGCCTCCGTCGGCGACCCCGGCCCGCTTCGTCGTCGCGCGGGTGGACGAGGAAGTCCTGACGCGGCGACAGACCACCGCAGCGCTCGTAGGATGCTCGGATGCCCCAGCAGATACGGACGACGAGTCGCCGCATGTGGATTACGGCGTGGGCGGTCCTGTGCGTGGCGGGCCTCGCCGGCATCGCCGGATTGAGGGCCTCCTCGGCACCGGACCCGCGGCCCGGGCAGCCTGGCGGTGCGGAGTGCGGCGAGTACATCGCGAACATCGAGGCACAGTTGGCCAAGGCTGATCAGGAACGTAAGGAAGACGGAGTACTGGGATTCTCGGGAATCCGCGGCCCCACGGAGGGTGACTGTCGCGACGAGCTCCGCGACCACTTCCGTGGCGATCGATGAGCCGCACCGGACTCGCCGCGATGGCAGGGCCGGCCCTCGTCGGGGCCGCGGCGATCGTCACCGTGCACACCACGCCGGAACCGGAGCCACAGCCCACGCCGCCGCGGCCTCGGCTTTCGACCGACGACGAGTATCCCCGTCGGCGCGGCCGGGCTCAGTCGATCTTCTTGATCACCCGGGCGGGCACTCCCGCGACCACGGCGCCGGCCGGAACATCACGCGCGACCACCGCACCCGCGGCGACCACCGCACCGGTACCGATGGTCACCCCTTGGGTGATCACGGCGGCTGTCCCGATCCAGACGTCGTCCTCGATGACGATCGGGGCGAAGGAGAGGTACTCGCGGCGCTCTGCCCGGGGCAGGGGATGGCCTCCGGTGACGAGGCTGACCTTCGGGGCGATCATGACACCGTTCCCGATACGGATGCCTCCCTTGTCCATGAACGTGCATCCCTGGTTGACGAAGACGTTCTCCCCGAACGTCGTGTGCAGCCCGCACTCGGTAAAGAACGGCGGGTAGATCACCACCGAATCCGGCAGCGGGCCGCCGAACACAACCGAAAGCAGTTCCGTGCGACCTGCGCTGTCGCTGAACGGAAGTACGTTCAGTCGGGACGTCGCATCGGTCACCTCCACGATCCGCTCCGCATGACGCGCGAACTCAGGCGTACGGACATACATGACCTGCTCTTTGCGTGTGGACATGTGCTGATCCCACCACCGTGCACCACACACGATCAAACAACTCGGTATCCGCGAGACACAACCAGTGGTTGTGGAAGCAGCGGAAGCGTTGGATATCGGCGCTACGGACGCTCCTGGCCGCCGCATCGGGTGGACCGCTGACCGGACGACCGCATCGCAGGCACGCCGCGCCCCGGCATCGCAACTCTCAGGGGCCTGGCCTAGCGGTAGCCGGTGAGGCCGTCCGCCAGTTCCTCCTCGTCACCGTCGCGTTGTGCGTAGAGGGCCTGTTGGAGGGCGAAGGTGCCGCGGATCGCGGTGATCCGTCCGGCCGTCGAAGCGTCGGTCCAGCCGCCGAGCGCCAGCACCCGGTCCAGCAGTTCCTCCCCGTAGCCGGCTCCGACGGCTGCCAGGTCCTCGGCGGGGTCGCCCAAGGTGACCTCGTCCCAGTCGATGACACCGCTGAGGCGTGGCGCACCGTCAGAGAGCTCCCACAGGACGTTCTCGCCGCCGAGGTCGCCGTGGACCACTGCGGAAGTGAGCGGGGGAAGGCCGTCGAGCGCGGCGAGTTCGCGCCCGGCACGCTCCCGGCCGCCATCGGACATCAGCGGGAACAGTTCGGCGCGCACTCCCGCCGCGAACTCCTGCCACTGACGCTCGGGGGCCGCCGAAAGCGCGGCACGCGCCCTCTCGTCCCTGCCCGCGGCGATGAGCCCGGAGAGGAGCCCTGCGTACTGCTCGGCCACCGCCTCGACGGCTTCGGGGCATTCGAGCGCGGCATCGTCCAAGGGCGCCCCGGGGATCCGGCTCAGCACGAGGTAGGGGGGCTCATCCGTGCCCGGGCCGCCACCCTGGGCGAGCGGGCGCGGGGTGCGGAAGCCGAGGTCGAGCCCGGCGAGGGCGCACAGGGCGGCTGCCCGCGCGGGCAGCCGCCCTGCGGCGGCTTCGGTGCGGGCGAAACACACCACGTGCTCCGAGCCGACGACGACGTGGTGGAACTGGCCTTGGTGGGTGGTGAGTTCTTCCCGCTTCTCATCGGGCAGCAGACGGATCACGAGGTCGCGGTGCGTCTCCATGATTTCCACGGTGGGGGAACTCTCCACTTCTCAGCCCTACGAAAGCTGTCGACGTATCTGCCTCGACGTATCTGCGTCGGCGTGCTGCATCAGCTGAAGCAGGGTGACGCCGAGGACCCCGGTCACGCACGAGCCACTGCGGCACAGGTCTCATGTGATGGGTGCGACGAGATTGTCGGCCCTGAGCGGTGGCTGCTGCCCCGGCGCGACTGTCCGGGGCCGATCACGTCCAACAAATGATTGGGCCACCGCGTGGCATTGGCCGATCATAGGCGTATGACGGACCAGCCGGCGATGAGTACCTTGACCTTGCAGCACAGGATCCCGGACGACTGGGCAGCGGACCCCTGGGCCGAGGTGCGCCCCCTGATCGACGGCGTGGACGTTCTGAAGGCCGTCCACCCGGAAGCGATGGCTCTCAGTCGCCGGCACTGGACAGGTCCTGCCGAGAGCTGGCCGCTGGCGGTCACGGAGGAGCCGCGCAGCCTCAACATCGCCGAGCCGCCCTGCACCGCCGGCTGCTGCGGGGCTCTGTACGTCACCATGCGCCGCGACGGAGACCGGGTGATCTGGGACGCCTGGGAGAACACCAGCAACATCACTGCCGTGCCCGCGGACTGCTGGTTCGACGCGGCCCAGTACGAAGCCGAACTCGCCAGGGCCGCGGCCGACCGCAGCTGGGAGGAGCCGGTGGACACCATCGCCCGGCTGCTTCATCAGACCCTTGCGGACAGCGGCTGGTTCGAGCAGTGGGGCTGCGTCCTCACGAATGTGTCGCCACGACGCGAGGAGCCCGACGTGCCCGAGGAGCTCACCAGCCCCGAAGGAGTCGATGTCAGCTTTCACGAGGTTCAGGCATCGGGGGCGGGCGCACGTTTTCACTGGGACGACTTGTTCACCACCCACGAGCAGCCCGTGGAGGAGCAAGTGCGGCAGTTCGCGGCCCGCATTCTGGCGGACGACCCGCGGAAGACCGCTGACCGCGAAGGACACTGAGGATCAGGTGAGGGAACGCACGAGCCGAGAGAGGCCACCTCCTCAGCGGGCCGCCCCTGCCGAGGAGGCGTCCCCCTGACCGACTCGACACCGGGGCGGGCGACCCGTGCGACGGCATTCCGGCTGCGGAGCCGACGGCGTACTCGATTCCGGCGGCGTCGAAGAGCCCGACGGGCGCCGTTCGGGATGCCCTGTTCCGTGAGCACGGGTTCCGATGGGTGATCATGAGCATTCCTACGATTCCGGAGGTGTCCGGGTGCCACTCTCCGCGCGGGGCTGTGCTTCCCGGTCCGCGGGACCACGGCAGAGTATGGGCATGGACCTCATCGACCTCGCCCGTGCCCTTGTTCTGGAGCGCCACCCCGACGCCCGCGCCGCGTTCCTCGGCGGCAGTGTTCTGACGAGTCGGCGCACCGACCGGTCCGACCTGGACGTCGTCGTGCTGCTCGATGGCCCGCCCGCCCCGTACCGCGAGAGCCTGCGGTACGGGACCTGGCCGGTGGAGCTGTTCGTGCACACGGAGGACTCCTGGCACAGTTTCGTGACCCCGGAGATCGTGCGACGGAACTCCCCCCTGTTGTGGATGTGCGCCGAGGGGGCACTGCTGCTCGACGCCGACGGGACAGGAGATCGGATCGCGGATACGGCGAAACGCCTCGTGACCGCAGGCCCGCCCCCGGTCACCGATACGGCCCTCGAAGACGCCCGGTACGCGCTGACGGACCTGCTCGACGACTTCGCCGCCTGTACGGATGCGGGGGAGCGGCTGTTCGTCGTGGCCGAACTCGTCCGGCGGAGCGGCGAATTGGCGCTGCTGACCCACGGCGCGTGGGCCGGCGGCGGCAAGTGGCTGGCTCGGCGCCTCGAACCCGTCGCGCCGGATCTGGCCGCGCGCCTGGACGAGGCGGCGCAGGCCGCGCTGCGCGGCGCACCGGCGGGCCTCACCTCGCTGGTCACGGAGGTCCTCGACGCGGCGGGCGGCTCGGTCTGGGAGGGCTACCGCCGCAGCGGACCGCGCAGGACGGCCTGAACGCGTCGCGTCCAAGGAGCTCGCACACGATTGGGGACAATGAACGTATGGGTACACAGGGAGAGTTGGGCGACTTCTTACGCTCGCGGCGGGCTCGGATACGTCCCGAGGACGTCGGTTACGCCTCGGGTTCCGGCAGACGCCGCGTTCCGGGTCTGCGGCGGGAGGAGCTGGCGCATCTGGCGGGCGTGAGCGTCGACTACTATGTTCGGCTCGAACAGGGCCGCAACCACGGGGCGTCCGATGCCGTCCTCGGCGCCGTCGCCGTCGCGCTCAGGCTGGACCGGGACGAGCACGACCACCTCGTACGGCTGGCGCGTCGGCAGCGGAACGGAGTCGCTCGTGCCGGGTCAGGAGCGGACCGTACGGCTTGGCCCTCCCCGGCCCTCGCGTCGGACGGTGCTGAGGCCGCACGAGCCGGGGTGCAACACCTGCTGGACTGGATCGCCGCGCCCGCGCTCGCCATGGGCCACCGGATGGACGTCGTCGCCTGGAACCGTCCCGCCTGCGCCCTCATCACCGACTTCGCCCGGCTCCCGCCGCGGTCCCGGAACATGTGCCGTCTCCACCTCGTCGACGAGACCATCGGCAGCCGCTACCCGGAGCGAGACGCGATCGCCCGGGAAGCCGTCGGCACGCTGCGGATCGCCGCGGGCCGCTTTCCCGAGGATCCCCTCCTCGTGGAACTGATCGACGAACTGAACGCGGCGAGTCCGGAGTTCCGACGCCATTGGATGGCGCACGCGGTCCGGACGAAGGCGTACGGAGTCAAACGCATCGATCATCCGGAGCTCGGACCGCTCGCGCTCGGCTACGAGATCACCGCCTTCCCCCGGGACCCGGAGCTCAGCCTGCTGGTCTACACCGCGCCGCCGGACACCCCGGAGGCGAAGGCACTGCACGCGCTTGCCGAGCGCTGACCGCGGCGGATCCGGCCGGGTGCTTCGGCGTGCCGAATGACGGTAGGTACGCCGTCCCCAGGTACGACCCGACCGGGGTACGGCGCGACCGGGGAACAGCGCGATCCGAGGGATGGGACAGCAGCGGGAGGACCGCACGCCCCGGCTGACGATGGCACTGCAGCACGGGAACAGCGGAGCACCGACGACCGTCGGTGCTCCGACGCCATCGAGAGGGGTTCCACACCTCATGCGCCTGCTCGTATCCGCCCTCGTCGCGGCGCTCGCAGCCACATCGCTCGTCCTCGCCCCCGGCGAGGACGCTCCGCCCGACCGGTACGTAGTGCCGGGCGACCGGGCCTTCCCGACCGGTCTCGCCATGGACTCGGCGTCCGGCCACTTCTACGTCGGCAGCGCCGAGGGCGGCACGCTCTACCGCGGTCACCTGTCGGAGCCGGCGGTCGAGGTCTGGTCGCCCGCGGGTCACGACGGACGCACCTTCACCTCGGGAATGACCATCGACTCCGCAGGCCGTCTCTTCGCCGGGGGCGGCGAGACCGCCACGCTGCGGATCTACGACACGAAGAGCAAGGCCCTGCTCGCCCGGCTGAAGGGCAGGACGGGTGGATTCGTCAACGACATCGCTCTCGACGGCGACGGCACGGCCTACGTGACCGACTCGTTCAAGCCCCAGATCTACCGCGTGAAGCAAGCGCCGGGCGGGCGCTGGACGATGCACCCCTGGCTCGACGTCGAAGCGGCGGGCGTCGACTGGATCCATGGGCAGCACAACCTCAACGGCATCGTCTCCGCGGGTAGTCGGCTGCTCGCCGTCCAGAGCAACACCGGGCAGCTCTGGCGGATAGATCCGGCGACCCGGGAGATGGCCGAGGTGGATCTCGGCGGCGGGAGCCTCCCGGGTGGCGACGGCCTGGCATGGCGCGACGGCCACCTGTACGTGTCGCAGGGCGGCCTCTTCGAGGGGCCCGGGGCGCAGTCCCGCGTCGCTGTCGTCGAGCTGAGCCAGGACCTGGCACGGGGGCGCGTGGTGGACGGGCTCGCGCCGCCGGAAGGGCTGCTGCACCCGAGCGCTGTCGCCCTCACCGGCAGGGCGGCCGACGGAGCGGCCGCAGCCGGTCGGGTGCTGGTGGTGAACAGCCAGTACAACCGCTGGTCCGCCGGGCTGCCGCCGACCTCGCTGCCCTTCACCGTCTCCTCGCTGCCCCTTCCCGCCCGGTCCCTGGACGGTGCCGCCCGATCCCTCCGCTGAGCCGTTCTTCGCGCACGTGCACGACCTGGGCGGTGCGGGGCGGCTCGGGAGCCACCCCAAGGCCCTGAGCGTTGCGGGGCGCATCCGGATTCCGATGCGCCCCGCGACGCCACATCGTGGCCACTGCTGTGCGACCGGCGCGGCCGGGGGACGCCCCGTCAGCACCCTGTACATGGCGCGTGCGGCGAAGCGGACCGATGATGCGGCCTGATCGATCGCGTATGCACCTGCTGGTGGGAGCTGGTTCCCCGATGCTGCCATGAGCTCGTGATCTCCTGGTGCGGAAGATCAACGCTTCTCAGGGCGTTGGCCAGACCCGGGTCGGCGATGCCGCGGTGAGGACGTGGTCCGGACGCCCCTGCCGGGCGAGGCGGCCGTCCTGGAGGAGGAGACAGGCGTCCGCCGTGCGCGCCACCTCGAGATCGTGCGTGGCCTGGACGATCGTCACCCCGTCGGCCACCAGCGCCGTCAGCAGCGCCCCGATCCGCTCTCTCGCCTCCGGATCCAGGCCGGTGGTCGGCTCGTCGAGGAGCAGCAGGTCCGAGCCCTGCGCCAGGCCCTGCGCGATGAGTGCGCGTTGACGCTGTCCGCCCGACAGCTCGCCCAGCTGGCGTGGGGCGAGGTCGCCGATGCCGAGCCGGTCGAGCACCGCGTCCACGGTCGCGCGGTCACGTGCGGTCAGTCGGCGCCACGGACCGCGCTCGCCCCAGCGCCCCATCTCCACGGTCTGCCGAACGGTCAGGGGAAGGGTGTCGCCGACCGCTCCGCGCTGCGGCACGAAGGCAGGCGAGCGGCCCCCGGCGCGGAAGAGGTCGCCGGATGTCGGCTTGATCACACCGGCGAGCACGGCGAGCAGGGTCGACTTGCCGCTGCCGTTCGGGCCGACGAGCGCCGTGGTGGTCAACTCGGCTATCTCTCCGCTGACTTGATGGAGTACCGGGAGGCCTGGGTAGCCGGCGCACAACCCCGAGAAGCGGAGGAGGGCGGTCCGGTCGAGGGGTGGGGTGGTTGAGGGGGGCTGTGTATTGAACATGATTTTCATTGTAGTGTCCGGGTCATGGAATGGTTGACGGTCCCGTTCGAGGTGACCTTCGTGCAGCGGGCCCTGTGGGGCGGGATGCTGGTATCCGCCATCTGTGCCCTGGCGGGCACGTGGGTGGTGCTGAGGGGGATGGCTTTCCTCGGTGACGCCATGTCCCACGGGCTGCTGCCGGGGGTCGCGGTCGCCGCGCTCCTCGGGGGCGACCTGATGGTGGGCGCGGTGGTCAGCGCCGCGGTCATGACGGCAGGCGTCACCGCGCTGGGCCGTACACCGAGGCTGTCACAGGACACCGGCATCGGGCTGCTGTTCGTCGGCATGCTCTCGCTCGGCGTGATCATCGTGTCCCGCTCGCAGTCCTTCGCGGTCGACCTGACCGGATTCCTCTTCGGGGACGTCCTCGCGGTCAGGCAGCAGGATCTTCTCGTGCTCGCGGCGGCGTTGCTCGCGGCGCTGGCGGTGTCGGTCCTCGGTCACCGTGCCTTCCTGGCGCTGGCGTTCGACGCACGCAAGGCCCAGACCCTGGGGCTGCGGCCGCGCCTGGCCCACGCTGTGCTGCTCGGCCTGCTCGGTCTGGCGATCGTCGCCTCGTTCCACATCGTGGGAACGCTGCTCGTCCTCGGACTGCTCATCGCACCGCCGGCGGCCGCTCTGCCCTGGGCTCGCTCCGTGCGCGGGGTCATGGTGCTCGCCGCCCTGGTCGGCACCTCGGCAACGTTCGGCGGCCTGCTGCTGTCCTGGCATCTGAGTACCGCGGCGGGCGCGACGGTCGCGGCCCTCGCGGTGAGCCTGTTCTTCCTCTCCCACGTGCTGTCCGGCCTGCGGGACCGCCGTACGCGCGCGGTCCACTCCACGGCACCCGTACGCCAAGTCAACTGAAAGAAGTCAGAGGCGATCACCATGACCGTCCGCAGAAACGTCACTCCGTGGGCATCGGCCGCACTGGTGCTCACCGCGCTGCTCACCACGAGTTGCGCGGGGGAGGAACCCGGCCCCGGGCGGCCCGGGGCGAATCCTTCCTCCGCCACTCCGCACGGGTACGTCGAGGGAGCGAAGGAGGCCGCCGAGCAGCAGTCCCGGCTTCTCCTGAACGACCCCGGCAGCGGGAAGACCAGGGTCCTGGACCTCGTCACCGGCAAGGTGCACAGGACGGCCGATGTGAAGGGCGCCGTACGGCTGGACACGGACGGCAGGTTCGGCTACCTCCCCGCCCCCGACAGCACCCGGGTGCTCGACAGCGGCGCCTGGATGGTCGACCACGGCGACCACGTCCACTACTACAGCGCGGCGACGCGGGACGTGGGGGAGATTCCTGCGGGCAGCCAAGCACAGATGCGCAGTGATGCCGCCGTCACCGCGGTGACCGACGAAAACGGCCGCGCCGTCCTCTACGACCGCGGCAAGCTGGAGAAGGGGCGAATCGCAACTCCCCGGATGCTGCACGGCACTTACACCGGCGCCGTCGTGCCGTACGAGGAACACCTGCTCGCCTTCGTGGACAAGGGCGGCACCGCGGAACTCGCCGTCCTCGATCGCAAAGGCGAACGCCTGGCTTCCCCGGACGTGACCTGTGAAGCTCCCCGGGGGGACGCCGTCACCCGGCGCGGCGTGATTCTCGGCTGTGCGGACGGCGCCCTGCTCGTGCGTGAGCGGGGCGGCGCGTTCACCGCCGAGGAGATCCCGTACGGAGAGCACGTTCCGGCGCAGGACCGGGCCACCGCCTTCCGCCACCGGCCAGGCAGCGACACTCTCACCGCCC
Organism: Streptomyces sp. NPDC021019; assembly: GCF_044333295.1. NCBI lineage: Bacteria > Bacillati > Actinomycetota > Actinomycetes > Kitasatosporales > Streptomycetaceae > Streptomyces > Streptomyces sp. NPDC021019. The sequence continues at coordinate 857,082 of NZ_JBIRQR010000003.1, forward strand.
CGGCCGGAGCCGACGCCGTCTGGGTCCTCGACGTCACCGAGCGGACCTGGAAACGGGTGGACACCGGGCCCGTCGTCGCGGTCAACACGGCCGGCGAAGGGTCCCCGTTGCTCGTTCTGGAGACCGACGGAGCGGTGCACGGCTATGACATCGCGACCGGAAAGCAGACCGCACGTACCAAGTCACTGCTGACAGCAGGGAAGAAGGGCGACTCCGACGGCAGCGCCCCCGTCATCGAGGTCGACCGCAGCCGCGCCTACGTCAACGACCCCGAGGGCAAGAAGGTGTTCGAGATCGACTACAACGACGGCCTGCGCATCGCGCGCTCCTTCGATCTGGACGTCAAGCCGGTCCTCATGGGCGAGGCCGGACGATGAGCCGAACCGAGGTGAACCACCGTGCGAGGGTGGGCACCGCTCGCCCGCGACACCTGATCGCGGGTCTGCTCGCCCTCGTGGCAGCCATGACCGTCACCGCCTGCACTACCGACGACGACCGGCCCAGCATCGTCGTCACGACCAACATCCTCGGCGACGTCACCCGCGAGATAGTCGGCGAGGAGGCCGAGGTCACCGTCCTGATGAAACCCAACGCCGACCCGCACTCCTTCGGCCTGTCGGCGGTACAGGCAGCCGAGCTGGAACAGGCCGATCTGGTCGTGTACAACGGCCTGGGCCTGGAGGAGAACGTCCTGCGGCACGTGGACGCCGCCCGCGAGTCCGGTGTCGCCGCCTTCGCCGCCGGCGAGGCGGCCGACCCGCTCACCTTCCACACCGCCGACGACGGCGGCCCCGAGGGCGAGCAAGGGCAGCCCGACCCGCACTTCTGGACCGACCCCGACCGGATGCACAAGGTCACGGGCCTGATAGCCGACCAGGTCATCGAGCACGTCACCGGCGTGGACCCCGGCACGATCCAGAACAACGCCGACCGTTACGCGAGGCAACTCGCCGACCTCACCACCTGGATGGAGAAGTCCTTCGGCCGAGTCCCCGCCGACCAGCGGGCCCTGGTGACCAACCACCACGTCTTCGGCTACCTGGCCGACCGCTTCGGCTTCGAGGTGATCGGTGCCGTCATCCCCAGCGGCACCACCCTGGCCTCACCCAGCTCCTCCGATCTGCGCTCCCTCACCGGGGCGATGCGGGGAGCGGGCGTGCGCACCGTCTTCGCCGACTCCTCCCAGCCCCGACGGCTCGCCGAGGTCCTGCGAACGGAACTGGGCGGCGGGGTCCGTGTCGTCGCACTCCACTCGGAGTCCCTCACCGCCAAGGGTGCGGGCGCCGACACCTATCTGCGGATGATGCGCGCCAACACCACCGCCATGGTCAACGGCCTGACCGGCGCCTGACCCTCGCCCTGACCCGCCCTTCCTCCCGGCACACCCGTCCGTCGGGTGCCGGCTCGTCGTACCCCATGCCGCCACCGCGCGGCGCAGAAAGGAACAGCCCCATGAACAAGTCGATACGCGGCAGAGCCCTCACGGGCACCGCACTGGCCCTGGCCACCGCCACGGTCCTGACCGCCTGCGGCGGAGAGACCTCCTCCCCCGCCACCACGTCCGACGGAGCCGCGAGCGCCACACCCGCGGTGGCGGTCAGGGAGCCGCTGGTCGCCACCTTCGACGGCGGCCTCTACATCCTCGACGGCGAGAGCCTCAAGTTGGCCAAGACCATCGACCTGCCCGGCTTCAACCGGGTCAACCCCGCAGGCGACGAGGACCACGTCATGGTCTCCACCGACAGCGGATTCCGCGTCCTGGACGCCACCGACCAAACCCTCACCGACATCGAGTACAAGGGCGCCAAGCCGGGACACGTGGTCCGCCACGCCGCGAAGACCGTGCTCTTCACCGACGGCACCGGAGAGGTCAACGTCTTCGACCCCACCGCACTGAGCAGCGGCAAGAAGCCGTCAGGGCGCACCTACACTTCCGCCGAGGCCCACCACGGTGTCGCCATCGAGCTGGCCGACGGCAGACTCGTGAGCACTCTGGGCACCGAGGAGAAGCGCACCGGGGCCCTGGTGCTGGACCGCAACGACAAGGAGGTCGCGCGCAGCGAGGACTGCCCCGGTGTCCACGGTGAGGCCGCGGCGAAGAACGAAGCCGTCGGCGTCGGCTGCGAGGACGGCATCCTGATCTACAAGGACGGCAAGTTCACCAAGATCGACTCGCCCGACGACTACGGGCGCATCGGCAACCAGGCCGGCAGCGACGCCTCGCCCGTTCTGCTGGGCGACTACAAGACCGACCCCGACGCCGAGCTGGAACGCCCCACCCGCGTCTCCCTCATCGACACCGAGAAGAGCAAGCTGCGCCTGGTGGACCTGGGCACCAGCTACTCCTTCCGCTCACTGGCCCGGGGCCCGCACGGCGAGGCCCTGGTCCTCGGGACCGACGGCGCCCTGCACGTCATCGACCCGGACACCGGCGAGATCGAGAAGAAGATCCCCGTCGTGGGCGCATGGCAGGAGCCGCTGGACTGGCAGCAGGCCCGCCCCACCCTGTTCGTGCGCGGACACGTCGCCTACGTCTCCGAGCCCGGCAGGAAGGCGCTGCACGCCATCGACGTGGAGACGGGGAAGAAGCTCACCTCCGTCACCCTGCCCAAGAGCACCAACGAGCTGTCGGGCGTCGTCGCAGGACACTGATCTCACCGGCCGCGCCTGTGCCCTCGCCGCCAAGGCATGACGCCGTGGTGGCGAGGGCACGCGCCTGCGCGGAAGATCTCACCGAGTCGGCGGTACGGCCGGGAGAACCGAACCCGTACCGGGAGCTCAGGCGGCGACGAGCTCCTGCTCCCGGTCCGGCGCCTGGACCTTGGTCTCCTTGTTCGGCAGTGCGAGCCGGAATACCTTGTGCCACGCGGAGAGGACCTGCTTGGGCAGCGGGCCGGTGACGTACTCCAGCTCGTACTTCTCGAACAGTGCGCGCACCTTCACCGCGACCTCGGCGTACCGGTTGCTCGGCAGGTCCGGGAACAGGTGGTGCTCGATCTGGTGCGACAGGTTGCCGGTCATGAAGTGCATGGCCTTGCTGCCGCTGATGTTCGCCGAGCCCATCATCTGGCGCAGATACCACTGGCCACGTGTCTCGCCCACGATCGACCGGCGCTCGAAGACCTGTACGCCCTCGGGGAAGTGCCCGCACATGATCACCGAGTGGGTCCAGACGTTGCGGACCAGGTTCGCGGTGAAGGTGGCGGCGAGTGTGGGGAGGAACGACGGGCCCGACAGCAGCGGGTGGATCACGTAGTCCTTGAGCACCTGCTTGCGGATCTTCCGTCCCACGGCCCTGGCCCGCGCGCGGAACTCCGGGTTCTTGCGGCGGCGCTTGTGGAGGTTCTTGCCGAGCTCCAGGTCGTACGCTGCGATGCCGTACTCGAAGAAGCAGGCGTTGAGGAAGTTCCACAGCGGCTGGCCGAGGTGGAAGGGGTGCCACTTCTGGTCCTCGTCGACGCGCATGATGCCGTACCCGAGATCGTTGTCCTTGCCGATCACGTTGGTGTACGTGTGGTGCAGCTCGTTGTGCGAGTGCTTCCACTGATCGGACGGTGAGACGTGATCCCACTCCCAGGTGGTGGAGTGGATCTTCGGGTCCCGCATCCAGTCCCACTGGCCGTGCAGGATGTTGTGGCCGATCTCCATGTTGTCCATGATCTTCGCCACGGACAGCCCGGCGGTGCCGATCAGCCATGCGGGCGGGAAGAGGGAGAACAGCAGCACACCCCTGCTGACCAGCTCGAGCTTGCGCTGCGCCGCGATCACCTTGCGGATGTAGGCGGCATCCTTCTCGCCGCGGTCGGCGATCACCTCGTCGCGGATCGCGTCCAGTTCGCGGCCCAGCTCCTCGATCTGCTCCGCGGTCAGGTGGGCGGTGGGGTCGATGGCGGTCAAGGTGCTCCTACCGTTCGATGTCGCACGGGCCCGCGGCGGCGGACACGCAGGTCTGGATGAGGACGCCCGGCTCGGCCTCGGTGATCCCGCCGGTGCGCAGATCGCGGACGGCGCCCGCCTTGAGCGGCGTGACGCAGCCGAAGCAGATACCCATGCGGCACCCGGAGGGCATGAGCACGCCGGCCTCCTCGCCGATGTCCAGCAACGGCGTGGCGCCGTCCGCGGCGACGGTCTTCCCGGAGGCGCTGAACGTGACGTCGCCGCCGTCGCCGGCGACGACGATGCCGGGACGGAAGCGCTCGGTGTGCAGGCGCTCCTGGACGCCGTGCTCGGTCCAGTGCTCTTCCGCGGCGTCGAGCAGGCCCGCGGGCCCGCAGGCCCAGGTCTCGCGCTCGGCCCAGTCGGGTACGAGTCCGTCGAGACGGGCCATGTCGAGCATGCCGTCCGTCTCGGTGTGCACCTCGATGAGACGAAGTTTCTCGTCCGCGACCAGACCGTGCAGTTCGTTGCGGAAGATCACGTCTTGCGGCCGTGGCGCGCAGTGGACCATGACGACGTCGTCGAGATCGATGTCGCGCAGCATGCCCATCACGGGCGTGATCCCGCTGCCGGCCGTCAGATAGAACACCTTGGCGGGCTTGGCCTGCGAAAGGACGAAGTCGCCGGTCGGCTGGTCGAGCCGGATCAGCGTGCCCGGTTTCGCCCTGCGGACCAGGTGGTTGCTGACCTTGCCGTCCGGGATCGCCTTCACGGTGATCGTGATACGGCCGTCCCGGCGATGTGTCGGCGAGGTGAGGGAGTAGGCACGCCACAGGCGCACCCCGTCGACGTCGACCCCGATCCGCACGTACTGACCGGCCGTGTGACCGCGCCAGCCCCGGCCCGGCCTGATCACGACAGTCGCGGCGTCGCCCGTCTCGGGGCGCACGGCCTCGATGCGCCCACACAGGTCAGCGCCCGCGCGCAGCGGGCTGACCAGGTCGAGGTAGTCCGACGGCAGCAGCGGCGTCGTGACCATCTCCAGCAGTTTCCAGGCCCTACTGCGGAGGGCTGCACTCGTCATGACCCCAGCTTGCTGCGCCCCATGGCGTAAAGTCCTGACCGCAGGACGTGAATCTGATCAGCTGAATTGTTCGCAGGGAACAAATTGTGAGCCATGCAATCCGGAGGGCCAGCGAGCTGGCCCTGGACGAGACGACGGTCACCGTCCTTCGGGACGCTCTCAAGACCACTGCCGACGAGGTCGTCCAGGCGATCATCGACGAGGTCCCTTCCTACGCCAACGCCCTTTCGGGCCGCATGGGCGGCACCATCCGCCGGGCCGTCCACACCGCCCTCGGGCACTACCTGGACCTCGCGAGCGGCAACGCCGCAGGCGGCGACGGCGGTGACGCGGCCTACGAGCTGGGCCGCGGCGAGGTGCGCGACGGCCGTTCGATGGACGCCCTGCTCAGTGCCTACCGTGTCGGCGCCCGCGTCGCCTGGCGCTGCCTCGCGGCGGGTGCCGTACCCGCGGGTCTGCCCGCCGCCGAGGTCGCCAAGTTCGCCGAGCTGACCTTCGCCTACATCGACGAGCTCTCCGCAGCGAGCGCGGCGGGACACGCCGATGAACTCGCCGCCCGGGGCAGGGCCCACGAGCGCCACCTGGAGCACCTGGCCCGCGACCTCCTCGCAGGTGCGAGCCTGGACGTGCTGCTGGCCTCCGGTCAACGGGCCGGGTGGCAGCCTCCGGTTTCGCTGACCGCGGTCCTGCTGCCCGCCGCCCAGGCCCGGCCTGCCTACCGCAGGCTCGACCCGAACACCCTGGTCCTCGACGATCTGCCGGATGCCACCGGTGTGCTGCTCGTCCCCGATGCCGACCGACCACATCTCTTGCGGCAGCTGACCGACCGCACGGCCGTGGCCGGCCCGGCCCGGCCGTGGACGCGTGCGTCCGACTCGTACGCACGAGCCGCACGCGCACGCTCCCTCTCCCCCGATATCCGCGACACCGAGGACCACCTGCCCGAGCTGGTGCTGAGCGCCGACGTGGACGCGTTCGGGGACCTGCGTGCCCGAGCCCTCGCACCCTTGCGGACCTTGCCCATCGCGACCGCGCGGCGGCTGGAGGCGACGTTGCGGGCGTGGCTGCTGCACCAGGGCAGACGGGACGAGGTGGCGGCGGAACTGTTCGTCCATCCCCAGACGGTCCGGTACCGGATGTCGCAGCTGCGGGAGCTGTTCCCGGATCTCGCATCGCCACACCGGGTCCTCGAACTGACGCTGGCGGTCGGTCTTCGGACGGTGCCGACCGGCGCACCGCGCGAGGGATGATGGGACGGAACGACGGAACGACGGAACGACGGGGCAGGAGCTTCCATGGCACATCGGGTTCACCGACCCCGTGAGGACGAGGAGTTCGATTTCATCGTCAGGATGAGCGGAGTCCCGGTCCTCGCGTACTTCACCGGGACATGGCCCAAGGCGATCGAGCCCTGCCGGGCGATGGACCTCGTCGTGGGTGGCATAGCCGACGACTGTGCGGGGCGCCTGGCGGTCGTCCGCGCCGACATCACACGCTGTCCGGCGGCGACCGGGAGATACGGGGTCACTGGAGCCCCGGCCTACGTCCTGCTGAAGGAGGGAGAGGCGGTGGCGCACGGCACGGGGCCCATGACCGCCGCCGAAGTACGGCAGTTCCTGGACGGTCACCTCTGAGCTGCCGCTGCGGCACGTGGCCGCGAAGCCCGTCACGTCCCGTCCATGGAAGCCGCGTCGGCCGAGGAACCCGCACGCCGGCGCCCGTCGGGGAGGTCCAGGCCGTGCGATGCGTGGGGGAGCGGAGCGCAGGCCGGGTCCTGGACTCCGCGGATCCTGGCTGTCCCGCAGTAGCTTGCTCAGTCTCCGGTAGGGGGGTCAGGCCGACGATCCACTGTCGATGACCAGGTCGGTGCCGACGACCGAGCCGGCAGCGGGCGAGGCGAGGTAGAGCACCGCGGCCGCCACTTCCTCGGCCTCCGCGACCCGGCCGAGCGGGTTCTCCGTCTTCACCCGCTCGGCACGGTCGGCCTCGGTCTCGCCGGGTCGCAGCGACATGGGAGCGGCGGAGGCGCCGGGGCTGACGGCGTTGATGCGGATGCCCTGGTGAATGTGGTCGAGAGCGGCGGCGCGGGTCAGCGCGGAGACCGCTGCCTTGGAGGTGATGTACGCGGCGGCGTTCGGGATCCGCAGGTGTGCGCCCAGATTGGAGGAGACGTTGACGATGGTGCCGCCCCCGTTCTCCTTCATGTGGGCGATCTGGTGCTTCATGGCCAGCCAGACGCCGGTGACATTGGTCCGCAGCACCGCGTCCCAGTCCTCCTCGCTCACCTCGCCGACGGGGACCGCGCCCCGGAATATCCCGGCGTTGTTGACCGCGACGTCCAGTCCGCCGAAGCGGGCGACGCTCTCCCGAACGAGATCCTGGAGCCGTCCGGAGTCGGTGACATCGGCGGTGACGGCGGCGGCCGTGCCACCGGCTGCCTCGATGAGAGCGACTGTCTCGGCCAGGGAGGCCGCGGTGCGTCCCGCTGCGACCACGGACGCGCCCTCGGCGGCGAAGGCGAGCGCGACGGCCCGGCCGAGGCCGGAGCCCGCGCCGGTGACGAGGACGGTCTTGCCGGTGAAGCGGTTCATTTCGGTGACTCCTCGGTGAGTGACGGACTACTGGTGCGGTGGTTCAGGAGGGTCGCGGCGGCGGGGGAGGCCCCGTCGCGCCCAGGGATCAGGAGGCGCTGTCGCGTGTGAGCAGTCCCTCCTGATATTTGACCGAACGGTCCATTATTTGGGCACGCAGAAGCGGCCTCGCGGCTCCGGCGGGTGTGATGCGGAGTGATTCAGTCCAGCAGGGACAGTGCCTGTTCGGCCGCGTCTCGAACCCGGGCGGGATCGCTCGAAGCCTTGCCGACGATGCGTACGCCCTGTAGCAGGACGAGCAGCAGGTGGGCCAGTGCTCGCGGTTCACGGCCCTCGGGGAGCTCTTCCTGGGCCTGGGCCCGTACGAGCGCGGAGTGCAGCAGGGTCTCGATGTGCTCCCAGCTGATCTCGACCCGGCGGGCCGCCGCGGGGTCGTGCGGGCCCAGCTCGGCTGCGGTGTTGGTGACGAAGCAGCCGTTCAGCCGCCCTTCCGGAGAGGCGGCTTCCGCGGCGAAGCGGCGCACCAGGCTCCGCACCGCAGGCAGTGCGGGGCCTGGCTGGGACAGCTCGGACACGAGAAGCGGGTCGCGCGTCTCCGTGTACCGGTCCATGGCCTTCAGATACAGCTCGTGCTTGCTGCCGAAGGTCGCGTAGATGCTGGCGCGGCCGATGCCGAGGTGTTCGACGAGATCTGTCACCGACGTCGCTTCGTAACCGCGCCGCCAGAACAGCTCAAGGGCCGACTGCAGCGCGGCGTCCGGATCGAATTCCTTGGTCCTGGCCACGTCGAAGACCCTAGCCTTATCTGGACTGATCGGTCAATAATCGAGTGCGTCAGGCCCGGCAAGGAGGCGGGGCGAGCGCGAGGCTCTCGGAGTGGGGGCCCGATGAACTCCCACGTTCCGCAGGTCGAGTACCGCTCACATCCTGCGGCCGTCTTCTGTCGCCGCCGGCCGCCGGCCGCCGGCCGCCGGCCGCCGGCCGCCGGCCGCCGGCCGCCGGCCGCCGGCCGTCCGCCGCGCCGCCGGGCCGGTCGGCGGTGTCCAAGCCTGCGGGACGTGTCGCCCTGACGCCGAGTGGAGCTGTGCGGTGGCCCGGTCGACGGCTCCGCCGTGACTCTCGACGGCGAGGCCCCTTGGGCTGCGATCGGCAACGCCGACTGCCTCCAGCGGGGCGGCCGGGCGGCTTGCCTATTGGTAACTCATAGGTTACCAATAGGGGGGTGGACCCGTTCATCGCCCTGGCCGACCCCATACGCCGTGACCTGCTGCGCACGCTTGCCCGCGGCCCGGCCCGAGTGGTCGACCTCGCGGCACGGCATCCGATCAGCCGACCCGCGGTGAGCAAGCACCTGCGACTGCTCACCGAGGCGGGGCTGGCCACCGTCGAGGACCGCGGTCGCGAGCGCCACTACGCGCTCGCCCGCCCGGGCCTCGCCCCGGTGCGCGCTCTGCTCGACGAGCTCGCCGGGCGCCGCCCACCGATCCCCGAGAAGGCCTTCGACGCCCTCGACCTTGAGGTGCGCAGAACCGTCCATGACCGTCGGGCCGGCACTGACGCCGCTCCCGGCACCGCAAGCTCTCAGGAGGAATCTGCATGACCAGTACCCCCACCGGGCGTCGTGTGAGCGTTGACGGCCTGGACAGCATCGCCTTCGACCGCACCTTCCGGGCCGGCATCAGGGACGTCTGGGCGGCGGTCACCGAGCCGGAACGTCTGGCCCGATGGATCGGCGAATGGACCGGCGACCCGTCGACCGGCTCGGTCGACTTCCGCATGCTCTACGAAGGCGACGAGCACGAACCCGAACTCCTCACCATCCAGGAGTGCCAGGCTCCTCACCGTCTGGCCCTCACGTCGCAGGTTCCCGGCCAGGAACTCGTCTGGCACATGACTCTCACGCTCGTCGAGCACGAGGGGACCACCACGCTCACCTTCACCCAGTCCGTCGGCGACGACCCAGCGATGGCGGGCGGCGTCGGCCCCGGCTGGGACTACTACCTCGACCGGCTCGTCGTCGCCGAGAACGGGGGCGACCCGGCATCCGTCGACTTCGGCGCCTACCACCCGGCCCACGAACAGCATTACCTCGACATGTTCAGCTGAACCCGACGACGACGCCGAGCACGAGGGTCACGACGTCTCCCAGCGCTCCTCGGCGGCCGCGTCGACCACTTGACGTACAACCAGGTTGCCGGGCTCGTCGGCGTCGAGGAGGCCGTCGAGGTGGAGGACCTGGGCTGCGGGCGCGAGCTGACGGTCCAGGCTTTCACCTCGCTCGCCACCGCCACCAGCCCGCCGATGAGGCTCCGACACGGCGGCTCGTCCTGATGTTCCGGCCTCTCGTCCCCCTTGAAGGCGGCAGATGCCGGCGGCGGGTCGCTTCTGCCGCCGGCCGCGAATCGCCCGCATGGATTCCCGGTACGGGCCATGCCTCCTGCCTGCGACGGTGCAGCTGTGCGGCGTCCCACCCGCTACGTAAACTGATAGCTCGTGTGTCTGTCTTTGACGTCAGCCCGCGCGCTGACGGTTGCCAGCTCGACCGAAGGACCGAGGCGTGCCCGACCGGCCTGAGATTGTCTGCATCTGTGGCTCCACCCGGTTCGTGAACGAGATGCGTGCGGCGAACCGTGATCTGACCTTCGCAGGTGTGATCGTCGTCGCGCCGGTCGAGGTGGACGAGTCGATCACCAACGAGCAGAAGACCGCCCTGGACGCCCTCCACCTGCGCAGGATCGATCTGGCTGACCGAGTTCTGGTCGTCAACCCCGGCGGCTATATCGGCGAGTCCACGAGCAGGGAGATCGCCTACGCCCAGGCCACCGGCAAGTCGCTCTCTTTCACCGACCCTGTCTGACCAGTTGACGCTGCGTGGTGCACGCGGGAGGGGGCGTCGAAGTCCTCGGGCACAGCCTTCATCGCCGTCCGGCACCCGCGGCTCCCTGCCGACAACGAGTTCGGCCCCGACACGGAGCGGTCCGTCACCGAGGCGGCCATTCGCGACAGGGATGGATCCGCCGCCCTGGGCCCGGCTGCGACTGGACCGGAAGGACCAGCGTCCGTAAGCACGAAGCCGAACCTCTCAAGGGGAACGGACATGACGGGCATCTGGGGCGTACGTCGCCCATCCGCAGTTAGAGCGGTCGATCGACGCCCTCCAGGGAGCTGGGGTTCGGGTGCTGTACGGCGCAGGCGGCTTCGCCCCGAACGAGCCGGGCCAAGGTAACCCCGCCACGTACCCGTGGCGGGCTGCGCTGGACGCCGTCGCCGACGTACTCGACCCGACTTCGATCACCTAGTCTCCTGCTCGGCCCGTGCCGGAGCGTGAGGGCGACTTCGGCGGGCAGCCGAGGTGTGGGAGCGACGAAGTCGCCTATGCCTGTTCCACGATCGGAGAAGGCCGCCTTCCCTCGTCGTTGGATGGGGATCCGTCCATGCGGCGGTCGGGCAGGCGAAAGAGCTGCTGTGCCAATAGCGCGCCGTCGTCTACCTGGCTGCGGCGAAGGCAGTGAAGTACGCCGACCGGTGGTCGATGGGCAGGTCGGGCTGCCAGGCGGTGAGGATCTGGGCGCTACATACGAACAGGTCCTCGGGGAGTCGGTCGAGCGGGTACCACTCCCAGCCGCCGATGCTCTCGTCCGGCTGCGTGGTCGGCTGCCCCTGCCAGGTGTGGACGACCGCGGCGACGGTCACCCGCAGGACACCGGAGACGTGATCGACGAGCGTACCCAGGAGCCCCACGTCCTCGGCGCGAGCGACCAGACCGGTCTCCTCGGCGAGTTCGCGGACCACTGCGTCCTCGAAGGATTCGCCGGCCTCCACGCTGCCACCAGGCAGTTCGAGGGTGCCGAGGCGGTGTCGGCCCAGCAGGATGCCCTGCTCGCTCAGCAGGATCGCTCCGACCCCGACGGCCGCGTGCGCGGCTGGGGCTCGGGCGCTCCGGGGCCGACCGGTGACGCGCGGCGGTCGGTCGGGCAGGCGCTGGGCGCGGATGAGCTGCTGGACGACGGTGGCGCTCTCGTCGGGGTGTGGTAGCAGGTCGATGGTCTCGACGCGGAAGCCGTACTCGGTGAGCAGGTCCTCCCACAGCCGCGGTGTCAGAACCCACATCTGCGTAGGCAGGGGTGGGTCGTCGCGCAGCTGGATCATCTGTTCGCGCGGCGCCACCTCCGTGGACGGCCCGCGGCCGTGCAGGTCGGTGTGCAGGAGCGAGAGGATCAGCGGGGCTCCGGGACACAGGCCGCCGCGCAATGCCGGCAGCGAGCGGTGCGGATCGATGAAGGCGAGCGTCCCGATCGCGTACGCGGCGTCGAACGGCTCGGCTGAGACCAGGTACTCGGTCACGTCTGCCTGGACGAACTCCACGCCGTCCGCTGCCGCGTGGGCTGATACGGCACGCTTGTGCTGGGTTGGGGACAGCTCGATGCCGGTGACGTGGGCCCCGTGAGCCTGGGCGAGATGGACGGCGTGGTGGCCGGCTCCGGATCCGATGTCCAGGACGCGGCGGCCGGTGACGTCGCCGAGGGCTTCTACGCCCGGACCGACCCCGTCCCAGGGCGTCCAGCCGAGCCGGTCGGGGACGGGTGGGGTGTAGCCACGGGCCAATTGGCGCCGGCCGTAGATCTGCCAGGCGCGGGTGTTGGTCTCCTCGGCGAGCATGATGACTCCCGGGTGAGTGGTGTGGAACATCAGGTGTGCGTGATCAGATAGGAGGGGCCCTCGCCATGGCGGGCTCGCTCGACGGCGTCAAGGCGGTCGAAGGCACGCGGAGCCATCAACTCCTTCCAGGCCAGCAGGTCGTGGACCGCCCACATGTCGTGCTCCGCGGGGTCGAGTCGGATCCGGCCGAGCTGGTCGGCGGTCAGCTGCCCTCCGTCGAAGACGAGCCCCACCTTGTTCAGCGGCAGGCGCGGCCCGGCGTGCAGGAAGTGCGTCAGGAGGAGCGTCGGTGTGTCCAGACCGAGTTCGAGGCCCGTCTCCTCGACCGTCTCGCGCAGGGCGGTCTGCAGAGGGTCCTCGCCGGAAGCGTCGAGGTTCCCGCCCGGGAACTGCCAGAGCCGCGAGCCGTAGACCGAGCGGAGCTGAACCGGCCGGTCGTGCTCGTCGCGGATGTACAGGCAGCCGTACACCGTGTGATGGGGGACGGTCTGCGCGTACGCCTGAGGCGTCATCGGCATGGGGCGGCCGGCCCGTGCGGGGCGGTGATCGAAGGCGAGGGCGAGAACGCCGAGGGCTTCCCTGTCCGGCGGGTACATGCTGCGGAGGACGGCGAGCAGCTCTCCGGGCGGCCCGTTCGGGTCGATGCGCGCGGGCTCCTCCGAGCTGAGCAGGTCCTCGAAGGAGCGGTAGGGGGTGATCCGCTGCACGATGACATCGAGTTCCCGCCCGGTTTCCCGATCCCGGAAGACGACCGTGTCACCGACCGCGACGGCGCGCTTCTGCGGAGCGGCCACCATCACCTCGACCGTCTTGCGGCCCGCTTCCACGTGGCGGTAGTAGCGCCCGAGCAGGTGGATGTGGTGCTCGTGTGGTTCGTCTCCGGCCGCCGGGCTCGGGAAAGCTGGGTTCGCTTGCTGAGTGTCGTCAGGCACGCGTGCCTCCGTTCGATGGGTCCGTCCGTTTGCGGTCCTGGGATCACTACCGGGTCAGAGGTGTGGTGGCCACGCTCCTGTGTTGCCGGATCGGTGTGGGCGGCGAGGAAGCGGATGAGAGCGTCGACACGCTAAGGAAGTTCGATCGGTCCGTAGAGCGCATGCGGCTCCTGCCTCATCAGCGCGTCGTACCGGTCCGCTGCCGAGAAGTGCCAGAACTCGGTCGCATAGTTGGTAAAACCTGCGTTTTCCATGGCGTTGAGCAGCAGCGTGCGGTGGTACTGCGCGCGATCGCCGAGGTTCGGGGCGTGAGTGAAGCAGGCACCGTCGCTCTCCTCGGGGGAGGCATTGACACGGGTGCCGAGGTCGAGTTCGTGGCCGTCCTGGTCGACGAGGGTCACGTCCACGGCCGCGCCCGCGGAGTGGGGCGCGATCTCCGGTGGTGACACGTACCGGCTGGCGGCGTGGTGCAGTTGTTCAGCCCCCCAGTCGGGGTGAGCGACGGCCAGCTCGTCGCGGTACGCGGTGAAGTAGCGCTGCTGGAGGGCCAGTGGCCGGTAGCCTTCGATGAACAGCAGGTCCACGCCTGCGGGCAGGAGCGAGCGGGCGTGCTTCAGCCGGGCCAGGACGCCCTCGCGGACGTGGGTGAACGCGCCCAGCCGGTCCTGTTTGCGGGGATCGACGCGGAAGCCGTGATCACGCACGTCGACGAGCGGCTCCCCGCACTCGCGCACCGGGATCGCGGCCACCCGCGGATCGGACATCAGCACCAGACTGTTCACTGCGTCTCCCTGCGACGGTTTGCACGGCGGCGGTATGGACGAGGCAGAGGCCAGGCCGGTTTCGCGCAGAATCCGCGCGATGGTGTCCTGCAGGGTGCTGTCGGCCGGGAGCACGGTCTCCAGACCGCCGGGCAGCAGATCCAGCGCTCGGTACCAGGAGGCGAGGTGGCTGTCGGTGACTTGCTCCAGATACGCGGCATCAGCCTTCGACGCGTGTCGCACAAACGTCGTCTCCAACGGCACGTCCAAGTAGTAGCAGCCGGAGACGCCGCGGTGGTCCCGTACCAGTGACGTGATCATGTGACTGTAACGGTCGGCGTACAGGATCCCTTCGAGCACGACGTGAAAGCCGGCGTTCAAAGCTTCGCGTGCGATGCTGCCCAGCAGGGCGATGGTGGCGCCGCGAGCGGTGTCGTGTTCTCTGAGTACGTTCCGGCGGATCATGTCCTGGCTCACGATCGCGATTCCGCGGCCGTGGTGATCTCGCAGGCCCTGGGCCACGCTTGACTTGCCTGATGCCGAGTTGCCGCGGATCACCACGAGGCGAGTGTCCGGCCGGCCGGCCGCAGCCGTGGTGGACACGCGACGGTGTGCGCGGCCCGGTGTGCCGGTCATGCGGGCCAGCCCGTCTCGCTGTACAGCTCCCCGTTCTGGATCTTTCCGATGGCCGCCCTGGTGTAGGGGACGAGGTTGTCGGGGAGCGCGTTCGGGTCCCAGAATGCCCACTGGGTGCACTTGTCCGGCTCGCGCAGCTCCGGCTCGCCGCTCCAGGCGCGGGCGCGGAAGAACAGGCCCATGCGGGGCTGGTCCCCGGCCTTGTCGATGTGGTGGACGACGTGGACGAGTTCGACGTCCTGGCGCTCGATGTGGAGGCCGGCTTCCTCTCGTGCCTCTCTGAGCAGGCAGGTGATGGCGTTCTCCTGCTCGCAGTGGCCGGCCAGGGCATGCCAGGTGGACGGCGCGAACGGGGAGTCGGGGTGGCGCAGCCCGAGCAGCACCGTTCCGTCGGCCCTTTCCAGGTAAAGGTGGACGCCGATGACGTTCGGAACCGTGCCGTGCGGTGGAGCTGGGTGCCCGTCCTTCTGCGGTGCGAGCCCGCTCTGGGACGCGGTGCTGGTCGGGTGGCCGGCGGAGTGGCGTCGCACGAGGTCGCTGGTGGTGTCCGTGATGCGGAGGCGGTGGAGGTCCTCCGGGGCGAACCAGGCGAGCATCACCCCTTCCGTCAGTCGGAGTTCGCGGGGGTCGCCGTTCCAGCGGCCGGCGTAGATGGCGATGGGCACGGCTTCGCCGGCGTCGTCGGGGGCGTACTCGGTGCCGAACGGGGTCAGGCCGGCGATGTCGAGGCCGGCTTCCTCGGCCAGTTCACGCCGCGCGGTGTGCTCCAGGGTGGCGTCCTGGGGTTCTCGGCCGCCGCCCAGCAGGGACCACATGCCCGGCTCCCAGATCAAGCCGGGGAAGTAGTCGCGCAGGTGAAGCAGGTACTCGCCGCGGTCGTTGAAGATCAGAACGGAGGCGTTGGCCGTCTCCGGTCCCGCTGCCGACGGGACCTTGAGCAGTTTCTCGCGCAGGGAGGGGGAGGTCACCCTGTCCACGGACCGCCACTCGATGCCGCCGACCTCTTCCTCCTGCAGCACTACCGTCGGCACGGTCGCGGTGTGCAGGCGGAAGAGAAACCGGAAGTCGAAGTGCTGGTGGCCGGGTTCGCCCTTGCCCGGGCGGGCGTCGATGTCGTGGATGTCGATGTCGAGCGGCACCGTCTCGTAGCCGGGCCACGGCGAGACGGCCTGGGGCGGAATCCCTGTCTCCTCGTGCAGTTCCCGCAGGGCCGTAGCCCTCAGGGACTCATCGGACGGCTCGCCGTGTCCGCCAGGAGGGAGGACCTTGCCGCTTGCCAGGTGCAGCACGTGCAGAACGCGGCCGAGCGAATCGACGACCATCGCGCCGCAGGTGACGTGCCCGGTGAAGGTGGAACGGCCGGCGATGTCGGTGGGACGTTCGAGGGCGTCCAGGAGGGCGCCGAGTTGCTCGCGTTCGCGAGGGTGGCGCGCGAGGTAGGTCTCGACGGTGGTGCGGATGTGGTCGTGCGACAGCGGCATGGGGCAACCTCAGAGGTGCATGGAGCGGGACGGGGTGGGGCGGGCGTTCGATCAGCTCAGCCGCATCCCCTCCGCGGGGATCTCCTCGATGGCGGCGGCACGAGGGGCGGGAAGGCCCCACCGCTCGCGCGCCGTCTCCGCGGCGAGCCGGGCCTGCCGCTGTCCGGGCGGGCCCCACCCCAGCAGGACGGCTGCCTGGGCGGGGGTGGCGAGCATGCGTGCGAAGGGGCGGCCTGTGGCGGGATCGACGGCGGTCGGCCCGATGGCGGTGACCCGGGCGGCGAGGCGGAGCCGGGCGTTGGGTCCCACCCCGCCGTAGACCTCGCCGGTCTCGTCCAGCACCCAGCCCAGCCGCACCGGATCGGTCAGGATGAGCTGGGCTTCCTCAGCCGCTTCGCGGTGGAGGGTGGCCTCGGGCGTGGTGTCTGTCCTCTCCACGGTGCCGCCGGGCAGCATCGGCAGGGCGCCCCGAGGAGCCGGGACGGCGACGAGGACGATCCTTCCGTCGGGAACGAAGCACCACGACCAGGCTTGCTGCACGCGCAGCCGCTCGGGGACGGGGGCGCGGTTGAGCGGGCTGTCCCACATGGGGCGGTAGCGGACGTGGACGTCATGGCGATCCAGCGGCGGAACGTCGAAGATGTGCCGGCCGTCGGCGAGGTGGGCGGCGGCGGTGTTCCCGAGCCGGGCGCGGTAGGCGGCGAGCATGATCTGCCCGTCCACGGGGCGCAGCCGCTGTACCGCGTCCCGGGTCTCCAGGAAGGCGAACTCGGACAGCTCCTCCCGGGGCAGGCGGAGCGCCTTCGTCTGGTCCGTGGTGAGGGTTCCGCCGTCGAAGACGTACCGGATCTCGCCGGGGCAGGGTGCGCCGGGCCTGGTGCCCGGGCGGTGCTGTGAGAGGGAGTGGACGGCGAGCACCCGCGACAGGGGCAGGCCCGGCAGGCCCAGCTCCTCGGTGATCTCGCGCCGGCAGGCGTCGTGCGGGTGTTCGCCGGCTTCGACGACTCCGCCGGGCAGCAGCCACCGGTCGTCCTCGCGGTAGGTGGGGCGGACCAGCAGGACGCGGCCGATCTGGTCGGTGATGATCGCGGCGGCGCCGAGCCACACCGCGTGGCGGGACGCAGCGTGCTGCGCCGGCGATGTCGGAGCCTGCGACGCGACGGGGTCCGAAGGAGAGACGGGAGAGGCCACGGGTACTGCCTTTCGGGCGGGGCGGAGGGAGGTGCCCGGTGGGGGGTGGGCAACGGTCATGAGGCGATCTCGCCGCTCATCCGTCGCTGGAGCTCCCACAAGGACTGGAAAAGCCCGGGGGACTGGGTGAGTTGGGCGTACGTGCCTTCCTGGACGATCCGGCCCTTGTCCAGGACCACGATCCGGTCGGCGATGGCCACGTTGGTCAGCCGGTGCGTGATCAGCAGGATCGCGCGGTCCTTGGCCAGCTCGCGGAGGCCGGAGAAGATCCGGTACTCGGCCCGTGCGTCGAGTGCTGCCGTCGGTTCGTCCATCACCACCAGCGCCGCCTGCCGGTGGAAAGCACGGGTGAGTACCAGGCGCAGCCACTGGCCCCCGGAGAGCTGTTGCCCGCCGAACCACTCGCTGGTCAGCAGGGTGTCCAGGCCGGAGCGGAGGTTGGGCAGCATCTCTGAGGCGCCGGATGCCTCGCACGCGGCGAGCAGTGCCGCGTCGCTCGTGTCGCCCTGGCCGAAGCTGATGTTGTCCCGCATCGTCAGCGGCAGGTAGGTGAACTTCTGGGGGACCAGGGCGACTTGTTTCCACGCCTGCCAGGGGTCCAGTTCCGTCGTGGAGGTGTGGTCCCAGGCCACTTCGCCCTCGGTGGGGAGCAGAAGTCCGCACAGCAAGCGGGAGAGGGTGGATTTGCCGGAGCCGTTCTCCCCGACCAGGGCCACGATCTCGCCGCGCCGCACGTGCAGGGATACTCCGCTGAGGGCGTCCTTCGGGGCGCCGTCGTAGCGGTAGGTGACGTCCCGGACCTCGAAGCGCTCCGGGGGCGCGGTCAGGGGCGCGGTGCCACGGGAGTCGGCCATGGCCTGGCCGTGGGCGTTGTCGAGGAAGTTCTGCCAGTCCTGTACGTACCAGCCGGTGCGCACGAGCCGCGCCCCTCCGCTGATGATGCCCCGCACGGAGCCGGTGGCCGTCTGGAGAGCGAAGACGGCGCCGCCTCCGGCAGCCAGGCTCATGCGGCCGGAGGCCAGGAGCCACAACAGTGCCGCCCACACGGCGATCGAGGCGACCCCGCCGGCCAGAGCACCGGCCATGCCCATCCAGGCACCCGTGTCGGCGGCCTTGCGCTCAGCCGCGTTGACGGAGGCGGCGAGCTTTCGGTACCGGCCGATCAGGAACGGGCCGGCCAAGCAGGCGCGCATCTCCTCGCTGGATTCCATGTACGCCATGTGCCAGCGAAGCTTGCTCAACATCCGCCTTCGCCCGGAGGTCTCCAGGCCCGCCAGGTAGATCACGCGCGCGGACCGGACATAGGCCGCTGCCTGCGGCAGGCACGCAAGGAAGAGCAGCGGCAGGAGCAGCGGATGCAGAACGGTCAGGACGGTGGCGCCGGCCGCCAGCGTCGCGGTGGCCGCGAGCACACCCTGGGCCTCTTCCACCAGATCGGGGGTGACCTGGGCGCCGCGGTCGGCGATGTCGTAGGCGTCGTTGTAGCCGGGCTTGTTGTTGGCGGCGAGTTCCGCGCCGAGCGCGGCCTCGACCATCGTCAGCTCTGCCGCCCGGGCGAGAACGGGGCGCAGACGCCCGGTCAGCCAGACCACGACGATGCCCAGCAGCGCGCGCAGTCCAGTTGCCGCAGCGATGACAGCCAGCTGCGGAGCGGCGTCCCACAGCCGCTCGGTGATGACGCCCGAGGAGATCAGCGCGGTGATCGTTCCCGTGACGGCCAGGAGGCCGAGAGCCGCGAGGACGCCGGTTCCGACCTGGCACACCAGCAGCCCGACCGTCGCACCGCGGTCCACCCGCCACGCCATTCTCACGGACCGCAGCACGAGCACGGGCAGTCGCCGCGCCATCGTGCGGGTCGTCAACAGCGATCCCGCCTGGAGCCGGGACTCGTCTCGGTAAAGGAACTCCTCGTCTCGAACACCGACCTTTTCCGGTTCGTCGTTCTGCGAGGTGCCGTTGGGTTGTTGCGGCGGCTGCTCCGGTGTGATGGCCGAGGTCATCGTTCCCCCTAGGACGGTCGCTTCGGCAGAGTCGTGAGGACCAACGACCCGGCAGCAATTTCGAACACACGTCATTCGGTCGCGCTCGGGAACCGCAATCACGGGGGTACGAGAGCGCTGCGGGCCGCGAGCCCTGTTCCGGCCCGGGTCGGCTGTGGGCTCGGAATGGCCAAAACGCCGACACCGTGCGTATCAGTCAGTCTCGACCGGCGCGGAGCCCACGTGGTTCCCGGCACGGGTAAGCCGGAAGCCCGGTCGGGCATCGCACCTTCGATTGCGGCATATCCTCCTTCCCCGCCCCTACGATTTGGAGCCGGCGCACGAATCACGGCGCGTACACCCCTGGACGAGGCCCCGCAGGATGCCACATAGCTCGCTGTGGACGCTGGGAAACGCCACCTCGGCCGCCGCTCCTGTGGCACAGGGGGTGGGCGAGGCCGCCACACGCGATGTATCCGTTCCCGGGCCCCGCTGCCTCCTGGACGAGGCAGCGCGAGGCTGCGGCCTGGTGGGTACGGGGGAAGAGGTCGAGCACGACCAGTCCGACTCGGATGGGGAAGACCGCAAGCTCGGGGTTCGCGCCGAGGGACCGATAGCGCTCGATCATCGCTTCGAGGGCGCCGACCGGGCTCTCGTCGGCTGCGGCATGCCAGAGCACGGCGAGGCACGCCGCGACCGCGTGCTTCCAGTCTCAACCGGAGTGGTGCTGTTGAGGAACGTCAGGGCTTCGCTGGGCTGCCCGCTGAGGCAGTGCACAAGGACTGGACTTCTCCTTGCCGCCCGTCGAAGAGGCGCCGGCCCACGACGCGGTGCTGCTCGGCGTGGGCCAGCGCGTGGTCCCATCGGCCGGCTGCGGCGAGGGCGCGGCCCCCCGTCACCGAGGAGAACGGATCACAGCCGCGGGCACATCTGTTGGTGGTCGGCCGAGGACTGCGTGAAGAACTTGAAGGACACGGTGCGGCCGTCGATGACCGCTTCAGTTCCCGAAGAGTGCGCGCCAGGTCCGGCATGCCGCAGTCCTTCGCGATCAGCGCTGCCTCGTTCAAGGCGACGGACGCGGAGTTCACCTTGCCCTTTTCCCGCTCTCGCTGCTCGGGGGGCATGTCGCGTGTGGTCGGCGAAGCCACCATGCGTCTCCGCCTCCTGGACGGGGCGATCGGCGAGGACCTGGTGTGGTCGACGACAGGCGCTGACGTCTTCGAGCCCTCGCTGCCGTGGCGTATGTTCCGGGGGCGGGACGGGCAGAAGCACTGGTCGGGAACGCATGGGTCTTTCACCGTGCGCGACGACGTCGTGTACGAGTCCCGGCTTGAGCTGACCCGCCTGCTCTACGCCGGCTTCGATCAGAAGGTGACGGCCGTCTTCGCCCAGCCGTTCCGCCTGTCCACCACCATGGACGGTCGTCGGCGCCGTGATGTGCCGGACGTCCTGGTGCTGCGTCTGTGCCCCGATGCCCACGCTCACGGAAGCCGGCGGGGTCTCGGAGCGCGGGCGTAGCCCTTGGCCTCGTATCGCGCATGGAGCTCTCGCGGGCCGGCGATGGGGCGACGAGCGACGGCAGATCCCTCCAGACGGTAGAGCGACTCCAACTTCTCCTGTTCTCCGTGCACTTCGCTCCACGTGTCTATACGTTGAATGACCATGAAGTGCTTCACGTTCCAGCGGGGCGCAGAACTTCGGAAAGAGGGGACAACTCCCTCGCTCCTTCATGTCTACCTCCCCGTAGCCCTCGGACGTAACCCGGAACTCACCGAACGTGTCCACGGCGTCCGCGCCGCGACCAAGGGCGACCCAACGCCCCCACGTCGGCGACGAGTGGCTCCACCTGACGCTCTACCGGCTGAGCGCCAGGCCGGCCGACGCGGTCACCGAAAGCGAACGGCAGGCACTGACCACGGAACTCACCAGCCGGATGCGGACCGTCGCCCTAGTTGATGTGGTCGCCGATGACACCGGGAAGACCATCACTTGGAAGACCTGGGAGACGGCCCCGCTCAGCGGCTGACTCCACACCATCAGTTCATCACTCCTGTTCGGGCGATCCCGCGGTGGTCGGACAGAGCGGCAGGGCCTCTTGGCAGCTCGGGGGTGCCGTTCGCGGCTCCACCACCGGGGAGGGCACGGCCTGAAGTTCAAGGATTCCGAGCTGCCCGTCATATCCGCAAGTGACACAACTACCAAGGGAACGTACACACGGTCGCGACCGGCTCGGGGATGTCACCGGGCTGCCACAGGAAGCATGAAGGGCAAACGCAATCCATGGCCAACTTCTTGAAGCCCTCTGCACTCCGGTTCAGCGTCGACGTGTACCAGAACGAGTACCTTCCGGAGGGCGGCCAGGAAGTCAACGCCATCGTGACGGTCACCTCGCCCGGCGGCATGCCGCTGCCGGTGTCGGACCCAGGCCAGACGTACTCGGGATCAGGGCCGAGCGCCGCGGTCGTCATCATGGTGGACTGCTCGGAGTCGATGGACTACCCGCCGACGAAGATGCGCAACGCGCGGGACGCCACCATGGCCGCCATCGAGACGCTGCGCGAAGGTGTCGCCTTCGCCGTGGTCGCCGGCACCCATGTCGCGAAGGAGGTCTTCCCCGGTGACGGCCGGCTCGTGGTGGCTGACGCCGCCACTCGTGGCCAGGCCAAGGACGCGCTGCGCAGGCTGAGCGCGGGCGGCGGCACCGCGATCGGCACCTGGCTGCGCCTCGCCGACCAGTTGCTGACCTCGGCCGATGTGCCCATCCGGCACGGCATTCTGCTGACCGACGGGCACAATGAGCACGAGGAGCCGGAGGAGCTGAAGGCTGCCCTGGACGCCTGCGCTGGACGCTTCACCTGTGACGCGCGTGGAGTGGGTACGGACTGGGAGGTCAAGGAGGTCACCGGGATCGCCTCCGCGCTGCTCGGCAGCGCGGACATCGTCGCCGACCCCTCGGGCCTGGCCGCGGACTTCACGCAGATGATGGAGAACGCGATGGGTAAGGAGGTCGCGGATGTGCGTCTGCGGCTGTGGACGCCGCAGGGCTCCGAGATCGCGTTCATCAAGCAGGTCGCGCCGACCGTCGAGGATCTCACCGAGCGGCGCACCGAGGCCGGGCCGCGCGCCGGGGACTACCCCACCGGCTCCTGGGGGGACGAGTCCCGCGACTACCACGTGTGCGTTCGGGTACCGGCCGCGTCCATCGGGCAGGAGATGCTGGGCGCGCGGATCTCGCTGATCCTGCCGCAGCCGGGCGACGAAGCCCCCCGAACCCTTGCACAGGGGCTGATACGAGCCGTGTGGACCGACGACATGGTCGCCACGGCCTCCATCAATCCGCAGGTCGCGCACTACACGGGCCAGGCGGAGCTGGCCCAGGTCATCCAGCAGGGGCTCGATCTGCGCAGAGCCGGTGACGAGGACGGAGCGACGGCGAAACTGGGCCGGGCCGTGCAGCTCGCCAGCGCCTCGGGGAACGCTGACACCGCGGAACTGCTCGCGAAGGTGGTGGACGTGGTGGACGCGACGGCAGGTACTGTTCGGCTGAAGGCAAAGGTCAGCGACGCCGACGAGATGACGCTTGAGACGCGGTCCTCCAAAACGGTCCGAGTGGCCCAGCCGGTCGGCACACGGGGGAACGACAGCACCGCGAAACTGTCCGGGCCGGTGGATATTGGTCATCCCGGGCCGGGACACGGCGGCGGTGCCGAATCGTCGGCTGTCGGCTCGGCAGCTGACAGCTCGGTGGGTCCTCACGGGCCGGGGCAACGCGGCGGCGCCGACGGCAGTGAAGGGTCCAGCTGGGAGCCACGGCTGCTGGAAGCGGAGTTGGTCGAGCAGGCTCCCCCCGGGCGGGAAGTGCCACTGCACGTGCGGGTCACGCGGGAGACCGGCGGTTCTGGCGTGGCACTTCGGGTCTTCCGTATCCCGGCAGAGGGAGCGCAGCTTGTCATCACCGTGCACGCTCCCGGTCTGCTGGCGTTGGGAGATCTGCAGCAGGAGCTGACCGTTCCTCCCGGTCGGGACTCGCACTGGCTGCAATTCGGCCTGCGCACCATGGCACCCGGACTCCATACCGTTACCGTACGGGCCTTCCATAAAGGCACCTTCCTCGGTGAACTGCGTGCCCAGGTCTCCGTGCAACCCGACACACCGGCCAGGGGCGGTCCGCCGCGCAGGGCGCCGCTCACCACTCTTGCATTCGATCCGGGGGAGGTGACCTTGCAGGTCCTCAGAGGCGCGGACGGCGCCTACAGCTTCCAGTTGCTCAGCGAAACCACCTACGCTCCTGAGTCCTTCCGTCTCGTAGCGGGTGACTCCCACGGTGCGAAGGAGCGGATCTACGACGAGCTTCGGCGTACCGCAGCCGCAGCCGGGCAGGACGGAGGCAAAGACCGGTACCAGCCCCGGGCACGTCGACGGCTGATCAATCTCGGCGTGCAACTGTGGGCGACGGCGGTGCCCGACGCCGTACGCCAGCAGTTCTGGGAGGAGGCCGGGCGCGTCACCGCTTTGACCGTTCTTGGTGAGCACGATGCCGTGCCCTGGGAACTGCTGTATCCCCTGGACGGCCAGCGGGAAGGCGACGGATTCCTCGCTGAGTGGCTTCCCGTGGTCCGCCGAGTCTTCGGGCAGGACCGGGTACGCGAGCTGTCCCTGACCCGTGCTGCCTTTGTGGTGCCGCCTGGCTCACCACCCGAAGCGGAGCGTGAAGTGGCCGCACTTCGGGCCAGACTGGGTGCAACTGTAACCGACGGTGGAACTCTGACCCATCGCGCCGCCGTGAGCGACCTCATCGACGAGGGGCTCAACGGGCTGCTGCACTTTGCCTGCCACAACTCTTTCACGAGTGCCGGCTCTCACGTCGCGATGGCGGACGGCCCCTTCGATCCGATCGATCTCGCCTACGCCACCCAGTCCGGAGCTTTGCGCGGCACCCACCCGCTGGTGTTCTTCAACGCGTGTCGCAGCGCCGGCCAGGTCGACTGGTTTTCCACCAGTCTGGGCTGGGCACCGCAGTTCCTGCGGGCCGGCGCAGGTGCGTTCGTCGGCACCCTGTGGCCGGTACGGTCCGACTCCGCGTTGCTCTTCGCCGACACCTTCTACGAGCGCCTGGTCACTGAGGGGGAGAATCTGGGTCAGGCGTCCCTGAACGCACGGCGAGCGATCCGCGAGCACAGCGGGGATCCCACCTGGTTGGCGTACGCCGTATACGGCAGTCCCGCAGCCTGCGCCGCCACCCCTGAGAACCACTAGTACGCACCAGAACAGGAGAGGCATGGACGAGCCGGTCTTCGTCGTTCACGGCGTCGGCAACCGCGACCCGCAAACCTTCATCACTACTGTCGCGGCCCTGCAGGCCGCCGCAGGAATGACCTTAGTGCCGGTCTACTGGGGTGATCTCGGCGCGGATGACCGTTTCATCGACCTCGCGCTCCCCTCCCGCTCCGCCGGGCTGCGAGATACACCCGAGACCGTTGACGCACCGACCAAGATGCTACTGGCCTCCCTGCTGGGCGAAACCGAACGGCCTGGCCCAGGAGACTTGCCAGCATCCCTGCGAGACGCCGTCCGCCAGGGCTTGGACCCTTCACAGAACAGCGGACTGCGTTACGGTCCCGAAAGTCCGGACGCGGACCAAGTGCTTGCGACACTCGCCGAGGAATGGCCGACAACCCACTGGCTGTCACTGGCAGCTGACCCCACCCTTCTCAGCGAGACGGGAAAGGCCATCGCGCACGCGGTCACCGACAGGCAGGAGCCAGATGATTCCTGGGCCGGACTTCGTGGCACAGCACCCGCTGACAGCACTCTCCGCTCACTGATCCGACGTCGGCTCGCGGACCTGGACCGCGTCGCAGGCGCGGCGATGCAGGCGGTCGCCGGCAGGATGAACCACAGCTTGCGCCACCGCCTCGGACCAGGCGCCACGCGGTTCCTTGGCGATGTACTCGTCTATCAGCGCCATCGCGAGCAGATCCACGCCCGGGTACGGGAACAGATCGCCGCCGTCGATCCCGAGCTGGGACGCCACCCGGACCGCCCCGTACGGCTGGTCGCACACAGTCTCGGCGGGGTGATCGCTGTCGACATGGCCACCGCACAAGTACCGCTGTGGACTTCGTCGCTTCTTACCTTCGGCTCCCAAGCGGCGTACTTCCACCTCTGTGACCCCCGCGGAGGCCAACTCTCGCCCTACACCGGTCACGAACCGGTCACCCTGCCGAACTCCCTGGCCCGCTGGACCAACCTGTGGCAACCACTCGACGTACTCGCCTTCGCCGCTTCCCGCGTCTTCCGCCTCTCCGACGGCACGTCCCCGGTCGACCTACCGCTGCCCCACTCCGTCACCGCAGGGCTATGGACGCACTCCGTGTACTGGGACCTGCCGGAACTCGCCTCCGCGATCAGCGACGCGATGCAACCACCGACATCGTGACCCCGAGACGTAACATCATGAGAGCGCTGAGCTCGTCGGCCCGCGCCTGGAGGCCCGTTACGGCGAGGGCGAGGTGAAGCTGCCCGGTCGCGCGGACGAGCTCACCACTCGCGCCGGCCAGGAGAACTCCGTGCCCGCGAGCACGGGTTGAACCGGGACCGTCTCCAGTGACTCTGCCCTCGAGAGAGGAGGTTGCAGAAAAACGTATGCTCGTCTTCTGAATCCGTTATCGTCGCGAGGGGGAGCCTCGAGAGCCCCAACATCGCTTCATGGGAGGGCAGCTGTATGTCGTGGTCCGAGAGCCTGCCGGAGGTCCTCACGCGGTCCGACTTCGCCTCGATGGTGGGGCGTGAACCGCGCAGTATCGAGCTGATGGCCAGCCGCGGGCTCGTCGCGGATCCGACCCACCGCAACCGCGGGAAGTATGTATGGGAGGAGGAGACCGCGGTGGGCTGGTTCCGCACGCTGCACGAGCACGCGGTGGTCGTGCCCGCGAACGACCTGGCGGTGAAGGAACTCGCCAGGTACAACGCATATCTGTGCCCGCTCAGCAGCAGTCACGTCGGGCTCGCGCGCCCCCGGCTCCTGGTGATGTACCGGCCCGGCGGCCAGGGCCAGGTCTTCCACGTCAACGCGGTGGAGACCGTCCACCAGCAGGTTCCCGGCACCCGTGGGACGACTTCTACGACGCAGAGCATCCCGCGTGACGGGGAGACGCTGGACGCGTCGCGGAAACCGTGGACCGTCTTCTACCTCAGCGAGGTCGGCGCGATCGACAAGATCACGCCGGCGATCCAGCAGGGGCGGTACCTGCCGGTCGACCGCGTCCGTAATGCGCTGACGTCTGGCCACCTCGTTGTCCCCACGCTCGACGAGGCGTTCCCCGCCAGGAACTGACCCCACCGATCCGGCGCCCGGATGCCCTGCGGCGCCCGCCTGCACGCACATGCTCGGACGGAGGCCAGAGGGTCGGCGTTCTGCGGCAGCCGGCCCTCCGCGTGGAGGCCGGTGACGAAGTCCGCCGGGTCCACCGCCGACGTGGTCGACGACTTCGTGATCGGAACAGCCATGAGCAGAGCAATCCGGGTTCGTGGGCTCGCCGACCTGGGGAGTAGTGGGCGGGACCCGATGGGTCGCGACCGGTGGAGGGTTTGCCCAGGGCGGTCCCGGCCAGCTTGAGGTGACGCCATCGACAGGGTCCCCGACCACCCAGATCGCCGGTACGCCAGCCGTGTAGTTCTTTGTCGCAGCACCCGTTCTTCGGCCTCGATCCTCAGGCCGTTCCCGGCGCGTTCGTCCCCGCCACGGGCCCGGCCCAGCGGGCGCCCTCCACGAGGTTCATCAGGCCGGCCCGCCGCCGCGCCGCCGTACGACCCTCGACTCACAGGAGTCGTCCGTGGGCGTCGCAGACGGCCAGCAGGTGTTCCCCGTCCATCGCGTACGCACCCATCAGCTCGCGGATCACGGGCATGGCACGGGCCAGGGGATGCGCCGCCCGGTAGGGCCCCAGCTCGTCCGGGGCGAGTTCCACCGCGGCGGCGTCGTCCGGGCTGTCCCGGGCCCGTGCCGAGCATCGCCAGGACGCGCCGACCACGGCACGGACCGGCCGCTCCAGGCGTCCCGCCGAGGTGAACACGTCATGGGCGCGGCGCGGTGCGCCGCACCGTTCGCCGGGATCGGTGTCCGCCGCCAGGGCCACCCAGGGATCCGTCAACTCGCTTCCCGACCACGGGCCTTCGTGCCCTCCCATCGTCGTCGCCCTCGGCCTCCGCGACAAGCTCGGTGCGGAGAGTCACCACCACGGGGGCCGGGGAGGTCGCTCAGGCGGCGTCGACGACGAGCCGGAGATAGCGTTCCCAGTCCCAGTGGACGCCCGGGTCGGTGTGGTCGCTGCCCGGTACCTCGTGATGGCCGACGATGTGCTCCCGGTTCTTGGGGATGCCGTGGCGGTCGCAGATGTCCGCGGTGAGTCGGGCGGACCGGAGGTACATGACGTCCGTGAAGAATTCCGGGCGGTCCACCCACCCTTCGTGCTCGATGCCGATGCTCCGGGTGTTCCAGCTCCAGTCGCCCGCGTGCCAGGCGATGTCCTTCTCGCGTACGCACTGGGCGACATGGCCGTCGCCGGAGCGCACCACGTAGTGGGCCGACACCTGCTTGGAGGGGTTGCGGAAGATGCCCGCGGTCGGCGTGAACAACTGTTGGGCGACATGGATGACGACGCGGTCGATCCGGCGATCCGAAGGACGGGAGGGGATGGTGTAGTTGGCGGCGGCGGCCGGAGCCCAGAGTGCCGTCGCGTAGTCGGTGGGGCCCTTCGGCGCCGCCGCCACGGCCCGCGCGGAGGCGGGCAGGACGGCCGCCGCCATGGTCGCGGCGGCGCACTGAACAATCCTTCTGCGGTGCAACGGCACTCCTGGGACCGGGGCGGACGGAACGGAACGGGCGGGACAGGGGCAGGGCGAGGGCAGAGACGAGCGGAGGACGGCGAGGAGGGGCGGCTCCGTACGGAGCCGAGCCGGGAAGGCCTCCCGGCTCGTGAATCACCCCACCCATGCAGATGACGAAGCCGCCGTGCATCCGGTTCCCCGCAGCCGCTGTCCGGACACGCCCCGACTCGCGCGCCCGCGCCCCCTACGTCTGTGCCTCCTACGCGTGCGGCTCCCGCGCCGACGGATTCCGCGTCGGAGGCACTGTTTCCCGCGAGCGATGGAAGGGCCCGACACCGCCGGCTTCTGCTTCCGGCGCCCCGCCTCCGGCGCGCGGCCGCCCGGCCCCACCCCCGCCCCCTCCCGGACGGTTCAGACAGCCGTGTCCGCCGTCCCGCCGTCGGCCCCCGCCAACGCGCCCGCCGGGTCGTCGTCCGCCGGTCCGGCAGGCACCCAACGACCGCGCTGCTTGCGGTAGGGCCACCACCGCCCGTTCCGGTCCAACCGGAGCTGGAGGTCGGCGCCCGCGACGGTCCAGCGGGCCCGGCCGTTCGCCCGCAGGCCCGGTCGCTCGCCCGCCTCCCACGCCTCGCCGAGCCGAGCACGGGCCCGCGCCAGGTCCTCCGGGTCCGGCGTCCACTCCTCGTCCAGCACGGCGAGTGCCGCGACCCCGCCGTACCGCCAGGCGCGGACCGCCGCGTCCAGGTCCGCGGCCGGGCGGCCGGATCCCGCGGCCAGCCGCGCCCCGATGCGCGGATCCGGCCGGGCGTCCGCGGCCAGCCGCACCGCGTCCTGCCGGGGAGTCAGCTCGACCGGGAGCGGCTGTCCTCCGTGCCCCGGGGCCAGCGCGTCCAGCAGCATCCGGTGCGCCCGCACCGCGCTGTCGGCCGCCAGCACCTCCAGCGCCGCCGGGTCGACCCCGGGCGCGGGGGCGGTGGCCGTGTCCAGCGCGGGCCCGAGCCCCGGTTCAGCGGGGGCCGGTGGGGGAGTGGGGAGCGGAGGCAGGATCCCGGCCGCCGCGAACGCCTCGGCGGCCGGGACTCCGTGGACCTCCCGCTCCGCGCCGCCGGCCGCCTCCCGCGCCCCGTCGCCGCCCGCCCGGACCGCTCGGGCGGCGCTGCGCCCCTGGAGTTCGTCCAGCAGCTGCCGCTCCTCGCGCCCCCGCATCAGCAGCAGGACGAACGGGTCCTCGTCCAGCAGGCGCGCCACTTGGTAGCAGAGGGCACCCGAGTGCGGGCAGTGGTCCCAGGTCCCACAGGTGCACTCCGGTTCCAGATCCCCGATGCCGGGCAGCAGCTCGACACCGGCACCCGCCGCGTCCTCCACCAGATGTGGCGGCATCTCCCGGTCCAGCAGCGCCGCGATGTGCCCGGCCCGGTCCACGGCCATGTCCAGGAACCGGTCCCAGGCGCCCGCGCCGAGCTGCTGGAGCAGGACGTCGCTGCGGTAGGCCGTGCCGTCGCGGTCCCGAACCACGGCCGTGATCCGCCCCGGCCGTACGGAGACCGCCCCGACCCTGCCCTCCCGGGCCAGCCGCCGGCCCTCCTTGAGCTGTTGGCCGTCCAACGCGGTGTCCTCCAAAGCCTTGAGCCACGCCAGCCCCCACCAGGACGTCGCGAAACCCCGGCCCCGCGCGGGGGGAAACGCCGCGAACACACGCTCCGCACCGCGCCGGCCGTCCCGCGACGCTCCGTCGGAGGCGCCCACGTCGCTCGTTCCGTACTCCGCTCCGTACGCGTAGTCGGCCTCGTAGTCATCGCTCATCGTGCGCACCCTCGCAGTTCGACCAGGTCGGCCAGTTCCGCATCGGTCAGTTCGGTCAGTGCCGCCTCGCCCGAGCCGAGCACCGCGTCCGCCAGCCCCTGCTTGCGGGCGAGCAGCTCGGCGATCCGGTCCTCGATCGTGCCCTCGGCGATCAGCCGGTGCACCTGCACCGGCTGCGTCTGGCCGATGCGGTACGCCCGGTCCGTCGCCTGCGCCTCGACCGCCGGGTTCCACCAGCGGTCGAAGTGCACGACGTGACCGGCCCGGGTGAGGTTGAGCCCGGTGCCCGCCGCCTTGAGGGACAGCAGGAACACCGGGGCCTCGCCCGCCTGGAAGCGGTTCACCATCTCCTCGCGCCGGGCCACGGGCGTACCGCCGTGCAGGAACTGCGTTCCCACCCCGCGCGCGGCCAGGTGTTCCTCCAGCAGCCGGGCCATCTGCACGTACTGCGTGAAGACCAGCACCGAACCCTGCTCGGCCAGGATGGTGTCCAGGAGCTCGTCCAACAGCTCGACCTTCCCCGACCGGTCCGCGATCCGTGGCTGTTCCTCCTTGAGGTACTGCGCCGGATGGTTGCAGATCTGCTTCAGCGCCGTCAGCAGCTTCATCACGAGCCCCCGCCGCTCGAAGCCGTCGGCGGCGGAGATCTCCGCCAGGGTCTCGCGGACCACCGCCTCGTACAGACCGGTCTGTTCCGGCGTCAGCGACACGGCCCGGTCGGTCTCGGTCTTCGGCGGCAGCTCCGGAGCGATCCCCGGATCGGACTTCCGGCGGCGCAGCAGGAACGGCCGCACCAGCGCCGCGAGCCGCTCGGCCGCGCCCGGGTCGCTGCCGCTCTCGACCGCTGCCGCGTACCGCGTACGGAAGGCGCCGAGCCGACCGAGCAGACCGGGCGTCGTCCAGTCCAGGATCGCCCACAGCTCGGAGAGGTTGTTCTCCACCGGGGTACCGGTGAGCGCGACCCGGGCCCGGGCCCCGATGGTCCGCAGCTGTTTGGCCGTCGCCGAGTGCGGGTTCTTGACGTGCTGCGCCTCGTCGATGACGACCATGCCCCAGGAGGCGGCGGCGAGCCGGGGTGCGTCGAGGCGCATGGTGCCGTACGTCGTCAGGACGAACTCGCCGTCCACCAGGCCTTCCAGGGAACGCGACGGGCCGTGGAAACGGCGTACGGTGGTGCCCGGCGCGAACCTCTCGATCTCCCGCTGCCAGTTGCCCATCAACGATGTCGGGCACACCACCAGCGTCGGACCGGCCGCGCCGCGGTCGTTCTGCCGGTGCAGATGCAGGGCGATGAGCGTGATCGTCTTGCCGAGGCCCATGTCGTCGGCGAGGCAGCCGCCGAGGCCGAGCGAGGTCATCGTGTTCAGCCAGTTCAGGCCGCGCAGCTGGTAGTCGCGCAAGGTCGCGGTGAGCGTCTCGGGCTGTCCGATCGACTGCTGGGCGGCGGACTCCGGGTCGGCCAGCCGGTCCCGCAACCGCTGGAGCCAGCCGGTCGCCGCCACCTCGACGCGACGGCCTGCCACCTCCGTCGAACCGGTCAGCACCGCGCCGAGAGCGTCGATCGGGGTGACCTTGCGGTCCTGGGTGTCCCGGGCGCGGCGCGCCTCCTCCGGGTCGACGAGCACCCACTGGTCGCGCAGCCGCACGATGGGCCTGGTGGACTCGGCGAGCCGGTCCAGCTCCTCGCGGGTCAGCTTCTGGTCGCCGAGGGCGAACCGCCAGTCGAACGACAGCAGTGCGTCGGCGGAGAGGAACGAGGGCACGTCCGCGGTGATGCGCCCCCGCGCCCCGGCCTCCTGCCCGACGCCTTCCCGGTCCGTGGGGTCCCGGTCGTCCGGGCCGATCACGGCCCGCGCCGTGAGCTTCCTGGCCAGTTCCTTGGGCCAGTGCACCTGAACTCCGGCGGCGGCCAGGGCACGCGAGGCGGACCCCAGCAGCTCGGCGATCTCCTCGTCGGCCGGTTCCACCGAGTCCGGCACCGCGGCGGAGAGCAACGGCGCCAGCGGCGGCCAGGCGCGGGCGGCCCGGCGCAGGGTGAGGAGGGCGTCCATCCGGGCCCGTGGCCCGAACGCGGCGGCGGTCCGCGAGTCGCCCGCCCACACCTCGGCCGCGTCGGCGACCAGAGTGGGATCGCTGACACTGTGGATCTGCAGCACGGCGCGGAACGACGGCGTGGCCGACTCCGGACCGGACCCCGACCCCACCCCTCCCTGGCCCGATCCCATCGCTTCCGGGGTGGCCTTGGGGCCCGCCTCCCTACCGCTCCGCTGAGAGGTCGCACCCGTGACCTCGATACGCAACGAGAGCCGCACGCCCGCGTCGTGACCGGCCGCCACACCGGCCACCCAGGCCCGCCCCTCGGGCAGGTGCTGCGGCTGCTGGGAGGTGAACGCGGGCCCCGCGGCGGCGAACCCTGCGGCCGGCGTACGGGGCATCGCGTCGGCCACCGCGTCGAGGAACGCGCGCAGCAGGCGCTCCGGTTCGGGCAGCAACGTCTCACCGACGGCGCCGCTCGTCGTGTTCCGCGCCGGTTGCCGTTCCCCAGCCCCGCCCGACGGGCCCGCACTGTCCGTGCTGCGGGGTCCGCCGGACACCCCGGGGCCGACCGACCGTCCGTCGCCCTCGTCCGGCACGGGTGTCGCGTGGGCGGTCGGCGGCATCGAAGCCGCCAGTTCCCGGATCCGTTCGAGGTCGTCGGTGTTCAGCGGCCCGATCCGCCAGGCGTCGTGGTCGGTACCGCTCAGCCCTGGCAACAGGAGGCCGCGGGCGACGAACTGGAGAGCGAGAAGCGCGGCGGCGCCCCAGAAGGCGGTGGCGGGAGAGGCACCCACGACCACCCGTGCCCGGGTCAGGACCGGCAGAGCCTCCCGCACGGGTAGGGACCGCGCCGTCACCGTACGGGGTCGCAGGTCGGTTCCGATGATGGTCAGCTCCGACGAAGGCCCGGGAGTGTCGGAAGGGGTGCTACCGTCCGGATTCCAGAACGCGATCCTGCCGGTACGGGCGGGATCCGCGGGGACGAAGACCGCGGAGCAGCGAGCCAGTTCGGCGATCTCGGAGGGCGTTGCCGCAGGGTGCCTGTGCACAGCGATGTCAGATTCCTCAAATTTGACTAGTGGGCGGAGTCGCCGAGGGTACTCCATACGGAGCGGCGACAGGCCGTTGGGGCATGTGGTGTGCGTCACTCCCGCTCCCTTCCCGGTCCCGATGGTGCAGCCGGCCCCACCCTCGGGACCGGGGGTCTGCCCCAGGAAGACCAGGGTGGTGGTGCCATGGTCCGCACCCGCCCCCGGCCCGTACGTTCCATGAGGTCAGCGCATATGTTCCAGAGACCGGAGACGTCATGCCCCAGGCAACAGCCACTGTTGCGGATCCCCCCGACGAAAGCAGCCCGGACCGTCCGGCGGACGTTCGCCGGGCGGCGGCCGGGAGCGACTTCGCGCCGCTGTTGCGCGCCGTGCGGGACCAGGGACTGCTGGACCGCCGCACGGACCGGTATGCGCTCGGCATCGCCGCCAATCTGGCGTCCCTGGGCGCGGTGATCACCGGATTCGTCCTGCTGGGCGACACCTGGTGGAGCCTGCTCCTCACCCTGCCGCTGGCGGTCTTCTGGACCCGTACGGCCTTCGTCGCTCACGACGCGGGGCACGCCCAGATATCCGGCGACCGTAGGACGAGCAGGCTGATCGGTCTCTTGCACGCCAATCTGCTCCTCGGTATGAACGAGGCATGGTGGAACGACAAGCACGTACGCCACCACGCCAACCCGAACCACATCGACAAGGATCCCGATGTCGGTGTCGGCGCTCTGGTCTGGACCCAGAAACAGGCGGCGCAGCGTGAGGGGTTCGCCCGCTGGCTCACCAGGAACCAGGCCTGGCTGTTCTTCCCGATGCTCCTGCTCGAAGGCATCGCCCTGAAGATCTACGGATTCCAGTTCCTGCGCCGCCAGCCCCTCCGGGAACGGGCCGTCTCGGGGCTGCTGCTGACCGCGCACTTCGCCCTCTACGCGACGCTGCTGCTCAGCACGCTGTCCCCGGGCAAGGCGATCGTCTTCGCACTGGTGCTGCACGCGCTGTTCGGCCTCCACCTGGGCATGGCCTTCGCTCCGAACCACAAGGGGATGGAGATGCCCGACCCCGACGGCGAGCGCTGGGGCCACCTCCAACGACAGGTCCTGACCTCGCGCAACGTCCGCGGCGCCGTCCTGACCGACTGGTTCCTCGGCGGGCTCAACTACCAGATCGAGCACCACCTCTTCCCGAGCATGCCCCGCCCCCATCTGCGCCTCGCCCAGCCCCTGGTCAAGGCGCACTGCTCCGGTATCGGTATGCCGTACGCGGAGACCGGCCTGATCGAGTCGTACCGGCAGGCGCTGTCGCACATGCACGAGGTCGGCGAACCGCTGCGACAGCGCGGCCGACAGGGAACGTAAGGGCGCGCGGACGCGTTCACAGGACAGGAGCGGCGCCGGCCGCGAAGGAGGCGTGGACCATGTCGAATGGTGCGAAGGTCGCTATCGGTGGAGTGCTCGCGGCAGCGATCCTGTGGCCCCTGATCGGATTCTGGTGGGCGTTGCTCATCGTGATCGGTGTCCCCGTGGCGGGCTATCTGCTGCTGGACCCGTCCCAGCGGCGCAGGCTCCGCAGGATCAACCGCAAGCAGATCGGCCGCTGAGCCCGGATCCAGCCGGCCCGGTCTCGTCTAACGGCTCGCGCCACGCCGACCCCTGCGCGGCGATCTCGTCCGCCCCGAGCCGCCGCCGGGCCGGGCCCCAGGCATTCGTGTCGGGAGGGATCAGCAGTGCCGGGCCCTTCCCGTCCCTCACCGGATCATGCGGATCCGGCACACCGGACGCGGAGACGGCCAGGTCCATCGGCCGGCCCGGCAGGGCGCACACCATGGAGCGCTCGTCGGGGGAGAGGTCGTGCTCCATACCGCACCCCAGGCGGCGATGGCGAGGGCTGCC
Organism: Streptomyces sp. NPDC021019; assembly: GCF_044333295.1. Lineage (NCBI taxonomy): Bacteria > Bacillati > Actinomycetota > Actinomycetes > Kitasatosporales > Streptomycetaceae > Streptomyces > Streptomyces sp. NPDC021019. Next base: position 891,873 of record NZ_JBIRQR010000003.1, read on the forward strand.
TGACCGTGGTCGTCCTCGACGACCACGGTCCACCGGGCTCCGTCACCGTCCTGCCCGAGGACTAGCCCGTAGCCCTCCTCGTACGGTTCGAGCGCGAGCGCGAGAGCACCGCACACTGCCACGTAGTCGTCCCCCAGCACGCTGGGAAACCGTGCGGGCGTCAGCACCATCGCGGTCAGCACCAGCAGCGCGTCGTCGGCGACCGGCTTCGTCCGCACCCGTCAAGGGTAAGCCGAAGGCCCGGGCACGGGGGAGGCCGCCGCGTAAGGTTGGACGTCCGGCCGAACGAGAGGGACAGCGTGGTGAAGCGGTACGACCGGCTGAAAGAGATTCAGCGACTCGACCCCGAGCGGGACTTCCTGGAGATCTACCGTCTCACCGTCACCCACGAGTTCCCCTGGGACATCGCCCGCGCCCTCGAACTGGCCCTGTACCGAACCTATGCCGTGCCCAGCATCGGCCGACTCCTCGATGAGACGGCTGAGTTGACGGAGCGCTCCCAGAAACGCTACGACGATACCGCCCTGCTGCTCGATACGGTGGTGGAGCACGGTTTCGACACCGACGACGGCCGCACCGCCGTCCGCCGCATCAACCGGATGCACCGCAGCTACGACATCAGCAACGACGACATGCGCTACGTCCTGTGCACGTTCGTCGTCACCCCGAAGCGATGGCTGGACAGCTTCGGCTGGCGACGTCTGTGCTGCCACGAGCGGGGCGCCTTCGCCGCGTACTACCGCACGCTCGGTGCTCATATGGGGATCAAGGACGCTCCCGAGACCTACGAGGACTTCGAGCGGACCCTCGACGCCTACGAGCACGAGCATTTCGGCTGGGACGAAGGAGCCCGCCGGGTAGCCGACGCGACCCTGGCACTGATGGCGTCCTGGTACCCGGCGCCCCTCGCCCCGCTGGTGCGCGGCGCCAGCCTCGCGCTCCTGGACGACTCGTTGCTCGGGGCGTTCCGCTACCGCCGCCCGGGGTCGGTGGCCCGCGGAGCGACCAGGGGTGCGCTCAGGCTCCGGGCTGGTGCCGTCCGGCTCCTGCCGCCCCGGAGGACGCCCCACTACGCGCGCCAGAACCCCGAGATCAAGGGATATCCGAACGGGTACGAGATCGCGGAGCTCGGTACGTTCCCCACGCCGGGCGTCCGGGGCTGCCCGGTACCCGGCCGCCGCCCGTCGCGGTCACCCGCCGAGTGACGCGACGTGCCCCGCCGGAAGATGCGCGGGGCGCCACGGCAGCGCCCGGCTCGGATGCTTTCCGCGTCTGGCGGTGGGCCCGGCCGTGCCCTCGGTCTCAGGGCTGCCTGACGGCGAGGGCGAGAAAGCGGTCGTCCTCGTCCGTGTAGGACTCCAACCGCCACCCCGCACCCGCCAGCAGCACGCGCAGCCTCGGCTCGGCCCGCAGGTCGTCGTCGGTGACGGTCCATCCCTGACGTGCGGCGAGGGCGGCCCGGCCGATCGGGTGGAACAGAGCCAGGACCCCACCCGGCCGGACCACGCGGGCGAGTTCCGCCGCATCGGTCTCGGGGCGGGCCAGATGAGAGATCAGCCCCGCTCCGAACACCGCGTCCAGGACTCCATCACGCAGCGGCAGCCGCGCGACGTCAGCACGGACGAGTGTCCCGCTGTCCCCTTGTCCCGCCCGCACCGCGGCCTCCAGCATGGCCGGAGTCAGGTCGACGCCCAGCACCGTGCCCTCCGGGCCGACCGCGGACCGGAGCGCGGGCAGTGCGCGCCCCGTCCCGCAGCCCGCGTCGAGCACGGCATCTCCGGGACGCAGTCCCAGCAGTCCGGCCGCGACGGCGTAGGCGGGGCTGTCGTCGGGGAACCGGCTGTCCCAGCCGGCCGCACGCGGAGTGAAGAAGTCCAGGACGTGATGGGTGTGGTCGTCGGCCATGCAGACATGATCGCGCAACCGGCGTGGGACGTGCCGCCACCGCGGCGCGATCTGTCCGGTCAGACGTTGACGCCGTAGTCCGAGGCGATGCCCGCCAGGCCGGACGCGTAACCCTGGCCGACGGCCCGGAACTTCCACTCGACGTCGTTGGCCCGGTTCACCACGCGGACGGCCCGCCGCCGCCGCTCGTTCCGGACAGCCGAGAACAACCAGTGCAGGGGTCGTGTCGGAGGGGGCCGAGGGCCCTGAGGGACGTCCGGCCCGACCAAAACCGGTGCAATGACGTCGGGATGCAGCAAAGAGTGACGTCGGTAGAACCGCATCGGTCAAGAACGATCAACCTGCTCGCTCGGACTCGACCGGTTGCCATGCTGTCGGCCCTTGGCGATTCCTGAGGAGAGTAGAGACGCATGCCCTCCGAGCACATCGATGGAGACAAGATCCCCCGCACCGCCCACCGCGCCCCCGAGAACGTGGGCAGGCGCATGGTCGGAGAGAACGTCGCGCTCACCCTGAAGATCGTGGTCGCGGGCGGCTTCGGCGCCGGGAAGACAACCCTGGTCGGCTCGGTCAGCGAGATTCGCCCGGTGTACTCCGAGGAGACGCTGAGCGAGAGTGGGCGGTGCCAGGGCGGCACCGACAGGGTGGAGCGGAAGGCCACCACGACCGTAGCGATGGATTTCGGCCGTATCACCGTCCACCCCGGCCTGACGCTCCACCTGTTCGGCACGCCGGGACAGGACCGCTTCCGGTTCCTTTGGAACGAGCTGTGCGAGGGCGCCCTCGCGGCGATCGTGCTCGCGGACACCCGGCGGCTCGGGGACTGCTTCACCGCCGTCGACTACTTCGAGCGCGGGCGTATTCCGTTCGTCGTCGCCGTCAACCGGTTCCCCGGCGCCCCCGACCACACGGAGCGCGATGTCGCGCGGGCGCTCGACCTCGACCGGGGTACTCCGGTCGTGCTGTGCGACGCCCGCGACCGGGCATCCGGAAAAGAAGTCCTGATCCGTACGGTCGATTACGCCGGGCGCATGCACACCGCCCGGCTCCTCGCCTCCGTCGGCTGACGGCCCGGCATCGCGACCGGCCCGTCAGCCGACCATGTCAGCCATCGCGACCACCTTGTCGATCCGCACCCGTACGACCAGTTCGCCGGGCACGCCGTTGCGCCGGCCGAACTCCTCGGCGGCGTCGGCCTCCACGTAACGGTGGGCGATCAGCGTCGCCCACCTCAGCAGTTCCCCGGGGTCCGTGCTCAGCTCGGCATGCCCCTGCACCACCGCGAACGCGTACGGAGGCCGGTCGTCGTCGACGCAGAGGGAGACCCGCCCGTCGCGTGCGAGGTTGCGCCCCTTCACGCTCTCCTCGCCGGTGTTGAAGACCACCGAATCGCCGTCGAGGAGGAACCAGACGGGTGCGATGTGCGGACTGCCGTCGGCCCGCACCGTCGAAACCTTCGCCGTGCGCGTGCCCTTCGAGAGGAAGGCCCGCCATTCTTCTTCGGTCATGTGGTGTGCCATGGGCTCATCCTGAGCCCGATCCCGGCATGGCGCGAAGCGGCGCCCCCGGAGGCGACGGGCGCTTGCCCCCGCGGTGCCGTTGCGCGAGGCTTACGCGCGTAGCGGGGCACGGGGAACGAGGGTACGGGGAGGACGAGCACATGCCGCTTGACCGGGGACTTGACTGGCTCCTTGACGATCTCACCAGCAGGGTGCAATTCATACGGCACGCCTTGGTGCTGTCGAACGACGGACTGGTCACCGGGGCCAGCACCGGGCTCGCCCGCGAGGACGCGGAACACCTGGCGGCGGTCTCCTCAGGCCTGCAGAGCCTGGCGCGCGGCTCGGGGCGCCACTTCAGGGCGGGCCGGGCGCGTCAGACCATGGTCGAGTTCGACGAGGCGCTGCTCTTCGTGACGGCCGCCGGCGACGGCAGCTGTCTGTGCGTGCTGACCGCCGCCGAAGCCGACGTCGGCCAGGTCGCCTACGAGATGACCCTGCTCGTCAACCGGGTCGGCGAACACCTCGGAGTCTCCGTTCGTCAGGGCGGACCCGAAGACATGGAACCCTTCTGACCTGTACTCATCATCGCCGACCAAGAGTTATCCACAGGGGTGACGGGCGATGACTCCCTCGAGCTACCGTCATCACGGAGAGTGATCGAGTCGATGGGGGAGGACAGTCATGACGGTCAAGGAAGTGTTCCGAGCACACTCCGGGATCCGGGGCACGGACACCAGGGCCCAGGCCGCCCGGGCCGGGGCCCGGGGCGCACGGGCCATCGGCACGACCGCCCGGGGCGCTGCCCATGCCGAGGACACCGGCCCACAGGTGGAGGGCGAGGGCGGGCGAAGCGCATCCGCCGCCCCGGCGGCGACGGTCGCGGCCGGCCGCGCGGCCCAGGAGCTGGGCATCCGGCGTGCGGAGTTCGAGCTCGCGGTACACCTCGGGCTGATCGCCGTCGTCGGCGCACCGGGCGGTGGGCGGCCACGGGTGCGCGAGGAGGAGATCGCGCGCCTGCGGGAGCAGCCGGGCTTTCCCGATGGCCTGGCGGAGCGGGTCCGCACCGTCGGAACAGCGGAAGGAGCGGCCCTGTTGGGCATCGCTCCGGCGCGGTTCACCCGGCTTGCCCGGGCAGGATGCGTCTCACCGGTCACGTTCTATCTGAACCGGTATCGCGCGGTGGTCTGGCTCTACCTCGCGGACGAGCTTGCCGCCTTCGCGGCCCGGGAACCCGACCTGCTGGCCGGACGGACGCCGTTGGGGATGCGCTCGATGCTCGAGTCGGGCGCCGACTGGCGGTCGCGCAACTGGCGCTCACAGCGCGTCGACCGGCTGCTGAACCGCACGAGGGACCCCTGGGCGCGAACGGCGGTCCAGGCGTCGGCACTGGACCCCGTGCAACTGGCGGAAGTGGTGGACGACCCCTATGAACGCGCCTATCTCGTGCGCGTCCGGCCGGAGCCCGTCTTCGGGCGCCCGGGCTCGATGACGGCGAGGGAGGCCATGGGAGAGCTGATGCTGGCCGATCACCCCGACGAAATCCTCTGGCGGCGGGTCAACCTGACGCTGGAGCTGGACGGGGCACGCGAGGACCGGCCGGCCCCGCGCCCCGGCGACGACGGCGCACCCCGAGCGGTGCCCGCCGTCAGGACCGGCGCCGTTACCCGTAACGTGCCCGCGCTCGCGGCAACCGCCGCCGACCCTGCTCCGCCGTCCGCCGGCGCCGGGGCGTCAGGCTCCGCCGCGGCGGGTGTGCCGACCGGAAAGGGCCTGCTCGCGAGGTTGGGATGGCGTGGGCGCGGAGCCGGATAGGTGTTCGCGCCGATCGTTCGGATGGGCCATGCTGTCCGCATGTTGATCAGGGAAGCAACCTCCGAGGACTGGCCTGCCATCTGGCCGTTCTTCCATGCGATCGTCTCCGCGGGCGAGACGCTCACCTATCCCCTCGATCTCGGCGAGGAGGACGCCGCAGGATGGTGGTTCGTCGCGGCGCCGAGCCGGGTCGTCGTCGCCGTGGACGATGCCGGGACCGTGCTCGGCACGGCGAAGATGAACCGCAACCACATGGGAAACGGAGCGCACATAGCCAGCGCCACGTACATGGTCGACCCCGCTCACTCCGGCCGGGGAGTGGGGCGTGCGCTGTGCGAGTACTCGGTCGACTGGGCTCGGGCCGAGGGCTATCGGGCCATGCAGTTCAACGCGGTGGTCGAGACCAACACTCACGCCGTCAAGTTGTACCGTTCGATCGGCTTCGACGTGATCGGAACCCTTCCGGAGGGCTTCAATCACCCGACCGAGGGTTATGTGGGGCTTCACATCATGCACAAGGCGCTGTGACGACAGAGCGTCTTCACAGCGCCACGCCCGCACCTGCGGGGTGGGCGCGGCGATCAGCCGAAGGGGGATCAGGTGGCGGCCCAGCTCCGGCCCCGGCAGCGTACGACCCGCCGGGCCGGCGTCGGCCGCGCCCCTAGCCCGACTCTGTCGGGGATCTTGAAATTCCTCGGTGCGGCAGCGTGATCAACGGGCATGCTCGGGTAGTTCCGCCGACCGATACAGCTGTCGAGGTGCCCGTTGTCCCTTCGCCCCCGTTCCGGTGAGCAAGTCCCTTCTCTGACCGCGCAGATCGCGCGGGCGAGCAATCCGGGCGGTACGACGGCGATATGGGTACGCGACCGCCTCGATGGGTTGTGGTGCGACGAGGACTTCGCCGACTTGTACCCCAGGGACGGGCGGCCGGGTCTCTCGCCCGCTCAGCTGGCCGCCGTCTGTGTGCTGCAGTTCCTGCTCGGCCTGTCGGACCGGCAGGCTGCCGAGGCAGTCCGCTGTCGCATCGACTTCAAGTACGCCATGGCGATGGAACTGGACGATCCCGGGTTTCATCACAGCGTGCTGGCCGACTTCCGCGACCGTCTCGCCGAAGGCGACCGCGCTGACCGCCTCCTCGACCTCGTGCAGGCCCGTCTCAAGGAGGCCGGCCCGGTGCGCGAGCGCACCACGCAGCGCACCGACTCCACCCACGTCCTGGCCGCGGTGCGTGACCTGACCCGCCTGGAGCTGGTAACCGAGGCGGTCCGCGCCGCACTCGAAGAAGTCGCCGGTATGTCCCCTCACCTGCTGGACGAGCTGGTCGATGAGGAGCGGGGGCTGCGCTACGGCCGGCCGGTCCGCCTGGGGAAGAACCCCACCAAGCCCATGACCAGGATTCTTGCCACCGGAAACGACGCCGTCCGGCTTCTGGAACACCTCTACCGGCACGGAGCGGACCGCATGTCCGGTCCTCGTATCCAGGCATTGCGGCAGATCATGGTGCAGAACTATCACCGTGATGCCGCGGGACACTTGCGCTGGCGCACCGCCGAGAAGGAAGGCGGGGCGGGTCTGCCGCCGTCGTCGCGGGCGATCGTCTCGCCCTACGACACCTCGGCTCGCTACGCGAGGCACGGACACATCATCAGCTGGAAGGGGTTCGCCGCTCATCTGACCGAGACCTGTGCCCCCGACGGCCCCAACGTGATCACGGATGTCGCCACCACCGCGGCCACCACCCACGACAGCCAGGTCCTGCCCGCCATCCACACCCGTCTGGCGCGGCGCGGGCTGCTGCCCGCCGAGCACCTGGTCGACGGCGGGCACACCTCCCTGCCCCACCTGGAACAAGCCACCCGTGAACACCGGGTCACCGTCTCCGGACCGCTGCGGAGCAACCCAACCCGCCAACACCGGCAGAACCAGGGCTTCGCCCGGGACGACTTCCACATCGACTACGACCGTCAGCAGGTCACGTGTCCCCAGGGCCAGGTCAGTGCGGGCTGGCACGGCCCTTACCCGACCTCGTCACCCACCGCGGCCCCGCTGATCGTGGCCAGGTTCACCAAGAGTCAGTGCCGTGCCTGCCCGGCCCGCACTCAGTGCACCTCCACCGCGGACAGTGCCCGAACCGTGGGCTTTCCCCCGCAAGAACTCCATGACCTGCAACTTCGCGTCCGAGCGGAGCAACAGACGCCCGAGTGGAAGACCTGCTATGCGGTCCGCTCCGGAGTGGAGGGCACGGTCAACGAGTTCGCCCACGGACACGGAATGCGGCGCTGCCGCTACCGAGGACAGGGAAAGGCCCACATCCAGCACGTTCTGACGGCCATTGCCGTCAACATCGAGCGCCTCAGCGGACTGCCACCGGCCGAAGAAACACCCACGTCCCGCCGACCGACTGCCTTCCAGCACTACCTCGACCAGCGCGAGATACCCCGGCCGAAGTCCTGGCGAACTCTGGGAACCTGACCGGGACCTTCAAGATCCCCGACAGAGTCAAGCTAAGCCGTCGGGCCTCGGATGAACAGGCAGGACGGCAGGGATGCTCGTCCCGGCGTGCGCGAGAGGGCGGAGCGTCCGGGCCCCTTGTTGACGTCGGAAAACTGCCAGAAGGTGGCTCCCGTCCCTGCTCCAATAGTGATCCGCGCTTCTTTGTGACGCCCCATAACAGGACGGAATTAGTGTCCACAGCAACGACTGCTTCCATTGATTCCATCGAACCGCCGGCTCGTTCACCGTTTGTCTCGTGGCTGGCCGTGATTTCGGTGATGCTGGGAATCTTCTCGATCGTCACCACCGAAATCTTACCGATCGGATTGCTGACCTCCATCGGTTCGAGTTTTACCATTTCCGATGGAATGGCCGGCCTGATGATGACTATGCCGGGCTTCCTGGCGGCCATCTCGGCGCCCCTGGTCACCGTGGTCACCGGGCGGGTCGACCGGCGACTCATGCTTGGGGCGTTCATCCTCCTGCTCGCGCTGGCGAACTTCCTTGCGGCGGTCGCCCTCAGCTACTGGCTGGTCCTCGCCTGCCGCGTGATGGTCGGCATCACCATCGGGGGATTCTGGTCGATCGGTGCAGGGCTAGCTGGTCGGCTGGTGCCTGCAAAGTCGGTCGGCCGGGCCACCGCGATCATCTTCTCCGCGGTACCGCTCGGCTCCGTGCTCGGCGTGCCTCTCGGTACCTTCATCGGGGACGTTGCCGGCTGGCGAGCCGCCTTCCTGGTCATGGGGGCCCTGACCCTCGCCGTCTTCGTCCTGTTGATCCTCGTTGTCCCGCCGCTGCCCGCGGAAGAGCCGACCCGCCTGCGCGTACTCACCGGCATGCTGAAAAGCATCAACACCCCGTACGCACTGGTGATCACCTTCCTCGTCGTCCTCGCGCACTTCGGCGCCTACACCTATGTCACCCCGTTCCTGGAGCAGGTGACGCACGTGGGGGCCGGGGTCATCACGGTCTTCTTGCTCATCTATGGGTCCGCTGGAATCGCCGGCAACTTCCTGGGCGGATCCGCCGTGGTCCGCTACCCGAGGGCCACCTTCGCGACGGCCGCCGCGATGATCGCCGGGGCGACACTTCTGCTTCCGCTGCTCGGCGGGGGCCGGATCGGGGCCGTGGCCCTGCTGACCCTGTGGGGCGTCGCGTACGGCGCGGTGCCGGTCTGCTCCCAGACCTGGTTCGCCAAGGCCTGCCCCGATTCCCCCGAGGCCTCCTCGGTGCTCTTTACGGCTTCGTTCCAGTTCACCATCTCGATGGGGGCCCTGGCCGGAGGTGTCGTGGTCGACCGTTCCTCCCCGTCCATGGTGATGGCGCTCGCCGGTACGGCCGCGGTTCTTACCGTGGTCGCCGTCGGTCTCCACTACGCCCGAAGGATCACCTGGCCCGATCCGGCACACCAGCCGTAGACCCAGCTTCCCCTTCCGGGCTTCCCGTCCGGTGTCTGGTCCGCCGCAGCACCTGTGGCCGCCGCAGGCCGGATCAGCGACCGGCACCATTTCTCCGTCCCGGGGAGCCGGACGCCCTGCACGAGACAGGCGTCCGCCGTTGTTCCGCTTCCGTTCTTCGACCGAAGGAGTACGTCGCTTATGTGCGGCATTGCGGGCTGGATAGATTTGGAGTCCGCAGGTGGCAGGGGTGGGGTGAGTGCCTGTGAGCCAGGGCCCGCGGGTGCGCCCCCGAAGCCATCAGTCAACTCGGGTGTTGGGGAGGGCATTTGCCAGGCACCGAGCAGACAGTAATCTGAAAGCGGCTCATCTCAGGAAGAGGGGGGCGGCCCTGCGCGCAAGGCGCAGGGGCGCACGCCCCGGAGATGAGGTGTGAAGTGACGGAAGCATCGCAACCTTCCCCGCACAAGGGGAAGACCCGCGGGTTTGCGGGCCGACTGGCTGTTGCTCTAGGGGCTCGAGCCCTATGGGCACTGATCGAGAAGCTGTTCGGTCATCACTTCCACGGGTGACGTGTAGTCACCCCCATGGGTCCGAGGTGCTCCCCCCGTCGTCTCGGACCCATCTTCCTCAATCAAGCCTCCTGGTTGCTCATTGCCATAGGCCGACCAGAGGTTGGTCTCGTCGGCGGCGGCCGCGTCCTGGTCCCACTGGCGGGCGTCGACGGGGCCGGTGGCGATGAGCCGGGTCAGCTCCCGCACTGGTCGCCATGCGCGTGGGGCCGCGGCGCGGCTACCCGGCCCTCGCCGACCATCCGCGCGACCAAGGGCCGTGGTGCGTCGCCGGGCGGAGCCGGATTACGGATGCTGTATTCCTCGTCTTTGGAACCGTTCCGGCTGTCCGGGACTCCCCTTCCATGGTGCCCATGCGGTTGATCACTGTCGTGGCGCCGTGATGATCCAGCCGAGGAAGAACTGAGGATGACCGTGCTCCTGTCTTCACGCCGACGTCTGACCGTGAGTGCCGCGTTGATCGCCGCGCTCGCCGGAGCTCTCGCTCCGGCCACCACAGCGTCCGCAGCCCTGCCCGCCGCCCCATCCCCGGCGCCCGCACCGGATATGGCTGGGGTCGTCGCCGCACTCGAATCCGCGATGGCCAGCGGGGCGCCGGGCGCGATGGCCCGCTACTCCGGCCCGGAAGGGGCAAAGGAAAGAGCTGTCGGCGTCCGCGACCGGGTGTCCGGCGCGGCGATGGACACCAAGGCGCGGTTCCGGATCGGCAGTGTCAGCAAGACGTTCTCCAGCGTTGTACTGCTGCAGTTGGTGGAAGAGGGCCGGCTGCAGCTGGACGCGTCTGTCAACACCTATCTCGAAGGGCTATTGCCTGATGACCGGGTCACGGTCCGTCATCTCCTCACCCATCGCAGCGGCCTTGCCGACTACACCAACGCCATGTTCAACCAGACCGTGCCGGGCTTCGAGGCCGTACGAAATCGGGTGTTCAGCTACCAGGAGCTGGTGGACCTCTCCCTTGCCGAGCCCCGGACCACCGAGCCCGGGGTCGCGTACAAGTACTCGAACGCCAACTTCGTCGTCGTCGGCATGCTGATCGAGAAGCTGACACAGCGCCCGGTGGCCGACGCATACCAGCGGCGCATCATCAAGCCGCTGGGGCTGCGCAAAACCACGTACGCGCATCCGGACACGCGCATCAAGGGCACACACGTGCGCGGCTACCTGCACCCCGACGAGGCTGGCGCGCCACTCGTCGATTCAACGGAACAGACCGTTTCCTGGGCTCAGTCGGCCGGCGCTGTCATCTCCAGCCCCGCCGACCTCAACACCTTCACCAGCGCCCTCATGCGCGGTCGGCTGCTGTCCTCGGCGATGCTGGAGGCGATGACGACCGTAACCCCGACGGACACCACCAACACCCGGTTCTACGGACTCGGCCTGCGCCGCTACGACCTGACGTGCGGCACCCAGGTGTACGGCCACACCGGCACCGTCCAAGGCTTCTACACTTACGCCTTCTCCACCCGCGACGGCCGCCGGAGCCTTTCGGCGTTGGCCAACACCTCCAACCGCGGCGCCGCGAACACCGCGCTGGGCGGCACTCTGGAAGCCGCCTTCTGCGGCAAGCAGCCGACAACCGCCCCGACCGGCCGCTCCACGGCACCCTCCGCCTTCCCTGACCGAGCACCGCTGCCCGCCGAGCGTGACCTGCCCGAGCGCTACTGAGACGCGGCACGACTGGCCGGCACTGCGAGTCGGCCAGTCCAGTAGGGCACCATTCCGCTCGACGACGGCCGGTACCCCCGCGGCCACGGAGGATGCCGAGGCCACTTCCTGGTCGACCACCTCGCCGACCGGGAGGCAGGTCCAGTTCTGTTGCAGCGCTGGAAACGCCGTCACTGTGCCGCGTGCCGCAGGATGCGGGCGGCCACCAGTTCCGGATCGTCTGTCGGCAGGGCGTGGCTCGCACCGGGCACGATCTCCACCTCGGCTGTGGGCATGAGGGTTCCTACTCGCTCCGCGACCTGGCGTGCGTCGTGCAGTGAGCTCTGCTCCCCGAGCAGGAAGAGCGAGGGGACCCGCACCCGGCGCAACTCTTCGTCGGAGAAGACCCGGGCCGGCGGAAGGGCGCGCCGGAATCCGACGGAGGTGCGTCCCAGTTCCATCAGCTCGGTCTCCAGGATGGCGCTGTTGCCGACCCAGCGGGACAGCCGGGGGCGCAGCGCGCGGGGCGCCATGCCGGCCAGGCCGCCGGCGATGAGCCAGGCGTAGAAGCGGCGGCCGGGGTCGGCGAATCCGGCGGGTTCCACCAGGGTGAGGGCGGCCGCGCGGCCCGGGCGGCCCGGGCGGTGCATCTGATGGCCGAGCGCCAGCCAGCCGCCGTAGGAGCAGCCGACCAGATGCGCGGTGGTGGCCTCCAGCCCGGCGAGTACCTCCTCCAGCCAGCGGGAGCCGTCCTCGGCGCCGGTCAGGGGCGCGCTCTGGATGCTGGCGCCCGGCTCGCCGACCGTGTCTACGGCGATCACCGTTCGGTGGCGGGCGATCGGCTCGATGTACCGGTGCCACATCAGGGAGTTGCCGTTGGCGCCCGACAGCAGGACGACCGGGTCGGAGCAGGACGGCCCGGCACGGTGGACGCGGGTGGTACCGAAGGATGTCGGCAGGTCGAAGGCGTCGACCGGGTCCGGCCAGAGCCGGTCGAGCAGGCGTCCGTAGACGGTGTGGAAACGCTCGCGGGCCTTGTCGCTCCTGAACTCGCCTATGCTCATGGTACAGACGTATCACGAACTGATACACGTGTACCACTAGGGGGAGGTCGGACCATCGCCGCGCGCGTCGATCACGAGGAACGCAGGAAGCGGATCGCGGAGGCTCTGCTGCGCATCGCCGCCACCGAGGGCCTCCAGTCGGTGAGCATGCGGGCGGTCGCCGCCGAGGCAGGCGTCTCCCTTCGGCTGGTGCAGTACTACTTCACGACCAAGCAAGCCTTGGTGCTGGACGCCCTCGCCCGGCTGGGCAGCCAGCTCCAGGCCCGCATGGACCGGTGGGTCCGGGAGGCGGGCTCTCCGCCGCAACCACGCTCCACGGTCACCGCCATCCTCTCCAGCGTCCTGCCGACGGACGAGGAGAGCCGCCGGATCACCCGGATCTACGCCGCCTACTACGTGCTCGTCCTCGGTGACAGCTCGCTGGAAGAACACGCCACACCCCAACCCGCACTACTGGAAGGCTTCCTCGCCAAGCAGCTCCGCCTGGCGCAGGAGGCCGGCGCTGTCAGCCCCGAGAAGGATCCCGCCATGGTGGCGGCCGGACTGATGGCCATGGTCAACGGCCTCGGCTCCAGCGTGTTGGGCGGCCAGCGCACCGGTGAAGCAGCCCTGCTTGTCCTGCGCCACCACCTGGACGAACTGTTCGGCCCCGCTACTCCGGCATCCGACGGCTCGTGACGACATACCACCCGACGCTGAATCCACCACGCAAGATCATTTGAAGAAACCGCCTGGCGGGGTCCCCCGGGACGACAGTCCCGGCCCAGCAGAGAGCCGTCCATCCCGAGTCCGGCGAGCCCTCGACCACCACCATGCCCGCGCTCTCCAGGCTGCTTTCGGCGGCGAACCCGACCGTGACGTTCCGCGCGCGAGCGGCTGTCCACACCCGGATGGCGGCACCATGACTGACGAGCGCCACGGTCCCGCGCTCCCCGGCGGCCGCTGCCTCGGCCACTACGGCGTCGAAGCGGGCCAGCGCCTCCGATCCGCTCTCGCCCCGGCTATCCGGCGGTGATGCCCCCGGCGGGCCAAGCGAAGGTGGTCGTCTGTACTGCCGGGCCGTGTCCTCGTCGGCCCGCATCTCCAGTTCACCGGCCGACAGTTCGCGGATTCCGTCGCGGATCCGTACCTCGATGCCGCGCTCCACGGCGAGCGGTGCGGCCGTGAGTCGCGCACGGGGCAGGGTGGAGGCGTACACGGAGGCGAGGTCCTCCCCGGGAGGGCGGCCGCCTGACGCAGCCCGAGGTCGGTGAGGCCAGGACAGGGCGGGCGGTGTCCAGGAAGGGGCCGACATTGGACGGTGTCCGGTCGTGACGGGTCAGCAGCAATCGCATGGAACGAATCGTGCTCCGGACTCAGGCGCACAGGTGGCGGCAGACAGGTGCGCAGTCGATCCTCTTTCGGCCGGACCGGAGGACAGCGCTACGTCAGGCCTGCCCGCGTCGCCGGAAGTTGTGCGGTTGTGCCCGGTACTGGTGCGTCGGGTTACGCATGGGGCGACGACGCCGTTCCTGGACGATGGCAGTACTGTGCGCCCCACCGCCATTCGGGCGATGAGACGTATCTGGAGGAAGAATCCATGACCATACCCAGGAGATCGCGGCGTGGCGCGGGAGCACTCGTGGCCGCTGCGGTCGTCGGTCTGACCGGAGGCGTCATCTCCGCCGGTCCGGCCGCGGCTCACACCCCCACCTGGGCCGTGACCTGCTCCGAGGTGACGGTTGGCCTCACCAATTACACGAGCGACGTCCCCAACACGGTGACCGTCACGGTGGACGGCAAGGGCCTGCTGCCCACCGAGACGTTCGGCAGTGAGTTCCACAAGAAGCTGACGCTTCCCGAGCACGACGCGCCGGTGACCGTCCGACTGGTCGTCAAGGACGCCGACGGCGAGGGCAAGCACTCCATCGACGAGACGAAGACGGCGGAGGTGTGCGACGAGGAGCCCAGCCCCGCGCCGCCGACTCCGACCCCGACCGAGTCGGTCCCGGGCGAGCCGACGCCGTCGGAGACGCCGTCCACCGGGACGCCCGAGCCGAGTGCCACTCCCAGTGAGCAGCCTTCGGAGTCCGCGCCGGCCGTGCCCGCCCCGAGCCCGAGCTCGCCGGACCTGGCCGAGACCGGCTCGTCGTCGTCGACGCCGGTCATCGGTGGCGCCGCCGTCGCGGTGCTGCTGGCCGGTGGCGGCATCCTGTGGGCCGTCCGCAAGCGGCGTACCGCCCAGAACTGACGCTCCACGGACGAGGAGTGTGCCGCACCACCGCGGTGGTGCGGCACACCCCTTTCCGTCCGTCACCGTTCCGCGACCGTCCGGGGCGGTGGGGTGGCCGGCGGGGGAGCGGGGCCGATCTCGCACCAGACGGCCTTGCCCTCGCCTCTCGGTTCGATGCCCCAGCGCGTGGTGACCGCGTCGAGCAGGAGCAGCCCCCGGCCGGAGGTGGAGGTCTCACCCGGCGAACGCCGATGGGGCCAGGCGCTGGACCGGTCCTGGACCGACAGCCGGATCCGCCGCACCGGTTCGGGCAGCACCTCCAGCGTCAGGACAGCCCCGCCCTCGGTGTGCAGGAGCACGTTCACCAGCAACTCGCCTGTGACGAGCTCGGCATCGTCGGCGAACTCGGCCATGCCCCAGTCGGCGAGGGCCTGGCGCACGATCGCGCGGGCGTCCGAAAGCCCTTCCGGATCCGCCTGGTGAATGTACTGGTGCAGTCGCGGCGCGTGCGACGAGCCCACGTCGGGGCTTCGGCGCAGGACGAGGAGTGCCACATCGTCCCCCGCCCCCCACCGTTCCCACAGCCGTTCAGACAGGTGATCGGCCAGCGCCTCGGCCCCGGCGGGCCCGGCGCTCACCTCGTTGCGCAGGGCGTCGATCCCGGTGTCGAGGTCGGCTCCCGGCTCCTCCACCAGCCCGTCCGTGTACAGGACGAACGTCTCACCGGGCACCAGGTCCAGCCGGGTCTCCGGGTACTCCTCGTCCTGGAGGTCCGTGGAGGTGCCCAGCGGTAGCCCGCCGCGCACCTGCGGGCTGCCGACCCGCCCGTCGAGGTGGCGGATCAACGGGCCGAGGTGCCCGGCCCGTACCACCTGCACCGTTCCGGACGCCAGGTCGACCTGGGCGTAGGTGCAGGTGGCGAACCGGTCGGTGTCCAGTTCGGAGAGGAAGCGGGAGGCCCGCGCCAGCACGGTGGCCGGCGGGTGCCCCTCGGCGGCGTACGCGCGCAGGGCGATGCGCAACTGGCCCATGATCGCGGCCGCGTGGGTGTCGTGTCCTTGTACGTCCCCCACGACCAGCCCGTAACGGTGCTTGGGCAGGGCGATCACGTCGTACCAGTCGCCACCGACCTGCCGGCCGCTCCACGCCGCGTGGTACCGGACCGCGACCTCGCCGCCCTCGACGTCCTGGATCCGGGGCGGGAGCATCGCGGACTGGAGTTGCGTGGCGAACTCCCGCTCCTCGTCGAAGAGCATCGCTCGTTGCAGGGACTGGGCCACGATGGCGGCGAGGCCCAGGCACAGAATGCGCTCGTCCGCGTTGAAGACCGTGCGCTCGCGGTAGAAGAGGGCCAGACCACCGAGCGACCGGGCCTGGGCCACCAGCGGCAGATAGGCCGCCGCCCTGAACCTCAGCTTCCCGAGATGCGGCTCCAGTTCCGGGTAGCGACGGGCGAGCGCGGAGAGGGACGTGATGAACCGGGGGCGTCCGCTGCGGATCGTGTCCGCGAGCGGGAGATTGCGGTCGAGATCGCCGGAGCCGAGTCCGTCGAGCACCTCGAGCGACTCGCCGCTCAGCGCGACGATGTTCAGAGCGGAATTCTCGACGAGGCCCAGGGCGAGGCCGTCGGCGCCGAGCCGGGCCAGCCCGCCGGGACCGGTGAGGGCTGCCGTCACGTCGTCCACGGTCACCGCACGGGACATGGCACTCGTTGTTCGTTCAACGATATTTGTCTGGCGCTGCCGCCGCTTTTCCAGATCGAGAACGAAGGCCGAATGGGTGACCTCCGCCGTCGCGTCCCGGACGACGCCCACGATCCGGTGCGCCCTCCCGTCCTTCGATCGCAGAATGCGGGCCTGCACATGGGTCCACTGTGTGGTCCCGTCGTCCAGCGGCACACGGAAGTGGACGCTGTAGGAATTACTGCCGCCAGTGATGGCCTCCTCGACCGTGACATCGAGCCGGGCCCGCTCCGCCGGCTCCAGGTGCTCCAGCAGCGCGCCCGGGCGCGCGTCGAATGTCGCAGGATCCACGCCGAACACCATCAGCCCGGCCTCGTCGATGTCCATGGTCCGCGTGTCCAGGTCCCAGTCGAAGCTGCCGGTCCGATTCATGGCGAGGCGTTCCGTCGGCCGGATCTCACCGTTGGTCTTCCGGTCGAGCCGGCGGAGCGGAGAGGCCTCGGCGCCCTGCCACCGTTCGTCGTCGGTCATGCCAGCTCCGGAGGTCGTCCGGCGGGGCCGCACGTCGGCGGACCTCGTAGGCCTCAATTGTCGAGCCGCATCCATCGGAATGCCACAGCGGCTCCCCCGCGGACCCTTGCGCCCGGACCTCACGCTCACGCGCTCGTATGCCCGCTCCCGGCCCGGTCCGGGGGGCATGGGTCGGCAGCCCAAGGCCGTCGGCGACCATGGAGGGCGTCCCGTGTCCACGAGCTCAGCGAGCGGAGCGTACGCATGAACGACGACCGGCCCGTCCTGCTGGAGAAGAGGGGCACATGCCTGCACCTCACACTGAACCGCCCCCGGGCGCTCAACGCTCTCAGCCACACCATGGTGCGGCTTCTCGACGAGGCCCTGTCCCACGCCGAGCAGGACGAATCGATCCATTCGGTACTGCTGTCCGGAGCCGGCGACCGGGGCCTGTGCGCCGGTGGCGACATCCGCGCCCTGCACGACGACGCACGTGCGTCGGGACGTGAGTCCCTAAGGTTCTGGCGTGACGAGTACCGCCTCAATGCCCGCATCGCCCGATTCCCCAAACCGTACGTCGCACTGATGGACGGCATCGTGATGGGCGGAGGAGTCGGGGTGTCCGCACACTCCGGGATCCGTGTCGTCACCGAACGCTCACGCGTCGCCATGCCCGAGACCGCGATCGGCTTCGTGCCCGATGTGGGGGGCACCCGGCTGCTGGCCACCGCCCCCGGCGAACTGGGCACCCATCTGGCGCTCACGGGCCGATCCGTCGGGGCGGCCGACGCCGTTCTCTGCGGTCTGGCCGATCATCACATCCCTGCCCGCCTCCTGCCTGCCTTGACCGAGGTGCTGGGGGAGCCGGCCGGCCAGGGCCCGTCGGTGGCGGGCATCGTGCAGCGGTTCGCCACGGAGCCGCCGACCGGCGAGCTCGCGGCACAACGCGACTGGATCGACGGTTGTTACGCGGCGGCCAGCGTGGAGGAGATCCTCCGCCGCCTGCGTGAGAGCGGTGTTCCCGCGGCGGATGCGGCGGCGGACGAACTTTTGACCAAGTCGCCGCTCGCGCTCAAGGTGACGCTCGCCGCCGTCCGCCGGGCAGCCCGGCTCGACAGCTTGGAGGCCGTGCTCGACCAGGATTTCCGCGTCTCCAGCCGGGCGTTCGAACACCCTGATTTCGTGGAGGGGGTGCGAGCCCGGATCATCGACAAGGACAACGCACCGCAGTGGAAGCCGAGCTCCCTCGCCGAGGTCGACGACCGGGAGGTCGCCCGGTTCTTCGCACCGCTCGGCCCCGGCGAACAGGAGCTCGGACTCGCTCCGGGACCCACGTGCGCCCCCGTCAACGTGGGCCAGGCCGGGTAGGACGGACCGGCGGGGGCCAGGCCAGGCCGGGCGCCGGCCTGGCCTGGCCCCCGCCCCGCCTATCTGTCGCTGCCGGAGAGGCTCGGCTGGAGTGCCCTTACGAGAGCGAACAGCCGGTCCTCGTTGCCCGTCAGCCCCGCGCTGCGCAGGGCATGGTCGGCCTCCCGCATCGGAGAGGTGAGCAGCGGCAGGTAGACCGGTGCGTCGTCGGGGTCCGCGAGCGCTGCCCGGGTGGCTTCCAGCAGCCGGACGTACGCCTGCGCCGCAGCGAGCTCGTCGTTGTCCATCTCGGCATCTCCTCCTCAGAGCTGTCGGGCCGTCAAGCATCCCCCATGGGACTGACAACGCCGCTTCAAGCCCGGCGGCGCCCGCCGGACAACCCGCTCGGCGGTTCCACCTCCAGGTAACGCCGTCTGCGGGGTCCTCGGTAGAGCAGGACCGTCCAGCCCAGGTCTCGCAAGGCCGAAGCGCAGCCGACCAGCGCCTCCTCCTCTTCATGAGCGGCACCGCTGCCGGGCGGCCCGGTCCACTCGACCCGTACCGAACCCGGCGACTCCCCGTCGCTCACCCGGTATCCGGCCGACACGCGTTGTCCCGACAGGGCGACGGCCGAAGGCGTGGCCCCCGACCTCTCCAGAGCCAACGCGATCGCCCTGACCGGGCGGTTCACTTCCCACGGAGCCGGCACGGCCACGGGGTCGGGCCGCCCTGCGCCGGTGAGCCGACGGATCTGCAGTAGTCCCTCGAACGCGATCCGCACCGAAGCGGCCCGTGCCGCCGCGGGTTCGGTGGCCGGAGGGCCGTCGCCGGTCGCCGGCTCGAATCCGTTGCTCTCCTCGGTGCCCATGTGTCCCCTCGCTGATCCGAACCGTGCCCAGTCTGCACCGGCGGCAGCCGGCGGTGTCCCCCGGCGAGCCGCAGGGGTCGACGGGCGCCGTGGCCGACAGTGCTGAAACAGAGCGACAGGGGCCGACGGGAGTGGTGCCTCCCTGCCCCTCGGTAGACTCATGTGCTCTGCACCCGTTCTTTCCGCAGCACCATTCACGCGAGGACCCGCCGCCCGTGCCCGACAACGAACCGACCGCCGTGCCCGACAACGGACGGGAGACCTTGCGTGCGGACTGCGCGAACTGTTTCGCTCTGTGTTGCGTCGCCCTCACACTGACGGCCTCTGCGGACTTCGCCATCGACAAGGACGCCGGGCGGCCCTGCCCCAACCTTCAGGACGACTTCCGCTGCGGCATCCACACCCGGCTGCGGCCGAAGGGCTTCTCCGGCTGCACCGTGTACGACTGCTTCGGCGCGGGCCAGCGGGTCTCCCAGGTGACCTACGGCGGTCGTGACTGGCGTTCGTCCCCGGACCTCGCCGCGCAGATGTTCCAGGTGTTCCCGGTCATGCGTCAGCTCCACGAACTGCTGTGGTATCTCACCGAGGCCCTCACTCTGCCGGGCGCACGTCCCCTGCACGGCGAGATCCGCCGGGCCCTCGACGCGACGGAACGGCACACCACACGGCCGGCCGTCGACTTCGCGGAACTGGACATCGCCGGTCACCGCGATCGGGTCGCCGGGCTGCTTCTGCGCACCAGCGAACTCGTCCGGGCCGCCGCGCCTAGCCGCAAAAAGCGCAACCACCGCGGTGCCGACCTCATCGGGGCCCGCCTGCGCGGAGCCGACCTGCGCGCGGCGGACCTCCGTGGGGCCTATCTGATCGCCGCCGATCTCACCGGTGCCGACCTCCGCCTGGCCGACCTCATCGGTGCGGACTTCCGTGACGCCGACCTCTCGGACGCCGACCTCACGGGAAGCCTGTTCCTCACCCAGGCCCAGCTCAACGCCGCCACGGGCAACGCGAAGACAGCACTTCCCACGTCCCTGAGCCGCCCTCCGCACTGGGCCGCCTGACCACCTGCTTCACCTGCTTCACCTGAGTGTCCCGCATGCCTGGGCCGTGGACTGAAAATGGGTAGTTTCCCTCGTTCTATGGCGTGACGATCTCAGTGGGGGCGAGGGAACCTCCGACGAGCAGTGGTCGGTCTTGGACCGCTGTTGCCCGTCGTGGTGTGGTGTTGGGCAGACCGTCGCTGCGCCGGCGGAAAATGATCGACGGGGTCCGATGGGCGGGTCCGGACCGGCGCCCCGTGGCGGCACCTTCCGCCGGAGCGCGGGCCATGGCGGACCGTCTACGGACTCTGCCGCCGCTGGCAGCGCGACAAGCACTGCGGCGATAGCTTCGACTACCCGGAACCTGAACCACGTCGCTGCCCGGTCTGTTGTCAGCGTCTCGAGCAGCGTCAGCGACATCGCCCGCGACCTCACCGTCTGGCTGGCCGCCCGTGCTTTCACGGACGGCCCGCCAGAGAGATCGTTGACTTCTCAAACTCGGCGTACCCCTACCTGACAAAGCTCAATGAGCTCGGTGCCGAAACGCCATGAGCGCCACCTCGCCAAGCCCGTCGTCAGGACCCGCCTTCCTCTGTGAGCTGGTAGAGCTCCGGCACGGAGACTTTGATCGGCTCCTGGGTGGTGCGGGCAATCACGACGACCACGGGCTCGTCCGGATCGGGGTGCTCCTCACGGTGGGGGACGAACGGAGGGACGAGGAGGAAGTCGCCCGGTGCGGCGGAGATCCTGACCTCCTCGTCACCGTCGTGGAAGACGAAGACCGGGTGGCCACTGACCACGTAGATGCCTGCCTCCGACGAGCCGTGGTGGTGGTTGTCCGTCGCGCTCAGTGGCGCGTTCTCCACTCGCCCCATCCAGAGGTTCACCGACCCGACGGTGGCGCCGCTGAGGGCCGTGTTCCCGTCCAGTTCCCCGGCGCGGACGTGGTGGACTCGGTTGTTCAGAGCCATGATGCTGTCTCCCTGCCTACTGTCGAAGTCGCTTGACTGAGCGTCAAGTTAGGTTCGGTACGCAGACAGTTGCAACAAGGTTTGCTGTGTCGGCAAATCTGCCCCGTTGTGCTGGACAGTGACCGCGCCCAGGAGTGCGGCAGCCCGGGCCGCGACCGCAACAATGGTTTTGCGATCGACTACTGCCCGGCAGCGGCCTGTGGCACGGACGGCCGAAGACCGCGTTGGTTTCTGTCGGACGAGGAGCGGAACGCACTTGAAGGGATGGGGCCGACGTCGTTCCACGCCGCAGGCGTGGGCTCTGCGTGGAGCCATGGTTCGCCAAGTTGATGAAGAAGCAGATACGGCGAGGCACCCACAAGACCGTGCAGCCCCTGGCGAAGGGCATAGGGACCTGGATGGCAACCAGCCCGGAACACCAGCCCCAAGCTCTACATCTGCACCAAGGCCGCGGACGAGAGACGCTCGAACGCCTCGACTCGTATCTGAGCAGAATTCCTGACTCAGAAGATTACGGGACAGCCTTTCAGCTTCCGGTGCCGCGGACGTCCGCCTCCAGGGCTGCCTTGAGGCGCTTCAGCGTCGTGCGGATGTTGCCGCCCTGGAACTGCGCGAAGGTTTTCCCACCCGTCGCAACGCGGTCGAACGTGTTGGCGAGGAAGTCGGGCCAGCGACGCCGGTCGTCGGTCCAGGTCTCGGTGACCCGGGTCGCTCCGTCCACTGCCTCGAGATGGTAGTCCCACGTGGCGATCGGCCCCGGAAGCAGAGGGCGCCGCAGACCGATTGCGTGGACCCGGAAGGCGAAGCGCTCGCCGGGGTCGGCCGCCGTTACTGTGCACCGTGTTGTCCAGCGCGCCGCACCGCGCTTGTTCCGGCCCTCGAAGACCATGCCGACGTACGCACCACGCCGCTCGCCGTGCACGATGGCGCCACGGTTCTCCGGGCTCCAACGCCCCATCGTCGTGGGATCGCTGAGCTGTTCATAGATCTGCGCCGGGCTGGCATCGATGACGATGCTGTCTGCTACGGACATGGTGCGGGGCACGGTGAGACTCCTTGTCCACGGCCGTCGTCGGGCCACGCCCGGGTGCCGTACGGGCCGTGGGCCGACATCCCGGAACCCATACCTTACTCGTGAGTAGATTCCATGGGGGTGCGGGTGGGAGCAGCTCCGGAGTGTTGCCACGCACAGCCGCGGGCGGCGGCCGGACCATCGCGGCGCGACCCGGCACACGGGCCGCGGCGGTTCCACGTGCCCGGCGCTCTCGGCGGTTCGTGACCCGGACCCGTATGTCTGCTGACAGACTCTGTACGCCGCTGCTGTCACGGGCGTCCGCGATGACCCCGGCCACGGACCGCACGGTCTGTGCCGGCCGGGCCCCGGGCTCCACGACCACCGTCACCACCGCCCACAGCGGCCGGCTCACGAGACGCACGCGGGCGCGTACCACGTCGTCGAACGCCGCCACCTGAGTGGACATCGCCCGTTCCCACGCACGCCTGCGCAATACCGGACCGCTCCGTGGCAACACCGACCAGCGGCTCCTGCCCGACAGCGCCTGACGAGCCGGCCGCCACACCAGTAGCACCAGAACGAGGGCGAGCCCGGCGATGAGAGCAGGTCTCCATCAACTCTCTTCCCGGAGCCTTACTGTCAATTCGCGGTCCAGCAATACCCCGCCCGGCGCGGGCGTCAACCACCAGTGCGGGACGCGGCCCACCACCGGGACCCATTCCGAACCGTCGCCCACGAACAGCCAGCCGCCGCAGACGGCCAGCACCAGCCCGGCGGCACCGAGCAGCGACCGGTTGACCGCGCCACGCCTCATTGCCGACATCCCTTCACGCCTTTTTCTGTTCAGCCGGAGCCGGAGCCGGAGCCGGAGCCGGAGCCGGAGCCGGAGTGGCTGTGGATCGCGTCGGCTCCTCGATGGACGGCGGAGGCCCGTGACGGTCACGTCGGACCCGGATCCCGACCCGCAGAGCGGGAGTCCGAGCCAGGCCGAGCCCCGGCAGGGCCGCTCCGACGACTCGGACCACTTCGGTCCGCACCTGCTCCGGGTCGCCGTAGCCCACTTCTGCCAGCACCTTTACGCGTCGCCGCCGCACACTCACCCGGACGCGAACCACTCCGGCTACGGCGGCGGTCCGGTCCTGGACGATCCGGGCGGCGGCCGAGCGGCCGAGCGCCGCCCGCAGTCGCGGCGCGGGCGCGGCCATCGGCAGGCCGCGCCGGTACTCCGGGATCAGGGCGCACCCCAGTAGCCATGCGCCGGTCAGCGCGGCCGGCACCCCGCCGACCCGGACCGCCATGTCTGCCGGGCTGTGCGTCGACGCCCAGTCGACCAGCCAGGTCCGCCAGGCGGCGGGCGTGCCGCCGAACCGCACCGCGACGACGTCCAACAGGAGCAGCGCACAGCTCATGGCTAGGACGGCTGCCGTCAGCGCTGCGGGAATCCGGCGCTGGGCCCGGACCCGGCCGCCCGGGCCACTGCTCCGTACGGTGTGCTCCGCCTCGTCTGCCCCGGAGGGCACATCGTCCGAGGGTTCCCGGGTGGGCGGCAGCGGAATCACCGAGAGCGCATCGATCCGGATGTCCGCGTGCGGAACGGACAGACCCGTCAGGGCCGCTGTCCGGGTCCGTGACCGCTCCCGGATCCGCTCGGCCGCCTCGTCCGCCCGTATCGGATACGGCAGCCGGATGCCGACCGTGACCCGCGCGGACGCGCCGCGCACCGAAGCGGAACCGCGGGTTACGGCGCCGCCGTCGGGCAGCGCCTCGGCCGCCGCCCGCTCGGCGATCCGTCGGATGGCGCGGGGACCCACCGTCGTCGTACCACGCCCGGCGGCGGGGACCGTCATGGCCGCCGCCCGGCCACCGTGTCCAGGAACTCTCGGAGGCTGGCGCCCCGGTCCACGAGGTGTCCGGCGAACCAGCCCACCACGCCGAGCGACGCGACTATGAGGAAGGCACCGAACCCTCCGAACCAGCCCGCAAACCCCAGTGCCATGCCCGCCGCCGCCCCGCAGGCACCCCGGTCCGATGCACCGCCCGCCGGGCCGGATCCATCTTCCGCGTCACGTCGTCACGCCACGCGCGTCTCGGACGAGGCGGCCTCGTCGTCGTCCTCGGGCAGATGCACGTCGTTGACCGTCACATTGACCTCGACGACCTCAAGGCCCGTGGTGCGCTCCACCGCCGCGACGACGTTCTCGCGGACGTCGTGCGCCACATCGGTGATCGCGACCCCGTACTCGACGACCAGGTCCAGGTCGATGGCGGTCTGGCGCTCGCCCACCTCGACCTTGACGCCCCGCCCGACATTCGGTCGGCCGCCCGGCACCCGGTCGCGGACCGCGCCGAGGGTGCGGGAGAGGCCGCCGCCCATGTCGTGGACGCCGGGGATCTCGCGGGCCGCCATCCCCGCGATCTTCACGACGACAGTGTCCGCGATCGAGGTGCGGCCCCGCGTCGCCGCCGGCTCGGCTGCCCCGGTCGCCCCGCTGCCGACCGTGGTGGTCCCGCCCGCGAAGCCGCTCTGCTTCGTCGTGCCCGTCCGCGAAGCGGCTCCTGCGGGGGGAACGGTCGCTGCTGGCTGGATGGTGGTCATGGCAACTCCTCGCGTCTTCCTCGGCTCGTTCTGCCTGGCATTTCGTTGGACACGCTGCGCGCCGATTCGTCACGCGGTTTCGCGGATATTTCCCGGAAGCAGGACGACGGCCGACGGAGCGACGGGCGACAGGGCGACGGCACACCGTGCGGTGCGGACAAAAGCTGCGTGAGCGCGTGACGTTCGGCCGCGCGGTGTGTCCAACGACGAGAAGCGGTCACGAGGGCACGTGGAGAGACCCGTGTGGTGTCGTGTGCCGGACGCGTACAGAAGCAGGAGCAGGCGTCGTGGAAATGAGCGGGGAAGGAGTTGGTCCGTGCCCGGCGACGGGAATCAGCTGACGGAGCGCGCGCCGGAAGCCGCGCCGTCCGACGAGGCACTGCTGGTCGTGAGGGCGGGTGAGGGGGACGAGGAGGCCTTCGAGGTGCTCGTGCGCAGGCACAGCCCCGTGATGTTGCAACTGGCGATGCGGATTCTCGGCGACCGGGCGGACGCGGAGGACGCCGTCCAGGACGCCTTCGTGAGTGCCTGGCGAAAACTTCCCGAGTTCCGCAGAGACGCCTCCTTCCCTACATGGCTCTACCGCATCGTCACCAACCGCTGCCTCAACCGGCTCAGAGCTCGCAGACCGGCGGCGGACCTCGACTCGGTGCCGGAGCAGGCCGCCCCCGAGCACCAGGCGTCCCCTGCCCGTGCGGTGGAGTCGCGGGCAGCCGTCGACGCGCTGGCCGAGGCGATGGCGGGCCTCTCACCCGAACAGCGCGTGTGCTGGGTGCTGCGTGAGATGCAGGGACTGTCGTACGAGAGCATCGCGGGAACGGTCGGAATCAGTCTGCAGGCGGTCCGCGGCCGGGTCTTCCGAGCCCGCCGCTCCTTGACGGAGGCGATGAGCGCATGGCGATGAGCGCCAATCCGGACCGGCCGGAGGAGAGCCGGCACGAGGAGAGCCGATACGAGGAGAGCCGATACGAGGAGAGCCGATACGAGGAGGGCCGATACGAGGAGGATGAGCGGCTCGCTTGCGGGCGCCTGCTCACCGACGTCTGGGAGGCCTGGGACACCGGCCGCTCGGGGGAGGACCCGCACTCCGCAGAATGCCCCTTCTGCTCGGCCGCCCTGACCGACCTCACAGGCCTTGGCGACGCGGTACGCCGTACCTGTGAGCAGGAGCCCGGTACGCCGGACGCCACGGCCATAACGGCTCGTGTCATGGACCTTGTACGGCTCGAACTGCGTCCAGGACGCCCACTGCCGCTGGGAGAGCCGGGGGAGGACCACTGGATGGTCGAGTCCGCGGTCGCACGGATACTGCGGGCGGCGGTCGACAGCCTGCCCGGGGTGCGGGCCGGGAGCTGCCGTATCGCCCCACTCGACCCGGCGGACCCCACCGGGGCGCTGCGCATTCGGCTCGAGGTGGCGGCGAGCCTCGGCCGTCCCATGCGGGACCTGGCCGACGTCGTGCGCGCACGAGTCGCCGAGGTCGCCGACCGGGACATCGGTATCCGCCTCGCGACCACCGACGTTCTCGTTGTCGACATCCTCGACACGGTCGACACCCTCGACGTCTTCTACGAGGACGTCGGCCACCGTGTACACAGCGACGGCGGCGGCTATGGAGACGACGGTCCGATCATCGGCGGTCACGCGGACGGCCGGGCCGACGGACACGGGACGGGAGCAGCGCGATGACCGCGGACACACGCCGGGACCGGGTGGCCGACGGACACGGGACGGGAGCAGCGCGATGACCGCGGACACACGCCGGGACCGGGTGGCCGGGGCGGCCGCCGAGGCCGCTCGCTGCGTGCAGGGCGTGGCGTTCCTGCGCCCCGGCATGACGGACCTGCTACGCACCCGGATCGCCGAGCGCACCTCGCGCCGCGCCCCGCTGACCGGCAACAGGACTCCGGGAGTGCGGGTCGGCCGGGACGAGGGCGGCGGTTGGCACATCGACGTCCGGTTAGTCCTGTGCCGTGGTCACCGGGCGCTTGACGTCACCAGGGCCGTCCAGGCCGCAGTCGGCGCCGTGCTGCCGGAGGAGCCGGTGGTCTCGCTGCGGATCACTGTGACGGGGGTCGTCTGAGGGCGGCCGGCGCTCCGGCCGGGCGGGCACCTGTTTCCCGTCCGACCGGAGTGGTCTCCCGGTCGTCCACCGGCGTGACGCCCGGGTATCAGGCGCGCCACTCCGCGGTGCGCTCCTGCGACGCTTCCGAGAGGGCCTTCACGATGGCGTCGACGTCGCCCTGGCTGCCGTACACCGGCGTGCCGGGCTGCTGGCGCCAGGATTCGTCCAGGCCGCCGCTGTCGACGGTGTCGAAGCCCAACTCGTCGATGAGGTCGTGGACCGCCTGTTTGGCCTGCGGGTCGTCGCCCGCCACAGGGAGCGCCTGCCGGCCCGGAGTGCCCTGCGGGCGGCCCCGGTCCAGGATGTCCTGGGCGTACGTGCCGTTGAACGCCTTGATCACGGGGTGACCGATCTGCTGCTCCGTCCACCGGCTCTCCGGCAGCCCGTCCTCGATGGCGGCGATGCGGCCGTCGCGCTGCTGCGGGTAGTAGTTGCCCGTGTCGATGACCGCGGCGCCCTCCGTCGCGCCGTCGAGGAATCCGGCGGGCAGGTCGGGCACGGCCTTCAGTGGCACGGTGACGACGACTACCTGGGCGCCCCGCGCGGCCTCCGAGGCGGGCACCGGCTTCGCCCCGGTCTCTTCGGCGAGGGCGGTGAGCGTCTGGGGGCCGCGGGAGTTGGCGACCGCGACCTCATGCCCGAGGGCGGTGAGCCGTCGCGTCAGGTTGCCGCCGATGTTGCCCGCGCCGATGATGCCGATCTTCATGGATCCGACCTTCCGAAGCTTGCCGAGTGGAGAAAGGTGAACAGGGGTGGGGAGGAGAGAGGTGATTCTGTCGGTTCACCAACTCTGGTGCCCGAGAAGCTATTCCATTTCCCGCGAGGGAATATCCGATCCGTTCCCGGACGTTGACGCCTGGCTTCGGTTGCGCCGGCCGAGGGTGGAGGGAGGGTTCGTCCTAGGCCATTTGAGTGTCCTTGTCGGCCGCTCGCCCCGGACGGGGAAGGATGTCCCACCGCACCGATCTCCGCGGGTCCATTCTGGTCGCCGAGTCCACACGGGCCGTCGACCGAAGGAGCGTCGTAGTGACGACGAGGGGCATCTCGCAACCGGTGGAGACCGATACCGCCGACCAGGACGAAATGCCGGTACGGCGCGGCGAACCCGGCAACGTGGTCATCAAGTGGATGACCACCACGGACCACAAGACGATCGGCACGCTCTACCTCGTCACGTCCTTCGCGTTCTTCTGCGTGGGAGGGCTCCTGGCGCTGGTGATGAGAGCCGAGCTGGCCCGGCCCGGTATCCAGCTGATCTCGAACGAGCAGTTCAACCAGGCGTTCACGATGCACGGCACCATCATGCTGCTGATGTTCGCGACGCCGCTGTTCGCCGGATTCGCGAACTGGATCATGCCGTTGCAGATCGGCGCGCCCGACGTGGCGTTTCCTCGGCTGAACATGTTCGCGTACTGGCTGTACCTCTTCGGCTCGCTCATCGCGGTGGCCGGCTTCCTCACCCCGCAGGGGGCTGCCGACTTCGGCTGGTTCGCCTACGCCCCGCTCAACGACGCGGTCCGCACTCCGGGTATCGGAGCCGACATGTGGATCATGGGTCTGGCCTTCTCCGGCTTCGGTACGATCCTCGGCTCGGTCAACTTCATCACCACGATCATCTGCATGCGCGCACCCGGCATGACCATGTTCCGCATGCCGATCTTCGTCTGGAACGTCCTGCTGACCGGTGTTCTGGTCCTGCTGGCCTTCCCGGTTCTCGCCGCGGCCCTGCTGGCGCTGGAGGCCGACCGTAAATTCGGTGCGCATATCTTCGACGCGGCCAACGGCGGCGCCCTGCTGTGGCAGCACCTGTTCTGGTTCTTCGGCCACCCCGAGGTCTACATCATCGCCCTGCCGTTCTTCGGCATCGTCACAGAGATCTTCCCGGTCTTCAGCCGCAAGCCGGTCTTCGGCTATATCGGCCTGGTCGCGGCCACCATCGCCATCGCGGGCCTGTCCGCGACCGTGTGGGCACACCACATGTTCGTCACGGGCGGAGTGCTGCTCCCGTTCTTCTCCTTCATGACCTTCCTCATCGCTGTGCCAACAGGCGTGAAGTTCTTCAACTGGATCGGCACCATGTGGAAGGGGTCGCTCTCCATGGAGACCCCGATGCTCTGGGCCGTCGGTTTTCTGGTCACCTTCCTGTTCGGCGGTCTGACCGGGATCATTCTCGCCTCACCGCCCCTCGACTTCCACGTCTCCGACTCGTATTTCGTCGTCGCCCACTTCCACTATGTGGTAT
This sequence comes from Streptomyces sp. NPDC021019, assembly GCF_044333295.1. Lineage (NCBI taxonomy): Bacteria > Bacillati > Actinomycetota > Actinomycetes > Kitasatosporales > Streptomycetaceae > Streptomyces > Streptomyces sp. NPDC021019. The sequence continues at coordinate 920,870 of NZ_JBIRQR010000003.1, forward strand.
TCGGCACCGTGGTGTTCGCGATGTTCGCCGGATTTCATTTCTGGTGGCCGAAGTTCACCGGGAAGATGCTGGACGAACGGCTCGGGAAGGTGACGTTCTGGACCCTCTTCGTCGGATTTCATGGGACGTTCCTCGTTCAGCACTGGCTCGGCGCCGAGGGCATGCCGCGTCGTTACGCGGACTACCTCGACGCCGACGGCTTCACCGCGCTGAATACGATCTCCACCCTTTCCTCCTTCCTGCTGGGCCTTTCGATCCTGCCGTTCTTCTACAACATCTGGAAGACCGCCAAGTACGGCAGGAAGGTCGAGGTCGACGACCCGTGGGGCTACGGCCGTTCGTTGGAATGGGCCACCTCCTGCCCGCCGCCGCGGCACAACTTCGTCACCCTGCCGCGGATCCGTTCCGAATCACCGGCGTTCGACCTGCACCACCCGGCGGTCCGCTCTCTGGAGGAAGCCACCAACCGCCCCCAGGACTCCACGGTCGTCGCCCCGGGGGACCGGCACGAGTGAACGCGACCCACGCCCTCGACGAAACGGCGGGGTGGGAGAGGAGGACGGGGTGAAACCCGATGAGGACTGCGCCCGGGGCTTGGCGCAACTGGAAGGCTTTCTGTTGTGGAACGCCGAGCTCGAGAGGGCGCGACGACAGGCGCGCCGCTTCACCGACCGGTTGCCCTGGTTGACCACAGCGCAGCGTGAGGACGTCGAGCGGGTGTTCATCGCCGAACGTGTCGCCGCTTCCCGGGAGTCGTTCACCCACATCCGGGACCGCGCGGACGAACTGCGTGAGGAGTACTCCGGGCGTTACGTCCGGCTCCGGGCCCGCTGCGTCGCCGTCTCGACCGGCGCGGCGGGCGTGGCGATCTGCGTCGGCACGGCGCTGATGTTGAGCCTGCGCTGAGCCCGGCGGAACCCCGTGGGCTCCGGTGCGGCCGTTGGGTGGCCGCACCGGACGGGCCCGGGCGCGCGGGTGCCGCAACGGTCAGTGCCGTACCAGGCAGAAGGGGTGCCCTGCGGGGTCGGCGTACACACGCCACCCGCGCGCCTCGTCCCCGGCGTCGAGCAGGGACCCCCCGCACGCCAGAACCACCTCGTGCGCCTGTTCCTGGTCGGTGACGCCGAAGTCCAGGTGGAACTGCTGGGGCGGGTCCTGGCCGGGCCAGCCGGGCGGCCGGTGGTCGGCCACCCGCTGAAAGGCGAGGACGAGCCCACCGGGCGCGTGCAGCGTGGACCAGTCCGCGTCGCACGCCCATCTCCGGTCGGCGCGGTCGACCTCGCCCCCGAGCAATGACGCGTAGAAGCCGGCCAGTTCCTTCGGGTCCGGGCAGTCCAGTACCACGCACTCCACTTGAGCGATCATGGCGGCATCCTAAGGGTTGCCCGGCGGGGCTCAACGGGCTCCGAATACCTGTGTCCACACCGGACCGCCGCCCGAATTCTGCTTACCGACGCCGATCTCCTTGAAGGAACAGTTGAGGATGTTCGCGCGGTGCCCAGGGCTGTCCATCCAGGACCGCATCACGTCGGCCGGGGTCCGCTGGCCCTTGGCGATGTTCTCGCCGTAGGTGGACCACCGATACCCCGCGGCGGTGATCCGGTCGCCTGGATCCCTGCCGTCCTGCGAGGTGTGCGAGAAGTAGTCCTTGGCCTCCATATCGGCGGAGTGCCGTTGCGCGGCCGTGTTGAGCTGATCGTTGACGGTCACCGGACGGCAGCCCTCCTTGGCCCGCTCGGTGTTGACCAGATCGGTGACCTGGCCGGCTGTTCCCGCGGGTGCGGGCGGCGCGGGCACCGGCGGGTCCGGCTTCGGGGCCGGGGCGGCGGTGGTGGGCACGGGTGGTGCCGGGGTGCTTTTCTCCGGCTTGGCCTTGGGCGTACGCGAGGGACTCGGCGTCAGGGAGGCGCTGGGTGACACGGATGCGGTGGCCGAGGCGGAGGCCGAGGAAGACGGGGGCGACGTCGGTGAGGCCGAGGCGGGTGCCTGGGAGCGGGAAGCCGGAGCGTCGGCGGTGACGGTCGTCGCGTCCCGGTCGTCGGCGTCGGTGTAGAGGTGCACCGCCGCGCCGCCAGTGCCGAGCGCGGCGACCGCGACCACGGCGGCTATGGCTGAGTTGCGACGGCGTCGTCGGGCCTGCACCCGTCTGCGCTCCGCGCGCCCCGCCCCGGCACCGTGCGAGCCAGGACCGGGCACCTGGAGCTGTGCAGCCGTGGTGAGCAGTTCCGGAGCGGCGCCCGTTCCCGCCGCGGCCACCGGGACGAGTGCGAGGCCCACCAACAGTCCTTCGGCGGGAACAAGCCCCGAGCGGTGCCCCGAGCACACCGTGCATTCGCGGGCGTGGCGGGCCAGCCGCTTGCGCCACAGGGCGGAGGGGACGCCGTCCCAGCCGACGGCGATGTCCTCCAGCAGCACGCACGGCGGTTCGGCCGCCAGCGCACCCACCACGACCCTCGCCGCCTCCAGCTGGGCCTTCATCCGCTGCACGCGTACGGCGGTGTGCTGCGGGGAGAGGTCGAGGGCCGCGGCGACCTCGGCACGGGACAGGTGCCCGGCGGTTTCCAGCCACCACAGCGACAGCAGGGCGCGGTCGTCCTCGTCGAGCCAGCGTGTCGCCTCCGCTACCTGGCGACGCTGGCCGGTCAGGCCCAGCTCCAGGATCGTCACCTCGACGAAGTCCGCCCGGGGGTCCGGCAGGTCGTACGCGGCGTCCAGCCGGTCCGCCGGTATGGCACCGGACTGTCTGTCACGCCAGTGCGCGCGTATCTCGTTCATGGCTATCGCCACCAGCCAGGAACGGAAACGCTCCGGGTCGCGCAGGTCGGGCAGGCCCCGGAGCATGCGCAGCACCGTCTCCTGCACCACGTCGTCCACGTCCGCATGGCCGTCCAGCGCACGTCCGACGACGTTGTACAGCAGCGGCAGGTACGCCGAGACGAGCTGATCCTTGGCCTGCTGGTCGCCGCTCTGCGCCGCCGCGATCAAGACCGTCGGGTGATCCTTGCCCATGCTGTGCTCACTCTTCCGGGGTCCGGTGCTGTCACTTCCCACACTCGGGAGACGGGGTGCGGGCGGGACGATAACAAGAATCCGGCGGGCAACCCCGGGAATCTTCGCCGCCGCCCTCTGCCCACGGGCCTTGTTCGGGCCTCACGGAGCGTGCGCGGGGGCTGGACGTACTCCGCGCACCGGGCCGTGCCACGGAAAGCGATCCGTGGCACGGCCCGGTGCGCGGGACGGATGGCGGCCGACGGACGGCGGCCGTCCGGTCACCGGCGGGGCGGCTCAGGCGCGGGGCGGCCCGTCCTGGTCGCGGTCCGTCCCGAACTGCTGCTTGAGCCTGTCCTGACCGGTGTCGACGTGACCCTTGTACTTGCCCTTCGTGCGGTCGTCGACCATGTCGCCGGCCTTGTCGATGCCCTTGCCGACATGCTCTTCGTGGCCCTTGAGCATCTTCTTGATCTTGTCCAGTGCGGACATGCGTCCTCCTCGTCGACTCTGTGCCCCCATCTCAAGGGTCACCGCACTGGGCACCGGCCGCATCCGCGCCAAGGGACGACGAGGACGCCGACAGGTGGGACGGGGGCGGCCGGGAAGTGTGAACCCGCGCCGACTGGGCACATACCGGTTGACCAGGAGGAGGTGGTGGCAATGGGCCGCATCCGAGTTGTCGTCCGTCGTCCCCCGCCCCCCACGGGGCCGCCGCCGCTGGATCTGCGCACCCCGTCCGGCCGCCCCCTGCCGTACTGACCGTCCGCGTTCCCATTCCTCAGGCACCGGTGCGTACCACGTGCTACCGGCGGTCCGGGTGGGGGCCGCCGTCGAGCGGGCCGTGCCGCCGTTCCCGGTCGTCGTACCGCGTCGCGGCCTGCCCCGACAGCGGTGCCAACTGCTCCACCAGGGCCTCCAGCTCCTCGACGGCGTACTCCGTCTCGCGGCGGATGTTCTTGTGCTCCGCGACGACGGCCCCGAGCAGCAGCGCGGTGAGCGCGACGCTTCCGTTGAGCAGGGAGAGGTTGGCCATGATCTCCATCAGGCTGTGCCCCGCGAACGGCCCCACTCCATCCGTACCGGCCATGACGGCGAGCACCGAGACGACCAGGGCGCACGGAGCGCTGCCGGGCAACTCGAAGCGCAGGGCCGCCCAGATGATCACCGGGAACACCAGATAGATCATCGACAGCGAACTGCGCGTAGCGAGCAGCGACGACACGGCCACGACGACCGCGAGGACCGACGCCTCCAGCCAACGGTCGGACGGGCGGGGCCACCGCACCCCGCGCAGGACCAGCAGCACGGGGGTGACGACCAGGACCCCCATCGCGTCCCCCGCCCACCAGGACGACCAGACCAGCCAGAATCGCCCCGGCGGAACCTTGCCGTCGAGCAGCAGCGTGAAACTCCCGATGGCGGCGCTGATCAGCATCCCCGCGAACGCGCCGAGGAAGACCAGGCAGACCCCGTCCCGCAGCCGGACCAGCTCACTGCGGAAGCCGACCCTCCGCAACAGCGCGTACGAGGCGAGCGGGGCGACCGTGTTGCCGAACATGATGGCCAGACTGCTCACGGTGAACGCACCGCCGGTCTCGAGGACTGCGAGCAGCGCGCCCAGCGCGATGCCCGGCCAGACGCGGACGCCCAGGCACAGCAGGGCGGCCAGGGCGATGCCGGTGGACGGCCACAGGGGTGTGACGACCGCGCCGTCCACGACGACCTGCCGCATCAGCCCGAGATGCGCCGACAGGTAATAGGCGCCGGCCACGCCCAGGATCTGCGCCACGTACGCGGCCCGACGTCTGGCTTCCTCGGTGCGGATCACACCACTCATCAGACACCGGCCGCGAGGGGACTCGGCAGGTGACACGCGCGGTACGGTCCGGCGTCACCGCGGCCCGCGGCCCGCGGCATGCCGCAGGACCAGTACGGCCGCATCGTCCTCGTGCCCCGTCACCTCCGTCGCGCGCAGGACCTCGTCGGCCAGCTGCGCCGCGCCCGCCCCGACGTGCGCGGCGACCAGCTGCCGTACTCGCTCCAGGCCGTCCTCGATCAGCAGCGACGGCCCCTCGACGACCCCGTCGGTGAGCAGCACGATCGCCCCGTCGGAGTCGAGGGTGCGCCGGGTGACGGGATAGTCCTCGCCCGGCTCGATGCCCAACGGCAGGCCGCCCGGGTCCTCCGTGACGCCGGAGCGCCCTTCCGCGGTGGCCCACACACACGCCACGTGCCCGGCCCGCGCACTGTGCAGCTCCCAGGTCGTCGGGTCCAAACGCATGAACGTACAGGTCGCGAAGAGGCCCGAGTCCACGGACACCAGCAGATCGTTCGTCCGGCCGAGGATCTCGCCCGGATCAGACGCCGTGCCCGCGATGGCCCGCATCGCGATGCGGACCTGCCCCATGAAGGCGGCGGCCTCGACGTCGTGCCCCTGTACGTCGCCGATGGCGAAGCCGAGGGCCCCGTCAGCGAGCGGGAAACCGTCGTACCAGTCGCCGCCGATGTCCAGACCGTGGCGGGCGGGCGCGTAGCGGGCCGCCGACTGGAGACCGGAGACCGTGGGCAGGGCCGCCGGAAGCATGTCGCGCTGGAGCGCCTGCGCCAGTTCCACCCTGGCCTGGTGGAACTCCACCTCGCGCCGAGCACGGGCAGTGAGGTTCTGCAAGGTGTTGAGCAGGTCTTCGGCGCTAGCTGAGCGGGGAGTCCGACGCCGGTTCATGTGCCGCTCCGCGGTGCGTTATGTCCCTGAATCATAGGGCGGGCACTCTTGAGAGGCGACTGCGGGCGCTTCCGCGTACGCGCGGCCCCGGGGGGCCGCTCAGGACCGCCGGGCCCGGTACAGATCGCGGAGCAGGGCGATCTCGGCACCGTGGTGCAGCACCTCCTGGTTGACCCACCAGACGATGTCGACGAAGGGATCCGCGGCGTCGCTGCCGTTCGGATACGTGCTGTACCCGACGGTGTCCAGGTCCACGTCGTCGGTGGTGAGCAGGGCTGCGCGCCAGGCGGCTGACGCGGTCTCGAAAGCGGCCACCGCCCCTGTGGCGTCCCCGGGAGTGCGGTAGCCGTCGCGCGTGAGCGTCCCGCCGCCACAGGTGTGGTCGGCACGGAGAGTGAGCATTTCGGTGAGATGACTCAGGCGCCACGCGATGGTGGTGAACGGCGGAGGGAACGGATGGGGGGAGTCCGCCGAGTCCCGGCCCCAGTCGCCGGCTCCCGCCAGGACGGTCGCCCGCGCCCCGGGGGTGTCGCCGCGACGGCGTACGGACCAGCAGTCGGGTACGGGTTCCCAGAAGTGTTCGTCGTCGCCGAGCGGAGTGACGCCGATGTCGACGCCGTTGCCGCTGTCCATGACGGGACCGGCCAGGCGGGCGAGGAGCCGCTCGCAGGCGAAGTCGAACTGCTCCAGCAACGGGAAGAGACGCGGTGGGCGGATCATCGGTGGAGCCTGTCACGGCAACCGGGCGGGCGCGCGCCCATTTTCCGGCGGCCACCGTCCCGCTCGCCCGGCCCGGCGCGGTGGCCACTTGCCGGATGGACCCTCGTACCGAGCCGTTGTCAGTGCCCGGTGGGATGCTGCCCGCATGGACGAGCTGATGAGGCAGCGACGGGTGTACGGCACCGACCACGACGACCCCCGCCCCGGGCCGAGGCCGGGGCACGACTACCGGGAGCTGGTCGGCGGCCCGCTCGACGGGCTGCTGCTCGACGTCACCGGCTGGGGCGAGGCGGAGCTGCGCGACGGCGTCGGGCTGGTCACCGAGATCGGCGCCTACGGGCCCGGAGGACGTGCCGAGTACGGTCCGCGGTCGCCCGACAGCCACCAGTGGGACTGGCGGGGCGACGTGAGGTGAAAGGCCGGGTGGTGATGGCAGGGGCGGCAGGAATCGAACCTGCGACATACGATTTTGGAGACCGCCGCTCTGGCCGCTGAGCTACGCCCCTTGGTGATGGGTGAAGCCTGGCATGCCGGCGCCCGGGCGCCAACAGATCTACGCGCCGCGTCGTTGAACCCCGTCGCGCGGATGGATCCCGCTGACGGCCGGGAGCCGATGCGGCGCGGTGCCGCACCCTGCGGAATGCCGGGCAGGCCGGGGGAGGGGGCGGCCGGCTCGGGCCCGGCCGTCCGATAGGTTGGCCGGTCATGTGGGCTTTGAGCGCGGTCGGGCACCGTCGGCTGGGTGCGGCAGGATCTGTGGCGATCGTCGCAGGCGGCTGGTTCGCCGGAAAGCTGCCGGTCCACGATCCCTGGGGCCTGTGGACCGACCACGGGTCCGCAGCGAAGGCGGCGGCGGCCGTCCTCGCCTACGTCGGACTGACCGTGCTCGTCGTGGCCTGGTGGCAGTACGGCAAGACCGCCTCCACCGCCCGCGAGACCCTCGTCACCCTCGCCTGGTGGACGGCCCCGTTCCTGCTCGCGCCCCCGCTCTACAGCGCCGACGTCTACAGCTACATCGCCCAGGGCTCGATGGTCCTCGAGGGACACGACGTCTACACCGTGGGCCCCTCCGCCCTGGACCCCGGCGGAATCGGCGGCGACGCCGCCGCCAGCGTCGGCAACCACTGGCGCGACACCCCGGCCCCGTACGGACCGCTCTTCCTGCTCCTCTCCGCCGCCGTCGCCTGGATCACCGGCGGAACGATCGTCCCCGCCGTCCTGGCGATGCGGGTCGTCGCGCTCGTCTCCCTCGCCCTGATCGTCTGGTCCCTGCGCCGGCTGGCACGCGAACACGGCCGCAGCGAGAGCCGCGCGCTGTGGCTGGGGGTCCTCAACCCGCTGCTGCTGATCCACGTGGTCGGCGGCGTGCACAACGACGGGCTGATGATCGGGCTGATGCTCGCCGGCCTGGTGCTCGCCCTGCGCGGCAGATGGATCGCGGGCAGCGCCCTGGTGGGCCTCGCCATGATGGTGAAGTCACCGGCGGCCGTGGCGCTGCTGTTCATCGGGGTCCTCGTGCACGCCTCCGCGACCGGCCCCCAGTGGCGCCGCTGGGCCAAGGGACTGCTCGCGCCCGGCCTGGTCGCCTGTGCGGTCGCCGGAGGGGCCACGCTGATCAGCGGCACCGGATTCGGCTGGCTCCACACCCAGGGCGTCGCCGCGAACATCCACACCGCGCTCTCCGTCACCAGCGACATCGGCCTCGGACTGGGAGAGCTGGCCCATCTGCTCCTGGGCGTCGACGCGGAGCCGGTCAAGTCCGTCGTCCAGACCCTGGGCCTCGCGGCCGCGCTCGGCGTGATCGTCGTGCTGGCCCGGCGTGCGATGCGGGGCAGTATGACACCGGCCCACGCCCTGGGCCTCTCGCTGCTCGTCCTGGTCGGCCTTTCGCCCATGGTCCAGCCCTGGTACCTGCTGTGGGGCATGGCCGTCGTCGCCGCGACCGAACAGTACGGCCGCCTCTCCGCCGTCCTGATCGTGCTCTCGGCGGCGCTGGTGTACGAGACCCACCCCATGGGCGCCACCCCGCCCTACGGATTCGCACTGGCCGGCCTCGCCGCGGTCCTCGGCGCCCTCGCGCTGCGGCGTACCCCGGTCGTGCCGCCCGGTGTGAGGCTGCCCGGCCGACGGGGCCCCGCGGACCCGGCGGAGAACCAGAGAACCCCCGCGTCCACCACGTCCCCTGCCCCGGACCCGCAGAACGCTCCCTGAACCAATCCCCTCGACGCCCGGCAAGATCCTCGGCTAGGCTGAGCGGGTCCTGTTGTCTCCGATAGAGGTGGACGTTGCGCATCTGAGGTCCGCGATCATCGCGCGGTACGGCCCTGGCCCGTACACGGTCACGACGCTGTCGGCATCTCTGCCGCCCGTGACTTCCGCGTGGATGCGACCTCGGTGCTGAGCCGTCCCTCACCTTCGCAGGACTGTTCTTCCCACCACTTTCCGGCCCCCGGGCCGGGTCGCCGCGTGCTGTTCGCATACGAAGCCCCCGATCCTCCCGCTTCCGACTGCGAGAACCACATGAGCCATCCCACCGCGCCCAGCGCCTCCGTGGCAGCCTCCAACCTCACCTTCCGGTGGCCCGACGGCACGAACCTCTTCGACGGGCTCTCCCTCACCGTTCCCCGCGGTCGCACCGGTCTGGCCGGAGCCAACGGCGCCGGCAAGTCGACCCTGCTGCGCCTGTTCGCCGGACTTCAGCGCCCCTCCGAGGGGTCCGTCACGGTCGGCGGAAACCTTGCCTACTTGCCCCAGAACATCACCCTGGACACCTCCCTGCGCGTCGACGCGGCCCTCGGCATCGACGAGCGCCGGGCCGCCCTGCGCGCCATCGAGTCCGGAGACGTACGGGAGGAGCACTTCGAGACGATCGGCGACGACTGGGACGTCGAGGAGCGCGCTCTGGCCACTCTCGGCTCCCTCGGGCTCGGCGCCGTCGAACTGGACCGCACCGTCGGGCAGCTGTCCGGTGGGGAGACCGTCCTGCTGCGGCTGGCCGCGCTGCTCCTGGAACGCCCGGACGTCCTCCTCCTCGACGAGCCGACCAACAACCTGGACCTGTTCGCCCGCCGCAGGCTCTACGACGCCGTCGACTCCTGGCGCACCGGCATCCTTGTCGTCGTCAGCCACGACCGGGACCTGCTGGAACGGGTCGACCGCATCGCCGAACTGCGATCGGGATCGGTCAGCTGGTACGGGGGCGGCTGGTCCGCCTACCAGGAGGCCCTGGCCACCCAACAGGAGGCCGCCGGGCGGATGCTGCGCGCCGCCGACGCCGACGTACGCCGCCAGCAGCGCGAACTGGAGGAGACCCGGATCAAGGTGGCCCGCCGCCAGCGCCACGACAAGAAGCTGGACGGCCGGCGGAAGGCCCCGCGCATCGTCGCCGGGGAACGCAAGCGCTCGGCCCAGGAGTCCGGGGACCGGCTGCGAGGCTTGCACGAGGACCGGCTCGACGAGGCACGCGAGCGCAGGGAGGAAGCCGCCGAAGCCATGCGCCGGGACGCCGAGATCAAGGTGAGCCTGCCCCACACCGCGGTGCCCGCGGGCCGCACCGTTCTGACGGTACGGGACCTGAGCCTCCCCTACGGACGGCTGCGCGAGGGCAGCCTCCAGGTGAAAGGACCCGAACGCATCGCCCTGGTCGGCCGCAACGGGGCCGGCAAGACGACGCTGCTGCGGGCGCTCACCGGGGAGCTCGCGCCGAGCACCGGGGAGGCCACGGCGGCGGTACCGCTGAAGTTCCTTCCGCAGCGGCTGGACGTGCTCGACGACGAGCTGAGCGTCGCCGACAACGTCGCCCGCACCGCCCCGGGCACCACCGACAACCAGATCCGCTCCCAGCTCGCCCGGTTCCTCTTCAAGGGGGCCCGCGCGGAGCAGCCGGCGGGGACCCTCTCCGGCGGCGAACGCTTCCGGGCCGCCCTCGCGGCGACCATGCTCGCCGCCCCCGCCCCGCAGCTGCTGCTGCTGGACGAGCCGACGAACAACCTCGATCTGGCCAGCGTGCGGCAGCTGACGAGTGCCCTGGAGTCCTACGAGGGCGCGCTCGTCATCGCCAGCCACGATCTGCCCTTCCTGGATTCCGTGGGCATCACCCGCTGGATCCTGCTGGACGACGCACTGCGGGAGACCGACGCCGAGGGGGTCCGCGAACTCCTCGGGAGCCCGCAGTCGACTCCGGCGGGCACGGCGTGACACCGACCGCACGATCGAAGAAGGAGGAGATCCGGATGGGCACCGACCTCGGCCCCTGTGTCGTACTGATCACCGGAGTGATGGCCGCGGGGAAGTCCACCGTCGCCCAACTCCTGGCGGAGTGCCTGCCACGCGCGGTCCACGTGCGCGGAGACGTCTTCCGCCGCATGATCGTCTCCGGCCGGGCGGAGATGACACCCGACGAGGCGGCGGAGGCGCGGAGCCAGCTCGACCTGCGCCAGCGGATCTCGGCACAGGTGGCCGACGCGTACGCGGACGCCGGATTTACGGCCGTCGTGCAGGACATCGTCCTCGGCGAGGACCTGCCCCGCTACGTCGCCAGGGTCCGCACCCGCCCGCTCTACGTCGTCGTGCTCGCCCCCTCACCCGCGGCCGTGCGCGAGCGGGAGGAAACGCGGGCCAAGACGGGGTACGGGGAGTGGACGGTCGAAGCGTTCGACGCGTACCTGCGGAGCGGGACGCCGCGTATCGGCCTGTGGCTGGACACATCCGGTCAGACGCCCGGGGAGACGGTTTCGGCCATCCTCGATGGACTGCGCGGTACGGGAGGTCCAGGTGACGCGGCCTCTCAGGCGGCCTCGTAGTGGTGGGCCCGCCCACCCCGCCACTCCACCCAGACCGGATTGTCGAGAATCCGGTCCGCTTCTTCGAGGCCGGCCTCGTTGAGGAACACGATCACGTCGTGGTCGCTGTGGGCCAGCCCGAGTATCTCGTCCCGGCCTTCGTAGTGCACGGTCACCCGGCGGCCACCCGAGGGGGTCGGCCGGTGGATGACGATCGGGGGATTCGCCATGGGTCCACCCTGCGACGCGCCCCGCACCCTCGCATCCCCGGCCCGCCCCCTCCGACGCCGGACAGAAGCCGCTCCTGAGAAGGCTCACGTGCCCTCCCCGGGGGTCCAGGAGGGACTCAGCGCCCGGCGGGCGAGAGTTCGACCGTTGTGGTGACGCGTACCAGGGAGGGCCTGCGCGGGGCGGAGCCGAACCCGAAGGCGACGGGCGGGTCGAGCGGGGCGAGCCGCCCCAGGCCCGCCCCGTCCAGCACGGCGTGGGCGGCCACGACCGGCCGCAGCCCCCGCGCCCCGTACCACTCCCGCCGCCCCGGACCCACGCGGCCCAGGGTGCGTACGCCGGGCATCAGCAGCCGGGCCGGCCCGTCGCACAGCGCGGCCCAGTGCGGGCTGCGGGCGAGCGGGGCCGGTACGGCGGACAGCAGCAGGCCGAGGGCGGAGCGGCGTCCCGTCCGCAGCCGCAGACGCAGCGGCCCCGCCTCGACGAGCCAGGTGTCACCGCCGACGGATACGGTCACGGGCACCACCTCGATCCGGTCGAAGCGGTACGTGGCGGCGACGAAGTCCGCGATCCGCCGGGACGGGGCCAGCAGGACCCGTACGCCGTCGGAATGCTCGACCATGACGTCGCTGAACGCCCCGAACGGCGAACGCGGCCAGTGGCCGACCACCAGCCGGGTGCCCGAGGCGGTCCCCACACCGGCGATCCAGCCGTCGAACCGCAGTCGCTCACCTGTCACGCCCACCAGTCTCCCTCGTCACCCGCGGCGGGGAAGACTGGTGGGCGTGACGGCCCGCCGTACGGGCTACTCGAAGCGGGACGTGTCCCCGGCCCCGCGGCGTACGATCTCGGGCTCGTCGCCGGAGAAGTCGACGACCGTGGTCAGCTCGGTGCCGCAGTCGCCCGAGTCGATGACGGCGTCCACCTCGTGCTCCAGCCGCTCCTTGATCTCCCAGCCCTGCGTCAGCGGCTCCTCCTCGTCCGGCAGCAGCAGGGTGCTGGAGAGCAACGGCTCGCCGAGCTCGGCGACCAGGGCCTGGGTCACGACGTGGTCGGGGATGCGCACACCGACCGTCTTCTTCTTCGGGTGCAGCAGCTGGCGGGGGACCTCCTTCGTCGCCGGAAGGATGAAGGTGTAGCTGCCGGGTGTCGCCGCCTTGACCGCCCGGAACACGTCGTTGTCCACACGCACGAACTGCGACAGCTGCGCGAAGTCGTGGCACACCAGCGTGAAGTGGTGCTTGTCGTCGAGGTTCCGGATCGACCGGATCCGGCCGAGGGCGTCACGGTTGCCCAACTGGCAGCCCAGCGCGTAGCACGAGTCGGTCGGGTACGCGACGAGCGCACCGGACCGGATGCTGTCGACCACCGTGCTGATGGTGCGGGGCTGGGGATTTGCGGGGTGCACGTCGAAGTACTTGGCCATTCGCCGAGCTTACGCGCTCGGGCCGGACCGGCGGAGCCCTGCGCCGGGAAGAGGGGAGGCGGCCCGTCGTACGACGGGCCGCCTCTTCTTCCGTTTCGCGCGGTGGAGTTCACCGCCGGGCCGGTCAGACCGCGGCGGCCCCCACCAGCTCGTCCAGTACGTCCTCCATGGTCACGAACCCGATGACCGTGCCCTTGTCCCCGGCGACCGCCGCGAGATGCGTACCGGCGGCACGCATCGCGGTGAGGGTGTCGTCGAGCGGGGTGTCGATCTCGACCCGGATGACGGGGTGGAGGGCGCTCGTGGGCAGCGCCTCGGTGCGTTCCGCGACGCCGAGGGCGTCCTTGATGTGGAAGTAGCCCAGCAGCCCGTCGTCGGGCCCGGTGACCGGCAGCCGGGAGAAGCCCGAGGCGACGGCGGCCCGCTCCAGACCCTGCGGGGTGATGCCCAGGTCGACGGTGACGGTCCGGTTCAGCGGGACCATCACCTCGCCGACCGGACGGGTTCCGAGCTCCAGCGCGTCCCGCAGACGCTCCCCGTCGGCCGGGGCCAGCAGCCCGGCGTCGCTGGAGTCCTTGACCAGCCGTACGAGCTCGTCGTCGGTGAACACCGAGGCGACCTCGTCCTTGGGGTCGACCTTGAGCAGCCGCAGCAGCATGTTGGCGAAGGCGTTGATGCCGAAGATGACCGGGCGCAGCGCACGGGTCAGGCCGACCAGGGGCGGCCCCAGCGCCAGCGCGGTGGCGACGGGGGCGGCGAGCGCGATGTTCTTCGGGATCATCTCGCCGATGAGCATGTGCAGATACGTCGCCAGCGTCAGCGCGATCACGAAGGCGATCGGGTGGACGAGCGCCTCCGGAACGCCGGCCGCGTCGAACGGCGGCTCCAGCAGATGGGCGATGGCCGGTTCCGCGACGGCGCCCAGCACCAGCGAGGAGATGGTGATGCCGAGCTGAGCGGTGGCCATGGCGGCCGACAGGTGTTCGAGGCCCCACAGGGCGCTCTTCGCGCGTCGGCTGCCCCGCATGGCCTGCGGTTCGATCTGACTGCGGCGGACCGAGATGAGGGCGAACTCCGCGCCCACGAAGAACGCGTTGGTGAGGAGGGTGAGCGCGCCGATGGCGAGCTGGATGGCGGTCATCGGGCGTCCTCCTCCACGAGGGCCGGCGCCGGTGCGGGCGCGCTGATCCGGACCCGGTCGGCCCGGTGGTGCTCGATGTCGAGCACGTCGAACTGCCAGCCGTCGACCTCCACCCGGTCCGTACGGACCGGGATGCGGGCCAGCTGGTTGGCGAGGAGACCGGCGAGCGTCTCGTAGGGGCCTTCCGGTGCGCCGAAGCCGATCCGGTCGAGCTGATCCAGCCTGATGCTTCCCTCGGCCTCCCAGACCGGGCGCCCGTCGCCGAGCGGCTCGGCCGGTGCCAGGTCGGGGCGCTCGTGGGGGTCGTGCTCGTCGCGGACCTCGCCGACGACCTCTTCGACGATGTCCTCGACGGTGGCCACCCCCGCCGTACCGCCGTACTCGTCGATCACCACTGCCATCGTCCGGTGTTTGCGCAACTGCGCGAGCAGCCGGTCGACGGGCAGCGAGTCGGGTACGAGGAGCGGTTCGGTCGCCAGGGCCGTGACGGGGGTCCGACCCCGCTCGGACTCGTCCAGGGCGAGTACATCGCGGATGTGGACCGTGCCGATGACCTCGTCCAGGCTGTCCCGGTAGACCGGGAAGCGGGACAGGCCGGTGGCCAGCGTCAGGTTGGCGGCGTCGGCGGCGGTGGCGTGCGCCTCCAGCGCCCGGACGTCGACGCGCGGCGTCATCACGTTCTCGGCGGACAGCTCCGCCAGGTGCAGGGTGCGGACGAAGAGCTCGGCCGAGTCCTGCTCGATGGCGCCCTCGCGGGCGGAGTGCTGAGCGAGCGCGATCAGTTCCTGCGGCGTACGGGCGGAGGCCAGCTCCTCGGCCGGCTCCAGGCCCAGGCGGCGCACGAAACGGTTCGCGGTGTTGTTGAGGTGCCGGATCAGCGGGGCGAAACAGGCCGTGAAGGCACGCTGCGGGGTCGAGACGACCTTGGCCACCGTGAGCGGGCTGGAGATCGCCCAGTTCTTCGGGACCAGCTCACCGATGACCATGAGGACCACCGTGGAGACGGCCACACCGAGGAGGGTGGCGACCGTGGACACGGCGCCGGCCGGAAGTCCGGCGCCCTCCAGCGGGCCGCGCAGCAGCACCGCGAGGGACGGTTCGGCCAGCATGCCGATGACCAGAGAGGTCACGGTGATGCCGAGCTGGGCGCCGGAGAGCTGGAAGGTGAGCCGCTTGGCAGCCTTGAGCGCGCTCTCGGCACCACGCTCCCCGGCCTTCACGGCGCGTTCGAGCTCGCTGCGCTCGATGGTCGTGAGCGAGAACTCGGCCGCGACGAACACCGCGCAGGCCAGCGTCAGCGCGAGGGCGAGGAGAAGAAGGGCCACTTCGCTCACCGTGTCACCTCCGTCCCCTGGTGCGTGGGGTCAGGGATGACACGGTTCCTACTGGGAGGCTCACCCATTGCGGTGCGCAGCTCCTTCTCTGTTCGGGTCGTCGGGATCGACGGTGGAATGCGGGTGTGACCCCGCCCCATAGATAGTAAAGGGAGCGCAAAGCAATGGGGGAGTGGCGGGTGTCACAGGAAGCGCCGCTCCGGGCGGCCACGGCATGCGGGATCTGGATGGCCGGAACTGTGCGTAGTGGTCATGTGCTGGGGAACCCCCTTGCTTCTCGGGAGGTTCTGCCCGGTGAGGCGGCTCGCCCACCCTCGATCGACTCATCCGTAAAGATCGCTCTTCCGTAGAGATCACCCATACGAAGAGATCGCCCAGACACAGAAGGAGCGGACGCCGCACATGGTGTTCAAGAAGTTGCTCGGAGCCCTCGGGGTCGGCGGACCCTCGGTCGACACCGTGCTGGAGCCCGGCCCCGCATTGCCCGGAGGCCTCCTCACCGGAGAGGTCCGCCTGCGGGGCGGCGGATCGGACGTGACGGTCGACCGGATGTCGCTTCTCCTCGTCGCCCGGGTCGAAGGGGAGGATCAGGACGAGGAGCGCGAGGGCACGGCCGTCCTCGAACGGTTCACCGTCGGGGGTGGGTTCCGGCTGGCCGAGGGAGCCGAACACACGGTGCCTTTCACCGTCACCCTGCCGTGGGAGACACCGATCACCGAGCTCCACGGCCAGCACCTCGGCCCCGTACTCGGCATCCGGACGGAGCTGGAGGTCGCGGGAGCGCGGGACAAGGGCGACCTCGACGCGCTCGCGGTGGGACCGCTGCCCGTGCAGGAAGCGATCCTGGAGGCCTTCGGGCAGCTCGGTTACGCGTTCAGGGCGGCCGACCTGGAGCTCGGACACATCAGGGGCACCGGTCAGCAGCTGCCCTGCTACCAGGAGATCGAGATCCTCCCGCCGGCCGGTCACGCGCACGCCGTCAACGAGATCGAGGTCACCTTCATCGCCGGACCGGGCGGTGTGGAGGTCGTCATCGAGGCGGACAAGCGAGCCGGACTGTTCTCCGACGGCCACGACACGGTCCACCGTTTCACCGTCTCGCACCAGGCGGTCCCGCACACCGACTGGAACGCCCAGGTCGACGCGTGGCTGAAGGAGGTCATCGCCGGTCACGAGACCCGTGCGACGCCGCCCTCGGGCGCCGGACACCGCGGTGACCTGCGCGAGCCGGGTCCCGGCGCGGGTGCGGTGGTGGCCGGGGTCGCGGCGGGCGTGGCCGTCGGTGTCGTCGGCGGCATGGTCGCGGCCGAGGTCATCGACGAGATCGGCGATGCCTTCGAGGAAGAGGGAGAAGAGGGCGACGGGGGCGGGGAGGGCGACGAGGGCTGACCCCTCCGGCCGCGTGGTCCGGTGCGGCGGGCGGTGCGTCTTCCGCCCGCCGCGCTCGCCCTCTCGGTTACCCCGTCGATCAGCTCCGTCCCGGAGCGGCTGCCTCAGCCGGATGACCGTCTGGTCCCGTCCGGGGCCAGACGGTCGGCGAGAGCGTCCAGATCCGGCACGAACCAGATGTCCCGGCCCCGATTCGCCTCGCGGACGAGGTCGGGGAGGGCCGAACTGGCCGACAGGTGGTGGCTGATGTCCCCGAGGACGACGAGGCGGAGCCGGTAGTTCGCGAACTTCTGCAGGATGGCTCCGGCGAGGCCGGTGCTCAGGTCGAAGAAGCGGTCGTCCAGCCGCCCGGACGGCACCGCGACCACCTCCGCACTCGCGAACGCGGCTCCGATCAGATGGTCGAGGGCGTCCTGAACGTCGGCGATGGTGACTCCCGCGGCGTCGCACACCAGGACCGGAACGCCGTGGTACTCGACGACGTCAGGCACGGTCCGCCCCCTGTGTGGACGTGGAGGCTGAGCCGAACAGGCCGCTGTCCGGGCCCAGCAGGCCGTCGATCATGTGCAGCAGATCGGCGGTGGCGGCGGCGCCACCGAGGATGACGATCTTCATCCGGCTTCGCTCCTCGTCGTAGACCGTCTGGATGCGCAGAGGGTCCGACGTGTCCCGCCGGGACTGCGCGCCCGCCGTGACGAACGTGCTCAGCCGGTGCGCGGAGTCCGGACTGAGCGCGTCGATCTGCACGATGCCGGACACCTCGACATGCCCCGGCGTGGATGCCGGCGCCGGGGCCGTTTCGTCCGTCGGTCTACCGGTCAGGGCGGCGAGATCCGCCTTGTAGATCCGGTACTGCTTCCCGATCCTGACCGCCTTGAGTCGACCGTCGCGTACGTAGTTCCGGACGGTCCGCACGTGCAGCCCCAGTAGCTCGGCCACCTCGCCGACCGAGTAGAGCTCCCGCTCGTCATTCCCCATGACTCCGTATCCTACGTTAAAATTCCCTCAAAGGGCTGTGATGCGCGAGGTTAGAGTGGTTTAGAGAACATCGCGGCTGTGGTTATCTGCCTCGGACGCGCTCGGCGGGTGCGACGAAGCCCCGAGTAGGACAGTGGGAAATGCCCCCGGGCGGCGAGGCGGGAATCGAACGGCCGCACACGAACACGGCCGCCCCACGGACAAGGACTGCCATGAACACCGAACACCGGCCGCCGGATGCGCGGCACCAGCGCCCCGAAGGCGTGACCGACACGACCGTCGAGGCCCTCGGGGCGCTCTCGAAGGCGCTGGAGACCGTCGAGCGTGCCCGCGGCGCCCTCTACGACTTCCATCAGCTCACCGGGAGCGCCGACCTCGCGCTCGACGACGCCGTACGACTGCTCCGCGCCGCGGGGCACGGACAACACGCCGAGCGCGTCGAACGGGAGATCCTCGGCCGCAACGTGATCCCCGGACACTGGACCTTCCAGATTATCGAGGAGTACAACGCCACCTACTACGACGCGTTCCGGGCGACCGAACGAGAGATCAGGCAGGCGCTCGCCGCGGGCCGCGACCACCTCTACGAGGCCGAGATGAAGGCGACCAGGCGGACCGAGGGGCATCCGGACCACACCGCCGGGTGACGGGCGGCCGCCGCCCTCCGGGAACCCACCCTCCTGCCGTCACCGAACGTAGCCGCACGAGATGCGGAACGGACGGACTCCGGTGACGCTGGGGCTCCGGTCGCGCACGCGACGTTGGTCGCCGACGGAGGACCGAAGACGGAGGACACCTCATGAACCTGTACGACACCCCGCTGGAGCGCGCCCGCCGCAACCGTGAACGCGCCGAGGAACTGGGCCGTGCCGCGGACCGGGCCACCGACCCCGAGCACCGGCAGCGGCTGCGCGAGAAGGCACTGCGGCTGCTGCGCGAGGAGCCGACGGCCGAGTCCCGCCTTTCCTGAAGGCCTGTCGAAGTGGTCGCGTGCGAACGCGACCACTTTCTAATCCCTGACTTTGAGGAAGCGCATCCGGGTCGCGCCATTGCTGTCGGTGCCGCCGGCCTCGGCGTCGGAGATCTTGCCGCCGGTGGGGACGAACATCAGGTGCAGGCGGACCGTCCGGGGACCGGAGGCGACCGCGTACTCGGTCATGATGTGTGTGGTTCCGCCCTGCTGCTCCTGCCTCGACGCGTTGATCGCCGCGATCTGGGTGAAGCTCGTCAGGAGGGTTTCCGTGGTCTCGTCCCGGAGCCAGCCGATGATGTAGCCGCTGCCGCCGGTGGCGGTACCGAGCGCGTACCGTACGTCGCTGTCGATGTGGTAGACGCCGGCTTCCGGGAGCACGATGTCGGACTCGGGGATCGGCACGTCGGTACCGGCCCGGGCCAGGAGGTCGGCGTGCTGCCGCTCAGCGTTGAGGAACGCGCTCACCGGCGTGAGGCGGGCGCCGATCTCCCACCTCTCGGGGCAGCCGGGCGCTCCGGTGATATCGATGTCCACGGACCGTTCGATGCCGCTGTTGCCGCCGGGCGCGAGACCCGCCAGGTCGATCCGCGGCACGAGTAGTCCACCGGTCGTGTTCCGTGCGGCATTGCACGGGGACGGGTCCAGAGAAGGCGTGTCGGGCGCGTACAGACACCCGTCGCTGCCCCGGGTGACGGCGTTGTCCCGGTCGGTGGAGATGCACGGTGGGCGGGCGGTGGCGCAGCCGTCCTGGCAGGAGGCGACCGGGATCACCGGCGGGACCGGGGCGTAGGGGGTCGAGCCGTCGAGAGTGTCGGTCGTACAGGTGACCGCGCCGTCGCAGTCGCGACAGGTCGTACGGAGGAACGATCTGCCGCAACCCGGGGCGGACGCCTGGACGGTGAGCACGAAGCTGTCGACGGTCCACTGTTTGGGGCCGACTCGGCAGGCGTCGTCGTTACCCGTCTCCAGGTTGAGCTCGACGACGATCTTTCCCGCGAGGACGTCGGCGAGGGGCACGGTGGTCGGTGGGATCACGCCATTGTCGTCTCCACCCGCCGGCAGATCGGGTGGGCCCAGGAGATCGGTGCGGACCGGGGTCGTGCCGTTCCACAGGGCGAAGCGGCCGTAGAGCCGGCAGGCCGGGCTGCTGCCGTCGTTGTGGACGTGGACCGAGGCGCTGAGCGTGACGTCGACGGGGTGGCCACGCAGGGACGTGGGGTCGATGTGCACGACGCCGGCGAGCCAGGTGTGCTGGCCGTTGTGCGTCCCGTCGTCGGCCGGGAACACACCCGTGCCACTGTCCAGGATGGTCTGGGCGACGACGGGGTCCAGTGCGGCATGGGTGTTGGCGATGGTGTAGTAGGGCGTCGGGTCGGTGGTGCTCGCGGTCGCTGTGACCCGGTACGGCGCGGAATCGCGCAGCGGGGTCGTCTCGCAGTGCTCGCACGGCTTGGAGCCAGGACAAGTCATGGTGGGGCAGGCCGGTTTGGAGGGCCGACAGTCGCCGATGGCGATCGGTGACTGCCCGCAGCCGCAGGTGCTCATGGGTCAACTCCATGGGAGGGGGGCGATGTTGATGGTCTCGTCGAACTCCGGGCGGCCGAGGAGTGGAAGAAGACCATCCAGTGGCCCGTTCGCCGCGGGTGTGTCCGAACATGACGTCGACCGTCATCCGGCTGCGTTTTCCCGCAGCCGGTCATGTCCGTGGGATGAGGAAGGGAAGTGGCCATGGCGGCCCACTTCTGCGATTCCGCTACTGGGGAAACCGCGCGGGGCGCTTGGACATTGACCTACCTGATGCTCGGTCACCTGTCTTCTTCGTTGCCATCTCCAAGGTACTGTCCCGTGACCTGTCAGGCATTACCCCGTTAGAGTGGATGACTCTCCCTCGAGGCGGCAGAGCGCTCTTGCTTCTGCCGGCGTCCAGCCGGTGTGCGGGAAGGTCGATTGCCGCGCGGTCGTCGCCCGGGTAGCGTCACGCGCCGTGACCCCGACTCTGCGCACCGAGAGACTCCTGCTGGAGCCGTACGCCCCCGAGGACGAAGAGGACTTCGTCGCCCTGTTCCAGGACACCGAGGTGTCCCGGTGGATGGGTGACGGCCCTTCCACCGAGGCGGAGGACCGGGCCCTGTTCGGGCGGGTCTTCACCGAGGTCTACGCCCAGGACCTGTTCGCCGTCTGGGCTGTGCGCCGCGACGGGAGCCTCGTCGGGCACGCCGAGATCAAGCGGACCGATGCCGTCGACGGCCACGAGATCATCTATGCCCTGGCCCCCACCGCATGGGGATCCGGCCTGGGAACCGAGCTGGCGCAGGCCGTCGTCGCCCACGGTTTCGACACCCTCGGCCTGACCGAGGTCCACGCCACGGTCGCCGACGCGAACGAGGCCTCGCTGACCCTCCTGCGCAGAATCGGCTTCGAGCACACGAGGGACATCGAGGAGGACGACGGCAGCACCACCCGCGTGCTGACCCGTTCCCGCTGAGGCGAAGAACGCGCCCTCCACCCGGCTCGGACCCGCGGAGCGCCCGGTGTCCGCCCCGGTGGCTCGACATCGGCACCCCAGTCGCCACGCCCTCAAGCGGCGACCGTCCGGCGGGGGTTCAGCCCGCAGGCGCCACGATCGCGCCCTCCACGCCATGACGTTGCAGAGCGTCGGCGACGAAACCGACCGCCTTCATCTCCTCCACGAACGACGCCAGCAGCTCCTGCGCCGCAGCCCCTCGCCCGGCCGGCACCCCCATGGCCTGCCGGATCACCATGAACCGCCCCGGCAGTACCCGTACGCCCCCGGCCCGCGCGGCCTCGGCCTCCAGCAACTGCCGGATACCGGCCGCCACCTCGACCTCACCCGCCCGCAGGGCCGCGAGCGCGCGCGGAGCGCCCTCGAACCGGACGATCTCGGCCCCGCGGATCTCGCGGGTGAGGAAGAGGTCGTACGCGGACCCGGCCCCGACCGAGATCCGGGTGCCCTCACGGTCCACCTGGCCGTTCTCGGAGACCGGGGACGCCTCCGGCACCAGATACGCGCCCTCGATGAGGACGTACGGGGCGGTGAACCGCAGCCCCTCGCCCCGGACGGGATCGACCGCGAAGAATCCGATGTCCGCCCGCTCGGCCCGTACCGCGTCGACCGACAGCGCGGCCCTCTCGAAGGCCACCAGCTCGACGGGTACTCCGAGGCGCCGCCCGAACTCCCTCGCGAGGTCGACGGAGAGCCCGGCCGGTTCGCCGCTCGCCGGGTCCCGATGGGCCAGGATCGGGTTGCCGAGGTTGATCGAGGCACGCAGGGCACCGTCGGGCGCGAACGTGGGGGCGAGGGCGGGAGACGCCGGCTGCTGAGTCATGGCGCCGAGTCTACGAGTGGGCCCTCCGCGGTCGGGGGCGTACGGAACGGCGCCTGAAGGCGGCCCCTGTGCCCGCCGCGGTCGCGCGACGCGGGTCCGGACACCGTCCGGGGGCTCAGGCCCCCACCGTGCCGTCCACCCCTTCCCGCAACAGGTCCGCGTGACCGTTGTGGCGGCCGTACTCCACCAGGACGTGCACCATGACCATGCGCAACGAGACCTCCTTCTCCCAGCGCGGCTGACGCCCCACCAGATCCAGTGCATCCGCCTCCCGTTCGATACGGCGCGAGGTCTCCACCTCGGCCTCCCAGGCGGCGAACGCCTCGGCCCCGGTCGAGGCGCTCGCGTCGTACGCCGCCTGGAAGTCGAAGGGCTTCACGGACCACACCATGGGGGCCGCCTCGTCCTCGAACACCCGCCGGAACCATGCGCGTTCCACTTCGGCCAGATGCCGTACCAGAGCCAGCAGGGACAAGGTGGACGGCGGCATCGTCCGCTCGCGCAACTCGTCGTCGTCCAGCCCCGCGCACTTCCTGGCGAGGGTCTCCCGCTGGTAGTCGAGAAAGGCCCGCAGCGTCTCGCGTTCGCTCCCCAGCAGCGGCGGCGCGATCCGGTCGTCGTCCGTCATGATGATGTTCCCCACTCCGTGTTCCGGCCGACAGTATGACCGGCCGACGCCCTGGATGGAGGAACACCTGAGTGTTCCGGCCGACTGAACCCGCCTGCCCGCACCCACGCACCGGAAGCCACCGCCGACAGGGTTCAGGACAGCCGTACCTTGACCGTCTGCGTCGCCCCGCGCGTCCCGGAGAGGTCGCCGAGGACGAGGCGCAGCGACGCCCCCGTGGTCGCCGACGTCACCGTCGCCGGCTTCGACACGACCGAGGCGACCGCCCGGTTCCATGTGAGCGTCAGGCTCGTCCGCATGCGCATGGGGTCACTCAGGCATACCGTCGCCGTTCCGTCGGCGTGCTCGGTGACCATCACCGAGCACGGGGCGTCCGCCACCAGCGGCCCGACGCTCCCGCCGAACCAGAAGTTGACGGCGGTCAGTCCGAGCGAGGGGACCGTCACCCCCTGCTGATCGTCCGTGTTGGCGAGCACCCGCAGCCAGTCGCTGTCCGCCGCCCGTGCCGCCGTGCGCTGTTCGGACGCGCCGGGCAGGAGCTGGTACGCGTACGTGGCGTCCGACGGGTCCTGGCCGTGGTCGAACCAGAGGGTGAGGTACTTCCGGGAGACCGGATCCGTGGAGCCCGCCGTGTTGATGTGGCGCCAGCGGCCCGTCCGGTTCTCCCGCAGTGCCTTCACGGTGGCCCCGCCCGGGAAAACGTAGCCGCCATGACCGGCGAGATGCGCCCAGGACGCTCCGGTCAGGGGCGCCGACCACGGGAGCGTGAGGGGTTTCACCGAGCCGTCGACGGTGAACGGGGTGTTGCCCATCGGCCCGAGACTGCGGTTGTCGACGGTCGTCTCCACGGCCGCGCCGTCGCGGCCGTGGATGCCCGCCCCCAGGCACACGACGGTGTCGTCGAGGAAGAACCACGACTTCTTCGCCGTCAGCGTGCTGGAGAGCCCCTTGAGGTACTGGCCCACGGCGGCCCGCTTCCCGTCGGTGACCCCGCCGACCCAGTTCACATCGGGGAGCGACGTGCCCCAGTCGCCGCCCGCCCCGTCGGGGAGCACCTTGCGCGAGGCCGTGGTGCCGGGCAGTCGGTACGGGTCGACGGTGGGCCAGAAGGCGTCGCTGTACTGGCCGTTGGCGAAGGTGTCGCCCCACCAGTAGAGCATTCCCGATCCGGTGTGCCAGCCGCGCAGGTTCTCGCCGTTGCCGGTCTCGTAATAGGTGATCCGCCGGTCGGCCATGCTCAGCGACGCCGCCCAGCCCGGACGGCGGTGGGTGGCCCGCGCCATGTCGGGGAGGAGCCGGTGGCCCACCGGCTCGGGGACCGGAGTCAGCGAGGTGTCGTCCAGGACGTCCTTGATCCGGGCCAGCGAGGTGAGCCCGAGGGACGGGTTGCTCAGCGGCGGGCTGTAGTAGTCGCGCTGCGCCCATCCCTTGACGAGCCCTCGCCACCGGTTGTTCTCCGCGTCCGACGCGCCCCGGCCCAGCAGCACGACGGAGGCGAGGATCGGGTGTCCACGCCGGTGGTCGTCGACTTCGCTCCGGCTGATGGCACGCCCCGCGACGGCGTCCATGACGAGGCCGTTGTAGACGAACGGGGCCCAGGCGTTCTCCACCGCGTCGAACACCACCTGCCGCTTCGGGTCGGTGACCTCCCAGGCGGTCCCCTTGAGCAGCGCGAACAGCAGGCCGAGTCCGCCGAGCATCACCGATCCGTAGCTGCCGGTGTACGGCACGGTGGTGTGCTGGACGAACGAGCCGTCGGCGTACAGGCCGTCGCCCTTCGTCACCAGCGGGAAGACGGGGGAGAGGGCGTCCCGGGCCAGCGCGATCTTTGCCGCGCTCCCTCCGACGGCGCCGCGCAGGGCCAGGACCCGGCAGAGATCGACGCGGTTCGCCCCGGTGCTGGTCCCCGTGTACGAGGCGACGGCGGAGTCCGGTACGAAATGGTCGACGGCGGCGCAGTAGCGCGTGAGCCGTTCCGGGGCGATGGCGTCGTACATCAGCACGCACACGTCCAGCAGGGCCTGCGGCGCGCCGATCTGCCAGCTGTACCAGTTCCCGTACCGGGCCCGGCCGCCGTTGTAGACCTGGGTGTTGAGGTGCTCCAGGCCGGTGAGCACCGCATCGCGCAGCCCCGTGTCCCCGGTCAGGCCGGTGCCCTGCTGGCGGTAGGCCTGGGCCAGGGCGCTCAGGCGGACGAAGCTGTCGGCCATGCGTCCCGAGAGGACGTACGACTCGGCGTCCGTGTCCGGGTCCGGATCCGCGAACACCGCGTCGGGCCAGAGCGAGCCCTCCGCCGGCGCCATGGTCGACAGCAGGCGCGAGGCCTTCGCGCCGAGATCGGCCAGCCGGCTCCTGAAGGGCTCGGCGGTCGGGCTGAACCCCTCGCCGAGGATCAGCGCGCTCCAGGTGGTGCGGAGCGCCGCGTACGGATCGTCCTCGGTGGCGGTGGCGGTGGCGGTGGCGGTGGCGGTGGCTGGCGTGGCGAGCATCAGCGCTCCGCCGCCCGCGGTGGTGAGCGCCGCCGAGGTGGCCAGGAAGGTACGGCGGGACCAGGCAGAAGTCATGGGGGAGCTCCGGGTCGGTGACGTGTCTCGCCGGGAACCCGGCGCGCGGGGCGCTGGACTGTTTCCCGGGATCCGACTGTTCTGAGCGGGCGGGCACTTTCTAGCAGCCACCAGCCGATACGCTCAATGACTCTGGCCGAATTGATTGTATCGATCGTTTCTCGGGGTATATGTGTCCGCCCCGGCCGTGAACCGGCGTGCGCCCGTCGCACAAAAGCGAAATCCTGCTCGGATCGTTTCGAGCGGATGTGATCGATATGGTTGGGGCGTGCCGGACGGCTCCCGGGCGGCAGCCGCGCGGGAACAGGAGTCCGAGCGGTTCCGCCGCCCGGGCGGTGGCCGATCGGCCGCCGGAACGCCGTCAGGTCCGACCCAGCCGTTTCCGAGTCCAGGGGGATCCATGCGACTGCACGTCGACCAGCGCCACGAGCGGGTGCTCGAGCTCGTCCGCGAGCGCGGCAGCCTGCGCGTCGCCGAACTCGCCGAGGAGCTCGGTATGTCCGCCGTCACCCTGCGCCGGGACGTCGAGGCGCTGGCCGCGCAGGGCCTGGTGGAGCGGCTGCACGGCGCGGTGGTGTGGCCCACCGGGCAGTCCCGGCTCGCCCCCGCGGCCGCGCCCCCCGCCGAAGGGCTGGTGGTGGGAATGGTGGTGCCGACCACCGATTACTACTACGCGGACGTCGTGCGGGGCGCCCGGCGGACCGTCGAGGCCGCCGGTGCCCGCCTGACGATCGGGCTCTCCCGCTACCTCCCCGACGAGGACGCCGCCCAGGCCCGCCGACTGCTGTCCACCGGCGCCGACGGACTCCTCCTGACGCCCAGCTGGGAGCGCGGCTGCCCGGAGCGGGGTGAGGGGCTGTGGGCGGCGGAGCAGGAGGTCCCCGTCGTCCTGGTGGAACGTTCGGCGCCGCTCGGTCATCCGGCGGCGGGTCTGGACCGGGTGCGCTCGGACCATGCGCACGGCGCGGCCGAAGCGGTGGCGCACCTGGCCGGGCTCGGGCACCGGGCGATCGCGCTCGCCGTGCAGGACAGCCCGACCGCTCCCCGGCTACGGGTCGGATACCGGGCCGCCGTGGAGGCGCTGGGGCTGACTCCGGTGTCGACCGCGCCGCTGGACGACGCACTGTCGCGGTCGGAGGCGAAGCGTTTCGAGCGAACCCTGGAGTACCTGTGCGAGGCCGTGGCGAGCGGCAACGTGACCGCCGCGATCGTGCACAGCGACGCGGACGCGATCGTGCTCATCCCACGGCTCCAGGCCCGGGGCGTGCGGGTGCCCGGGGACCTCGCGGTGATCGCGTACGACGACGAGGTCGCGGGCCTCGCCGATCTGCCCCTCACCGCCGTGGCCCCGGACAAGCACGCCGTGGGGGCCGCCGCCGCCCGGCTCCTGCTGGACCGCCTGGGTGTGACGGAGCCCGGCGCCACGGACCCGAGGGCGGTGGATGCGGGCCGGAGTTCCGTCGCCCGCAGGCACCTGGACATCCTGCCCAGCTTGCGGATCCGGGTCTCCTGCGGGGCGGTCTCCGCCGCCCCCTGACGGAAGCTGACGGAAGACGTGCCGCGCGAGGAGCCGTGCCCGGGCCAACAAGCCCTGCGGGTACGGCTCTTCGGCTGTCTGGGCGGCGATGGCCCGGAGCCGGGAATCGGACTCGTGAATGATCGATTTGATTGAATTGGTCATTTGCTCTTGACGGCGATCACTTCTGCGCAAAATGATGTGTGCCGTTCACCTCATCTCCCGCAGTTCGAGGTCTCGTAGGAGTCGGCCCATGCCCTGTAGCGCCCGCACGTCCCGCCTCGCCCTCGCGGCCTCCGCCGCCTCACTCGCCCTGCTCGCCACCGCCTGCGGCAGTGGGTCGGGGGCGGACGCCTCGGGCCCCGGCGACGGCAAGCCCGTCACCCTCACCTTCTGGTCCTCCGCCCTGGGCGCCGAGGAGACGGCCGACGCGTTCAACAAGACGCAGACCGGCATCGAGGTCACGTTCTCCTTGGTGCCCGCGGGGCCCGAGGGCGTCACCAAGCTGTCCAACGCGGTCAAGGGCGGCAACGCCCCCGACGTGGCCACCATGGACTACTCCGCCCTGCCCGAGTACGCCAGCGAGGGCAACCTGGTGAACCTCACGCCCACCTCCGGAGAGCTGGTGAGGAAGGAGTTCCCCGAAGCGGTCCAGTCCCTGGTCAACCTGGGCGGCTCCACCTGGGCGGTCCCGTTCGACGTCACGCCCATCCAGCTCTTCTACCGCAAGGACCTGTTCCAGAAGCACGGCGTCGAGGTGCCGACGACCTGGGCCGAGTACCGTACGGCCGCCGAGAAGATCCAGCGGGCCGACCGCGACGTCGCCATCACCAACTTCGGCGGCGGCGACCCCGCCCTCCTCTCCGGCCTCGCCTGGCAGGCCGGCGCCCGGTGGTACGGCACCAAGGGCGACGCCTGGAAGGTGAACATCGACGACCCGGCCTCCCGCAAGGTCGCCGCCTACTGGGACGACCTCCTTGACGACGGCCTCGCGTCGAAGACCCCGCTCTGGGGCGAGGGGGAGGCCAAGGAACGCTCCACCGGCAAGGTCGCCACCGTGATCGGAGCCGCCTGGAGCGCCGGGACCTTCCCCGTCAGCTACCCCGACAGCAAAGGCAAGTGGGGCATAGCCCCCCTGCCCACCTGGGACGGCAGGCCCAGCACCGGCATGTACGGCGGAACCTCCTACATCGTGCCCAAGGGCAGCGAACACACCGAGGCGGCCGCCGAGTTCATCAAGTGGGTCACCACCGACCCCGCGGCCATGACCGCCCGCCTCAGCTCCCTCAAGGCCCCCAGCAGCGCCCTGCCCGCCAACGAGGGCATGCGCGCCGCGGCGGCGAAGGAGTTCGACACCTCCTACTTCGCCGGCCAGGACGTCTACGCCGTGGCCGGCGAGGCCGCCGACACCATCGTGCCCGGCTGGACGTGGGGCCCGGTGCAGCAGCAGGTCGTCTCGGCGCAGATGGCCGCGGGCAGCGACCACACGAAGATGCTCAGCTCCGGTCAGGCGAAGGGCGAGAGGGCGGTCACCGACCGCGGCCTGAAGCTCGACAAGTAGCCGCACGGCTGCTCGGGACAGACCGTGCCGGGCAGCCCGCCCCCTCTCCCCGCCCACCCCATTCAGCCGAAGGAGCATCAGGTGTCAGCCCCACTCGCCCGGCCGGCCAAGACCCCGGCGCCCCAGACCGCGCCGCCGCCCATGCGGCCCGCGGTACCCGCCGGCCCGGCCGTTTCCACCGGACCGGGAAAGCCGGGCGTTCCCTGCACCCGGCGCGGACAGCGCCGGGCGGTCGCCCTGTTCACGATCCCGTTCTTCGCACTGTTCACCGCCGTCACGGTCCTGCCGATGCTCTACGCGGTCTGGATGAGCCTCTACCGCGAAGAGTCCTCCGGCCTGGGATTCGGCGGCACCGAGCGGGTCTTCGCCGGCCTGGGCAACTTCACCGAAGCCCTGGGCAACGAGGCGTTCCTCCGCTCGTTCGGGCACATCGCGCTCTACTGCGCGCTCTACATCCCCGCGATGGTCGGCGGAGCGCTCATCCTGGCCCTGCTCGTCGACTCGACCATGGCACGGGCCCGGCGCTTCTTCCAGATCGCCTACTTCCTGCCGCACGCGGTACCCGGCCTGATCGCCTCGCTGATCTGGCTCTACCTCTACACCCCGGGGCTCAGCCCGATCACCGACGCCCTCGACGCGCTCGGCGCCCAGTGGAACTTCTTCGGCCAGAACGAGGCGATCTTCTCGGTCGTCAACATCTCCGCCTGGCAGTGGACCGGCTACAACATGATCATCTTCTACGCCGGCCTCCAGGCCGTTCCCCGCGAGGTCCTGGAAGCGGCGACCGTCGACGGAGCCGGAGCCCTGCGCACCGCCCTCCAGGTCAAGATCCCCATGATCCGGCCCACCGTCGTCCTGACCCTGCTGTTCACGTGCGTCGGCGCCATCCAGCTCTTCGACGCCCCCAAGCTCGTACAGCTGCGCGCCAACACCATGGGCGAGGACTGGTCGCCGACCATGTTCATCCACACCGCGGCCTTCAAGGGCCACGACTACGGCCTGGCCGCCGCGAGCTCCCTCCTGCTCGCCCTCGTCGCCGGCCTCCTCTCCTTCGTCGTCACCAAACTGGGCAACCGGTGGAAGGCCTCATGAGCACCCGGACAGTCACCCCCGACGCACCGTCCGCTCCCACGGCGCCCCGAGCCGCCGTACGCCGCTCCGCCCCGCCGCCGGACCGCCGCGGCCGGGGGATCACCTCCCGCGTCATGGTCAACGGCGTCCTCGCCGTCGTCGCCGTCTACACCCTGATGCCGCTGACCTGGCTCCTCATCGCCTCCACCAAGAGCTACCGTGACCTGTTCGCCACCAACCCGTTCAGCCTCGGCGACTTCCGGTTCCTGGCCAATCTGGACGCCCTCCTCGACTACAACGACGGGGTCTTCGTCCGCTGGCTGCTCAACAGCCTCCTGTACACCGTCGTCGCCTCCGGACTCTCCACCCTCATCTCGGTGGCCTGCGGCTACGCCTTCGACAAGTACGCCTTCCGCGGCCGGGAGAGGTGGTTCGGGGTCGTCCTCGTCGGCGTCCTCACCCCCTCGACCGTGGTCCAGCTCCCGCTCTACCTGATGGCCTCCGAACTGGGCGTCGTCAACACCTACTGGGCCGTCCTGATCCCCGGCCTGGTGAACCCGTTCGGCGTCTACCTGGCCCGCGTCTTCTCCGAGGGGTACGTACCGGGCGAGGTCCTGGAAGCGGCCCGGATGGACGGGGCGGGAGAGGTGCGGACCTTCACCGGAGTCGCCCTGCCGATGCTGGCACCCGGCCTCGTGACCATCTTCCTGTTCTCCTTCACCGCGAGCTGGAACAACTTCTACGGCGCGCTCATGATGCTCAACGACGACCGGCTCTACCCGGTCAACCTGGGTCTCTACATGTGGAACCAGAACGTCTACCAGCAGCCGGAGCTCTACCCGCTGGTCATCATCGGCTCGCTCGTCGCCGTCGTCCCCCTGATCGTCGCCTTCCTCTGCCTCCAGCGCTTCTGGCGCTCGGGCCTCACCGCAGGAGCCGTCAAGTGAGCCACCCCGCCGCCCCCCGGCCGACCCGCCCCCGCACCGTCCTGGCGATGAGCGGCGAGACCCGCGCGGCGATCCTGGCCCCGGAGGTCCTGGACCGGCTCACCCGCGTCGCCGACCTCGTCCCCGGCCTCCTCGTCACCGACTTCGGCGCCGACGACCCCGCCCAGCGCACCGGGCTCCACGAGGCCGAGGTCCTGTTCACCGGCTGGGGCTGCCCGCCGCTCGGCCCGGCTGCCCTGAGCACCATGCCCCGGCTGCGCGCGGTCGTCCACGCCGCCGGCTCCGTCAAGCACCACATCACCCAGGACGTCTGGGACCGGGGCATCGCCGTCAGCACCGCCGCGACGGCCAACGCCTTCCCGGTCGCCGAATACACGGTCGCGGCGGTCCTCTTCGCCAACAAGCGGATCCTGGAGAGCGCCCGCGTCTACCGCGAGGCCCGATCCCGGGTGAACCTCCTGAGGCGGTTCCCCGCCGTCGGCAACTACCGCCGCACCGTGGGCATCGTCGGTGCCTCCCGAATCGGGCGCCGCGTCGTCGAACTGCTGCGCCCCTACGATCTGCGCGTCCTGGTCCACGATCCGTACCTGGACGAGGGCGGCGCCCGGGCCCTGGGAGTGGAGCGCGCCACCCTCGACGCCCTGGCGGCACAGAGCGACGTCGTCAGCATCCACGCCCCCGAACTCCCGTCGACCCGGCACCTGTTCGACGCCGGCCGCCTCGCCCTCATGCGGGACGGGGCAACCCTCGTCAACACCGCACGCGGCTCCCTGGTGGACACCGAGGCGCTTGTGACGGAACTGGTCGCCGGACGCCTGAACGCCGTGCTCGACCACACGGAGCCGGAAGTCCTGCCCGCCGACTCGCCCCTCTACGACCTGCCGAACGTCCTTCTCACCCCGCACATCGCCGGGTCCCAGGGCGGCGAACTCCACCGGCTCGCGGACGCCGCCGTCGACGAGCTCGAACGTTACGCGCGCGGTCTGCCGTTCGCCCACGCGGTGGACCCCCGGACCCTGCACCAGCAGGCCTGACTCGCACCTCTGCCCGTACAGCGGTCCAGCACGCCGGGGAGGCCCTGTCGGGGCGTCCCCGGCGTAGCGTCACGCGGCGTGCGCCCGCCCCGAAGGCAGCACCGCGATCATCCGGGCCACGGTGCGGGCCATCGCGTCCCGGCCGTCCGCCAGATAGCGGCGCGGGTCCACGCCCCGGTCGTCGCGGGCCAGTCGCTCCCTTATCGCTCCGGTCATCGCGATGTTGAGCGCGGTACCGATGTTGACCTTGCGGATCCCGCCCGTCACGGCGCGGGCCAGTTCCTCGTCGGAGGCCCCGGACGAACCGTGCAGCACCAGGGGGACCGGCACGGCCTCGCGCAGCCTGTCCAGCAGGCCGTGGTCGATGACGGCGTCCCGCGAGGTCATGGCGTGCGAGGTGCCTACCGCCACGGCCAGCGCGTCGACCCCGGTGGCCGAGACGAACGACCGCGCCTCGTCGGGATCCGTACGGGCCCCGGGCGCATGGGCGTCGAGCGCCGGCTCCCCGTTCTTCCCGCCGACCTGCCCCAGCTCGGCCTCCAGCCACAGACCCCGCTCGTGCGCCCACATGACGGCGGCGCGGGTCGCCGCCAGGTTCTCCGTGTACGGCAGCCGGGCGGCGTCGAACATCGCCGAACTGAAACCGCAGTCCGTCGCCCGGTGCAGCAGCTCGGTCGACTGCACATGATCGAGGTGCAGGGAGACGGGTACGGCGGCCTGGTCGGCCACCTCCGCCGCGGCGCGCGCGAGCGGCCGCGGCCGGCCGCGGTGGTAGGCGACCGCGTTCTCGCTGATCTGCAGGATCACCGGCGATCCGGCCGCCTCCGCGCCCTCGGCGACGGCTTCCGCGTGTTCCAGGGTGATGATGTTGAACGCGGCGACCGCACGGTGCTGTGCGGCGGCCTCGGCGATCAGATCGCCGGTGGCGGCGATGGGCATGGCGACTCCGGGGTGAGGGACCGTCGGGCGGGAAGGTGCGGCCGGAGCCGTCAGGCCGTGCTGCTGAGGATGACCGAGCGGGTGAGGTGGCGCGGCCGGTCCGGGTCGAGACCGCGGGCGTTAGCGATGGCCAGGGCCAGACGCTGCACCCGGACCAGCTCCGCCAGTGGGTCGAGGCCGCCCGCCACCCACCGGGCGCCGGTCGCGTGCACCTCGTCCATCAGCCCGGACGGGGCCTCGCCGAGCATCCAGGTCGCGGTGGAGCGGCTGGAGATGCTGATCGGGCCGTGCCGGTACTCCATCGCCGGGTACGCCTCGGTCCAGGCGAGCGCCGCCTCGCGCATCTTCAGCGCGGCCTCGTTGGCGAGCCCCACGCTCCACCCCTGCCCGAGGAAGGTGAACTGGCTGCACTCCACAAGACCGGTGGGCAGCGGCTCGGCGAGCGCGACCTGGGCGTCCTCGACGACCGCGTCGGTGTGCAGGCCCAGATGGGCGCGGAGCAGGGTCAGCGCCGAGGTGGCGAAGCGGGTCTGGACGACGGACTTCTCGTCGGCGAACTCGAGCACGATCGTGTCGTCGGCCATCGCCGCCATCGGGGTGTCGGGATCACCGATGACCACCGTGCGGCGAATCGTGTCACCGATCTTCCCGAGGAGTCCGAGCACCTCGGTCGTGGTGCCGGAGCGGCTCAGTGCCACGACCCGGTCGTACGGCCGGCCGGCCGGGAACTCCGAAGCGGCGAAGGCGTCGGTCTCGCCCTGGCCGCTGCCCTCCCGAAGGGCAGCGTAGGCCTGGGCCATGAAGTACGACGTGCCGCAGCCGACCACGGCGATGCGCTCGCCGGCCGCCGGAAGCCGGTGGGCGAGCCCGTCCGCCATGCCGGCGGCCACCTGCCAGCAGTCGGGCTGACTGGCCAGCTCCTGAGCCACGTGCGTCATCTGTGCTCCCTGTTCCCGGCGGTCAATGCTCGAAGCTGCATATTAGGCAAGCGTTTCAAGCAATATCAAGCAGACGGGTGTGCGGGCCGCCATGCGCGCCCGGTCGATGGAGCGGCCGGGGTTCCGGGAGACGGAGCGGGCGCGGCGCCGGGGCGAGGTCGGCCTCTCCGGCGTCGCGCACCGCCCTCACGCGCCCGCGAGCAGCGACTCCCACGCGGCCGCGGTGTCCGGATGACGGGCGGTCAGCGCCGCGCCGCCCGGCTCCGCCGGACCCGCGCCGGGCGCGGCCCACGTGCCGTCGCAGCCGAGCAGCTCCGCGACCGCGTCGAGCGTTCCCGGGTGGGTGAAGAGCAGCGCCGCCGCGCCACGGGTCCCGCCGCCGGCCGCCTTCGCACGGTCGGCGGCGGGTGCACCGGCTTCCGGGGCCTCGCGCCACGGCGGCACCCATGCGTCCAGCGCCGTGAGGCGGGCCGGGAAGATCCGCCCCGCCTCACGGATCAACAGGGGAGCCAGGTCCGCCGCTCCGGCGCGCAGCGTGGTGATCAAGGTCGGCAGCCACGGCAGCAGCACCTGGTCCGGCAGCCGCCCGAACGCGTTCGACACGGCCTCCACCACCACGCCCGCGAGCCCCGGCACCGGCACCAGCGCGTGCACGAAGCCGCTGAGATAGCGCGGGTAGGCGGGCACCACCATCGGGTTCGCCAGCAGCTCGCCGCAGCGCTCCCGCAGCTCGGTCCGGGACAGGGCGCCGAGCTGCACCTGCGCCGCCCACAGGAGCGCCGTCCGCTCCGGGTCCGTGGGACGCGACTGGGCGACGGCCAGCTCCAGCTGGGCCCGGTCGCAGCCCAGGGACAGCGCCAGGCCCTCCATGCTGAACAGGAAGCCCAGCATCGCCGCCACCTGCCCCGCGGTGGCGTCCTCGTCGGTGAACGCCGTCGGCAGCAAGGTGCAGTAGTGCGCGTAGCCGGTTCTGACGAACGACTCCACCCACGGCGGCAGGACCGGCTCGCCGGTCCGGTAGTAGGCGAGCAGCCCCCGCACCCGGCGCAGCACCTCCGGGGCCCCGTCCACGGTGCGTTCGGCGCCGAGGACCTCCAGGGCGCGGGTGCCCAGCTCGTCGGCGAGACGGCGGCCGCCGAGATACAGGGTCGCGTCCTCGACGGCGGCGAGGACGACCGCCGTCGTCGCCCTCGGCCCGTACGCGTCGCGACGCAGCCGCTGCTCCAGGACCTGCTCGATGCTCACGCCCTCGTAGCCGAGCTCGATCAGCGCCCGTTGATGGGTGCCCAGCGCCAGGTCCCACGACTCCTGGATCGAACGCTCGCCGAGCTTCCGCTCACCCATGATCGGCCGGGCCGCGCCGTGCGGCAGCAGACGGCGGAGCATCCACAGCACGTCGGAGCAGGCCCCGAGCTCCGGGCGGGAGCCCATGTCCAACAGGGCGCGCTGCACGCCACGCTGCTGGAGCTTCAGCTCCAGCGGCGCGAGCCGGTCGTGCACATCGCGGGCCAGCGGCGGCAGCGCGTCGTAGCCGACCCGCCCGATCCGGTCGCCGCCCATCATGATCTCGACGAGCCGGCGCACGTCCCGTCGGCCCGGCACCGAGTCCTTCTCGACGCAGGTGATCGCCGCGTCCTGGAAGTCGTACGGAGTGGGCTTGGCCCGGTCCCGCATCCCGGCGAGCAGGATCGACGTCTCGAACACCGCGATGGCGTCGGCGGTGGACGCCGGATAGCCGGCGCGCCGCGCCGCGCGCACGATGTCCACCGACCAGCCGAGCAGCTCGGCCTCGTCCAGGGTGTCGAGGACGGGCGGCCGACGAAGAAACCCGGAGAGCCGGTCCGCGGCTGCTTCCGGCGGGGGAGCGGGGGCGGCCGGGGCGGCCTTCCTCGGCGTACGAGGCTTCTTCGCTCCGTCCTGACCGGCCAGCCGGTACGGCTGCACCCGGGTGCGCTTGAGGTTCTTCGCCCACTGGGTCGCGGCGATCGACACCGACCCGGGGGCCAGCCCGAACTGCGCCTCGATCGCCGCATGGCTGGACGGGATCAGCCCGTGCTGCCAGGAGGTGGCGGAGCGCGGGGAGATCAGGAACGATCCGCCGCCCGCCACCCCGAACTCCTCGACCCGGCTGGCGGCGTGGAAGGCGCCGCACACGTACAGGCAGTCCTCCGGGTCCACCCCGCTCGACGCCAGGTGCTCGCGCATCCGGGTCCACATGTACCGCTCGCGGTCCTCGTCCACCCGGAGGCGTTCCCCGTCGCCGGGGGCGAGCCGCCGGAACAGGCTGCCGACGAGGAACATGACCTGGCGGTAGGCGGCGTGGTCGCTGTCGCCGAGCGGGATCTCGACGTACTGGTGCCACCACTCCGACCAGTGCCGCACCTTGCCGTGGCGCAGCAGATGCTCCTCCAGCTCCGCGAAGCGGGGCCGCAGGTTCCCGATCTCCACGCCGACCGCCTCACCGTGCAGCGCCGCTTCGGGCTCCGGAGACCCGTCCACGGGACCGGGCACCCCTTCGGGGGCGCGCTCGCCGTGCCGGCTGTCCCACTGGAAGACGTGGTCGGAGGACCGGTCGACGAGGACCAGCTCGACGCCCGGGGTGTCGAGGGCGTACGCGATGGCCTGGTACTCGGCGGAGGCCTCGGTGATCGGGGCGACGACCGACAGCGGGGCCCACTCGGCGGGGAACCCGTCGATGTCGCTCGCGAACGCCTGGACCGCCACCGGCAGGCGGCAGTTGCGCAGCTCGTCGAGGAGCGGCGCCATGTCCTCGCACAGCTCCAGATAGACGACCTTGGGCTGTTTCTCGCGCAGCCGGCGGGCCATGGCGAGGGCGGAGGCGGGCGAGTGGTGGCAGACCGGGAAGATCTCCAGCGGCTCGCGCACCGCCCGGTCGACGTCGTCGACCATGCCGAGGAGGATGCCCTCCAGTGCGTCGGGCCCGTCGGCGAAGGCGGTGGCGGCCTCGTGCAGCTGCCCGCGCAGCGCCGCGAACGACGTGTCCCCGGGGCGACTCGTGGGGGACCCGCTCATGACAGCGTGGCGATCGTGTCACGGCCGCCGTCCAGGAACTCCGGCCACGAGCCGCCCTCCTCCTTGCCGCGCGGCTCGACGACACCGTGCAGGTATTTGTTGAAGATGGCCAGGTCCTCCGGGTTCCGCCGGGCCAGCGAGCCGACCAGCGAGGAGGCGAGGGTCCGGGCGGTCAGCGTGCTCTCGCCGAAGAAGTTGCTGTGCAGGACGGCGTCCTCCAGCACGCCGATCTGCTCCGCCGTCGACAGCGCGGACTCCAGCTTCTCGTCGTCGCTGCCCGCGGCGGCGGCCGAGGCCCGCAGATCGGCGAAGCTCTGGAGAAGGATGTCGAGGAGCGTCGGCGGCACGTCCAGGTCGATCGCGTGGCGGCGCAGCAGTTCCTCGGTGCGGAAGCGGACGATCTCCGCCTCGCTCTTCCTGTTCGTCACGACCGGGATGCGCACGAAGTTGAAGCGCCGCTTCAACGCGGACGACAGGTCGTTGACGCCCCGGTCGCGGCTGTTGGCGGTCGCGATGATCGAGAAGCCCGGCTTGGCGAAGACGATGTTGTCACCCGCGTCCGTGCCGTCGGTCCCCAGCTCGGGAACGGAGATGTACTTCTCCGAGAGAATCGAGATCAGCGCGTCCTGCACGTCGCTGGTGGAACGGGTCAGTTCCTCGAAGCGGCCGATGGCGCCCGTCTCCATCGCGGTCATGATCGGAGACGGGATCATCGACTCACGCGACTGCCCCTTGGCGATGACCATGGACACGTTCCACGCGTACTTGATGTGGTCCTCGGTCGTGCCGGCCGTACCCTGCACCACCAACGTGGAGTTGCGGGAGATCGCGGCGGACAGCAGCTCCGCCAGCCAGCTCTTGCCGGTGCCGGGGTCACCTATCAGCAGCAGACCGCGGTCCGAGGCCAGAGTGACGATCGAGCGCTCGACGAAGCTCCGGTCGCCGAACCACTTCTGTGAGATCTCCCGGTCCAGGCCGTCGGCGCGCTCGGACCCCAGGATGAACAGCCGGACCATCTTCGGGGACAGCCGCCAGGAGAACGGCTTGGGGCTGTCGTCGATCGACTCCAGCCAGTCGAGCTCCTCCGCGTACTTGGTCTCGGCGGGGGCGCGCAACACGTCGGACATCAGAAGGCCTTTCTGAACAGGCGGGAAGGTGCGGACGGAGAAAGGGGTGAGGAGGGACGGCGCGCGGCGGGCGGGAGGGCTGCCCCGCCCCGCGGGTTTTCAGGTCAAGAACGTCTTCAGTTCGTGCACGAGCTTGTTCACGTGCCCGGAGACCACGGGCGTGCCCAGGGCCTTGAACCGCTCCCGGAACCAGGGATTGACCTCCTGCCGTCCGGAGCTGGTCACCGAGCCGACGGGAAGGAACTTCACCCCGGAACGGTGGACGGCCTCGATGCCTTCGAAGAGCGGCTGGGAGCGGTCGAACTCGTAGAAGTCCGAGATCCACACCATGACGGTGTTCTTCGGCTCGGCGATCTTCGGGCGGGCCATCGCCATCGCGACGGGGCCGTCGTTGCCACCGCCGAGATTCGTGCGCAGCAGGACATCGAACGGGTCGTGCACCCACGGCGTGAGGTCGATCGAGCGGGTGTCGTAGGCGATGAGATGGACGTCCACCTTCGGCAGCCCGGCGAAGATGGAGGCGAGGACGGTGCAGTTCACCATCGAGTCGACCATGGAGCCGGACTGGTCCACCACGACGATCAGCCGCTGCGGCGTCGTCCTGCGGACGGTGTGCCGGTAGTAGAGGCGATCGACGTAGAGCCGCTCCTCCTCCGGGCTCCAGTTGGTGAGGTTCTTCCAGATCGTGCGGTCCAGGTCGAGATTGCGGAAGACGCGCTTGGGCGGCACCGAACGGTCCAGCTCGCCGACGGTGGCCTTCTCCACCTGCGTACGCAGTACCTCGGCCACCTCGTCGACGTAACGGCGGATCAACGACTTGGCGTTGGCGAGCGCCAACCCCGACAGATTGCCCTTGTCCCGCAGCAGCTGCTCGATCAGCGACATGCTGGGCGTCAGCCGCGCGGCGAGCCCCGGGTCGGCCAGCACCTCCCGCAGCCGCATACGCCCCACGAGATCCGCCTCGATCGCCGCCAGCTCGGGCCCGAGGCCGCCGGCGTCCAGGCCCGCGCCCGCCGCCCGCCCGCCGCGCAGTCCGCCGGGCGGGCCGCCCAGCGCACGCTCCAGCCAGCCCGCGTCGGACTGCCAGCGCGCCAGCTGCTCGGCGGTCACCGTGCTCGAACCGGTCGCGAAGACATTGAGCAGCACCTTCGAGACCAGTGCGGCGCGCCGTACCTCCGCCGCCCGGTCGCGGTCGCCGGCCGCATCGTCGTCCGGTGTCATCAGACCGTCGAACTCGGCGGCCAGCTCCGGATGGCGCTGTACGACCGAGTCGAGCGACGTTCCGGGATCCAGCAGCGCGGACGGCAGCCCGATGTCCTCGACCACCTCCAGGCTCGCCGACTCTAGCGCGGGCTGCTCCTCCCCGTCGAAGAGGCGGGCCAGGAGCCGCCAGTACAGCACCTGACGGCGGTTGTCGTACGGGTCGGGACCGGCGGGGGCCGGGTCGGTTTTTGCGGGGGCCGGGCCGGGCGCGGCGGGCCCGGGCGGCTGGCCGGTGAGGTCCTCGGTCATTTCCGCAACAGCCTTCCGGCGCGCTCGCGCAGCACGGCGACGGCGTCGGTGGCGGCCTTCTCCGCCCGGACACCGGCCTTGTCGGTGGTACCGCCCGCCCACGCCCCGGCGTGAGCGCCGACGGCCTTCTTCCGCACGGTCGCCTCGACCGCGAGCGGCTGGAGCAGGAACTCCCCGGCATCCCAGCGCAGCAGCCCGACGCAGGAGTGGGAGGCCGCGACCGCCTCGGGTGTCAGCGGACCGGCGGCGGGCGCGCGGTCGGTGTCGACGGCCAGAAGCCGCCCCGCCAGGTCGAACACGAGCCGGTCGTCCTCGCTCCGGGCGGTGTACCCCTCCAGCAGTACCGGCACGGCGATCCGGACAGGATGCCGGTCCAGCGGGGCGACGCGGGCGGCGATCGCGGTGGACAGCATCACGCGCGCGGTGGCGAAGGCATCGGCGGGCTCCCCCGGGCGGGCGCGCTCGTCGTCCCAGAGCAGATCCCCCTCGGCGGTCACCGGCATGGCGTCCAGCTCCATCGAGCGGCCCTCGCTCACGACGCCGAGCAGGGACATCCGGGGACGCAGCAACTGCCACAGGCCCGCCCCGACGACCGTGTCGGGCTTGGGCGCCGAAACCCCGGCGCGCACCAGACGGGGCGCGCCTCCGTCCGCCGGCTCGAACACGGCGTGGACCTGGGCCTGTACGGCCGTCGCGTGCTCCTGCACATCGATGCCGAGCGGCAACAGGCGACCGGTCACCGGCGTGACGGCGCGATCCCCGGCGGAGCCGGGCACCGTCAACAGCAGGGCGCGTGACCACAGGTCGGCCCAGCGGCGCACCGGCACGCGCTCCAGGGTCGCCCCCGGGCAGGACGCCGCGAGCTCGGCGGCGAACCCGTCGAGCAGCGTCGCCCGACGACGCAGGCCCGGATCGGGCAGCATCGCGGAGACCACCGGCGCCGCCCCGGCGACCAGCTCGTGGTCGATGCCCCGCCAGCCCCCGCGCGCGAGGTCGCACAGCCAACTACGGGCCGCCGCGAGGAGGTTCGTCCCGGGGGACGCCACGGCGGACCCCGGTCGGGATCCCGCCGACCCGTCGTCCTCGGCGACGGGCCGGCCGACGGCCTCGTCGATCCGCTGCGTCAGGGCGTCGTGCACGGAGCCGAGCAGCGCGCAGCGGGCGGCGGCGAGCGCCACGAAGTGATCCTCACCGGCGGCCCCGGCCGTCGTCCGGTCGGCCGCCTCCGCGACCCGCGCCGCCAGCGGGGTCCCGGCAACGGCGTCGGCGAGCCCGGCGACCGCCGCGGCCTGGGCGGGGCCCGGCCGCAGCAGACCGGCCACCAGCGCCTCGTCGAAGGCGTCCACGGCGGCGAGCGCCTCGTCTAGCCCCTCGACCGGATCGGACAACAGGTCGCCACGCATCAGGCCACCGCCCGCGTCGGCGGGAACCACTGCATCTCGGGCAACGGCTCGGTGACCGCCTCCAGTTCGAGGTAGGCCAGCTGCCGCAGGAACCGGCTGAACACCTGGGCGGCGGACGAGGAGTCGCCCTGCACCGGCCGCGCCGCGGTCATGGCGTTGGTGAGGGACCGCGCGTCGGGCTCCCCGTCCGGGGTCTCCACCGCGAGGCAGCGGGCGACGCGCTCCGCACCGTACTGCAGCACCGCCTCGCCGACGAGCGCCTGGATGTGCTTGCAGAAACCGCCGCGTGCGCCGCCGCAGGGCCGGTTGTTGTTGGTGCTGCAGGCGAACGCGTAACTCCGGGCCGTCACGGACGACACGTACACCCGACCGATGTCCGACCCGCTGGAGACGACTCCCTGCAACCGCCCGTCGGCCAGTTCGACGAACGGCACCTTGGCCAGCTTCCGTGGGCGCGCGGGCGGCATCACCCGCGCCGTACTCGACTTCTCCCAGACCGACAACGCGCCAACTCCCATGCATACGAAAGGGGACGTCCGCACCATCGCGGCGGGACATGAACGAACCTAATCCCGACCACTGACAACGCGTCCGACGGTCCGCGACGCCCCCGTGTCCGACGGTCCGCGACGCCCCCGCGTCCGACATCCGGCACGGGAAGAAGTCAGGAACTCCACGGGCGTCGCCTGAACATGTCCGGGTCGACGGCGCGGGTGAGCAGGTGAAGGGGCGCGGCGTGGATGCCGGCCGCCTCCGCCGCTTCCCAGTAGGCCAGTCCGGTGGCCGCGTCGACCGGACCGTGGACGAGCGGCACCTCGGCACCCGAGGCGTGGAGCAGGGACTCCAGTCGGCAGGACGCGATGGTGTCCGGCACCATCGGCCGCGCGAGGTATCCGGCCACCGCGGCGGCCGGGAGGCCCTCGGCCACCTGCCGTTCCGCGGGGCCGGCGCCGAGCAGCCCGCCGCCCACGACCAGAACGTCCTTCGCCCGCTCCATCCGGCCGATGGCACGGGACGTGTCGAAACAGTGCGGGAACGAGTCGTCGACCACCGTCGTACGCGGTGCCAGGCGGTCGATGTCCAGGAGTGTGCCGCCCCCGCTGACCGCCGCGACGATCAGGCGGGCGTCGTACACGGCGTCGGGCAGACCGTGATCCGACTCGACCACCTCGACGTTCTCGACGAGGCGGCGTTCCAGGAGGTCCTCGGCCAGCTCCTTCAGCCGCGGCCCGCTGCCCGGTACGTCACAGAGCAGCAGCCGGGCGGGCGGCTGCTGGGCCCGGGTGAGCAGCAACTCCAGCGAGGAGGAGCCGATCGAGCCGAGCCCCACGAACGCGACGGTGAGAGAGCCCAGCCGCTGCCCCGTCGCGTCGAGAGCCGCGTGCACGGTCCTGACGACGGAGACGACGGTCGCCGCGTGACCGGTGGTGACGGCGGGGCCGACGGCGGCGGAGGTGACGGTTCCCGTCGTGCCGACGGCCCGCAGCACGTCGAAGCCGTAGCCCGTGAGCGAGGGGATCATGCCTGCCAGGGACACGGCCCGCGCGCCGAGCGACGAGGCGAGCTCCACCCCCCGTGCGGTGTGCCCGAGCAGGTCGTCGCCGGGGGCGAGTTCGTCCGCGAACAGCGGGACGCACACGAAGCCCGAACGGCCCAGCGGCGTGCTCAGCGTCTCCAGAAGCCGTGGCAGCCCGTCCGGGAACAGCAGGGTCCGCAGCTGCTCGCGCGGCAGCGCCGCCTCCGGCAGACCCGCCAGCCGGGCGAGGTCGGCAGGTGAGGGCAGATAGCCGATGAGCGCGGCATCCATCCGCGCGTCCCGGTCGGGACCACCCGGGGCGGCGAGGCGCCCGGCATCCCGCACGGTCGAGGCCGTCGCATGCGCCAGACCGTCGCGCACCGCGTCCGTGAACGCGGCCAGCGCCTCCGGGGTGAACGCCGTCGCCGCCGCCCGGACGGTGATCCGCAGCCGCCCGCCGTCCGGACCGGCGGCCAGGAACACGTCCGTACCGGCCGGCGGCGGCGTGTACACGCTGTCACCGCGCTCCCGGGTGACCGTCAGTGTCCTGCCGCTCTCCGGACCCAGGGCGGAGAAGTCCAGGTAGGTGAAGAAGAACTGCGAGGCCATGGGCAGGCCGTTGGACAGCGGCGGCACGGCCCCCTCGTATGCCCGCGCCTCGGCGGCCTCGGTGGCGACGCGCCGCAGATCGTCCTCGAAACCCGCGCCCTCGGACCGCCCCGACGCCGGACCCGCCGGCCGTAGGGGAACAGCCGTGGCGAAGGGACCGAACACCCGGTGTGCGTCGGGC
Source organism: Streptomyces sp. NPDC021019 (assembly GCF_044333295.1). NCBI lineage: Bacteria > Bacillati > Actinomycetota > Actinomycetes > Kitasatosporales > Streptomycetaceae > Streptomyces > Streptomyces sp. NPDC021019. The sequence continues at coordinate 963,479 of NZ_JBIRQR010000003.1, forward strand.
AGGGAGTGGTCCCGGCCGCTCACCGCCATACCGAGCACCAGATCCGCCTGGCCGGCGACGGTCACGAGGGCCCGGTAGTAGGCGGTGAGTACCGGGGCGTGGAGGGTGGACCCGGTGCGCGCGGCGAGCCCGCGCAGCGCCTCCACCCGGCCGGCGTCGACCGTGAACCCGCAGGTGTGGAAGAGCGGGCCGGCGGCGTTGCCCGGAGCCGTGCCGGTGGAGGTCGCACCGGCCGCGAGCAGGGGCGGCCGGTAGGCCGCGCTCAGCCGCTCCCAACGGTCCTCGCCGGTCGGGGCGCCCGGCCGGAGTGACGCGGCCGGGGGGACGCAGTCTTTCCCGACCGTGGTACCGGGAGCCGTTGCCGGGGGTGTTGCGGCGTCCGTGCGCGCCGCGAGCTGGAGGGCGTGGTCGCGGAAGGTGCCGCGCGGCGGGACCGACGTCGGTTCTTCGCCGCCGGACAGGGCGTCGTACACGGCCGTCAGCTCCCGTACCAGGAGCGCGGCGCTGTAGCCGTCGCCGATGATGTGGTGGGCGTGGGCGACCAGAACGTGCTCGTCGGGAGCGAGGGTGAGCACCCGCAGACGCAACAGGGGCCAGGCCCAGGGTTCGAAACGGCGCGCCAGTTCGGCGGCGACCCGCTCCTCCACCTGATCCGGGTCGGTGAGGACCTCGAAGTCGACCGGCAGGCGCAGTGAGGGCGGCAGCTCCTGCTGGACGGCCGGGCGCGCCCCGGCGGGAAAGACGGTGCGGAGCATCGGGTGGCGTCCGACGAGCGTGTCCACCGCGCTCTGGAAGCGAGCGGTGTCGAGGCGGCCGTGCAGACGCAACTGTGTGAGCCAGGCCGAAGTCGCGCCCGGGGCGAGGGCTTCGGCCAGCAGGAAACCCCGCTGGGTGGGTGTCAGCGGGAAGGGCGGGGGAACGACGGCCGGATCGGGCGCCGCCGGGCGGTCGCCCGGCGCGTGGCGTTCCCGGCCCGACGGGCCCGCCGCGGTGCCGACGGCCCCGTCGGTGGCCTCGGCAGGGTCGATCCCGGCGCCCGGCGCGGTATCGACGGTGAGGCCGATGGCGGTGTCCGCTGCGGTGTTCCCTCCCGGGGCGACGGCGGTGTCCGCCGCGGCGTCCACGGCGGTGGCGAGGGCCGCGAGCGTGCGGTTGCGGTAGATGACGGTCGGCCGGGGGAGCGGACCGCCCTGCTTCTCCAGTGCGGCGAACGCTTCCAGCACGAGCAGGGAGTCGCCGCCCAGGACGAAGAAGTCGTCCTCACGGGACACGTCCTCGGCCTGGAGCAGAGCGGTCCAGATGGCGGCCAGCCGGACTTCGGTGGGCGTGCGGGGCGGCGTACGGACGTCGCCCGTACGCGCGCCGGCGCCGGGGTCCGGGTCCGTCCCGGGTGGTTCGGCCGCTTCCTGGAGTGCCGTAAGCCCACGGCGGTCGATCTTGCCCGTGCTGGTGAGAGGCATCCTGCCGACGCGGGTGATCCGGGACGGAAGCATGTACGCGGGCAGCGACTCCGCGAGGTGGAGCCGGAGCGCCACGCCATCCGCTGCGGCAGATCCGGGCCCCGGTGTCACGAAGGCGGTGAGGCGTCCGTCCTCGGCGAGGACGACGGCGTGGGTGACGTCCGGGTGGGTCTGGAGCACCGCTTCGATCTCGCCCGGCTCGACCCGGTTGCCACGGATCTTCACCTGGTCGTCCAGCCGCCCGAGGAATTCCAGGACACCGTCCTCGGTCTCCCGCACCCGGTCGCCACTGCGGTACCAGCGTTGACCGCGCCGGACCGTGAACGCGGCCCCGGTGAGGGCCGGTTCGCCCAGGTAGCCCGAGGTGAGACCGACTCCGGAGATGAGGAGCTCACCGGCCTCGCCGGGCCGCACGGGCTCCCCGTCGGGGCCGACGACCTCCACCTCCGTGCCCGAGACGGGGCGGCCGATGGGCAGCCGCCGCACCTGGTCGCCGGGCCGGGCCCGGATGATGTGGCAGGTCGTGTTGATCGTGGCCTCGGTCGGGCCGTACAGGTTGGCGATGTACTGGCCGTCGCCGAAGAGGTCGAACCAGCGGCGGACGTGGGCGGGAGACAGGGCCTCGCCGCCGACATGGATCCACCGGAGCGCGGACAGGTCCGGTGGCGTCGCGCCGTTGCGTACGCGTTCCTCGGAAGCGCTGAGGAGCTGTTCCCAGAGCGTGGGGACGGAGCTCCAAACGGTGATGCGACTGCGTACGACGTGGGTCAGCAGCCGGTCGGGATCGCGCAGCAGGTCCCAGGCCACCGTGACCACGGTGGCGCCGACGAGCAGCGGGGCGAGGAGCTGGCGGACGGACGCGTCGAAGCAGGGCGACGCGGTCTGGGCGAGCCGGTCGTGCTCGTCGTATCCGAAGGCGGTGATCGCCCAGTCGAGGTAGTTCTCCATCGACCGGTGGGTGATGGGCACGGCCTTGGGCCGGCCGGTTGATCCGGAAGTGAAGATCACGTAGGCGATGTCGTCGGCGTCGACCGGGCCGTCGGGGGCGGGGAGTTCGTCCGGTGACACGAGGGGGCCCGCGACACGGTCCGGGCCCGCGGTGGGGCCGGGAACCGCCGCATGCCGGTACTGCGGTGCCGAAGCGTCGACGTGCACCAGGGCGACGTCGCCGAGAGCTTCCCCCACCGCCCGGGTGGCGGCGTGGCAGAGCACCGTACGGACGCCCGAGCGCGTGAGCTGGTCCGTCAGCCGCGCGGTCGGATGGCCGGCGTCCAGCGGAACCCAGCCCGCCCCGGCGCGCAGGGCCGCGACGACCGAGACGACGGTGTCGGCGCCGGGTTCGGTGAGGAGCCCGACGAGGCTTCCCGGGGTGACGCCGCCGGCCAGGAGAGAGGCCGCGAGGGCGTGGGAGGCACGGTCGAGTTCGGCGTACGTCAGGGTGGCGGCACCGGTGTCGACGGCGACCGCGTCCGGGGCAGCGGCCCGGAACCGCTCGACCAGCCGACGCACGAGCGTGCCGGTGCCGGTGCCGGTGCCGTGGACCGGCATGGGCTCCGGGACCGCCGGGAGGCCGGGCCGAGGCTCGACGAGCGCGGCCAACTCGTCGTGGAAGTCCCGGTCCAGACGTGCCACCGTCGCCGGGTCGAAGAGCCGGGCGGGGAAGTTCCACGAGAAGCGCAGGACCGCCTCGTCCTGCCAGCACAGCAGGCTCAGGCGGGTCGCGGCGGTGGCGGTGCCGGCCGCCGTCGGCCGCACGCTCACCGGACAACGCCCGTCGAGAGCGGCGGGGAAGCGCGAGAAGCTGAAGCCGGCCGGGCTCACCGCCCGGGGGCCGACCCCGGACGGGTCCGCCGGCAGCAGCCGTGCCAGGTCCAGGCCGGTGAGGCTCGCGTGCCGCTCGCTCTCCAGCCAGATTGCCGCCAGTCGCGCGGCCAGGGCCCCCACCGACTCGTCCGGGTCCGTCACGCACAGCAGGGGCAGGGTGTCGGCGAGAGGCCCCACGAGCCGGTCCAGGCCCGTCATGCGGTCGTCCCGCCGGGCACGGGCGACGTTGACCGCGATCTCCCGCTGCCCGCTCCACCGGGCCAGACAGCGCACGTGCACGGCGAGCAGCAGCTGGAAGAGGCTCACGCCGTGAGCGGCGGCCCGCTGCTCCAACGCGGCGGTCGGCACCGGGTCGAGGGCGCTCTGGTGCGTGGCCATCGGCGCCGCGGGCAGGGCGCACGGATCACCGTCGTACGGCAGGCGCAGCGGTTCGCCCCGGGAGGCGAGCCGGCCCGACCAGTACAGGCGGTCGGCGGTGAGGGCCGCCATGCCGTCCGTGGAGGACCGCCCATCGGCGGTGGCGGCCGCGTACCGCGCGAAGTCGGTGCGGAGCGGGGGCAGTGTCGGTGCGTGCCCGTCGGCGAGGGCGGTGTAGAGCGACCAGAGTTCTCCGGCGAGGACGTTGAGGCTGTACCCGTCACCGGCCGCGTGGTGGATCACCAGAACCAGATGGGAGAGCTCAGGGCTTTCGCGGGCGAGGAGCGCGCGCACGGGAGGCTCGGCCGAGAGGTCGAACGGCCGGTTGCACAACGCCGTTTCCAACTCCTCGACGCGGCCGGTCAGCTCGCGGACCTCGTACCAGGCGGACAGCGCGGCGGGCGGCGCGACGTACTGCCTCGGTGTCGCCGAGCCGATCCCGTCGCCGGTGCCGCCTTCGGTGCTTCCGGTGCTTCCGGTGTTTTCGATCCGGATCCGGAGCATGGTGTGCCGGTCGGCGAGCGTGGCGAGTGCCCGGCCCAGGAGTCGGGTGTCCAGGGGCCCGCGGACGGTCTGGCGGACGTAACCGTGAGCCGGGACGTCCGGGTGGAGCCGACTGCTGGTGTGCAGGGCCAGTTGGACGGGGGTGAGCGGGAAAGCGACCCCGTCCGGCACGGGAGGAGGGGTGGGCGAGGGGGAGAAGGAGCGGCAGGAGCCGGTCGGCGGTTCGGGGGAGGGCGTGGTGTCGAGGTGGGCGCCCAGTTCGGCGACCGTGCGGTATTCGAAGAAGAGCGTTGCGGGCAGCGGCCTGCCCAGCTCCCGTTCCAGCTGCCTGACGAGGTCGACTGCGGCGAGCGAGTCGAGCCCGAGGGCGAGAAACGGCTCGTCGTCAGGGACCCCGGCGGCAGGCAGATTCAGCGCCGAGGCAAGCAGCCGCCGCAGCAGCGTCGCGGTACCGCTGCCGCTACCGGGATCGGTACGGGGCCCGGTTCCCGCCCGCGTACCGCTGTGCACACCGGTGCGGGGAGCCCCGCCCGAGGCGGGCGGGTCCTCCACGGATTCCGTGGAGGGGCCTGTTCCCGTGGCTGCCGCCGAACCGGCCGGGTCCGTCCTGACCGCGGAACCCGGGGACGGCGTCAGGTCGGCGAGCAGCACCTGCGCCGCGTCGACGCCGCATGCCGCACGGAGCGCCGCCAGCGCGGGATGGAGGGCGAGGGGCCCGCCCCCGGCGCTCTGTACGGTGGCGCAGCCACCTCCTGTCCCGGTTCCGAGGGCCGCCGCCATGCCCGTACCGGCGAGCGCCGCGAGGTTCACCGACTGCCAGGGCCTGCCCGCGTGCCGTTCCGACGCGGCGAACGCGTCGAGGAAGGCGTTGGCGGCGGCGTAGTCGCCCAGCGCTCCCGCCAGTCCGGGCAGCACGGCGCTGACGGAGGAGAACGCGACACGGACTGCCGGGTCGAGCCCGTGCCGGCGCAGGGCCCGCGAGAGCAGCAGACTGCCCCGGGTCTTGGCGGCCAGGGCCTCCGCCGTCTCCTCCGCGCGCCGGTCGCGCAGGGTGCCGGGTCGCACGGTCCCCGCGGCGTGGAAGAGGCCGTCGAGGTGGGGGAGTCCGGTGAGGAGCGCGTCGACGTCCTGCTCCACCGAGACGTCGGCCACGCGGTAGTGCACGGTGGCGCCCAGCGAGCGGAGTTCCTCGGCCAACCCGACGGGAGGACGGGGGGAGCGCCCGGCGAGCAGGAGGGTCGGGCGACCCCGGCCGGCGAGGTCCCGGGCGAGCGCGGCACCGATCCCGCCGCCGCCCCCGGTGATGAGGTAGATGCCGTCGGGCGGCAGCGGTGACCGCGTCACCCCCGCGGGTGCGGCGGCGCCGCTCGGCAGCGGTGCGAAACGGCGGGTGAGCCTGCGCCCGGCGCGCCAGGCGACGGTGGCTGCCCTGCCCGGGGTGCTGCCGCCCGCCGACTTCAGTTCGGCGAGTTCGGCCAGCAGGGCGGTCAGCCGCTGGGACGGGGTGTCCAGCGAGCAGACGTCGAGGGCGGTGGCCGAAGCGCCCGGGGTCTCCTGCGGCAGTGCCAGCAGCAGCCCGCCGAGGACGGCATGGGCAGGCCGCGGTCTTTCCCGTGCGGCCCCCGTGGCGTGGACGTCCTCGGTCAGCACCAGCAGCCGGCCCGTGCCTGACTCGTCGAACCGGGCGAGGGCCTCACCGAAGGCGGCCAGCGCGGCGTCCTGGGCGCGGCCGAGCGCGTCCGCGGTGTCCTGGCCGGGAGCGGGCCCCGTCACCAGGACCACGGCATCCGGCGGTCCGTCACCCGTTTCGTGTATCCGGACGCCCTCGGCGGACAGCTGCGTGGCGAGCCCGGCGACGTACGCGGAGTCGGGACCTGTCAGCAGCACCGAACGCACGGCTGCCGCCGCCTGCCCGGGCAGCGCGGCGTCCTCCCACCGGACCCGGTGCAGCATTGGGTTCGCGGGCGGATCGGCCCAGTACCGGCGGCGCTGGAAAGGATAGGTCGGCAGCGGAATCCCCTGGTGTTCCGCGTCGAGCGCCGTACGGTCCAACGGCACGCCGTGCGACCACAGGCGGCCGATGGTTCCCAGCAGGGCCCCGCGCCCGCCGCGCCTGTCATCGGCGAGCGGTCCCGTATCCGTGCCGCGGCTGTCGGAACGTTCCGGCAGGGCGCACATCACCGTCGTCGTGCCACCGGAGGCGCCGGGGGCATCAGTGGTTCCGGATGTTCCGGGCTCTCCCGCGCCTGCCGCCGGCGCGCCGGCCGCGTACACCTCCGTCGCCGCGCGGACCGCACCCGACAGCGTCGCGCCGTGGCCGATCTCCAGGAACGTGTCGTACCCCTCCCGGGCCAGGCGTTCCACGGCCGCCCCGAACAGCACGGGACGCTCGGCGTGCTCCCGCAGATACTCGGGGTCCAGAACCGGCTGCCACTCGGCGGTGACGGTGCTCATGAGGGGGACGGACGGGACGTGCGGGGTCAACGCACGGGCCGCCTCGGCGATCCGGCCCCCCACCGGCCGCATCAACGGCGAGTGGAACGCCCGGGAGACCCGCAGGCGACGGGTGGGGACGCCCAGGGCTTCGAGGCCGGCGGCGGCGCGCTCCACCGCGCGGACGCCCCCGGAGAGGACCTGGAGCCCAGGACCGTTGTACGCGGCCACGGTGAGCGCCCCGTCGGACTCCGCCACCGCCGCGGCGACGGCCTCCTCACCCCCGCGGACGGCGATCATGGACCCGGGCTCGGTGAACGCGCCCATGAGACGGCCGCGTTCGGCCGCGAACCGCACCGCCTCCCGGAGGGTCAGCACCCCGCTGACGCAGGCGGCGGTGATCTCCCCGACGCTGTGCCCGGCGACCGCGTCGGGCTCCACGCCCCAGGCCCGCAACTGGCGGGCGAGCGCCACCCCGGAGGCGACGAGGAGCGGCTGCGCCTTCTCCGTCGCGGCCTGGGCGGTGGTATCCACCTCCGGATCGAGTGCCCAGTCCAGGAGGGGCCGCCCGCACACGGGCCCGAGGAGAGCGGACGCCTCGTCGAACGTCTCCCGGAACACCCGCGCCGTCCGGTACAGCGCCCGGTCCTGGGCGGGGAACCGTGAGCCCTGCCCGGGGAACAGGAAGACCACACGTGGCCGGGAACGGACGAGGTTCCCGACCTGCCCGCCCGATTCTCCTGTCGCGGCGGCGATGTCGGCGAGCCGCTCCCGCAGATCACCGTCGGCGACGAGGGCGAGCCGGTGGGGCCCCTCGTCCCGGGACGTGCTCGCGGTGCGGCAGACATCGCCCTCGCGCAGCCGCGGACGGCTTTCCAGATGTGTGGCGAGCCGGGTCACCACGTCCCGCAGCGCGCGCGGACCGCGCGCCGAAAGGGTCAGCAAGTGAGGCCCGTCGAGCGCGCCGTCCCGCGCGACACCCGGGGGAGGCGAGCCCGGGGCAGCCGGGGACGGCGGGGGCGGGGCCTGCTCGAGAACGGCATGGGCGTTGGTACCGCCGAAACCGAACGCGTTGATCCCCGCGACGAGGGGCCCGGCGGTCGACGTCCAGTCCCGGGCCTCGGTCACCACGGAGAAGGCCGCGTGGGCGAGTTCCGGCGAGGCCGGGGCATGGTGCAGCGACGGCGGCAGCCTGCGGTGGCCCAGGGCCAGGACGACCTTCACCAGCGCGGGAAGCGCGGCGGCGTTCAGCAGATGCCCGATGTTGGTCTTCACCGAGCCGACCAACCGCGTTTCGCCGTCGGCACGTTCGGGAAAAGCGTGGGCCAGCGAGCGCAGCTCGATCGGATCCCCCACGGCCGTGCCGGTGCCGTGGGCCTCCACGTAGGTCACCGAGGCGGGATCGACCCCCGCCGCCTCGTACGCCCGGGTGATGACCTCGCGCTGCCGCAGCGGGTTGGGCGCCATGAGGCTCATCGACCGGCCGTCGTTGTTGACGGCCGTGCCCCGGACCACGGCGAGTACCTGATCGTCCGCGCGGCGGGCGGCGTCGAGGCGCGTCAGGACGATGGCCGCGCCTCCCTCGCCCGGCACGAAGCCGTCGGCGTCGGCGCTGAAGGCGCGGCTGCGCCCGGTGGGGGAGAGGGCCCCCGCTGCTTCCAGCAGCCGGTGCGGGGTCGAGGTCAGGTGGAGGTTGACCCCGCCGACGACGGCGAGGTCGCACTCGCCGTCCAGGAGGCTGCGCCGGGCCAGATGGAGAGCCACCAGCCCCGACGAGCAGGCGGTGTCCACGGCGAGTGCGGGACCGTCGAGGTCGAGGCTCTGCGAGACCCGGGCGGCGACGAGGGCGGGCAGGTTCCCGGTGAGCGCGGCGGGCAGCGGAGAGCCGTCGGCCGCGGCCCGCTCCAGGACCTCCCGGTAGCCGCTGTCCCCGACCGCCGCGAACACACCGATCCTGCGACCGCGCCGACGGGGCCCCGCGTAGCCGGCACGTTCGAGTGCCTCGTGCGCGAGTTCCAGGAAGAGCCGGGCCTGCGGGTCGAGTGCGCGTGCCTCGTCCTCGCCGATGCCGAAGTAGCCGGCGTCGAACCCGGCCGGGTCCTCCAGCAGCGCGGCCCATCGCTTCGGGGTGGCTGTCGGGGCCGCGGGACCCGCTGGAGCCGCCGCCGACGTCGTCGATCGAGGCCCCGGACGGTCCTCCTGGCCGTCGTCCCATCGTCCGCGCGGCACGGGGGCGATGGCGTCGTGCCCGTCGACGAGCAGGTCCCAGAAGGCCTCGGGGGTGTCGGCGCCGGGGAACCGGCACGCCATCCCGATGACGGCCGCAGCGGTGGCGGCGGCGTCGGTGGGGAGGGGGAGTGCCGGGGCCGGCCCGGCGGCAGATCCTCCGGCCCGCTGTGCGGCGCTCTCCGCGGCGTCCGCGTCGGTCGGCGCCGGACCGGGCACGTCCGCGTCGGTCGGCCCCGGACCGGGCGCGTCCGCGCCGGACCGCCCCGGACCGGGCGCCACCGTCAGAAGGTGACCGGCCAGCGCGGCCACCGTGCCGTGGTCGCGGATGACCGCCGGCGGCAAGGTCACACCGAAGGCGTCCTCCAGCGCCACCAGTACCTCCATGGCCTTGAGCGACGTCCCTCCGACGCTCCCGAACGGCTCGTGCGCCCCGATCGAATCGGCGGGCCGGCCGAGTACCCGCGCCCACGCCTCCCGCACGACCTCGACGGTCTCCGCGCGGGCGCGGGGCGCCTTCGCGTGGGGTTCCGGCGCAGGCCGGGGCCCTCCGAACGAAACTCCACCGGTCCCGAACGCGCCCTCCTCGAAACGCTCCCGCAGCCGCCGACGTCGCAGCTTGCCGCTCGTCGTACGGGGGAACGCCCCCGGCGGCAGGGCCAGCACCCGCACATCGTCATGGAGCAGGGCCTCGCGCACCCGGGCCGCGACGCGTTCGAGTACGTCCGGGGCCTCACGCGTGGGCCGTGCCCAGGGGACGAACACCACGACGCGCTCCGCACCGGTGACCGGGTCGGTCGATCCGACCACCGCCGGGGCGCCGGGAGGCAGCCCGGGTGTCGCGGCCGCGACCTCCTCCATGTCCGTGGCGTGGAAGGTGCGGCCGTTGAGGAACAGTACGTCCTTGTGCCGGCCCGTGACGCACAGCCGGCCGTCCCGCAGGAACCCGAGATCACCGGTGCGGAGCCATCCCCCGGCGAACACCTCCGCGCTCACGTCGGGAAGGCCGTGGTAGCCACGGGCGAGCTGGGGGCCGCTCACCATGATGTGCCCGGTCCGCCGGTCCCCGAGGACGGTGCCCGCGTCGTCGACGATGCGCACGGCGCAGCCCGCCACCGGCAGCCCGACGTCCATCAACTCGACTGCCGCGTCGCCCGGTTCGGCGTCCACCGCCACTCCTCGGCTCAACGACGCCCGGTCCAGGACCAGGGGCTCGGCCACTTCTCCCGGCGGCGGGAAGGTCACCGCCAGCGTCGCCTCGGCCAGGCCGTAGACCGGCTGGGCCGCGGCCGGGTCCAGCCCCGACGGCCGGGTCCTGTCGGCGAAGGCACGCCACACCGCGGGCGCGATCGGCTCCGCCCCGACCAGGATCAGCCGCACGGCCGAAAGGTCCAGCCGGGCCAGGACCTCCTCGGGAACACGGCGTACGGCCAGCGCCAGGGCGAAGTTGGCCGCGGACAGCACCGTGGCCCGCTGCCGGGCCGCCACCTCGAACCACAGGCGGGGCCGCTTGGCGAACGACAGCGGACCGATCTTGACCTGCCGGGCCCGGGCGGCCAGCGGAGCGAGGTGGGTGCCGATGAGCCCCATGTCGTGGAAGTACGGCATCCAGCTGAGCACCACGTCGTCGGGGCCCAGCGCCGAGGCGGCCCGTATCTGCTCCAGATTGGCCAGCACCGCGCCATGCGTCACCTCCACCCCCTTGGGGGCACCGGTGCTTCCCGAGGAGAACTGCACGAACGCGACGTCGTCGCGCCCTGCGGTGGAGGTCTCCCGCAGTACCGGCCCTTCCCGAAGCCCATCGAGGGTCAGGGTGCGAACGGCGTCGGGGAGTTCACCGGACAGCGACGCGGCCGAGGCGTCCACGGCCACGGGCGGCCGCCCGAGATGCTCCCAGACCGGCAACACCCGACGGGCGTTCGGAGCCAGCGGAACCGGTACGAGACCGGCTGCCACCGCACCCCAGAACATCGGCTGGAAGTCCTCGCTGCGGTCGGCGAGCAACGGCACACGGGTCCCTGGCGCCACACCCGCCTCCCGGAAGCCCCCCGCCACACGGAGGGAGTCGTCCAGGAGCTCGCGCAGGCTGACCGTCAGCTCGCCGCCGTCGCCGCGGACATGCACGACGACCTGCCCGGGAGCCTCGCGGACCGCGTGCAGAAGCACATTCAGCAGTGTCATGTCGTGTTCCACCGGTCCGTCGGTCCGTTCCTCGGAGAATGATCTTAAAAACGCGCAGGTCGTCGGGGAATCAGCCGCCGGGAGGAGAGAGCATGCACCTTGGGAGTGACCTGACGGGAAAGCTCGGTCCAGGACCCGGGACAGCCCTCGGCCTGTTCACCGTGAACGTGCGGACCGAGGAGACCCGGCTGATCGCCCTGCGCGGCGACAGCGCGTCGGGGAAGTCGAGCGTGGCGGCCGGTCTCCGCGACAGCTGCGGCCGCGGACCGGCCGTGGTCGGCCAGGAAACCCCCGCCGCACCGTGCCGCGCGAACGCGACCGGCCCGGGGCGGCGAACATCGGTCTGATCGACCTGCCCGCCCGCTACGCCCTGGACGCCGGCTACCCCGTGGTCGAGGGCATCCTCTACGTCGACCACTACGGCGACATGCTCGCCCGGCTGCGCGCCGACCACCGGGGTCCGGCCCACGCCCACGAGTACGAGCGGGACGTCCCCTTCGCCGAGACCGCGGCCCGGCAACGCCACCAAGCCGATCGCCGACGACGTCGACGAGAACCGACTGCGGGAGCGGTACCGCCCCCACGACGTGCTGCCCGACCGTGTCGAGAAGACCGTGATCGGTCCCGACAGCCATCTGGCCGGGACCGTCGACCGCATCATGCGTGACACCGGCCCGGCCCGGCTGCCGGCGGTCGACCGCTGACCCGGCCGGCCCTCCGGCGGACGGCAGAGACCTGCCCGGCCGGCCACGCGTGCCGGACCGGACAGGGCGTACAGCTGCGCCCGCTCGGCTACGCGCCGGTCGGGGCGGCCTGCTGGACGACCTCGAAGGACCACACCGTGGACCCGCTGGCCGCCGGCCTGGGGCGCTCACCGCTCTCGGCACCGCCGCCCTGATGGGCTGCCTTCATCGGCCCCTCCATCCATGCCTGGAAGGAGGCCTCGTCACGCCAGCGCGTGTAGACGAGGTAGTCGTCCGTGCCCTCGACGGGCCGGAGCAGCTCGAACCACTCGAATCCGTCGGAGCCCTCCACGGCATGGGCCCGGGAAGCGAAGCGCTTCTCCAGCGTCTCGCGTTGTTCCCGGGGGACGGTCAGCACATTGATCTTGACTACGCTCATGGCTCCATCCTGCCGTACGCCGTCCGGACTCCGTCGGCGGGCGGGGCTGTCGCGGGGAGTTCCACCGTGATGCGCAGCCCGCCGTCCGGGCGCGGGGTGAGGGTGAGCGTTCCGTCGTGCGCGCGGGTGATGGTCCTGACGATGGCCAGGCCGAGGCCGATGCCCGCGTGGTGGGTGCGCAACCGTTCGGCGCCGCGCCGGAACGGTTCGGTGAGCGTCGCGGCCAGCTGCGGGGTGACCTTGGCACCGGTGTTCTCGACCGTGAGCACCACGGTCTCGCGGCGGACGCCGGTAGTGACCCGGACGGTGCCCCGATCGGGCAGATTGTGGACGATCGCGTTGTGCACGAGGTTCGTGGTCAGCTGCAGCAGGAGCGCCGGCGATCCGATCGCGGGGGCGATCTCGCCGCGTGTCTCGACGGTGACGCCATGCTCCTCCGCGAGGGGAAGGAGGGTCTCGGTGGCCTCCTCCGCCAGCAGCGACAGGTCGACGGGCTCCCGGGTGAAGGAACGCCGGTCGGCGCGGCTGAGCACGAGCAGCGCCTCGGTGAGGTCGATCGCCCTGCCGTTGACGGCGTACAGGCGGTCGATGATCTCGTCGGTGTCGCGGTTCGGATCGGTGCGGGCCACCTCGAGAAGGGTCTTCGAGACCGCCAGCGGGGTGCGCAGCTCATGGGAGGCGTTGGCCGCGAACCTCTCCTGCTCCGCGACGTGTGCCTCGAGCCGGGCGAGCATCGTGTCGAAGGCGTCGGCGAGTTCCCGGAACTCGTCCCGGCGGCCCGGCAGCCGGATCCGGTGGGAGAGCGACCCGTGCGTGGCCGCGCGGGTGGCTTCGGTGATCCGGGTCAGTGGGGCGAGCATACGGCCGGCGAGGACCCACCCTCCCAGGAGGCCGAAGACGAGGAGGACCGCCAGCACGGTGGCCGCCGCCGGGGCGAAGGTGTACGCGAGGAGCTGACGGTTGGGATTCTCGTGGAGCATCCGCTTGTCCCAGTCGTCGGGAACGTACTCCAGGAGGAACACCCACACCGCCGTGAGCAGCAGGACGCCGGCGACCATGAGGAATCCGGCGTAGCTGAGGGCGAGCTTGAGGCGAACGCTCAACCCGGGCCGCCTAGCCACGGTCCCGTCCGTCGCCGCGACCGGTGCCGGACGCCGTGCCGATGCGGTAGCCGACGCCCGGCACGGTCGCGATGATCCACGGTTCGCCGAGGCGTTTGCGCAGGGCCGAGACGGTGATGCGTACGGCGTTGGTGAACGGGTCGGCGTTCTCGTCCCACGCCCGTTCCAGCAGTTCTTCGGCGCTGACGACACCGCCGTCGGCGGCGACGAGGACGTCGAGCACCGCGAACTGCTTCCTGGTCAGCGCGACGTAACGGCCGTCCCGGTAGACCTCTCTGCGGAACGTGTCCAGCCGCAGACCCGCGACCTCCCGCACGGGCGGTCTGCTGTGGGCGCGTCGGCGGTCGAGCGCTCTGAGCCTGAGCACGAGCTCCCGGAGATCGAAGGGTTTCGTGAGGTAGTCGTCGGCGCCGAGCCCGAACCCGGAAGCCTTGTCGTCGAGGCGGTCGGCCGCCGTGAGCATGAGGATCGGCATGCCACTGCCGGAGGCGACGATGTGTTCGGCGATCTCGTCTCCGGACGGCCCGGGGACGTCGCGGTCCAGGACGGCGATGTCGTAGGTGTTGACGCTCAGCAGCTCCAGAGCGGTGTCCCCGTCCCCCGCGATGTCCGCCGCGATCGCTTCGAGACGCAGGCCGTCGCGGACGGCCTCCGCCAGATAGGGTTCGTCCTCGACGATCAGCACGCGCATGGGCCGATGCTACGAGCCGCCACTTATCGTCGGCGTATCGAAAACCGCATACGTGTCGGCAACACCTCGCTGCCTTGAATCGCGGTATGACTCGACCACCGCCGTCAGGGCGAACAACACCCCACCGGACACGCGGGCCCCTTGTCGTCGGCGCGGTAGCCGTCGTGGCAGCGATCGCGGCAGTCCTCGGCCACTTCCTGCTGAACCCGACGCACGCCCCGTCGATCTCGGCCTCACCGCGCTCCCCGTCCGCCGCCCCCTCCTCGGCGCCGACATCCCTGCCTCCTCCGCTTCACCGTGAACTCCGTGAAGCGCCGGGAGAGGCCGACGGAGTCGTCCCCGACGGCGTGACGGTGCTCGACGACGGGATCCCGGCCGTCGCCCACCTCGACGCGGATCTGCTCGCGGCCCTCCGCCGGGCGGCACGGGAGGCGGCGCGGGACGGCGTCGAGTTCGCCGTCAACAGCGGCTGGCGATCACCGGAGTATCAGAATCAGCTGCTCCGCGAGGCGATCGCGCGGTACGGGTCCGAGGCCGAGGCCGCCCCATGGGTGGCCACCGCGACGACGTCACCGCACGTGTCGGGGGACGCGGTCGACATCGGGCCGGCCGACGCGACGGAGTGGCTGACCGAGCACGGCGCCGCGTACGGACTGTGCCAGACCTACCGGAACGAACCCTGGCACTACGAGCTGCGCACGGAAGCGACCGACCGGGGCTGCCCGCGCATGTACGCCGACCCCACCCGGGACCCCAGGATGCGACAGTGACCGACGCCGAGCGAGGACAGACGATGACGCGGGTGGACACGGCCGGCACCGCTCAGGGCGACGTGGACACGGCCGGGACGGCGCAGAGCGACGTGGACATCTCCGGTTCCGGGCGGGGCGAGGCCGATCCCGGGGACGCGGGCCCCCGCCCCCGGCACACCGGCGCGAGGACCGGCCCCTGGAAGCGCGGCCCGGTGCTCGCGGCGGCGGCACTGCTGCTGGGCCTGTTCCTGCTGCTGCACGCGAGCATCCCGAACCGGATCGGGAACCTCGGCAGCCTGGTGGAGACCTTCCTCCCGTGGTTCGGCCTCTTCATCCCGGTGCTGCTGGCCGGGGCGCTGCTGCGCCGCTCCGTCCCCGCACTCGTCGCGCTGCTGCTGCCGGCCGTCGTGTGGCTCAACCTCTTCGGCGGGCTGCTCACCGACAAGTCCCACCCGGGCGGCGACCTCACCGTGGTCAGCCACAACGTCGGCGCCGACAACCCCGACGCGGCGGGCACCGCACGCGCCCTGGCCGCCTCCGGCGCGGACGTGCTGGCACTGGAGGAGCTGGACCCGGCGGCCCGGAGGACGTACGAGAAGGAGCTGGCGACGACGTACCCGCACCACACGGTGCTGGGCACGGTCGGCGTGTGGAGCAGGCTGCCGCTGTCGGACACCCGCCCGGTCGACGTCGGGATGGACGCGGGGCCGTTGGGGGACGCGAAGCCCGCCGACGTCAAGCTGGAGTACAACCGGGGGCTGCGCACCACGGTGGCCACGGACCGCGGGTCCCTGGCGGTGTACGTGGCGCACCTCGGATCCGTACGGCTGAATCCGCGGGCCGGCCTCTCGTCGGGCCAACGGGACGCCGGCGCTCAGTCGCTCGGCCGGGCCGTCGCCGCCGAGCGGAACGATCGGGTGGTGCTGCTCGGCGATCTGAACGGCACCCTGGACGACCGCGCGTACGCGGGCATCACCTCGCGGATGCGATCGGCGCAGGAGGCGGCGGGCGCCGGGTTCGGCTTCAGCTGGCCCGCCGCCTTCCCGGTGGTGCGGATCGACCAGATCATGGTCCGGGGCGTGGAGCCGGAGAGCGCGTGGCTGCTGCCCGCGACCGGCAGCGACCACCTCCCGGTGGCGGCCCGTATCAGCTGGTGAACAGCGTGGAGGCATCCGTACGCGTCCGGGCCTGCCTCCCGCCTCGGGGCGGGCGACAGAACCCTCCGCGTGCCGTTGCCGGTCCCCCTCCGCCGGGGGAGGGGGACCGCACGCGCTAGGCTGCGTTCCGCCACGGGGGAAGTCCGGTCGAAATCCGGCGCTGACCCGCAACGGTAGACGGAGCCCCCGGGTTCCGTGAGCCCGATCACCCGTGGCCAAGAAGGCTCCTGACGATTCGCCGTGGACTGCGAACGGGCGCTGCGCGGGGCGGCCGCCGTCCGGGGCCGCTCCTCATCGCGCGACGCACGGCCCGAGGCGAAAGCGACCGGCCTGTGGCCACGTCTGTCGACCGCACACCCTCCACGCCGACGCGCCCCGCGCACGTCGGCACCGGACCGGCGCCACCCCGGCGCGTACCCCTGCCGTTCCTCCTGGCCGCCCTGTGCGCGGCCCTGCCCCTCTCCCTCTTCTGCGGGGCGGCACTCGGGGCGTCGGGGCTCTCCTGGGCGGAGGTGACGCGCTACCTGTGGGCAGGGCTGACCGGCGGGGCCATCGACCCCGACGAGGTCCCGGCCTACACCATCGTCTGGGAACTGCGCCTGCCAAGAGCCGTGCTGGCGGCCGTCGTCGGGGCCGGTCTGTCCGCCATCGGCGTCGCCGTCCAGGCCATGGTGCGCAACGCGCTGGCCGACCCGTTCGTCCTCGGCATCTCCTCGGGCGCGGCGGTCGGCGCCAACGCCGTACTCATCTTCGGGGCCCTGGGAGCCCTGGGCATCTGGGCGCTGTCCACGGCGGCGTTCCTCTCCGCACTCCTCGCCATGCTGCTCGTGTACGCGGTCGCCCGTACCGAACGTGGACTGACCCCGCTCCGGCTCGTCCTGACGGGGACCGCTATGTACTACGGCTTCTCGGCCGTCACCACGTTCATGGTGTTCGCGGCCGAGCGTGGGGAAGCGGCCCGCTCCGCGATGATGTGGCTGCTCGGCAGCCTGAGCGGGGCCAACTGGGCCGCCGTGCCGATCGCCGCCGGAGCGGTGCTCGCCGGCCTCGCGCACCTCGGCTGGTCGGCACGGCGCCTGAACGCCCTCGCCATGGGGGACGAGACCGCCGCCGCACTCGGGGTCGATCCCGGGAGACTGCGCAAGGAGCTCTTCCTCGTCTCCGCGGCCGTCACCGGGGCGGTCGTCGCGGTGAGCGGAGCGATCGGCTTCGTCGGCCTGATGGTCCCGCACGCCGCACGAATGCTGGTCGGCGCGGACCACCGCCGGCTCCTGGCCGTCACCCCCCTGGCGGGGGCCGTCCTGCTGATCTGGGTGGACATCCTCTCGCGCGTGGTGCTGGCGCCGGCCGAGCTGCCGGTGGGCGTCCTCACGGCGGTCATCGGCGTTCCCTGCTTCCTCCTCCTCATGCGCCGGCGCGCCTACTCCTTCGGAGGCATCTGATGCGGATCGACATCGACGCGCTCACCGTCGAGATCGCCGGTGCACGGCTGGTGGACCAGGCCACCCTCGGCGCGGCCGACGGGCAGCTCGTCGGCCTGGTCGGCCCCAACGGCAGCGGGAAGTCGACCCTGTTGCGCTGCGCCTACCGGGCCCTGCGCCCCTCGGCCGGCGCTGTGTGGATCGGCGGTGAGGACCTGCACGCCCTGAGTGCCCGGGAAGGCGCCCGGCGGCTGGCCGCTCTTCCGCAGGACGCGGTCGCGGAATTCGACTTCACCGTCACCGAGATCGTCGCCATGGGGCGGCTGCCGCACCAGGGGCCGGTGGCGCGGGCATCCGACGAGGACCGCCGCCTGTGCGACGAGGCGCTGGCCGGGGTCGGCGCGGGACACCTGGCCGAACGCGGCTTCCTCACCCTCTCCGGCGGTGAGCGGCAGCGTGTCCTGATCGCCCGCGCCCTCGCCCAGCGGCCCCGGGTCCTGGTGCTCGACGAACCCACCAACCACCTGGACATCGCCCACCAGTTGGAAGTCCTCGCCCTGGTCCGCGGCAGCGGCCTGACCGTGCTCACCGCCCTGCACGACCTGAACCTGGCGGCCCTGCACTGCGACCTGGTCCACGTCATCGACAGCGGCCGGATCGTCGCCTCCGGGGCCCCGCACGAGGTCCTGACCACCGAACTGCTGGCCGACGTCTTCGGCGTACGGGCGCACCGCGTCGCACATCCGGAGACCGGCGCGCTCCAACTGCTCTTCGACCTTCCCCCTGCCCGACCCACCTCCTGAAGGAGCCTGGACACCATGCCCCATTCCCTGCGTCCCGCGGCCCTCGTGCTCGCGGCCGCCCTGGCCCTCACCGGCTGCGGAGCGGACATCACCTCAGAGGCCGACGGGAGGACCGGCGCGGCGTCCGGAGCCGGTCGCCACTACCCGGTGACCGTCGAGAACTGCGGGGAGAAGAAGACGTACGACAGGGCCCCGCAGCGCGTCGTCACCAACGACACCGGCATCACCGAGATCATGTTCGCCCTCGGGCTTGAGGACCATATGGCCGGGTACGTGATGCCCGACGACAAGGGCGACATGACGTCCGTCCCCTGGAAGGACGGCTACAAGAAGACCAAGTGGCTCTCCAAGGAGCGGATCAACAAGGAACTGGTCCTCGACGCCCGCGCCGACCTGGTCTTCGCCGGCTGGAACTACGGGTTCAACGAGGGTGAGGGTTTCACCCCCGCCGACCTGGAGCGTGTGGGCATCGACTCGTATCTGCTCAGCGAGTCGTGCCGCAACGGGCAGGGCAAGGCCCGCGGAGTCATGCCCCCGCTCGAAGCGCTCTACACCGACCTGCGGAACCTCGGAAAGATCTTCGACGTCGAGGACCGGGCGGACACCCTCATCACGTCGTTCCGCGAGGAGGTCGCCGACGCGCGGGCGAAGGCGGCCGAGGGAGGCGACCGCCTCCGCGTCTTCCTTTACGACGACGGGAAGGACAAGCCGCTGACCTCGGGCGCGTACGCCGGACCGCACGACATCATCACCAAGGCCGGCGGCGACCACATCATGAAGGACCTCAAGGACAGCTGGACGACGGTGGGGTGGGAGACCGTCGTCGACCGCGACCCCGAGGTCATCGTCATCAACAACTACGGGGACACCGGAGCCGACGAGAAGCGGAGGTTCCTGAAGTCCTACAAGCCGCTCGCCGGCGTGTCCGCGATTGTGCACGACCGGATCGTCGTGCTCGACTACGTGGACCTGGTCGAGAGCCCGCGCAATCCCGCGGCCATCAGCTCCCTGGCGGAGGACCTGAGGAAGTTCGCCCGGTAGCGCCCGGTGCCGCCCCGCCCCCTCACCCGGTCCCTGCCGTCCCGTCGTCGTCCACGGGAACGCCCAGCAGGCCGGCCGCGGTGGTGAGGGCGTCGCCCAGCGGGAGCGTGATACGGGTCAGGGCGTGCCGGTCGCCCCGGGTCGGGTCCCTGTTGACGATCAGTACCGGAACCCCGGCCCGGTCGGCCTGGCGGACGAACCGGAGCCCGGACATCACCGTCAGCGAGGAGCCCAGGACCAGCAGGGCGCTCGCCCCGCGGACCAGCGCGCGGCAGTGCTCGACCCGCTGCGGGGGCACGGACTCGCCGAAGAACACCACGTCCGGTTTGAGCACGCCGCCGCAGACCGAACAGGGCACCACGCGGAAGTCCCCGACCTGCTCGTCCGTGAGATCCGCGTCCCCGTCCGGGTTCATCGAGGCGGCCACCGGCGCGAAGCCCTCGTTGGCCTCCTCCAGCCGGCGCGCCAGCTCGGGGCGGGGGCTGAAGGCGCCGCAGGACAGACAGACGACCCGGTCCAGGCGGCCGTGGAGGTCCACGACGTCCGCGCTTCCGGCGGCCTGGTGCAGGCCGTCGACGTTCTGGGTGATGACACCCGACAGCAGCCCCTGCCGCCCGAACGCGGCCACGGCCCGGTGCCCGGCGTTGGGCCGGGCACGGCCGAACGTCCGCCAGCCGAGATGGCTGCGCGCCCAGTACCGGCGACGGGCCCCGGCGTCGGCGGTGAAGTCCTGGTAGGTCATCGGGGTGTGGCGGCTCAGGCTCCCGCCCTCGCCCCGGTAGTCGGGGATGCCCGACTCCGTGGACATGCCCGCACCGCTCAGGATCAGCACACCGCCACCGCCCAACGCCTCGACGACCGGCTCCAGGTCCGTGGTGCCCGGCAGCGGCTCCTCGGTGGAAGTCCAGCTCAGGGTGGGTCGCATGCGCATGTCCTCAGGGTACGGAACATGCCCCGGTGGTGACGACGCCGGGCGACAGGGCCGCGGGGGCGCCCCGATGGGACGAAGAGCCGGGCCGAAGATCCCGGCAGGGTACGTTTCCGGCCTCATTCAATGACAGGTGCATGATCAAGCCGCGATCGCGGCATAGGTTCTGCGGCCCCGGGAGGATCGGCAACGGCCCTCGCGCTCCTACGGTTCGCGGTGACCGTCCTCCCACTCCCTCGGCTCCGCGTGGAGCCGAGCCCCCCATGAGAGTGAAGGGACAGCAATGGTGGAATCCAGATGGCTCAAGGCAGTCGGTGTCGCCGCGGCGATCACCCTGGCCACGGCTACGGCGGCGCAGGCCGCTCCCGCGCCGGACCCGGCGGCGGAGGGCACGGCGGCGGTGGTAACGCTCCGGTACGACGACAGCCGGGCAGGCGGCTGGGAGGCGGCGATCGCGGCAGGGGTCGCGTCGTGGAACTCCAACGTCGACAACGTCAAGCTGGTGGAGGCCGCACCCGGCACGCGCGCCGAGATACAGATCGTCGCCACCAGCGGCTGGCCGCAGGCCACGCTCGGTCCGGTCCGGCCCGGCGGCCAGGTCAGGGTGGAGCTGGGCAGCCAGGCAGTCGCCCAGGGCCACGACAAGACCCGTATCGCCGCTCATGAACTCGGCCACAGCTTGGGGCTGCCGGACACCAAGCCCGGCCCCTGCTCCCAGCTGATGTCGGGATCCAGCGCCGGCATCAGCTGCAGGAACGCGGTACCGAACGCGGCCGAGCAGTTCCGCGTCGAGTCCGCCTACGCGGGCGGCCTCGCCCCGCGCGTGCCGACTGACGGACGCGTCCTGGTGGACGCCTCGTAGCCGGTCGCACGAGGACCCACGAGGCGCCGGCCTCGTCCTGAGCCGGTGTCCGGGCACCCCGTTTCCGGCCGCGGCCCACCGTCGGGACCCGGGAACGGGGTGACACGCCGGATCCGCTCCGGCGTCAGCGGTTCTTCGGCCTGAACGGTCCGTCGTGGCCGAAGGCGCGGTGGGCGAAACGGTCGGCGATGCGCCGATGCGCGGCGGGGCCAGGGTGCAGGTCGTCGGGGAGCGGAAGTTCGGCGTGGTCGCTCTCACCGTAGAGGTCGAGGCCGTCGAGGTAGTGCAGGTGGGGGTCGGTGGCGGCGCGGTCCGCGACGATCCGGGCGAGCTCGTCGCGGATGACCGTGAGGGTCAGCTTCCCGGCGGCGCTCTCCGCGGGGTCGCCCATGGCCACGAACCGGAGCCGCCCCTCGCCCGTGGCACTGTAGTCCGGGGCGCAGGGGCCCGGAGTGGTCTCGTGTATGGGGCAGCAGACCGGCGAGACCACCAGCAGCGGTGCGGTGGGGTGGCCTTCACGGATGGTGTCGAGGAAGCCGTGGACCGCCGGGCCGAACGCGCGCAACCGCATCAGGTCGGCGTTGACGAGGTTGATGCCGATCTTGACGCTGATCAGGTCGGCGGGGGTGTCGCGCATGGCGCGGGCGGTGAACGGGTCCAGCAGGGCGCTGCCGCTGAACCCCAGATTGATCAGTTCGGCTCCGCCGAGGCTCGCGGCCAGGACGGGCCAGGTGCCGGTCGGCGCGGTGGCGTTGGACCCCTGGCTGATGGAACTGCCGTGGTGCAGCCAGACCGGCCGGCCGCTCGGCCGGGGGCTCCGGAGCGGCGCGTCGGTGCGCAGGGCGACCAGGTGTGTGGTCTCGTCGTGGGGCAGCCAGATCTCGACGTCCTTCTCGTTGTCCGGCAGGCCGGTGAACCGGAGTGTTTCCACGGGGCCGGGCCGGGTCCGCGAGGTCATCGAGGCCAGATCGATGGTGAGCGTGTCGCCGTCGGGGGCACTGGCCCGTGCCGCGGGGCGGCCGTCCACGAGGAGCTCGTACACGCCGTCGGGACGCGGCGGCGCTCCGGGATAGACGCGCTTGGTCGCCACCACGTCCAGCTCGACCGCGGTGGCCCGGGTGCGGAACGCCAGCCGGACCCCGGAGGGCTGTGATTCGGCCATGGCCAGCTGGCCGTCGGGAATCTGCCGCCGTGCCCGCGCGGGCAGCCGGTGCGGCAGCATGCCGCGCCCGGTCCGCTCCAGGTCGAGCGCGCCCCGCAGGATGTCGGTGCTGATGGGGGTAGTCGTCCAGTCGTGCCGGGAGGTCATGTTCTCGGTCTTCTCGTTCGTCGAGGGGGCGGGAAACGGGGTCACGAGGGGGCGAGGTCAGGAGGGAGCGGGCCAACTGCGCAGCAGGGAGTCGAGCGCGTCGAGAATCTCCGTCCAGCTCTCCTGGGAGTCGGGGGAGCTGTGACGGAATCCGCCGGCCGTCTCCAGTCCCACGTAGCCGCTGAAGACGCTGCCCAGGAGGCGCACCGCGTGGGTCCGCTGGAGCTCGGTCAGTTCGTAGCCGCGCAGGATCGCCCGCATCATCCGGGAGTGCCGGACGCCGGCGCTCGCGGCCGCCGCGTCCGCGTCGAGCCGGAACCCGGCCGCGGCGAAGCGCCCCGGGTGCTGGAGGGCGTAGTCGCGGTAGGCGTTGGCGAAGGCGCCGAGCGCGTCCCGGCCCGCCCGCCCCGCGAGTGCCGCCGACGCCTGGTCGGCGAGTTCCTCCAAGGCCAGCAGGGCGATCTTCGTCTTGAGGTCATGGGCGTTCTTGACATGCGAGTAGAGGCTCGCGGTCCTGATGCCCAGCTTCCGGGCGAGCTCCGACGGGGTCACCTCCTCGAAGCCGATCTCGTCCGCCAGCTCGGCCCCCGCCCGTACGACGCGCTCCGCGGCCAGTCCTGCTCGTGCCATACGACCCTCCGAACGCCCATCTGTGATTGCCTAAGAAAATATATGTTTGCCTAATGGGATTAGGCAAATTAGCGTGAGTTCCATGAAGCCCCTGACCGAGCAAGAGATCCGTACCGCCTTCGTGAACTGCACCAAGGGTGAGGCCAAGCGCCTGTCCGTTCCCCGCGACCTCGCCGACCGGCCCTGGGGCGACCTGGACTTCCTGGGCTGGCGCGACCCACAGGCCCCCGACCGGGCCTACCTGGTGCTCGTCTCGGACGAGGGCCCCGTGGGCATCCAACTGCGCTCCTCCGACGCCGCGTCCTGGCAGACCCGCCGCAGCATGTGTTCGCTGTGCGTGACCGTCCATACCGGAGGTGTCTCCCTGCTGGTGGCCCCCAGGGCCGGAAAGGCCGGCCAGCAGGGCAACTCGGTCGGCGCCTACATGTGCAGCGATCTCGCCTGCTCGCTCTACGTGCGCGGGAAGAAGGACGCGGGCGTCGGGTCGCGGCTCCGCGAGTCCCTCACCCTGGAGCAGCAGATCGAGCGAACCGTGGTGAACGTCGAGGCGTTCATCGCCAGAGTGAGGGCGTGACGACCGTGCTGCGGAGCGGCATCGGAGCGGGCACCGCCCCTTCCGCGGCCGGAACCGTTCACCGCGGCGACCGAGCCTTGCCGTCGGCCATGCTGTCCGCGATCGGCGGAGACGCGGGCGCGTGCTCTGCGTGCCGCACGGCGACACCTCGGCCGGACGTGCCGCGGATCCACCGGAACCGTCCCGGCGGGCCCGTCGACCGCGACTCGTTCGCGGTGATCCTGGACTGACGGGCCGGGCCCGGCGGGACGCGACACGGTCGCGCCCGCCGGGCCCCGCCGCTACGGAAAACGCACCGGCCGGGTCAGACGCACCGGCCGGATCAGAGGCACCGGCCAGGTCAGAGGCCGAACTCCTGCGGGGACACCCCGAGCGCCATGCACGCTTCCCGCAGAACCTGCGCCTCCGCCGGGGCGATGTACCCGTCCGCTCCGGCGATCACGAAACCGGTCTGGACGACCGCCTTGGCCTCCACAGGCTTTTTCGCGGCCTTGGCGATCTCCTGCATGGCCTCGGTCTTGCCCTGCTGGAAGTTGAACGTCATCTGATCGACATGCTTGTTGAACCTCTGCCGCAACTGCTCCGGAGGGAAGTTCTGCAGGACGTCGTTCTGGAGGATCAGCGTCTCCACGTGGTGCCGCTCGGCGGGATCGACAGACCCGTCGGCGGCCGCGACCAGAGCGCACATCGCCATACTGGCGTCCCGGTAGGCCCCGCTCTTGAGCTCCGTCTTGAGCGAGCCGAGCTGCGACTTGAGCAGCCCCACCAACTTCTCCTTCGAGCCGCCCGCGGCTCCCGTACCCGCCTGCCGCTGGCCGACGGGGCCCCTCGTGCCCTGCGACTGCTGCTGGAGCCCCTTGGCCTGGTCCTTGATGCGGTCCCACATAGCCATGCGTGCCACCTTGTCGATCGGATCGATGGTCCGCGCACTGTGCGCGGCCGCTTGCAACCATTCTTCGTGGTCCGCTCGTCGGCGGCCCTCGCCCGGTGACCGGTGAGCCTCCCGGAGCAGGCGGCTCCGGGAGGCTCGGCGAACCGGTCACGCGTGTGTCTTCTGTCGATCACCTCGACGGGAACGCAACCGGCGACCGACCGCCACGGCCAGCGCCACGACCACCAGTACCAGCACGACCTTCGAGAGCACCCCGACGTAACTCTCCACGAGCTCCCACTGATCACCCAGCAGATATCCGGCCATGACGAGGATGAAGTTCCATATGAAGCTGCCCAGAGCGGTGAGGAGGACGAAGATCGGCAGAGGCATCCGCTCAAGGCCGGCCGGGACGCTGATCAGGCTGCGGAAGATGGGAATCATCCGACCGAAGAAGATGGCCTTCATGCCGTGCTTGACGAACCATTCCTCGGTCTTCTTGAGATCGGAGACCTTCACCAGGGGAAGCCGCTCCCACAGGGCGTACATGCGGTCCCGGCCGAAGAGAGCACCTATCTGATAGAGGGCGACAGCCCCCACCACCGACCCCAGCGTCGTCCAGAAGAGTGCGGAGAACAGGCTGATCACTCCCTGCCCCGCGGCGAAACCCGTCAGCGGCAGAATGATTTCGCTCGGCAACGGCGGAAAGAGATTCTCCAAGGCGATCGCCAGCCCGGCCCCGGGGCCGCCCATGGTTTCGACCAGGCTGGTCGCCCACCCTGCGATGCCGCTCGCCGGCTCCGAGGCGAGGGGGAAATGCTGCATGTGCGTCTGCTCCAGGACTGAGTAGGGGGCCGAGGCCGGAGTACCGGCCAACTCGGCGTCACATCTTTTCGGGGTCGGAAATCCCGCAGGGGCCGTTCGGATGCCGAGAGAGGAATCCGAGGCCCATCACGAGTGACTCGCGGCGGAATTCCGTATGACGCGGGACGTGAGGGCACGTATCCGCGATCGGGAGATCAAGGCCTGGACCACCGGGGCCTGCTCAGGGAAGAGGTCGAGCACGGCACAGTTCACCGGGCGAACGGCGAGCCGCCGCAAGGGCCTCGGGCTGTGCGGGATCCGGGGGCCGCCGCACGATGATCGGAAGTTCCGCTCAGCAGAGAAGGATCTGGACACGGACAGGGCTTCGCGATCCTGAGTGCGAAGAATGCTGCCGGGCGACATCCGTCGCGCAGTCGTGGAGATCCGGTGATGAGGAGGGAATGCCTGCCTGTACGGGGGGTGAGGCCGTCGTGCTTCCCGCCTTGTGGCGGTGCTGGAGCGTGACGTCACCGTCGACGCCCTCCAGCGGAGAGCTCGGCCCCGACCCGTCGAATACGGACACGGAGTGCGAATGAGCTGCCGTGTCGACGGTCTGCAGGTTCTGGGCGGAGGCGCCGAGAGCGAACGCGGAAATCATCAGGAGCACGGCGATACCGGCGTAGAAGGCCAGCATCTTCCTGCAGCGCATTCCTACGCTCCCTGTCCCGGTCGATTCGGCTCGTAGGGTGAAGTCCCAAAGCCGCTCGGCGAATTGCCGCCGCAGGACTGCACTCTAACAGCCCGAACCGAAGCGAACCCGAAGCGCATTTCGCCGTACGGCTCACGTGCCGCGGCAGCTGTTGCGTCCGCCGGGCACAGGCCGGGGGCGGGGCAGCGTCGTGCGGCGCAGGCCGTCCCCCGGCCGCGACGGGGCAGCGCCCGCCGCGGAACGGTGCCGACTGCCGACCGGGCGGGGACCGTGCAGCGGCCGGCCTTCTCGGGACGGGGTCGTCTAGACGCGCTCCAGGGCCTGGTGAGGGAGAGGCGGCAGCTCGATCTCGACGGTGTCGCCGGCACCGACCGTCCCACCCGCACGGACCACGGCCATGACG
Source organism: Streptomyces sp. NPDC021019 (assembly GCF_044333295.1). NCBI lineage: Bacteria > Bacillati > Actinomycetota > Actinomycetes > Kitasatosporales > Streptomycetaceae > Streptomyces > Streptomyces sp. NPDC021019. The sequence continues at coordinate 989,722 of NZ_JBIRQR010000003.1, forward strand.
CCCGACTTGAAGGCGAACTCGCCCGACACGGGGTCCAGAACGAAGACCTCGCCCAGCAGCCCCTGACGGAAGTCGTTGATCTTCGCGCACGGATTGCGCAGGCCGGTCACCTCCAGCACCGCTGCCTCACCGAGGCGCAGCAGGGTTCCGGTGGGAAGGCCGAGTAGATCCACCCCCGCGGTCGTGATGTTCTCGCCGAGCTGGCCCGCCGACACGTCGAAGCCCTTGAGCCCGAGTTCCTCGAAGAGTTCCTCGTGCATCAGATGGACCTGGCGCAGGTTGGGCAGGTCCGGTTCGTACGTCATACGGAACTGGTGGCGAATCGTCTTTCCCGCATGCACGTCCCCCTCCACTCCGAGCCCGGCGAGCAAAGTGATGAACGGGCGGGTGGGTTTGCTGAACGCGTACCGCTCGTTGCGGCTCACCGCGGTGACCTGGCCGCCCATCGTGTCCTCCGTGCGTCGTCGTCCGTGGCCGCCAATTCTACGGAGGGCGTCCCCGGAGCTAGGCGGGGAGCCCGGAGCGAGCGGAGGCCGACAGCGCTCAGCCCCAGGTGAGCGGGTCGAGATGGAGGTAGAAGCGCAGGCGCTCCTGATCCGGGGCGATACCGTACCGCTCGGCGAATGCCGCGTCCGCGACCTGTGCCCGCTCCTCGTCCACCCATGTCTCGCGCGCGTTGGCGAGCAGCAGCGCCAGGTCGGCGTGACGGTCGGCCGCGCCGAGGCGGCCCAGGTCGATGAAGCCCGACACCTCCAGGGTCTCCGGATCCAGGACGATGTTGGGCAGACACAGATCGCCGTGGCAGACGACGGTGTCGGCGGCCTCCTGATCCCGTCGCCGAGGGATCTCCCCGGTGAGGCGTGCCAGCAACTCCGCGGGGGGCACGATTCGCTGCTCCACCGGGAGGAACTCCGGATGTACCGCGCCCCGGGCCACGACGTCACGCGCGACCTCGACCACGGAGTCCAGCCCCCGGCGGAACGGACACGAGGACACGGGCACCTCGTGGAGCCGACGGACCGCGTCCGCGATGTGCCCCCAGGAAGCGCGAAGATCGTCGGCGCGCACCTGATCAGCGGGTACGCCGGAGACGGCTCGGGTGACCAGGCAGGCGCCCGCATCGCCGGCGTACCAGTCGAGCACCCGGGGACCCGGTACGCCCCGACCGCTCAGCCAGGCGATCCGGTCGCGTTCCGCCTCGAGCCCGGCCGCGTCCGTGGCGGGCACGCACTTGGCGTACCGGGTGGCGTCCACGGAGCGGAAGACGGAGGCACCCGATTCGCCCGCGGCGACAGGCAGCCAGTCGCCCCCCACGCCGAACAGCACCGGCGAGACGGCCCCGTGTTCGCAGTGATCATTCATGGCGGAGACTCTAGCCAGCCCGGCGTATGGGGCCGGCCAGAAGCCACCCGAACCGGACTCCGTGCGACAGGCTCGTTTATGCTCCCGCTGGGGGCTGAACCGGAAGGCAAGCTGAACATGACTGGGCAACGCGACCGTTGGGCGGAACTGACCGGTGGGCAGGCTGGGGAGGAATACGCCCGGCGGTTCGCCCGGCTCGCCGACTCGGGCCACGACATCCACGGCGAGGCCTCCTTCTGCGCCGCGTTGCTGGAACCGGCCGCCCGAGTGCTCGACGCGGGCTGCGGCACCGGCCGGATCGCGATCCGCCTCGCCCAACTGGGCCACCACTGCACCGGCGTGGACGTCGACTCCTCGATGCTCGCCGTCGCGCGCCGCGAAGCACCCGCGCAGGACTGGCTCCTCGGCGATCTGACCCGGCTGGACGCCCTCGGACTGGATCCCGACTTCGACCTGGTGCTCGCCGCCGGAAACGTCATCCCGCTCCTGGCCCCCGGCACCGGAGCGACCGTCGTCGGGCATATGGCCGCCGCCCTGCGACCCGGCGGTCTGCTGGTCACCGGAATGGGACTGGACGCGGCGCACCTGCCGCTCGACGAAGCTCCGGTGACCATCGCCGAGTTCGACCAGTGGTGCGCCGGGGCCGGACTGACCCTGCGGCAGCGCTACGCGACCTGGAACGGCGACCCGTACGAGGACGGCGGCGGCTACGCGGTCAGTGTGCACACCCGACCGGCCACGTGAACCCGCGGCCTCTCCGGGAGTCCGCTCCCCGCCGCTCGCTCACCGAGAGCCCTCTTCCGCGACCCTTCCTGTCCCAGGACCTGGAGATACCTGCATGCCACGCGTCGTCCTGGTCGAAGATGACCCGTCCGTACGCGACGGCGTCGAGATGGGGCTGCGCCGCCGCGGGCACGAGGTCCTCGCCACCGCGACCGGCGAGGCCGGCCTGAAGGCGCTGGACGTTTTCCTCCCCGACCTCCTGCTGCTCGATCTGATGCTGCCCCTGATGGACGGTGTCGAGGTGTGCCGCCGCGTTCGCGCGAACAGCCAGCTGCCGATCATCATGCTCACCGCGCGCGGCGATGACATGGACATCATCGTCGGTCTGGAGGCCGGTGCGGACGACTACGTCGTCAAGCCCGCCCGTACCGAGGTGATCGAGGCCCGGATCCGAGCCGTGCTGCGCCGTATCGAAGCCCCGGCCGGTACCCGGCCCGCCGTCGAACACCACGGCGACCTGGACGTCGACCGTGCCGGTCACACCGTCCTGAAGTCGGGCCGACCGGTCCCGCTCGCACCTTCCGAGCTGAAGCTGTTGCTGTTCCTGTCCGCTGCTTCGGGAAGGGCCTTCAGCCGGCAGCGGCTCCTGGAAGAGGTCTGGGACCACAGCTACCACAGCGATGTGCGCCTGGTGGACGCCTGTGTGCGCCGGCTCCGCATCAAGATCGAAGACCTCTCCGACAGCCCTCGGTACATACAGACCGTGCGGGGATTCGGCTACCGCTTCGGCCCGCTGTGAAGATGCCCGGAGCGGCCGCCGCGTTCGGGGTACGCACCCGGCTGGTGCTCGCGTTCCTTCTGGTGGCCGCGGTCAGCGCGGCCACGACGGCCGCGTTGACCTACCGGGAGGCGCGCAGCGCGGTCCTCGAACGCGCACAGGACACGGCCGTCGCCTCCTTCCGCGAGGAGGTCGAGCGGTTCGTCCCCGGCCTGCCCCTGGACCCGGAAGCGGTCCGGTGGGACCTGTACGAGATCGCGGCGCGCTCCAAGCCCCATCCGTGGATCGTGTTCGCCGAGTACGGCTCGGTGCGCGTCTCCTCGGGAGACCGTCCCGTCTCCGGCGTGCTGACCGGGGAGCTGCGCCGTGCCGCGCGGACCGCGCCGCACGGCAGCTTCCAGCGGGTCGTCAAGGACGGAAACGCGTATCTGACGATCGGGATGCCGGTGATGACACGGGTCGTCGCGGGCGGCGGCGCGGTGCCCAGCGGTCTGGTCCTCTTCGCCGTGATGCCCATGGTGAACGAGGAGACGGACATCGACGCACTGGTGACCGCCGCCCGCGACGGTGCGCTGCCGGGGCTGGTCGTGGCCCTGGTGCCCGCCCTGTTCGCGGCGCGCAGCGTGCTTCGCCCCGTCCGTGAACTGCGACGTGCCGCGGACTCCATGGGCGGCGGGCAGCTCGACGCGCGGATCACCGTGCGCGGCAGGGACGAAATGGCCGACCTAGCCCGGACGTTCAACAGCTCGGCGGCCCGCCTCGAACACTCCGTACAGGAACTCCGGGATGCCGGGGCGCGGGCCCGGCGTTTCGCCTCGGACGTCTCGCACGAACTGCGCACCCCCCTCGCGGGGATGCTCGCCGTCACGGACGTGCTGGACGAGGAGGCCGGGACGCTCGACCCGGACACCGCCCGGGCGGTGCGCCTGATCAGCGCCGAAACCGGCAAACTGGCCGTGCTGGTGGAGGACCTGATGGAGATGTCCCGCTTCGACGCCCGCGCGGCCGGACTCAACGCCGACGAGGTGGACGCGGCGGAGGCCGTACGAAGAACCCTGTCCGGCAGGCAGTGGCAGGACCGGGTCCGTGCGGAGCTGCCCGAGGGCGTCCGCATCCGCCTCGACCCGCGACGCTTCGACGTCATTGTGGCCAACCTCGTCGGCAACGCCCTGCACCACGGGGCCGAACCCGTCACCGTCCGGCTGTCGGCCCGCGCGGGTGCGCTGATCACCGAGGTGCGCGACAGCGGCCCCGGGATCGCCCCCGAAGCGCTGCCGAACGTCTTCGACCGCTTCTACAAGGCGGACGCCGCACGTTCCCGCTCGTCGGGCAGCGGCCTCGGACTCGCGATCACCCAGGAGAACGTGCGCCTCCACGGCGGCACGATCCGTGCGGAGAACCCGCCCGGCGGCGGCGCGCTGTTCACGGTGGAACTGCCCTTCGACGGGCCCGCCGCCTCGGGCCACGGCACGCCGGACGGCCAGGCTGCCAGACCCGGCGAAGGCCCGGGGTCCGGCCCTGACAGCGCCATGGAGGCCCACACATGAGGCAGCGGACGTTCCGCGCGGTCGGGCTGACCACGCTGCTGCTGCTCGCGGTGGCGCCGCTCTCCGGCTGCGGTATCCAGGAGACGGGCGCGGTCGAGGCCGGGAGACCGCCGGTCGGCGACCTGTTGCCCCCGCGTGACTCACGGGTGCTGTTGTTCTTCTTCTCTTCCGACGACGCACTGCTCCCCGTGCCGCGGATCGTCGACGTCCCCTGGCAGGGCGACCCGGAGATCTCGGCCTCGGAGAGGGAGGAGGCGAGCGACGCCCTGTCACCCCTGACGGCCGTCACCGCCCTGCTGGACGGACCCAACAAGGCCGAACGGCGGGCCGGGCTCCGCAACGCCCCCACACTGCCCCAAGAGGCGTCCGCCGTGGACCGGGTCGTGACGGGTGCTTCCACCGTCGAGGTCGGGCTGGACCTGCGGGTGAGGCGGCTGTCCGCCCCCGCCCGCGACCAACTCGTCTGCACGGCCGCCTTCGCCGCCCAGACGCAGGGGGCCCTGCCCGTCACCCTGGTCGGACGGGACGGTCGCCTCGCTCCGGCCGACTGCTCCCTTCGCCCGGTCCCGGCCCCGGCACGCTGAACGCGCTGAAGGAAGGCGGGAACGAGCGGAAGGAGCGGTCGGCCCACCGACGGCATGACAGCGGCCCGCCGGAACTTCCGTTCCGGCAGGCCGCTTCGCCCGGGGTCACCCCGGGCGGTGTTCCGCCCGGGGGCGCCTCACCTGCCGAAGAAGGCGTTGTGGATCGTGACCGTCGACTCGTTGCCGCTCTTGTCGGTGACGACGGCCTTCAACGAGATCGCCTTGCCCTTCGCCGGGGCGCTCACGGTGACCTTGCCCGCGGTGACCTTGGCGGGCAGCCACTTCTCGTTGTCGTACGACACCGTCACCCGCAGCGACTTCAGGCCGGCTCCGGCCGCCGCGCCCTGCACCACGACGGGGAACGTCTGCTGGGACCCTGCCGGAACGGTCGAGTCCAGCGCGAGCCGCGGCTGGAAACGGACTGTGGAGACCGGCAGGGTCGCCGGAGCCTCGGTGCGGGCCGACGTGAAGGTCCACGAGGCGTCGATCCGGTTCCCGGCGCGGTACACCGCCGGGTTCCGGTTGATGGTGGTCGCCACCTTGTACGTGGCGGACTCCGGAGGCAGAGCGAAGAACCGCTCGTCGATGGCCGCGTCCTCCTTCGCGTACAGCACGCCGTCACGGTGGATGGTGGTGGTCGCACCGGCGTACCGGGCGAACCCGGGATGGCCCGGCCCGTCACTGACCAGTGCCAGCGAGCCGTAGAGGTTGTCGCCGTCGCGCACGAGACCGTCGCCGGCCTTGATCTGCGGCCCCATCACACCGGCGTGGAAGGTCTCGGTGTGCGTCGTCCCCGGCTCGAAGCGTCGTGACCGCGCGAAGGAGTAGGCCCCTTCGACCTGCCGGCCGCCGGCCGCGTCCTTCTCACCCAGCACACCGGCCGCGATGTTCCAGACGGCGTCGTCGTCCGTGGACAGGTACACCTTCCGGGTCCCCGGCAGGGGGTGCGCCGAGTAGAGCGGGGCGATCCCCCCGTTGGCCAGTTCACCGTCGGCCCTGACGATGCCGTCGAGGCCGGGCACGGACGCCCCGATCCGCACCTTCACCAGAGCCATGTTCTTGGTCGTGTACGTCTTGCTGTAGCCGGTGGCCAGCTCCGGGACCAGACTGCCGGCGAGCGCGTTGTACTCGGTCGCCCCCTGCTTCCAGTGGGCGGACCACTGCTGGTAGAGGGAGGAGTCGCCGGTCACCGGGGCACCCTGGTACGCGGTGCGGACGTTGTCGAAACTCGTGAAGTCGCTCCACAGAGTGATGCCCGTCTCGGGCGTGTTCAGGGCGTACATCATCCCCGCGCGCGTCGGAGTGGCCGACGCGTCCGGCACCTTGAACGTCACCGGCCGGGTGGTCCGGGCGTCGAGGTCGACCGTGGTCGGGCCGGTCACCGAGAACCGGGGGTTGTTGATCAGGTCGGCGCCCTTGCCCGGAGCCGCGGGATCGACGAGCATGTCGGCCGACAGGTTGTAGGTGCCGCGCGGCAGTCGGACGGTGGCCGAACCGGACGACAGGTCAGGGAAGAATCGCAGGCCCGAGGCATGACCGACGTACCCCTTCAGGTCCGCCTGCCAGCCTGTGCTGGGCGCGCCGTTCCGTCCGGTGGCGTTGAAGGTGACCTCGTACGACTCGGCCTCGCGCTCCACCGCTGCCGCCGTGCGCACGCTCCGGCCGCCCCCCGACGCCACGACGGTGGCGGAGTAGGAGCCGTCGACCGTTCCGCCGAGACGGGTGTCGGCCGTCAGGTCCACGGCGGCGGTACCGCCCGCCGGGACCGTTACCCGCTGGGCTCCGAGGGTGAAGAAGCCGGCCGGGGCGGGCTGTCCGTCCCCGCCGGTCGGCGCGGACAGCGACAGGTCCAGCGTCACGTCGGCGCCGCCGTTGTTGCGGTACGTCACCTGCTTGGTGACGGGGGCGTCGTCGGTGTGGGGCCAGGCCTGGGTGCCCAGGTTCACGGAGACCGGCTCGGCGACGACCGTCTGGTCGATCGCCTTGTCGACGGTGAGCCGGCCCGCGCCCTGCTGGAAGACCGAGTGGGCGCCGTCCTTGGCAGAGCCCGTCAGGGCGGCCTTGATCTGCGCGCCCGTCCAGGCGGGGTTCTTCTGCTTGAGGATCGCTGCGGCCCCCGCGACGTGCGGAGTCGCCATCGAGGTGCCGTTCAGGCTGTGGTAGCCGGGCGGGTTCTGCTCGGCCACGCCCTCCGCCGCTGCGGCCGTGATCGACACGCCCGGTGCGGTGATGTCGGGCTTGACGGCCTTGTCACCGGTACGGGGACCGACGCTGGAGAAGTCGGCCATCAGGTCGTCGTCGTCGACGGCGCCGACGGTCAGGGCCGCGTCGGCGCTGCCCGGCGACGCGACCGTGCCCTGGTTCGACCCGTTGTTGCCCGCGGCTATCGTGAACAGGACGCCCTTCTCCGCCGAGACCTTGTTGACCTGGGCTTCCAGCGGGTCGATTCCGGGGGTGTCGAGGCCGCCCAGGCTCATGTTGATGACGTCGGCGCCCTGGGCCACGGCCCAGTCGACCCCCGCGATGACGCTGGAGTCGTCACCGAAGCCCCGGTCGTCCAGCACCTTCGCGTTGATCAGCCGGGCTCCGGGGGCCACGCCCTTGAACCGGGCGTCCTTCGCTCCGGTGCCGGCCGCCGTGGAGGCCACATGTGTGCCGTGCCCGTCACGGTCCCGGGCGTCCGGGGAGCCGCTGAAGTTGCGCTCCGCGGCCACCCGGCCCGCCAGGTCCGGATGGGTGGCGTCGATGCCCGTGTCCACGACGGCGATCTTCACACCGGTGCCGTCGAACGACCGGGCCCAGGCCGCCGGGGCGCCGATCCGCCCCGTGCTGCGGTCGAGCGAGGCCTCGCGCACACCGTCGAGCCAGATCCGCGCGATGCCGGACGCGGTGGCCGCCGAACCGTTCTCCCGCTGACGCGTCAGGGCCTCCCACAGCGTGCCCTTGCTGTCGGTGGCCGCCGCACTGGTCACGGCATCGGCGTCGAGGGCCGACAGGGTCCGGCGGACGGTGGTGCCGTCCGCGGACCGCACCTCGGCACGGGCGGACTTGGCCGCCGCTCCCCGGTAGCCGACGATCACCTTGAGCCCGGCCCGGTGGGCCTTGCGGCTCTCCGGCTCGGCCAGCGCGGTGATGTCGAACAGCCGCCGGTCCAGCCTGCCGTCGGCGATCAGCTGCCGGGCGTCACGCGGCACCACATGGGTGCGGCCGTCGTGGATCTCGGTGAAGAAGGGTATGTCCTCCCGGCCCTCGGCACGCTGGATGCCACCGACCCGGCCCTTGGCGTCCACGAGGACTCGGTCACCCGTGATCAGGGTGACGGTTTCGACGGTCCGGTCGTCTGCCTTTAAGGCCTTGGCGGTGGTCGGGGATGCCGTGTCCGGGCCGCCGGTCTTCCCCGACGCCGGAGCGGTCATGCCGGCGGTCAGGGCGACCGAGGCCGTGGCGACGAGCGCGTACGCCCTCGTTGATCTTTTTCGCAAGATTGTCCCTGCTCAGGAGTGGTTCGGGCGGGCGAAGGCCCGGCCGCACGGGGCGCGTTCGGATACGCGTTCGGCCCCGGATTCCTGAAGTATGCAGAGGCCGTTCGGGCGCACTCAATGATCGTTGTGTAACGGCGGAGCGCCCTGACACGGCTTGCTCGCGAGGGCGTACGGCACGGGACCGACGCGAGGGCGCACGGCCCTGGATCAGCCGGACGGCGTGACCGGACTCCACACGCCCAACCACTGCTCGGCCCCGTACTCCTCGAACCGGCTCACCTCGGTGAACCCCAGCTTCCGCGCGAGGCGCATCGAAGGGCCGTTGGCGATCCGGGTGCAGAGCACCACCGGTTCGCCGGGAAGTATGGCGGCGAACCAGGCGAGCGCGGCGGCGCATGCCTCGGAGGCGTACCCGAAGCCCCAGGCCTGCGGCAGGAACAGGTAGCCGAGTTCGGTCTCCCCGGCATCCGGACGGAGGTGATCCGGGAGTTCCCCGGGCCGACGGTCGAGAGTGATCGTGCCGATCATCGCTCCGTCGAGCTCGACCACGAAGAAGCCCCGCCGTCGCCCCGGCACCTCGGGGACGGAGCGTTCGAGAGCGTCGCGCGGTTGGGGGCCACCGATGTGAGCACCCACCTCCGGCGATGCGAACAGCTCGATGAACGCCGAGCGATCCCGCGCCTCGGACCCACGGAGCGTGAGCCGCTGCGTCCTGATCGGGGCCGGCGGCCAGGTGGAGCTGTCGAGTTCAGTCATGGCGGGCAAGCTATCGCAGCTCGCGGAGGGAGCCGCGCCGCCGTCCTCCTCGGCCGACTCCGCCACCGCCGCTCACCACGCGTCGATGACCGGTACGCCGGGGTCGCGCCGCTGCCACGCCTCGTCGAGGCGCGCGAGCCGGGCCGTGGCGGCGATGCCGTACAGGGACGCGACCTTGCCGTCGCTGACCTCGAACGCCACGGTGCCCACGACCCGGCCCCCGACCACGGCGACGACGGCCGGGGTGCCGTTGACCCGCACGAGATGCATCGCGAGCGAGCCGCCGGCCAGCCGCCGCTTCGCCGGGGTCGGCTTGAAGCCCGCCCGGGCGAAGGAGGCGACCCGTTCGCGCGATGTGTGACGCAGCAGCCGCCTGGCCAGTCCGGCGCCGTCCGAGACCGCCGTCACGTCGTCGGTGAGCAGCGCCACCAGCCGATCGGTGCGCCCCGACGTGGCGGCGGCGAGGAACTCCTCGACGACCCGGCGCGCGGACGCCGGGTCGGCCGCGCCGCCGCGGCGGCGCTCGGCGGCGACCCGGGTACGCGCCCGATGGGCATGCTGCTGGCTCGCCGACTCGGTGATGTCGAGAATCGCGGCGATCTCGGCGTGGCTGTACGAGAAGGCCTCCCGCAGGACGTAGACGGCCCGCTCGGCCGGCGAGAGGCGCTCCAGAAGGGTCAGTACGGCCAAGGTCACCGATTCACGCTGCTCGAAGGTGTCGGCCGGACCGAGCATCGGGTCGCCTTCGAGGAGCGGTTCGGGCAGCCACGCGCCGGCCGTTCGTTCGTGACGCGCCTGTGCCGAGCGGAGCCGGTCGAGGCAGAGGTTGGTGGCGACCTTGGTCAGCCACGCCTCCGGTACCTCGATCCGCTCGCGGTCCGCGGCCTGCCAGCGAAGGAACGTGTCCTGCACGGCGTCCTCGGCGTCGGCCGCCGAGCCGAGCAGACGGTACGCGAGCGAGGCCAGTCTGCTCCGGCCGGCCTCGAACTGATCGACGGCTGCGCTGTCCATGCGCAACAGCCTAGGCGGCGACCCGCGTACCGGCCCGGCCGGGCGCGGGGGCCAGGCGGTGCCTGCGCTTCGGCATTCCGAAGGTCGGATGGACGATGCCCCACTCCGCCCCCTTGAGCACACCCGCCTTGAGCCGTGCGGCGGTGCGGCCGCCCAGGTACCAGGCCTTCGACCGGACGTCCCCGCCCACCATCTGGAAGATGGCGTCCCGCCGTCCGAGGCTGATGTGGTTGCCGAAGTACTTCAGCCCGGTGTCCGGGACTTCATGGCCCGTCAGGCGCGCGACGATCGCGGCGGTCGCGCGCATGTTGGTGAGACCGGCCGAGGCACAGGACATCGGCAGCGGCCGGCCGTTCTCGCCGATCGCGTAGGCGCAGTCGCCCGCGGCGTAGACGTCCGGGTGAGAGACCGAACGCATGGTGCGGTCGACGACGATCTGGCCCGTTGCGGCGACCTCCAGGCCGGCGGCGCCCGCCATGGGGTGCACCGCGAACCCGGCCGACCACACGGTCACATCTGCCGGGACGGACCTGCCGTCGGAAGTGAGCACCCGTGTCGGCTCGACGGCTTCGACGGCGGTGTGTTCGTGCACGGTGACGCCGAGCCGGTCGAAGGCGCCGTGCAGATGACGTCGCGCCTTCGGGGAGAGCCAGGCGCCCAGCTCGCCGCGGGCGGCGAGTGCGACGGAGAGTCCGGGGCGCGACTCGGCGAGCTCGGTCGCGGTCTCGATCCCCGTCAGCCCCTCGCCGACGACCACGACGGTGCCGCCCTCGCCCAGGCCCGCCAGGCGCTCCCGCAGGCGCAGCGCCGAGGACCGGCCGGCCACATCGAAGGCGTACTCGGCCGCGCCGGGGACGTCATGGTGGGCGACGGAGCTGCCGAGCGCGTAGAGAAGGGTGTCGTAGGAGAGTTCACCGGCGCCGTCCTCGCCGTCCTCGCCGGCCACGGCGACGGTCCTGTGCTCGGGGTCGATTCCGGTGACTCGCGCCAGACGCAACCGCACCCCGGTACCCGCGAACACGTCGGTGAGCCTGCGGGACGCGAGCTCCTGGCCACTGGCGAGCTGGTGGAGGCGCATGCGCTCGACGAAGTCGGGTGCGGCGTTGACGACGGTGACCGCGGTGTCGGCGGGGGAGAGCCTTCGGGCCAGGTTGCCGGCGGCGAAAGCCCCGGCGTAGCCGGCGCCGAGTACGACGATGCGGTGCTTCATGACATGGCTCCTGTCTCGTTCGCGTACCCCTTGAACGGGACAGACCTCCGATTGCTGACAGGGGCCAGTGTGAGGCGGGTCACCCGACGGACCCATCCCTTGGGCGCCCGGCTCCGAATCACCGGTGAGGGTGGGCCCGGACTTCTTCCGAAGGAGCAGGTGGGATCGATGACCCGGACACGATCACTTATCACCCCTGACCTTCCGCCCCGTTTCGAGACGCCGGACCTTCCGGGGGCGCGAACCGGGGATGCCGTGAGGTCACCCTCGCGTCCCCTCCGACACGAGGGCGGACCGGACGAGGCATCGCCAACGGAACCTTCCGGTCGGTCCGCTCCAACGCGCTCATCCAGGTAGCCGGCCGACCGAATTTTGTGCGTTTTGCCCGTATGTAGTGGGTCGTAACCACAAAAAGGGACTTTTTGCCGTGCGCAGGAATTTGCCACGCCGCGAAGAGAAGGGCTATAAGAGGCATGTGGTTCAGGCGCCGCCGGGAATTCCGGGGAGGCCGCCATGGAGGTTTCCCATGTTTCTGACTCCGTCCGACACGGAGAAATTGCTACTGAGTGTTGCCGGAATGGTCGCCCGTGACCGGCGTGCCCGCGGCGTCCGCCTCAACTACCCGGAGACCGTCGCCCTGCTCGCGTGCTGGGCGATGGAGCGGGCCCGTGAGGGAGTCCCGGTCAGCGAGCTGATGACAGCGGGGAGGGCCGTGCTCACCCGTGCTGACGTGCTGGAAGGCGTCCCCGAGATGCTGCACGACGTCCAGGTCGAGGCGACCTTCCCGGACGGGCGCAAGCTCGTCACGATCACCTCGCCGATCCCGTGATCCCGGGCGAGATCCGGACCGGCTCCGGAGTGGTGCACATCAATGCCGAAAGCGCGGTATTGCCTCTCACCGTGGTGAACGACGGAGACCGGCCCATTCAGGTCGGATCCCATCTGCATTTCTCCGACGCGAATCCGGCACTTTCTTTTGACCGGGCCGCCGCCCGGGGATTTCGACTCGATATTCCGTCGGGCACGTCGCTGCGCTTCGAGCCGGGGGTCGGCGTCGACGTCAGCCTCGTCGAACTCCGCGGCCGCCGCCGCGTTCCCGGCATCGTGCTGCCCGGGGCCCGGACACCCGCCCCCGCCCCCACACCCCGAACGGAGGACCTGGTGACATGGCCCAGCTGACCCGCGCCGCCTACGCCTCGCTCTACGGCCCCACCACCGGGGACCGGATCCGCCTCGCCGACACCGATCTCTGGATCGAGGTCGAGGAGGACCGGTGCTTCGGCGGCGACGAGGCCGTCTTCGGGGGCGGCAAGTCCATCCGCGAGTCGATGGCCCAGGCCACCGCGTCCCGGGCCGAGGGCGCGCCCGACCTGGTCATCACCAACGCGGTCGTCCTGGACCACTGGGGCGTCGTCAAGACCGACATCGGCGTCCGTGACGGGCGGATCGTCGCCCTCGGCCGTTCCGGCAACCCCGACATCAGCGACGGCGTCCATCCGGATCTGGTGATCGGCCCGGGCACCGACGTGATCTCCGGCGAGGGGCGCATCCTCACTGCCGGAGCCGTCGACACCCATGTCCACTTCCTGATGCCGGAGACCCTCCACGAGGCGCTCGCCACCGGCACCACCACCGTCATCGGGGGCGGCACCGGCGCCACCGAGGGCTCCAAGGCCACCACCGTCACCCCCGGCGCCTGGAACCTCGCCATGATGCACCGGTCCCTGGACCGCGTCCCGCTCAACGTCATGCTGTTCGGCAAGGGCTCCACCGTCGGCGAGGAAGCCCTGCGCGAGGCGGCCCTCAGCGGCGCCGGCGGCTACAAGGTCCACGAGGACTGGGGCGCCACCCCGGCTGCGATCGACGCCGCGCTGCGGGCGGCCGACGCGTACGGCCTCCAGGTGGCGCTGCACGCGGACAGCCTCAACGAGGTTGGCTACGTCGAAGGCACCCTCGACGCCATCGCCGGACGCGGTATCCACGTCTTCCACGCGGAGGGCGCGGGCGGCGGCCACGCTCCCGACATCATCACCGTGGCCTCCCACCCGAACATCCTCCCGGCGTCCACCAACCCGACGCTCCCGCACACCGTCAACACCGTCGCCGAGCACCTCGACATGCTCATGGTGTGCCACCACCTCAACCCCCGGGTACCCGAGGACCTCGCCTTCGCCGAGTCCCGGATCCGGGCCACCACCATCGCCGCCGAGGACGTGCTGCACGACATCGGCGCACTCTCCATCACCTCCTCCGACGCCCAGGCGATGGGCCGCATCGGCGAGGTCGTCTGCCGCACCTGGCAGGTCGCCCACGTCATGAAGCAGCGCTTCGGCGACCGAGGCAGCGAACTGCCCGCCGACAACGAGCGGGCGCGCCGGTACGTCGCCAAGTACACGATCTGCCCGGCCGTCGCCCACGGCATCGACCACGTCGTCGGCTCCGTGGAGCCCGGAAAGCTCGCCGACCTGGTGCTCTGGGACCCCGCCTTCTTCGGGATCCGGCCCGCCGCCGTCATCAAGGGCGGCATGGCCGTGTACGCGCCCCTGGGCGACGCGGGCGCCGCGATCCCCACCACCCAGCCGGTCCTGATGCGCGCCACCGCCGCCGCCGAGGCCGCGCCGCACCTGTCCGTCAGCTTCGTCTCCCCGGTGGCACTGGCCGATGGGCTGGCCGAACGGCTCGGCCTGGTCCGGGAGTTGGTCGCCGTACGGCCCACCCGCCATCTCACCAAGGCGGACCTGCCGAACAACACGGCGCTCCCGGCCATCGACGTGGACCCGGAGACCTTCGCCATCCGCATCGACGGGGAGCTCGTGGAGCCCGCCCCCGCCGCCGAACTGCCGCTTGCCCAGCGGTACAGCATGTTCTGATGGCGCTGCTCGCCCCCTACCTCCTCGCCGACGGGCGGCTCCCGGTCGGCGCCCACACCTACAGCGCGGGCCTCGAACCGGCCGTCGCGGCGGGCCTCACGCGCGCGCAGATCCCCGGCCTGCTGAGGGCCCGTCTGCACACCACCGTCGTCACCGAAGCGGCCGCCGCCGTACTCGCCCTGCGGGCTGCCCAGCGCGATCCGGTGGACTACGCGCCCGTGCAGGAGGCGCTCGCCGCCCGGACGCCGACGGCGCCGCTGCGCGAGGCCTCCGCCGCACTGGGCCGGGGTGTGCACCGCCTCGCCCGCCGGCTGGCCCCCGACCATCCCGCGGTCACCGCCCTGACACGGCTCCACCCGCGCCCCCTGCGGCCGGTGACCCTCGGGGCGCTCGGGGCCGTCCTGGGGGTGGGGGAGGAGGCGCTGGCCCACGGCGTCGTCTACGACGAACTGCAGACCATCGCCTCCGCCGCGCTCAAGCTGCTGCCCGGCGACCCCCTCGACTCGGTCGCGTGGATCGTCGCCGCCGAGGCGGACGCCGCGCGAGCCGTCACCGAAGCACTGGCCGTGCGCACCCCCGCCGAACTCCCCGCCCGTACACCACCGCTCACCGAGCAGTGGGCACTCGAACACGACCGACGCGAACGGAGACTCTTCCTTGCCTGACAACGCTTCCGCCCAGCAGCCCGGACAACCCGCCCAGGGCCCCAACGAGCACTACCACCAGCCGCTCAACCAGCCGCGCGCCCTGCGCATCGGCGTCGCCGGTCCCGTCGGCACCGGCAAGAGCTCCATCCTCGCCACCCTCTGCCGCGAACTGGCCGGCGAGCTCTCCATGGCCGTCGTCACCAACGACATCTACACCGACGAGGACGCCCGCTTCCTACGCTCGGCCGGCGTCCTGCCCACCGAGCGCATCCGCGCCGTCGAGACCGGAGCCTGCCCGCACACCGCGATCCGCGACGACGTGAGCGCCAACCTCGACGCGGTCGAGGACCTGGAGGAGGCCTACGGGCCGCTTGACCTGGTGCTGATCGAGAGTGGGGGCGACAACCTCACCGCCACGTTCAGCCCCGCCCTCGCCGACGCCCAGCTCTTCAGCATCGACGTCGCGGGCGGCGGGGACGTCGCCCGCAAGGGTGGCCCGGGCATCACCGGCGCGGATCTCCTGGTCATCAACAAGACCGACCTGGCCCCGCACGTGGAGGTCGACGTGACCGCGATGGTCGCCGACGCCGAACGGGCCCGCGACGGTCTGCCCGTCCTCGCGCTGTCCAAGCACGATCCCGAGTCGATCGCCCACCTGGCCGACTGGGTGCGGGCCGTGCTGGTACGCCACCGCTCCGGCACCCATGTCCCGACCGACCCCGGCCCGATGGCGCCCCACAGCCACAGCCACGACGGCTCGTGACCGGCCCGCCCGCCCTCGCCGTCCACGCGGCCGAGCCCGACGATCCCACGGTCGTCGCCGTCGAGCGCGACGCCTCCGGCCGGCACCTCGCCCGCGAGCTGTCTCCCGGGGCGTTCCTCGCCCCCCGCCCCCTGCTGCCGTGCGCGGACCGTCTGCGGATCGCCCTCGTCGGCACCCGGGCGGGGCTGCTGGCCGGCGACGATCTCCGGCTGCACGTCTCGGTCGGCCCGGGGGCCCACCTGGAACTGGTCGAACCCTCCGGTCTGGTGGCGTACGACCACCGGGGAGGCAGATCGGCGTGGCGGGCCAGGATCGACATCGCGGCAGGCGGCCGACTGGACTGGGACGGGAAGCCGTTCGTCGTCGCGCACGGGGCGTGGGTCGACCGCACGATGGAGGTGACGCTCGCGCCCGGCGCCCGGATGCTGTGGCGCGACACCCTCGTCCTGGGCCGCTCCGGTGAACGCGGCGGCCGCGTCCGGGCCAGGACCCGGGCCGTGCACAACGACCGGGAACTGCTGGTCGAGGACCTCGACCTGACCGACCCGGAGATACGCGAACTTCCCGGCCTCCTCGGCCCGAACCGGATCATCGGCTCCATCACCGCCCTCGGCGCCCGCCCGCCAGGACCGCCCCACCCCTACCGGACGGATCTCGCGGGACCCGGGGCCCAGGTCCGGCTGCTGGACACCGGGGCACCGGCGCTGGAAGCGGAGCTGTCGGCACTGTGGGAGCACTGGCGGACCGAGAACGCAAGCGAATGACGCTGGTCAGGGTCGCCCCGGCGCCGTGAAGGGATTGGGCGCCGCACCCGTCCAGCGGTGCAGCACCGCGCGGCCGGTCTGAAGCGTGTTCCCTCCGGAGTCGGCCGTACCCGCCTCGGCCACGTAGAAGCGGCCGTCGTCGAGCGAGACCAGACCGTACTGGCCGCCCGACTCGTACCCGTACACACCGGACGGCTCGTGGTGCAGCCCGCGCGGGAGGAGGGAGAGGAGGTGGCCGGACTCGGGGCGCGGCTGCCCCTGCACCTCTCCCCGGCGGGCGGGCTCCGAGCCGTCCACCACGTAGAGCGCGTAGGTGGGGAACGTCGTCTTCCTGCCCTTGTACACGGCCATCAGCCAGTTCCCGCTCCGCCGGTCGTACTCCAGGTTCTGGACGCCGTACGTGGTGTTGCCGGTGTAGGCGAAGAACTTGCCGTCGGGGGAGGCGGGGCCGCTGGTGTGGTGAGCGCCTTCGACGAGCGGCCTCTCGTACCTGCTCCAGTCGCGCACGTCGTACTGGAGCAGCACCTGGTGGTCGTTGTCGGTGCGGGAGGTGTTGGAGTAGATGCCGTACGCGACAGTGAGCCGGCCGCCGCCCCGGCGGTGCAGGCCGGGGCCGAAGGCGACGCCGTCGATGCCACTGCACCCGTAGCGGTGGTCGGGGGTGTCGCCGGTGTTGCCGTCGAAGACTCCGTCGCCGTTCATATCGGCGGTGTAGTCCCGTACGACCTCCCGGAGATGGACGGTGGAGACCACATCGGTGGTCCGGGCGTCCATGTTCATCCGGGTGATGCGGGCCCCGTCGAAGATCGCGACGTAGAACGCTTCGGCGGCCTTGTACTCGAGGGAGCCGTAGACCCGGCCGTCACCGGTGTTGAAGTCCAGATCGCCCAGGTGCCCGGTGAAGCCGGTGACCGAGCCGATCGGTCTGCCCGACAGGTCGGTCTTCACCAGCAGATCGGTGAAGGAGAAGTACATGTGGCCCTTGCGGCGGTCGATGGCCGTGCCCTGGAGGTGCCCGGACGACCAGGCCCCGCCGTCGACGGAGGCGGGCAGCGAGGGAGCCGGCGACGGCGACGGTGTACGGGCGTGGGCCGCGCCCCCGCTCACCGCCGGGAGAGCCGACGCGACGACGGCGGACAGGAATAGGGCGGCGATGTGCGCGGGTACTCGGCTCCGCATGGTTCCTCCGGTCGGGTGGTCGTGGGATGTGCGGCGCCCACCGGATACGGGCGGTGCCTCAGGCCCTGCCGTGGGAGACCCGCGAACGCCGGGCCACGGCATCCAACGACACCGCCAGCAGCAGTACCCCGCCGGTCACCATGAAGCGGTACGCGGAGTCGAGATTCAGCAGCGTGAGCCCGCTGGAGATGGACTGGATCACGAGAACGCCGAGCAGCGCGGCGAACGCGGTGCCCCGGCCGCCGAACAGACTGGTGCCGCCGATGACGGCCGCCGCGATGGCGTTCAGGTTGACGTCACCGCCGCCGCTGCTCAGGTTGGCCGCCGCGAGCCGTGAGGCGGAGAGGACGCCGCCGACGCACGCGAGCGTCGCGCACAGCACGAACGCGGTGGTGAGGACGGCCCTCACGTTCACGCCCGCACGCCGGGCGGCCTCCATGTTGCCGCCGACCGCGTACATCGACTTGCCGAACGAGGTGCGGGACAGGACGTAGTGCAGCGCCAGCACCAGGGCGAGGAAGAACACGAACATCCAGCCCACCCCCCGGTCCCGGTTGAGATACCAGACCGCCGCGCCGAGGCCGGCCAGCAGCGCCAGACTCCGTCCGGCGAGCAGCCGCCGGGAGGCGGCGGTGAGCCCCGCCCGGCGGCGCTCCGACGCACGGGCGGCACCGGTCGCGTACAGCACCGCCGCACCCGCGACGACCAGTGCGTACGCCAACCAGGGCGGCAGGAACTGGAGTTGGGCGAAGGCTACCAAGCCCGAGTCGTAGGGCAGGTTGATCGATCCCTTGGGCCCGAGTATCCACAGCTGCACGCCGAGGAAGCCGAGGAGGCCGCCGAGGGTGATGACGAAGCTGGGTACCCCGATCCGGTTGTGGACCTGGGCGTACAACCAGCCGATCAGACCCGCGAGGGCCAGCGCGACGGCGACGGCGAGCCAGGCCGGCAGCCCTCGGTCCACGAAGAGGACCGCCAGTACGGCAGCGCCGAGGCCGCTGACCGAGCCGACCGACAGGTCGATCTGGCCGACGAGGAGGACACAGACGACCCCCAGGGCGATGATGCCGACCGGCACGCTCTCCAGGGCGAGGTTCGTGAGATTCGCGCTCGACAGGAAGATGGGGTTGAGGATCTGCATCACGCCCCAGATCACGACCAGTCCGGCGAGGACGGGCAGGAGACCGAGGTCGCCGCCGCGCAGCCGGACGAGAACCGCTCGCAGGCGGTCGCGCGCACCGGCGGACCGGGGCGACGGCTCGACGCGCTCGCCGGGGGAGAGCTCCGGGCTCGTGACAGCGGCCGGTTCCGTCATGATGCTTCCCCCTGGTGCTCCGCTCCGGTCCGGTACGCCGGCTCCGTTCCGTCGCCCGGTGCCCGGTCGCGGCCGGCGCGGCGGCTGACCACGTTGTCGGTGGCTCCGGTGATGGCCGCCACCAGCTCCGACCCCGTCGTCCCGGCCGCGTCGAAGACACCATTGTTGCGGCCGAGCCGCAGGACGGCCACGGTGTCGGCGACGGCCCGCACGTCGGCCATGTTGTGGCTGACCATGATGACGCCCAGCCGACGCTCCCTCAGACGCTCGATCAGATTGAGGACTTCCGCGGTCTGTGCCACGCCCAGGGCGGCCGTCGGTTCGTCCAGGACGATCACCTTGGGGTCGCCCAGGAGCGTCCGCGCGATGGCCACCGTCTGCCGCTGGCCGCCGGACAGGGCCGCGACCGGGACGCGTACCGAGGGGATCTTCACCGACAGTTCCCCGAGCAGAGCACGGGAGCGCACCTCCATGCCCACCTCGTCCAGGCGCAACCCTCGCAGCTCGCGCCCGAGGAAGAGGTTCTCCACCACGTTCAGGTTCTCGCAGAGGGCGAGGTCCTGGAACACGGTCGCGATACCGAGCCGCTGTGCGGTGGCCGGGGAGGTGATCGCCACGGTCCCGGCGCCGAAGCCGATGGTTCCGGCGTCCGGCCGGTGCACCCCGGAGAGGACCTTGACCAGGGTGGACTTCCCCGCGCCGTTGTCGCCCACCAGAGCCACGACCTGCCCCGCGGCGACGTCGAGGTCGACATCGGTGAGTGCGGCGACGGCGCCGAAGGATTTGCTGATTCCGCGCAGGGAGAGCAGCGAGCCGCCCGGCGCCTCGTGAAGGGAGGGCAAGGAGTCAGCGGACATGGACCGGCCTTCCGGGGCGGGCGGGCGGGGGAGTGGTGACCCGGGCGGGGTGTCCAACCGCGCCGCGGACGGTCGTGGGCGCCGCGCGGTCGGGCCGGTGGGACTACGTGAGGCCCACCTCGGCACAGGCGGCGGCGTACGTCGTCGTGCACACCTCGGCGGTCTTCAGCGGTTTCCCGTCGCCCACCAGAACCTCCGCGATGTTCTCCCGGGTGACCACGGTGGGGGTGAAGAGCTCCGAGGGGGTGCCGAAGAGCGTGGTGTCGCCCCGGGGCTTCTCTCCCCGGGCGAAGGCGAACGCCGCGGTGGCGGCGGCTTCCGCGACGGTCTTGATGGGCTTGGAGATGGTGTTGTACTGGTCGCCCTTGACGATCCGCTGGGCGGCGGCGAGTTCGGCGTCGTTCCCGGTCACCGGCGGCACGGTCGCTCCGGCCGCTTTGAACGCGGCGATGGATCCGCCGCCCGTGCCGTCGTTGGCGGCGACCACTCCGGCGATCCTTCCCGGGAACTTGGCTATCTGGCCGCTGACCCAGCTCTGCGCCTTCCCCGGTTCCCAGGCAGGGGTGTCGTACTCGGCGAGGAGCTCGAATCCGCTGGAGTCGACCGCGCTGTGCATGCCCTTCTTGATCAGGCCCGCCGCCGCGTCGGTCGGTGATCCGTTGACCTGGAGGAGGCCGCCCTCGGCCGAGGTGGCCTTGAGGTGCTCCACCAGGGACGCGCCGATCATGGAGCCGATCTTCTCGTTGTCGAAGGAGACGTAGTAGTCGGCCTTGACCGCCGGGATCGGCCGGTCGTACGCGATGACCGGGACTCCTCGGCCCTGTGCCGTGCGGACGGTACTGGCCGCCGCGGCGGAGTCGACCGGATCGATCACGAGGACGTCCGCGCCCTGCGCGAGCGCGGAGTCGGCCTGCTGTTGTTGCTTCGCGGCGTCGCCGCCCGCGTTCTGGTACAGGACCTCGCAACCGCCGCAGAGATCCCTGACCTTGGCCCTGAAGAGGGGGGCGTCGTACAACTCGTACCGGGTGGAGGCGATATCGGGCATCAGAAACGCGATCTTCGCGTCCTCCGATGACTCGCCGTCCGTACCGTTCGGCGCTTTCGTCGTACAGGCGGCGGCGGAGACGATCACCGCCATCGTGGACAGGGCAGCGGCGAACGATCTGACAGAGCGTTGCTTCACTGGAATCTCCTGGTCTTCAGGCGGAGAGCCCTCCTTCGCGTCAAATTAACAGCGCATGTGTTAATAGTGTCAATGGGCATGTCATAAATAACAGGGCGGCCGGCCCGTTCAGAGACGTCCGGGCAACCGCGCGCGAGCCCCCCACTCCGCCCGGGCCGTCGCCAACTCCGCCCGGTACCGCTCGTATCCGTCCTCGTACAGCGCCCGAACGTCCTCGCGCGGATCGACGACCTGGTGGCGTCCCGGAGGGGCCTCGTACCCGGGGGACAGGGAGGCGCGGGCGACGGACACCACGCCGAGCGCCCCGACCTGCTCCTCCAGCGGAACGCGGACGGGTCGGCCGAGGACGTCGGCGATCAGCCGGGCCCACATCACCGACCGGGTGCCGCCGCCGCAGAGGGCGAGGGTGCCGCTCAGCCCCGCCGTGTCCAGGCAGTGCCTGGCGGCGTACCCGATGGCCTCGCAGACGGCCCGCACGGCGTCCTCCCGGCCCGTCGCCAGGCTGAGCCCGTCGAGTCTGCCCTGGGCCGACGGCTCGACGAACGGGGCCCGTTCGCCCGCTTCGGACAGGAAGGGGAAGGCATGGACGCCCCGGGCCCCGGGCGGGCTGTCGGTGAGCAGGACGTCCACGTCGGCCGTGGTCGCGCCGACGAGGGCGAGCACCCATTCCAGCGCCGCTGTTCCCACCATGGCGGGCATGGCGCGCAGCCATCGGCCGGGAGTGGGTGTGCACAGCCACATGCCGGCGGGCTCGGCGAGCGGATCGAGATCGACGCGGTCGGTCAGCACCTGGCTCGCGAGGGTCGTGCCGAGGATGAGAACACCGTCCCCCACCTCGCGCACCCCGCTCCCGATGGCGCAGGCCGGCAGGTCGTACGGCCCCGCCACGACCGGCAGCCCCTCGGGCAGCCCCAGGAGTCCGGCACCGCGGCCGTCCAGTCCGAGCACCGTTCCCGGGGCGGCGGGAGGAGGCAGCAGACCCGCCCGTTCGGCGACACCGCAGGCGGCCAGGGCGCGGGGCGCGTAGCGGCGGGTACGCGGGTCGAGGAACGGCAGCGTGGCGTCGGACGCGTCGAGGCACACCCGGCCGGTGAGGTGCTGGGCGACCGCGTCGACGCAGTACCCCGCGACGGCGGCCCGGTCCAGCGAGTCCGGCTCGTGCTCCTGGAGCCAGTTCAGCAGCGGGCCGTGGCACCCGGGGAACATGCCGGAGCCGGTGTGCGCGAAAGCGGTGTTGACCGTGCCGTCCACCAGCCAGCGGGTCACCAGCTCCGAGGCCCGCGCGTCCATCCAGGAGATGGCGGGCCGTACCGGGCGGCCCCCGGAGTCCCGCAGCCACAGACCGTCCCCCTGTCCGGTGAGCGCCACGGCTTCCGGCGGCCGGCCGACCGCGGCGGCGACCTCGCGGACCACATCGCCGACACCGGCCACGACCTCGTCGAGATCCTGCTCGACCCGTCCGCCGGGCAGCATGTCCAGACGCGAGCGCCGACTCGCGGAGGCCAGGACGCCGCCCGCCCCGTCGAACGCCACGGCCTTGGTGACCGACGTCCCGATGTCCACACCGATGATGGTGCTCACGCCTGGTGCCTCCTGTACGAGCCGGTAGCGGCCGATACGAGCCGATGGGTTCCTGGGCGGCGGGTCACGTAGGACGGCGACGGCGGCCGTCAGGGCCGAACGGCCGTCAGGACGTCGGGGTTCGCGAGGTGGGACAGCTTCTCCCCGCGCAGGAAACGGCCGACCTCGGCGGCGGTGATGGCCGCCGCCCGGTGCGCCGTCTGCCGGGTCGCGCCCGCGAGATGGGGTGTGGTGATCACGTTCGGCGCGTCGCGCAGGGCCCAGTCGGCGGGGATCGGCTCGATGTCGTACACGTCGAGGGCGAGCGCCCCGAGAGCGCCACCGCGCAGCAGCCCCGGCAGCGGCGCGTGGTCGAGCAGTCCGCCGCGGGCGGAGTTCACCAGGACCGCGCCGTGCGGCAGCAGCCCGAGGCGGCGGGCGTCGATCAGGTGATGGGTCTCCTCCGTCAGGCGGGCATGCAGGCTCACCACCTGGCTGCGGATCAGAAGGTTTTCCAGGTCGACGAGTTCGACGCCCTCCGCCTCGGCCGCCGCACGGTCGGCGTACGGGTCGGCCGCCAGCACACGGGCTCCGAAGGCGCGCAGCACCCGTGCCACGATCCGGCCGATGGCGCCGTAGCCCACGAGCCCGACCGTGGCACCGCCGAGCTCACCCCCGCTCTCCTCGTACGCGTACAGATCACCCCGCCAGACGCCCCGCTTGAGCTCCGCGTCGGCGGCGGTGACGCGGCGCATCGCGGCGAGCATCAGCCCCACGGCGAACTCCGCGGCGGCCTGGGCGTTGCGGCCGGGGGCGAAGCCGACCCGCACTCCGTGACGGGTGGCCGCAGCCAGGTCCACATTGACCGGCCCGCCCCGGGAGACGGCGACGAGACGCAGCGCGGGCGACGCGGCGAACACCCGCCCGGTGAACGGGGCCATCTGCGTCACGCAGACCGAGGCCCCGGCCAACGCCTCGATGAGCTCGTCCTCCGTGCCGCTCGCCTCTTGGACCTCCGCGACCGGGCCGAAGGGCTCGTGGGGCCAGGGGAGGGTCAGCTCCGTGAACTCCGGGAGCTCCCGGCCCGTGCGGGACAGCTCCTGACTCACTGCCGCGCGGATCAACGAGGGGCGGACGAAGTGGTCGCCTGCGGCGAGGATGCGCATGACGTCGGATTCCTTCTGCGAGCAGAGCCGGTGGGGTTGCGGGGCGAGCAGGCCGGAGCGTGATCCGGGCCGCGACAGGCCGGTCCTGGACTGTGGAATTTCTGTTAAATTTAACAGCGCTGACGTGAACCGGCAATGCGCCCGGCGCGTACGGCCCATCGCTGATCCTTCGGATGCGCCTCGACCTCGAAAGGGCCTCCCCATGACCTCTCGCCTCCTGCTGGTGCGCCACGGCGAGACCGAGTGGCACGCGGAGAACCGGTATGCCGGTGTCACCGACGTCGCCCTGACCCCCAAGGGCGTGGCCCAGGCAGCCGACCTCGGATCCTGGGCCGTCCGCAGCGGCGTGGACGCGGTCGCCTGCTCCCCGCTCGGCCGCGCCCGCCTGACCGCGGCGCCCGCGGTGGCGGCGCTGGGCCTGGCGGCGGACGTCCAGGAGGGGCTGCGGGAAGTGGACTTCGGATGGGGCGAGGGCAGGACCATCGAGGAGATGGCCTTGGAGGACCCCGAAGTCGTAGGGCGGTTCCGCGAGGACGCCGACTCCGGCGCCTTCCCCGGCTCCGAGCCCGTCGCGCTGGCCGCGGCGCGGGCGACCGGCTCCCTGCGGGATCTCGCACACCGTCACCCGGGGGAAAAGGTGCTCGTCGTCGCTCACAACACCCTGCTGCGCATCGCCCTGTGCCAACTCCTCGGACTTCCCCTCGGGCGCTACCGGCGGATCTTCCCGCGACTCGACAACGGGGCCGTCACGGAGATCGAGATCCGCGGCACGGAGACGGCGCTGCGCTCGCTCAACGTACCCACCGCCGCTTCCCCCGCCCCCGCGCCCGGCCCGAGCCCTGCGGGAGACTGACTTCCATGACCAAGAGATCCGCCGAAGAACGGCGACGGCTCATCGCCGACCATGTCGTCGACCAGGGCACCGCCACGGGTGCCGCCCTCGCCCAGCTCACGGGCGTGAGCCTGATGACCGTCCACCGCGACCTCGACGACCTCGCGCGGCAAGGGGTGCTGCGCCGCTTCCGCGGCGGCGCGTCCGCCCTGCCGTCCACCGTGTTCGAGTCGAGCCTCGACTACCGGCTCGGCGTCAACACGGCGGAGAAGAACGCCGTCGCCCGCGCCGCCGCCGCGTTGGTGGAGCCCGGAATGTCGGTGATGCTCGACGACTCCACCACGGTCCTGGTCATGGCCGGCCTGCTGGTCGACCTCGCCCCCCTCACCGTCGTCACCAACGCCCGCCGGGTGCTCGACGTCTTCACCGGATGCGAGGGCATCCGCCTGATCGCCCTGGGCGGCGAGTACTCGCGCACCCATGACTCCTTCCTCGGGATGCCCTGCGTCGAGGCGGTGGAGGCGCTCTCCGTCGACCTGGTCGCGGTCTCCACCTCGGCCCTCGACGCCAGGACGGCCTACCACCAGGAGCAGGACGTGGTGCTGGTGAAACGGGCGATGCTCACGTCCGCGGCCACGAAGGTGATGCTCATGGACCACACCAAGCTCGCCCGGACCGCGCTGCACCGGGTGGGGCCCGTCGGAGACCTGGACCATCTCGTCGTGGACGACGGGGCGGACGCCGAACTGCTCGGCAAACTCCGCGAGCGGACCCGGGTGACGGTGGCGGCCGTCGCCCCATGAAGCCGTTCCTCCCGCCATGATGGAACGCTTGTTGACTTCACACGCACGTGACCACGCGACGGACCGCCACCTGATCGGTGGACATCAAAGGCCCGCCCCGCAGGGGAAGGACGCTTTCCGCCATGAGCAGTGCATCCAGCCGCCCCACTCCCCACGCCCCGGCCGTGATCGGCATCGACCTGGCGACTGCCTCCGTCCGCGTGGTGTGCCTGGACGGGCGGGGGCGCGTACTCGCCGAGGCGCGGGGCGAACTGCCGCCCCCCGTACGGACCGCCGCGGGGACGAGCGAGCAGGACGCCCGGTCGTGGTGGCCCGCCGTACGCTCGGCGCTGCGCCGCACCACCGGCGCGCTGCCCCGGGGCGGCCGCGAGGTGATCGCGGTGGCCGTATCCGCCACGTCCGGAACCATCGTGCCCACCGGGGCCGACGGCGTCCCACTCGGCCCGGCCCTGATGTACGACGACCGGCGGGCCGCCGACGTCAACGCCGAGGCGCAGCGGGTGGGCAGCGCCCGATGGGACGCGCTCGGCCTGTCCGTGGGACCCACCGCCGCGCTGGGCCGGGCCGTCTGGTGCCTGCGGACGTACGGCTCGGGCCTGCGCCACATCCTGCACACCCCTGACATCGTCGGGCGCGCGCTGACGGGCCATCCCGTCGCCACGGACTGGAGCCACGCACTCAAGACCGGCTACGACGCCCGCGCTTCGGAGTGGGCGCACGAGGTCTTCGACGCCCTCGCCCTCCCGCTCGCTCTGCTTCCCTCCGTACGCGCCCCCGCCACGGAGGCCGGGGTCGTCGGACCGGAGGCGGCCGAGGCCACTGGCCTGCCCGAAGGGTGCTCCGTACGCCTCGGGATGACGGACGGCTGCGCGGGCCAGATCGCCACGGGGGCGGTCGAGCCGGGCCGCTTCGTGGGCGTACTCGGCACCACGTACGTCCTCAAAGGGGTCTCCGCGGACCTGGTCCGCGACGCGACCGGAGCGTTCTATAGCCATCGCCACCCCGACGGCTGGTGGCTCCCCGGCGGTGCGTCCAACACCGGAGGGGAGTGCCTGGCCGACGTCGACCCGGCCCGCCTGCCCGCGCTGGACGCCGCCGCGGCGGCCCGGGGCCCCGCCTCGTACGTGCGCTACCCGCTGCGCCGTGACGGCGAACGGTTCCCCTTCGTCTCCGGCGCGGCGCGCGGATTCGAGCTGGGCCGCCCCCGCGACGAGACGGACGCCCACCGGGCCGCACTCGAAGGCGTCGCCTTCGTCGAACGGCTGGCCCTGGACCGGGTCGGGCGACTCGGCGTTCCGGTGCTCGGCCCCCTGCACGCGGCCGGCGGGGGCAGCCGCAGCGCCGTGTGGACGGCGATCCGGGCCACCGTCCTGGACCGCCCGGTCCGGGTCGTCGAGCGTGCGGAGACGGCCTTCGGCGCCGCACTCCTCGCCGCGACCGGCACCCTCCACGAGGACCTCGCGGCGAGCGCCGCGGCGATGGTGCGCGGCGGCGCCCTCGTCGAGCCGGTACAGGAGGAGCGCCCCGCCCTGGACGACGCCCACGGCCGCTTCGTCGCGGCGCTGCGCGAGCGGGGCTGGCTCCCCGACGACTGACGCGTCGTGCCTCGCGCGTACGCGACGGTCCACCACCGGCCGGAGCGGCACCGCCGGCCCGGGCGCCTCGGGCAGCGGCGGATCCGCCGACCGTGGCACGTGCCCGGCGGGCAGACTCGGGAGATCGGCTCAGTCGACCGTTCCTGTGAAGTCGGAGGCGTGGTCGCGTGCCCACTGCACGTAGGAGCGTCCCGGTCGGCCGAGCACCTCGGCGAGGGTGAGGTAGGCGTCGTCGGAGGCAGGGTTCGCTTCCCGGGGTTCGTCGGTCACGCCCTCCACCCCGTCGTAACTGGTGAAGCCGTACAGCCAGTCGGCGTTGTCGGCCGCGAACCCGCCCTGCTCGCGGTAGAAGCGGAGCGCCTCTTCGGGCGTCACCTCGTCGAGGGTGATGTCCTCTCCCACCGCCTCGGCGATGAGGGCGACCTGTGCGCGCTTGGTGAGCGTATCGGGGCCGATGATCGTGTCGATGCGTCCGCGGCGGTCGTGATCGAGCAGGTCGGCGACGACGACGTCCGCGATGTCCTGCTCGTGGATCGGGTGGCCGGCCTGGTCGGGGAACGGCTCGACCGCCCGCCGACCGGAGCGGATGGACGGACCCCAGATGAGCAGGGCGTTGGTGGCGAACTCACCGGGCCGGACGATCGACCAGTCGAGCCCGGACGCCTGCACCGCGCGCTCGACGGGCAGGTTGTAGGTGGTGTCGTGGCCCGCGGTCACGGCGGCGGACGAGACGACCACGATGTGCTCGATCCCGGCCTTCCGCGCGCATTCGACGACCTCGACGGCCGTGTCGGGCACCGCGATCAGCACCAGGGCCTTCGCCGCCTCGAACGCGGTGCCGAGCGTCGACGGATCGTGGACGTCGCCGGCCACCACCTCCACGGCGGGAGGCAGAACGCCGTGGCGGGGCCGCCGGGACACGGCTCGCACCGGCCGACCGCTGCTCAGCAGCCCGTCGACGACGCGCCGCCCGAGCACGCCGGTCGCACCGGTCACCACGGTAAGAGGCAATGAACTATCAAAATGAGACTTCATAGTCTCATAATGGCACTGTGCTTTATGATCTGGCAATGGAGTTGTCACCGCAGAAGCAGCGCACGCGCCGTGCCGTCCTCGACGCGGCGGCCGGTGAGTGGGCGCGGGATCCCGCCGCGAGCCTGGGGCGCATCGCCGAGGCGGCCGGTGTCGGCCGGGCGACCGTCCACCGCTACTTCCCCGACCGTGAACACCTCCGGTCGGCGCTCACCAGCGACTCCTGGGCTGCTCTCCACGCGGCGATCGTGGAGGCCGCTCCCGGCTCCGGCCCGGTTTCGGAGGTGATCGACCGGATCGTCAGTGCCATGGTCCACGTCGGTGACCGGGTGTTGTTCCTGTTCGCCTCGGCGGGGGAGGACCCCTCCCGCGCGGACGCCGCAGTGGCGGGCGCGGTCGACGAGATCCTCGTCGCGGAGATCCGCAGGGGCCAGCGGGGCGGCGAGCTCGACTCCACCGTCCCGGCCGAGTGGATCCAGCGCATGGTGTGGAGCATCGTCTACACCGGCCTCCATGCGACCGGAGACGGGCTCGTCGCACGCCACGGTGTCGATGACCTGATCCGCTGGACCCTTCGCGGCGCCATCTGCGCGCGCTGAGGCGGGTGCCGGCGCCGGGGGCGGCCCGAACGGGTCCGGGGGAGGCGTGGGCGCTTCGACGCGAGGGCGGTCTTGGGAAAAACCGCTGCGGCACGCACCTTGCCATGCTGGGCGACCCCCTCTACGTTCACTTTAGAAAGCGCTTGCTGCCCTGTCGCTTCCGGTGTGAAGCCTGGGGCGCGAGGGCGCTGCCGCACGCCCCTGGTGGATCGAGCCGCTTCTGTGCGGCTGCGTGCGGGAGCGCTCCCGCATGTCATGGACACGTCATTCAGTACGTGCTCCGGCATCCATCACCGACCAACCGAAGACACCTGGGAGACGAACATGGGACGACCAGTCGTGCGGCGGCTGCAGGCCGCAGTGGCAACCCTGGCCCTCGCGGCCGCGACCGGAGCGGTGCTGTCGGCGCCCGAGGCGGCGGCGGCGACCGGGAGCGCCACCGGCTACGCCACCCAGAACGGCGGGACCACCGGCGGTGCGGGCGGGCAGACCGTCCGTGCCACCACGGGGACCCAGATCCATGAGGCGCTGTGCGGGCGGGCCGACAGCGCCACCCCGATCGTGATCGAGGTCGAAGGCACCATCAACCACGGCAACACCACCAAGGTGTCCGGCGACAGTTGCAGCACCGCCGCCGGCGTGATCGAGCTCAAGCAGATCAGCAATGTCACGATCGTCGGCGTCGGCAGCGGGGCCGTCTTCGATCAGCTGGGCATCCACCTGCGCGAGGCCAGCAACATCATCATCCAGAACGTGACCGTCCGGAACGTCAAGAAGTCCGGCTCGCCCACCTCCAACGGCGGCGACGCCATCGGCATGGAGTCCGGCGTCCGCAACGTCTGGGTCGATCACACGACCCTGGAGGCGTCGGGCGGGGAGTCGGAGGGGTACGACGGACTCTTCGACATGAAGGCCAACACGCAGTACGTGACCCTCTCCTACAGCATCCTGCGCAACTCCGGCCGCGGTGGCCTCGTGGGGTCCAGCGAGAGCGACCTCTCCAACGGCTTCATCACCTACCACCACAACCTGTACGAGAACATCGACTCCCGTGCCCCCCTGCTGCGCGGCGGCATCGCCCACATCTACAGCAACCACTACGTGAGGCTCAACGATTCCGGCATCAACTCCCGGGCCGGGGCCCGTGCCAAGGTGGAGAACAACTACTTCGAGGACTCCAAGGACGTCCTCGGCACCTTCTACACCGACCAGGCCGGCTACTGGCAGGTCAGCGGCAACACCCTCGACAACGTCACCTGGTCCAGCCCCGGCGGCACGACCCAACCCGCAGGCCCCGACATGAAGTCGACCACTACGGTGAACATCCCCTACACCTACCGTGCCGACGCGGCCAGTTGCGTGCCGGACGTAGTGAGCCGCGCGGCGGGCGCGGGCAAGGGCCTGAAGGTCTCGGACGGAAACTGCACACCGCAGACGCCCACTCCGACGCCCACTGACCCGACACCGATGCCCACCGACCCGACGCCGGGACCGACGGACCCGACTCCCGGGCCGACCGACCCCACCCCGCCCACCGGGACCAACCTCAGCATCGGAGCGGGCTCCGACGGATCCAGCAAGGCCGCCGGAACAAGCTACGGCGATCTGCGCGACGGCGACCTGAGCACCTACTGGTCGCCCGTGGGGCCCACCGGCTCCGCCTCGATCAAGTGGGGTTCCGACACGGCCGTCTCCTCGGTCCGGATCCGTGAGGCGGCGGGCTCCGCGGGCACGGTCAAGACGTGGCGGCTCCTCAACGCGGACACCGGCGCCGTCCTGACCTCCGGCACCGGTGCCGGGGACATCGCCTTCCCCCGCACCTCCCTGCGGAAGATCACCTTCGAGATCACCGGCTCGACCGGAACCCCGAGGATCGCCGAGTTCGAGACCTACGCGGGCTGACCACGCAGGCCGCGCCCCCGTCCACGGCCCGCATCTCCCACGTACTCGTGAGGTGCGGGTTCCGGGCGTCCAGCCAGCGGCCCGGGGTGTGGGCGCGGGCTTCGGCCGCGCTGAGCTGCGGCCGGTTCGCGGGGACGGTGACGCGGGCGCCGGGGCCGGCGTTGCGGTGCTCGGCGAAGCGCTGGTCCTGCCACGGGAAGCCCGCGGACATGGTGGCGTACGGCGTCCTCGCGTCGATCCCCGGGGCGAGCCGGCTGTCGCGGACGGTCAGCATGGGGTGCGCGGTGAGGTCCGAGGAAGGCACCCAGGGTCGGGCGAGCTTGTAGTACGCGTCGGGGGCGGTGCTCGTGATCCGGGAGCGCAGGACCAGGAACCCGTACGGATTGGCTCCGGCGGTGCTCGGCGCGAAGACATAGCCGTACGGGGCGGATGCCAGGTCGGTGCGGGTGAGCGCGCGGAAGTGGCAGTGGTCGAAGACGGCGGTGGCGCGGCCGAAGACGAAGTCGACGTCCCCCTCCACGTAGCAGTCACGGTAGTACTGGCGGGCGAACGCGCTGACGGCCAGGGAGTCGGCGTACAGCGTGTCCTGGTGGCCGAGGAACCGGCAGCCGTAGAACGCCGACCGGTCCCCCTGGACCTTGATGGCGACGGCCTGCGTGCCGGTGTACTCGGGGTTGTCGGAGCGCAGCCAGTCGTTGGCGAAGGTCAGGTCGCGGGCGGTGAATCCGGCCGCGCGGACGGTGACGGAGGCCGAGCCGCTGGTGCCCAGGGTCCCGGAGCCGTCGGGCTCGGGTGTGCCCGCCGCGTTGTCGTACACGAGCACGGTGTCCCGGGCGTCGCCGCTCGCGCCGATCAGGGTGAGCCCTTCGTGGTCGGCGCCGATGAACACCGTCGCGCGGTACACACCGGGGGCGATCACGAGCGTGCGCCCGGTGCCGGTCGCCGCGTGGACGGCGGACTGTACGTCGGTGTGGTCGCCGCGGCCGTACGCGTCGACGTACAGCGTGCGCCGGTCCAGGCGCCGTGCGGGTGAGCCGTAGCGACCGAAGGGACGGGAGGCCGCGGTCCCGGCGTGGGCTTCGGTCGCGCCGAGAGCGAGGGCGGCACCGGTTCCGGCGAGCAGGGTGAGGGCGGTACGTCTGCTGGGCAGGGAAGGCCCGCTGGGCAGGGAAGGTCCACTGGACATGATGGGGCTCCTCGGGGTGGGCGGCGAAAGGCCGGAGCGGCGCTCTCCGGGGTGGTGGAAAGCATGCGGTGCCGCTCCGGCCGGTTCGGGGTAGTCGGGTCGAGGGGTGATGAGGCGCCGGGAGGGTCGCGCCCGCGATGGCGAGGCCGGAGGCGGCTACGGTCGTGTGATGCGGGGGCGGTTGTCTCCGGGCGCGTGCGGTCGGGGACGAGCTCTCAGCGACCGCTCGCGCTCGCCCTGCCCGCTCCCGCCTTGAGCGCCACGAGCACCGGCACGACGAGCGGGTGGTGGACCGCCGTCCGCAGGCGGGGTGTCCAGCCGGCGCCCTCGGTGAGGTGCTCACCCGGCACACCCGCGTTGTGCACGGCGACCAGGTCGGTCTTCCGCCCGTCGACGTAGTTGTTCCTCGCGGTGAGGGACGACTCCGACCACTTCTTCAGGATCGTCGCCCGGTCCACGTCCCGCGTGAGGGTGAACGCGTTGTGCTCGGCGACCAGTCGGGACTCCGCGCCGATGCCGAACGTGTATCCGTAGGCGCTGCCCTTCGTCGCCACGAAGTGGTTGTTGTACGCGTCGACCTGGCCGAACCGCACGCGCGGGGCCCGCTCCTTGACGTCCTTGAAGAGGTTGTGATGGAGCGTGACGCGGAGCTTGCCCCGGTCCGTGGCGCCGGCGCCGTCACTGTTGCCGATGAGCATGGTCTTGTCGTGGTCCTTGAGGACGTTCCACGAGACGGTGACCAGGTCGGCGCCGCGCACGATGTCGAAGAGGCCGTCGTGCTGTTGGTAGACCTGGCCGAAGTAGTGGGGCTGGTCCGCGTCGGGGCGGTCGCCATCGCTGAAGGTGTTGTGGTCGACCCACACATGGCGGGATCCGTACACGACGAGGTTGTCGTACTCGGAGTTCCAGGCGCCTTCCACCCCGTCCGTGGGGTCCCACTGGGGGAAGCAGTCGTAGGTGTCCTCGAAGCCGATGTTGCGGATGATGACGTTGGAGACGTCCCGCACCTGGAGCGAGGCCCCGATGACCTTCGGGTCCTTCCCCACCCCGACCAGGGTGGTGTTGGAGGGGACCTTGATGGTGACGGCGGCCGCCTGCCGCTTCGCGGAGGCGACGCGGGCTTCCTCCAGCGGACCCGAGGGGACCGTGTCCCGGCCCCAGACCTCGGGGTCGTAGGCGGCGAGGTACTTCTCCAGCGTGTAACCGCCGGTCTGATAGTGCTCGCAGCCGATCGGCGTGCCGTTGACGTCGGAGTTGCCGTGCACGGTCCCGGAAATTCTGATGATCTTCGGTGCGTCGCCCGCCTCCGCGAAGGCGGCGATGAGCTCGGCCCGGTCGGTCACCGTGTAGACGTGGTCGGGGGTGGCGTTCGCGCCACCCGTGGTGGAGCCCTCGGCGGCGGCCCAGCCGTCTCCGGTGGGCAGTACGGCACGCTCGACGCCGGGGCCGGCGTGGCTCGGCCGCCCGGTGGCCAGAGCCGGGGTGCTGAGGGCGAGGGCCAGAGAGGTGCAGCCCAGGGTCACGGCGATGGCGCGGGTATGACGCTTGCGTGCGGGCATGGCGAATCCTTCTGTGTCGTCGGAAAGAGGAAGAAGGGGGAAGACGAAGAGGGGGAGAGGGGGAGGGGGGTGAGGGAGTGGGTCAGACCCGTCCGGACCAGGTGATCCACTCCGCCGGGACCGGGTCGTCCAGGCGGCGGACGTCGCGCGTGGCGAGCACGTCCTCGCCCAGGAGCGCCCGTGCGGTGAGCCGGGCCACCTCGATGGCGCCCGCCGGCCTGAAGTGCGTGTTGTCCCGGGCGCCGTCGGGGTGGTTGGGCGAGTCGCCAGGGTCCAGCCACAGGAAACAGGCCTCGGTGCCGTCCGGACCAAGCTCCTGCCAGCGGGCGAGGGAGAGCGCCTGGACGTCGACCAGGGGGACCCTCTCCTCGGCCGCCAGGGCGCGCATCGCCGCCGGATACTCGCCGAGGCTGGGCCGGGCGGTGCCGTCGGCGGTGAACCGGCGGCGCTCGACCGACGTGACCAGTACCGGCCACGCCCTTCGCGCACGGGCGCCCTTCACGTACTGGCGCAGGTACTCCTGATAGGTGGTGTACGGGTCTGTGCCGCGGGCCGGGTCCTCGGTCTTCTGGTCGTTGTGGCCGAACTGGACGAGAACGAGATCGCCGGGGCGGACACCGGCCAGGAGCGCGGTGAGGCGGCCCTCGTCGAGGAAGCTCTTCGAACTGCGGCCGTTCACCGCATGGTTGGCGACCCGGAGCCGACCGGCGAGAAAGAAGGGGAGCGCCATGCCCCAACCCGTCTCGGGCGCGGCGTCGGCGTGTTTAACGGCGGCGGTGGAGTCACCGGCGACGTGGATCGTACGGGGCCGGGGTCTGCCGCCCTCTCTCCCGCCGCCATGGGCGAGCGCGGGGGTGGCGGCGAGGGCGAGGCCCGGGCCGAGGGGCAGGGTGAGCAGTGCGGTGGCGGTCTGTCTGCGGGTGAGTGACACGGGGAGGGCTGCCTCTCTTGTGTGCGCGCTTGCGCGGGAGAGGGGCCGGCGGCGGAGCGCGACCCGGACCGCCGCCGGCCCCCGTCAGTGGGGGAGGGACGGTGGAGGAGACCGGATCAGCCGTTGCCGATCTCCTTCCACTCCTTGTTGGCGGCGTTCAACTGCTCGGCCATGTCGTCCAGGAACGCCTTGGCCGTGATCTTGCCGAGCAGCACCTTCTGGAACTCCGGCTCGTTGTCAGCCTTGCTGATGTTGTTCCAGTCGGGCAGGTAGTAGGGCAGATCGACGACCTTCGTGGAACCGTCGGTCAGGGTCTTCGCGGCCAGCGCGGTCGACTCCGTCTCGGTGATCCAGGGGTCCTTCGCCGCTTCGGTGTTGGCCGGGATGGCGCCCGCCGACTCGTTCCACTTGCTGTTGGACGCGTGCGAGGCCGCGAACTCGATGAACTTCCACGCCGCGGTCTTGTTCTGGCTCGAACGGAAGAGGCCGAGGCCGTCGACGGGATTGGAGACCTGTACCCGGGTGCCGCCGTCCCCGATGGGGGCGGGTATGCCCGCGAACTTGTCTTCTCCCAGAGCCTTCAGATGGTCCTGGTAGGAACCCAGATTGTGGCTCAGCATGCCGATCGTGCCGGTGTCCCACTGGGCCACCATCTTGGTGAAGTCATTGTTGACGTCGGCGGCGGGCGTGGTCTTCTTGAAGAGCCCGGCGTACTTCTCCAGAGCGGCGACGTTCTTCGGGTCGTTGAGCGTCGTCCGGTCGCCGTCCCAGAACTCGGTGATGCCGGACTGCCCGTAGACGGCGTCCAGGGCCTGCGCGATGGAGCCGGCGCCGCCGCGGATCGTGTAGCCGAACTTGTTGTTCTTCGCGTCGGTCAGTTTCTCGGCCGCCGTATAGAAATTCGCCCAGGTGTCGGGAGCCTTCAGACCGGCCTGCTCGAACAGGTCGGTGCGGTACCAGAGCACACCGTTGTTCGCGGAGGTCGGTACGGAGTAGACGTCGTCGCCCCGCCCGGCCGCCGCGCGGACGCTCTCGACCATGGACTCGACCAGCTTGCCCCGCAGCGCGGACTTCTCCAGCCGGTCGTTGACCGGCTCCAGGGCCTCCTGGGAGACCATGTTGGCCAGATAGGCCGTGCCGACGCCGCCGACGTCGGGCAGCCCGCCGCCCGCGATCGCCGTGTCGTACTTGGACTGGACGTCGGCGATCGGGATCGGGACGTACTTGACCTTGATGTCCGGGTGCTGCTTCTCGAAGTCCTTGATGATCTCGGTCCAGACGGCGGTGCGCGGACCGCCGTTGTTGTCCCAGAAGGTGATCTCGCCCTTTCCGCTGCCCTCCGTGCCGGAGCCGCTGCCGTCGTCGCCGCACGCGGTGGCCGTCAGCGCGAGTACCGCCGTGAGGGAGATCGCGGCCGTGGCGCGCCCCCGCTGTGTCTTCGAGATGTTCATCGTCGGCTCTTTTCTGTCTGCTGGTGATGCGGGTGTGATGGGTCGTGCCGTGTGCGCTTCTGCGGGGGGTTGGGGCCGGTGACGCGGAAAGCGGTGAAGCGGGCCGTTCCGGCGGGGCCCGTCCCGGCCGGCGCGGTGGCGAAGAGCCCGAGGAGGGCACCGACCCAGCGCCAGGGGGTGGCGGCGAAGACCTGGCCCGAGGGCCGGAACCCGTCGCCGGTGTCGGCGAAGAAGCGGCAGCGGGCCCCCGCCGTGACCTCGACGCGCAGCCTGGCCCGTCCGTCGGGGGACGCGCGGGGCCCGGCCGCGTCCCGTTCGTGTGCGGCGACGCCCTCGGCGAAGCGGTGGACGAGCCGCGGCGTGCCGTCCGCGGCGACCGCGAGGCCGATCCAGCCGAAGGAGTCGCCCACCACGGCGAGTCCGGCCTTGGCGCCCGGTTCGCCGCTGACCAGCGCGAGGTCCACGTCGACGGTGAACGCTTCGGCGGGCATCCGCTGGACCAGGACGTTGGGCAGCAGCCGCAGGTCGTGCTCGTACGCGGTCCGTACGCAGGTGAGCCGCAGCCCGTCCCCGCTGTGCCGGGTGGTCCAACCGGGTCGCGGGTTGGCTGTCCACTGCCACTGGGCGCCGGGGCGGCCGCCGGGGAAGTCGTCGTCGACGGCGGGTGCCGCCACCGGCTGGGCGGGGGCGACGGGCTTGGTGTGCCGGGGCACGGGCTCGCCCCCGTCGCCGATGACGGGCCAGCCCTCGGCGTCCCAGCGCATCGGCTGGAGGTGGACGACCCGCCCGTACGCCCCCCGGGCCTGGAAGTGGAGGAACCAGTCCTCGCCCGCGGAGGTGTGCACCCAGCCACCCTGATGGGGGCCGTTGACGTCGGTGCGCCCCTGGGCGAGGACGACGCGCTCCTCGTACGGGCCGAAGAAGTCCCGGGAACGGAAGGCGCCCTGCCAGCCGGTCTCCACGCCGCCGGCAGGCGCGAAGATCCAGAAGTAGCCGTCGCGCCGGTAGAGCTTGGGGCCTTCGAGGGTGAACCAGCCCGGAATCCGGTCGGCGTCCACCAACGTCGATCCCTCGTCCAGGAGTTCGCGGCCGTCGGGGCTCATCCGGTGGCCGGTGAGCCGGTTCTTGACGCCGGAACGGGACTTGGCCCACGCGTGGACGAGATAGGCCTCGCCGGTCTCCTCGTCCCACAGGGGACAGGCGTCGATGAACCCCTTACCCGCCTTGAGCAGATGCGGGACGCTCCAAGGGCCCTCGACACGGGGTGCGTTGATCTGCTGGACGCCGTGGTCGGGGTCGCCCCAGAAGATCCAGAAGCGTCCGCCGTGGTGGCGCAGCGAGGGGGCCCAGACCCCGCGGTCATGGCGGGGAGCGGCGAACTCGGCGGCGGGTTCGAGGCGGTCCAGCGCGTGTCCGACGGCGGTCCAGTTGACCAGGTCGCGGGAGTGCAGGAGCGGCAGCCCGGGGGACCGGCCGAAGCTGGACGCGGTGAGGTAGTAGTCGTCACCGACGCGGACGACGTCGGGGTCGGACCAGTCGGCGTTCAGGACCGGGTTGCGGTACGTCCCGTCGCCGAGGTCGGAGGTCCAGGGCCGGCTCACCGGGCCACCGCCTCGCGCGCGTACCGGGCGGCGGTCTCCCGGTCGGGCCTGCCGTCCACGACGACGGTGATGATCCGTCGCACGACCGAGGACCCGGCGGGCACGGGCAGCCGCTCGTGCGCCGCGAGGCTGGAGCCGACGCCGGGGTACTCGGAGGTCCTCACGAACCACGGGTCGCGCCGGGTCTCCTCGGTCGCCCCCGTGAACACGAGCGCCCAGCCGTCCCCGGCCAGCGCCAGCCAGTCGGCGGTTCGGCCGTGGACCTCGTTCTCGCCCTCGTGCGTGGCGCTGAACACGGTGGGCGGTGCGGCCTCCTTGGGAGCGCGCCAGAAGAAGCCGCCGTATCCGGCGCCCGGGCGGCCGTTGGTCGCGGGGCTGCCGATGGAGAGACCGGTGTCCCCGGGGTTGGTGAGCACGAAGGAGAAGTCCAGCTCCCAGGTGGTGCCGGAGGTCCGGGTGGCCGACAGGGTGCGGTGCTCGCGCAGGAGCTCGACGCCTGCCGCTTCCCAGCCGAGCTCCTGGGTGAAGCCGTTCGGGCTGCGCTGGGGCCGGGCCAGGTGGCGCTGGACGCCGTGATTGTCGAGCGCGGTGGGCCCCTGACCCCGTACGAAGGTGCGCCCGCCCCAGAAGTTGTACCCGTCGACGTCGGGGATGGCGATGGAGACGCCCAGGTGGTGGAGGTGGTCGGCGGGGCGCTCCTCGGTGACGGTGATTCCGCCGAGGGTGGTGACGGGGTGGAGGCGGGGGCGGCCGTCCGCCTCCGGCGCGTAGCCGTAGTGGGCGACGGTGTCGGAGCCGCAGGCAAGGACGGACGGGAGGTCGGGGAACGGGTCCGTGGCGTGCTGGGTCATGAGGTGGCCGCCTCGCTCACCCGGGCCCAGGGGGCGCCCAGTTCGGAGAAGAGGCTGAGGGACTCGGCCCCGGCGGCGACCAGCGAGTCGATGCCCGGCACGACCCGCCTCGGCCCGCCGCCGTCCGGCCCGTCGTGCCGGGTCTCCCAGGCCGAGTCGGGCAGCGGGGCGGGCTCGGGGGCGGTGCGCACGGCCTCGACGACGCGCATGAACGCCCCCGTGGAGGCGGGCGGCACCAGCAGCGGTGTGCCGTGCCCCAGGTGGTCGAGGAGGTTCTCCAGGAGATCGGTCCGCCCGTGGACGGTCTCCTCGGGGCCCCGTCCGGCGCGCTGCACCAGGACGCGGTCCTGCTTGTACCAGAAGGTGATCCGGCCCTTCTCGCCGTGCACGATGACGTACGGCTCCCCGGGCCGTTCGGCGCACAGGGTGACGGCGACGGTGACAGGCGGCCCGCCTGCGGTGGTGATGCGGACGCTGCTGGTGTCGTCCGCCTCGATGGCATGGGCCCGGAACAGCTCTGTCTCGATGGAGACGACCTCCTCGGACCGGCCCCGGCAGGCCAGTTCGAGCGCGGTGGCCACGGCGTGCGCCAGGGGATTGGTGAGGACGCCGTCGACCACGTCGGTGGTGCCGATCCTGCGCCGCCCGGCCCAGGGCGCCCGCCGGAAGTAGGCGTCGTCCCGGACCCACGCGCCGGCGGCCCCGAAGCCGGTGACGTTCCCGATGGCTCCGGTGGCCACCAGCTCGCGGATGGCGGGCAGGGCGTGCGACCCGAAGGACTGGAACCCCACCTGGCAGGCGATGCCGGCTCGTTCGACGCCTTCGGCCATCCGCGCGTAGTCGGCCCAGCCGGCGGCGGGCGGCTTCTCCAGCAGCAGGTGCACCCCCCGGGCGGCGGCCGTGAGGGCCAGCTCGGTGTGGGTCTGGATGGGGGTGCAGATGATGGCCGCCCGCGCTCCGGTGACGCCCAGGAGCGCCCCGAAGTCGTCGGACTGCTCGGGCGACTCGTCGGCGCCGAAGCCGGAGGCGGCGAGTTCACCGGTGGACAGCGGCTCCAGCTCGCAGATCCCGGCCAGCCTGACCCGGCCCTGGTGCTGGAGCCGGCGCACATTGGCGAGGTGCCACCGGCCGTGGCCCCGGGCACCGGCCAGGACGACGGGCACGGGCGCGGCCGGGACGGCGGGCACGCGGGCGGCCGGGGTCGCCGAGGGGGCGGTCACTTTCCTCATCCCTTCACCGCGCCGGCGCTGAAGCCCGTGATGAGCCACTTCTGGATGAAGGCGAAGACGATCACCACGGGGACGGCCGCGATGACACCGCCCGCCGCGAGCGCGCCCAGGTCGACGCTGTCCGCGCCGATCAGCGTGTTGAGACCGACCGGAATCGTCTGCTTGTCCTGCTCGCTCAGGAACATCAGGGCGAAGAGGAAGTGGTTCCAGCTGTGCACGAACGCGAAGGAGCCGACGGCGATCAGCCCGGGGCGCAGGAGCGGCAGGACGACGGTGCGGAAGGCGGTGAAGCGTGAGCAGCCGTCGACCCAGGCGGCCTCCTCCAGGGACACCGGGACGTTCTTGATGAAGCCGCTGATCAGGATGATCGACAGCGGGAGCTGGAACACCGTCTCCGCGATGACGACGCTGCCCAGCGAATTGATCATCTGGAGGTTGCGGAAGATCTCGAAGAGCGGCACGAGCATCAGGGCGCCCGGGATGAACTGCGAGCAGAGCAGCGCGAGCATGAACGCGCCCTTGATCCTGAAGTCGAACCGGGCCAGGGCGTAGCCGCCGGCCAGGGCGACCAGGGTCGTGGCGACGAGCGTCGCGACGCCGACGATCATGCTGTTCTGGAAGAAGACGGCGAAGCTCCGCTCGTTCCAGACCTTGGAGAAGTGCGCTCCGGTCATCGGCCACGGCACCAGCGACGTGGAGCCGGCGGGCCGTACGGCGAAGAGCAGCATCCAGTAGAACGGGATGAGCGTGAAGAGCAGGTAGAGGCCGAGCGGCAGATAGATCTGCCAGCGCGGCACGTCGTCGAAGGCGCGCTCCCGGCCGGGGCGGCGGCGCGGGGCGGACGGCGGGGAGCCGGGAGCGGAGGACCGCCGAGCGGTTCCGTTCTTCTCGGTGAGCAGGGCGGTCACGTGCGGTCGCCTCCGAACTTGCTCAGGCGCAGATAGACGATCGAACAGAAGAGGAGGATCACGAAGGCGACGGTGGTGAGCGCGGAGGCGTACCCGAAGTCGTGGCCCTCGATGCCGGTGTTGGCCACGTAGAGCGGCAGGGTGGTGGTCTCTCCCGCGGGCCCGCCGCCGGTGAGGGTGTAGAGCAGGTCGACGTTGTTGAACTCCCAGACACCGCGCAGCAGCGTGGCGAGGATGATCGCGTCCCTCAGGTGGGGCAGCGTGATGTGGAAGAACTGCCGCAGCCGGCCCGCGCCGTCGACCGAAGCCGCCTCGTACAACTCCTTCGAGACGGACTGGAGGTCGGCGAGGATGAGAATCGCGAAGAAGGGGACGCCGCGCCAGAGTTCGGTGACGGTGGCCGCCCAGAAGACGGTTCCGGTGTCCGAGAGCACCGACGTGCCGTACTCGCCGATCCCGGCGTCCGCGAGGTAGCGGCTGAACCCCGTCGAGGAGTTGTAGAGCAGGATCCAGATCGTGCTGGTCAGCACACCGGAGACGGCCCAGGGGGAGAAGACCATGGCCCGGGAGATGCCGCGCCCGATGAACGTCTGGTTGACGATCAGGGCGAGTGCCAGGCCGAGGAGCAGCTGGAGCGTGACCTGGGTGAAGACCCACTGGGCACTGAACCCGAGCGTCGGCCAGAACTGGTCGTCCTCGGTGAAGACGCGCCGGAAGTTGTCGAGCCCGGCGAAGCCGTTCCGCCACGGCTTGGTGACGTTGTAGTTCTGCAGGCTGTAGTAGAAGACGCTGAGCACCGGGTAGGCGATGAAGCCCAGCATCAGGAGGCCCGCCGGCGCGATCAGCAGATAGGGCAGGCGGCGAGGGCTCGCCCGGCGGCGCCGGGACTCTTTGGGCGGCGGTGTGGCCACGGCTGCGGTTGGGGCCATGACGCGTCTCCGATCTCTGGGAGGTGCTGGATGCGCTGGACGTCTGTGCCTGTCGGCCATTGGTGGTGAAAGCGCTTGCCATGAGGAGCTGGAGCGACCCGGGGGGTCGAGGTGCAGAGGGGGGTCCCCCGGTTTCGCCCTCGTACTGGCACGGGCACGTGTACGGTCGCGGGACCCGCGTACGGTCGCGGGACCCGGTTCATCCCGCGTACGGGTCGGGCACCTCTCCCTCCCGGGCCAGGAACGCGAAGTCGCATCCGGTGTCGGCCTGGGTGATCTGGTCCTGGTACAGCGCCCCGTAGCCCCGCCCGTAGCGGGCGGGCGGCGGGGACCAGGCGGCCCTGCGCCGCTCCAGTTCCGCGTCGTCGACATCGAGCCGCAGGAGCCGGGCCTCGACGTCCAGCGTGATGAGGTCGCCGGTGCGGACCAGGGCGAGCGGGCCGCCGACGAAGGACTCGGGCGCGATGTGCAGGACACACGCCCCGTAACTGGTGCCGCTCATCCGCGCGTCGGAGATCCGCACCATGTCCCGCACTCCCTGCTTCAGGAGGTAGTCGGGGATCGGCAGCATGCCGTACTCGGGCATGCCGGGGCCGCCCTGGGGCCCGGCGTTGCGCAGCACGAGCACATGGTCCGGAGTGAGGTCCAGGGCCGGGTCGTTGATCGTGCGCTGGAGCTCGCGGTAGTCGTCGAAGACGACGGCGGGCCCGGTGTGGCGCAGCAGGCGCGGCTCGGCCGCGATGTGCTTGATGACGGCCCCGTCGGGACAGAGGTTGCCGCGCAGCACCGCCACCCCGCCCTCCCCGGCCAGCGGGTCGGAGCGCTCGCGGATGACGTCGCTGTTGTGGACGGGGGCCCCGTCGAGCTGCTCGCGCAGGGTGGCGTGCGCGACCGTGGGCCGGTCCAGATGCAGTACGTCGGTGAGCCGCCCGAGAAAGCCGGGCAGACCGCCCGCGAAGTGGAAGTCCTCCATCAGGTACCGCCCGCCGGGCCGGAGGTCGGCGAGGACCGGCACCGTACGGGCGATCCGGTCGAAGTCGTCCAGGGTGAGCTTCACGCCGGACCGGCCCGCCATCGCGATCAGATGGATCACGGCGTTGGTGGAGCCGCCGAGCGCGAGCACCGTGGCGACGGCGTCCTCGTACGCCTGAGGCGTCAGGATCTGCGACAACGTCACCTGCCGCAAGACGAGGTCGACGATCCGCAGCCCCGAAGCAGCGGCCATCCGCTCGTGCCCCGAGTCGACGGCCGGTATGGACGAGGCGCCCGGCAGGGTGACCCCCAGCACCTCGGCGGCGGCGGTCAGCGTGGAGGCGGTGCCCATCGTCATGCAGTGACCGGGGGAGCGGGCCAGACCGTTCTCCAGCTCGGCCATCTCGCAGTCACCGATGTTCCCGGCCCGCCGCTCGTCCCAGTACTTCCACATGTCCGTGCCGGAGCCGAGGACCTCGTTGCGCCAGTGCCCGGGCAGCATCGGCCCGGCGGGCACGAAGACGGTCGGCAGGTCCACCGAGGCGGCGCCCATCAGCAGCGCGGGCGTCGACTTGTCGCATCCGCCCAGCAGTACGGCCCCGTCGACGGGGTAGGAGCGCAGCAGCTCCTCGGTCTCCATCGCCAGCAGGTTGCGGTAGAGCATCGGGGTCGGCTTCTGGAAGGTCTCCGAGAGGGTGGAGACCGGAAACTCCAGCGGGAACCCGCCCGCCTGCCAGACCCCCCGCTTGACCGCCTGTGCCCGTTCGCGCAGGTGGGTGTGGCACGGGTTGATGTCGGACCAGGTGTTGAGCACCGCGATGACCGGCTTGCCGAGGTGTTCCTCGGGGAGGTAGCCGAGCTGACGGGTGCGGGCCCGGTGGCTGAAGGACCGCAGCCCGTCGGTGCCGAACCACCGGTGGCTGCGCAGCTCCTCGGGAGCGATACGGCCGGTTCCCGGACCCCGGGGGGACGTGTCGGTCACAGGGACCACTCGGCTGTCAGACCGGCGACCTCGGCGCGCCGGGCCTCGGGCAGGACCCGGCTCGGAGCGCGTACATCGCGGCGGCAGAGCCCCAGCGCGGACAGGGCTTCCTTCACGACGGTGACGTTGTCGGCGGACTGCTCCGCTGCGCGGAGCTCCTCGAAGCGGCGGATGCGCTCCCAGACCTTCATCGCCGCGACGTAGTCCCCGACCCGCAGCGCCTCCAGCATGTCGAGGGAGACGGACGGGGCCACGTTGACGAGACCGGAGGTGAAGCCGGTGGCGCCGGTGGCGAAGTAGGAGGGGGCGTACAGCTCCGCGAGGCCGGCGATCCAGACGAAGCGCTCCAGGCCGGCGTCCCGGGCGAAGGCGCCGAAGCGGGCCGCGTCCGGGACCGCGTACTTCACGCCGACGACGTTGGGGCAGGCGTCGGCGAGTTCCGCGAGCCGCTCGCCGGCCAGCAGCGGGCTGCGGACGTAGGGGACGACGCCGAGCTGCGGCACGGCCTCGGCGATCGACCGGTGGTAGTCGACCCACCCCTCCTGTGCGACGTACGGGTGCACCGGCTGGTGCACCATCACCATCGCCGCACCGGCCTCGGCGGCGTGCTCGGCCGCGGCCACCGCGGTCGGCACGTCGTGACCGACGCCCACCAGGACGGTGGCGCGCCCCGCGGCCTCCTCGACGGTCAGCTCGGTGACGAGGCGCCGCTCGTCGGGGGTGAGGGCGTAGAACTCCCCGGTGTTGCCGTTCGGGGTGACGGTGCGGACGCCGCCGTCGAGCAGCCTGCGCATCAGGGCGCGGTGGGTCGCGGTGTCGATGCTCCCGTCCTCGGCGAACGGCGTCACCGGGATCGCCACGACGTCTGCGAGGGCCGCCTTGAGCGGTGAGTGGTCCATGCGGACTGGCCTTTCTTCGAGGTGCTGGTGGAGCGTGCCCAGCGGGTGGTTCACGCGGCGTCGCCCCCGTCTTCGTCGTCGGGGAAGGCGCGGCGCACGAACGACGCGATGTGGTGGTGCAGGGCCCCGGCGGCGGCCTCCGCGTCATCGGCGAGGGCGAGCCGCAGGATCTCGCGGTGCTCGGCCGCCTCGCGCTCCCAGGACGGGACGGCCGACCAGGCCACGGTCGACACGAGCGCCGCCTGGTCGCGGACCTCGTCGAGCATCCGGGAGAGCAGAGGGTTGCCGCAGGGCAGGTAAAGGGCCCGGTGGAAGTCCCTGTTGGCCAGTGACCTGTCCGCCGTGTCGGCCGCCGAGTCGGCCCGTTCCAGGGCCTCCTGGGCCGCCTCCAACGAGGCGCCCCGGGTGATGGAGCGGCGCAGCGCCTCCGGTTCCAGCAGAAGGCGCACGTCGTACACCTCCCTGGCCATGGTCGCGTCGACGAGCCGCACGGTGACGCCCTTGTACTGGCTCATCACCACGAGTCCGGTGCCCGCGAGCGTCTTGAGCGCCTCGCGGACGGGAGTCTTCGACACCCCGAACTGCGCGGCCAGTTCGGTCTCCACCAGCGCCTGTCCCGGTTGCAGCTGCGCGGTGAGGATGGCGTGCTTG
The DNA here is from genome assembly GCF_044333295.1 of Streptomyces sp. NPDC021019. Taxonomy (NCBI): domain Bacteria; kingdom Bacillati; phylum Actinomycetota; class Actinomycetes; order Kitasatosporales; family Streptomycetaceae; genus Streptomyces; species Streptomyces sp. NPDC021019. The sequence goes on from NZ_JBIRQR010000003.1 coordinate 1,034,391, forward strand.
ATGGCCTCCAGCACGTACTGGGTCCGGGACGGGATCGGGGCAGGGGCGAAGGTCATGGGTGACGGGCTCTCACATCTCGCGTATCGCGTCTCATATATGACGTACGAAGTACGACGCGATGAAACTAGGGCCACGTGGAATGTTTCGTCAACGCTTCCGACCGAAGAACTTCCCCGGTCCGCGCACCACTTGACGCCCCCGGTGGGCGTGCCGGCCCCTCCGGGTGGCCCCGCGAGCTGGGATCACCGACGACGGCTCGGGCTTCGTGACGGAGGACTCCCACGGCTTCGGGCTGCACGGAACGCGCAAGCGCCTGGCGGGCTCGGCGGCGAGCTCACCGCCACCGGTTCGGCCGGCGGCGGGGCGGTACCCGCGCCCTCGCCATGGTTCCCCCGGCGTTGCAGGGCTGAGATGGCCTACTGGCCCACAGCGGAGAAGCGGCTCCGGATCCCTGTGGCGGATGATCACACGGTCATGCGTGCCGGGGTCGTCACCCTGCTGGCGAACGAACCCACCATCGAGAACGAACCGACCATCGAGATCGTCGGCGAGGCCGAGGGCGGCCGGGCTGCCGTCCATCGCTGCGTCCGCCGACCGCGACCTCGGCGACGGTCTGGCGTCAGGCGGTGTCGGCATGAGGGGTACCGGCTTCGCTGAGCGGGAGCCGCGAGTGGACCGAGGAATCGTGCGGGAGGGGGAGTTCCCGGTGTGGCGGCAACGCGCCCAGGCTCATCCTGTCGAGGGCTTTCACGCCGCCCGGCGGCATCTGCTGCACCGCCAGAAGATCGATCCGCTCCCGTACGGACCAGTCGCACCACTGCCTGGGCGTCGGCGGCCCGTCGGTGTTGCTGGTGGCCGCACGCGGCTCAACCGCGCGTTCCGGCACCTGCGGGCCTTCAGGGAGGAACCGCGGTGCCGACAACACCGCGTGAGCGCTCACCGGGCTGCGGTGCCGGCCAGGGCCCATCGGGACCGCAACGCGGGGACAGCGGCCATCAGGCAACAGCACCAGTACGCCGACGACAGTCGTCCAGGGAACGAGCACCATCGGCATGGCCAGCGGTGTTCCGGCGTCGAGTCCTGTCGGCCGCACGTCGAGAGCGCCGGGCGGAGGGGAGGCGCTCGCTCCACGATGAAGAGCCCGTCAGCGTACTGACGGGCTCTCACTGCATTCGGAGCTAACCTGCCATCAGGTCAGATCGTCGGCGTCTCGTCGATGATCTCCTTGTGCGGTTCGACGACGAACTTCCAGCCCTCGCTGGGCTCGAGGAACCGCACCCGAGTCGGGAAGATGTCCAGAGCGCGACGGTCGCGGTTCTGGCCGTTCGCGTTCTTGCGTCCCCGGGCCGGCTCCTCGTACAGGTCGACCTTGACGTTCGGTACTTCGACGACTTCTTCGCTCCACCGCTGGACGATCCCCGCGCCGAATGCTTCGCGGGCCGCGGAATAGAGACCTTCCAGGGATTCCTTGCTTCCGCCGGGAACGAAGAGGGCCAGGTTCAGAAGAACGCCGGCGCTCTGGAGAACCTCGATTGCCTCCCCTGCCTTGTCTGCGATCCAGATGCCGCCCTCTTCGGCACTGTCGGGGAGGACATGAACCTCCTCGCCGAATGTCGTCCGTACCGTGAAGGACCCACCCTCAAAGCTCTTTCCCGATTTCGTAAGGAAAGCTGGTGCGTAGCAGTCGGGAGAAACGCCATCCATGCTTGCCCGGACGAAGACACCGTCCTGGGGGCCCAAACCTGAAGTCTCCTCGGCTGTAAGACGCCGAGCCGTAAGCTTCTCGGTATTCACGCCATTCCCCTTTTATTGCGTCGTTCTGATAAATCATCAAGACTCTATCACGCAAAGGAGGTGAAGGCTGCCCTCAGGTGTCTCATGCCGACAATGAAGCCAGTCATGGAATCGGTCGGCAGATGGGTCGTCCGTAGTCTATATGTATACGCCCAGACAAAAGGGGAATCGATGTCGCTGGATGACAACTCCCGCCGAAAGCAACGTGCCGCTGAGCGTGTGAACCATTCCACTCTCCGAGTGTCGGCATCCAGCTCGAGGTCGACGTCAACCGCCTCGGTGGTTCGCCGGATCCACGCCGGCAGGGGGCATGTGTTTGGTGAAGGTCGGAGGCCGGCAGGTAGGTGCAGGTGGTCGAGGGTGGGGCCGAGCTGTAGGGGCGGGCATGGTCAGGTCACGATCGAGCTCGCGGCAGATGAGGCGCTGGTGCTGTCGCATTGGCTGGAGAGCCGTCACGTGACGGGCCTCAGTCAACGAGTACAGAGACGGGTCGTGGACCGGACCTGTTCCGGGACGGCGATTTCCCCATCCATACGCTGACCTACGTGCGGGATCTGTGTCCCGCTCAAGCGCCTCAGCAGGCCGATGCGCGGAGTCACCTGTTCCCGGGCGGGCGGCTACGCGGGGCAGGCTGGCAGCCGGTCGGCCGCCGCCCCTGCCCGCCGGTTCAGGCCGGGGAGGCGTCGCCCGCGGTCGCCGACTGCCACGCGGCGTACGGCTCCGCGTACCGGCCGGGGCGTGCCGCCAGCTCCTCGTGCGTGTTCTGTTGGACGATGCGTCCGGCATCGAAGACCAGCACCCGGTCGGCCGTCTCGGCGGTGGAGAGCCGGTGTGCCACCGAGACGGCGGTACGGCCCCGGGTGGCGGTCTCCAGGGCCCGCTGGAGGCGCTGCTCGGTCGCCGGGTCGACGGCCGAGGTCGCCTCGTCGAGTACGAGCAGGTCCGGGTCGGCCAGGTACGCGCGGGCCGGCGCCACCAGTTGGCGCTCGCCCGCCGACAGCGCCTCGCCGCGTGGTCCGGCCTCGGTGTCCACGTCGTGCGGGAGGGACTCGACCCAGCCGGTCAACCCGAGATCGGCGAGCGCGCCGCGGACCGCGTCGTCGCCGACGTCGGGGCGGCCGTAGCGGATGTTCTCCCCGACGGTGGTGTTGAAGAGGAAGCCGTCCTGCGGCACCATCACCACCCGCCGCCGCAGCGAGGCCAGGGGCACGTCCGTCAGCGGGACCCCGCCCAGCACCACCCGGCCCGAGGTCGGATCGGCCAGCCTGGTCAGCAGTTTGACGAAGGCCGACTTACCCGAACCCGTCTCGCCGACCACAGCGACCCGGCTGCGCGGGGCGATCTCCACCGAGACCCCGTGCAGCACGTGCAGCACACGCGCGCCGTCGGGGTAGGCGTACTCCACCTCCTCGAAGCCAACCCCCACCGGGCCCGGCGCCAGCTCCACGCCCCTCTCGCCCGGGTTCTCGACCTCGCGCGGCGCCTCGATGACGGCAAGCGTCCGGCGCAGCCCGGCGAGCGCGTTCTGGAGCTCGTTGAGCACCTCGGTGCTCATCTGCGCCGGACCGATGAAGAGCGTCACCAGGAACCAGGAAGAGGAAGGCCAGCGACTCTCCCGCTGTCATGTGGCCATTGACGCCCAACACCACCCCGAAGCTGACCACCGCACCGATGGCCGGCGCCGCCGCGATCTCGCCGCTGGAGAGGGTGACGGTCACCAGCCGCTGGGCCCTGCCCTGCTCCCTGCGGTGCTCCTCCACCGCCGTGTCGGTACGTCGGCCGATCAGTCCGGAGGCATTGTGCGCGCGGATCACGGCCGTCCCGGCGACGGCCTCGCCGGTGGTGGTGAGCATCGCGCCGGCACGGGTCCGGACATTGGCGTAGCGGAAGGAGAGCTGGTTCTGCAACCTCGGCAGGATCAGCGCCAACGGCAGGAAGACCGCCCATACCGTCAGGGCCAGCGCCCAGGAGTGGCCGAACATCACGGCGCTGCCCACCGGCAGTTGGCAGCCGCTGATCAACAGCATGCCGCCGAACTGGAGGAAGATGCTGAACTGGTCCACGTCGCTGGTTCCCCTGGCCACCAGATCGCCGCACTGCTCGCCGCCGAGCGCGGGCCCGGACAGGGGTCGTGCACCCGCCGGAACGCCTTCTTGCGCATCTTCGCGAGCGCCGCCTTCACTTCCCCGTAGAGCAGGTGGCTCATCCGGTAGGTGACCCACGCCGTTGCCGACGAAGCGGCGGTCTGTGCGCGGTGGCAGGGTTCCGGCCACCGCGCAGCCGGTCGGCCAGGTCGGGAATGCGCAGCCCCGCCCGGTACCCGGAAGCATGCAATTGATCAAAAGCGCTGGTCGGCCGAACGTGGAGGGGTATTTCGTCGCGTTCAACGCCTTCAGTTCGGATCTCCTGTCCGGTATGACGAGCGGCCCTCTTTCTGGCGGTCGTGTCGACCGTGACGGCGGTACGGACACGCCGGGGGGTTCTGTTGTTGCCGGTGTCACGATGGATCGTGACATGTGAAGGGTCGCGGCCATTGCTCCCGGCGACCCATGAGACACGGAGTCTTTTCCAGCCTGACAGTGCTGGTCGTGCGTCGGACAGAGCGGTGGAACAACGAAGCTCCTGGTAGACGGGTTCTCTCGCTCTGGCCCATCCGCGATGCGGTGACACCTACGCCCGGTTCGCCGCCGGGTTCGGTATCGGCGTCGCAACCGTGTACCGCTACATACGCGAGGCCGTCGATGTGCTGGCCGCCCTCCCGCCCTGGCCGAGGCGATGGGCATAGCCCGGACCAAGGCGTTCGTGATCCTGGACGGCTCACCGGCGCCAGCCTCAAATGCTGGGCCTACTAGGCGAATCAAGGTGCCGGCGAGTCCATCCGAGTACCCTTCCGCGGCCGTCGGCTCAAGCGGTGGCAGCGCAGCCGCAACACCACACACGCCAAGATCCGCTGCCTCGGCGAGCAGGCCGTGGCCGTCCTGAAGGGCTGGCGACGGCGCTCTCTACGACGGGTTGAACTGCGGTCGGATCGAGGTGGATCGGCTGCGCTCCGACCTGGCCGCTCTGCCCTGTCAAGGATGAACGACGGCCGGATCGTGCTCGCGATGGACATCAGGGTGCGAGTGGTGCTTGAGGCTTTTGCGAGGGGTTGGGGTGATGCTGTGGTTTCCGGGGTGGGGGTGTTTCGGTGGTGTTTTGTTGTGGGAGGTGGGTTTGGTGAAGGGTATTGTTCTGGCGGGTGGTTCCGGGGTGAGGCTTTATCCGGTTACTCGTGCGGTGTCGAAGCAGTTGTTGCCTGTGGGTGGGAAGCCGATGGTTTATTATCCGTTGTCGGTTCTTATGCTTGCGGGTGTGAGGGATGTTTTGGTTATCGCGACGCCTCATGATGTGCCGCGTTTTCGTTTTCTTCTGGGTGATGGTTCCCGGTTGGGGATGAATATTAGTTATGCGGAGCAGGTTGTGCCGGCTGGTATTGCCGAGGCTTTGGTTATTGGTGCCGGTCATGTGGGTTCGGATACGGTCGCGTTGGTTTTGGGTGACAATATTTTTCATGGGCCTCGGTTTTCTGATGTGTTGGCCCGGGAGTCGCGGGATGTGCGGGGTTGCGTGTTGTTCGGGTATCCGGTGCATGATCCGCAGCGGTACGGGGTCGGGGAGGCCGATGGTGAGGGCCGGCTTGTCTCTATCGAGGAGAAGCCGGTACGGCCGCGGTCGAACCGTGCGATCACGGGCCTGTACTTCTACGACGACCGGGCGGTCGGTGTCGCGAAGAATGTCATGCCGTCGGCTCGGGGAGAGTTGGAGATCACCGAGGTGAACCGGTTTTACGTGGAGCGGGGTGAGGCCAGGCTGGTGGATCTGGGCCGGGGGTTTGCCTGGCTTGATACGGGGACACCGGAATCGCTTCTCCAGGCCAGTCAGTACGTGGGCACCTTGGAGGAACGCCAGGGTTGCCGTATCGCGTGCATCGAGGAGGTTGCGCTGCGGATGGGGTTCATCGATGCCGAGGCGTGCCACCGGCTGGGCGAGGAGAGCAGCGGGTCGAGTTACGGGCAGTACGTCATGTCGATTGCGCGGGAGGGGCTGGTCTGAGGTGCACCGGCTGGGCGGGGGTGTGGCGGGTCGGGTTACGGGCGGTACGTCATGTCGATTGCGCGGGAGGGGCTGGTCTGAGGTGTACCGGCTGGGCGGGGGTGTGGCGGGTCGGGTTACGGGCGGTGGGTTGTGGGGGTTGCCGGGGTGGGGCTGGTCTGAGGTTCACCGGTTGGGCGGGGGTGTGGCGGGTCGGGTTGTGGGCGGTGGGTTGTGGGGGTTGCCGGGGTGGGGCTGGTCTGAGGTGCACCGGCTGGGCGGGGGTGTGGCGGGTCGGGTTGTGGGCGGTGGGTTGTGGGGGTTGCCGGGGTGGGGCTGGTCTGAGGTGTACCGGCTGGGCGGGGGGCGAGCTGCGGGTCGGGTTGTGGGTGGTGGGGGTGGGTCAGTTGGTGGTGATTCTGGCGATGTTGCGGATGTCTTCTGCGAGTTGTGCCTGGAGCAGTGATTCGGTTTCGCCGAGTGGTCCGTTTCGGCCGGTGAGGACGGCGTCGGTGAAGGCGGTCAGTGCGTTGTGTACCTGGTGGTCCGCGGGCGTCGTCAGCTCGGTCAGCCGGTCTTGTTGCTGGAGCCGGATGACGGGTTTGAGGTGTTCGGGTGGGGTGTAGGCCCGCTCGGCCGAGAGTTGTCCCTGGCCGCCCCAGAGTGTGTAGCGGGACCGGTAGGAGTGCCGGAAGCCGTAGGCGAGTTGTGCCGCGGTGCCGTCGGGGGCGGACAGCAGGACGGTGCCGGCGACGTCGACGCCGGTCGCGCTGTCGACCCGGAGGGTGGCCGCCAGTACCTCGGGTTTGCCGGGCAGGTACATCTGTACCGTCCGTAGCGGGTAGACACCGACGTCCAGCAGGGCGCCGCCGCCGAGGGAGGGGGCGTAGCGGAATCCGGTGGGGTCCAGGGGTGGCACGCCGAACGAGGCGGACAGGACTTCCAGTTCGCCGATGGCTCCCTCGTCGAGGAGTGACTGGACGGCGGTGTGCTGGGAGTGGTGGAGGAACATGTAGTTCTCGGTGAGGATCCGGCGGTGGTGCCGTGCGAGTTCCATCAGTTCGGCGGTCTCCGCCCGGGTCGTGCAGAGCGGTTTCTCGCACAGTACGTGCTTGCCCGCCAGCATGGCCTCGGCGACCTGCTCGAAGTGGAGCGCGGGCGGGAGGGGGATGTACACCGCGTCGATGTCGTCGCGTTTCAGGAGGGTGCGGTAGCCCTTGACGCCGGCGCAGCCGAACCGGGCGGCGACCCGTTCCGCCTTGGCGGCGTCCCGGCTGGCCACGGCGACGAGCCGGGCCGAATCGGCCGCCGCGATGGCCGGGAGCATCCGGCGCAGCGCGATGTCCGCGCAGCCGAGCACGCCCATGCGGACCGGGCTGCCCGCGGGGCCGTCCCGCCCGGTGGGGACAGGGCTCACAGTGCCGCCAGGACGTCGCGGAGTGCGCCGATGACTTTGTCCTGTACCGCCGGGTCCAGTGAGGGGTACATGGGGAGCGAGAAGATTTCCTGGGCCGCTGTCTCGGTGACGGGCAGGGCCCCTCGGGTGTATCCGAGGTGGGCGAAGCCTGTCATGGTGTGGACCGGCCAGGGGTAGCTGATGTTGAGTGAGATGTCGTAGGCCTTCAGTGCCTCGATGATGCGGTCGCGCTGCGGGTGGCGTACGACGTAGAGGTAGTAGACGTGGTCGTTGCCGGGCGCGGTCGAGGGCAGTGCCAGACCGGTGCCGGCGAGTCCCTCGGCGTAGCGGCGGGCCACCGCGCGCCGCCCGTGGATGTACGTGTCGAGTCTGCGCAGTTTGCGGCGCAGGATTTCCGCGTGGAGTTCGTCCAGGCGGCTGTTGTGCCCCGGTGTCTGGATGACGTAGTACTGCTCCTCCATGCCGTAGTAGCGCAGCCGCCGGAGGCTGGCGTCCACTTCGGGGTCGGAGGTCAGGACGGCACCGCCGTCGCCGTACGCCCCGAGTACTTTGGTGGGGTAGAAGGAGAACGCGGCCGCGGCCCCCCACGTGCCGGCGAGCTGCCCGCCGCGGCGGGCGCCGTGGGCCTGCGCGCAGTCCTCCAGGACCAGCAGGCCGTGCTCGTCGGCCACGGCCCGCAACGCCGTCATGTCGACGCACTGGCCGTAGAGATGCACCGGGAGCAGGCATGTGGTGCGCGCGGTGACAGCGGCGGCCACCTGCTCGATGTCCATCAGGTACGTGTCGGGGTGGACATCGACGAAGACGGGCGTCGCTCCCACCGCGTCGATGGCCACCACGGTCGGCGCCGCGGTGTTGGAGACGGTGATCACTTCGTCGCCCGGGCCCACGCCGACCGCCTGAAGTCCCAGTTTGATCGCGTTGGTGCCGTTGTCGACTCCCACGGCGTGGCCGGCGCCGTGGTAGGCGGCGAACTCTTCCTCGAAGCCGCGCCCGCTGGCGCCGAGCACGAGCTGTCCGGACCGCAGCACGGTCTCGATCGCGTCGTGGATGTCCTCCCGCTCGTTGTCGTACTCGCGCAGGTAGTCCCATACGTAAGTGGTCATGGGCGAGTCACTGTCTCCGCTCGTCTCGGGGGATGCGCCTGGCTGGGGCTCACTGCCGTACGCCGACGAACAGGCCGCGGCCGGTCGGGTCGCCGGGGAGGAACTCCGCGGTGCACCCCGCGTCGGTGAACGCCGCGAGGTACTCGTCCTTGGTGAAGAGGGTGAGCACGTCGGTCTCGGTGAACTCCCTGATGCCGTCGCGGTCGCCGACCAGGAAACGTACCTCCATCCTGGTCGCGCGGCCCTGGAGGGTCGAGTGCGAGATCCGGGCCACGGTACGGCCGTTCTCCCGGCCGAGGTCACCCGCGACGTAGCCCTCGGCATGGTTCTCGGGGAACCACCACGGCTCGATGACGAGCACACCGCCCGGGCGCAGGTGGCGGGCCATCGACCGTACCGCCGTCCGCATGTCGGACACCGTGCCCAGGTAGCCGATGGCGCAGAACATGCACACGACCGCGTCGAAGGTGCGGCCGAGGTCGAAGGCGCGCATGTCGCCCGGGTGCACGGTCACCTCCGGCAGCCGTTTGCGCGCCAGTTCCCGCATGGGGTCGGCGATCTCCACGCCCTCGGTGTGCTTGAACAGCGTGGTGAAGGTTTCCAGGTGCGCCCCGGTGCCGCACGCCACGTCGAGCAGGGAGTCCGCCTCCGGGCACCGCGTCCGCACCAGTTCCGTGACGTGGGCGGCCTCCGCCGGCCAGTCCTTGCCCCGGCTGCGGTAGAAGATCTCGTAGACCTCCGCCAGTTCCTGTCCGTACATCTGCTCTCCTGTCGAGGTCGGTCCAAGGACGCCCGGTCACTCCTGGACCATGGCGACCGCCCTGGTCCAGCCCGCTCCCGCTCCCGCGATCTTCACGGGGAAGCACATGACGGTGAACCCGTAGGGGGCGGGCAGGGCGTCGAGGTTCGCCAGCCGCTCGACCTGGCAGTACTCCCGGTCGCGGCCGGCGAAGTGGGCCGGCCACAGCACCGAGGGGTCCCCCGTGCTCCGGTAGCGCCCGATGATGTCGGTGAACGGGGCGTCCAGGCTGAAGGCGTCCGTCCCGATCACCCGCACCCCCAGGTCCAGCAGCAGATGCACGGCCGCCCCGTCCAGCCCGGTGAACTCGGTGAAGTACTCCGGGGTGCCCGCCCGCGACGGGGCGCCCGTGTGCAGCAGGACGATGTCCAGCGGCGCCGGGGCGCGGCCGATCCGCTCGAACTCCTTCTCCAGCCGCTGCGCGCCCACGACGCCGGCCGGCGCGTCGGTGAGGTCGAGCACGATCCCCGGGCTGCAGAACCATTCCAGCGGCATCCGGTCGATGTGTCTCGGTGTGCCGTCGCCGTACCCGGCCCGGGAGCCGTAGTGCGACGGCGCGTCGACATGCGTGCCGGTGTGCGAGGTCAGCGTTATCCGGTCGAGCGACAGGAACTCCCCGTCGGGCAGCTCGTCCGGGTCGAACGCGAGCCGGAAGTGCTTCTGCATCTCCGCGCTCATGTGCTCCGCCCCCTGACGGGGCGTCAGTACTTCGTGTATCACGGGATCCGGTTCATAGGCCGTGGCATCCACCGCCGATGACAGGTCGATCAGGCGCACACGGGCCTCCCACTGCCGGTACCTGCGGCTTGCGCCGACGAGCCCCATCGTGTTCCGTGCGGACGGAGAAGCGCTCAAACCTCGCTCGGCCCCCGCACATCGGCTTCGAGCCGATGTCGAACGGTGTCGGGAATCGTTCGCGGGTACCGCCTGTTCGGATGCGAACGGGACCAGCCTGAGGAGGACGCGGTGGCAGTGACCACGGGGATCTCGTCGTCGGTCGAGTCCGTCTACGCCGAAGTGCAGCAGTTCTACGCCCGCCACATGCATCTGCTGGACTCCGGGGACGGCGAGGGATGGGCGCTGACCTTCACCGAGGACGGCTCGTTCGCGCCGCCCTCGCTGCCGGAACCCGTCGTGGGCCGGGACGCCCTGGCCACCGGGGTCAACCAGGCCGCCGCGGAGCTGTCCCGGGCCGGCGAGGTGCACAGGCACCTGCTCAGCATGGTGTCGGTCGAGCCGCGCGAGGACGGCGGACTGGGCGTCCGTTCCTACGCGCAGATCATCGCCACGCCCCGGAGCGGCAGCCCCCGGCTCCATCTGATGTGCGTGTGTGACGACGTGCTGGTGCGGGTGGAGGGCGAACTGAAGGTGCGCGAGCGCCGGGTGACACGTGACGACCGGCGCCCGTGACCCGCGAGCCGAAAAGAATCCGGACGGCCCGGGGCGGCCAGGAGAGGAAGGGTGCGGTGGAGGCGAGTGACGTGAGCCGGCCCGGCACGGTCGCCGTGCTGGGCGCGACCGGCGGCATCGGACGACAGGTGAGCGCGGCGTTCGCCCGCGCGGGACACGAGGTTCTCGGCGTGGCCCGGCACCGCGCACCGCACGCCGCCGGCCGCCCCTTCGTCCCCCTGGACGTGGCATCGGCGGATCCGGCCGAGATCACCGCACTCCTCGCCTCGCGAAAGGCGCAGATCGTGGTCAACGCCACGGGCGGCTGGGCGGTGACCGAGGAGGCGATGCACCACGCCCATGTGCGGCTGGTGGACCGGATGCTCGCCGGAGTCGCGGCGCTGCCCGCCCGCCCGCGCGTCGTCCACATCGGCAGCATCCACGAGTACGGTTTCGTGCCGCCCGGCACCAGCATCGACGAGTCGTCCCCCCCGGACCCGAGCACCCCGTACGCCCGTACGAAACTGGCCGGCTCACAGGCCGTACTGGAGGCGGCCCGCACCGGGGACGTCGACGGGGTCGTGCTGCGCGCCGTCAACGTCTGCGGGCCCTACCCGTCGCAGGCGAGCTTCCTGGGCGCCTTGCTGCACCGGCTGCGCAAAGCGGCGCCGGGGGAGCGGCTGGAGCTGATGATCGCGGACGCCGCCCGCGACTACATCGACGTACGCGACGTCGCCTCGGCGGTCCTGCGGGCCGCGCACGGGGCAGCTCCCGGCGCGGTGTTCAACATCGGGCGCGGCGAAGCACCGACGATGCGTGCACTGGTGACGACCCTGGTCGAGGTGGCCGGATTCCCGCCCGGGACGGTCAAGGAGACCGGCGGCCCGGTCGAGAGCAAGGGCGGCGGCTGGACCAAGGCCGACATCCGCCACGCGGAACGGGCGCTGGGCTGGCGCCCGGCCATCGGGCTGCGCGACTCCCTGCGCGACATGTGGGAGGCGGCGGGCTGAACTCCCGCCCCCCTCCCGACACCCGTCATGGGGGAGGCGGCGGGCTGAACTCCCGCCCCCCTCCCGACACCCGTCATGGGGGAGGCGGCGGGCTGAACTCCCGCCCCCCTCCCGACACCCGTCATGGGGGAGGCGGCGGGCTGAACCCCCGCCCCCCTCACCGCTCGGTGACGAGCGCTTCTTCCCCTGCGAACTGAGAGGTGTGTGATGAGCGAACTCACCCTGCCGGACCTGGTCGAAATATTCCGGCAGTGCGCCGGCGAGGCGGAGGGAGCCGGCCTGCGGAGCGAGGATGCCGGCGACATCGAACTGCTTGCCCTGGGGTACGACTCGCTCGCCCTGCTGGAGGCGATCAGCCAGGTCGAGCGGAAGTACTCGATCGGGATGCCGGACGCGGAGACCCGGATCCGGACGCTCAACCAGTTTCTCGACCAGGCCAACGAGCAACTGGCCCGACGGCCCTGACCTCCGGCCCGCCAGGTCAGCCGCCGGACCGGACACCGACGAACAGGCCGCGGCCGGCGGGCTCGACGGGGACGTAGTCCACGCCGAAACCGGCGGCCGCGAACGCCCCCTCGTACTGCGCCCGCGAGAACAGGCCGATCAGGTGCGTCTCATGGAAGTGCTGCACCCCCGACGCACCGTCGGCGACCAGATAGTGCACATTCATCCGGGACGCCGCCCCCTCCCGCACGGAATGGGAGACCCGCGACACGGTCCGCTCCCCGACGGTCACCGTGCTGCCGGCGACATGACCGTGCCGGTACGTCTCGGGGAACCACCACGGATCCACGGCCAGCACCCCACCGGGCGTCAGATGCCGGGCGAACCGCCGCAGCGCACCGGCCAGCGCGGACTCCGTCAGCAGATAGCCGATCGAGCCGAACATGCAGGTGATGACGTCGAAGGTACGGCCGAGACAGAAGGAGCGCATATCGCCCACATGTACAGGGACACGCGGCAGCGCCGCGCGTGCCAACCGGGCCATCGGCTCCGACAGCTCCAGCCCGGCCACTTCGCCGAACAGCCCCTCGAAGCAGCGCAGATGCGCCCCGGTGCCGCAGGCCACGTCGAGAAGGGCGGCGGCATCCGGCCTGCGCTTCCTCACCTGCCGCTCGACCTCCGCCGCCTCCCGCAGATAGTCCTTGCCCCGGCCCCGGTGGACCAGCTCGTAGATCCCGGCGAGTTCGGCTCCGTACACGGCGACCTCATTCATGACATGCCCGGCAAGAGGCAGGGGCGGCGGGCAGGGCCCGGAAGCACCGATCGTCGGGCCGCCTGCTAGTGGAACGCCGGAGACCGGCTGGACATGCGGGGCCCGGGCCCCGCACGGCCACCAGGCGCGCAGTCGAGCCGGGTTCGAATCCGCTTTGCCACGGTCGGGGCGACCAGGTACCCGCGGCACAGGCAGGGGAGTCCCACCGTGAGCACAGGCGTGAGCACAGGCCCGACCGCCGGCGAGAACCACCCCCCCACACCGTGCGGCGGTCACGACGGTACGCCCGGCGGCGGCGAGGTCGCCGCGCTCCTGGACGAGCTGCGCCGCTACCTGGACCGGGCACCCCAGCTCAGCCTCCCGCCGCGCGCGTTCACCTCACCCGGGCTGTACGACCTCGAACGCACCCGCGTCTTCGCACGCTCCTGGGTGCTCATCGCCCACCGCGACGACCTCGCCGAGCCGAACAGCTACCTCTCGGTCGACATCGCGGGCGAACAGGTGGTGGTCACCCGCGACGCGGACGGCGTACTGCACGGCCTGTCACCGATCTGCCGGCACCGGATGATGCCGCTCGTCGAACCCGGCGCCGCCGGCAGCACCCCGTCCTTCACCTGCCGGTACCACCTCTGGAAGTACGGACTCGACGGCCGGCTCATCGGCGCCACCCACATGCGCAAGAACCCCGACTTCGACCCCGGCAGCTGCCGGCTGCCCGCCTTCGCGGTGGAGGAGTGGCACGGCTTCGTGTACGTGAACCTCGACGCGGCCGCCGCCCCCCTCACCCCCCAACTGGCCCGCATATCGAAAGACCTGACGAACTACCGGCTCGACGGCATGGCGCAGCTCGGATCCTGGAGCGAGGAATGGGCCTGCAACTGGAAAATCGCCGTGGAGAACGCCCACGAGAACTACCACGTGATGGGCTTCCACCCGCAGACCCTCCAGCCCTCGACACCCGGCGGGTCCGACACCGACGTACGGGTCGACTCCCCGTGGGCCCTGCGTCTGCTCATACCGTTCACCGAGCCGCAGGAGACCCACGCCCTGCCGCTGACCGCCCAGGAGAAGGCCCACATGTACGGGTTCTTCGTCTTCCCCGGGGCAAGCCTCGCCGCGGCCGGCGAGATGATCATCTGGCTCAGCCTCATCCCGCAGACGATCGACCGGACACTGGTCCGCGGCGGGATCCTCGTACCGCGCGCCGCGCTGGAAGGCGCCGACCTCGACGAGATGCGCCGCCAGGCCCAGTCATACGCCGGCATGATCAACAGCGAGGACCGGGACGGCCTGGAGGCCGTACAACGAGCGGTGGGCTCACGCTTCGCCGGCCGCGGCCATCTGAGCCCCAAGGAACCCGGCGTCGTGGCCTTCTACCAGAGCCTGGCCAGGGCCCTGCTGCGCGACGACGACGACTGGCCCGGAGCCCTGTGAGCCACCGGACCCCACCCGTACGCCAAGACGAACGCTCCACATCACTCGAGGGAGAGGGCTTCCACCATGCTCAGTTGTCGGATCTGCGGCGGTCGGCTGCACGAGTTCATGGACTTCGGCCGGCAACCGCTCTCCAGCGGACTCCTGGAACCCGAGTACCCCGGCGACGAATTCTTCTTCCGGCTGGCCGTCGGCGTATGCGGAGACTGCACCATGGTCCAGCTCACCGAGGAAGTGCCCCGCCACCTCATGTTCAACGGCCACTACCCGTACCTCTCCTCCGGATCCTCCGTCATGCGCAAACACTTCGAGGCGACCGCACAGCACTTCCTGGAGACCGAACTCAACGGAAAGGACGCCTTCCTGGTCGAGGTGGGCTGCAACGACGGCGTCATGCTCCGCACCGTGGCCGAGGCCGGAGTCCGGCACCTCGGCGTCGAACCGTCCAACAGCGTGGCCGACCTGGCACGCCGCCAGGGCGCACGGGTCACCACCGAGTTCTTCCAGGAATCCACGGCCACCGACATCCGCAAGACCGACGGCCACGCACAGGTCATCTTCGCCGCCAACACCATCTGCCACATCCCCTACCTCGACTCCATCTTCAAAGGCGTCGACGCACTCCTCGCACCGGACGGAGTGTTCGTCTTCGAGGACCCCTACCTCGCCGACATCGTCGACCTCACCGCCTTCGACCAGATCTACGACGAGCACTACTACTTCTTCTCCGTCTCCTCCGTGAGCGCCATGGTCGAACGGTTCGGCTTCGAACTGGTCGACGTGGAACGCCTCCCCGTCCACGGCGGCGAAGTCCGCTACACCATCGCCCGCACAGGACGGCGCACCCCCACCCCGGCAGTCGCCCAACTGCTGCGCCAGGAACAGCAGCGCGGCCTGTCGGAACTGGAAAGCCTCAAAAGATTCGTCGGCCTCGTTCAGCGGGCCCGGGACGAACTGCTCACCCTGCTCCGCACGCTGCGGGCCGACGGCCGCACGGTCGCCGGCTACGGGGCCACCGCCAAGAGCGCCACCGTCACCAACTACTGCGGCATCGGACCCGACCTCGTCCCCTTCATCTCCGACACCACCCCCAACAAACAGGGACGGCTGACACCGGGCACACACATACCGGTGCGGTCCCGTGAGGAATTCGAGAACCCCTACCCCGACTACGCCGTGCTCTTCGCCTGGAACCACGCCGAGGAGATCATCGCCAAGGAACAGCAGTTCCGGGACGCGGGCGGCAAATGGATCCTCTACGTCCCCAAGGTCCACATGGTGTGAAAACCCCGCGCTCCCGCTTTGACCACGCCAGCCGAAGAAGGGTGCCCGATGAGGGTCCTGTTCACCACACACACCGCGAAATCCCACCTCTTCGCGCAGGTCACGCTGGCGTGGGCACTCCGGGCAGCCGGCCACGAAGTCCACATCGCCGGCCAGCCCGACCTCGCCGACGACATCACAGGCACCGGCCTGACCGCCGTGACGGCCGGCGCCCCCCTCGATCTGACGACACAGATGGAATCGTACGAGACCAACGACAACCCCGGCGGACCCGGTGACACCGGGCAGGACCCGGGAGCCCGGCACGAGGCCGACGGCGCGGACGACCACCGCGCCGTCGCCGAACGCTTCGAGTACTGGACGGACATGACCGAGATCCGCCCGGAGAAACTGACCTACACATACATGCACGGCGTCTTCACCGCCATGACCACACACGTCTTCCAGCAGTACTCCGCCCCCGCGATGATCGACGACCTGGTGCGCCACGCCCGGTGGTGGCAACCGGACCTGGTCCTCTGGGACCCGCTCACCTTCGCCGGCCCCATCGCCGCCCGGGCCAGCGGCGCGGCCCACGCCCGGCTCCTGTTCGGCCTGGACCTCATCGGCCGGATGCGCGAGCCCTACCTCGACGCGGTGCGCCGGCTGCCCCCGGGACAACGGGAGGACCCGATGGAGGAGTGGCTGGGCTGGACCATGCGACGGTACGGCGGAGAGTTCGGCGAGGACCTCGTCACAGGGCAGCGCACCATCGACCCCCTGCCCCCGTCCCTGAGCTTCCCGGCCACCACCGACCGCCTGCCCATGCGGACCGTGACCCACAACGGCAGCTCCGTCCTGTCCGACTGGCTCCGCGAACCACGCGAGCGCACAAGGGTCTGCCTGACGCTCGGCGTCTCGCACCGTGAACTGCTCGGAGCCGACCGGATACCCCTCGGCGAGGTGTTCGCGGCCCTGGCCACAGAGGACATCGAGGTGGTGGCCACCTTGGACAGAACCCAGCTCGCGTCCGTCACCGACCTGCCGGACAACGTCCGCGTCGTGGACTTCGTCCCCCTGGAGACACTGCTGCCCAGCTGCTCCGCGGTGATCCACCACGGCGGCGCGGGCACCTTCAACACCGCCCTGAGCTGCGGCACGCCGCAGCTGATCCTGCCCGACGGGGTGTGGGACACCGACCACAAGGCACGCCTGCTGGAAGAACACGGAGCCGGGCTCCGGGTCGCCGAACCGGAACGGGCCGACGCCGCGACGCTCCGCACCATGCTCAGACGGCTGCTGGAGGAACGCTCCTTCACCGATGCCGCCACCGCACTGCGCCGGGAGACGATGGACATGCCCGCCCCCAGCGCCGTCGTGCCGCTCCTCGAAGAGCTGGCGCAGACCGGCCGACGCGGCACCGCACAGAACCCGCACCGACCTGACGCCCCGAAACACCGGGCGGCCCACAACGAGACGGGACCGTGGCAGTGAAGGATCTCTCACGCCGTACATTCCTCGCGGGCAGCGCCGCGGCCGGCGGCACCGCGGCACTGCACCGTGCCGCAACCGCGGCGGCCGCGGAAACCGAACCCCATGACTGCCTCCCGGCACCCCCGGCCAAGGACATCGGCCCGCACGACCCGCGCTACGCCGAACTCAACGCCAGAGGCTACAACGGCCGCTTCTCCGGCCACCCGGAGTCCATCCGCCTGGTCCACCGCGCCGACCACGTGGTCAGCGCGGTCGACCAGGCACTGCGGACGCGCAGACGCATCGTCGTCCGCAGCGGCGGACACTGCTTCGAGGACTTCGTCGACGACCCGGCCGTACAGGTCCTCGTCGACGTCTCCGAGATGAAGTCCGTCCGCTACGACCCGGCGCACCGCGCCTTCGCCATCGAATCCGGCGCCACACTCCAAGACGTCTACCGCACCCTCTACCTCGGCTGGGGCGTCACCATACCGGCCGGCGCCTGCCCCAGCGTCGGCGCCGGCGGCCACATCGCGGGCGGCGGATACGGCGGACTCTCCCGCCACCACGGCCTCGTCGCCGACCACCTCCACGGCGTCGAGGTGGTCGTCGCCGACCGGCGCGGGCGAGCACGCCTGGTGCTCGCCACCCGCGACCCCGCCGACCCCCACCACGACCTGTGGTGGGCCCACACCGGCGGAGGCGGCGGGAACTTCGGCATCGTCACCCGCTACCTGATGCGCTCACCCGGCGCACGCGGCGCCGACCCCACCACCCTGCTTCCCCGCCCGCCGGCGACACTACGATCCCTCACCATCGGCTGGTCATGGGCGGACATGACCGAGTCCGCGTTCGTACAGATCCTGCGCAACCACGGCAGCTGGCACGAGAAGGAGTCCGGCACCGCCTCCCGCTACGCACCGCTCAGCAGCTGGCTCATCCTCAGCCACCGGGCGTCAGGACGCTTCACCCTCGTGGCCAACGTGGACGGCTCCCTGCCGCACGGCAGGAAACTGCTCGACGAGTACGTCACAGCGATCACCGCGAACACCGGTGTCCGCCACGACACCGAGGAATCCACCACACCGTGGATGAAGTCCACCCTGACCGCCGACCCGTACGCCGGCGGCAGATACCCCTTCAAGGCCAAGGCCGCCCTCCTGCGCACGGCCTGGACGCGGAAACAGATCCGTACCCTCCACCGCTACCTGACCCGGGGCGGGGACGAACACCAGGCATCGGCCGTATACCTCTCCACCCTCGGCGGCAGGATCAACACCGTACCCGCGACCGCGACCGCCATCCCGCACCGCGACTGCCTGTTCAGCGCCACGTACGAGACCTCATGGTGGCCCGGCGTCGACGGCGACGCCCAGCTGACCTGGGTACGCGATCTGTACCGGGACGTGTACGCCGACACCGGCGGCGTCCCCGTACCCGGCGCGGCCAACGGCGGCGCCTACATCAACTACCCCGACACCGACCTGACCGACCCCCGGTGGAACACCTCCGGGGTGCCGTGGCACACCCTCTACTACCGGGACAACTACCCGCGACTTCAGCGCGTCAAGGCACGCTGGGACCCCGCGAACGTGTTCCGCCACGCCATGTCCGTCCGGCCACCGGCCCCCTGACACACCACCGGCACCAACCGCCCGCCCGGACCCACCCCGCCCCTCACACCAGCGACTCCAGCCGCCCGACCAGCGCGGCGGGAGACGGCATCGCCGCGGTCTCCTCACGCACCTCGGCCGCAGCCCGGCGCAGCCCCTCGTCCTCCAGCAGGACGCGGAACTCCGCCGCGCCGACGGTCTCGGCCGCCGCCCCCACCGCGATGCCCCGCTCGACGACCGCACGCTCGTTGTCCTTCTGGTCAGGACTGAGCGGCATCACACACTGCGGCACCCCCAGAGCCATCGCCACCGCCGAGGTGCCCGACCCGCCATGGTGGATCAGCCCGCGGCAGGTCGCCAGCAGAGGCGCGAGGGACAGCCAGTCCACCGTCCGCACGTTGGCAGGCAGTTCACCCAGGAGCGACGGATCACCGCCGCCCAGGGTGACCACGAACTCCGCGTCCGTGCCCCCCGCCGCGGCGACGAGCGGCGCCAGCACCGCCAGGCCACCCCAGAGACCGGCGATCGAGCCCAGCGTGACCGCGATCCTGGGACGCCGCGGCGGCTCCAGCAGCCACCCCGGCAACTCACCGTCGCCGTTGAAGGGCACATAGCGCACCGGTACGTCGCCGGCCCCGCGCACCCGCTCCGGAAGCAGCCCCAGCAGGCTCTGCGGCATCGAGTTGAGCCGGAAACCGGGCACCGGCCCCGGCGCCACGCCGTGCCGCAGATAATGCTCCTTCATGTGGTCGCGCAGCAGACCACCGATGCGCGGCGCGCTGTCGGCCGGCCCCGTGACCACGGACACCGCCGGCACTCCGAGCACGCCCGCCGCCAGCGGACCGGCACCCTGCAGAGGCGAATGCACGATCAGATCCGCCGACCAGGCCCGGGCGACCTCCACGACCCGGTCGACGGTGACACCCGAAACCTTCGCGAAGAGCGCGGAGACGAACTCATCCCCACCGTCGACACTGAAATCGATCTCCTCGGGCCGGAACACCGCCGCGTAGTCGAGCCCAGGAGTCACATCGATGACATTGACACCGGCGGCGGCCACCGACCCGACATCTCCGCCCTGGGCGTACAGCACGTCGTGACCCGATGAGGCCAGCGCATGCGCCAGGGGCACAGTGGGGAAAATGTGCCCCAGCCCGGGAGAACTGACGAACAGAACGCGCATGGGAACTCCTCGCGCCACCAGAGGGATGAGGTAGGAGACGCCACCTTCCCCCCGCACCCTTGAAGGCGCGCGGAGCCTTGTTGAACCGCCTCTCCGACCAGCCCTCGCCCAGCTGTCCGAGCACCTTCGAGTCTCCCTCGACACCCGGCTGCGAAGGTCGGTGCCCCCAGCGAGCCGAAGGACTGCCTTGTCAGATGGAGATCATCGGGAACGGGTTCCTCGCACGACATCTCACACCGCTCTCGGCCGGGCACCCCAGAGCCACCGTGCTGGCAGCGGGCGTGCCCACCCACCCGCTGCCCGACGCCGAACACCGGCGTGAGACCAGACTCGTCGACGACACGATCCGGCACTGCCTGGGACGCGACCGCACACTCGTCTTCTTCTCCACCGCCAGCATGTACGGCGGGCCCGGAGGCCCGGGCGACGAGGACGGCCCCCCGACCGCCTCCACCCGCTACGGCCAGCACAAGCTGGACCTCGAACGGACGATCAAGGCCTCCGGGGTCCGCTACCTCATCCTGCGCCTGGGCTACGTACTGGGCCCCGACGAACCCGGCTTCCGCCTCCTCGCCGCGCTCACCGCCCAGGTGCTGGCCGGCCGGGTGCGCGTCCAGCGCGGGGCACGCCGCGACATGCTCCATGTGACGGACTTCGTCACCGTCGTGGACGCACTGCTCCGCACCCAAGTGCGCGACGAGACCGTGAACGTCGCCTCCGGGGACTGCGTCGAGGTCGCCACCATCGTGCGCCATCTCGAACACCGCCTCGGAGTCCAGGCCCACTGGCAGGTCACCGACGACAGCATCCAGCACTGCCCCTCGGTACACAAACTGCGACGGCTGGTTCCCGAAGTCGACCGGCTGGGACTGGGGCCCGGCTATCACCAAACCGCCATCGACCGCTACCTGATGGCGGCGCGCCCCGCAGACGTCGTCCGGACGGAAAGGACGAAACATTCATGACGGACCAGGCCGACAGCACGCACAGGGCAATGGCGGGCGCCCTCACCGAACCCCTCACCCCCCAGGGCCACGCCCTGCTGGAGATCCTGGACAGGCACCTGCCGGGCATGGCATCCGGCACCACCGCACACGACCGCGACGGCACCTTCCCACTCGACGTCTTCCAGCGCCTGGGCGACGACGGCGTACTCGGCGCGACCGTGCCACCGGAACTCGGCGGACTGGGCGTGAGCAGCGTCCACGACGTCTGCCTCGCCGTGAAGCGGATCGCCGAGACCGACGCGTCCGTCGCCCTGTCGCTGCACATGCAGTTCAGCCGCGGCATCACCATGTCGTACGAGCGTGAGCACGGCACCGGCACCGGACCCGCCCTCGCCGAGCGGCTGCTCAGGCTGATGGGCACCAAGAAAGCCCTGATCAGCGGCGCCCTGAAGGACGCCGGCGTCACCACCGAACTCGTCCCGGCAGCCGACGGCGGCTGGCGGCTGACAGGACGGAAGATCCTGGTCAGCATGGCCCCCTTCGCCACACACTTCGTCGTCGCGGCACAGACCCGCCCCACCTCCGGCAACCCTTTGACCGCCTCCGCCTTCCTGCCCGCCGGCACCCCCGGCCTGAAAGCACCCGACAACTGGAACGGCATGGGCATGCGGGCCTCCGCCAGCACCGAGGTCCTCCTCCAGGACTGCCCCGTCCCGGCGTCCGACGTCTTCGTGCGCGGACCGGCCGGCGTCCGCAACGACGCCGCCATGGCGGGCCAGACCGTCAGCTCGATCGGACTGCTCGGCGTGTACGCCGGCATCGCACAGGCGGCACGCGACTTCACCGTCACGGGCATCGCCCGGCACGGCGGAGAGCCGGCCGCCGCGGTCCGCACCCTGATAGCCGAACTCGACGTGAAGCTGTACACGCTGCGCACCGCGCTCGCGGCGGCACTGGCCCACACCGACCATCACGCCCACCGCACGACGGGCGACCCGGACGAACGCGGCCGGCTGATGATGGCTCCCTTCCAGTACGCGAAGCTCATCGTCAACCGCACCGCGGCCAGCATCGTCGAGGACTGCATGACCCTGGTCGGCGGGGCCTCCTTCACCGCCGACCACCCCCTGTCCCGCCACTACCGCGACGTCCGTGCGGGCTGGTTCATGCAGCCCTTCACCTACGCCGACGCCATCGACCACCTGAGCGCCCACGCGCTCGGCACGGACACGGCAGGCGGTACGCCGTGAGCGCCACGAACGGCCCGCCGGCCGACGACGGCACAGACACGGACGAACGGCCCGTCGACGCCCTGGTACGGATGTCGAACCTGGTGACCCCGATGGCCCTGCGGGTCGCGGCGACCCTGCACCTGGTCGACCACCTGCGCGCGGGCACCACGGACCCCCAGGCCCTCGCCGACGCCACCGGAGCGGACGCCGACGCGTTGGCACGGCTGATGCGGCACCTGGCGGCAGCCGGCGTCCTGGAGGAGACCACCCCCGGCCGCTACACCCCCACCCCCCTGGGCGACCTGCTCGCCGACGACGACCCCTCCCGCCAGCGTTCCTGGCTCGACCTCGACCAGGCGGTCGGCCGCGCGGACCTGACATTCCTCGGCCTGCGCGAGGCCGTCCGCACCGGGCGCCCGCAGTACGAGGCCCACTACGGCAAACCGTTCTGGACCGACCTGTCCGAGAACGAAGGACTCGGAGCCTCCTTCGACACACTGATGACGACACGGGAGGACACGGCCTTCGCCGCCCCCGTCGCCGCCTACGACTGGAGCCGGGCACAGCACGTACTGGACGTCGGCGGCGCCCCCGGCGGCCTGCTCAGCGCGATCCTGCGGGCCGCGCCCCAGGCCCGCGGCACCCTGCTGGACCTGCCCGGGGCGGCGGCACGGGCGCGCGAGCGCGTCGCGGCGGCCACCATGGGCGGCCGTATCGACGTCGTCAGCGGCGACTTCTTCGACGAACTGCCGGTGTCCGCCGATGTCGTGGTCCTGTCGTTCGTTCTCCTCAACTGGCCGGACACGGACGCGCTGCGGATCCTGGGGCGCTGCCGTGACGCCCTGCGGCCCGGCGGCCGGATCCTCCTGCTGGAGAGAGCGCAGGCACCCTCCGGCGGAACGCGGACCTCCGACCTCTACTTCAGCGTGCTGGACATGCGCATGCTGGTGTTCCTCGGCGGCCGGACCCGCACCGACCGCGAGTGGGCCGGCCTGGCCGGCGCCGCCGGCCTCGACATCGTCTCAAGGACCGGACCCCTGGCCTCACCCAACGTGCCGCTGGACTCCTGCCTCTGGGAACTGGCACCGCGCTGATCCCGTCCCCGCACCACGACCGCCGATCAACGGAACCAAGAGGTTCCCGGAGCCGAGAGGGACACCCAGTGGCACAACGCGTCGTCACGTCCAAGGACGTAGAGCTGTGGAGCGAAAGCTTCGGCGACCCCGCAGACCCCGCGCTGCTCCTGATCGCGGGCGGGAACCTGACCGCGATGAGCTGGCCGCAGGAGTTCGCCGAACGGCTCGCCGCCGGCGGCCTGCACGTCATCCGCTACGACCACTGGGGGGTGGGCCGCTCCACCGGCTGGGACCCCGCCGAGCGCCCCTACGGATATCTCCAGCTCGCCGCCGACGCCCTCGCGGTACTCGACGGATGGCAGACCGAACGCGCCCACTTCGTCGGGATGTCGATGGGCGCCGTCCTGTGCCAGCTGGTCGCACTGGACCACCCGCAGCGGATGCTGAGCATGTCGATGATGCTGAGCGGAGCACTCGACGTCGACTTCCCCGGCAACATCCGCCGCGCCTTCGCCGCAGAGCCCTCGGCCGACGGCCTTCCACTGCCGCAGGAACGGTTCCTCAAAGCGCTCGCCGTCATGAACGAGGACGCCGACGGCCTGGAGGCGGAACTGGACCGGCGGGTGCGCCGGTGGAAGCTGTTCTCGGGTGACCGGACCCCCTTCGGAGAGGCGGACTTCCGGCGGTGGGAACGGCAGGCCATCGACCACTCGGGCTCCCTCCGCGAACCACAGGCGCACTACGCCGTGCAGCCGCCGCCGCGCGAACGCGCCCCCGAACTGCGCGGCGTCCAGGTCCCCACCCAGGTGATCCAGGCCACCGAGGACCCCATCGCCCCGCCACCGCACGGCCGCCACCTCGCCGGCCTCATCCCGGGCGCGGACCTGGTGGAGATCCAGGACATGGGGCACGCACTGCCGGTCTCGGTGCACCGCCCCCTCGCAGACGCCCTGCTCCGGCACGTACTCCGGCACGGGTGACGGCGCGCCCGTCAGGGCACCCGGCCACCCGCCCCGGCGACCGCCCCGGCGACCGTGCCGCGTCAGCCGGACATGTCGAAACGGGGTTCCCCGTCCCGGCCGCGCTTGACCTCGTAAAAGCCCGGAACCGTGGCCATGAGACGAAAACCGTCCCACAACCGGCCGGCCGTCTCCCCCCTGGGAGCGGGAGAGACGACCGGTCCGAAGAACCCGACCCGCTCACCGCCCGGCCCGGCGAGCGACATCACCGGGGTGCCGATGTCACCGCCGGCCAGCGCGACGGCCTGCGCGTGCGACGAACGGATCACCTCGTCGTACTCGGTGGACCCGGCGACCTCCGCGAGCTCCTCGGGCAGACCGGCATCCGCCAGGGCCGCCGTGAGGTTCCCCCAGTCCTCCAGGAGATGGAAGCGGGTCCCCATGGCCGTGAAAAGGTCACCCAGCGCCCGCTGCCCGAACCGCTCCTGGACCGCGGCGCAGACGCGCACCGGCGCCCACATGTAGTCCTCCCACTCGCCCTCCGGGCTGTCGTCCCGGTGCTCATTGAGCACCGACAGACTCATCACCCGCCAGCGGACGGTCACCGGCCGCACCCTGGCGACCTCCACCAGCCACCGCGAGGAGATCCACGTGTACGGGCATACGGGATCGAACCAGAAGTCGACGCTTTGCTGTTCGGCCATCGGATCGGCTCCTTGCACAGTCTCGGTCTACGGGCGCCAGCCCTCCGGCTCGGGCCACGGCTCACCGAGCTGGCGGTAGGTGCTCTGATACTCCGGCCAGTCCCGGTGGTCCCGGATCTTGCCGTCGACGATACGCAGCAAATGAATCTGCTCCCCGGCGAAACGGCGGCCGGTCGGCGCGAAGCCCACCATGGGGCCGACCTGACGACCGTAGAGCACCAGGTACGCCCGCACCCAGTCGCCCCGCTCCTCGACCTTGACCTCCTCCAGGTGCGCGTCCTCGGAGAAGGTCATCCGCAGCCAGGCCACCGCCATCGCGAACGCCTGAGGGCCCTCACCGATGCCGTGCTCGATCGTGGCCGGATTCAGATACTCGGAGTGGATGAACTCGTGGGCGTCATCGGTGGAACCCGTGTTGTACGCCTTGATCATCCGCCGTACGGCTTCGACGTTCTGACTCATCGCGTGCCCTTCGGATCGGTGTCCTCGTCACCGACGAGCATCCCAGCACCACGATCGGCAGCGGATCGACGTTCGCTCGATCCGCCGCTCCACGGCCGCTCGACCCCTCGCCGGGCCACGGACACCACCGGTTCCAGGGGCTGTTGAGCCGCCTGCGAGAGACGGCACCCACGTTGGACGACGCCCCAGCGTCCAAGACCGACGCCGCACGTGAGAAGAGGCGATGAGATGCAGCCCAATGACCATGATCCCACCGGGAGCGGGGTGGTCACCTTCATCAACAGGTTCACCGTGCACGCCTCACCCGAGGAGTTCGAGAAGACCTTCGCCGAAACCGGACGGTACCTGGCGGAACGTGACGGCTTTTTGCAGTACACCCTGCACCAGCACGCCGAGGACCCGACCCGCTGGGTCAACATCGCGCACTGGCGCGACGCGCACGCCTTCCGCGCGGCGGTGGGCGCCCCCCTCCTGCCGCAACACGCGGCGGCAGTCAGGAAACTGAGCACCAGCGAGCCCGGCCTGTACGTCCCCCGGCAGCATGTGCCGGGGCAGCGGGCGGCGACGGAGGACCGCTGATGGCCACCCCCGCGGGCCGCCGGGTCGTCATCACCGGCATCGGTGTCGTCGCTCCCGGCGCCGTCGGGCGCAAACCCTTCTGGGACGCGCTGACCGCCGGGCGCACGGCCACCAGAAGAATCAGCTTCTTCGACCCCGCCCCCTACCGCTCACAGATCGCCGCCGAGGTCGACTTCGACCCGCTGCGCGAGGGACTGACCCCGCAGCAGGCCCGGCGGATGGACCGCGCCGCACAGTTCGCCGTGGTGAGCGCCCGGGAGAGCATCACCGACAGCGGCCTCGAACCCACGGAACTGGACCCGGCCCGGACCGGTGTCACCATCGGCAGCGCCGTGGGCTGCACCATGAGCCTGGAGGACGAGTACTCCGTCGTCAGCGACGGCGGCCGCCACTGGCAGGTGGACCACTCCTATGCCGGGCGGCACCTCTTCGACTACTTCGTGCCCAGCTCGATCGCCGCCGAGGTCGCCCGCGACGTCTGCGCCGAGGGCCCCGTCTCACTGATCTCGACCGGCTGCACCTCCGGGCTCGACTCGGTCGGCCACGCGGTCGAACTGATCAGGGAGGGCTCGGCGGACGTGATGGTGGCCGGCGCCACCGACGCCCCGATCTCCCCGATCACCGTGGCCTGCTTCGACGCGATCAAAGCGACCACACCACGCAACGACGACCCCGGACACGCCTCGCGGCCCTTCGACCGCACCAGGAACGGTTTCGTCCTCGGCGAGGGCGCTGCCGTCTTCGTCCTGGAGGAGATCGAGCACGCCCGGCGACGCGACGCCCACATCTACGCCGAGATCAGCGGGTTCGCCTCCCGCTCCAACGCCTTCCACATGACCGGGCTGCGCCCGGACGGCAGGGAGATGGCCGAGGCCATCCGCGTCGCCATGCGACGGGCCGCGATCACCCCACAGGACATCCACTACGTCAACGCGCACGGCTCGGGCACCATACAGAACGACCGGCACGAGACGGCCGCCTTCAAGAAAGCCCTCGGACAAGACGCCCGCCGGGTGCCCGTCAGCGGCATCAAATCGATGATCGGGCACTCCCTGGGGGCGGTCGGCTCGCTGGAGATCGCCGCCTGCGCGCTCACCATCGAGCACAACACCATCCCGCCCACCGCCAACCTGCACGAGCCCGACCCCGAGTGCGACCTGGACTACGTACCGCTGACCGCACGGGAACAGCGTGTGGACGCGGTGCTCACCGTGGGCAGCGGCTTCGGAGGCTTCCAGAGCGCCATGGTGCTGCGCGGCCCGGAAGGGGCGACACCATGACACCCGCCGCTGCGATCACCGGTATGGGCGTGCTCGCGCCCACCGGCCTGGGCACGGCCTCCCACTGGGACAGCACGCTCGCCGGACGGCCCGCGATCGGCCCGATCAGCCACTTCGACCCAGGGCGCTACCCCAGCCGGCTGGCCGGTGAGATCCAGGGCTTCGACGCCCAGGAACACGGCATCCCCAGCCGCCTCATCCCGCAGACCGACCACATGACCCGGCTGGCGCTGGTGGCCGCCGGATGGGCGATCGAGGACGCCGGGGCGGATCCCGGCTCACTGCCGGACTACGACATCGGCGTCGTCACCGCCAGCTCGGCCGGCGGCTTCGCGTTCGGCCACCGGGAACTGCACAACCTCTGGAGCAAGGGCCCCGAGCACGTCAGCGCCTACCAGTCCTTCGCCTGGTTCTACGCGGTCAACACCGGGCAGATATCCATCCGCCACGGACTGCGCGGCCCGGGCGGCGTCGTCGTCACCGAGCAGGCCGGCGGGCTGGACGCCCTGGCGAAAGCCCGGCGGCACCTGCGCGAAGACACCCGGATGGTGATCGCGGGAGGCATCGACGGCTCACCGTCACCCTGGGGCTGGGTCGCACAGCTCGCGAGCGGCCGGATCAGCACCGTGGACGACCCCGGGCGGGCGTACCTGCCCTTCGACGCCGACGCCTCCGGATACGTACCGGGGGAGGGCGGCGCGCTGTTCGTCCTGGAGTCACCGGAGTCGGCACGCGCCCGCGGCGTCCGCTCCTGGCACGGGGAGATCGCCGGATGCGCCTCGGCCTTCGACCCACCCCCCGGGACGGGCCGGCCGCCCAACCTGCGGCGCGCCGCCGAACTCGCCCTCGCCGACGCCGGACTGGAACCCGGCGACATCGACGTCGTGTTCGCCGACGCCGCGGGCGTCCCCGAACTCGACCGCGCCGAGGCCGACGCCATCCGCGCGGTCTTCGGCGCGCACGGCGTACCCGTGACGGCACCCAAGACCATGACCGGACGGCTCGGCGCCGGAGGCGCGGCCCTGGACCTGGCGACCGCCGTGCTGGCCATCCGCCACCAAGTGATCCCGCCCACGGCGAACGTACGGCAGCCGGTTCCCGCATACGGGATCGACCTGGTCCGCGCCCCCCGCGAAGCCCCGGTGGCCGCCGCGCTCGTACTGGCCAGGGGACACGGCGGCTTCAACGCGGCCGCCGTCGTGACCCGACAACGATGAGGAGAGACATGTCCCCCCAGGACGACCGGTGCGCCGTGGTCACCGGTGCCACCAGCGGCATCGGACTCGCCGTCACGACACTGCTGTGCCGGCTCGGACAGCGCGTGTTCCTCTGCGCCCGTGACCCCGAGAACGTCGCGCTCACCGTCGAACAGCTCCGCGACAAGGGGTACGAGGTCGCGGGACAGGCGTGCGACGTGCGCTCCACCGAACAGGTCGGCGCCTTCGTCCAGGCTGCTGTGGACCGGTACGGCCCGGTGGACGTGCTGGTGAACAACGCCGGCCGCAGCGGCGGCGGCGCCACCGCGCAGATCACCGACGAGCTCTGGCTCGACGTCATCGACACCAACCTCAACAGCGTCCTCAGGGTCACGCGTGCGGCGCTCACCACGGGCCGGATGCTCGAGCGGAGCACAGGCCGGATCATCAACATCGCCTCGACCGGCGGCAAGCAGGGCGTGGTGCTCGGAGCCCCGTACTCCGCGTCCAAGCACGGCGTCATCGGCTTCACCAAGGCGCTGGGCCTGGAACTGGCCAAGACCGGGGTCACCGTGAACGCGGTCTGCCCCGGCTACGTGGAGACACCGATGGCACAGCGGGTACGCCAAGGCTACGCCGAGGTCTGGCAGACCACCGAAGAGGCGGTGCTGGAACGGTTCGAGGCGAAGATCCCGCTCGGCAGGTACACCACCCCGGAAGAGGTCGCCGGCCTCGTCGGCTACCTCGTCACCGATCAGGCCGCCCCCGTCACGGCGCAGGCGATCAACGTCTGCGGCGGACTGGGCAACTACTGAAGCGGACCGGGCCGCTACTGACGGCCCCCGCGCGAGGACCAGGAGACCGGCATCATGACCAACCATCACCGAGCCGAACACCGGATCACCGTGGAAGCGCCCGCACACACCGTCTTCGGCCTGATCGCGGACGTCGGCGCATGGCCGCGGGTCTTTCCCCCGACCGTGCACGTGGACGTCCTGGAACGGACCGCCGGCGAGGAGCGCATCCGGATCTGGGCGACCGCCAACGACTCCGTCAAGACATGGACCTCACGCCGCGTCCTGGACCCCGGGGCCCTGCGGGTGAGCTTCCGCCAGGAGGTGTCCCAGCCGCCCGTCGCCGCGATGGGCGGCGCATGGATCATCGAACCGCGATCGGATTCCCGGACTCTGGTCCGGCTCACCCACGACTTCCGGGCGGTCGACGACGACCCGGAGGGCGTGGACTGGATCACCCGGGCCATCGACCGCAACACCGACGCGGAACTGGGCGCGCTCAAGAAGGCCGCGGAACAGACCCCCGAGGCCGGTGGCGGCGAACTGACCCTGCGGTTCGACGACGTGGTGGAAGTGGCCGGCGACCCCGCCGAGGTCTACGACTTCCTCTACGACGCGGGACAGTGGGAGAAGCGGCTGCCCCACGTGAACCGGGTCGGACTGGAGGAGAGCACCCCGAACCTGCAACTGCTGGAGATGGACACCCTCACCCCCAACGGCGCGGTCCACACGACGAAATCGGTACGCGTCTGCTTCCCGGCCAGGACCATCGTCTACAAACAGCTGAGGACACCGGCGCTGCTGACCCTCCACAACGGCCGCTGGCTGATCGAGAAAAGCCCCTCGGGCTGCACCGTCACCTCCACACACACCGTCGTGCTCAACCCCGACGCGGTCGTCCCCGTACTCGGCGAGGGCGCCACGCTCCAGGACGCGCGCACCTTCGTCCGCGACGCACTCGGCAGCAACAGCACCGCGACGATGCTCCTCGCCAAGGAGCACGCCGAACGAGCGGCACGGGAACACTGATGCGCGTCCTGTTCACCACCTTCGGCGCCCGCAACCACGTCCACGCCCAGGTCGCGCTCGCCTGGGCGCTGCGGGCCGCCGGGCACGAGGTCCGCATGGCCAGCCACCCCGACCTCACGGACGTGATAGCCCGCACCGGCCTGACCGCGGTTCCCGTCGGAGGGGAGCTCAACGAGGACCGGGTGATGGAGGAGCTGCGCGAACGCCAGGACACCTCCCGCCAGACGTACGACGACGACACCCCCGACGCCCAGCTGCTCCTGGCGATGGACGAACTGCGCCCGCAGAAGCTGACCTATGACCACATGCACGGCGTGTTCACCGCCATGACCTCGGCGGTCTTCCAGAACTACTCATCGGCCCGGATGACCGCGGATCTGGTGGACTTCGCCCGCGGCTGGCGCCCCGACCTGGTGGTCTGGGACCCGCTCACCTTCGCCGGGGCCGTCGCCGCCCGGGTCACCGGCGCGGCACACGCCCGGCTGATGTTCGGCCTGGACCTGGTCGGCCGCATGCGCGAGAGCTATCTGGCGCGGATGGACAGCCGCCCGCCCGCGCTGCGCGAGGACCCCCTGCGGGAGTGGCTCGGCTGGGTGATGGAGCGCTACGGCGGCACGTTCTGCGAGGACCTGGTCACCGGTCAGTGGACCATCGACCTGGTCCCGTCGTCCCTGCGGCTCCCGGCGGACCTGCCGTACGTCGCGGTCCGCTGCGTCGCCTACAACGGCCGGGGCAGCATCCCGCCCTGGCTGCACGAGGTGCCCCAGCGCCCTCGGGTGTGCCTGACGCTCGGAGTGTCGCACCGCGAGGTGATGGGCGGCGACCAGGCATCCATCGGCGAGCTGATCGACGCGGTCGCCGGACTGGACGTCGAGGTGGTCGCGACCCTCAACGCCCGCCAGCTCCGGGAGGTCGACAGCCTTCCCGCCAATGTCCGCGCCGTCGACTTCGTCCCGATGGACGCCCTGCTGCCGAGCTGCTCGGCCATCATCAGCCACGGGGGTTCCGGCACGGCCCACGCCGCCTTTCTGCACGGAGTTCCGCAGATCATGGTGCCCGGCACCATGTGGGACAACGGCATCCGCGCCGACCTCGTGGCACGCTCCGGCGCCGGCCTGCGCCTGGACGCGCAGACGCTCACCGCCGACGCCCTGCGCGGCGCACTCAGCAGACTGCTGACGGAGCCGTCGTTCGCCACCGCGGCCGGCCGGCTGCGCCGGGAGACGCTCGCCGCTCCCTCCCCGCGGGACATCGTCCCGGTACTGGAATCGCTCACCGCCGAACACCGGCGCCACACCGCAACGGGACACGACGACCCTGTGAGGAACCATGTCTGACACAGTCTCCCTCCCGCCCGCCCCGCGATCGACCGTGGTGACCGGAGGCGGTTCCGGTATCGGCAGGGCCACCGCACGCGCCTTCGCCGACCGGGGCGCGGACGTCCTGGTCGTCGGCCGCACGGCCGCCGACCTCGCCGGCACGGCAAAGGGCTACGACACCATCCGGACGCTCGCCCTCGACCTCACCGAGGCCGACGCACCGCAGAAGGTCGTCGACACCGCCCTGCGCGAGCTCGGCGGGATCGACGTCCTGGTGAACAACGCGGCGGTCCTGGGCCACCGCGCCCTCGCCGATGTGGACCCGCAGCAGGTGACCGCCCAGCTCGGCACGAACCTTGCGGTGCCCGTGCTGCTTGTCCGGAGCGCGCTCGAGGCCCTCTCCGCCGACGGCGGCGGCACCGTGGTGAACGTCAGCTCGTCCGGTGCGCGCGGATCGCGGGCCTGGGCCGGCAACAGCGTGTACGGCGCCGCCAAGGCGGCGCTCGACTTCCTGACCCGCACCTGGGCGGTCGAACTCGCACCGCGCGGCATCCGGGTCGTCGGCGTCGCCCCCGGCCTGGTCGACTCCGGGTTCGCGCAGCGGGCGGGCATGCCGCCGGAGCAGTACGACAGCATGCTCCGACACGTCGGCAGCCTGACACCGCAGGGCCGCGTCGGCACCCCCGAGGAGATCGCCTGGTGGATCACCCGGCTGACCCTGCCGGAGGCCCACTACCTGACCGGCGCCGTGCTGCCGGTCGACGGCGGCCTCTCCCTGACCTGACCTGACCTGACCTGGCACGAGCCGACACCGGGACCTGACCGCGACAAGGCCCCGAGAAAGCGGAGCTGACATGGCGAGCATGACCGAGAGCGAGCTGGGCCGTGTGCTGCTCACGCACCGCGGCGTCCAGTGGATCATCGGCACCAAGGACGACCCGTACGCGCTGCTGCTGCGGGCCGCCGACGACGATCCCCACCGGCTGGGCGGACTGATCCGGGAACGGGGCCCCCTGTACCGGAGCAGCGCCGAGGCGTGGGTGACGGCCCGGCACGAGGTCGCGGTGGCGGCGCTCGGGGACCTCCGGCTGAGCTTCCGGCACCCCGACGCGGACGCACCGGCCCCGGACGACGGCGGGGAACAGCGCGAGCCCATGCCCTGGGAGGTGCCCGCACTGCGCGACATCCTGCCTTTCGGCGAGATGTTCCTGACCGCGGGCCGGGCCGACTGCGCGCGCGTGGGCGAGCTGCTCGAGCCGCTCCTCGGCGCGAGGGCCCTGGAGCGCTGGCGGCCCGCGGCCGAGGGGGCGCTGCGCGGCGCCCTCGCCGCCGCGGGCACCGGGTTCGACCTGCGGGCCGACGTCGCGGACGGGTTCGCCGCCGGCCTGGTGCGGGACATCCTCGGCGTGCCGGAGGAGGACCACGACCGTTTCGCCGCGCTGTGCCGGGGCGGGGCGGGCGCCCTGGACGCCATGGTGTGTTCCCCGCACCTGCGGACGGCGCACGAGCTGATCACCTCGGTCGAGGGCATGAGCTCCCTGCTCACCGGTCTGATCGAGCGGCGGCGCCAGAAGCCGGGGGACGATCTCGTGAGCGCTCTGCTCGCCAGGACGCACGAGGACGAGGTGCGGTCGGTGTGCATGCTGGTGGCCCTGGTCGGCTCCGAGCTGACCGCGACCGTGTTCTGCGACGCGGTGGCGGCTCTGCTCGACCACCCCGGGGTGTGGCGGTCCCTGTGCCAGAACCCCGGCCTCGCGCCGGCGGTGGTCGAGGAGACCCTGCGGTATGCCCCTCCCCTCCGGCTCGTACCCCTGTACGCGCGTGAGGACCTGGAACTGGCCGGGACCGCCGTCCCGGCCGGCAGCCAGGTCGTGGTGGCCCTGGAGGCGGCCCTCCGGGACCCGGCGGTTCACGCGGAGCCGGCCGCCTTCGACCCGGCGGCGGAGCGGAGCGGGGGGCAGCTGGTGTTCTCCGGGGGGCTGCCCACTTCGCTTCTCGCCCCGCTGGTGCGGCTTCAGGCCGAGTCAGGGCTCCGCGTCCTGTCCGCCGAGGCGCCCGGGGTGCGGCGCGCCGGCCCCGTCCTGCGGCGACTGAGGTCGGGGGTCACCGGAGCCGTACTGGAGCTTCCCCTGACGCGCTGATCCACGCTTGACGCGCTGATCCACGCTCCTGCACGGTGCGTCACGAACCCAGCGGACGTGTGACTTGTACAACTCGTAGTAGAGATACTATCTTTGATCTAACGGGTCTGATCGAAAGGTAGACGTCCTATGACTGGGACAAGTGATGTGCACGAGTTGGGTCAGACCGCGGGATTACCGGACGGCTCCCCGGAGGAACGGGTGATCGACATCCGCGGACTGCGGATGCGCTACGGGTCCAAGGACGTGCTGAACGGAGTCGACTTCAGCGTCCGCCAGGGCGAGGTCGTTGCGCTGCTCGGGCCGAACGGTGCCGGAAAGACCACGACCATCGAAATCATGGAGGGGTTCCGCACCCGGTCGGCCGGCGAGGTCAGCGTGCTCGGCGCCGACCCCGCCAAGGCCGACGAGCAATGGCGCGCCAGGCTGGGCATCGTGCTCCAGTCATGGCGCGACCACGGGAAATGGCAGGTCCGGGAGCTGCTGGCCCAGCTGGGCGACTTCTACCGGCCCTACTCCACCGCCCAGCGGCCCCGCCCCAGGAATGTGGACGAGCTGCTCGCCATGGTGAGCCTGGAGGAACAAGCGGACCAGAAGATCGCGAACCTGTCCGGCGGACAGCGTCGTCGCCTCGACGTCGCGATCGGCATCGTCGGACGGCCCGAGGTGCTGTTCCTGGACGAGCCCACGGTGGGGTTCGACCCCAAGGCCCGCCGTGACTTCCACGATGTGGTGCACCGGCTCTCCGACCTGGAGGACACCACGATCCTGCTCACGACGCACGACCTCGACGAGGCCGAGAAGCTGTCCGACCGCATTCTGATCCTGGCCGGCGGGCAGATCGTCGCCGACGGCAGCGCGGACCAGCTCGCCCGGCAGGCGTCCGGCAAGGCCGAGGTCCGCTGGAGCGTGAACGGCGAGCACTTCGTCCACGCGACCCCCGACGCCAGCACGTTCGTCCACGAGCTGTTCAAACAGCACGGAGACCGGGTGGGCGACCTGGAGGTCCGCCTCGCCAGCCTGGAGGACACGTACATGACCATGGTCCGGCAGTACGAGGCCGGCCGGTCCGAAGAGGCGATCGCCGCGTTCCAGGAGGCCGGTCAGTGAATCCCACCGTGTACGCCGTGCGGCTCGGCCTGCGCCGGGGCTGGACCGAGTTCCGGCAGTCCCTGACCACCCCCGGCGACATCATCTACTACCTGTTCCTCGGGGGCGTCTTCCTCGGCGTCCTGTTCTTCATGCGGGACACGACCGTGGAAGGCACCGACCTCTCGCTCGCGACGCTGTCCATGCCGAGCATGATCGGCGGGCTGCTGGCCTTCCAGGCGCTGGGCGGCGCCGCGTTCGCCCTGGCGGCCGAGAGGGAGGACGGCACGCTGCTGCGGGCCAGGACCGTACCGCAGGGCCTCATCGGCTACATCGCGGGCCGGGTGCTGGGGATCGCGCTGAGCACCCTGCTCACGCTGACGATCATCCTGGTGCCCAGCGTGTTCCTCTTCGGCGACCTCGTGACCGATGGCCTCGGCAGGTGGCTCAACCTGCTGTGGGTGCTGGGCCTCGGCCTGCTCGCCACCCTGCCGATCGGCCTGATCATCGGGGCGATGGTGAAGAATCCGCGGGGCGCCAACACCTGGGGTATCTTCCCGACGATGGGTCTGATGGCGATCTCGGGTATTTTCTATCCGATCACCTCGCTGGTGGGCTGGCTCCAGGGCGTATCGCAGATCTTTCCCGTGTACTGGGTCGGACTGGGCACCCGCGCCGCACTGCTGCCGGAGGCGGCGGTCGCCGTCGAGCTCGGCGACTCCTGGCGCAGGCCCATGACCGCGGTCGTACTGCTTGTCTGGGCCGTCGCCGCCTTGCTGATCGCGCCGAGGGTCCTGAGCCGTACGGTGCGCGGCGAGACGGGATCGAAGGTCGAGGCACGCCAACAGGAGGCATTGAAGCGCGTTGGGTGACAGGACATCCGGCAGGAAGAGCGCTCCGGCGCGCAACAGCGCGCCGGAGCCGCAGACCGGGGCACCGGAACCCCGGCCCGGTACCGGCAAGCCCGCCGCGGGCTGGCGGTCAACCGGTGAGCAGGGCCGCGCCCGGGGCGGCGGGACAGAGACGGTGCACAACCGCATCGCCGTACTGCGGGTGGAGCGCGCCATCACCCGCAGACAGCTCGCCGCCGCCCTCGGCGTGCACTACCAGACAGTGGGCTACCTGGAACGCGGCGAGTACAGCCCCAGCCTGTTTCTCGCCCTGCGGATCGCGGAGTACTTCGAGGTCCCGGTCGAGGTGATCTTCTCGACCGCCCCGTTCCCCCGTATCGGGAGCACCACGCCCCCGCCCCCGTGAACGCGTCGGGGCGGTGAGGACGCCGGCGCCCTCACCGCCCCAACGCGTTCACGGGCGCCCCCCATTCAGTCCGAACGCGCCCTGTGTTCCGCTGTGAGCCTCTCCAGCACCGGGACAATGTCGGCGGGAGCAGGCGTGCCGGCAACCTCCCGGCGCAGCCGTTCCGCGCTCGCCCGGAACGACGGTTCCCCCAGCACCCGGACCAGCGAGGCACGCAGCCCCCCCGGTGTCAGCTCCCGCGGATCGATACAGAGCCCCGCACCCGCGGCCTGCACCCGCTGCGCTTTGGGGACGTTGCACCACATCCTGGACGGCACCACCACCTGCGGGACACCATGTGCCAGCGCGGTCTGCAGGGTCCCCGAACCGCCGTGGTGGACGATCGCCGCGCTGGTGGGCAGCAGGGCGTCCAGCGGAGCGAAGTCGACGATCCGCACGTTGTCCGGCACGCGCTGGCCCGGTTCGAGCTGATCCGCGGTGAAGGTGGCCACCACCTCCACATCGAGCTCCGCCACGGCGGCCAGCAGATCACTCACAGACGTCCGGTCCGCCCCGACCACCTCGCGGAACGACCGCCCAAGGGTCAGACAGACCCGGGGCCGCCGCGGTGGCTCCCGCAGCCAGCCGGGGACCGTCGCCTCCCCGTTGTACGGCACGTAACGCACCGGGACGGACGGCAGGCCCACGGGCAGCCGCAGCGACGGCGGAACGGGGTCGATGGTCCACTGGCCCACGACCAGGTCCTCGGCGAACTCCTGGCCGTGCCGCCGCAGGATCCGGCTCATCCACTCCTCGAGCGGATCCTCCCGCAGCGCGGGCGGCAGCCCGGCCATCCCCACCAGGTAATGCCGGCGCATCAGCCCCACCAGATCCAGGCCGAACATCAGCCGGGCATGGGCCGCGCCGCTGATCCGCGCCGCGAGCGCGCCGGGGTAGTACATGGTGTCCCACACCACCAGATCCGGCCGCCAGGCACGGGCGAAGCCGATCAGCTCCTCCGTGGCGTCGTCCGGCAGGGTGTTCTGGTAGACGAACGACGTCCACGCGGTGAGCACACCGTGGACATACGAATAGGTCAGTTTCTCCGGCCGGGTCTCGCTGATGTCGAGAACGTCCAGCCAGGCTTCGTCACGGATCTCGTCGGGCTCGTCTGTGTACTCCGGGTTCATCGTGGCCGGAACGTCGAGGACCCCGCCGACCGCGACCGCGGTCAGGCCGGCGTTGTTGATGTCCTCGACGACGTCCGGCCGGGTGGCGACACGGACCTCGTGTCCCGCGGCCCGCATCGCCCACGCCAGCGGTACCTGGGTATGGACGTGGGTGCTCGCCGGGAACGGCGTGAACAGCACTCGCATGGGACCCCACCCTGCCCGTGCACCGTCGCACGGCGCTCGAGGAATCCCGCAGCCCCGCACGAGCCCCCGGCCACAGCCCCTCCAGCGGACTTCGAAGCACACCGGCGAGTCTCGGCCCGGGTACCGGCCCGACGGATGCCGGACCGAAGCGGGAGGACGGCAATGGCGAAAGCCGGCACAGAGGTTGATGTCCTGGTCGTGGGCGCGGGCCTGGGCGGACTCTCGACGACGATGTTCCTCGCCCGGCTCGGTGTACAGGTACTCATGGCCGAGAAACACCCGACGACGTCGATCCACCCCAGAGCCATCGGCCAGAACCCACGCACCATGGAACTGCTGCGGCTCGCCGGGATCGCTGAACAGGTACAGGAAATCACCGACCACCGCGGCGCCAAGGGCCACTTCACCACCCGGGTCGCCGAAACCGTACGCGGCGAGGTGCTCGGCTCCTTCGAGGAGGGCTTCGAGCACCTCGTCGCCAGCACCGCCCCCTGTTCCCCGATGCCATGGGCGCTGGCCTGGCAGGACCAGCTGGAGCCGCTGATGCGGGCCCGGGCACGGAAGGACGGAGCACAGGTCCGGTTCGGCACCGCGCTGGTCACCTACGAACAGGACCACAGCGGTGTCACCGCCGTGCTGCGCGACCGGGAGAGCGACGAGGAGACCACCGTACGGGCGCGCTACCTCGTCGCCGCCGACGGCGACCGCAGCCCCATCCGGGAAGGGCTCGGCATCGCCCGCCACGGCCACGGCTCGCTCTCCCACGTCGTGGGAATGATCTTCGAGGCCGACCTGTCGACGGTTCTCCCGGCGGACGCCTCCGGCCTGTACTACCTGCGCAACCC
Organism: Streptomyces sp. NPDC021019; assembly: GCF_044333295.1. Taxonomy (NCBI): domain Bacteria; kingdom Bacillati; phylum Actinomycetota; class Actinomycetes; order Kitasatosporales; family Streptomycetaceae; genus Streptomyces; species Streptomyces sp. NPDC021019. Next base: position 1,072,423 of record NZ_JBIRQR010000003.1, read on the forward strand.
TCACTTCAGCGGCGTCTTCATCGGAAGCGACCGCCCCGAACGGCACACCTTCCTGGTCGAGTACGACCCCGAACGCGGCCAGTCCGCCGACGACTTCACCCACGACCGCTGCGTCGAGCTGATCCGCATCGGCCTGGACGCGCCCGGCCTCGAACCCAAGGTGCTGGACATCCAGCGCTGGGAGATGGCGGCCCGTATCGCCGAACGGTGGCGCGCCGGACGGGTGTTCCTGGTGGGCGACTCCGCCAAGGTCGTACCGCCCACCGGCGGACTCGGCGGCAACACCGCCATCGGTGACGGGTTCGACCTGGCCTGGAAACTGTCCGCCGTACTGTCCGGCGGAGGCGGGCCGGGACTGCTGGACAGCTACGAACCGGAACGCAGGCTCATAGCACAGCTCGTGATGGACGAGTCCATGCACCTGTACGCCTCCCGGCTGGCCCCGCACCTGAAAGACCGGATGGCACAGCCCGTCGGCTACGCCGAGGTGGTCCTCGGCTTCCGGTACCGCTCGGACGCCGTCGTCATCGACGAGGAGGACACCTCCCGCGTCGAGTCCCCGGCCCGGCCCACCGGACGGCCCGGATTCCGGATGCCGCACCTATGGGTGCGGCGAGCGGGCGAACGCATCTCCACCGTGGACCTCTTCGGCTCCGGCTGGCTGCTGATGACCGGTGAGGACGGCGCCGGCTGGACCGGGTGGAGCCTGAGCGCGAGCAAGGAACTCGGCATCCCCCTCGCGGTCCACGGCCTGGCCACCGACCTCAGCGACCTCGACGACGACCTGGCCGAACGGTTCGGCATCGGCACAACCGGCGCCAGCCTGATCCGGCCGGACGGCATCGTCGCCTGGCGCACCGCCACCCGGCCGGACGATCCCGCCGGGGCCCTGCGCGACGCCCTGACCCGCGTGCTGTCCCGCTGAACCCGCCCCGGCGCGCACAAGCCCGTACCACCGCGATGAAAGGAGTGAACCCGCCATGACGGCCCGCACCGCCCCGACCACGGCCGGCGTCCTCACCGACGAGGCCCACCGCCACTACCAGGAGAACGGCTTCGTCCGGATTCCGCAGGTCCTCTCCGCCGCCGAGACGCAGCGGTACAGGACGGCCTCCGAGGAACTGATGACCCAGTACGGCCCGGAGATATGGGGCGCGGGCGAGGACGAGGTGCAAGTGCACTTCGTCGCCCAGGCCTGGCTCAAGCACGAGGCGCTCCGCGACCTCGCGCTGCACCCGGCGGTCACCGCGATCGCCAAGCGCCTCGCCGGCGCCCCGCTGCGCCTCTACAGCACCGACGTCCTGCTCAAACCGGGCCGGAAGGACCTGAACACGCTGCCCACGCTCGCGCACGACGACGAGACCGGCCTCCCGCTCGACGGCCTGGAACGGACCCTCACCGCATGGGTCGCGCTGGCCGACGTACCGGTCGAACGGGGCTGCCTCAGCTACGTGCCCGGCTCCCATCTGCGCGACGCGGCCCACCGGCAGACCCACATGACCAGCTTCGCGGAACACCGGGCCATCGACGACATCTGGCCGGACTACGGCTGGCAGCCCCGGATCACCGTCCCGCTGAAGGCCGGAGACGTCACCTTCCACCACTGCCGCACCGTGCACATGGCCGGCCCGAACCTCACCGACGACCCCCGGATGGGCCACGGCATCGTCTACATGGACGCCAAAGCCACCTACCGGCCCGGAACCGAGGACGCCCACATCTCCCACATGACGCCGGGCGAACCACTCGACAACGAGAAGTTCCCCCTCGTATAGGGCACACCGCAAGGAGATGAACGCCATCCAAGGAACACAGGACCCCCAGCACATCGGCGAACTGGGCAGGCGGCTGCAGCGGACACACGGGGAAGTATGGCTGCACCACATGAAGGGCGACCCGTACGCCGATGTGCTCCGCGGCCACACCGAGGACCCGCACCCGGCCCACGAACGGATCCGGGCGCTCGGCCCGCTGTGGCGAAGCACCACGGGCACCTGGGTCACCGCGGACCACACCCTCGCCGCGACGCTCCTGGGCCAGACCTGGCCGCACGGCCCGGCAACCGGTGAGACCGGCCGGATACCGGTTGACGACGCGGGCCTGAGCGGCGACGCCGCACACTACGAGCGGCTGCGCGAAGCGGCGGCGACCGCCTTCACCCCCTCCACGGCCACCGCGGTGTGCGAGCGCGCGGTCGGCGGCCTGACCGGGAACTTCGATCTCGTCACCGACCTCGCCGAACGCGTTCCCGTGGACCTGCTGGCCAAGACCTTCGAACTCCCCGCCCCGCACCACCCGGAACTCGCCGATGCCTGCGCCGCCACAGGCATCCTCCTCGACGGCCTGCTGTGCCCCCAGCGACTGGAGGCCACCCGGCGTGCCGTGACCGCCACCGGCCGACTACGGACACTCCTCGCGGCGCCGGACCACGACCCGGACACCGGCCGGCTGGCACTGCTGCTGGCCACCGCCGGGGTACGCACCGCGGCGCGGCTCACAACCAGCGCCGTCCTGGCGGTGGTGGACCACCCCGGGCAGTGGAAACGGGTGGCCGACGACCCCGGGTACGCGGCCCTCGTCGTGACCGAGACCCTGCGCCACGACTCCCCGATACAGCTGCATCCGGCGGTCACCCGCGCCGACATCGAGTTCGCCGGACAGCATGTCCCGGCGGGCGAGCAGGTGGTGGTGCTCGTCGGGGCCGCGAACCGCGATCCCCAAAGCTTCGCCGACCCCGGCCGGTTCGACCCCGGCCGCCCGGCCGACACGCTCGTCCCAGCCCTCTACCACCGGGTGACCCTGCCGTTCGCCCGAACCCTGGCCGAAGCCACCGTCCGCGCCCTGGTGGCCGCCGGCCCGCAGCCACACCGGGCCGGCCCACCCCTGCGCAGCCGCCGCTCGCCGGTGACCAGGCACCTGCTCAGCTGCCCCCTGACCACCGGCTGACCGGTACCGACAGACAAGGAATCCGGCGATGCGCGTCCTGTTCACCTCGATCGAGGGCAACCACTTCCACCAGATGGTCCCGCTGGCCTGGGCCCTGCGCACCGCGGGTCATGAGGTGCAGGCGGCCTGCAACGGACAACTGGTCGACACCGTCACCCACACGGGCCTCACCGCCGTGCCGATCGAGTCCCCGACCCTTTGGGAACAGCTCGACGACTTCCAGAAAGACGCGATCTCCCTCTTCAACGAGATCGGCACCAGCAAACAGGACCCCTCCAAAGCGACCTGGGAGGACCACCTCGCCTACGAGAACATGGTGGTTCCCGCCCTCTACCAGCCGCTCAACAACGACGCGCAGATCGACCAACTCGTGGAAGTCGCCCGCAGCTGGCAGCCGGACCTCGTCATCTGGGAGAGCTTCTCGATCGCCGGGGCAGTCGTCGCCGCCGCGGTCGGCGCGGCCCACGCCCGCCTGGTCTCCGGCCCCGAACTGGCCCTCCAGATGGTCACCCGCGGACACTTCGCACGCCACCGCGACCAGCAACCCCAACCCCTGCGCGAGGACCCCACGGCCGAATGGATCGACTGGACGCTCGAACGCCTCGGCAGCGACCGGCGGTTCGACGAAACCATGCTGACGGGCCAATGGACCATCGACACCCGGCCCGGCAGCCTGCGCCAGGAACTCGACCTGCCCACCGTGCCGATGCGCTACGTTCCGTACAACGGACGCTGTGTGGTACCGAAGTGGCTCTACGAACCGGCCAAGCGCCGACGGGTCTGCATCACCCTCGGCACATCCATCACCAGCGAGGAGTCCCAGCGGTTCCAGCTGGGCGACACCCTCACCGCCCTCTTCCAGAGCCTGGCCGGACTGGACGTCGAGATCATCGCCGCCCTCGATCCGGCACAGCGCGACGCCCTGCCCCGGCTGCCGGACAACATCCGCACCACCGACTTCGTCCCGCTCAACGAACTGGCCCCCTCGTGCTCGGTGATCGTCCACCACGCCGGCTACCAGACGAAGGCCACCGCGGACCTGCACGGCGTACCCCAGGTCGTCATCGTCGGCTACGAATGGGTGAGCGAGGACATGGGGGAGGAGTACGAGAAGTCGGGCACCACCCTGGCCGTCTCCGCCCGCGGCCTGACCGCCCGGACGCTGCGCGAGAAGATCCTCCGACTGCTCGACGAGCCCTCCTACACCGAGCGGGCCAGGGACCTCGGCAAGGAGATCCGCGCCATGCCGACACCCAACGACGTGGTACCCGTCCTCGAGAGGATGACCAGGGAGCACCGGCCCGGCGCACGACCCGGCGCACCGGCCCGGCCACGGTGAACCAGTGCCCTTCGTGCGCTCCTCGAGACCGGTGCGCGAGCGTCGTCGGCATGCCGAATCCGTGGGACCTCCCAGACGAACTGCCCACCGACCTCCCCGCCGCCCGATGCGAACTGCCCGACGGCCGCACGGTCTCGGCGGTGCAGGAGGCGGAAGCACACACCCTCTGGGAGGAGATCAGCAGCGCCGCCCCCTACCGCAGAGCCGCAGAGGGCATCGCCGCCGGCGAAACCATCATCGACGTCGGCGCGCACATCGGGCTGGCGTCCCTGCTCTTCGCCCAACTCGCCCCCCAAAGCCGCCTGATGGCCTTCGAACCCGCCCCCAAGGCCTACACCTGCCTCGACGAGAACCTCGCCCGCCACCTGCCGGAGGCGACCGCGTACCGGCAGGCGCTCGGAGCCGCGCCCGGAAAGTCCGAACTGATCTACCGCCCCTACGTGGCCTCGGCGTCGACCCTGTACGCCGACGCCGAGGACGACACCCGCAACCTCGAAGCACACCTCGACAACATCGGCGCGGACATACAGACCCGCGAGGTCGTGCGGCGGACCTTCGACGTGACCCAGCGGATCCCGGTCGAGGTGACCACGCTGACCGCCGTCATGGCAGAGCACGGCGTGGACCGCGTGGGCCTGCTCAAGGTCGATGTGGAACGCGGCGAACTCGACGTCCTCCACGGCATCGACCCCAGCTGCTGGCCCCGCATCCGACGAGTTCTGCTCGAAGTCCACGACATCGACGGCAGGCTCGGCCGCATCGTCTCCACACTGACCGGCCTCGGCTTCCGGGCCGCCGTCTCCCAGTGGGGCGTCTATGTCGGCGGAAGCGTCCACCTGGTGCTCGCGGAGCGGGACTGACCAACCGAGAAGGAAGGACGATGAGCGACGACGCCTCGCGCCCGTCCGGCCCCGACGCCCCGCGACGTCGTTCCCTCGCCCCTGACCTCGCCCGGGGCCTCATGCTGCTGATCGTCGCCCTGGTGCACGCCCACATGTTCGTGAGCGGCAGCGCCGCGGTGATCCGGGGCTACCCCCCGGTCGCCGGCTCCCCGGCGGACGCCTTGACGGCAGGACTGCTCACCGTCCTCGCCGACAGCCGCAGCTTCCCCATGTTCGCCCTGCTGTTCGGCTACGGCACAGGCCGGACCCTCGCCAGTGAAACAGAGAAAGGGCAAAAGACGCCCGGGGCCCGCACCGTACTGCGCAGGCGCGCCCGATGGCTCCTGCTGTTCGGGTCCGTCCACGCCCTGCTGCTGTTCGCCGGAGACGTCCTGGGCGCCTACGGACTGCTCGGACTGCTCGCGGTCGGCCTGACCGGCGTCCGTGACCGCACCCTGTACACAGTGGCGGGCGCCGGGACCCTCATGGGGGCGGTGCTGTACGGCACCACCCTGGCCGCGCATGCCTCCGGCGACGCGAGCGACCCCACGGCGGCGATGTTCCTGGCCGCCGACCCGGCCACCGACGCCGCGTACCGGGTCGGCACCTGGGCGGTCACCACACCACTGTTCGCCCTGGTATCGCTCGGCCCGTTCCTCATCGGCGCCCGCATGGCCCGCCGGCGCATCCTGGAGGAGCCGGCCCGCCACTGGGCCCTGCTGCGGCGGACCGCGCTGACCGGCACCGCACTCAGCATCCTCGGTGGACTCCCTCTGGCGATGATCACCTCCGGAACGTGGCCCACCGCCCCCTCGGACGTGACCCTCTGGCTCAGCGTGCTGCACGTCCTCACGGGGTACGCCGGCGGCTGCGGCCTCGCCGCGGCGGTCGCCCTGCTCGCGCTGCGCCTCCAAAGCCGACGGAGCGCCCTCGTGAGGGCGGTCGCCGCGTCCGGCAGGCGGTCCTTGAGCTGCTACGTGTGGCAGTCGGCCGTCTGGCTGGTGCTGTTCGCCCCGTACGCCTTCGGGCTCGGCGACCGCATCGGCGTCTTCGCCTCGGCGCTCATCGCCCTCGGCACCTGGTGCGGGGGCGTGCTGCTCGCCGAACTACTGCGCCGGAAAGACAGAGCCGGGCCCGCAGAAGCGCTGCTGCACAAGGCGACCCGTCGTGCCGGAAAACACCCCGGAGCGCCCCCAAAGGAGCACGGCAGCACAGCGGACACCTCCCGGCGACCGCCGAACTGACCCCCCGTACGGCGCCGCGGCTCATCCGAGCCGCGGCCCCGGTTGTGCCGATGCCGGACCGGCCGTACGACGGACGAGAGGCTGCCACCAGGCACGGTTGTCGCGGTACCACTGGACGGTCTCGGCGAACCCCCGCTCGAACAGGATCCGCGGCTCGAAGCCGAACTCCTCCCTGATCCGACCGGCGTCCAGGGCGTACCGGCGGTCGTGGCCCTTGCGGTCGGCGACGCGGTCCACCCGGTCCCAGCCGGCGCCCAACTCCGCCAGCACCATCCGGGTCAGATCCCGGTTGGTCAGCTCCCTCCCGCCGGCGATGTTGTACGTGACACCCGCCCTGCCGGACTCCAGCACCAGCTGGACCGCCCGGCAGTGGTCGTCGACGTGCAGCCACTCCCGTACGTGCAGCCCATCGCCGTACAGCGGGACGTTCCTGCCCTCCAGCAGACGGGTGACGAAGAGCGGAATGACCTTCTCGGGGAACTGGTGAGGCCCGTAGTTGTTGGCACAGCGGGTGACCGAGGTCCACAGGCCATGGGTCCGGTGGAAGGACCGGACCAGCAGATCACTCGCCGCCTTGGAGGCCGCGTAGGGAGAGCTGGGCTCCAGCGGGGACTGCTCCGAGAACGCCCCCTCCTCGGCAGACCCGTACACCTCGTCCGTCGAGATGTGCACGAACCGGCTCACCCCGGTGCCGACACAGCACTCCAGCAGGGTGTGGGTGCCCGTGACATTGGTGCTGACGAAGGCGGCGGAACCGGCGATGGACCGGTCCACATGGGACTCTGCCGCGAAGTGGACCACGGCGTCATGACCCGGCAACAGGTCCATCAGCAGCCCACGATCACAGATGTCGCCCCGCACGAACGTCAGCCTCGGATCGGTGAGCGGCAGATTGGTGAGCGTGCCCGCGTAGGTGAGCTTGTCCAGTACGGTCACCCGCGCGTCCTCGTAACCGCGATAGCGGCCGGTGAGCAGGCTCCGCACATAGTGGGACCCGATGAAACCGGCGCCACCGGTGATCAGCAACCTCATGACGGACGGCCCTTCGCCGGATACGGACAGGGGAGACCGGGCGGGCCGCACCCCTCTGCGGACGGAACCGCGCACGGCGCCGCACCGGCGTACGCGGTCCGCGCACGGGAGGTCAACGGGCCACGCCCGCGGTGACATAGCGCACCGGCGTCTCGATCGACAACGGCCCGCCGTCCTCGCGCATGTCGTCCAGTGCCTCGGTGAGCCGGACCCGCAGCCGCTCCCGGTCGCCGTCGGGCAGGTGCTCCCACAGCAGGCGCATCCCCTGGGTGTGGGACCAGTTCACCCACGCCTCGCCGGACGGCGCCACGAGGCCGACCGGTTCGTCGGCGATCTCCACATCCCGGAACCCCGCCAACTCCAGGGCCCGGCGCAGGTCCGCCTCCTTGGCCAGCCAGCTGTTGAAGCGGCGCTGGAGTTCCTCCGGACGCCACTGCGCAGGCAGATTCTCCAGCAGCGACCGCGGGATGAGCTCGGTGAAGACCGGAGGGAGAAAGGGGAAGGTGTCATCGTCGAACACCGGGCTGGTGAAGGCGATGCGCCCGCCGTCGGCGAGCAGACCGGCATAGCGCGGCAGGGCGGCCTGCGCGTCCGGGAAGAAGATGAGGCTGTAGCTGCCGATGACGACATCGAAGGAGCCGGCCGGCAGGTCGGGAAACTCCCCGTCCATCACACGCAGTTCGACATTGCCGACCCCGTCGGCCGCTGCCTCCCTGCGCGCCGCCTCGACCATGGCCGGTGCGATGTCGATACCGAGAACATGGCCGGAGCCGCCGACCAGCGACGCGGCGTGGAACAGGCACGCCCCCCGGCCACAGCCCACGTCCAGCACGCGGTCCCCGGGTCGCGGGTCCGCTCGTTCGACCAGGCGCCGCCCCATGGGCGTGAAGAAGGTGACGCCCAGCCGGTCGTAGGACCCCGCGGCCCGGTCGAAGGCCGCTGTGACATGGGCCTTGTACGTTGTCTTGTCCACGTGCGCTCCCAGGAAATCCGGCGGACTGCGAAAGGATGACGAGACGGATGCGTGCCCGTCGCCGCGACGGTGACGGAAACCGGTGGGTCCGGCCCGCCATCGTCCGACGGCGTCCTTCGAAAGCACTCGAAAGCAGATGGAGCCCGACTGGATGAAACCGGATACCGACACGATCCATCCAGGTTTGTCCGCCCACGGGGCTTCCACGCCGACCGGGCTGATTTCCCACCGTGTTTACACGCCCTGAGCGGTAAAATAGGGTGATTCGATGACCTCCTCAGACCAGGCCAAGACCTGGCGGCCAGAGGCTGACAGCCATGATGTGATCAAGGTTCGGGGCGCGAGGGAGAACAACCTGACAGATGTTTCCCTCGACATCCCCAAGCGCCGCCTCACCGTCTTCACCGGCGTTTCCGGCTCCGGAAAGTCATCGCTGGTCTTCGGCACCATCGCCGCGGAATCCCGCCGCCTGATCAACGAGACCTACACGGCGTTCATACAGTCGTTCATGCCGAACTTCGGCCGGCCCGACGTCGACGCCCTGCGCAATCTGAGCGCGGCGATCGTCCTCGACCAGGAACGGATGGGCGCCAACTCCCGCTCCACCGTCGGCACCGCCACCGACGCGCACACCATGCTGCGCATCGTGTTCAGCCGGTTAGGAACCCCGCACATCGGCACCTCCGGAGCGTTCAGCTTCAACGGCCCCGAAGGCATGTGCACCGACTGCCAGGGCATCGGCCGGGTCTCCACGCTCGACGCCGGTGAACTGCTGGACACCGGACTCTCCCTCAACGAGGGCGCGATCACCGTGCCCAACTTCAACGTCGGCTCCTGGTACTGGAAGTCGATCGCGCACTCCGGCTTCTTCGACCCCGACGTCAAGGTCAAGGACTACAGCCCCGCCGAGCGGGACGACCTGCTCCACAGGACCGCCACCAAGGTCAAGCTCCTGCACGGCGGCACCGGCACCACCTACGAGGGACTCATGGTCAAGGTGCGCCGCCTCTACCTGGCCAAGGACCGCGAAGCCATGCAGCCCCACATCCGGGCCTTCGTGGACCGGGCGGTGACCTTCGCCCGCTGCGAGGCCTGCGGCGGCGGCAGGCTCAACCCCGCCGCACTGTCCTGCCGGATCAACGGGCTCAACATCGCCGAGTGCTGCGCCCTGCAGATCAGCGAACTGGCCCAGTTCGTCCGGGGCGTCGGCGCCCCTTCGGTGGCACCGCTGATGGCGAGCCTGGGCGAACTGCTCGACTCCCTGGTGGAGATCGGCCTCGGCTATCTGAGCCTGGACCGGGAATCGGGCACTCTGTCCGGCGGAGAGGCCCAGCGGGTCAGGATGGTGCGGCACCTCGGATCGAGTCTCACCGACGTCACCTACGTCTTCGACGAGCCCACCGTCGGACTGCACCCGCACGACATCCAGCGCATGAACTCCGTCCTGCTCCGGCTGCGCGACAAGGGCAACACCGTCCTCGTCGTGGAACACAAGCCGGAGACGATCCGGATCGCCGACCACGTGGTCGATCTGGGCCCGGGCGCGGGGCCGTCCGGCGGCCAGGTCTGCTTCACCGGCGACGTCCCCGGGCTCCGCCGCTCCGGCACACTGACCGGGAGGTGCCTGGACCACCGCGTGCGGACGAAGGAACAGGTGCGGCAGCCCGCCGGGCACCTCCCCATCACCGGCGCCACGCTGCACAACCTCAAGGACGTCAGCGTCGATGTGCCCCTGGGCGTGCTGACCGTCGTCACCGGCGTCGCCGGGTCGGGCAAGAGCTCACTGATCCACGGCTCGCTGTCCGGCCGGGACGGTGTGATCGTGGTCGACCAGTCCGCGATCCGCGGGTCCCGGCGCAGCAACGCGGCCACGTACACCGGTCTGCTCGACCCGATCCGTGCCGCCTTCGCCAAGGCCAACGGTGTCAAACCGGCCCTGTTCAGCCCGAATTCCGAAGGAGCCTGCCGCAACTGCCGGGGCATCGGGCTGGTCTACACCGACCTCGCCATGATGGCGGGGGTCGCCACGCTGTGCGAGGAGTGCGAGGGCAGGCGGTTCATCCCCAAGGTGCTGACCTACACGCTGCGGGGCAAGGACATCAGCGAGGTCCTCGCCCTGACGGTGAACGAGGCTCGCGGCTTTTTCACCACGGGCCGCGCCCGGACCGTCCTGGACCGGCTCGCCGACGTCGGCCTCGGATACATGGGCCTGGGCCAGCCCCTCACCACACTGTCCGGCGGTGAGCGCCAGCGCCTGAAGCTGGCCATCCACATGGCTGAGAAGACCGCCGTCTACGTCCTGGACGAGCCGACGAGCGGACTGCACCTCGCCGACGTGGACCAGCTGCTGAGCCTGCTCGACCGGCTCGTGAACACCGGCAACACGGTGATCGTCATCGAGCATCATCAGGCCGTGATGGCCCACGCCGACTGGATCATCGACCTCGGGCCGGGCGCGGGCCACGACGGCGGCCGGATCGTGTTCACCGGCACTCCGGCCGGACTCGTCTCCCGGGGCGAGACCCTCACCGCCCAGCATCTGCGCGAGTACGTCGGCATGCCGGACTCCGGCACAGTGCCCACGCTGTCCAGCAGTCGTTGAGGCGCGCGCGAGACGCCGGGACCATCATCGGCAGCAGCCCACGGGCCGGTGGAGAACACCGAATCCTGGCATGCCGGACACGGGACCAGGTGCACACGGAACCCAGACCGAAAAATACGGCTTTGAATCGGAGTCCGTCATGACTTCCACCATGCAGTCGCGGGAACTGTCCGTCGAGGGCGCAATCGAATTCACCCCGCAGGTGTTCGACGACGAGCGTGGCATCTTCCTGTCGCCCTACCAGGAGTCGGCGTTCTCGGGCACCACCGGACATTCGCTCTTCCGCGTTGCCCAGACCAATCACAGCAGGTCACAGCAGGGTGTGGTCCGCGGCCTGCACTACACCCGGACACCACCGGGCTGTGCCAAGTATGTGTACTGTGCGCGCGGGAGGACGCTCGACATCGCGGTGGATATCCGTGTCGGGTCGCCGACCTTCGGCCGCTCGGATGCCGTGCTCCTGGACACAGAGGATTTTCGCGCCGTGTATTTCCCGGTCGGAGTGGCCCATGGATTCGTCGCGCTCGAGGACGACACCGTCGTTTCCTATCTGCTCTCCGGGGAGTACGTGCCGGAGAACGAGCTGGCGCTGTCGATTCTCGATCCGGAACTGGCCCTGCCCATTCCCGGTGACATCGAGCCGATCCTGTCCGGGCGCGACCTTGCGGCACCCACCCTGGAGAAGGCGGCGTCGGACGGCCTGCTGCCCGACTACGCCGAGTGCCTGGCGATCGACCGCGCCCTGCGGTCCGTCTGACCCCACCGCGCGCGACGGGTGCGGCCGCCCACCGGGAGATCCGGTGGGCCGCCGCACCCCTGCCGTGCCCGGCCGCCACCGGCTCAGCGGGACAGCGGGGCCAGCAGGCTGTGCAGGCAGGCGACCAGGCTGCGGGCCTGGACGTTGAGGTAGTGGCTGTGCCGGAGAAGCGTGCTGATCTGGTGCAACGTCAGCCAGCGGTGGTCGGGGTCCTCCAGGAACCCGGCGTCGCCGTCGGCCTCGACGACGAGGTAGCGGTTCAGGGCGTGGTGGAAACGGCCGCCCTCCTCGGACAGCAGGCAGCTGAACCTGATCTGTTCCGGCCGGGCCGACAGCACCTCGTCGAGGAAGCGGGGCCGGGCCGCGCCGGGCAGCACCTCGTAGCTCTCCGGGACGCACTGGACAGTGGGGGAGAGCTCGACCCCGGCCACGTAGCCGGGCTCCACACTGGCACGCATCAGGGCGTGCAGGACGCCGTCGATCTCCTTCACCAGCACGGCGATCAGGCCGGTCCCGTGCGGCTCGATCATGGGCTGGGACCAGCCGCCGACCTCGCGCGTGCCGGCCGAGACGTTCACCCCGATCACGGAGAAGAAGCGGCCGCTGGCGTGGGAGATCCGCTCCGGCGAACTGCGCCAGTCGCTCATGTCGCCCAGCGGGACCGGGCCCGTGGTGAGGTGGTCCTGGGCGCGGTGCTCGGTGATCCAGCTCAGGAGCTCGTCCATGCTGTGCGCAGCGCCCGGGTTCCCGGCGCACGAGCGGACGAGGGCGTAGGGGAAGCCGTCGCCGGACTCCGGCACACCGCCGGCCCCGGCCAGGGGGAGGCAGGACAGTGTCGTGCGTGTGTCCATGTTGACGATGTCCTCGGCTTCCAGCTGCCGGTATATCTGGCCGAGCGTCATCCAGCGGAAGTCCTCCCCGGCGACGATGTCCTCGGTGACCTCGAGGACAATGTTCCGGTTCCGCTTGCGGAAGAACCAGGCGCCCTGTTCCGACTGGAGGACATCGGCCAGGACATGGTGGCGGGACCTCTCCTGGAAGTACCTCAGATAGGGGACCGCGCGCCCCTTGTGCAGCCGCAGGTAGTTGCTGCGGGTGGCCTGCACCGTGGGGGAGAGCTGGAGGTGGTTCCGGTTCCCCGGTTCGGCCTTGGCCTGCATGAGGAAGTGCAGGACCCCGCCGAACTCCCGGGCCAGCAGACCGAGAATGCCGGCCTCCGGTTGGTGGATGATCGGCTGCTGCCAGTGGGGCACCGGACCGGAGGGGAATCTGACGTCCAGTCCGCCGACGGCGAAGAAGCCGCCGCTGCGATGCCGCAGCGTGCCCGTGCGCGGGTCCCGGTCCCAGTCCCGCAGACCGTCGAGCTCCACACGGCCGACCTGGAGGCCGGACCGCTCGCGGGCGGCGGCGAACCACGTGCTGAAGGAGGCCGGCTGATGAACCCTGCTCTCCTCGGTGAGGGCCGACCTCACGAGCCGGGCCGGGAGCGTACGGGAAGCGGGCGGGGGAGGCGGGGCGAATCGGTACACCAGGGTTCCTTTGCGCCGGGAAGGACAACGGGGGCCGGGCCGGGTACTCGGCACTCTTCCGCGCCGGCGGTTGCCGGAAAGGGCGGACGTACCGGTGACCTCGTGCGTTCCGGTGGAGGCGGGCCGCCGGCCGCGTGCCCGGTTCAGTACAGTGCGGGCAGCCAGCAAGGGCCTCGAGTCTCCCTGGACCTCTTCAGGAGCGGCGAGGCCACCGGTCCTTTCCACGGCGGTTCCGGCCGCCGTCGCGCACGCACGCTGGGGAAGACCTGGGACCCGCCCGGCGGAATGCGTGCGTCCGGATGGAGCCTGGAGCCGGGTTCGATGATTCCTCGAGGACGAGCTCCGATGGTTACGTGCATGACGGCCCCCGTGCGATGGTGTCCCGCCGGACGCAGTCGCCGTCGTATGACAGCGGAGCGTGAAGCGATGGGACGGCACAGCTGGTCTGCCCGGTACAGCCGCGCGGAGCGTGCGATTCTCGCCACGTCGAGCCGGGACCGTGGAGAGTCCGGGCAGGAACGCCGGCGCTCCGTTGCTGACATCGCTGGCGTCCTGCCGCCCTTCGGGAGCCGGCTCCGCGGTGGCGGCCGGGACGGGCCGGCCATCGGCGATGTCATCCGCCGGACGAGGCACATGCGCCACCGGACCCCGCCCGCAGGAAGCGATCCGGCCCGGACACGCACCCGCGAAGAACCCTCCGCCCGCACAGCACCCGACGCCGCCTGCGCACCCGCCCGGCCGTGAGTTCCGGCCGCCGTGTTCCCCGGCAGCTATTTCCGCTGAATGCAAGCGAAAGATATCCTTGACGCTTCAATCAAAAATTGAAGCGTAGCCGATACCGTTTCGGCCCCGCCCCGGGCGAATACCCTCCGGACGCCCTCGTTCCGTTTCCGGCGCGCATGTCCAAGATTGTTGACCGTGGCCGAGCGAATGATCTTATACACCCCGGCCCGCCCGTCTCCGGGCTCCCGGATCATGCCCGAATAGACCCGGACTCCCAGGGGCGAAGAACGCACCGCACGGAGCGAGTGAACCTTGTCCTCCTGTAGTGGAAGGGCTAGCCTGGCGACGAAGGAGAGGGAATCTCTTGCAAATGTGCAACGTCACTGACGGGGGACGCGAGATGGACTTCCGGATTCTCGGGCCATTAGAAATACTCGATGGCCAGCGCAACGTTGTGCCTACCGCTCCCAAGCCACGTCAGGTGATTGCCCTTCTGCTCATGCGGAGAAACACCCTGGTGCAGACCTCGGAGCTAATCGACGAACTCTGGGAGAGCGCCCCTCCCGCAAGTGCGATGACTACACTTCAGACGTACATCTACAAGATCCGGAAAATCCTCACGGCACGCGATTCAGATGAAATTCTCTTAACCAGGCCCGGGGGATACACCCTGGCCATTCCCGACGCCTCCACCGACCTCCACCGATTCGAAGTGGAAGCCGAAGAGGGTAAAACGCTGCTCAAGAAGGGGGACCCGGCGGGCGCCGCCGAGGTACTTCAACGATCTCTGTCGCTCTGGCGGGGCTCCGCACTGGTCGACGTCGTGCCAGGAGGCCTGCTGTCCTCATACGTGACACGACTGGAGGAGCTCCGGGAACGCACCCTGGACCTCCGGATCGAAGCCGACCTCCAACTGGGACGCCACCAGGAACTGATCAGCGAACTGAAGTCGCTCGTACTCAGCCGCCCCCTGCACGAAAACGTGCACGCCGCACTGATGATTGCACTCCACCGCTCCGGACGGCGCCACGAGGCGCTGGAGGTCTACCAGGTGCTGCGACGCAGCATGATCGACAACCTAGGCCTCGAACCGGGACAGGAGCTCCGAGCACTCCACCAGGCGCTGCTGTCGGAAGCCACAGTGGGAGCGCCCTACGAGCAACGCCGACAACCCGCCCTGACCAAGCCCCCCCGGCCCACCACCACACATTCCACGCCCGGAGAAACGACTGCGACCGCCGCGCCCCGGCCCACTGCCCCGAGCAAACCCGTTCCCGCACAACTCCCCGCGGACCTCACCGATTTCACCGGACGCGAATCCCTCGTCAGCCAGGCTCCGGCAGTCCTGGCCTGCGACGAGCAGTGCGCCACCCCTCGCACAGCCACCGCCGTCGCGGTCATCAGCGGCATGCCGGGAGTGGGAAAGACCGCACTCGCGGTCCACATCTCCCACACCGTCCGGCCGTTCTTCGAGGACGGACAACTCTACGCGGACCTCTGCGACTCCATGGGCACGGGCCGGGACCCCTCGGAAGTGCTCCACGGATTCCTGCGGGCCCTGGGAGTCGCGGAAACCGAGATACCCACCGACCCGGAGGAACGCTCCAAACTGTTCCGGTCCACCACAGTCGGCAGACGGCTGCTGATCCTGCTGGACGACGCCTCATCACTGGCCGACATCCGACCGCTGCTCCCCGGTGACCCGCATTGCGCCGTCGTCATCACCAGCCGCCGACGGCTGCACGGCCTGGGCGGCGCCTGGAACATCAACCTCGATGCCATGGACACGGCGGAGGGCAGCGAGCTGCTCTCCCGCATCATCGGGACCGCCCGGGTCAAGCGGGAGAGCCGTGCCGCCGGCCGACTGGTGGCGACCGTCGGTGGTCTCCCCCTGGCGGTACGGTGCATCGGCGGCCGCCTCAGCGGCAGCCCGGGACTCACCCTGGCAAGCCTGGTCCTGCAACTGGCCTGCTCCGAGAAGCTGCTGGACCACCTGCGCCTGGGAGAACTCGACGTACGCTCCCGGTACAACTTCAGCTACGAGAGACTCGGCCGCGTGGAGCGGAGCGTCTTTCGCCTGCTGAGCATCCTCCCGCCGGAAGAGTTCACCGCCGAGTCCGTAGTCGAACTCCTCGGCAGCGACAGCCGCACCGTGGAACGCCTGCTCCAGAGCCTCGTCGACAGCCACTTGATCGACATCGTCCGGTGGGAGAACGATTCGGCCCACTACGCGTTCCCTGAGCTGACTTGGGTGTACGCCCGTGAACGGCTACTGGACACCCTCTCGCGTGACGGGCTGTGGCACGAGAGGGGACGAGTGCAGACGCCTCCGGTATCGACGGTCCGCACCGGCTGAGTCTGTCCCGTGTGCGTGCTCGTTCATGTTGGTCGAGAAGGCCGCATCCACAGCGACAAGCCGGGCTGGGCGGAGGCCGAGCCGGACTGGCTGAGCTCAGAGGTGCCCGTGGCCACGCCCTGACCAGGGAGCGCGGCTCCTTCGTATCGAGGGCCGGAAGGTGAAACCATGCCGAGGCCACCAAAGACGCCTACTTCTGAACTTGTTGCGAAGTCACATTCTCGATGCTAACTTAGCAACAAGTTGCAGAGTACAGCGGGCTGGAAGGTGGCCAGGTGCTACAGATTCAGATCGGCCCCGAACGTGAGGCAGACCCCGACGACATGCTCGGGCGACCCACCACCGGATGGCGCCCCGGCATGAACGAGGACGAAGCATGGGAGGCCGGCCGCGGCATCTGGAAGTTCAACGCCGACCGCGCCCTGTCCCAGGACGAGGTGCAGATCATCAACACCCAAGGCATCGTCCTCGCCATCGCGAAGATCACCGGAATCTCCAAGCACGGCAACCGCTACGCCCTCCAGGGAAAGCTGCTGCGCGGCGACAACCGCGTCGGCCACCCCACCAAAAGCCCACACCTGTCCCGCAACCCCGTCACCTACATCTGAAGGGAGCGTCCCGATGCGTGACCTCGACACGATCGACTCGCTCCTCGCCTCCGTCGGCCCGCAGACCGACCTCCCGGACCCCGAGGCCCGCCGCACCCTGCGCGAACAGGCTCAGCTGTCCAAGGCGCAAGTGGCCCGCGCCCTCGGAGTGAGCCCCTCCACAGTCAGCGCCTGGGAAGCCGGCCGCAACCCGACCAGCGAGATGCGCGTCAAGTACGCCTACCTCCTGGACGGACTGAGCGCCAAACTCACCACCGACACAAAGCCCCAGACCGAGCCGACAGCGGAACCCGCAGCAGCAGACGCTGCCGCCGCAACCGACCCCGCTTCCCCCGACCCCGACCCCGACCCCGACAGCCGAGACGAAGTCGAGATACTCACCGCACCGGAACCATGTGTGCTGTGCGGACATCCGGCCGGACAACGGGTCCAGGGCTTCACCCAACACCTGAACCCAGCCGAATGCCAGGACAGCACAGCCGAGGCGCGGCCAGCCCCGCTCACCACCCAACCTGCCCCACCCTCCAAACCACCACATGCCAAGAACCCGGCCCACCGCGCATTCCAAGAACCGACAGGCCCCGCGGGCTTGATCCACGCAGCAGTCGAGGGAGCCCTCGCCGAACACCAGGGCGACGTGGAAGCGGCCACCACAGCACTGCTGAAGAAGGCCATCCCGGACGCGATGCGCCTCCTGGACGAAACCCGCAAAGGCGCCCGATACGACGTGATCGCCCACCCCTGGATTCCCGACATCCTGAAAAAACAGACCTCCCGGGGCACCGACCAAATCTGGGAAGCCCGCCCCAAATGGACCCGCACCGAACTACCCCCCGGCGTTCACGAGGTGACAGCACTGGACATCAACGGCGCCTACCTGTCCGCCCTCAAGACCCACCTGCCGCTCGGGCAACTCGAACACACCACCGGCATGCCGCACGACCGCCGCCGCGCCGGAGTCCACCTGATCACCCCACCCACCTGGGAACACGACGCCTACCTGCCCAACCCAATCGGCGAGCGCGACGAACCAGGACCCCTCTGGGTCACCGAACCCACCCTGCGGCTCCTGCTGCGCCTGTCCAGCCCGAAGTACGGGCTCTGCGATGCGCCGGAAGTCCACGAGTCCTACACCTCGGGGGCGACCGAGAACCTGCTGGAGAAGTTCCGCATCACGCTCAAGGACGCCCGCGACACCGCCATCGCCGACCGCGACGCGGTCACCCTGGAGTACGTCAAAGCCATGTACGCGAAGTTCGTCTCCACCATGGGGGAGTCGAACTACAACCGAGAGCTGTACCGTCCGGACTGGATGCACATCATCCGCTCCCAGGCCTTCGCCAACCTCTGGACAAAGGCGCTCAAAGCCCACGACGAAGGACTCACCGTCGTCCGCGCGATGGGCACCGACGAACTCCACGTCATCGGCCACTGGCGCCGTATCTTCCCCGAAGGCCGCAAGGTTACCGAGGTCAAGGTCAAAGACCTCTACACCGCAGGCACCGACACCCCGGGAGAGAAACAGTAGATGCCGGAGAGAAACAACGACTTCGGAAAATTCGGCGCCAGCGGCACCAAAGGAAGCGAACTCGTCGGGCGGAAACTCGACGACCTCGCCGGCGGCATCGCCACCCCCGTCACCGAGAAACGCGGCCTGATGGCACGCCTGAAATACCTGACGAGGTCCGACCACGCCCGTCAAACCGCCAGGGACGCCGGGCTGACCGTGACCGACCGCACACTCAAGGCATGGCTGCAAGGCAAGCGCACCCCCTCGAAGAAAAACCTGAAAAAGATCGACGACGCCTACCGGACCGTGCGCCGACAGAACATGGCCCGGCACCTGCTCAAGCGCCTCAACGCGAACGGCGGCACCCGGGTCGAAATCCACCCCCTCAACCAGTCCGGCGTCGCCCGCCCCCTGCAACGCGACGTCCCCTACCGGCACATGAACGTGCGCCGCTGGGACCGGATCATCGGCGCCTGGGCAGCCGGAGACCACCACAGCCTGGACGCAGCCTGGACCGACGACATCCTCCCCGACCTGGGATCCCAGTACGGAGCGTACGAGTACTGCACCAACGTCGGCTTCGCCGCATAGCCCCACTGACTACCACCACTGCCCTCGGCACAACTACCGCCGGCAGCTTCCACTGCGCCTGACACTCCCTCACTACAACCGGCTACCGCAAACTCGCCGAACAGACCACACCCCCCACCACCCCACCGACACCCATCCCTTCCCAGCCCGGCACCACCCTGAAGTACCCCACACAGCCAGCTCCGAGTACGGGACCATGGGCACGACCATGCCGCCGTAAGCCCGAGGTGATCCGTGGCCATGCTCCCAAGCCCCAGCCCCCAGCCCACGCCCCCGCACCCCGCCTCTCATCCCAACACACCTCGCCGGGCGCTGCGACCGGATCAACAGGCGGCGGTGGACAGCGGAGTACGCGGGCTGACGAAGCCGGGTGCACGCGGCCACACAGTCTCCGCGTGCGGCACCGGCAAGACTCTGATCGCCCTGCGCACCGCCGAGGAGCTCGATGCCGCATCGGCCAGTGGGCCCAGGCCGCCCGCGCGGATGGCCGCACAGAGCCCCTGATGACCATCTCCTCGTTGCGTGCGGACAAGCACCCCCTGCTCGCAAAGGCGGCAGCAGTGAGTACAAGTTCAGGTGCCTTCCTGGCGTACTGGCTTAGGTTCTGTCCGACAAATCATGTGACTGCCTCGCGTTGGCATCATTGTTCTGGTCATGGGGCGGGGCGATCTGACAACCAACGAGTGGGCGCGAATCGCGCCGCATCTGCCGAGGTCTGGGAACCGGGGAGGGCGTTGGAAAAATCATCGGAAGGTGATCAACGGCATTCTGTTCCGGATCAGCACGGGTGTTCCGTGGCGGGATCTGCCGGAGCGGTTCGGGAACTGGAAGACCGTGTATGAGCGCCACCGCCGCTGGTCAGCGGACGGAACTTGGGACGGCATCCTCCAAGCTGTCCAGGCTGATGCAGGCGTCCAAGGGCGGGTCGACTGGAGCATGGTGAGCGTGGACTCCACCTCGTGCCGGGCTCACCAACACGCCGCCGGGGCGCCGCGCAGAGCGCCACGGATCGCGAAAAGAAGATCAACGCCTCGGCAACACCGCCCCGACGAAGGTCTCGGTCGTTCCCGGGGCGGTCTGACCTGCAAGATCCATCTTGCAGGGGAAGGAGGCCTCCGCCCGCTTGCCCTGCTGATTACTCCCAGCCAATGGGCCGACAGCCCGCAGTTGATCCCCGTCCTCGAACGCATCCGGGTTAAACGACCCGGTGGTGGTCGCCCGCGCACGCGCCCCGACCACTTGGGCGGCGATAAGGCGTACAGCTCCCGCCGAAACCGCCACCACCTGCGCAGACGCCAGATCAAGCACACCATCCCCGAGCCGAAGAACCAACGAGCCAACCGCCAGCGCCGCGGCAGCCAAGGAGGTCGACCTGCAGGCTTCGATAAAGCGATCTATAAGCGCAGGAACGAAGTTGAGCGGACGATCAACCGGCTCAAGAACTTCCGGGCCGTGGCCACGAGATACGACAAACGTGCCTACGTCTTCCACAGCACCGTTACAGTCGCCGCAATTCGACTCTGGCCTCAGACCTCACCCGTTCTCCATGCGTCATTGTGAAGACGACGCCCCGGCCGCAGGACGCCACGCAGCTGGCCAGACCACGTCTCGGGCAACGGCCCCTGACACACCGAGGCTCGCCCGAGCGTGTTCAACATAGCGGTTCCGCGCATCCCGGAACTCCAGATACGCCTGATCCCAGTTCTGTTCGACTTCTGTGGCGATGCCCCGAGCCAGGCACTCCAACCGCCACAAGCAGTGGTCCAGAGTCTTGGAGGCGGTGTTCGCCTCTGTGTCACCAAGCAGCCCGAGCGTTTCCGACAGCGCAGAACGGCGAGACTCCAACTGGGCTAGCTCCGAAAGCACTTCGGGTGTTGGCTCCAATGGCATGGGCCCTGACACCAACCCGCGGGCGGCAGCGATCATCTGACAGCGAGCCGCGAGCTCTTTGACGGCGTGAGCGTACTCGGCATAGGCCGTCAAACGGTGCTCGTCCCATCGTATGGCTTGTTGCCTGCGCCACCTCGTACGCTCGTTCACGCTGCTCACCAGGAACGACGTGACAGCCCCCAGGGCAACACCCACGAGCGGAAGTATTTGGCCGGTCAGACTCACAATGGACTCCCGATCAAGTAGTACAGCAACTACCCAATCCTTTCCACAGCAGCCGGGCAGCACAACACCCATCAGGGCAGCAAACGGTGATCCGCCGGACAGGCCCTAGTCGACACGAGAAGGCGACCGTGTTCGTCACCCTGGACTCCCTGCCGCGGATCGAGGAGACCCAGCGCTCCTCCTTCCCCGCACCCGTCTTCGCTCTGCTGATCGTGGACGAGGCGCACCGCACCGCAGGCAGCTGGGACAAACACTGGACGACCCTGCACGACAACCAGCGCATCCCCGCCGACCGCCGCCTCTACCTGACCGCCACCCCCTACGAATGGGAAGCCCCCCGCCTGACCGAAACCCCGGACCAACGCCCCCAACCCAAGCGCACCCCCGCAACCGCGCCCACGTGGCAGGCCCCCTCACTCATCGCCTCCATGGACGACCCCAAAATCTTCGGAAAACGCCTGCACACCAGCTTCGGCCCCAACGCCCGCCGGACCACAGCCCTGCACCTAGCCGTCCTCAAAGCCATGAACGACCACGACCTCCACCATGTCATCGTCTACTTCCAGCAGGTCGCCGACGCAGCTGACTTCGCCCGCCAACTCCCACACACCCTGCGCACCCTCCCTCAAAAGCAGCGCCCCGCCTGGGCCGCAGACCTGATCGTGCAATCGATCAACGGCACCCACACCCCCGAACAGCGCCAGAAAATCCAGGGCCGCTTCATTGCCGCCAACCACAGCATCCTGACCAACGCCCAGGTCCTGGGCGAGGGCATCGACCTGCCGGCCGTGGACGCCGTCGCCTTCGCCGACCGCACCGCCAGCGTGCGCCGCATCGTCCAGTCCCTCGGCCGCGCCCTGCGCAAGCCCCCGACTGTCGACCGCAAGACCGCCAGCCTGATCATCCCCGCCCACATCCCGCCCGGCGCTGACCCGACCGACCTCTTGGGCACCCCCTACGAGGCGCTGTGGCTCGTCACCGCAGCCCTACGCCGCCACGACCAGACCATCGCCGCCCGCGCCCCCAGAAACAACACCAAGCACCGCCTGGACCGCGACACCCACCGACTCCTCGCGCGCCGCTTCCGCTTCGACTTCACCCTCGACCCCGAACACATCGCCCGCACGATGGACCTCATCGCCTGGCCCGCCACCGGCACAGCCCTCTCCCAACCCCGCCGCGCCGGACTGGCCGCCGCCACCCGCTACCACGAAGAACACCATCACCTACGCGTCTCCGCCGGCTTCGAAGACGCCTACGGCTACCGCCTCGGCGCCTTTATCACCGGGCAACGCACCGCTTACCAGCAAGGCGCTCTCGACTCCGACTGGATCTCCGAGCTCGAAGACCTCGGCATGGTCTGGGACGACAACGAAGCCGCCTGGCAAGCCAACCTGTCCACCCTCGAAGCCTTCCACGAAGAACACGGCCACCTCGCCATCCCCGCCACCGCCCCCCGGCGGCCAATTCCTAGTCAACTGCCGCGGCCTCGCCCGCAAAGAACTCCTCAACCCCGATCGCGAAGCCCAACTCACCGCCCTCGACCCCACCTGGACGCTTCCCTACGGCCCGGACTGGCACCGTAAATATCACCTCGTGCACCACCACATCGAAGCCGGCAACCACCCAGCCACCCTGCGCCGCGACACGATGGTCGGCGGAGTGAAAGCCGGATCCTGGCTACACCGCCAGTTCACTACGTGGACCCAGCTCGACCCCGGCCAACGCGATCTCCTCGCCCACCTCGGCCTGACCCCTGACCAGATCCAGCTCCCCGCCCCCAAGATCGCCATCCCGTCCATCGGCCCACGGCGCCGCCGTTCCTTCGAGCAGCACACCACGCTGCTCCGGGCCTTCGTTGAGCGGCACGGCCGACCGCCCGGCGCCCGGGAGTGGATCGAGGCGGACGGCGAGCGCGTCATGATCGGACCGTGGTTGTCCAAGACGCGCACCAAACATAGGAACAAGCAACTAATCGAAGGACAAAGCAAGTTGACTCAAGAGATCCTTCGCGAGAACTGGACCGCATCGTCCGGCACGACCGAGGAGGAGTGCCCTGATCCCTCGGAAGTCAGTTAGGTTTTTCTGCATCCAAAGAACAGAGGAACAACGCCAACTCGACTCTGATGAGACCCAGAGGGTGAACCTTTTACTGCGCCTTGAGGGAATGCCCAACGCTACGACCCGCCACAGCCCAGGTCGCCCGAGGGAGGCTCCTACCTCGGGCCCGCCGAGCAAGGTGACGGGCCGCCAGCCCTCGGTCGCAGCTGCGTTTTAAGGAATCCGCGGAGCGGATTCCGTTAGGCCGAATCGCGGAGCGATTCGAGCCGTGGCCAACGGAGTTGGCCACGCCGGCCACGGAGTGGCCGGCCAGCAGCGCGGAGCGCTGCGTCTCTTTCCGCCGCGTAGCGGCGGCGCGTTGTGTCTGCGGAGCAGACCGCGCGC